>NZ_VKGK01000038.1 GCF_007197645.1 Shewanella hanedai
ATAGACCAAACTCTCGATCTGCTATTTGCTTAATAAAGAGTATTGATAACCCCACCATCGGGCTTGTTCAACACTTGGGATAAGGACGCGGCTTCGCGCGGCCTATCCTTATTTGTTAGCAATATACTACTCCATATAAAGTTTTCTTTCTTTTGTGAAGTGCCACCAAGGAAGCGAATCACCACCTTCCATATAAGATATTGCCGATAAGAAAACATCTATAATACAGTGATCTTGTTTGCAACCAAGTCTCGAACAATGTTGTCGATACAATTCATATGCATTTTTGCCAATGAGTTGTTTTGGATGATTTAATCCAATTCTTTCTAAATCAGCCGAAATAGCTTTACCAATATTTGGTAAATCGGTCATTTTTGAGATTTTATCGCGATCTGGTGATTTCATACTATATTGCTAACGCCCCAATCTAGGGAATCCCCTGATAATTTCTTTTATTTTCAAAAACTAGACACGCATGGTGCTATTTGATCTAATTAATTTCGCCAAAAACAAACAAGATAACAACACCATGCGCGATATTAAGATACTACATGATTCACTCGTAAATCAATGCCCACAAATTCATAATAAACACCTTAATTCTCTGATGGTTGCCACTGAATCACTACTTGATGGGAACCAACTATCTCTCACTCAGGCAGGCAGAAGCAGCAAAGAGCCTTGGTTGTTGGCAACCAACTTGCCACCATAGGCATTTACAGCTGCTAAAGTCACTCAGATATATGTCAATTGCATGCAAATTGAAGAAACATTTCGGGACTTGAAAAGTCCTCAATATGGCATGGGACTGAGGCACTGCAAGAGTCGGTGCCCTAGACGATTAGTTGTTTTATTACTTTTCGCTACTGCTCTGCTAACAGTATTTTTTTTAACAATTTTGCCAGCTGATCTTGTTCTTGACTGCTAAGTACGCTCAGCATGTTGTTCATATTAGCAACATGATCATTCAATGCCGTGTCCACCAACTCTATTCCCTTTTTAGTCAGAGTTACTTTACAGCTTCGTCTATCCTGTTCACTGGCAATACGCTGAACAAAACCTCTTTTCACCAATAGTTCAATACGCGTACTAACCGCGCCAGAGGAAAGCATCAGAGTCTGATATAACTCAGTAGGAGTGACAGCCGAATTACCACTGCGACGCATCGTAGCCAAAATATCAAACTCGATACTGCTAAGCCCATACTCTTGAAAAACTGGATCCAGCTTATTCTTCCATACACCACTGGTTTGACGTAATCGCCCGACAACCCCCATTGCAGAACAATCTAAGTCAGGTCTAACCGTGAGCCATTGAGCGAGGATTTTATCTACTTTGTCAGATGACATTTTTATCTCTCAAATGAATATCTTTTTAAAAAGATACTTGATTAAAGATTAAAACTCAATTACTTTCAATAAAGTAACTTTTGTAAAAGTCACTTTCCATAAAGGTAATAAACTAATTAGTCAGGGCGAATTATGAACAGGATCCAGCAAATTAAGATTATAGCGTTAACAGCAATTGCGCCTATTGTCTGGGGCAGTACTTATATAGTGACAACAGAGGCGCTTCCACCAGACAGTCCGCTTATTGCTTCAACAATACGAGCGCTACCAGCTGGTGTGCTACTGGTGCTTATTAGCCGAGCATGTCCTACTGGATTATGGTGGCGTCGTATGGCAGTGCTAGGTTTTCTAAACATCGGGTTATTTTTCTATTGTTTATTTTTCGCAGCAACCTATTTGCCAGGTGGAATGGCATCGATGGTGATGTCTATCCAGCCTCTTATTGTAATGATCATGAGTAGATATCTGCTGAATGCCGACTTCAAGTCACAACAGCTGGCAGCTAGTGGATTAGGTATTCTCGGTATTGGATTGCTGGTGTTAAACAGCTCAGCTGAACTTAATATCGAAGGTGTGTTGATCGCGATACTCGGAGCATTGAGCATGGGGTTAGGCGTGGTACTAACAAAAAGGTGGGGTCGTCCTACAGGCATGACAATGCTTGGGTTCACAGGTTGGCAATTGTTATTTGGCGGCATAATGTTGTTACCAGTCTCAATTTGGCTAGAAGGCGTTCCAACCCAACTTATGCCAATCAACTACTTTGGATATGGATATCTGAGCCTGATTGGTGCCATTTTAGGTTACTTTCTCTGGTTTCGCGGTATCGAAAAATTGCCTCCGGTAACGGTCTCTTTTCTCGGATTTCTAAGCAGTGTTTCAGCCTGTTTTCTTGGATATTTAATCCTAGGTCAAACACTAACTTGGGCACAATTACTTGGTGCCTTAGTCATTTTATTTTCAATTGTGCTGGCTGCGTCTCGCTCATCCCCACAAGCCAATCATCTACTACAACTTCAAACCACAAAAAGGAATTAATATGAAGATTACTATCGTATCTGGTAGTCAAAAGAGCGCATTCCCAAAGAACGCTCACTGAATCTCATTTTGACAAGGCAACGGTGCTCGACCTACACCAACTGAACCTATCGCCTTGAAATAAAGCTGTATAGCAAGACAATGAGGAGTGGAACAATGAAAACCTGTTCCTCAAATTATCAAGCAATCAGACGCCTCCAAGGAACAAATGGGGAATAGAGCTTACAAAGGCCATTTCTGTTCCATACAAAATCAAGCATTTCCTCCACTTATCCATAGGTATATGGGAAGAGTCTGGAACGCAATAGACCATGGAGATCAGACATCCATACCACCGTTAGCAGAAGTGCCTCAAAACAAGAGCGCACATACGACGTTTTTCACATCAGAGCACAGTGAAGGTATGACCTACAAGAAACAATCCAATACAAAGTCAGCAGAATATATCCAAACGAATCCCATCAAGCTTCATTTGAAGCCTTTGTGACATGCAAACCTAGTCTATCCCACATCCCTTGAGGATTATCTGTGTGAGCGAAGTGACCACATCTTCAAAATCCTCATCACTCATCGCCTCTTTGTCCAAAGCTGCCA
This sequence comes from Shewanella hanedai, assembly GCF_007197645.1. Lineage (GTDB taxonomy): Bacteria > Pseudomonadota > Gammaproteobacteria > Enterobacterales > Shewanellaceae > Shewanella > Shewanella hanedai. Next base: position 2,982 of record NZ_VKGK01000038.1, read on the forward strand.
CTACTTGCACATTAAAGTCCGCATAGTGTTGGGTAGAACTCCAGATAAGAAACAGCAAATGGTGGGGATTAACCTTATCAATCAAGCCTTGCTCAATCCAAGCGTTAATGACATCGACTTGGCTTTGTAGCCAGGTTCCGAACCCCCCATAGAGGTAATCATTTAACACAGGTGCGCCATGGATGAGCTCACTGGCGAAGATTCTTGACGAGTCTGGATCATCTTTAGAATGCATAACTTTTGCACGAATATAGTCGCTAAGCGCCTGTTTAGGCGTTTTATCTACCGACAATGTATCGTAATCCCTGTTCCACACAGAGATGATGTTACTTAGCAGCTGTTGGTACAGATCCGTTTTATCTTGAAAATAATAATGGATGTTTGCTCTGGCAATATTAGCCCGCTCTGCAATTCGCTTAATTGATGCACCTTTAAAGCCATAGGTGACAAACTCTTTCTTAGCAGCATTGAAGATAACAGCTTTATTTTTTTGCCGAATATTGCCTTCTGAAGCTTTAGCTTTTACCACAATCACTTCCTGTAAGAGATGCAAAAAAGATAAAATCAGCAACATGAAACCATGCTGCTGATTATATTATTTAATTAGATAATAAAAGTGACCTACTTTCAACCATAAAAGAGGCTAGCTATCGTAAAGCTTTCACATTAATTAATCGCCTTCACTTCAACTCTTCGCTGGTGCAGTAGCGGCTCAGTATATCCACTAGGTTGAAACTTCCCTTTAAAAATCAGATCAACTGCCGCTAAAAATGCAATATTCGTTTCAAGGTTTTCAGCCATTGGTTGATACCTTACATCGGTGATATTTTGCATATCGACCACTTTGGCCATCCGGTGTAAAGATGCCATCACCTGATCACGGGTTAACAACCCATGGTGTAACCAGTTACAAATGTGCTGGCTAGATATGCGCAGTGTGGCTCTATCTTCCATACGCCCAACATCATGAATGTCCGGCACCTTTGAACAACCCGTGCCTTGATCTATCCAGCGAACCACGTAACCAAGCAAGCCTTGAATATTATTATCTAACTCATTTTGAATATCTTGTGGGCTTAGGCTATGTTGATTTTTCAACAGGGGGATGGTTAACAGTTCTGTTAACTGATTGTTTTCTATCTCAACTGCAAACTGCTGTAGCATCTTGTCTTGAACATCACTGACATTCACTTGGTGATAATGTAATACGTGCAGAGTCGCAGCCGTTGGTGACGGTACCCATGCACAGTTAGCACCAGATTGTGGGTGGCCTATTTTAGTCTTTACCATGGCAGACATCTGATCGGGTATCGCCCACATCCCTTTACCTATTTGTGCTTTGCCCTTAAAACCAGCCTGCAGACCAATACGTACATTGCGATTTTCATAAGCACTGATCCACTTTTCGTTTTTCATTAGCTCTTTTTGTGCCATAGGCCCAGCTTGCATACTCGTGTGGATCTCATCCCCCGTTCTGTCTAAAAAGCCAGTGTTGATAAAAGCGACACGGTCTTTACTGGCACGAATGCACTCTTTTAAGTTAACCGATGTACGGCGCTCTTCATCCATAATCCCCATCTTGATGGTATTGGTGGCTAAGCCTAAACTCTCTTCAATGCGCGTGAACAGCGCATTACTAAATGCCACTTCTTCAGGCCCATGCATTTTTGGTTTAACAATATAAATGCTACCTTGACGAGAATTTTTAAACCCAGAATGACCTTTTAAATCATGCAGTGAGATCAAGGTAGTCATTAACCCATCTAAAATGCCTTCCGGCACCTCTTGGTTGTCTAATGTGAGCACGGCATCATTTGTCATCAAGTGGCCAACGTTACGTACGAACAGCAGGCTACGCCCTGGCAGTACTAACTCTTGGTTGTCTAAGGCTTTGTAGTATCTGTCTGCATTAAGTTGCCTGGTGATCGATATGCCATTTTTCTCAAGAGTCTCTGTTAAGTCCCCTTTCATCAGACCAAGCCAATTACGATACACTGCGGTTTTGTCTTCAGCATCAACCGCTGAGATTGAGTCTTCACAATCTTGTATCACACTCAAAGCGGATTCTAGAATGATGTCAGCCACCGAGGCTGGATCTGTTTTTGCGACAGGCATACTGGGATCAATTTTAATCTCTATATGTAACCCATTATTTTTAAAAAGGAGCGCACTAGGGTTTTGTTCATCACCATTAAAACCAACCAGTTTATCTGGCTGTTGTAAGCTCACAAGCTCGCCCGATTGAAGGTTCACGACAAGTGCAGAGTTGGCAATTTGGTAGCTAACAACCTCGCCATGACTTCTATCTTGTAACGGAATCACCTCATCTAAAAACTGGCGCGCATAGGCCTGAACTTTTGCGCCCCTAACTGGATTATAGTGCCGAGTGATCCCCGCTCCGTTATCATCGCTAATCACATCGGTACCATAAAGTGCATCATATAAACTGCCCCAACGGGCATTGGCAGCATTGATAGCAAAACGTGCATTCATTAATGGCACCACAAGCTGTGGACCAGCCACTTTACCGACTTCATCGTCTACATAAGCGGTCGTGATAGAGAAGTCCTCCTTCTCTTCAACAATGTATCCAATATCAGTTAAAAATTGCTGGTACTTTGCTTGATCGATAACATCATTTCCCCCCTGATTGTTGCCAGCTTGCCCTTGAGCTAAGTGCCATGCGTCTATCTGCGTCTGAAACTTGATTCTCGTCGCTAATAGCTGCTCATTTTGAGGGGTGAATTCATTAAATAGGTTCGCCATTGATAGCCAAAAACCTTCAGCATCGATGCCCGTTCCTGGCAACACTTCATGCTCTACAAAATTGTATAAACACTCGGCAACTTTATACCCATTCTTTATGACTCGTTTATCCATATGTCGATTAACTACCCTAATTAATGATTGAGCAACATTGGTTATATACCCACATTGAAGAATGACTTATCGAACTAACTTCACTTTCACTGATGGCTAGTATTCGATAACCAAATGGCTAGCGTCGTGCGCTCTTCATCGGTCATTTCGGTTTTGTTCATAAACGGCATATCTTTAGCATCAATCACCCGTGCTTGTATGCGCGGTGCCCATTGCACAATACTGGCTTCATCTGAAAATATGATCCCCGCCGGCGCAATGGTAAACACATCATCAGTAGGCGCATCGGAATGACAGCTAGCGCAACGCGCCTCGATAATGTGCTTAATCTGTGTAAGGCCGACGGTTTGTTGCTTCTGCTCAGCACTCAATTCTTTAGAGACCGGTGCGATAACAAAGGCAAGCGCAATGGTGGCAACCACTGACCCGACAAGTATTAATGGTTTCTGCTTACCGAAATGACGTAATACAAAGTACTGGCGAACCGCAGCAGTAATGATAATGATGGCAATCAAGACTAACCAGTTTGCACCATGGTTATAGGTCATTGGGTAATGGTTTGAGATCATGATGAATATGATCGGTAACGTAATATAGGTATTATGTGTTGAACGTAGCTTAGCGTTTAACCCGTAAGCAGGATTTGGCGTTTTCCCCTCCTCAACGGCCTTCACTAAAGCGCGCTGTGACGGCATTATCCCAAAAAAAACATTACCCGCCATAATGGTGCCGATGATTGCACCAATGTGCATATAAGCACCACGAGCACTGAACACTTGGGTGAGTCCGTAAGATAATGCTGTGATAACCAGCATCAAGATGACACCCAGTACTAACCCGTGATCTTTAAGTTTGGTACGCACCAAAAACTCATAGCACCCCACACCAATGACAATTGAGCCCACACCAATAGCAATAGCTTGAAACTGTGTTAAATCAGCAACACGTCTATCAATAAGGTAGGAATCTGCGCCGACATAGAACATCAGCGATAACAGTAAAAAACCGGTTAACCACGTGGTGTATGCTTCCCACTTGAACCAATGTAAGTTGACTGGGATCTGCGGTGGCGCCAATTTATATTTAGCCACCTCATAAAAGCCTCCACCATGAATAGCCCAAAGATCACCACTCACCCCTTTATCGGCCTTCCATTGCGGTGGCTTTTCCAAATGGTTATCTAACCAAACAAAGTAAAATGATGCACCAATCCAGGCGATACCCGTGATCACATGTGCAAAACGAATAATTAAGTTTAACCATTCATTAATATAGGGATCCATAACCTTCCTCAATTCTTATAATTAGTTGTTGTACTCGTGCTTGTATTTGTAGCGCGCACGTATCTACACGCGTTCACCCATAATATGGGTGGCTTTGACATGGCGTTCGTCACCTAGCATGCTCAGGATGAAAAGCTTTTCAGACAAATTACGACAGTGTTGCATCCGGCGAGACATAAGCTCGGTAGCATGATAATCAAGGACGATAAAATCAGCCTCGGCCCCTTTGGTGAAATTACCGATTGTGCCTTCAAGATCTAAGGCGACTGCGCCGCCTAATGTGGCTAAGTAAAACGATTGGATCGGGCTCAATTTGTCAGCGCGAAGTTGCTGAGTTTTGTAACCTTCATTAAGCGTGCTTAACATCGAAAAAGTGGTACCAGCGCCGATATCAGTGCCGTACCCCACATTGACGTTATACTTTTGCGCCTGCTTAAGGTTAAAGAGCCCACTGCCGAGAAACAGATTTGAACTTGGGCAAAACGCAATAGCAGAGCCGGTTTCACCTAAACGCTCACATTCGCAATCATGAAGGTGAACTCCATGTGCAAAGACACTACGACGACCCAGCAGCTTATGTTGATCATAAACATCTAAATAACCATCATTGTCGGGAAACAACGCCTTAACCCAGGCGATTTCATCTTTGTTTTCACTGAGATGGGTGTGTATATAGACACTTGGGTTTTCTGCCAGTAACTGGCCAGCTTTTTGGAGTTGCTCAGCTGAACATGTGGGGGCAAACCTTGGCGTAATCGCATATTGCAATCTATCGACATCATGCCATTTTTCGATCAATGCTTTACTGTCGTCATAGCCAGTTTGCGCGGTATCCGATAGGTAATCAGGACAGTTTTGATCCATTAACACCTTGCCGCAGATCATGCGCAGCTTTTTCTGCTGAGCCACAGTAAAGAAAGCCTCAACCGACTCTTTGTGCACTGTTCCGAACACTAATGCAGTGGTGGTTCCGGCTGCAAGCAGTTGGGTTAAAAAGAACTCAGCAACTTTTTTACCATGTTCAAAATCTTCAAATTGACGCTCGAAAGGGAAAGTATAATTCTCTAACCATTCAAGCAGTTGCTCACCGTAAGAGGCGATCATCTCAGTTTGTGGATAATGCACATGAGTATCGATGAAGCCAGGCATTATCAGCCCGCTTTCATAATGGGTGATCTCAACACTCGGATCCAATGTGGACAGTAGCTCGCTCGCATCTCCAACCTGTTCAACCAACCCATCTTTGATAATTAACAGTCCATCATCAAAATGCTGGTAGCTCTCTTCTAGACAGCCTTTAGCTGGATCAGACAAAAAGTGCAGTAACTCTCCCCGGTATGCTTTCAACATTATCTTTTACCTTTTTTATCGTATCGCATCATTTGAATTCTTATTATCTAATTGCGATTTATCTGTTTTCAGTTCTAATTAGCTTTCAGCGATGATGAGCTTTCCATCTAAGACAAGCGCATCACAATTATCCCCTTCACCGCCTCTATCAATCACTAAAAAGTCGCTCTCATCAAGGGTTGCTAAACAGAAGTGATGCCAAGTTCCCTTGTGATAATTAACCCCTTGATCAGAGCTCGCGATAAAGACTTCAATTTTGTCGGCATCAAACTCACCAGCAGGTGCAACCACCACAATGTAGGGATTATTCCCCATGGGGATGAATGCCTGACTGCCATGGGGATGACGCTCCATCATCTTGATGGCTATCGGCAGCGCTAACGGCTTGGCACGGAAAATACTGATCAAGGTATGGCCGTTATCATCACTCACATCCACCTTAGCTAAATCATGATAACGCTGAGCAAGGCCATCATTTATCGACAGTATTGTTGCATCTGGCGTGGCCTCGATAACATCACCGAAAGCACTAAATCCCGCCGGCGTTAATGGTATTGGCGTAAGATACCGACATTTATCTGTCATCATATTTTCCATCCTATTCCCCTAGCTGCCTCGGTAAGTTGAATAACCAAACGCAGTTAACAACAATGGAATATGGTAATGGCTCTTACCTCCATCGAGTTCAAATACAATATCGACGTAGGGATAAAATCCTTTCTCTTTATTGGCTTCAAAATAAGTACTGGTGTCAAAATGCATTCGATACACCCCAGCATCAAGCACCTTGTCATCAGCCAATAACCCGCCAATTCGCCCATCTAGGTTAGTAATGCCTGACGCCAAGACTTGCCATTTACCTTCTACTTGAGCAAACAATGTAATGGGTAAATTTCGTGCGGGTTGCCCACGTGTCGTGTCTAAAACATGCGTTGTTATTTGGCTCATAAATTTTTACTCATCGTTTTTGCTTATATTAGTTTCTGTAAACGTAGCTGAAAAATTTTGCGTTGCTCTTCTGCTGCGTTCACCAGCTCAGTGATTTTGTCGTTAGGTAAGCGCTCAAGCAGCAAGCTCAACATCTGCTCAGCGCTCTTGCCTGTGGCGCACACAATAAAAATGAAACCGAACTTTTGAAGGTATTCAGCATTACCATCGGCTAAATCTTGTAAGACTTGCTCTGATGCCTGACTAACTGAGCTTTGCTCACCGCTGGCAAGGGCCTTTGTATTGGCATATTTTGCGCGTAAGGTATCAACATTGCCGATCTGTGGGTGGCCTTCAAACGCCTCTAACAGGTCATATTCTCCCAAGCTTCGCCAGATATCATCAGCCTTACTCGACAGTTCTTGGCCATTTGCAAAAGGCCTTGATGACACCATCATCTCAACCCAGTTTGATGCTGTACAACACTGCATAAACCCATGGGTTGCTTCAGCCTCTGACAGGCTATTTAACTCATCTAAATTCATATAACCCCCGTTAGTCTTTTCGCTTACCAAATAGACGCATGCGTGAGATACCACCATCAGGGAAAATATTGATCCGTACGTGGGTAAATGTTTGCTCACTCTTGACCAAGAGTTCATTGATGAACAGGTGCTCACGATGAGCAGCCAGTTTAGTGCGGCCGATAATCGGTTGCCAGTTAGCGTCTTGCTGACCGTTAGTGAAATCATCACTGCTTGATATCATTCCCTCTAACGAGAAAGTATCGGGGAAATTGCCTTTAAAGTGACACGTGTCGATCACCACTTTCTCAATGCTGCCCTGAGTTGCTAACTTAGCAATCAACCAATCTGGACCGGGATCGCGGCGACGTTTGGTTTCCCACCCATCTCCCATATTCACGCCACGGCCAGGTCTGATGAGGTTATTCTTATCACTGAAAAACATGTCACTGGCTAACAAAGCTTTGCCGCCATTTTTGATGTAAGCAAGATCGATTAATTCACCCGGAACGAAATGTTCCCAATTTACATCTGCTTCACCGTACACTCGGATACGCGCCACACCGCCATCAGGGAACATATTCAATCGAATGTGAGTCCATGCAGTATCATTGCTGATCTCGAAAATATTTTGGCTGTGAGCCTCTACTGCAGTTTGAGTTAGTACAGTATGCCAAACCGTTTTTGCACTTGGCTCAACTTCGCTTACACAGGCTTCAACTGATACCGATTCAGGTGCATTCCCGCGAAAATAGTTAGTATCGATATCCAGTCCATGGATCACGCCTTTAATGCCTAACTTGATCACACACCAGTCAAATTCACGACCGTTATCACGTCCATAACTACGACGAGACTCCCAGCCATCCATCCACTTACCACGCTCGGTAAACTTATCATCGATAAAGATGCCGCGACCGGGTTTGATCAGGTTTTCCATTTCAGCAAAAAAGTCATCACTGCATTTGAGCGTTTCGCCGCCCACGCCTTCATTGGCAAGATCGACATATTGAGATTTAAATTTGCGTTCAAGCTCAAGGGCTTCGCCTGTTAACTGATTCTGTTGTTGTGTATCAATATCTAGCATCATAACGTCGAAATCCTATTCTCTATTTAGTTGTGTTTTCGAATAACTTACCGAATTCTCTGCGGTTACAGCTTTCCCTTAAGTAACGGTCGTCCAACTGGCGCGTTGATAAATTCATCTTGCTGGTACACATGATGACCTCGCACATAAGTGTGTTGAACTTGCCCCGTGACTTGTCGGCCTGCGTAGGGGGTAATGTTGTGACGATGTTTGATCATCTCATTGGTGATGGTGTAGCTCACTTCAGGATCAAACACTAAAAAATCAGCGTGATACCCAGCGGTTATTTGGCCTTTAATGGAGTCTAAGCCAGCGAATTTGGCGGTTTTACTCGACATTAATCGTGCCAGATCCACTAATGTAAAACCGCGCTCTTTCGCTTCAGTCCAAATCAGTGGCAGACCAAACTGCAGGGCAGAAATACCGCCCCAGGCTTTTTCGATATCACCGTTGTCGATGTGTTTAAGTTCTGGCGTGCAAGGAGAGTGATCGGAGACAATAAAATCTAAACGCCCATCAGTGACCGCTTGCCATAGATGTTCACGATTGCTGTTCTCACGAATAGGCGGGCAACACTTAAATAGGGTTTTACCGTCAGGAATATTTTCTGACGCTATCGTTAAATAGTGGGGGCAAGTTTCAGCACTAAAGCGTAACCCCTCGCTTTTCGCGGTTGCAATCGATGCAAGCGCTTCATCAGATGAGAGATGGACGATATGTATTTTACAGTTATCCCCCAGCTCTTTGGACTCTCGAGCCATGTCCACCATCAGTGAAATCGCATCGTTTTCCCAACTTTTAGGGCGTGAGGCTAAAAAGCTGTTGTATTTATCACTAACAACCACGTCATTAAAACCACCGCAGTCAAGTTCAGCATGGATCAAGTAAGGCACATCGTGCTTAGCGAGGATCGGCATGGCTGCCCGAATATCTTTAGCTTCGACGTTCGGAAACTCAGGGATACCAGAGTCAATTAAAAACGATTTAACCCCTAATACACCCGCATTCAATAACTCGTCTAAATCATCGATATTTTGTGGGATCACCCCGCCCCAAAAACCGCAATCAACCCATAACTTGTCGTCAACTGAGTTCAACTTCTCTTCGAATGCCGCTTTGGTGGTTGTCACAGGAATGCAATTTAACGGCATGTCCACTAAGGCGGTAATACCACCAGCTGCAGCAGCTTGGGTTGCCGTGTTAAACCCTTCCCACTCAGTACGTCCAGGCTCATTAATGTGAACGTGAGAATCAACCAAGCCCGGCATAATCACCTTATCGGCATAATCGAAAACCTCGCACTCAAGCGCTGTACCATAAGGGTGGACAGCATGAATAAGCTCACCTTTAACTTCGACACAGGCGGCCATCATTTTACTGGTGCCTTTGTCCGTTATTACTACGTTTTTACTCTGTAGGCCAAAATGTGTCACCTTTACGGCTCCTATAAAATGAATCAAGACTCTTAAAAAAATCAATAACTAAATAGATCAATGACGGCAATGAGAAAGCTAGTCTGCGTTAAGTAATTCTTTAAACTCTTTCCAAAAAATGCCCTTTTGTGACGCTGGAGTAGACTTTGATTTGAGCTGTGTCGAATCAACCTCTAATGCTTGGTTTTGTTCTGCTAACGCTTTTTGTTCGCTTTGATATAAATTCACTATTTCACCCGCGACAGAGATAGCGACCTCCATGGGTAACTTACCCCCAACTTCAGCAAGCCCAATCGGGCAGCTCATACGCGCGACTTGCAGTGGGTCGACCTCTCGATGCTTGTAACGCTGTTGAAAACGGCGCCATTTGGTGTCTGATGCAATCAAACCTAAATAGCAAAAATCACCCCGTTTCAACACTGCTTGGGAGATCTCAAAATCCATTTGGTGATTGTGGGTCATGACCACGAAATAACTGTTTTTATGCATATTAGCCACTTCATATTCAGGCTCATCGCTGACTAACTTTGTCACATTGGGGTAAGTTTCGACGTGGCTAGGAAACTGTTCTTCCCGACAATCGACCCAAGTCACATGACAGGGAAGTTCAGCTAAGATGGAAATCAAAGCCTTACCAACATGGCCGGCACCAAACACCATGATGTTGACGCCTACAGCCGCGAAACACTCGAACAGCACACTCGCGTTCCCACCACAACATTGGCCTAAATTACTCGCCAGTTGAAAATGCTCAAGATGTTGATCACTTTTACCTTTATCCAGCATGATTCGGGCATGTTTAGTCGCTTTATGCTCAAGATGACCACCGCCAATGGTGTCAAACATCTCATCTTGGCTTATTACCATTTTGGTGCCGCTGTTTCTTGGCGTTGAACCGGAGACACCCACTAATGTCACTAAGACATAGGCCTTACCTTGCTGACTTAATTGATTAGCTGCGCCGCTCCAGTTCATCGTCATCATCTTGTCCTCAGGTTCTTACTGATTAGCTTTCATCGCTTCAACAGCCCATAGCACACGCTCTGGTGTTGCAGGGGTATCAAGCGAGGGGCTTAAGGTGTAATTAGACACGCTTGAGATGGCATCTTTAAGGGCTGACCAAACAGATATTCCAAGCATGAAGGGTGGCTCACCCACCGCTTTGGAGTTATAGATGGTTTGTTCTCGATTAGGATCATCTGGCACCAAGGTGACGCGAAAATCTATCGGTGCATCACTAATAGCTGGAATTTTGTAGGTCGCGGGGTTATTTGATAATAGTCGGCCTTTGTCGTTCCAAACCAACTCTTCAGTGGTCAACCATCCCATGCCTTGAATAAAAGCTCCCTCTATTTGACCAATATCAATGGCGGGATTCAATGAGTGACCCACGTCATGCAAAATGTCGGCACGCAGTAGCTTATATTCACCGGTTAAGGTATCAATTAACACCTCAGATACCGCAGCACCGGTTGAATAGTAAAAGAAAGGACGCCCCTTACCTGTTGCACGATCAAAATGAATTTTAGGCGTTTTATAGAAACCTGTTGCAGATAATGACACTCGGCCTATATAGGCTTGTTGCACAAAATCTGCAAAGCTAAACGTGTCTGTCCCAACATGAATTTGGCTGTTAGCAAAACGGACCTCACTTGCCTTAACCTCATATTTTTCAGTGGCAAACTCAATCAAACGATCTTTAATGATGATTGCCGCTGCTTGCGCCGCTTTACCGTTTAAGTCTGTGCCCGATGAGGCCGCTGTTGGTGACGTATTTGGCACTTTGTCGGTGCGAGTTGATGAGACACCGACCGTTTCTGAATCAACCTGAAACTCTTCAGCTACAATTTGAGCCACTTTAGTATAGAGACCTTGGCCCATCTCGGTGCCACCATGGCTAACTAAGATGGTGCCATCGGTATACAAATGAATGAGTGCCCCAGCTTGGTTCAGATGCTGCACGGTAAATGAGATACCAAACTTAACAGGCGTTAGGGCTAAGCCCTTTTTCAAAATGGTATTTTCACGGTTAAACTCACTCACGCTTTCGCGACGTGCGTGATAATCAGAACTCTCCTCTAATGAGGCGATGAGCTCATGGATCTTGTTGTGTTCAACCTTTTGATGGTAGTGGGTTTCATTGCGATCATCGGTGCCATAAAGATTGACCTTACGGATCGCTAATGGATCTTTGCCTAGATAGCGGGCGATATCGTCCATGACCATCTCAATGGTCATCATGCCTTGAGGGCCACCAAATCCACGATATGCGGTATGGGATACCGTGTTTAATTTACAACGGTTACCCGTTACTGTTGCTTGATCGAGAAAGTAAGCATTGTCTGAATGGAACATGGCTCTATCGACAATGGCATCAGAAAGATCCGGAGAATAACCACAGTTACCATTCACTGTGATGTTAATGCCTTTAATCTGGCCATCTTTATCAAAACCAACACTGTAATTATTCTCAAATGGATGACGTTTGCCTGTCATGCACATATCATCAGAGCGATTGAGTTTAAACTTAATCGGTCTTTTACTGACATTAGCCAGCAACGCGGCAATACATGCCCAAGGCGCTGCTTGTGTCTCTTTACCTCCAAACCCGCCGCCCATCCGGCGCGTATCTACCACCACTTTATTCAGCGGAATATCCAATACTTCGGCCACGAGCTTTTGCACTTCACTTGGATGCTGTGAAGAGGAGAACACACTCATGCCTCCCTCTTCTGTTGGCTCTGCCGAGGATATTTGACCTTCAAGATAAAAATGCTCTTGGCCACCAACATTGATCTCACCTGATATTTGGTGCAATGCACTCGCGATAGCCTTGTCCGAGTCACCGCGTACCATTGAAAATGGTGGGCGAACAAAGCTTTGTTTTGCTAAAGCCTCTTTGACCGTTAATATCGCTTCAAGCTCTTCATACTCAACCTTTGCCAATTTCACTGCACGGTTAGCAAGCTCATGACTGGTCGCAGCAACGGCAAACAGTGGTTGACCCACAAATTCAACTTTACCGATAGCCAATACGGGATCTCCTGGAAACACAGGACCAATATCGGTGTGACCTGGGACATCATTAACCGTAATAACAGCAATGACGCCCTCTGCAGCTTTAACCGCGGATAAATCCATACTGATAATATTGGCGTGAGCCATGGTGCTCTGCCCTACGGCCGCGTGTAATTGACCTCTTAGTTCAGGTCTGTCGTCGATATAAATCGCAGCACCACTGACGTGTTTATCAGCACTTTCATGTTTTTTAGAACGACCGACACCACCTAACCCAACACTACTTTGACTTGTATCCGCCAAATTACTTTTATTGATATCAATAAGACTACGCATAGCTCACCACCCGTGTTTCAATATTTCTATTTTTTAGTTCGAGGTAACATTTCTGCATTAAGTTCTGTGCCACTTTCATGCGATATTTGTCCGAAGCACGAACGTCTGACATGGGCTGAAAATCATGGGCTAAAGCTTGTTGAGCTGCACTAATGTTCTCTTGGTTTAAAGGTTTATTAAGCAACGCTGCTTCACATTGCTTGGCTCGCATTGGAATACCAGCCATGCCCCCGAACGCAAGACGTAAATCAGTCACCACATTGTCTTTAATTTCAATAAAGAAGGCGGCGAGTACAGCGGAGATATCATCATCGATACGTTTAGAAATTTTATATAATTTTAAGAACTGGCCAGGTTTGGCTTTAGGGATGTAAAAGCGGTTAATGAATTCAGATTCTTGTAATACCGTTCTCTTATACGCAATGAAGAAATCCTCCACCGCTATTTTGCGTTCAACATCGCCACGTTGCAGCACCATTTCTGCCCCGAGTGCAATCAGCGCTGGTGGCATATCACCAATCGGGGAAGCATTACCGACATTGCCGCCTAACGTGCCATTATTGCGCACCTGTCTTGAACCGATACGCTCAATCATTTCACCCAGTTCATGATATTCATCATGAAGCATTGGGGTAAATTCGTTATAGGGCACTGCAGAGCCAATCACAAACTGCGTGTCACTGTTTTCAAGCACTCTTAACTCATCGACATCACCTAGATAGACTAAATCATCAATGATGTTGAAGTTCTGAGTCACGGATAACGCCAAATCTGTGCCACCAGCGACTAAAACCGCACTCGGTTGCTCAATTAGTTTTGTCGCTAACTCGGAGACGTTTTTAGGGGCAAAGTAACTGTGCTGATGATCTGAAAGGCTAGCTGATGGTAATGCTTTGAACTCACTTAATTGCTGTACCGTTTGCTGATAATGCAGCGTAAATGAATCAGGCTTTGCATGCTCGCTTGATGCCATAGCAGCATCAATAATCGAACGATATCCCGTACAACGGCATAAGTTCCCTGCAAGTGCCTCGACCACCTCAGCCCGGCTTGGTTGGCTGTTTACTTTATGTAAGGCAAATGATGACATCACAAAACCAGGCGTGCAAAAACCACATTGAGAAGCATGATTATCCACCATGGATTGTTGAACATGATGCAAGTTAGCGCCATCTTGAAGGTCTTCAACCGTAATAAGCTGCTTGCCATGTAGACTACCGACAAAACTGATGCAGGAATTAATCGATTTATAATCAAGGTCTTTCTTGTTTGGGATTAATTCAGCAACAACGACAGTACAAGCGCCACAGTCACCGGAACAACACCCCTCCTTGGTTCCTGTATTAAATTGCTTTTCACGTAGATACTGTAAGACCGTTAAATTCGGGTCTGTATTTTCTAATGTCACGACTTCGTTATTTAATAGGAAACGAACTGTACTTATAGTCATAATTTGTTCCGTGATTAATCTTGTAAATTGGTGTGTGCTGAATTTCACTAATTTAGGTATATCAGAACAAAAAACCTGACACAAGTGTCAATTTTACAAAGGCGCTACATTTTCAACTCAAAAGAACAAAGAATAGCGTGAGTTTCAACAACACATTGCCTTGTTAAATAGGCAGTGAAATACAGATTAACTTAATTATAACAATAGAATAGAAATTAACCGACAAAAGGCACAATTCACAGATGGATTGGATCATCAGTGATACAAGGTTCTTTAATAAATTCCACCTAACGGAACTCAATGTCAAAGTCAAAATTAGAGCTGCGATACTAATTTCACTCTATATCATCTGCAGCACATTTCAGATTTTTAGCTTATCCCTATGTAAAACCTAGGACTCAGCATTCTATTCATGAATTTCCCCTATTATTGCGTTCGCCAAGCCTCATATATCATCAATAAACGCTAATCGTAAGTAGACTATTTCTGTCTTTTCTAGGTTGTTGATGCCCCTGATTTTTATGGCTAATCAAACTTGAAGTAAGGTACACTCAATCATCGCGATTGAAGAGATAACCTTATGAGCCAGCGTACGCTTCATACACTGTTTAAACCCAAGTCAATTGCCATTATTGGCGCCTCAAATACTGAAAAACGAGCGGGTAATGTAGTGATGAGAAACCTGCTTGCGGGTAGCTTCTCGGGCCCGATAATGCCCGTCACGCCAAAGTATCAAGCTGTTTTGGGTGTGCTGGCCTACCCTAATATTGAAAGTCTTCCCCTAATTCCTGATCTCGCAATTATCTGTACTGCGGCCTCTCGAATCCCTTCCATTGTGGAAACTCTGGCACAATTTGGTTGTAAGGTTGCGATCATTATGGCCTCGGGAATGGGCGATGAGATCAATCAAGATGGGATAAGTTTACTTGAGGAAACCAAGCGTAATGCCAACCGTTATGGCATGAGAATTTTGGGGCCAAATAGTTTAGGCATGATGCTACCTAACTTAGGCCTGAATGCCAGCTTCGCCCATACCAGCGCGCTACCAGGGAAAATTGCCTTCGTGTCACAATCAGCAGCCATCTGTACCACTGTACTTGATTGGGCAAATAACAAAGGCATTGGCTTCTCCTCTTTTATCTCGTTAGGCGATGCTACCGATATTGATTTTGATGAGTTGCTGGATTATCTCGGCAGAGATGCAAGCACTAATGCCATCTTGCTCTATGTTGACTCTATTAATGAAAAGCGCCACTTTCTCTCTGCTGCCAGAGCGGCCGCCAGAAACAAACCGATTCTCGTCATTAAGTCAGGTCGAAGTTCTGAAGGTTCTAATGCCGCTAAACTGCATACTGGCGGGCTAATGGGAAATGACGCCGTCTATGAAGCCGCCTTCAGACGAGCAGGTATGTTGAGAGTAAATGATTTAGTTGAACTCTTCGCTGCCGTAGAGACCTTAGCCCATTCCTCGCCGTTACTTGGCGAACGTCTGGCTATTGTCAGTAATGGCGGTGGCCCTGCTGTACTTGCCTTAGATCAATTGATATTGGGAGGAGGCAAGTCAACGGTCATTAGTGGCGATACTTTTACACAACTTAACGAACTGCTGCCCTCAACATGGTCTAAGCAAAATCCTGTTGATATTGGTGGGGATTCAGATGCTCAGCGTTATACGCAAACCGTTAAAATCATGATGGATAGTGGCGCTGCTGATGCTATTTTGGTACTACACTCTCCTTCTGCATTAGGAGACAGTGTCGAGATTGCCAGTGCTCTAGTGGAGATGATCTCAACGCATCCGAAACGAAGAAGTGTCAATATCCTTACCAACTGGAGCGGAGAGGATTCCGCCTATTTAGCACGTAAGCATTTTAACCACGCAGGGATCCCAACCTACAGGACTGCAGGAGGCGCTGTTGGCGCATTCATGCACATGGTTGAATATCGACGTAACCAAAAGCTGCTCCAAGAAGTGCCACAATCAATACCCGATAATATCCCCACGAATGTAGAACAAGCCCGAGGTCTACTTAAAAAGGCACATAAAGCTGGTAAGCGAATTCTAGAAACCCATGAATCCTCAGATATTTTGTCTGCTTATGGCTTAAAAACCATCGACACTTATGTAGCGAATACCCCTGAAGATGCCGTCAATATTGCCAACAAAATTGGTTACCCTGTAGCAATAAAAGTACAGTCACCCGACATTCATCATAAGTCCGATGTCCATGGCGTTATGCTTAATCTGAGCAGTGAAGTTGAAGTAGCTCAAGCTGCTGCGGCGATCAAATCTAGGGTCTTAGATATTAATCCGGATGCAGAAATAGAAGGGTTAATTGTTCAAAAGATGGCGCTCACTGCTGGCGCCCAAGAGATACGAGTGGCGGTGATCAACGACCCTGTTTTTGGGCCTGCTATTTTACTCGGTGAAGGCGGCTCTGAGTGGGATCCTGCTCGTGATGCTGTTGTTGCACTGCCACCGCTTAACATGACCTTAGCACGCTATATGGTCATTCAGGCCTTAAAAACGCAAAAGTTAAAAGACAGACACTTACCTTTGGGACTGGATATGAATGCCCTGTGTGTCATGCTCACACAGATATCTCATTTAGTCATTGATTGCCCTGAAATCGCCACGCTCGATCTTAATCCTGTATTGTGCGCTGGCGAAAATATCACTCTTCTTGATGTGAATATACAGCTCAATGAAACACTGATTGATAACCCGTTAAGGCTTGCTATCTCTCCCTACCCCAAAGAACTGGAACAGAGTGCAAAGCTTAAGAATGGGCTGAACATTATGTTGCGCCCTATCTTGCCAGAAGATGAACCTAAACATCTTATATTCGATAATTCCTTATCAGATGAAGACAGGTATAAACGCTATTTTGGCGTGCGCTCCAAAATGACTCACGAAGAGATGGCCGTGCTGACTCAAATTGATTATGCCCGCGAAATGGCCTTTATTGCGATTGCAAAGGATGATAATGGAGAGGATCTGACATTAGGTGCCATTAGAGCCTCCATCGATCCGGATAATACCGAAGCTGAGTTTGCAATGGCTGTGAGAAGTGATCATCAAGGTTTGGGATTAGGTCGATTATTACTTGAGAAATTAATCAGCTACTACAAGAAGAATGATACACAGGTCTTAACAGGTTTTACCATGTTTGAAAATCGCAGCATGGCGAATCTAGCCAAAGGATTAGGCTTTACGGTGACTTTTGATATGGAAGAGCGTCTTATTAAAATGGATATGCAGCTCAAAGATAATCAATAAATGAACGGTTCACTCCTCATGGTAAAGAGTGAACAGTTCAAATCGATATTATAAAAACACTACTCGCCGCAGACGCGATTTCGACCTGATGATTTAGCTCGATAAAGTGCCTCATCAGCTCTGATAAAATAACTCTCTCTGTCATCACTATTATTCAATGTTGCTACGCCGACAGAAACAGTCAGTGGACCGAGTGAATGCTTCTTCTCTTTACCTGTTGTGAGCTTTTTATCAGCAATTTTTTTCCTCAATGCCTCAGCAACAATTAAAGCATCATCCAAATGGGTATCTGGCAATAAAACAACAAACTCTTCACCACCATAACGAGCAACAAAATCTGTTCCTTTTACCGACTTCTTCAATGCTAAAGCCACATATGCTAATACTTTGTCACCCACGAGATGGCCATGGGTATCATTGAATAACTTGAAATGATCAATATCGACGACCAATAAACTACTGGCTGTTTGGTTTTGCTCATAGTTTTCCATATGAACCTGAATTTGATCTTCAAACGCACGGCGATTAAATAAAGAAGTCAGTTGATCCGTTTGCGCGACGACACTCAAGTTTTCCATTTCAGACTTAAGTGAGCAAACCTCTTCATTCATGTGATTGAGATCTGCTTCCATCTGTTTATTGTCGTGGATCACTGAGCCCATCTCATTCACTAATGTGTCGACCAACTTATATAGCATGTCTGCATCATTAGTTTTCTGTAGTTCTTGATTAAAATCAGTCAATGTCTCGGTTAAATTGGCGGTGCCGCTGCTTATTTTACTCACTTTCTCAAGCAGGTTATTAATCACTAATTGAGTTTCTACGTGTACACTTTCGATGACATCTGGTGAAATTTCTAACACAAACTGCTTAACGAGATCACTGTTAACTTCTTCAGTGAATATTTCACCATTTTCAATTTTATGATCAACAACACGCTTTAAATCTAAATTAACGCCTAAGAAATATTCATACCAAACTGAGTAATTTTCTGGGGTAACAGGGATATCGAGTTCAGACATTTTGGGAACGGCATGTCTGAGGATTTTTGTTGAAACTTCAATATTAGAAAGTTGTTTTACTGAACTCATACTTCACCACCGTGGATTCTTATTTTAATGCCAGCGCCTTAATTCATATATCCCTAATTATCTACCCGATTATAAATGACATTAAATCAGTGTTAGCAGCCATGCTCTCAAATAGTAGAATTAACCTTACTGTTACAATAACGAAATAAAAGGATGTTGCCATCCTTTTATTTCATAAAAACCTACGTTTTTGCTCTGCATGAAGCAAAAATATCTAACCCTTCATCATAAACCGTCGTTTTTACGTTCATGATCCCCAATAATGAATCAAATAAGTTGTCGTGAGAGAATCCCCCCCGCTTTGCTTTTTTGTTCAAACAGCTCTGATCCAACTTATTCTCTTGGCTAAATGCAGGTGAAAACCAAGTTAGCATGGGGATTCTAGTCTGTTCATCTGGCGCTATCGCATAAGGTGCACCATGAAGATAAAGTCCCTTCTCACCCAATGACTCGCCATGATCTGACATATATATCATGCCAGTATTATATTGCCCATCGAGGCCTTTAAGCTTATCAATCACACTCGCTAATATATAATCGGTATACAGAATAGTATTGTCATAGGTATTCACTAACGCTTCATCGCTGCAATTTTGTATATCACTACGAGGGCAATCTGGTGTGAACTTTTTATTCGATTCTGGATAGCGCAGATAATAAGTTGGACCATGGGAGCCAATAACATGCAGTACAATCAAGGTATCGCGATGCTCAATGTTAGCGAGGGTCTTATCCAATTGATTTAGCAGCACCTGATCAAAACAATAATCACCATTACATAGCTCTGGGTCACTATCTCGCTCAATGGTAATATTGGTTATTCTGTCACAAACCCCTTTACAACCACTGTCATTATCGAGCCAAACTTGTTGGATATCAGCATGAGCGAGTACATCAAGTACCCCGTCTTGTGCTTCTGCTTTTCTCGCATTGTATTGAGCGCGTGTCATATTTGAAAACATGCAAGGCACTGATACAGCCGTTGCTGTACCGCAAGAAGTCATATTTTGAAACGCTGTGACTTTATGTTCCTTGGTATAAGTATTAGTCGGTTTCTGGTAACCATAATACTCATAGTTCTTCGCTCTGGCTGTTTCACCAACGACAAGTACCATAAGGTTACCTTTGCCATTTCTTGCTGTGTGCGTATTGACGGCATCTAAGCCTTGTTGCTGATAAACCAAAGGGGTTTGGAAATAATGTTGGTTAGTATATTTTGCAATTGATCCAATCACGTAAGTAGGCACAACCAAGCGTTTCAACTCATCATTATTTCGCCCAAAAGACACATAATTTTGATAATAAAAGAAAGCGATCACTCCGATACCAACCAACATGCAGAGCATAAACCCTAATTTATGTATGACCTCTTTGATGACAGGTTTATACTCTATGTTGGCTTTTAAAATCAGAAATGCAGGAATGATGCCTGTCAGCAAAAAGTTAACGGCAGATGAAAGATTTAGGTAGGTAAAAGCTTCAGCCTGATTTGTTTGCACCGTATTTTCAATCATACCGGTGTCGAATACGACACCGTATTGAAGTGCTGCAAAAAACACACTTGATGACAATAAAGTGATTGAGATGAAAAAGGGCTTTAACAGGTATTTGAAGCTAAAAAGTGAGAAAAGAAAACTCAGTGCGAAGATGAGAAACAAAGGAATCGTCGCAATGAAAATAGGATTAACCTCTGTTTGTTTCTCTATCCCCTGCTGCACAACCTGAAAAAAGGGGATATTAAAAATACACACATAGAATATGGCTATAAACAGAGTAAATTGATTTACGGATAGTTTTTTTAAACGAAAGAACACTAGATTACTCACAAAAATAGATTAATGAATAGATCGCGTAAACAGTAATCACTGCTACGAAAAATTGATTATAACTAATAGTAACAAGGTAATAGAGACTCTTCAATTGCCTTGAAAACATTCACCATACGTGGTAACAACACGGAATACACCTTGATTACAATGACAAAACAAAGGTTACCAAAGTGGTCGTGAAAAAAATGTCGTAACGCTGAATATTAGTTGTAGCCACTATTTACGACCGTGAAAAATCAAGGGAGTTCACCCGCTAATAAATATTAGCGAGGAATAGATATACCAACATAGATCGAACATCACCTTATTGATTGATGACATTTCGTGTCATGGCAAGTATTTATCTCAATGGTGAGATGACGAACTTGTTCAAACGATCCAAGCTTCTCCTTAAAGTAATCAACCTCTTTTGGTTGATGACTCACTATCGAGATAGCGGCGGCATAATGATCAGCGCTGATTTTCCATATATGGAGATCGGTGACTTGATGATCCTCTTCAGACTCAATCAAGGCTGTCATTTTATTGCGATACATCTCCTCAATACTCTGATCTAATAATATTGGTGATGTTTGACCTAACAACTGCCATGCCCAGCGAGTAATAATGATTGAACCGACTATTCCCATAAGAGGATCTAACCAAGTTAATCCGTACCACTTTCCAAACAGTAAGGCTGCAATTGCCAATATAGATGTCAGAGCATCAGCCAACACATGTAAATATGCCGCACGTAAGTTATGATCTTGGCCTTCATGTGCATGTTCTTGATGATTATGGTGACTGTGACTATGGCCATGAGAGTGCGAATGCCCATGATGATCTTTAAGCAATAGCGCACTCACAAGGTTTACCGTCAATCCAATGATGGCAACGACGATGGCCTCATTAAATTGGATCTGATGTGGACTAAAGAAACGAGCAGTAGATTCAACCAACATGATAAGGGCTACCATCCCTAGCGCAATTGCACTGGTGAATCCCCCTAATACACTGACCTTGCCTGTTCCAAATGAAAAATCTGGATTATCAGCGTGCTTTCGTGCGTAATGATAGGCAAAAAGCGTGATCATAAAAGCAGCTGCATGGGTTCCCATATGCCAGCCGTCAGCCAATAACGCCATGGAACCATATACAGTACCGGCAACAATCTCAACAATCATGGTGATCACAGTTAAGTAGAGCACATAACGAGTATTTCGCTCTCCATCAATATTGATACTTGAAAATTGGTGCTGATGTTGCCAAGGTTTTATCGAGTGCTTGTTATCCACCATCTCGTTACACACCTTATATTTTTTGATAAGTTAACTCTTATCATTTTATGATCTAATCACGACTCATTAACGCTAACCACTCCCATGATAAATATCAAGTTCAAGGCTAAAAGTCTATTTTGTGAACACATTAATTTAAGTCATTTAATGGCAAACAACCTTTAAGGGTAAAGCAGTAATCTCGCTGCCAAATATCCACTGGTATCAATTCCAAAACGAATAAACAGAAAATATTTTGAATTTATTAACCCTTTTCTATCTCTGCCACGTTTATACCGTTAACTTATACCTTGTACTTGAGCTCATTCGGAGATTTTATGTTCACATCTAGATCCACTTTATCGGCTAAACGCATCATGACCACATCGGCACTCGCTATTTCACTATTATCATTTAATGCGTTTGCCACAAGCCCTGCCCATCCAAGTGGAGAGAATCAACATATGATCATTTCGCAGACCTTCAACTCAACAAACTATCAGACTGACGAAAGTACCAAGATGTTTCCTGCGCCAAAGCAAGGCATGGAGCAACACCGATTAATATTGCCGACGTTAGATAACGAAGCTAACTACATGGTCGAGGTACAGATCGGAAAAACACAATTAGTTGACTGTAACAAGCACAGTTTATTCGGTGAGTTGACTGAACATAGCGTCAAAGGATGGGGATATAATTACTATCAGGTTGATAGTATCAAACCAGGTCCAAGCACTAAGATGGCTTGTTTTGATCAAGCAAAAACCGAGACTTTTCTAACGATCCCCGGCACGTTAACAATCCAATATGACAGCCGTTTACCAAAGGTTTTCTACATACCACAAGGCAGTGAACTCAGATACCGAGTCTGGACTGCTAATAGCGAATTCAGCTACTCTAAAGCGAAATAGTTCAAATAAAAAAAGGCTACCTAATCGGTAGCCTTCCTTATGTCGTCTATCTAATTCATTGAGCTTAAATTAGATTCCGCTGATCGCATCTTTACAAAGCTGTGTAATACGCGCCCAGTCTCCCTGCTCCATTGCATCCGTTGGCGCAATCCAGCTACCACCGATACAATCGACATTTTTCAGTGCAAGGTAGTCTTTGTAGCTACTTGGCGTAATGCCACCTGTTGGGCAGAAACGAATGTCAGCTAACGGGCCTGAAAAAGCTTTAAGTGCATTAACACCACCTGAAGCTTCAGCTGGGAAAAACTTAAAGTTAGTATAACCCAGTGACATACCTGTCATCACTTCAGAAATGCTTGCTACACCTGGTATTAGTGGCACAGTGCCTGCCATTGCCGCTTTAAGTAAACTCGGTGTAGCACCAGGTGTGATCACAAACTGTGCACCAGCATCTACGGCTTGCTGAAGCTGCTCTTCATTTAAAATCGTGCCAGCACCTACTAACGCTTCAGGTACTTCTTTAGCAATCTTAGTGATAGCTTCTAATGCGCAAGGAGTACGTAACGTCACTTCCAAAACACTGATCCCACCAGCAACGAGTGCCTTGGCTAGCGGTACGGCATCTTCAATCTTATTGATGACCATAACAGGAACAATGGGGCTACGATTAAAAATATCTTGAGCTTGTAACGACCAGTTATTCTTAGACATTGCGGTATTCATCCTAATTAATAAATTTCATCTATGGTATTAGTGCAACGCGCACCAGTTTCTGGACTACTCAGATTTGAACGTAATGCACCGAACAACTCTCGGCCCATTCCATAGCTTGTACTGCGTAGATCAACTTTTTCAGCTTCACGCGATGCGATTTCAGTATCAGAAACCAGTAGCGTTAACTCACCAGTGTTAGCATCAACGCGGATCATATCGCCATTTTGAACCTTAGCGATTAAGCCACCATCTAGTGCTTCTGGCGTCAGATGAATAGCTGCAGGTACCTTGCCAGATGCGCCAGACATACGGCCATCGGTCAACAACGCGACTTTAAAACCACGATCTTGAAGTGTGCCCAATATTGGCGTCAACTTATGCAATTCAGGCATACCAACGGCCTTAGGCCCTTGTCCCTTAACAACCACAACGCAATCTTTATCAAGTTCACCAGATTGGAATATCGCATCCAGCTTGTTTTGATCGTCAATCACAACCGCTGGCGCTTCAACAATGCGGTGCTCTTCGTTCACTGCTGAGACCTTAATCACAGCACGACCTAAGTTACCCTTAAGTAATTTAAGTCCACCATTCACTTGGAACGGCTCACCTACTTTGGTCAACACTTCAGTGTCTAAACTGTCTGCTTGGCCATCTACCCATACGATTTCGCCATCGATTAAACGCGGCTCTTGGGTATATTTACGCAGGCCATAACCAGCGACTGTATTCACATCTTCATGTAACAGACCTGCATCAAGCAGCTCTTTAATGAGGAATGCCATACCGCCAGCAGCATGGAAATGGTTAATATCAGCATGTCCGTTAGGGTAAACGCGGGCAATTAATGGGACAGCATCAGAGAGCTCTGAGAAATCATCCCAGTTCACAATAACGCCAGCAGCACGAGCTGCAGCCACAATGTGCATAGTCAAGTTAGTTGAACCGCCAGTCGCAAGTAACGCCACAATGCCGTTCACGATTGATTTTTCATTAACCACTTTACCAATAGGCGTGTATTGAGTGCCCATTTCAGTCAAACGACACACTTGCTTCGCAGCTGTTTTGTTTAGCACTTCACGTAATGGATCATCTGGGTTAACAAACGATGAACCAGGCAACTGCAGACCCATCACTTCTAACATCAACTGATTACTGTTTGCTGTACCGTAGAAGGTACATGTACCCGCACTGTGGTATGAAGCTGATTCAGCTTCAAGCAGCGCTGTACGATCAAGTTTGCCTTGAGCGTATAGCTGACGAATACGGGCTTTTTCTTTGTTCGGGATCCCAGACTTCATCGGGCCAGCAGGCACGAATAACATAGGAAGATGACCGAAACTTAGTGCGCCAATCAACAAGCCTGGGACGATTTTGTCACAAATACCCAGTAACAAAGCACCGTCAAACATGTTGTGTGAAAGACCAATCGCGGTCGACATGGCGATAACTTCACGACTAAGTAAGCTAAGCTCCATACCTGGCTGACCTTGAGTCACGCCATCACACATCGCCGGAACACCTGCTGCAACTTGTGCAACACTGCCCACTTCACTACAGGCTTTTTTTAATAAGTCTGGGTAAGTTTCATAGGGTTGATGAGCAGATAACATATCGTTAAATGAAGTAACGATTCCAATATTGGCTTTAGTCAACGCTTTAATCGCTTGTTTATCATCAGGATTACAAGCTGCAAAACCATGAGCAAGATTACCGCAACTCAATGAGCTGCGATGAACGCCATTGTTTTTAGCTTCATCGAGGCCAGCCAAATACTTGGCTCTGGACTCTTTACTGCGAGCGATAATTCTATCTGTTACTGTCTGGACTACTGAATGCATAACTTCTCCTTAAGCGCTCCAATAAACATCGACAGGTGTCTTGTGTTGACCTAAGACAGCCCTAATCGGCATGCTATTAGCATCTTCGTTCTCGAGCGCTTGACGATAAACAGCTAACTTTTGTTCACCGACAATGTGCAAATAAATTTGACGACTGGCTAAAATCGCCGTTTTCGATAAAGATATACGTGGATTTGGTGCAGCACCTGGATTGACGGCAACGCAAAGTTTGTCTGTTGACAGCGCCAATTCAATCTCTTTTGAGCAAGGGAACCAAGAGCAAGTGTGACCATCATTTCCCATCCCTAATACAACAACATCAAAGGGACGAGGAAAGTGCGCTAACTGCTCCATGGTCATTTCACACCCCTCTTCAGGAGTTGAAAACATGTTCTTTAAACCTTGAAACTTTGCGCTAGCCGCTCTGTTTTGTAGAAGGTGAGCTCGAACCAGTTTCTCGTTAGAGTCATCAGATTCACCACCAACCCACCGTTCATCAGCCAGCGTGATATACACATCACTCCACTCAACCGACTTGTGACTAAGTAGCTGAAACAGTTTAAGCGGTGTTGAACCACCGGAAACAACCAAGCTTGCTTTACCGCGAATATCAACCGCTTCTTGCAACTGCTTAGCAATCCGCTCAGCAAGCTGAGCTTCTAAGGCTTCTTTATTATCAAATGATTTGAAAACACTTTCTTTAATCATGAGTTTCTCCTACTCGTCCCAAGAACGACCATCTTTCGCTATCAAAGCAACAGATGCGACTGGTCCCCAGCTTCCTGCAGGGTATGGCTTAGGTTTTTCGTTACTTTCTTCCCAAGACTGAATAATTCCGTCGACCCAGACCCATGAATGTTCGACTTCATCACGACGCACAAATAACGCTTGATTACCTAACATCGCCTCAAGCAACAAACGCTCATAAGCATCTGCAATACGCTCGCTCTTAAAAGTATCAGTGAAACTTAAATCAAGCTTGGTCGTTTGAAGTCGCTGCTTTTGCTCTAGTCCCGGCACCTTATTCATCATTTGAATTTCAACACCTTCATGGGGCTGAAGACGAATAGTCAATTTATTAGGTGGCAAGTTACGATAATTAGAGCGATATAAGTTATGAGGGGGGTTCTTGAAGTAGACCACAATCTCAGAACTCTTGGTTGGCATACGCTTGCCACTTCGAAGATAGAACGGAACGCCAGCCCAACGCCAGTTATCGATGTCGACGCGCAGAGCGACAAAGGTTTCTGCATTTGATTGGGTATTTGCGCCCTCTTCTTCGAGGTAACCAGGAACTGGAGAACCTTTTAAGAAGCCTGAAGAATATTGGCCACGTACGGTATTCTCGTAGATGTTATCCAGATTGATAGGACGAAGTGATTTAAGCACTTTTACTTTCTCATCACGAATACTATCAGCGTCAAGATTGACTGGAGGGTCCATCGCAACAAGCGTCAGTACTTGTAGAAGATGGTTTTGAATCATGTCACGCATTTGACCGGCTTTATCGAAATAACCCCAACGGCCTTCGATACCTACCTCTTCAGCAACCGTGATCTGTACATGATCTATAGTTCTGTTATCCCACTTAGAGGCGAATAATGAGTTAGCGAAACGCAGTGCGATGAGATTTTGAACCGTTTCTTTACCCAAATAATGGTCAATTCGGTAAACCTGATCTTCGTTATAAAAAGCGGCAACTTGATCATTGATCACTTTCGATGATTCAAGATCAAAACCAATTGGTTTTTCAAGAACAACGCGAGAATCTGATTGAATTAGGTTTTGCTCGTGAAGACAACGACAAATATCACCGAAAATAGAAGGTGGAGTAGCGAAGTAACTGACCATCACTCGCTTACTTGGTTCTAGTAGCTCATGGAAAGCCTGGTAGCCTTCTGACTCAGTAAAATTAGTGCCTATATAGTGACAACGAGTTAAGAAACGAGCCAGAGTCTCTTCGCAGAGTTCCTCTTTAACAAAACCTCTTAAGGCTTTGACGACTAATTCACTAAACTCTTCATTGGAAAAAGTATCTTTAGCAACACCAATTACTTTCGTATCAATGTTAAGCAAACCAGCCTTATCTAATTGGTATAAAGAAGGCAGTAATTTGCGACGAGCCAAGTCACCTTTAGTTCCAAACAATACAAAATCACAAGCTTTGGCTTCTGGTGTTGTTATGCCCATAGCTTCTTAATCTCCTTTCATCGCTGTGTCCCATCGAATCGATGAGGATTCACATATTTGTTGTAATATAACAACAGAATTTAGTAATTGCATCAAAATTCTGTAAAAATGCGAACTGACAGATCTAGGCATTACTATCTATAATCTGATATGCTTTTCGTGATTAAATTACTATTTATAGTAGGAAGTTTTATCAGTTCACTAATTATAATTCGTCATACAGGTCAAGTTTTAGCAATTTAGAAACTTTCCAAAGTGACACAAAAATAAAAATATAATTACATTACTTCGAGTGGATATACGCATATGAATACCCTAGAAAAGGTTCAAAAAAGCCTTACACATTTTAGTAAATCAGAGCGAAAAGTAGCAGAGGTCATCCTAGCCTCCCCACAAACCGCGATCCACTCTAGTATCGCGACACTGGCAAAAATGGCAGATGTAAGTGAACCTACCGTCAACCGCTTCTGTCGCCGACTAGATACTAAAGGTTTCCCAGATTTCAAACTTCACTTAGCACAAAGCTTAGCGAATGGGACCCCCTATGTAAGCCGACATGTTGAAGAGAATGATAGTCCTGAGTCATACACGACAAAAATCTTTGAATCTTCAATGGCTTCACTGGATACAGCAAGGCAAAGCATTGATACTGCAGCCATCAATAAGGCTGTTGATATACTGACTCAAGCCAAAAAAATCTCCTTCTTTGGCTTAGGTGCATCGGCATCTGTTGCTCATGATGCACAGAATAAATTCTTCCGATTTAACGTCCCAGTGATCTGTTTCGATGACGTGTTGATGCAGAGAATGAGTTGCATCAATAGCGGAGAAGGTGATGTCATTGTACTCATTTCTCACACTGGCCGCACTAAATCAATGATCGATATTGCACGCATAGCAAGAGAAAACGGTGCAGCGGTAATCGGTCTAACGACACGCAATTCACCACTATCCTACGAGTGTACTTTGCCTGTTACTTTGGAAGTACCTGAAGATACGGATTTATATCTACCAATGGCCTCTCGTTTAGCACAATTGGTGGTTATTGATGTACTGGCAACCGGATTCACTTTACGCCGCGGACCTCGTTTCAGAGAAAGTTTGAAACGTGTTAAAGAGGTGTTAAAGGAGTCTAGAATAGACAAAGATTCAATACTGTAATTGAATTTCCTCCCCTAAGTGGCAGTACAACTTTCTTATTACTGCCACAATCCCCCTCTAATTTAGCTTTACTTCACATATTTTATAACTTGTTCTAGATCATTTTGTTGGTAATTTTCCTACAAAATTACCTGCACTCTGTTAATATAGTGTCAGATTTTTTTAAACTTACCGGAGTGTATCATGTTCCGCAGAACCAAAATTGTAACAACTCTAGGTCCAGCAACTGACCGCGATGACAACTTACGTCGCATTATTAAAGCTGGTGCAAACGTCGTTCGACTCAACTTCTCACACGGCTCACCTGAAGACCACCTAAAGCGTGCTACTGACACGCGTAATATAGCAAAAGAACTCGGTGTTCATGTTGCTATTTTGGGCGATCTTCAAGGTCCAAAAATTCGTGTATCTACTTTTAAAGATGACAGAAAAGTACAGCTAAACCTTGGTGATAGCTTTCTTTTAGATGCCGATCTTGAAAAAGGTGAAGGCGATGAGAATCAGGTTGGTATCGATTACAAAGAGCTACCTAATGATGTGAACTTAGGTGACATCTTAATGCTTGATGACGGCCGAGTTCAACTGCGCGTCGAAAAAGTAGAAGGCAATAAAGTCCACACTATCGTGACTGTTGCTGGTCCTTTATCGAATAACAAAGGCATCAATAAGAAAGGTGGTGGTCTATCCGCTGCAGCTCTTACAGAGAAAGACAAGCGTGACATTTTAACCGCTGCTGAAATTCAAGTTGATTACTTAGCTGTATCTTTCCCACGCAGTGGTGCTGATTTAAACTATGCTCGCGAACTCGCCGTTGCTGCAGGCAGTCATGCACTGATTGTGGCTAAAGTTGAGCGCGCTGAAGCTGTAGCTACTGACGAAGCGATGGATGATGTGATCCTTGCATCAGACGTAGTCATGGTTGCTCGTGGTGATTTAGGCGTTGAAATTGGCGATCCAGCACTTGTTGCTGTACAGAAGAAATTGATCAGCCGCTCTCGTCAACTTAACAAGAGTGTGATCACTGCGACTCAAATGATGGAGTCTATGATCACCAGCCCTATGCCTACACGTGCTGAAGTGATGGATGTCGCTAACGCTGTTCTCGATGGCACTGATGCTGTAATGCTTTCTGCTGAAACTGCCGCAGGTGATTTTCCTGAAGAGACAGTTAGAGCAATGTCAGAAGTGTGTCTTGGAGCAGAGGAACACCCAAGTGTTCAAATGTCTAACCATAGACTCAATGAAAGCTTCAACTCAGTTGAAGAAACGATTGCAAATGCAACGATGTACGCAGCAAATCACCTTAAGGGTATTAAAGCGATCATAGCATTAACTGAGTCGGGTGCTACCCCTCAATTAATGTCACGTATCAGCTCGGCCTTGCCTATTTTTGCTTTATCTCGTCATGAAGTCACGCTAGCCAAAATGGCGATGTATCGTGGTGTTCAGCCAGTATATTTTGATTCGACAAATGTTATCGTCGATGACATTGCTCGCAAGGCATTAGAAGCCCTCACTACTTCAGGCTATCTAGTCAGTGGTGACATGGTTCTTATGACCACTGGCGACTCAATGGAAACTATTGGTGGCACCAATACTTGTAAAGTATTAATCGTCGCGTAATGATGTATTAATCGTTGCTTCCTGATGAATGAAAGCTCACTTCGGTGAGCTTTTTTATGCCTATAACAGTAGAGATTAAATTTAGACAATAAAAAAGGACGCTAATGCGCCCTTTCTATTGCTCAGCTACAGTTACTACTTATAAAGTATCAAAGTCATCGACATTAATGGCTGCAAGTCGTAACTCATCAGCCTTAAGTAACGCATCGAGCTCTTCTTGAGTAATGATCGAGCGTTCAGAAGCTAAAGCAAACAACTCGAGGTTACTGAGCTTTTTAGGCAGTACACCTTCACGTTGAGCCGTTTTAATCTTCTTATGGATTTGACGACATGCGTATTGCGCTTTAAATGCATCTTCAACTTCAGTGATCCCGCCTTTATCTTGCTCAAAATCAGGGCAAAGAAATGTCAGACGGTCACGTGCAGGTCCGGGCTTCATCATGCCGCTCACCAACTCCGTCGTCATCTTGTCGCTGGCACCATTAAAGTGGTTACCAATCGGGAAGATTAAAGCTCTCATCACCCAAGCAACAGGACGATTAGGGAAATTACGCAGCGCCCCATCAAGTGCCTTGGCCGCATTTTGAAGTCGAGTGGCCATCACAAAACGCACGGCTGGAAGATCATCATGCTGTCGTCCATTATCTTCAAACATCTTTAACGTCGCAGAAGCAAGATAGAGCTCGCTCAATACATCTCCCATACGCGCCGAAAGCATCTCTTTGCGTTTAAGGTCGCCGCCCATGATCAACATAGAAAAATCAGTCATGAGTGCCAATGCAGATGAAAGTCGAGTCATATCTCTGTAGTACTGTTGTGTTTCACCACTGACAGGAGACTGATTAAAACGACTGCCAGTCAACGCACTAAAGAGTGAGCTGAACGCGTTTCTTGCCGCATAACCGATATGGCCTAACAATAGAGAATCAAAACGCTCTAATGCTGCGCACGAGTCTTCCATCGCGGCAGTTTCCATCTCAGCCAGTACATAAGGATGGCAACGA
The DNA here is from genome assembly GCF_007197645.1 of Shewanella hanedai. GTDB lineage: Bacteria > Pseudomonadota > Gammaproteobacteria > Enterobacterales > Shewanellaceae > Shewanella > Shewanella hanedai. Next base: position 34,170 of record NZ_VKGK01000038.1, read on the forward strand.
GTTGCTCCTTGACCAAAAATCATCAAACTACGGGTCAGGATATTAGCCCCTTCTACCGTAATGGAGATAGGATTAGCCATATAAGCATGGCCTAGATAGTTTTTAGGTCCGAGTTGGATCCCTTTACCCGATTGAATATCCATCGCATCGTTAAGCACATCACGGCTCATCTCTGTCATATGGTATTTGGCAATTGCTGTGACGACTGAAGGTTTGACCTTAAGATCAATTCCTGTGGTGGTGAGTCGTCTTGCTGCTTCTAACTGATAGGTATTAGCGATAATGCGCGCAAGTGCTTCCTGAACACCTTCAAATTGACCAATAGCAAGGCCAAATTGGTGGCGTACATAACTGTATGCTGTGGTGGTTTTGGTCGCTGTATGTCCAGCAGCCGTAGCTAATGCTGGCAAAGATATTCCTCGTCCAGCAGACAAACACTCAACCAACATGCGCCATCCGCGCCCCGCATATTGTGGTCCACCGATGATCCAATCAAGGGGAATAAAGACATCTTTACCTTGAGTGGTACCATTCATAAAGGCCATGTTTAATGGGTAATGCCGCTGGCCAATGACCACGCCTTCGTGATCGGTGGGAATTAACGCACAGGTAATACCAAGCGCTTCTTTATCACCTAATAAGCCATCAGGATCTTGCATCTGAAAAGCGAGGCCTAATACTGTCGACACTGGCGCCAAGGTAATGTAACGCTTATCCCAATTGAGTCTTAAGCCTAAAACCTCTTCGCCTTCAAACTGTTGACGGCAAACAACACCGGTATCCGGAATCGCGCCCGCATCACTACCCGCCTCAGGACCGGTGAGTGCAAAACAGGGCACTGCTTCACCAGAAGCGAGTTTAGGTAGCCAATGTTCTCTCTGCTCTTTGGTACCATAATGAGTCAACAACTCACCAGGGCCAAGAGAGTTAGGCACCATTACCGTCACCGCAGCACTCACACTTCGACAGGCCAATTTACCGACTATCGTAGAACTTGCATAAGCAGAGAAGGCTTTACCACCGTACTTTTTAGGAATAATAAGCGCAAAGAAGCCCTCTTTCTTAAAATATTCCCATAATTCAGGCGGCAGATCTTTACGATTGTGAACGATATCAAAATCATCAATCATGGTTAACGCAGTCATGACCTGATTTTCAATAAAATCTTGCTCTTCAGCTGTGAGCTTAGGTTTGCCGTAACTGTGCAAGGTTTCCCAATTGGGTTTACCTCTAAATAACTCCCCTTCCCACCATACATCACCAGCTTCCATCGCTTCTTTCTCTGTATCTGAAAGAGGAGGAAGGACTTTTTTGAAAAACGAAAAAATAGGACGCGTAATAAACTGCATCCTAATACTTTTAACACCCAAGAGCACAATAACAACGAGCAGTGCAAGGATAAATACAGTCATGATTTTACCTTTTAAATAACACCTTAATTAACCGGTACTGACACACCAGCAGACAGGTAGGGAATAACTTTACGAATAACGGCTTCGATATCATTATGTTCGTTAAAATCGGCGGCGGCAATCTCTGTTAACGCATCAGCTGATGCCATAGTGAAAACAACCGTGCCTAACGTAAAGTGCAAACGCCAAAACATCTCAGCTGGCGGAATATGGGGTGCACTATCAGCGACTGCTTTAACGAATAAGGTTAAATGTTCGCCATAATGAGTGGTGATAAACCAACGAAGGTGACCTTGGCTTTCAATATAGCCGCGACCTAAAAGTTGTAGGAAAGTACGAGTCCCTTCCGTTCTTAATTGATTTAAATCCAGCAGCGGCTCAACAAGTGCTGAGAATATATCATTTAGTGATGCTGTTTCATCTGAATTTTGCAGTTTAACAATTTCGGCCGACGCGACCGGCATAAACACATCTAAGTAACGCGCTAAAACAGCTCTGATTAACTCTTTCTTTGAACCAAAGTGGTAATTAACTGACGCAAGATTGACCTCAGCTTTACTGGTTATCAAGCGTAATGAGGTTTCAGAAAAGCCTCGTTCTGCAAATAGTTTTTCCGCTGCATCTAGTATTCTTGTTTTTGTATCGGATCGATTTGCCATTCCGTTGCCTTCCTAACTCTATTTAAAACACTCGTTTAAATTAAACACTGCCACACTTTTTGTCAAACAAAATTAACTGCCCATTGATATCTACGGGGTCAATTACACTGCATTTAATGCTTTTGTAGCCATAAGCTATTAAATATTATTTTTTGCGTTAAAATGTTCCACACAAAAATAACAAGAGATATGAAAGAATGAAACTATATCCTGCAAAGTTATCTAGGCTTTCTCTACTCGTGGCCCTCGCTTTAGCAGCCACAGCATGTCAAAAAGTACAACCAAACAAGACCCCTTCTAATGAAGCATTAGTCGAAGAAGCAAACCAGTTTATCGAACAATCAGAGCAGACCTTGAGTCAACTCTCCATCGATATTAATCGCTCAGAGTGGATCTACAGCAACTTTATCACTGAAGATACAGCGGCATTATCAGCTTCAGTAGGTGAAAAGCACACGGCAACATCGGTGAAGCTAGCCACATTAGCTGCCAATTACACCAATTTACCACTCACTGATGACAACTTGCGTAAGCTTAATATTTTGCGTAGTTCACTCGTACTCCCCGCTCCACTTGATCCAAAGAAAAATGCTGAACTCGCAGCGATTAGCGCTGAACTTAATGGTCTGTATGGTAAAGGCAAGTACTGTTTTGAAGATGGCCGCTGTCTAACTCAACCGGAACTCTCCACCATCATGGGGGAGTCACAGGATCCAGCTAAGTTATTAGAGGTATGGCAAGGCTGGCGTGAAATAGCCAAACCTATGCGTCCACTGTTTGAAAGAGAAGTTGAACTGGCTAACGAAGGCGCTCAAGATCTTGGTTATGCCAACCTATCAGAGTTATGGCGTAGTCAATATGATATGAAACCGGATGAGTTTTCAACTGAACTCGACAGGCTCTGGGATCAAGTTAAGCCACTTTATGATTCCTTACACTGTTATGTTCGTGGTGAACTGAATGAAAAATACGGTGATGATGTTGTGTCTAAACAAGGCGCTATACCCGCTCATCTATTAGGTAACATGTGGGCGCAAAGTTGGGGGAATATCTATGATCAAGTCGCACCACAAGATGCCGATCCTGGGTATGATGTCACTCAACTCCTTGCTGCACAGGATTACGACGAAACGAAGATGGTGAAACAAGCCGAGAATTTCTTCAGTTCGTTAGGGTTTGAAGCCTTACCAGACACCTTCTGGCAACGTTCTTTGTTTGTTCAACCTAAAGACAGGGATGTAGTGTGCCATGCATCGGCTTGGGATCTTGATGACAAAGATGATATTCGCATCAAAATGTGTATCCAAAAAACCGCAGAAGATTTCACCGTCATCCACCATGAGTTGGGACACAATTATTATCAGCGAGCTTACAAGAATCAGCCTTTCATTTTCAAAAACAGTGCTAATGATGGTTTCCATGAAGCCATTGGAGACACCATCGCACTGTCTATTACCCCAAGCTATCTTAAGCAAATTGGTTTACTCGATGAAGTACCAGATGCATCCAAAGATATTGGCCTGTTGTTAAAGCAAGCTTTAGATAAAGTGGCATTTATGCCCTTTGGTCTGATGATAGATCAATGGCGCTGGAAAGTGTTCAGCGGTGAGATAACACCGGAACAATACAACCAAGCTTGGTGGGAGTTAAGAGAAAAATACCAAGGGGTTAAGTCACCGGTAAGCCGCGACGAAAGTTATTTCGACCCTGGGGCTAAGTATCACGTTCCGGCGAATGTACCTTACACGCGCTACTTCTTAGCCCATATTTTACAGTTCCAATTCCATAAGGCGTTATGTGAAACTGCTGGCGACAAAGGTCCTGTTCACCGTTGCAGCATTTATGGAAATAAAGAAGCGGGCAGTCAGTTAAATACCATGCTTGAAATGGGACGTAGTCAACCTTGGCCTGAAGCATTAGCTGTCGTAACTGGCAGTAAAGAGATGGATGCAACTGCTGTACTCGATTATTTTGCTCCCTTACAAACTTGGCTTAATGAGCAAAATACTCAAGCAAACAGACAATGTGGTTGGTAAGTAGACGAACAAAATGTATATATATGTTTCTGTATAAATAGATTTTCAACCTGTTCTAAAAGCGCTAAACAGAGAGTTGTTTAGCGCTTTTTTAATAAAACAATCACTTTTGAAATTCGATAAACACCAAATGTTAAAACTCATTTATATCAATGAAATTAAACAGTATTAGCCATAAATCATACCTCTGCTTTACTGTTCGATTCATCTCTCATTGAACACAGCTCAACAAAGTAACGATATCCGTATGGCTTAAATAACAGACATTATTATTATGCTTAGTACTCAATAAACACACTTTGTTAATAACTAAAACTTTAGTTCATCATTTTCATCTATTATAGTGAGTTCAGTAACCCTTGATTTGAAACCATCAATGACCCTATATAAATTCACAGCGGCTTGTATCTCTTTGCTCTTTTCGATGCTGCCATCGGCTTCGGCCAATACAGAAGACAATGTTGCTTTGAATCAATTTTATACCCAGTTTACTCAGGCCTTTGAGACGTTAGATGCTCAAATAGTGAAAGGTATGTACGCTGAAAATGCGTGTTATGTTCCTGAGAATCAAAGTAAAGGTATAACGATGGGACGAAAAAATATTGTCGCGTTATACGATCAGTTTTTTGGTAAAATCAGACACAAAGAAGCGCATATTGAGGTCGACTTCAGAGTGTTGGAGAGGCAAATCGAAGCCAATAACGCAACTGATATAGGCTATTATTTGATTCGTTTCTACCCTCCTTTAGATGCAGAAGAGCCTGTCAGTGAGTTTGCAGGAAAGTTTGTTACGGTCTCAAAAAAGAAAAAGGGAAAATGGTACCTCACAGTCGACACCAATAATCGTTCCGAGCCCTCTTTTTACTACGATGCAAAACCCACTGCAAACCTGTATTATGGGCATCATTTCTCCCCATTAACTACAGCAAAGAATGACGACTGATTTACCTACATTATGCCCTTGTGGTCAAATTAACCACAACACAGCCGCTTTATACAATGATTGTTGTGCTCCTTACCATAGAGCAGACTCGCTGCCACAAACGCCTGAGCAGTTAATGAGGAGTCGATACAGTGCATTTGTTACTAAACAGCACTCATATTTAATTCAAACGCATCACGCGGATCACTTAAACGGTCTCACCACCGCCCTTTTAGCTGAAAATGATGAGACACAGTGGTTATCTCTTCAGATCATTTCAAGCAAAAGGCAGGAAAATACGGGCGAGGTTTGTTTCCAAGCTTGGTATAGAGACACTGACGATATAGATGCGATTCATGAATGTTCGCAATTTGTACTGGAGAATGATAAGTGGTTTTACACTCATGGCGAGATGAAAGAAGCTGTTTATCCAAAAAGAAACGAAGCGTGTGTTTGCAACAGCGGTAAAAAGTACAAACAGTGCTGCCTGAAATAAACTAATTTGCTTATCTTAATATTGCAGGGCTTAACACGGATGTTAACGGAGCTTTGACTCAGCAATGCCTTAGGAAGTTATCTTTTTCTAAAAACTGGGTGAATTCAGACTCTCTTAATGCTGGGCTATAGAGAAAACCTTGGGCTTGATGGCAGTTATGCTCAGCTAGAAACAGCTCCTGTTCCTTTGTTTCCACGCCTTCTGCTGTCAAAGAGATATTTAGTGCAGAAGCCATCGCAATAATAGCACTCACAATCTCCTGACTTTCATGACTCAAAGTGAGATCAGAGATAAATGAGCGATCAATCTTAAGCTTACTGATCGGGAATTGTTTCAAATAGCGCATAGAACTGTAGCCTGTTCCAAAGTCATCAATGGCCAACCCCACGCCTAGTTCAGTTAACTCCTTGCATAGGTTGGTTGCATATTTAATATCTTCCATCAGTTCAGTTTCTGTTATCTCTAAAATCAACAAACCCGGTTTTAAACGGTAACGAGTGATTAACGTCCATACCTGCTCATATAAATTACCACTAAAGAACTGCCTTGCCGCAACATTCACATGCATCGATAAATTAAGATTATGATGCTGCCACAGATTAAGTTGTTTACACGCAGCCTCTAATACCCAAGAGCCAATAGCATTGATATGTCCGGATTGCTCCGCAATATCGATAAAAGCACCTGGATACAGCACTCCTTTTTTCGGATGATTCCATCTGATAAGCGCTTCAGCACCAATATAGGATCTCTTCTGTAAATCCCTTAATGGTTGGTAATAGAGTTCAAACTCTCTGCCTCTCAGTGCTGTTTGCAGATCTCTTTCAATTTCTGCATTTTCCTTAAAAGTATTAAGTAGAGAGTTATTAAATATTTGAATCGAATCGCCCAATTTCTTTTTTGCATACTGAAGAGCTATATCTGCGCAGGCTAAGGGGAAGAACTTAGTTTCAATCCCTTCTATATTGACGATGGCGAGTGCCGGTTTAGGATCTATCTGTTCACGACCTATGCTCACAGGCTGGCTAATTTGTCGATAGAACTTAGTTGTGGTGAATTTAAGCTCCTCATCGTCTAACTTCGGCAATATTATCGCAAATTCATCACTGCCCACACGGGCTACTATTTCAGTGTCACTAACACTAGCAAAATGCGTGATTCTTCTGGCAATCTCTATCAATAGTACATCACCATTCTCATGGCCATAAGTATCGTTAAAACGCTTAAAGCCACACAGGTCTATTAATAACAGGTGCCCTTTTCTGGTTCTTTCAAGTTGTTTGGTAAAGAAAATTCGATTATACAAGCCCGTTAAACGGCAATGCCAAGCTAGCCTTTCTAGCTCAACCTTATGACGGTGCTCTTCACTGCAATCTTCAGCACTCAACAAAGCGAAGCTGTTGCCTCTATCTGTAATAAATTGCTTTGCGGAGTAGCGGATCCAACACGGAGAGTTATCCTGTTTAAGAATTTTACTCTCACCTTTCACAGCTATCCCTTGTTTAACCTGAGATATGGCAACCTTGGCTTGCTCTGGATGCTGACTGACAAAGTTTAATTCTTGAATGGAGCGACCTATTACACTGGACTTAGGTTTACCCGTAATCACTTCGTGAGCTAAATTGACGTATTCCACCAATTCAGTTTTAAGGTTAATTAACATGGTGACTTGATCAGAACGCTCAGCCGCATTGAGTAGCAGGGTTAACTGCTCCTCTTGATCGTAAGCATCACGTGTTGCCAAGGTTAATGCTAGTTGGTCGGCAACTTGAGAGGCTATTTGAATTTCACTGTCCGACCAGTGAGAGAACTCCATTCTTTCAAGGAACAGAACACCTTCTAAATGCCCATTAATTCTGATAGCGATATCAAGAGTTGATCTCACACCGTTAGGGGCGAAATAATCGTCTGTTAATTCACAAAGTCTAGGATCGCTTCTGGTATCGAAGGCATCAATTAGACGTTTATTTCTTAATTCAGAGATATATTTAGGGCATGAATCAGGCTTAGGGCGTAACGATTTATCTGATGCAAGATGGCCGTAATTGGCCACCGGTTTTATTGAGTTATCACCACAAGAGATGACAACCACGCCAACATGGGTCACTAAAAGCTGCTGGCATAACAATTCGGTGGCTAACTTAGCAGTGTTATGAAAATCACCTTTCTGTTTAGCTTCGGAGTTAACAATCAACTCTAATAAGTGTTGATACTTTCGCTTCTTCACTTAGCTCCCTCAAGTGAGTAAGCAAAGGTGCTTACTCAATGTTTCATTCAACTGCCCAAGTCTTTCAAAATAAACAGAGTAATAATTATTAGTGAGCCAGATTACATGACCAAGTAGCATAGTTGCAACATAGCAGTGAACTTAAATACTATTCTCTAACTGAAAAATCATTTTTTCTGCACTAAAAGCAAAACGGATAAGTAATGTCACCATTTCATTTTCAATCTTTATTTCACTTTCAACGTCTTCGAAGCGGTTCTTTGCTTTATCAGACAAAGTTTGCGCTTTTTCTTGAGCATCGGAGCCTGACAAAGTCACCGTTAATAAAGTATCGTGCTCATCAATCACAGCACCAATATCGGCATAGCTGCCACAGTCAGTACAAGTATCATTCACTAATGCTGATTGTGATTCTTTAATGTTTTTCATTATCTGTTCTACTCATGAGTTTACGTGTTAAGCATTATACGCTATTCAGGCTGTGGGTTTGCGTCAATAAGCTTAAGGTAAATCACAAAATGACACCTTAATGACTCATGCTAAACCATGACACGGCTCATTTGACGTTGTTGCGCTAATTGATCAACAAAATGCGTGTTCAGCGCATCATAAACTACCGACTTAGTATTACCCTTGTATTTCTGCTTGGTTAAATAGTCGCAGTTAGCTAACACTTTCTGCATTGACGATGACTTATCACCTCTAATCACTAACGCCTCTGGCGACAATGCTTCTAATAATTGAAATGCCCTCGCCCCACCTTCTAAAAATGCAATGCTATTATCTCTGGGCAATGGTTGGACCGTTAAATCATTAACTAACGCTTGTTTCTCTGGTAGATCAAACTTGGCGCGCAGTGCTAACTCAGGATCAATCGACTCATCTTGCAGTTGAAATTGCGCCATATCACGCGCATCTGAAGACAAAAGTGCTAATAAAAGCGCAAACTCTCCTCGCCTATCGTGGTCGATAGCATGATTCAGTCGAGTCCCTAATTGTGACTCATTGATTAAAATAGCGCTTGGTCGCATAAAAAAACATCACTAAAACAACTCGTTGATAGTTAATCGACCGTTTAACACATAACTTTAGAAATTAATTAAAATAGGGTCTTTACACCACCACAGTTTGTGACTACTATTGCCGCCGCAAGTGAGGAGGGGTTCCCGAGTGGCCAAAGGGATCAGACTGTAAATCTGACGGCTCAGCCTTCGAAGGTTCGAATCCTTCTCCCTCCACCATTTGCATAAAAGTGTTAAACGTAAAAAGTGATAATAAAGATTATTCGTGGAGGGGTTCCCGAGTGGCCAAAGGGATCAGACTGTAAATCTGACGGCTCAGCCTTCGAAGGTTCGAATCCTTCTCCCTCCACCATCTTTAATCTTTCGAGTCATGAGTTGTACCAAGTAGTAAATTGTAAAGTAAGTAGAAAAATGTGGAGGGGTTCCCGAGTGGCCAAAGGGATCAGACTGTAAATCTGACGGCTCAGCCTTCGAAGGTTCGAATCCTTCTCCCTCCACCATCTCTTATTTAGCAAAGTAATTATTGTAATACCGCGTTAAGTTTCACCGAAAGTAAGTAATAGAAAATGTGGAGGGGTTCCCGAGTGGCCAAAGGGATCAGACTGTAAATCTGACGGCTCAGCCTTCGAAGGTTCGAATCCTTCTCCCTCCACCACTTCTATCTCTTAATCTTCTCTTTTTAAAAACATCATCATTTAACACTATTTACTCCTTGTCTTTAATCCCCTCTTCAATCGCTTTTTTGTTAACGTTCTCATCATCACCAATGTAAAAATCCAGCTTTCGCTTCCTACCTAAATTCTTATTCGTTACTATCAAGATAACTCCATCTAGGTATAAGACAAATATGACGAATTTTTGGGTCAACAAGGCGGTCGAAAAGATCGAATCAGACTATCAACGCAGTGCTGATACTCATTTAATTAAACTTGATATTCCTCTGTTAACAGGAATTGATATCTACCTTAAAGATGAAAGTACCCACCCAACAGGTAGCCTCAAACATAGACTTGCCCGCTCGCTTTTTCTTTATGGCTTGTGTAACGGCTGGATTAAAGAGGGCACAACAATTATCGAGTCATCATCTGGCAGCACGGCTGTTTCTGAAGCCTACTTTGCTCGACTACTCGGCTTGCCCTTTATTGCTGTGATGCCTAAAACAACGGCGAAGAAAAAAGTTGAACAGATTGAATTCTATGGTGGGCGTTGCCACTTTGTCGACCATTCCAGTGAGATTTATGCCGCCTCAGAGGAACTAGCCAGCCAGCTCGATGGTCATTACATGGATCAATTCACCTATGCTGAGCGCGCAACGGATTGGCGAGGCAACAACAATATCGCTAATTCTATTTTCGAGCAGATGACGTTAGAACCCCATCCGATACCGAAATGGATTGTCATGAGCCCCGGTACTGGTGGCACCTCTGCGACGATTGGTCGTTACATACGATATCAGCAACTTGATACTCAACTTTGTGTTGTTGACCCCGAACATTCCGTGTTTTATGACTATTTTACAACTGGAGATAAAACTCTGACCTCTTGTCACGGCAGTAAGATAGAGGGCATAGGCAGACCAAGAGCTGAGCCATCATTCATTCCAGGGGTGATAGACCATATGGAAAAAATACCGGATGCAGCTTCAGTGGCCACCATATATTGGTTAGAAAAGCTGATAGGAAGAAAAGCGGGTCCTTCGACAGGCACAAATCTTTATGGGGTACTCAACATCGCAGCCAAGATGCTAGCCAAAGGCGAACAAGGCTCGCTTGTCACCCTTTTATGCGATTCTGGAGAGCGCTACTTAGATAGCTACTACAACCCAATTTGGGTTAAAGATAATATTGGGGGTTTAACAAAATATGAGGCTAAACTGTCACAGTTTAGCCTTACAGGCAGCTTATCTTAAACTAGTCGATATTTAGATATTTGTGGGTCTGTATCGAAAGGCGCCAATTACGTTCGATACAGACACGCATCGCCAATTCTGTAGCTCGGTCTTTCTGACTTATCGGCTGCAAACAAATTGTCTTACCAGTCAAGTCTATGTCGAACAACAACTCATCAAGATCGTCAATATGAGTTTGAGTGGCTACCGGATGCTTAATTTCATTTGCACGATTCAATGCTTGAGGCAGCACAGCCAAGCCAGCCTTCATCTTTAATTTCGGCGAAACCGTCACCCAAGTCTTATCTGAACACAACACATTAAAGGTGCCACTGGTCTCAATTTGCGTTGAGTAACCTGCATTGTTTAACTCATCAGTCATGGCCGTCAAATCATGTAAACAAGGTTCGCCCCCCGTTATCACGATATGTGATGCGGTGAATCCTTTCTGCTTCATAAAGTGAATCAATTCTGAAGTCGAGAGCTCAGACCAACGCCCAATGGTGCCATCTACTTGGATCACCATCTCAGGTTTTACACGGTTCGTTTCGAGTAGATCCCAAGTATGTTTAGTATCACACCAGCTACAGCCGACAGGACATCCCTGCAAACGTACGAAAATGGCTGGCACTCCAGTATAAAAACCTTCACCTTGGATTGTCTCAAAAACTTCATTAACCGGATACTTCATGCTGAACCTCAAATAGATTGGGCGGCATTTATAGTTTATTTTCTCTTTTCAGGCAAGTCCAACCTATGACTGATGAGCTTAAAATCAATAACTCAGTGATTTTTTTATGTTTGATTATTTGCAAGCTAAGCTGCGTCCGTTAAAATGGTGACTGTTTATTTCAGTAAGTGATCATTATGTCAAAAGCAGTATCCAAGGCGGTTATAGTGTTTAGCGGTGGCCAAGACTCAACCACCTGTCTTATTCAAGCCCTCACTCAATACGATGAAGTTCACGGGATCACCTTTGATTATGGGCAACGTCATAGCCAAGAGATCGAAGTCGCCGAGAAACTCGGTAAGCAACTTGGACTGACAAGTCATAAAACACTTGATGTTTCTATGCTAAATGAGCTTGCCATCTCTGCCCTTACACGTGACTCTATCGAAGTCTCGAATGAGCTGATGGATAATGGCTTACCCAATACATTTGTTCCTGGCCGTAATATTCTATTTTTAACCCTTTCAGGTATCTTTGCCTATCAATTGGGTGCCGATACTGTGATCACTGGCGTGTGTGAAACAGACTTTTCAGGCTACCCAGATTGTCGTAATGATTTTGTCAAAGCGATGCAATCTGCATTAGAGCAAGGAATGGATAGGCCACTGAACTTGTCGACCCCGTTAATGTGGCTAAATAAAGCGGAAACATGGGCACTAGCAGACAAATATCACAGTTTGAGTTTAGTAAGAGATGAAACCTTAACCTGTTATAACGGCATTATCGGCACAGGGTGTGGTACCTGCCCCGCCTGTTTACTTAGACAAAAAGGGCTAGATGACTATTGCAGCAACAAGCCACAAGTGCAACTTGACTTGGAAGCTAAATGTCAAAGCTAACATCACTTTTTGGTAAGAGCTGGCCGATGATAGCAGTGATCTCACTCATTGCTATCGCACTGTACTTCGTCAATCTAGAAAGCCTATTAGCATACCGACGAGATGACATTGGGTTAGGTGAATATTGGCGACTGTTTACCGGTAATTTACTGCACACCAATAATTGGCACCTGGTCATGAACTTGGCTGGTCTTTGGGTGATCATGTTGCTTCATCAGCAGTACTATCGCTCTGTTAGCTTCACATTTATCTTCGTCGCGCTCTGTTGGTTACAAGGCATCGGGCTATACCTTTTTTATCCAGGGCTACTCGGTTATGTTGGCTTAAGTGGCATGTTACATGGTTTGTTTACCTACGGCGCACTCAAAGATATTAGTGTCGGTATGCGATCAGGATACTTATTGCTTATAGGCGTTATCGTGAAAGTCGGTTATGAGCAATGGTTTGGTGCAAGTGAGCAAGTCACTGAAATGATTGGTGCTCGTGTCGCGACAGAAGCCCACCTCATAGGTGTTATCACAGGTATTATCGTGTTTACTTGCGTTAAGCTTTATCAAACCTTTTCAAATAAAGCCCATAAAAAAGCGGAGTAACCTCCGCTCTATTCAATACTCATTAATTTAAACTGTTCAGTTTAGCATCATGCCTTAATCAATTCAGCGTGCAGTCGCCTAACTTGATCTCGTACAGCAGCGGCTTGCTCGAATTCAAGGTTCTTCGCATGTTCATGCATCTGTTTCTCCAGAGAATCAATTTGATGGCTGATAGAAGCCACGCTTTGGACCTTGTAATCACTTTTCGTTTCAGCGATATGACGTAGATCAGCCAGATCCGTTTGTTGATACTCTTTGCCGCCAATGTCCATCACATCCGTGATCTTCTTAGATACCCCTTTGGGAACAATCCCATTATCGAGGTTAAACTGATGTTGTAATTTACGTCGTCGCTCGGTTTCACCCATCGCTTTAGCCATGGAGTCGGTGATCCTGTCAGCATACAGAATCACTTTGCCATTGATATTACGTGCAGCGCGGCCAATGGTTTGTATTAACGAGCGCTCAGAGCGTAAAAAGCCCTCTTTATCAGCATCAAGAATACACACTAAGGAGACTTCTGGTAAATCTAATCCCTCTCTGAGCAAGTTAATCCCAACCAGTACATCAAACACACCGAGTCTAAGGTCGCGAATGATCTCAACACGTTCAACAGTATCAATATCGGAGTGTAAATACCTCACTCGTACTCCATGATCGTCTAAGTACTCAGTAAGATCTTCTGACATGCGTTTGGTTAATGTTGTTACCAATACGCGTTCGTTAACTTTGACGCGATGACCAATCTCAGATAAAAGATCATCAACTTGAATGGCAACAGGACGCACTTCAAGTACAGGGTCGAGTAAGCCTGTGGGCCTAATCACCTGTTCAGCAATGTCCCCACCACTCTTTTCTATCTCATATTTACTTGGTGTGGCTGACACGTAGATAGTTTGAGGCATTAACTGCTCAAACTCTTCGAATTTTAACGGTCTATTGTCAAGCGCTGAGGGCAGACGAAACCCATACTCAACCAAGTTCATTTTTCTGGAACGGTCACCTTTATACATAGCGCCAATTTGCGGCACAGTAACATGTGACTCATCGATAATCAGTAAACCATCATCAGGTAAGTAATCAAGCAAGGTTGGAGGTCCGGCTCCCTCAGCTCGCCCAGAAAGGTATCTTGAATAGTTTTCAATCCCTGAGCAGTAGCCAAGCTCAACCATCATCTCGATGTCATACTGAACTCGTTCGCTTATACGCTGCGCCTCAATCAACTTATTATTGTCGAGTAATTGTTGCTTCCTAACTCTGAGTTCCTCTTTTATCTCTTCAGTTGCCGCCAAAATTTTCTCTCTTGGCGTGACATAGTGACTTTTGGGATAAACAGTCGTGCGAGCAATACGTTGCACGATATGACCCGTTAATGGGTCAAACAGGCTTAATCGTTCAATTTCATCATCAAAAAGCTCAATGCGTATGGCATTACTATCAGAATCGGCGGCAAAGATATCAATCACTTCCCCTCTAACTCGATAAGTTCCTCGCTTTAGCTCAATATCATTACGGGTATATTGCAATTCACTTAATCGATGCAATATATCCCTTTGTCCCATCATGTCACCTTGTCTAAGGTGCAGTAACATCTTCATATAGGATTCGGGATCGCCAAGACCATAGATAGCCGACACCGAGGCAATTAACACCACATCTTTTCTTTCTAGCAGTGCTTTTGTCGCCGATAAACGCATCTGTTCAATGTGCGCATTGACGGAGGCATCTTTCTCTATAAAGGTATTGGTTGATGGTACGTAGGCTTCAGGCTGATAATAATCATAGTAGGAGACAAAATATTCCACCGCATTGTGGGGAAAAAACTCTTTCATCTCACCATAGAGCTGGGCTGCCAAGGTTTTGTTTGGCGCCATGATGATTGTCGGGCGCGCCATCTTCTTGATGACATTCGCAATAGTAAATGTTTTGCCTGAGCCAGTGACTCCAAGTAACGTTTGACACGCTACGCCGGCTTCAATGCCATCCACCAATTTTTCAATCGCTTTAGGCTGATCCCCTGCCGGCACATATTGAGATACAAGTTGAAAAGATGATTCTGACACTAACTGCTCTTCCTAAATAATGGTGGTTCAATTTTAATCGTGTAATAACTAAATACTAGTGTAATGTCTGGCAAGCTTTAAAATCTAAAGTACGAGCTATACCCAATGAGGTTTATCACCCACTCAAAACACTGACAATCTATTCACACTGCTCATTATGAAATTATATAACAATATCAAAAACACCCTAATTATCTTATGAAATCGCTACAAACCCAAGCAATATGGGAAAATAATGCACAATTCTTCGTAACTTAACGGTTGCATTTTGATTACGAAATTATGTGACAAAAAATAAAGTCTTGATTTTAACAACTCATTGTTAATTATGAGTTTTAAATATTATGAATTAAAATGTGTAATTTAACCTCAAGCCACTATTTCCAAGGCTTTGAAACACGTTTTCTAGCTTAACCCACAGGCTTATCCACAGATTTAGTGGATAACTCAAGCGACCCCCTATCGCACGGGACTTTAACGATGGTTTTCGCTATCCGGCTAAAAACAGAACAACCATGTAATTTTACTACATTTGGAATATTCCAGAGAATATTTCCTCTCCATCCATCCAATCTAATATGGTTATCGCTTAACATTCTGCACATAAGTAGTAGACTGAAAACTGGATATTGAGTTCCATTATTATGTGCTAACGTTAGTCCATTAACCATCTGAAATGGCTATAAGGGTTATATTTGAGTGTTTATAAGGTAAGAAGTAAACCTTTTATTGTTAAACCCACCATTTTTCACTGACTAAACCTGTGATTTACTGCGAATAATCGACACATGATAGAGTGAGAGTTGTACCATAACGATGGAATCTGCACCATGATGTGCGTTTGATGAGCACTTAACTACTTAAATTCACTTTTTTTTGTCAGTCGAGTTGACTCATCATGAAGAGCGATTTAATATGCGCTCCGTCTTCAACGATGAATAGCTTTAAACGATTCCCCTGTAGTTCAGTTGGTAGAACGGCGGACTGTTAATCCGTATGTCACTGGTTCGAGTCCAGTCCGGGGAGCCAAAGTTATTCAAGTTAAAGATAAACAGGTGTTAACCTGGTGAGTAAAGAATGTTCCCCTGTAGTTCAGTTGGTAGAACGGCGGACTGTTAATCCGTATGTCACTGGTTCGAGTCCAGTCCGGGGAGCCAAGCTTTAGACACAAATTAAATTTTAAATCGATTCCCCTGTAGTTCAGTTGGTAGAACGGCGGACTGTTAATCCGTATGTCACTGGTTCGAGTCCAGTCCGGGGAGCCAATTTAAAGTTGTAAATGTTAAAGATAAATCGATTCC
>NZ_VKGK01000039.1 GCF_007197645.1 Shewanella hanedai
GAAACCATAGCATTGTGGCCCCACCTGATCCCATCCCGAACTCAGAAGTGAAACGCAATCGCGCCGATGGTAGTGTGGGGTCTCCCCATGTGAGAGTAGGTCATTTCCAGGCGCCTATTTATTCTCGAAAGAGAAGCGATAAATCCCTAGTACTTTGTACTAGGGATTTTTTCGTTTAAGCCTGGGAAAATGACGGAACGAACATGGGAAAAGAAAATAGCGCATGCGAAGCATGCTTCCCTTCATGTGATAGGTAGAGATTTGCTCCTGCAATCTCGACACTTCCGCCATCCTTGGCGGTCGTAGGGTGAAGCCCTTGCGCTTATCAAGCGGAGCTCGATGCATGGGTTGAGCGCGGAGAGCTTCGATAACTGCTCCTGCGTTATTCTAATTACCGCCATCCATGGCGGCATGCTCGAAGCTAGACCATTGGAAGGCGCCTTCGCTGTAGGCTACAAAATCACTACTTCCGAGAACAATTTCCGCTAAGCAGCCTCCCCAGTTCAGCGACTTCGTCACTTCTCGCTACAAAGCAGCTGAATGCTGCGCATCCAATACACTACTTTTTCGCCCACATGTGTCCCCTTCGGGGATAATAAAGAGTAGGGCGAATATTGCGATAGCGATGTGCTTATGAGCGCGAAGCTTTAGCGTAGCTGGCCATGACAGGCGCCTATTTAGTATTTAAGCAGCGGGCTTTTTTACGTCTGCAATTTGTCAATGACTCTAATCACTTCTACGATCTTGCATCGGCTAGTGCTGTGTGGATGTTTATTGCTCCAAGACTCTATAAGATTTGCCAGATATCCGGGGAGATCCGTGAGTGATGCTAACTGCTTGTGGGCGATGATCCATTTAGGATCGTATTGTTGTTCGATTGAAGGTATGGCTATTGTATGCATGTTGGCCGCTCTTGCTGCGATAAGGCCATTAAATGAGTCTTCGATTGCTACACATTCTGATGGTGCTATATTTAAGGCGTCAGCGCAATTAAGGTAGACCTCAGGGTGAGGTTTACCAAAGGCCAAGTGTTCTGCCGAATGAATAGAGTCAAAAAAGTGCATTATATTGAGTTTGTTTAAAACGGTTTCGATGATGGCATGAGATGAAGAGGTTGCTAAACCAATTTTTAAACCACTCTTCTGGCAAAAAACCAATGCATCCATAACACCATTCATCGGCCTGCCGCTGTTTAAAATCTGATTTATAACCCTATCTATAATTAGCGTTGATGTTTGAGCGTTATCATAATCATTCCATGGAAAACGTTGATACCAATATTTGACTACTTGATCAATTCTAAGGCCAGTAGTTTGTAAGATTTGGTCATAACTAAGTTGTAGACCGAGGCTTTTAAAGACTTCATGCTCAGCATTTTGCCACAGAGGTTCTGAATCAATCAAAACGCCATCCATGTCGAAAATTACAGCTTTGAGCGATGGTAATGTCATAGTGTTCCAGTATGTTCGATATAATTAAGGTGAATAGTACTGCGTTATTGTGGCTATTATAATCAATGTAGTGAGATAAATAGTGTATGTATGAGAGAATATTTACCCGTTATTTAGCGTAATTTACTTAAGTGAATTACGATGTAACTATCTGTTGGCAATAGTATTAACAATATTTCTAAACTATTGTCTAATTACATTGATGGATGTAATGGAATAAATTACAGTGCAGCGTGAGTTATGCTGATGATCCATCTCTTGTTTGTGAACCATAAGAGTGTGATCTGATTCAAACTTTTCTAAAGCTGTAGTATAATACGACCAGAAATAAGGGTCGAGCCTGCTTAACTGTGAGCTTTATTAATGAAGCAGTGCAGTTTCGTTGTAAGAACGCCAAACAAAGAGGAATGTTGCCGTGCTAGAAGCATATCGTAAACACGTCGAAGAGCGTGCTTCAGAGGGCGTAGTCCCTAAGCCACTAGATGCCCAGCAAGTGGCAGAGTTAGTTGAGCTAGTTAAAACCCCGCCAGTAGGTGAAGAGGCGCTTATCCTCGATCTACTTGAGAACAGAATTCCACCAGGAGTAGATGAGGCTGCTTATGTAAAAGCAGGCTTCTTGGATGCAGTTGCTAAAGGCGAAGTAACATCATCGATTTTATCATCAGCACGCGCTGTTGAGCTGTTAGGTACTATGCAAGGCGGTTATAACATTGACCCTTTGATTGCACAGTTAGATGATGATGCTCAAGCGCCATTAGCGGTTGTCGCTTTATCAAAAACCTTGCTGATGTTTGACTCTTTCCATGATGTTGTTGAAAAGATGCAGGCTGGTAATGCTTATGCCAAGCAAGTTGTCGAATCTTGGTCTAATGCCGATTGGTTCCTGAATCGTCCAAAACTTGAAGATAAAATCTCCCTAACCGTATTTAAAGTCACTGGTGAAACTAACACTGATGATTTGTCACCTGCGCCTGATGCTTGGTCTCGTCCAGATATCCCATTGCATGCTTTAGCAATGCTAAAAAATGCTCGAGAAGGTATTGTTCCCGATGAAGCTGGTGTTGTTGGTCCAATTAAAGAGATCGAACAACTTAAGACTAAGGGCTTCCCGTTAGTTTATGTTGGCGATGTTGTGGGTACTGGTTCTTCTCGTAAGTCAGCAACTAACTCTGTGTTGTGGTTCATGGGTGATGATATTCCTAATGTTCCTAATAAGCGCGGTGGCGGTTTTTGTCTAGGTGGTAAAATCGCGCCAATTTTCTTCAATACAATGGAAGATGCTGGTGCACTGCCAATTGAATTAGATGTTAGCAAGATGAATATGGGGGATGTCATTGATATCTATCCATATCAGGGTCTTGTTAAGCGTCATGATAGCGACGAAGTTATCTCTGAGTTTGAACTTAAAACTGCCGTTCTGATGGATGAGGTTCGCGCCGGTGGCCGTATCCCACTGATCATTGGTCGTGGATTAACAGCCCGTGCTCGTGAAGTGTTAAAGCTTGAAGCGTCTACTGTATTTGTATTGCCGCAGGATGTGGCTGATACCGGTAAAGGTTATACGCTTGCACAGAAGATGGTTGGTAAAGCATGTGGTGTGACAGGGATTCGTCCTGGACAATACTGTGAGCCTAAAATGGCTTCTGTTGGCTCACAAGACACAACAGGTCCTATGACGCGTGATGAGCTTAAAGATCTTGCTTGTCTCGGTTTTAGCGCTGATCTGACAATGCAATCTTTCTGTCATACAGCTGCATATCCTAAGCCTGTTGATGTAAACACTCACCATACTCTTCCTGATTTCATTATGAATCGTGGTGGTATTTCATTACGTCCAGGTGATGGTGTTATCCACTCTTGGTTAAACCGTATGTTGCTTCCTGATACCGTCGGTACAGGTGGCGATTCTCATACTCGTTTCCCAATTGGCATCTCTTTCCCTGCAGGTTCTGGTTTGGTGGCATTCGCTGCAGCAACAGGCGTTATGCCTCTGGATATGCCTGAATCAGTTCTAGTGCGCTTTAAAGGTGAAATGCAGCCTGGTATCACATTACGTGATCTTGTTCATGCTATCCCACTTAAAGCTATCGATATGGGTCTGTTGACTGTAGAGAAGAAAGGTAAAGTTAACTTCTTCTCAGGACGCGTACTTGAAATCGAAGGTTTGGAAAGTTTGAAAGTAGAGCAGGCATTTGAGCTTTCTGATGCTTCTGCTGAGCGAAGTGCTGCTGGTTGTAGTATCAAGCTTGATAAAGAGCCTATCATTGAATATCTAAACTCAAACATTGTGATGTTGAAGTGGATGATTGCAGAAGGTTATGGTGATCGTCGTACGATTGAACGTCGTATCATCGCAATGCAAGAGTGGTTAGCTAATCCTGAACTCATGAAAGCTGATGCTGATGCTGAATATGCTGCAGTTATCGAAATTGATTTGAATGACATTAAAGAGCCTATTCTTTGTGCACCAAATGATCCCGATGATGCAGTACTGCTTTCAGCTGTTCAAGACACCAAGATTGATGAAGTGTTTGTCGGTTCTTGTATGACCAACATTGGTCATTTCCGTGCAACCGGTAAGATGCTTGATAAGTTTGCTACATCACTGCCAACACGTCTGTGGATAGCGCCTCCTACAAAGATGGATCGCGATCAACTCACTGAAGAGGGCTATTACGCTATCTTTGGTCGTGTTGGTGCTCGTATTGAGATCCCTGGTTGTTCTCTATGTATGGGTAACCAAGCACGTGTTGCCGAAGGTGCGACAGTCGTTTCTACCTCGACTCGTAACTTCCCTAACCGTCTAGGTACAGGTGCAAACGTTTATCTCGCATCTGCTGAGCTAGCGGCTGTTGCAGCATTGTTAGGTCGTCTACCTTCAGTTGAAGAGTACCAGACTTATGCGAAAGAGTTAGATGCAACAGCAGCTGACACATATCGTTATCTGAACTTTGATAAGATCGCATCTTATACTGAAAAAGCGGGCGAAGTTATTTTCCAGTCGGCAGTTTAATCCCTAATCTCTAGGTGATATAAACGTAAAAAGGCCAGCTTGTTAGCTGGCCTTTTTTATATTTTTTTTTGAAGATAATGAGTGTTAAATGGATAGTTTACATATAGGGAGAATCATAAAAAAATTTTAAACAACCTAATTAAGTACTTACAGTAACTTTTTAACTAGGAGTGTTTTGTGTGTAACACTTCCAATAGCTTATCTTCTAGCTCGAAACGAGTTTCCATTGCATGACCTAAAGATGACAGGTCTTTGTCGAGCTGAAATAACACATTATCATCCACTAATGCTGTGTACTTATCATTGAAATCTAGAGCAGAATCTGTTGTCTCGCTGATACGAGGAACAAGATTTTGGGCCAAGGTTTTACTCGATGAACCATGTTGTTCACAGGCGGTGACCACTTGGTCATAAACTTCAAAATGCCCTTCAGAAACATAATCCATTAATAGATCGCAAAACTCTTTGATTAAGGTTACAGGCGGGAGAGATTTTTCGGTTGAATCATAAGGAGGTATACCTGCAATCTTGCAGTAATTAACCAGCAGTTTACGACGATTGTTCAGCCACTGATCGATTAGGCTGTTTGCACCACCCCATCTTTGTTCGGCTTTTTCCAGTTGTTTTAACATGATAGTTCTCGATTCTGAGTTCTTCCCTGACTTCTAATGTAGGTGACAATGAGGGTATTAATCAACCATTATTCGACGATTTGATAAGATTAAGTCAATTAGGGCTTTAGGCTGGTTTTTATATTTGTATATGGGGAGAGGTTTAAGATTTTTTTTCTAAAAATAAAATGCCCAGCGATGAAAGATTATCGCTGGGCGAGTATTGGTTTTGCAGGCTCGATAGGACGAGCTTCTTGATTGTTCTTGCTAGCGCAGACTTTTTATACCAAAGGCTTGGGATGTGTGCAACTTTTTTTTGTCATATTGGGAACATTAACACTTATTAATTATCAGGCTATTTCATTTGCTTGTTTTTTGCTCAGCTAGGTTAAGCATGTTCATCTTGATTATTTTTTGTATGTAGTGGTGTTTGTCACATAAATGATCTGAGGGAGGATATTTTACTCTCGTAAATGCTAAACTACGCGCAGCGGAAATCAATAAGTCTAGGAATAGAGCCAAATGGCAGAATTAAAAAATGATCGTTATTTACGCGCCTTACTAAAACAACCTGTTGACAGAACTCCTGTCTGGATGATGCGTCAAGCTGGCCGTTACCTCCCAGAATACAAAGCTACCCGCGCAGAAGCCGGTGACTTTATGTCTTTGTGTAAGAATCAGGACTTAGCATGTGAAGTAACGCTTCAGCCGCTTCGTCGATATGATCTTGATGCTGCTATCCTTTTCTCTGATATTTTGACAATACCAGATGCAATGGGCCTAGGCTTATACTTTGAAACTGGTGAAGGTCCTCGTTTCGAGCGCCCAACAGACACTATCGATGCAATCAAGAAGCTTTCAATTCCAGATCCTGAAGATGAGCTTGGTTATGTAATGCGTGCTGTTAGCACTATTCGCCGTGAACTTAAAGGTGAAGTGCCACTGATCGGTTTCTCAGGTTCGCCTTGGACATTGGCCACTTACATGGTTGAAGGTGGTTCAAGCAAGACATTCGAGAAAATTAAGAAGATGGCATACGAAGAGCCTAAGGCTCTGCATATGCTACTTGATAAGCTAGCTGATTCTGTGATTTTGTACTTGAATGCACAAGTTGCCAATGGCGCACAGTCTCTGATGATTTTCGATTCGTGGGGAGGAGCTCTTTCTCACCACGCTTACCGTGAATTCTCACTGCGTTATATGCAAAAGATTGTCGATGGCCTGACTCGCTTTGCTGATGGACGTCAAGTACCTGTGACTTTATTCACTAAAGGTGGCGGTCTATGGTTAGAAGCTATGGCTGAAACTGGCTGTGATGCACTAGGTTTAGATTGGACGGTTGATATCGGTGATGCACGTCGTCGTGTGGGTCATAAAGTTGCTTTACAGGGTAACATGGACCCTTCAGTGCTTTATGCATCTCCAGAGCGTATTCATCAAGAGGTAGGTCAAATTCTATCTAGCTATGGTGAAGGTACTGGACATGTATTCAACTTAGGTCATGGTATCCATCAACATGTTGATCCTGAGCATGCTGGTGCATTTATCAATTCAGTACATGAGTTGTCTGGTCAATATCATAAGTAACCCAGTTACTATGAATAGAGCCCATCCATAGTGATGGGCTTTTTTATGTTTAATTGTGGCGATAATTAGCAAAAATTAATCTATTTAGATTTACTTTATCTGTTGCAACTCAATATGAAATTGACTGCCCTCTCCGGGAACACTTTCAATATCGATATTACATTTCAATAATCCCAATAACTGTCTGACGATTGCCAAGCCGACACCCAGTTGAGGCAATACATCGGTGCGATTAAATTTAGGTTTCGATTTTAGTTGTTTGAGCGCCTGCAGTTCATGCTTATGCATCCCCGAACCGTTATCTGATACACATAGCCAAATGGGCTTATCATTGATGTAAAGCAGATCTTCTGACTCGTGAGCCAAAGGTTTTATGGTAATACGGCCACCGGCGGGTGTATAACGAATGGCGTTATCGATGAGATTGCTGAGGACACGCATCAGAATTTGTGGATCCGTTAGCACAAATAGATTTGAGCTAAGATCGAAATCAAGTTCCACATTTTGCTTTTTAGCTCTTGGTGCAAAGATAAGCACCAACTCTTGCATGAGTGGTGTTAGCGCTACTCGTTTAAATTCAGGTGTTATCTGACCATTTTCCAATGCGGCCAACTCCAGCATTTGGCTTAAAAGTTGCTGAATATGTCTTCCAGAGTTTGCTGCGATCTCAATTAAATCACTATTCCGTTCGTTTACCGGCATTAATAACCAAGTATCTATGTAGCCTAGAAGTGAGGTGAGAGGCGTTTTCAAATCATGTGATAGGTGTAACATGAAGTCATGCCGGACTTGTTGCTGACGATTAATAGCCTGATGTTGTTGGCTAATTCTTTCTAAGAGTTGGTTGATATGTAAACTGAGTTGCTGGATCTCGCTGCTTCCTCTGTACTCATCGGGCAGTGATAGTCCCTCATTGAGTTTATGACTGCCAAGCACTCCGAGGTCATGCTCTAATCGTGATAATGGAGAAGTTAAATATTTAGCGAGAAGTGCAAATAACGCTAACGCAAAAACAATTGAAGCTAAGACAACACCAATCCAGAATCTTGGTGCTTGATGCTCGCTCACCAAAGATTGCCACATATCGAACTCTTCACCGCCAATGATCACGTATAAATAGCCGGTCTTTTTTCCATCTGCATTTTGTAAATATGCTGCTGAAAATATCTTTTTACTATTATGAGATCTTGGATCTATGCCTTTAATGGGTAGCTCTGCCCCGTTAATAAAGTCCCTTAATGCTGGTGTTTCCACTCTTAAGCGTTTTATTTTTTCGGCTTTTGCATCATAAGCAACCACGTTACCTAAGGTATCTAATGTGTATATCTCAAAACTTGGCCCAAGTAACATAAAATCATGAAAAGCTTCTTTTAATGCCGCATTAGAGGTGATGCCTTGGGATAGCAGTGGGTTGATATGAGACATATGAAGGGCAAGATCTTGATGAAGAGATTGCTGAAGTTGGTCTCGGCTAAAATCTTGGTTAAATTGAAACCATTGCCATAACGCGAGGATTAGGATGAAGACGATTAAACTGGCTGACAGTAATAATCGACTAAACAGGCTATTCATTAGTGCGCTCGAGTTTCTGGAGGTGAAAATTTATAGCCCACTCCCCACACCGTTTTGACTAACTCAGCGGCTGGAGTGCAGTGAGATAATTTTGCGCGTAGGCGGTTAATATGACTATTAACGGTGTGCTCATACCCTGAGTAAGAGTAACCCCACACAGCTTCTAATAACTGCAGTCGACTAAAGACTTGTTTAGGGTGTTTAGCCATAAAGAGTAGTAGGTCAAACTCCCTGGCAGTTAATGAAAGGAGGGTATCAAAGGCGATAACTTCTCGGGTATCACAGTTGATTGTGATGCCATTAAAATCAAGTTGCTGCTCTTCCTGTTCAGTTTGATGTCCTCGCCTTAACAAGGCTTTGACTCTCGCTCTGAGCTCTAGCACGCTAAAAGGCTTTGTCAGATAGTCATCGGCACCAGATTCTAACCCTAGGACAATATCTGCTTCTGAATCCTTCGCAGTTAGCATCATGCAAGGGATCTCTTTTCCTGCTTGGCGAAGCTGCTGACATAACATAATTCCATCTCCGTCGGGGAGTGATCGGTCTATTAGAATAAGGTCAAAACTCTTGAGATCTAAATGTTGATTTGCTTGTTTTATGGTTGCACATTGAATGACATCAAAATTGAGAGTGTTGAGATTAAGTTTAACTAAATTAGCGAGATCTGGTTCATCTTCAACCAGTAAAATCTTATGACTGTAGTGATTCTTCGCTGTACGTGTTCCATTCATCTTGAGTGTCTCGAAGCGGATCAGTAAACAATAGACCCGCTTCGAGTGTTTTTTATTTCACCAATAGATAAACTACTATTGAGTTCGTTCTATCTTGATAGTTAGCACTGGGTTATCGAAACGATGAGAGGCTGATAGTACAGAATCCGTAAGACCGTCATCTTGGCTTATTACACCTGGATGAGCGTGAACTCTATCGACATCATCACGCAGTGCATTAAAGCCTTCACCGCCATCAGCAGGGCCAGGAAGGCTACCTTTAGCTTCTGAGTTCGCTTCGGTACCAGCATCATAAGCAATTGACCTAAAACTCATCATTTGATTCACTGTTAACGCATCTAACGAAAAGTCATTGAGACCAGCAAAAGCATCATTGGTGTTGACTAGCATTGTGAGTATCGACACTGAGTCGACATCATCAGGCGCCAAACTCAGTTCAATACTTTCAGACATACCAGGCATTAAGATCCCTTGTCCAACGGTGACGCTACCGACATCATCCATTGATGAGAACATTGAACCATCTCCAGATTCTGCCAAGGTTTCTAACGCTAAACTTGCCGGAGCACCGACCTGCCAAGCAGAAATGTCATCATGAGCCACAAGGGTAATGGGTGACATCGGTTGATTTGCCGTTAAGTTTGTCACGGTCACTGTGTAAACTTGGTTTACGACAGGTGGCGTGGGAGGCACTACCTCAGGTTTATTATCATTATCAGAACAGGCCGTTAGGAGTAAGCTTGCTGTGATCGCTGATGCGAGGACTAGTTTATTTCGGGCTAATGTTTTGAATGTATTCATCTTGATGCCCCTATTTAACTTCGACAACGACTCTGGCTACTGGGTTGAGCCATCTATGAATACGGCTATCGAGATCACTGTTTCCACCTGCGTTATCAGTGTCGCCTAATACGCCTGGGTGGATGTGTACCTTATCGTTACCGCTAGTGTCACTCACGCCAGTGCCATTAGCACCACCATCCATACCAGGCGCCGCAGGTATGCCTGGGCTACCCGGCATACCACCACCATTGATGATTTCATCATTGGCTTCAGTTCCGGCATCATAGGCATTCACATTGATGGTATAGGTGCCTGGTGTTGTAGGGATCTCCCAAGCATCAAGTCCAATGAAAGCATCATTTGTTGGTAACACCATCGCGACAATAGATAAGTGTGTCATGGTTTGAGTGTCTAGCATGATGCTATCAACCTTTTTTCCTGCCGCTAGAAGTCCTTCTGCAGGATTACCAACGACGAGCTCATTATTCCCCGTTGCTGCAGACATAAGGTCTGCAATGTTGCCGCCTTCTGCCATTTTTTGTAATGCGGGAGTAGCCATCTCTCCGGCTTGAAATTGGTGACTCATGTTGTCATGAGCAGTGATAAGAATTGGAGTAAAGTGGTTACCGTGAGTTAGGTTCGTGATGCTAATTTCAAGTTCAGCTGCCATTGTTGGTGCGATCATCAAGCCATTTAGTACTAAAATCATGCTTACTTTGTTCAGGTTCATTATCTCTCTCCATATTTATGTATAGCTTAAGTATGGAGAGGCGAGATCACTAGGGTATCTCGTATTCATCACAAGTTTCGATTAAAAGTATCACAAAAGTTTCACAAGGCATGTAGGGTGGGATATTGAAGTATAAGTAGAGCCGATGTTAATTCTTATAGATGGTTTTGTGTGCTAAATAAACGTTAGCTTGCACACTATTGACTACTTTAGCAACGAGTAAACTTAAACGAGTATTATCCCACTTCCAAATGCGTTACTTTGCACGGCGAAGTTATAGTTCTAGCTGGTTTTGTTTTGAACTGATGTTGATTTTAATGAATAGTCGCTGCGAGATAAAATGCATATAGGCAAAAAATTAATCGTTTTTGTTGTTGGTTGCTGCCTTCCGGCGGTCTTTGCCGTTTCCTATTGTTTAAGTATGTGGTTTGAGCATCGAGTCGATAACTTAAGAAAGGATACAGTTAACGCTGAATTAATGACGATCACTGCACAACTGAACAGTGATATTAAACAATTAATGCTTTTGGCTGATGTTTATGCTGTGCCGATAGCAGATCTTAGTCCAACTTCCAGACTGGCTTTCGATGAGGCATGGCGTAACAGTGCCCTTTCAGAAAATTTTAGTTTGTTTTACCTCAATCAGGGGAAGTTAGAGCCCTTTTCCTCGTTATATAAGGATGTACTCTCCTTCGAACTTGATAAGCTACCTAAGGCGTTATTGACCAGTTCTGAAGCTAGAAGCGGGTTATATATTGAAGGTGAGAGTGGCTTTATTGTTAGCCTAGTGCCGGTCACAGAGCAAAAGTCAGTACTCATTGTGAGAGAGCTGACAGAGAATGTATTGTCAGGTTATGGGCTAAATGGCTTTATTCAGAAAATCCATTTCACATCGGGGCCAGCAGATGAGCATTACATCATCGACGGAACGACTTATATCGTCGATCTTGATGTGACGAGTTTATTTCCTCAGCAGCAATCTCACCTTGAAGTTCATTTTTCCACAGAGATGTTTAATAAGGTATGGCATAAGTACGATTTGGTGCCATTCGCTATCGTTGGTTTAGGCATACTTATACTGATCATTGGCTATATCTGGCTCAAGCTAAGCCTCATTCGTCCCTTCCACTGTTTGATGGCACAATTGGCCGACATCGATCCTAATGCTCAAAGTTATAAGCCGATAGCCGGATCTGGCTGTTCAGAATTGGTGGTGATGGCAGATCAGGTTAATACCTTATTGGAACGTATTTTTCAGCAAAAAGAACGTACTAAAGTCACTTTAGAATCGATTGCTGAAGCGGTGATTTTAACGGATACCCTTGCTAAGGTGGTTTATCTGAATCCGCAAGCAGAGCGTATGTTGAATACAAAAAGCTGTGGTGCGGTAGGCACTTCGATAGATTCAGTACTTAAAGCTGATACGAGTATCAAGAGTGCACTCTTTAGCGTGATGGGGAGTCAAGGACTGCAAACAGTGTTGAATAAACATATGTTCAAGACTGAGAATGCTAGGGTTATGGAGCGGAGTATTAGTCACTTGCTTAATCATAAGCAAGAGGTGATTGGTTCGGTTATCGTACTCAGGGATATAACCGAAGAGGAGAAGTTAAAGCGACAACTTAGGCTGAGAGCTAATTTTGATCCCATTACCTCCTTGCTAAATCGCAGGGCATTCGAAGAAAAACTAGCGAGTTTTGGCCAGAATTCTCAGTCTCTTGCTATCTGTTATTTCGATCTTGAGCAATTTAAGTTGATCAATGATTCATGTGGCCACAGCGCTGGCGATAAAATGTTGGCGATGGTGGCTAAGGCGATTCAGTCTTGTCTTAATCAAGAGGATTTGTTGGCGAGATTAGGGGGAGATGAATTTGGTTTGGCGATTAGAGATCTAAGTGCCGTTGAGACTGTTCAAATTGTAAAACGTGTGATCTCCAGTGTGTCACTGCAAGTTTTGCATCACAACGGTTGCAACTACCGCGTTGGCATTAGTGCCGGAATAGCGATTGCGCGCGCCCCTTATATTGTGTCTAAAGAGTTAGTTAAAGATGCTGATATTGCGTGTTTAGCGGCAAAGCGTAAAGGCAGTAATCAAATTCACTTTTACGATGATAAAGATAAGGAGTCTCTTTACCAACGCAATGCCCCTATGTGGGCAGTTAGGATTAGCCAAGCCATTGAACATAACGAGTTACTACTCTACTACCAAGAGATTAAAGGAATGGGGGACGGAGTCAGTCGACAACGTATGGAGATCTTGCTGCGAGTACAAGAGCCGAATGGTCGCATTTTAGCGCCTGCGCAATTCATCGAAGCCGCTGAACGATTTAAGCTGATGAATGATGTCGACAAAGAGGTGATCCGTAAAGCATTCCTGTGGTTATCTCTTAATGAGGATATTTGGGACGACCACTGTATTTCGATCAACCTTTCTGGTAACAGTTTGGGGGCTGAAGGCATGGTTGAGTATATCGCAGAGCAAGTTCAGCGCTTCGAGATCCCGAGTCAGTGTATCTGTTTTGAAATTACTGAAACCAGTGCTATCCAGAATCGCAACCGTGCCTTAGATATGATCAACCACTTACGAAAGCTCGGATTTTCATTTGCACTAGATGATTTCGGTAGTGGTTTTGCTTCTTATGGTTATTTAAAAGAGTTGCCCGTTGATTATGTGAAGATAGATGGCTGTTTTGTGAAAAACCTAGCCACCAATGCCAAGGACTTTGCCATTGTAAAATCGATTCATGATGTTTGTGGAGTGATGGGGATAGAGACAGTTGCAGAATTTGTAGAAAATCAAGATATTATCGATAAGCTAGAGACGATTGGTATAAACTATGCGCAAGGATATGCGATAGGTCGACCTAAGCCATTAAATAGTTATATCAGCAGCAGGCCTCGTCAAATTGAGCCTGATAAACTACTATCTAAAGTTGAGCGTTTGAGTGCGTAGGCGTTATAAATTAAGTTATTAAATCGATGTAAATAGCTAATTCAAATGGATATTATTCAAGGAATGAATATGGATGGATTAACTGGTAAAGTTATTATTATCACTGGAGCCTCAGAAGGAATTGGCCGTGCACTGGCGCTCTATATGACACCTCTTGGGTGTAAGTTGGTGTTGAGCGTGAGAAATGAGTCTAGACTACTATCTCTGGCCGTAATAGGATGATGATCACTTCATTAAGAGGAAAACTAGGCTGTTTTGTAAAACTAATTGCGCCAGGTATTATCGATAAAATAGCCCGAAAAACGATAGCTTCAGGCTACTAATCTATTTATTGGGTATCGCCCAGTTATACTTTATTTAAATGCTGAACAATGGCCTGCTCTGCATCAGATTGGTTAGCTTTGTTCGATGTAGGCATAACTGCTGCTGTTGGAGTTAGCCCTGTTGCTTCCTCTGCTATATGTAACCAATCAGGGTGCCAGTAGAATGAAGACCCCGACATGGTGTCCCAGTTATGAACTCCAGCCGCTTCCCCTTGATAGATAAGATCACCAATTGAATATTTCATTATCACTCCTAATGCTTTAAATCATCGTAAGATACTGCGCTTCATTGGCATTAAATAGTGTGATGTGAGTCATGTTTTGTTTGTTGGAAACCACGAGTGCTGGTGTTTAGCATACGAGGCAATTTAGGCGGTATAAGTAACAAGTTTCAGGTATAAAAAAACCGGTTCAAAACCGGCTTTTAATTAAAGGGATAAATTAACTTTCCCGAGAAATGGCTCGATAGGCAATATCGGTACGAAAGTACACATCGTCCCAATGAATTTTATCTACCAATTGATAAGCGGATTGCTGAGCTTCTGTGACAGTATTGCCAAGTGCAGTTGCGCATAAAACACGACCACCGTTAGTAACTACACGGCCATCTATCATACTAGTTCCCGCATGAAACACTTTAGCGTCATTGTTGCCGAGATCTAGGCCAAGGATAACATCATGCTTGCGATAGGCTTCTGGATAACCACCTGCTGCGAGCACAACACCCACTGCTGCACGGCTATCGAATTCAGCTGTGACTTTATCTAACTCGCCACGAGTCGCTGCCAAGCATAACTCGACGATGTCTGACTGTAGACGCATCATAATAGGTTGAGTTTCAGGGTCACCGAAGCGGCAGTTATACTCTAGTACCTTAGCGCTACCATCTGGCGAAATCATTAAACCCGCGTATAGGAAACCGGTATAGACATTGCCTTCAGCTGCCATGCCATCAACGGTAGGACGAATAACATGATTGATTGTCCAGTCATGCACAGCCTGTGTAACCACTGGTGCTGGTGAGTAAGCACCCATACCACCTGTATTAGGGCCATTATCGCCATTATCACGCGCTTTATGATCTTGGCTGGTGGCCATCGCGAGAATGTTTTTACCGTCGACCATAACGATAAAGCTGGCTTCTTCACCTTTTAGAAACTCTTCGATAACGACGCGAGATCCCGCCTCACCAAATTTATTTCCAGACAACATGTCATCGATAGCTGCATCGGCTTGGAGTTGGTCTTCTGCGATGATGACACCTTTACCTGCCGCTAAACCATCAGCTTTAATCACAATAGGGAAGCCTGTGGTAGCAGTCACTTCAGTAACGTAAGCTTTAGCTGGAGCAATGTCAGTAAAATTTGAGTAGGCGGCAGTTGGAATATTATGACGAGCCAAGAAGTCTTTAGTGAAAGCTTTAGATGATTCTAATTGAGCTGCACCTTGGGTAGGACCAAAAATAGGTAAACCCGCAGCATTGAATGCATCCACAACTCCTAGTGCCAATGGTACTTCAGGCCCTACAATTGTGATCTCGATATTAGACTCGCGCGCAAAAGCAACGAGTGAGCTGATATCTTCTACATTAATAGCCACATTCTCTAACTTTGGCTCTAATGAAGTGCCAGCATTGCCTGGTGCTACAAAGACGGTTTCGACTTGTGCTGATTGCGCCGCTTTCCATGCCAAAGCATGTTCACGACCACCACCACCAATAATAAGTACGTTCATTTTTTTATCCTTTATCACTGCTTCATCGCTCCTTGAACAGCATCAAACATACTCATGTATTGGCATACACTGCGTGTGTTTTCTTTGTTCAATAAACGATGACTTTGCGCTAACCCATAAAAATTAATCTTATTAATGCGCGAATTAAGTCGTTTATAGCTTAAGTCGCGCAAATCGATTAATGACGGAAGTGACGCATTCCGGTAAACACCATTGCCATGCCGTGTTCATCCGCTGCGGCAATGATCTCTTCATCACGAATAGAACCACCTGGTTGGATAATACAACTGATACCAGCAGCTGCTGCTGCATCAATACCGTCACGGAATGGGAAGAAAGCATCTGAGGCCATCACAGAGTCTTGAACTTCAAGTCCTTCATCTGCTGCTTTAATACCTGCGACTTTCGCGCTGTATACACGGCTCATTTGGCCAGCACCGACACCAATCGTCATGCTGTTTTTAGCGTAAACAATGGCGTTAGATTTAACGAACTTAGCCACTTTCCAGCAGAACATAAGGTCTTTCATTTCAGCTTCAGTAGGCTGACGCTTAGAGACGACTTTTACATCCTCTAGAGTAACCATACCTTGGTCTCTGTCCTGAAGTAATAAACCACCGTTAACGCGCTTGTAATCTAGGCTGGTGGTTTTAGAACCCCATTCACCACACTCAAGTAGACGGACGTTAGCTTTGGCTGCGACGATGTCTCGAGCTGCTTGGCTGACTTTGGGTGCGATAATCACTTCAACGAACTGGCGCTCGACAATGGCGCTAGCCGTTGCTGCATCAAGTTCACGGTTGAAGGCGATGATGCCGCCAAACGCTGATGTTGGATCCGTTTGATATGCTCGGTTGTAAGCTTCGAGAAGATCTGCACCAATGGCAACACCACAAGGGTTCGCATGCTTAACAATCACGCAAGCTGGCTCGTTGAACTCTTTGACACACTCAAGAGCGGAATCGGTATCGGCGATGTTGTTGTAAGAGAGCGCTTTACCTTGAAGTTGAACTGCAGTTGCAACAGACGCTTCATCTAAGTTGATATCAACATAGAAAGCGGCCGTTTGATGGCTGTTTTCGCCATAACGCAGATCTTGCTTCTTGATTAACTGAGTATTGTAAGTGCGTGGGAATTTAGAGTCGTCATGACACTCATCACTACTATGGGCTGGAACCATAGTTCCGAAGTAGTTAGCGATCATGCCGTCATAGGCTGCAGTGTGTTCAAAAGCTGCAATAGCTAAATCGAAACGAGTCTCAAGTGTTGTGCTGCCTTCATTGGCATTCATTTCAGCAATAACGCGGTCGTAATCGTGCGCGTTAACGATGATAGTTGTATCTTTATGGTTTTTGGCAGTAGAACGAACCATTGTCGGGCCGCCAATATCGATATTTTCGATGGCGTCAGCAAGAGTACAACCCTCTTTAGCTACGGTTTCTGCAAATGGGTACAGATTGACTGCAACGAGATCAATAGGCTTAATATTGTGTTGTTCCATGACAAGCTCATCGATTCCACGACGCGCTAAAATACCGCCATGCACTTTAGGGTGTAAAGTTTTAACGCGACCATCCATAATTTCTGGGTGTCCGGTATGATCCGATACTTCAATGACAGGCACACCGTTATCAGCCAAAAGGCGGGCGGTGCCACCAGTAGACAGTAGTTCTACGCCTTGAGCGTGTAAAGACTTAGCAAACTCAAGTATTCCGGTTTTATCTGAAACGCTTAGCAGCGCACGACGAATGGGTCTGGCATTTTTCATTTTGGGTACAGTGTCCAGTAGTTATTTTAAGGATCTTTCGGAAAACAGAACTGCATTGTGATTCATCATGCCTAAAATCTGTTTTCCAAAAGTCCCTCAAGGTTAACTTTTAGCATACCCTCTCTGCCACGGCGCGCGTATTTTAACTTAAAACCTACCATTAGGCTTTTTTTCTATGTGATTTCACAATACGGATAAGCGAACAAAGACTAATGACTATTCAGTGTTAGTTTTTGGCGTTTATAGGGCCAGATCTGAGTTAAGAACGTTAAAATACAGTGCTAAATCACATTCTAACAACAAATAGAGGCTGCTAGGTTAAATTTATTGCATTATAACCCTTGACCTTGGATTTAACTCTAAGGTTTATACTGAGTCATACTCAAGATGGTTATGATCGTAGAACAAGGGGGATTCATGTATCGAATTGGCGAACTGGCAAAACAATGCGAAGTGAAAGCTGACACATTAAGGTTTTATGAAAAGCATGGCCTGTTGACGCCATCGTCACGTAGTGATTCAGGATACCGCCTCTATAATGACAACGATGTTGAGCGGTTACGATTTATATTAAGAGCTAAGGCCGTTGGTTTCACCTTAGCTGAGATCACTGAACTGCTTTCTATTGAGCTTGATAAATCTAATTGGGCCTGCGCTGATGTTAAAGGGCTTGTAGACAGTAAACTTGCTTATGTGAATGAGAGAATAACAGAATTAAATCATTTTCAAGTTTCGCTTCAGCGTCTGTCAGATGCTTGCTGTGGTGGCCCTGAGAGTGCAGAGCATTGCTCTATTTTGGAAGCGTTAGAGTCAAATACGGATAACATCAAATGTGAAAATCATGCTCACGACCATGATGCGTCCGAATATACAAAAAATTGTCAGAGTAAGGGGTAGTTTATGTTGTTAACGAATTTTATTGATCTGTTTTTAGATTCAGCCCCTTGGCTACTCCTAGGACTAGTGTTAGCTGGTATGTTGAAAATGTTTGTGCCTATGGCATGGATGCAGAAGCAACTCGGTGGTCATGGGTTTAAGACTGTGGTTAAAGCTGCTGTGTTAGGTGCACCTCTACCTTTATGTTCATGTGGTGTTATTCCAGCTGCGGTAGGCCTACGACGTGCTGGTGCATCGAAGGCTGCGACTACGTCATTTTTAGTGTCAACACCTGAAACTGGGGTCGATTCTGTCACGGTATCTTATGTGCTACTTGGTCCATTTATGGCTATCGTAAGGCCGATTGCCGCTGTGACGAGTGCGATTGTTGCGGGATTATTGGTTGGACGCGATGATCCAGATGATCCTATTTCAGCTAAAAGCCAGTCTGAAAAACCAGTGACAAAAGATGTGGTATCTGAATCATGTTGCAGTAAAAGTGAAATAGTTGAGCAGAAGGCTAAAAGTTCGTGTTGCAGCTCTAAGGCTGAATCAAATGTGAAGCCAACCGTGACGATGACCCCAATGGCTGCTAGTGAGAGCTTGATGGCTACTAGCGCTAAATTAACACCTTCACCAGTCGTTAAAGCAGATGCATGTTGTAGCAGTAAAAGTACGCCAGTTGAAAGTAAACCTTCATGCTGCAGTTCTACTCAGAGTGGATCGGGTAACACTAATGACGAAGAAAGTTGCTGTGAATCGACACAAGATATTGCGACAGAGTTAAAAGGCACCTCGGTGTTCAGTCGTATTGGCAAAGGGTTGCACTTCGCTGCTACTGATTTGGTGCGTGACACCACTGTTTGGCTATTGATTGGCTTGTTCTTTGCCGCTTTAGTACAGACCTATGTGCCAGGTGATTTCATGGCTAAATGGGGCGATGGCATACTCGCTATGTTAGTTATGGTGTTGGTTTCTGTTCCTATGTATATCTGTGCGACAGCATCGACTCCTATCGCAGCGGGTCTTTTGTTAGCAGGTGTATCACCTGGAGCTGTATTGGTGTTTATGCTGGCAGGTCCGGCAACCAATATTGCAACCTTAGGTGTAGTGACCAAAGAACTGGGCAAACGAGCGTTATTTGGTTATCTCGGTGGAGTACTTGGCGTGGCGCTGGTTTCAGGCATCTTGGTTAATTACTTGGTTGATACTTTTGGTTTCGAGGTCATGCCACAAATTGGTGAACAGCATAACTTACTACCAAGTGCCATTGTCTATAGCTCAGGCGTCGTGTTAGCGATATTGATGATTAAAGTACTGGTGGAAAAGTTGCCGAAGAATTGGTGGCGAAGAGATTGTTGCTCATAAATTAACTAATATACTAAGCCAGTGGGTTACACCTACTGGCTTTTTTGGTTCTAGTGCTACTGTGGCTGAAGCCGCACCTAATTAGCTAAAATTTTATCAAGAATGGGCTTATTGGCCTCTGGAAAATCATAATTGACTAAATCTGGTTTTGGCACCCAGCAGATCTGCTGATTCTCTAGCCCTGTCGCTTCGCCATCAAAATCAGAGACGAGATGAATATCTAACAGAACTTGCTTATCAGGGTAATCGTGGCTGATCTCCATAAGCGGACTGCTTGAGATAACATCTAAGTTTACCTCTTCTTTTAGTTCTCGAATAAGCGCATCTGTCACCGTTTCACCTTGCTCAACCTTACCTCCGGGAAATTCCCATTTCCCCCCTTGATGAAGGTGGTCAAGACGTTTCGCAAGTAAGACCTCTTGTTTGCTGTTCATGATAACGGCTACTGCAACATGCACTCTTTTTATCGCTAATTCAGGCATGGATTAATTCTCTTTGAAAAAACCGGTTTCGTCATAGCCTAGGCTGTCTAAGTCATCAATATTGAATTCTGACTTAACGGGGATAGCATGTTTTTCAGAAGCCCAATCACCAAGATCGATCAGTTTGCAGCGATCACTACAAAAGGGTTTGAATTTAGATTCGGCGCTCCAGATCACTTCTGTCTGGCAGGTAGGGCATTTTACACTTGTAGGCATGGGAGAGCTCAACTACTGAGTTTAATGACGTAGAGTCACTAAAAATTTGATGATGGGTTAATCATACTGATTTTAAGTACAGGTAGCCAATTGGAATTCTATCGTTTGATCTGAGTGCTTTTGCTCGTCAAATTGAACGAAGTGAATAGCGTAGCGATTCTTGTGTCCACTGATTGTGGGGTAGCAACCTTGTTGAGAGTCAATTTTAACTCTAACCATAGAGAGTGCTTGATTACTATTGCCTTGGAAAAAACCGACTTTTGCGACAGTTTCACAATATTGCGTTGTTTGTCTGGTGAGTTCGAGTAATAAATTAATGGGATTTAATAGAGCGGTAAAATTATCGACCCATTGTAAGTATTCTTGCTGACGTACATCCCAAGGTTTGGCTAACCAATAATGAAGCTGGGGAAGATCGAAGTTACAACATGCACCTGGCATATTAAATCTTTGCCTTAATGCTGCGATGAAACGATCTTGTTTAAGCTTAGCGCCTGGTCGGTCACAAGCTTGAAGAGATTCTTTAGCCGTTATTAGGCGATTTAAATAAGCTTCAACTTGAATGGTGTCAATATGTGGGAGAGATTGCCAGTTAGACAGGGTTGTTATTTTTTTATCAAGATCGTTTAGGACTTCACCTCTATAATCACAGCGCTCAGTCAGCTCACACAGAGAAAAAAGAGGGTAAAAACATCTATGCTGATGATCTTGTTCCACATTCGTCTGTAGCTGTTGTGATAAATACTCTAAACGTAGAAAACTTCTGGTTTTCTCGTTTAGAGGCTGTTCATAAGTCAATTTTGTCATGGCATCGATTAAGCGTTATTGGACAATTTTAAATAGTTATTATGGAGTGCAATTATTTTGCTTCTCAGTGCCGATATCTCTCCATGATTGTCGATGACATCATCAGCTTTTGACAGTTTATCTTCTCTTGAGGCTTGGCTGTCAATGATGCTCTGAACCTGCTCTGCAGATACAGAATCCCTTATAATGGTTCTATTTCGTTGTTGCTTTGGTGAAATATCAACCAAAAGTGTTCGGTTAACTAACCTATCTAATCCATTCTCAAATAGCAAGGGAGCAATTAAAATGCTGTATGGAGATTGGGTTCTGTCGAGTTGATTTAACATCTCGGTGCGTATCATTGGATGCAGTAAAGCATTTAACCACTCTCGATCAACATCCTTTGAAAAAATCAGTTCTCTTAACTTGGCTCTGTTTAAACTCGCATCTGGGTTTAAAATGTCATTTCCGAAGCGTGCTACTATCTGTGCTAAGCCCTTTGTGCCTGTTGATACAACCTCACGGGCAACGATATCTGCGTCAACAAGCTCAATGCCTAATTCAGCGAATATATTGGCAACGGTTGTTTTTCCGCTACCAATTCCCCCCGTTAATCCTATTACTAGACTTGCCATATTCTGGACACCTGCAGTGGTATTGTTTTAAAGGGTTGAGAGGTACCAAGCATTGATGCTCGAGCCCCATATCATGGCTATCCAACCCGCTATAGCAATATAAGGTCCGAACGGAATAGGATTTGAGGAGTTCATTTTTTTAGTCAACATTAACCCTATACCAATAACTGCCCCGACCAATGAAGAGAGTAAAATGATGATGGGGAGTACCTGCCACCCAAGCCAGGCACCAAACACGGCTAAGAGCTTAAAGTCCCCATAGCCCATACCTTCCTTGCCCGTTAACAATTTAAAAGCCCAGAATACACTCCAGAGACTTAAGTAGCCTGCTGCTGCGCCAATGATGGCATCAGTTGGACTACTAAAGGTACTATTTAGGTTGATGATCAATCCCAACCAAAGCAAGGGGAGGGTTATTTGATCGGGAAGTAGCATCTCATCGAGATCAATACCTGTCAGAATGATCAAGCCAAATGTCAAAATGGTAGCAAGTGCAAATTCAATCGTGGGACCAAAGTGGATAGCAAGAAAAGCAATTGCTAGCCCTGAGAATAGTTCAACAACAGGGTATCGTATCGATATTTGGGTTTTACATTTAGCACATTTTCCTTTGAGCATTAGCCACCCAAGAATTGGAATATTATGCCAAGGTTTAATATGAGTACCGCATTTAGGGCAAGAAGAGTTTGGAATGATTAAATTGTATTTTTCAGGGTAATCATCAATGGGTTTATCTAACTTCTTAGCGATGGGGGAAATCAGCTTTTCATGATACTCATTTAAATACTGATTACATTCTTGTTGCCACTCTCGCTTCATTATGACAGGTAAGCGGTGGATCACTACATTAAGGAAGCTGCCAATAACGCTTGCAAATACAAAAGCGATAATAGCAAAGAGCCATAGGTTATGGCTCATCGTTGAGATAAATTCTGACATGATTTCCAAGTTTTCTTTGAAATTGTTAACCGTCATTCTAACTGACGAACTTACTCATATGGAAGTTATCTGCTAGATACTGAGCTTTTGGTATTGGATTATTGATACGTTAGTTGATAATTTTGCCCATTTGGAAGATGGGTAAATACATAGCAACAATTAGTCCACCAACTAAAGTGCCGATCACCACCATCATGATTGGTTCAATGAGACTAGATAAACCATCGACGGCATCATCAACTTGCATTTCGTAAATATTGGCGACTTTATTAAGCATATTATCTAGAGAACCAGATTCCTCGCCGATCATGACCATCTGAATTAGCATGTCAGGGAAAAGCCCTGTGGTACGCATGGCGACATTCATCTGCATACCAGCCATTACCTCGGAACGTACTTTAATCAAGGCGTTACGGTAAACCGCATTGCCAGAAGCCCCTGCTGCGGATTCTAAACCATCAATTAGAGGAACACCCGCAGCGAAAGTGGTTGCAAGTGTGCGAGCAAAACGAGCCATGGCAGCCTTGTGAAGAATAGGACCAATGGCTGGTATTTTTAGGATAAGAGTATCGACCTTATCCCTAAAAATTTGAGAGTGAAGGTGGGCTCGCTTAAATAAAAAAGCAGCCACAATTATCGCGATAGCAAAAATATACCAGGAGGCCTGCAACGCCTCTGATATACCGATGACAAACTGGGTGAATGCAGGGAGCTCGGCACCAAAACCGGCAAAGATTTCCTGAAATTGTGGCACGACAAAAAGCAACAAGAGCGTCGTTACACCTACGGCGACGACGACAACCGCAGCAGGGTAGAACATGGCTTTTTTTATTTTAGATTTTAGTGCTTCAGCTTTTTCTTTGTAGAGAGCCACCCGGTCAAATACGGCATCGAGAGAGCCTGAATGTTCACCAGCAGCAACCAAGTCGACATAGAGGTCATCAAAGTGCTGTCTGTGTGGTCGCAGGGCATCAGAAAGTGGGATGCCAGATTGCACTTCAGTAACGATCGTTCCCAGTAATTCGCGCATTTTTACTTTTTCATGACCGCGCCCCAGCATTTCGATGGTGGTGACCAGAGGTACTCCGGCCTGAAGCATGGTCGCTATTTGTCGGGTGAGCATCGCGATGTCCATCGCGGTTATTTTGGGATCGCCTAGCTTAAATAGTGAAGCAGCTTTCTTTTTGACTATTTTGGGATTAACGCCTTGAGATTTTAGTTGGCTTTTTATTTCTGTGATTGTTGAGCCACGCAGTTCACCTGAGGTTTTTTCCCCATTTCGGTTAAGGCCTTTCCACTCGAAAGTGTAAACTTTAGGTTGGGCTTTTGCGGCTGATTTTTTGCTTTTTGATTTTTTTGTC
This sequence comes from Shewanella hanedai, assembly GCF_007197645.1. Classification (GTDB taxonomy): domain Bacteria; phylum Pseudomonadota; class Gammaproteobacteria; order Enterobacterales; family Shewanellaceae; genus Shewanella; species Shewanella hanedai. The sequence continues at coordinate 23,920 of NZ_VKGK01000039.1, forward strand.
GCTGTCGCCGTGGCCATGGTATGTTCCTTTGCTATTCAATATTTACAGGAAGCTAGATTTGAATTATTTTTTAAAAGCTGGTGACGCGATTGACTTCAGTAATACTGGTTACGCCTTGAGTCACTTTTAACAAACCCGATCCTCGTAGGTCTCGCATTCCCTGTTCTTTGGCTTGAGTGGCGATTTGTAAAGAGTTCCCTCCCTCCATAATAGTCCTCGCTATCTCATCTGACATCTTCATCACCTCATAGATGCCGACTCGCCCTTTGTAACCAGCAGAGCATAAATCACATCCTATCGGTTTATACAGGGTCATGCCCTCATCAATTTGTGCCTGTTTAAAACCGAGACGTAATAACTCGTGCTCGGGAATCTCTTCCGGTTGTTTACACTCGGGGCACAGTCGGCGCGCCAAGCGCTGGGCAATAATCAAGTTGACTGAGCTGGCAATATTATAGCCAGGCACGCCCATGTTGATTAAGCGGGTGAGCGTTTCTGCTGCTGAATTAGTGTGCAAGGTTGACAGCACTAGGTGACCCGTTTGTGCCGCTTTAATGGCGATTTCGGCGGTTTCTAAATCACGAATTTCCCCCACCATCACCACATCAGGGTCTTGTCGTAAAAATGATCGCAGTGCTGCGGGGAAAGTCAGTCCCGCTTTAAGGTTGATGTGAACCTGGTTAACACCTTCTAAGTTTATCTCTACCGGATCTTCGGCGGTGGAGATATTGCGCTCTTCGGTATTAAGGATGTTAAGGCCTGTATAGAGGGATACGGTTTTCCCCGAGCCTGTAGGACCTGTGACTAAAATCATGCCTTGTGGTTTCGCCAGCATCTCTTCGTAGAGTTGTCGTTGATCATCTTCATAACCCAGTTTTTCAATCCCTAATTGTGCTGAAGATGAATCAAGAATACGCATCACTATCTTTTCTCCCCAAATGGTGGGGAGAGTACTGACACGAAAATCGATTGATTTAGTTCGTGATAGTTTCATCTTGATGCGACCATCTTGTGGTACACGCCGCTCGGCAATATCCAGTTTAGACATCACTTTTAAGCGGGCAGATATGCGGTTAGACAGATTGACAGGGGGCTCTGAAACTTCATGTAAGATACCATCGATACGAAAACGAATTCGATAGCGTTTCTCATAGGGTTCAAAATGCAGATCTGATGCGCCTTTGCGGATTGCATCAGTGAGAATCTTATTGATATAGATAACAATAGGGGCATCATCACTACTCTCACCTGCAGTATCTTCATTACTCTTGTCTTCGACTTCAATCCCCGCCAGCGCACCTTCATCTATGCCACTGATGTCTAAACCGGATATATCATCTTCGAGCACTTTTTCTAATGCTTTGGTGAGTTTATCATCTTCAACCAGTATTGCTTCGGCATGCAGGCCTGCACTGAATTGAAAATCTTCTAAGGCGGTAATATTCGTGGGGTCTGAAGTGCCAATATAGAGTCGATTACCGCGTTTAAAAAGTGGTAAACACTTATGTTTTTCAATTAGCTTTTTATTAAGAAACTCTTCGGGAATGCTGGCGATATCGAATTCATCGAGATCCAATAACGGTGTGCCGTATTCCTCATAACAGAGCTCAGCAATCTCTCGAGCTGATACGAGCTTTTCAGTGATAATTGTTGAAACTAGAGATTGTTTGGTTTGTCTAGATTTAGTTATAGCGGAAGCAATCTGCTCTTGTGTTAGCAAATTTTTTCGGATGAATAACGTCGATAAGCCTAGATGAAGGCCTGTTGTTGGCATTGAAATACCTTTAAAATCGTGTGGGCAATAACGAAATAGAAAGTCAAACCGTTACGTTACATTTGACTTTCTATTTTATGTCCAAGCTTTATTTAATGTTGGCACCACTTTTACACAAGACAAGGTCAGCATCAGTGCCGGTTGCACCTTTATCCATAGCTAGCGTAACTGCTCCAGCAGTAGAGAATGTTGCAGTAAGAACACATTTTTTCTCTGTCCATACCAATGTCAAACCTTTATCTTGGGCTACATCTGCTGCAGCAATTGCTGTAAATTGCTGATTTTTATTAACTTCTTCTGGTATGTCTACACAGCCAATACCTGTTTGAATACAAGTTGCAATTTTGGTCGCAAAAGTATTAACACCTTTAACGGATGAGCCACCTTGTGCGGTTGTGACATAATCTTTATACGCAGGTAGTGCAACAGCGGCGAGAATACCGATAATTGCAACAACGATCATTAATTCAATAAGGGTAAAACCCTTAGCTTGCTTGTTCATTTTCTTGCTTAAGCTGTTTTTAAAATTAGTGCCTTTCATTATCTATCTCCGTCGACAAACATAGAGCATCATTCGTACATGTAGTATAGACCACTTAGTTGGGTGCTCCTGCGCTAGCTGTTTCATCCTGAATCAATCGAGTTTATAAGTTGGCTTGTTATCAAATTCACCAGTTAAGGTCAAACAGTGAACTCTCAATTGGCCTATAAATCGGTCGGTAACTGAGTGTCAAAATATGTCGTTATTAATGTGTCTCTGTTTTACGTCAATTTGCTAACTGTTGTAAGTATGTTACACCCTGCGGTGTAAATTTGTTGTAGCTTTATTTCGGCAAACCGTACCTTGTTTCTCCTCCCATTCAGCACCAATAGTTATCCAGTTTTGAAAGGTTGAGCTGCTCTTTTAAAGTGAAACTTAAGTGAGCTTAAGTTGAGGCTGACCGAAATGGCCATCTCGCCTACGTCCAAAGTTAGTATAAAGTTAACGGGATTGGAATGCATTTTTACAATAAAGTGCTAATTCGGTGGTAAATTAGTCTGTAGATGTATTTTTTATGTTGAAAAGGTTCTAACATTTTTTTGTCTCTGTATGAAAAAGTGACGATTTTCCTTTGTTCGTCAATTTTTAGTCACTCATTCTATGCCGAGGTCCGCTAGGCATTTTTATTTGATGTTTTGTATTGAACGTTAAAGTTGCTCAAATGTTGAGCGCTTGTGTGTGGATAAATAGGCAAGCTCATCGGCCAAATAATAAACAGTCTTGGTGTTCAGTATTAAGGATGATTTTTCATACAGGGAGAAGATAACCTCTGGGCTATTTAGGCTTTAATAATTTGGTTGGTAATAGCCTGTCACTTTTGGACAGGCTTAACTTTTGTAGGAGTTTAGCTTTTAAGTCGAAGTGAGAGATCTAATGCTCGAACATGTTTTGTCAGAGCGCCGACTGATATGTAATCGACACCGGTTTTAGCGAAGTGACCTATGGTCTCAAGTGTCACATTACCAGAGACTTCAAGTTTGGCCTGTTGGGCGTTAGGAAGACGCTTATTTAGCTCTACAGCTTCAATCATCATGGTTACATCGAAATTATCCAGCATAATGACGTCAGAGCTTGCTTCTAATGCTTGCTGAAGCTCTAAAATATTTTCAACTTCAACTTCTACTAGCTTGTCTGGATAGAGTTCCCGAGCCTTTGATATCGCCTGAGCTATACCGCCACAGGCCATAATGTGGTTCTCTTTGATAAGAAAAGCATCGAATAGACCGATACGGTGATTTTTACCACCGCCGCAGGTAACGGCATATTTCTGGGCGGTTCTTAGACCTGGAATAGTCTTTCTGGTATCAAGAAGCTTGGTATTGGTTGCTGCTATTCTGTCTGTGTACTGTTTAGTTAATGTCGCGACACCTGAAAGCGTTTGAATAAAGTTCATCGCAGTACGTTCGCCAGTAAGAATCGCTCTAGCCGGACCAGAAAGTTCACAAAGGAGCTGATTATGCACTAAAAGATCGCCATCATCCACATGCCAATGCAACGCGACTTCACCGCCTAATTGATTAAAAACTTGTTCGGCCCATGCTTTGCCGCAAAAGACGCCCTCTTCTCGAGTAATTAAGCTGGCTTGAGCATATCTGTCTGCTGGTATTAATTGTGCGGTAATATCTGCTGATGATCTATCTAGAGCGCTCCCCTTATTGGATGTACTCTCATCCTGATAGCCTAAGTCTTCTTCGAGTGCGATTTTAACGGCAAGTCTTATGTCATTTTCCAACATGGTTGATGTCCTTGAACTACTACAAATGAACAGATTAAGAGTCTGGGTTGTTCCTAACGACTACGAATGACATAGCAGACGTTAGCGCGTAGATAATAACAACATTGATGCAGAAAGTAGAGACTGAAAGGGCAAGTTAGAGGGATGGATGTTTACGTACGTTAAATTAGTTTGTGATTAATGGGGGGAGTCTTTGTTTGCTCTTGATTTACTATTTCACTCCACTTGTGATCTAGTTAAGAATTACCATTCTGTGTGTTGTCATTATCAATGTTCTTCTCTGTTGGTGATCTAACTGATAAAATGTTCATCATTGATGCATTGTATTAAAGGCTAACTCGTTGTCGATAAATATAAAAAATCCGATGAAGGTAAACGCTGGCTGGATTAAGGAAGGAGTCAGAAAATGCCCCTCTCCTTATTTCAATACACGCCCTGAAAATGAAGTGAGTCTGCTGGTTATCCATAATATTAGTTTACCTGCTGGCTGCTTCGGGACACCTTTTGTTGATCAACTTTTTCAAGGTTGCTTAGATCTCGAGGCTGATAGCAGTTTTGCTGATTTAAAGGGATTAGAGGTATCGGCTCACTTTATGATCCGCAGAGATGGGGAGATAGTACAGTATGTCTCCTGTGACGAACGTGCATGGCATGCTGGTGTTTCAGAACACTTAGGGCGGCAAGGTTGCAATGATTTTGCTATCGGCATAGAGTTGGAAGGTACTGATTTTCAGGTTTATACAGAGGCTCAATATCAAGAGCTAATTAAGCTGACTCTTGCCTTGTTCGCCGCATATCCTATGCTAAATACGGATAAGCTAGTTGGTCATCGTGATATTGCACCAGGGCGAAAAACTGATCCAGGTGATATCTTCGATTGGGTAACATATAAAGATGGTCTGAACAAAGCGTTGAACTGATCATCTGGTACTGTTTGGGTTGCACTTCTGGTGTGCTATCAGGGACAAACAATAGAATTTAAGGAATATACGATGGCACTTTTCTCATTACTCGTGGCGATCCTGATAGAGAGGTTAAAGCTTCTACCACAATCTTGGCAATTTGATTCTATTCTCAACCTCTACTCTAAGACACTTTTTGGTGATAAACAGCTTAACTCTGATGTCATGATGGCGCTTGCATTAGTGTTACCAGCTATTGCTGTGCAAGTGATGATGTGGGCCGTAAATGGCATGTTTTGGGGTGGCCTGAGCCTGATCTTATGGGTGGCAATTTCGATACTATGTTTTAGCCATCAGAAGCAGAGAGTATTATTTAAGCGTTATATGCTGGCAGCGTGCAGAGGCGATACTCAGGCTTGTTATCACTTTGCTGACGCGCTCGATCCAAGTGTTTCCTTGGAGGCGGTTTCAGAGACGGAATTAGGTGCTAAAGTTGGTCAAAGTGCTGCGTGGTTAAACTATCGTTTTTATGGCGCTGTCGCTGTTTTCTTGATTTTTCTAGGGCCAGCGGGGGCTGTTTTCTACTGTACCGCTCGTTATTTTTCCGATGAGAATAAAGAGCACAAACTCGATCTACCTTTAGTTGACGATGTGTTGATGTTACTTGATTGGCTACCTAGTCGGATTTTGGCTTTTGGTTATGTCCTCAGTGGGCAATTCTCACAGGCTTCTGCTCGTTGGGGTCAATATGCTTTTAATATTCGCAGTACAGCAAGGGATATAGTGACGCAAGTTGCTTCGGCAGCTGAGCCTGAACCAGAGACATCAACAGCCCCTATCTGTACACAATCTACATTAGCCTTGCTTCAGCTAAGTAAACGAAACTTTATTCTTTTGCTTGTTTGTTTGTCGTTGTTGACGATATTTGGTGTTGTGGCATAGTGTACTTCTTGAGGAGACCTTTCTGGTCTCCTTTACTAAATTATAATATTTCTTATACGCACTTTTCATGTCTTTTTTCATTTAAATCAAGCTATTTATATAGCTGTTTCTTTGCTCGTGCTCATACTTAAGTTTCATTTTGGTGACAATGGTCTGACCGCAAATAGGTCCGTTTTCGGCTATGCTCACACATCGACGGTTTGCATGATTCTGATCACAAGCTAGACATTCAAAATGTGATTTGATAAAGTGCGCGCAGTCAACTAAATTGGTAAGACCAATTTACAATAGGAGCTGAGGGCCACATGGCTTATAGCAAAATAAACCAGCCGAAAATATCCGATGTCATTATGGGTCAGTTGGAGCAGATGATTCTTGAAGGAAGCCTTCAACCGGGTCAGAAGCTACCACCGGAACGTGAACTTGCGCTTCAATTTGAAGTGTCACGACCATCACTACGTGAGGCGATTCAAAAGCTTGAAGCTAAAGGTCTGCTTATGCGTCGTCAAGGTGGTGGAACTTATGTGAAAGAGCAATTGTGGCAGAGTTTGGCTGATCCAATCGTGGAACTGATGCATAGCGATTCTGAGAGTCAGTATGACTTACTGGAATTTCGTCACGCAACAGAAGGCATGATGGCTTATTTTGCTGCACTTCGCGGCACCGATGCTGATATGCAAAATATTAAGCGCACTATCATGGATGTTGAGGCTGCTAACGAGATTGAATTGCAAGCCAAGGCGATTGTGTGTTTCTACCGAGCGGTTGCAGAGGCGTCACATAACGTCGCTATGCTTCACCTCGTATTAAGTTTATCTCCTGTGCTACATAAGAATGTGGCGCAGAACTTGGAACTTCTGGATCGGAGAGAGGAAGCGTCCACTATGGCGAATGATCACAGGCGAGCTTTACTCGCTGCTATCGTTCGTCGTGATCCTGATGCAGCACGAGAAGCCTCGAATGAACACCTAAGTTACATCGAGGAAGTCATGTTGTCTGTGAGGGAAGAAGATAGTCGGTTGCAGCGAAGCTTGCGCCGTTTAAAAAGTGGTGCTTAAAACCTGACTACAGGTAAGCGCTAGAACATATTCTGAAAATCCAAATTTCATAACGTATATAGGGAAGGACAGCAAAATGTCTGAACATATGCTACAAGACGTCGATCCACTAGAAACTAACGAGTGGTTGTCTGCTCTAGAATCAGTTGTACGCGAAGAAGGTGTTGAGCGTGCTCAATATTTACTAGAGCAAGTACTTGATAAGGCCCGTCTAGACGGTGTCGATATGGCGACTGGTATCACCACGAACTACATCAACACAATTCCTACGAGCCAAGAGCCTGCATATCCTGGCAATACGACGCTTGAGCGCCGTATTCGTTCTATTATTCGTTGGAACGCGATCATGATCGTGCTGCGCGCGTCTAAAAAAGATTTAGACCTCGGAGGCCACATGGCTTCTTTCCAATCAGCAGCTTCATTTTATGAAGTATGTTTTAACCATTTCTTCCGTGCTCCAAACGAAGTTGATGGTGGTGATTTAGTCTATTATCAAGGACATATCTCTCCAGGTATCTACTCTCGAGCATTTGTTGAAGGTCGTCTTTCTGAAGAGCAGTTAGATAATTTCCGTCAAGAAGTTGATGGTAAAGGTCTTCCTTCATATCCTCATCCAAAGCTAATGCCTGAATTCTGGCAGTTCCCAACCGTATCTATGGGTCTGGGTCCAATGTCTGCTATTTACCAGGCTAGATTCCTTAAGTATCTAGACGGTCGTGGCTTAAAGAATACATCTGCACAGCGCGTGTATGCTTTCCTTGGTGACGGTGAGATGGATGAGCCGGAATCACGTGGTGCTATCTCTTTTGCTTCTCGTGAAAAGTTAGATAACCTTTGCTTCCTTATTAACTGTAACCTGCAGCGCCTTGATGGTCCTGTAATGGGTAACGGTAGCATCATCCAAGAGCTTGAAGGCTTATTTAGAGGTGCTGGTTGGAATGTGGTTAAAGTGATCTGGGGTAACAACTGGGATTCACTTATCGCAAAAGACACCACAGGTAAGTTACTACAGTTGATGAATGAAACTGTAGATGGTGATTACCAGACATTTAAGTCAAAAGATGGTGCTTATGTACGTGAGCACTTCTTTGGTAAGTACCCTGAAACTGCTGCCCTCGTATCTGACATGACTGATGTTGAGATTTTCGCGCTTAAGCGTGGTGGTCATGACTCATCTAAGTTGTATGCAGCATTTAAAAATGCACAAGATACTAAAGGTAAGCCAACGGTTATTCTTGCTAAAACTGTTAAAGGTTATGGCATGGGCGAAGCAGCTGAAGGCAAGAACATTGCTCACGGCGTGAAGAAGATGGACATGACGCACGTACTTCAGTTACGTAACCGTTTAGGTCTTGATGACTTGCTTACCGATGAAAAAGTATCTGAACTACCTTATCTTAAGTTAGAGGAAGGTTCGGCTGAATACGAGTATCTACATTCTCGCCGTAATGCATTACATGGTTATACGCCACAGCGTCTGCCTAATTTTACTAAGCCTCTAGACTTACCAGCTGTTGAAGAGTTTGGTCCTTTGCTTGTTGAGCAAAAGCGTGAAATTTCTACAACAATGGCATTTGTTCGTACACTGAACATTTTGCTAAAGAATAAGGGTATTGGTAAGAACATCGTTCCTATCATTGCCGATGAAGCGCGTACTTTCGGTATGGAAGGTTTGTTCCGTCAAATCGGGATCTACAATCCGCATGGTCAGGAATATACCCCTGAAGATCGTAGTGTTGTTTCTTACTACAAAGAAGCGACATCTGGTCAAGTATTGCAAGAAGGTATCAATGAGCTAGGTGCTATGTCTTCATGGGTTGCTGCGGCAACGTCATACAGCACTAACGATTTACCAATGATCCCATTCTACATCTACTATTCTATGTTCGGTTTCCAACGTGTTGGTGACATGGCGTGGATGGCGGGTGATCAGCAAGCTCGTGGTTTCCTATTAGGTGCTACAGCGGGTCGTACAACATTGAACGGTGAAGGTCTACAGCACGAAGATGGTCACAGCCATGTTCAGGCGAATACGATTCCTAACTGTATCTCTTATGATCCTACATTCGCTTACGAATTAGCTGTCATCATGCAAGACGGTATCCGTCGCATGTATGGCGATCAAGAGAACGTGTTCTACTACTTGACGCTAATGAATGAAAATTACGCGATGCCAGCGATGCCAGAAGGCAGTGAAGAGGGTATACGTAAAGGTATCTATAAGCTTGAGTCTTATAAAGGTAGTCACAAAGTTCAGTTAATGAGCTCTGGTACTATTATGAATGAAGTGCGTAAAGCAGCTCAAATTCTAAGTGAAGAATACGATGTCGCTTCAGATGTTTACTCTGTGACCTCTTTCAACGAGTTAACTCGTGAAGGTCAAGATGTTGAGCGTTTTAATATGCTGCATCCTGAAGCTGAGCAAAAACAAGCTTATATTACCCAAGTTATGGGTACTGAGCCTGCTATTGCTGCGACTGATTACATGAAGAACTATGCGGAACAAGTTCGCGCATTCATGCCTTCTGAGTCATTTAAAGTACTTGGTACTGATGGTTTCGGTCGTTCAGATAGTCGTGAGAATTTACGTCGTCACTTTGAAGTTAATGCTGGTTACGTTGTTGTAGCTGCATTGAATGAGCTCGCTAAACGTGGCGATATTGAAAAGTCAGTGGTTGCACAAGCCATTGCTAAATTCAACATCGACGCCGACAAGACAAATCCGCTATACGCGTAAGAGGCAATACAAAATGACAATCGAAATTAATGTACCAGATATCGGTGCGGATGAGGTTGAAGTGACTGAGATTCTTGTTAGCGTAGGCGACAAGGTTGAAGAAGAGCAGTCACTGATCTCTGTTGAAGGCGATAAAGCTTCGATGGAAGTCCCAGCATCGCAAGCGGGTATAGTGAAAGAGATTAGAGTTGCTGTCGGCGATAAAGTCTCTACAGATTCATTGATTATGATCTTTGAATCAGACGCAGTTCAGGCTGCACCCGTTGTTGAATCTGCTCCAGTTGCGGCACCAGCGGCAGCGACATCTGCTGAGCTAAAAGAAGTGCATGTTCCTGATATTGGCGATGATGAAGTCGAAGTGACTGAGATCTTAGTTAATTTAGGTGACAGCATCACTGAAGAGCAATCACTACTAAGTGTTGAAGGCGATAAAGCTTCAATGGAAGTACCCGCTCCATTTGCAGGTGTTTTGAAAGAGATCAAAATAGTTGTAGGCGACAAGGTATCTACAGGAAGTTTGGTCATGGTGTTCGAAGTGGCGGGTTCTGCATCTGCAGCACCGACTGCATCAGTAGCAGCGCCTGTCGCGGCCCCAACAGCATCTGCAGCGCCATCAGTTCAAGATATCTTTGTTCCTGATATCGGTGGTGATGAAGTTGAAGTAACCGAGATAATGGTTAATGTCGGTGATATGGTTACTGAAGAGCAGTCACTTATCAGCGTTGAAGGTGATAAGGCTTCTATGGAAGTACCTGCACCTTTTGCCGGTAAAGTGACAGCAATTAAGATTAGCCAAGGTGACAAGGTTTCTACAGGGTCTTTAATTATGACCTTTGAAGTCGCCGGTTCAGTTGCCGCACCTGTTGCAGCGCCAGTGGTTCAGGCTGCTCCAGTTGCAGCACCTGTTGCAATGGCTGCTGCACCAGCAGCGAAAGAAGATTTCGTTGCTAACAAGGCTTATGCTCACGCATCACCTGTTATCCGTCGTCTTGCTCGTGAGTTGGGTGTCAATCTAGCAAATGTAAAAGGCACTGGTCGCAAAAACCGTATCGTTAAAGATGATGTATACAGCTACGTTAAAGCTGCTGTTAAACAGGTAGAATCAGGTGCTGTTAGCGCTAGTAAAGGTGGCAATAGCGATTTAGATCTACTGCCATGGCCGAAAATTGATTTCAGCAAGTTTGGTGAGACTGAAATTAAGCCATTGTCGCGTATCCAGAAGATATCTGGTGCAAACCTTCATAGAAACTGGGTGAAAATCCCTCATGTGACTCAGTGGGATAATGCTGATATCACAGAGCTTGAAGCGTTCCGTAAAGCACAAAATGCAGCGGAAGCTAAGAAAGACTCAGGTATGAAGATAACGCCGCTTGTTTTCATCATGAAAGCGGTAGCTAAAGCACTTGAAGCTTTCCCAACATTTAACTCATCTCTTTCTGATGATGGCGCAAGCTTGATCATGAAGAAGTACGTCAATGTGGGTATCGCTGTTGATACACCGAATGGTCTTGTTGTTCCTGTCTTTAAAGATGTGAACAAGAAAGGCATCCATGAATTGTCAGATGAGCTTAAGGTTGTTTCTAAAAAGGCTCGTGGTGGTAAGTTAACTGCTGCTGATATGCAAGGTGGTTGTTTCACTATTTCAAGCTTAGGCGGCATTGGCGGTACAGCATTCACGCCAATCGTTAATGCACCTGAAGTCGGTATCTTAGGTGTGTCTAAGTCTGAAATGAAGCCAGTTTGGAACGGTAAAGAATTCGAGCCTCGCTTGATGCTGCCTTTATCACTGTCGTATGATCATCGTGTTGTTGATGGCGCGGAAGGTGCGCGTTTCATCACTTACTTGAATGACTGTTTATCAGATATTCGCACGTTGGTTTTATAATATTGAAGGCTGCTTAATATAAGTAGCCTTTTTCTATTTCGCATGTAAGTGAATGATTGTTATCTGTGTCAAACACAGGTTAAAATGCAGCCACCTACAGAACATTGATGTTCAATTAGCTGACTCTTAACCGTTTTACGATTGATCCGTCAGCGCTATGATTAGAAAATAGAGGAAGAGATGAGTAACGAAATCAAAACTCAGGTAGTAGTACTAGGTGCAGGCCCTGCAGGATATTCAGCAGCTTTCCGTGCGGCAGACTTAGGTTTGGATGCAATTATTATTGAGCGTTTTAGTACACTTGGTGGTGTATGTTTAAATGTGGGCTGTATCCCTTCAAAAGCACTATTACACGTAGCTAAAGTGATTGAAGATGCGAAAACAATCTCCTCCCATGGTGTTGTTTTTAGCGAGCCTAAAATAGATTTAGCCAAACTGCGTGAATATAAAACTTCCGTAGTTGGCCAACTTACTGGCGGATTGGGCGGAATGTCCAAGATGCGTAAAGTTGATGTGGTTAACGGTCTAGGTAAGTTTACTGGCCCAAATACCATTGAAGTGACGGGTGAAGACGGCGTTGTTAAAGTGGTTCGCTTTGAAAATGCAATCATTGCTGCGGGTTCACGCCCAATCAAGCTTCCATTCATTCCACATGAAGATCCACGTATTTGGGATTCAACCGATGCGCTAGAGCTTAATGAAGTGCCTGGTAAGTTACTCGTTATGGGTGGCGGCATTATTGGTCTTGAGATGGGAACTGTTTATTCATCTTTAGGTAGCGAGATTGATGTGGTTGAGATGTTTGACCAGGTTATCCCTGCTGCAGATAAAGATATTGTTCGCGTCTACACCAAGAAGATTAAGAAGAAGTTTAATCTTATTCTAGAAACCAAAGTGACAGCTGTTGAAGCAAAAGAAGACGGCATCTACGTGACAATGGAAGGCAAGAAAGCGCCTGCTGAACCAGTTCGTTATGATGCTGTTCTTGTTGCAATTGGTCGTTCACCAAACGGTAAGCTACTTGAAGCTGAGAAAGCTGGTGTTAATGTTGATGAGCGTGGCTTTATCAATGTTGATAAGCAGATGCGCACTAACGTACCGCACATCTATGCTATTGGTGATATCGTTGGTCAACCAATGCTTGCACATAAAGGTGTGCATGAAGGTCATGTTGCTGCAGAAGTTATTTCTGGTCTTAAGCACTTCTTCGATCCTAAAGTTATTCCATCAATTGCATATACAGATCCAGAAGTTGCATGGGTTGGCCTTACTGAGAAAGAAGCTAAAGAGCAAGGTATTGCTTATGAAACTGCGACTTTCCCATGGGCTGCTAGTGGCCGTGCAATCGCATCAGATTGTGCCGATGGTATGACTAAGCTAATCTTTGATAAAGAGACTCATCGTGTCATTGGTGGTGCTATCGTTGGTGTTAACGGTGGTGAGCTACTCGGTGAGATTGGCCTTGCTATTGAAATGGATTGTGACGCTGAAGATTTAGCGTTAACTATCCACGCTCATCCGACTCTTCATGAGTCTGTAGGCCTTGCTGCTGAGGTTTACGAAGGTTCAATTACTGATTTGCCAAACCCAAAGGCAAAGAAAAAGAAGTAATTTGAATTTTATTCAACAGTAAAAGGCGCTCATAGAGCGCCTTTTTTGTGGGCTAAAAAAATGACGGGGATAAAAGGCACCTTATTGCGACACATCGGACTTCTGCATAAATGAAGCTTAATTGAGCCTAATGTAGACTCAGCAGGTGAATTCAACGTGTTGAACTGTTACATTCAGTATAAGTTTATGAGTTAGTTGCCTAATGATAAATAGAATCAGTCATTTTATTCTGCTAGTCACTGTATTGTTAATTACTTGCCTTGTACCAGTTAGGGCGAGTGATATTGTGCAGCGTGTTTTTGCAGAAAGAGATGGTTTGGTTAATGGCTCTGTGAGCGATATTAGTTTCGATGATTACGGCTTTACGTGGTTAGCGACGCAAGAGGGTCTTTATCGCGTCAGTAATACCAAAGTGAGGAGAATCGATAAAAACGGATTTAAAACTCGATTGTCCGATGAGTATATTCAGTTTGTTAGGCCCTTAAGTAAAAGGCACCTGCTTGTCAGTAATTACACTGATACCTATCTGTACGATATTATTCAAGATACCTTTACTCGGTTTGGCAGCGCTAAACTGTTCCCTTATTATAATAATGTCGGACTCCGCTCAATAATAAAAAAAAATAATGGTGATTATTATTTTTTGAGTAAGCAAGGTGAACTGCTTACTTTCTCCTATGTAAATATGACTCTAACAACTGTCAATACGCTTCCCTATAACCTCGACTATCCTTGGTCATTTTTAACAGAGTTGGATGATCGCCACCTGTTAATTGGCTCTTCAAATAAACTGGAATTGAGTGATCAGTCCGGAGTATTTCAACGAAGCTTAGATTGGCAAGATGACATGGGAGCAATAAAAGGGATGATGGAGGACTCATCTGGTCGCCTTTGGGTTAGCTCCAGTGACGGTTTGTATGAGTTTAAAAAGGTTGATTTAACGTTTGAGAAAGTGACGTTTATTCCTTTCCCCATCAGTAAAACAACGGAAGATAGCCAAGGCAACTTATGGCTAGCCAGTCGAGAAGGTCTGATAAAGTGGGACCCTGATACTGACATGATTGAGATGTATAAAGGGGATGTCAAACGTACTGCGGATATTGATTATATTTATGACATTGAAATCGATCACAATGATGTCATTTGGGTGGGAGGCTCCGGTGATGCCCTTGCGGTAGTGGCTGAAGCGCCTGATTTTATGCTTGAGCGTTTCACTAAAACCACGCCTTATTTAATCTCAAATGAGATGATATGGTCTATTTGGGCTGATAAGAACAAGGTGTGGCTAGGAAGTGACAAAGGGTTAATAACAGTAGATAGACATTCTAAAAACAGTATAACCATTTTGCCTGAAGAGCTCGCCTTAAATGGCAGCATTTATAAAATTGATGAACTTGATAGTGACCACCTCTTATTGTCGACCACAAACGGCCTGTTTGCGGTGAATAAGCTCACATTAGAATCAGGGCGTTTCTCTCAGTGGACTCTCGGGCAATATTCTTTAGAAAATAAGATAATATTTTCGAGTTACTCGGATCCATTACTTGAAAATCGTTGGTGGTTTGCAACGGGAAATGGACTGTTTTTTTGGCAACAAGGCGCGCTCAACCCACAAGCATTTTTGATAAAGGGTGGGGATAATGTTCGGAGTAAACCAGACTTACGCGTCACTTATCGTAGTCTCGATGGTAAATTATGGATCGCTGGTGCAAGAACGTTTGGTTATATTGATGATGAGGGGCTGTTTCATTCGTCTCTGAATATTTTTGATGCTGAAGCAAAGTTACCCACGATTAGTTACATTAAAGAAATCTCTCCAGGGGTACTTTGGTTAGGTAGCTCGGCGGGATTGATTGAGTATGAATTTGACTCGGGTGTCACGCGCTCGTTAACCAATGAGTGGAAGGTAGATTGTTCTTCAATCTTCTTTATTCATGAAATTAACCAGTATCGGGTATTAGGTTGCCTCAATTCTATTCTTCGTCAAAACATTGAATCTGGCGAGGTGCTTGTCATTGAGCATGAAGATGGGTTGATTAGTAAAGAGCTTAACGATGGTGCTTCATTCTATGATCCTGATTCAGGCTTCTATGTCGGGACGCCTGATGGGGCAATGTTGCTCGATGTTGCCAAGTTAGAGAATAGAATTCAACACGATGGTGTTTTACTGGAGTCAGTGTCAATTTTTTATGACGAACACACTGAAATCAATTTAGTGCCAGAACCCAATAGCATCATCAAACCGGGTGCTAGAATGATCAACTTTCAGTTTACCAGTCTAGATTATCTAGTCGATACCCCCCTCACTTTACAATATCGTATACGGCGTAAAGGCGAGTCAAAAGACGTCAATTATCTATTGTTGATGGATCAATCTCTTGTTAGCTTTTCGGGGCTTCATGCCGGTGATTACGTACTCGATATATTGAGTTCACAAAATGGAATATGGTCGAGTGAGCCAAGCTCCTTTGCCTTTGAAGTAAAAGAATTTTGGTGGCAAAAAACCTGGTTCAAAAGCTTCTTGGTGATCGCTTTATTCTTATTCGGCAGCATCATTTTAATCGGTCGTCAACGTCAGTTATCAGCGTTTAAACGTGTAAACGAAGCGCTTGTTGAAAGTGAGGATAGACTTCGTCAGTCTTTGAAAGGCAGTGGCTCAGAGTTATGGGAGTGGCGTCACGATACTCAAATGTTTAATTTAGAGAATCAAAGCGCAGCGCTTGCCGGTGGCAATGCAAATTTACTGTTAACACTTGAGGATTTTCCGGTTCATCGTGATGAGAGGCAAAGTGTATTAGCGTGTTGGAATAGTATGATCAATGGTATTAGCGATAGGTTTGAAGTGGAGTATCGCTATCGCCGTGAGGACAAATCCTGGGGGTGGACACGGGTTCGTGGTCGTCCTGTTGATTTTGATCCTGAAACGGGAAATATTACCCGAGTTGCTGGGATATATTCGGACATTACTGCTCAGCGTCAGTTAGAAGATGATATGAGG
This sequence comes from Shewanella hanedai, assembly GCF_007197645.1. Lineage (GTDB taxonomy): Bacteria > Pseudomonadota > Gammaproteobacteria > Enterobacterales > Shewanellaceae > Shewanella > Shewanella hanedai. Next base: position 40,103 of record NZ_VKGK01000039.1, read on the forward strand.
CTTTTAGCCCAAGCATTTGAGAATACATCAGAAGGGGTGTTGATCTTAGATACCAATGAGCGGATTAAAGTCTCTAATAAAGCGGCACAAACCATTCTTGGGTTAGGTGTTGAACAGTTAAATCTCAGTCCATTCTCGGCGCTTATCGTGGCAAAAGAGGGCCGTTTAGATAACATTGTGAAACTACTCGACGAGAGTGGTTCTTGGACGGGAGAGAGAGAGTTTATCTGTTCAGATGGTACCAGTTGCCCTGTGTGGCTAAATGTATCAACCATGCTGGGGAAAACGGGTAGTATCATTCACTATGTCGCGGTATTTTCTGATATCACTGAGAGAAAACGCTCAGAAGCTGAATTACGCCGCTTGGCCAATTATGATGTACTCACAGGTTTGCCTAACCGTTCACTTTTTTCTACCCGCCTAGCTCAATCAATATACCGTGCTAATCACACAGGGGAGAAGCTTGCTCTGGTTTTCCTCGACTTAGACAGATTCAAACACGTTAATGATTCCTATGGTCATAGTATGGGAGATGCACTACTCGTCGAAGCAGCCAATAGATTACAATCTTGCATTCCAGAGCAGCATAGTATGTGCAGGTTTGGTGGTGATGAATTCTTGATTTTACTCAGAAATGCCAATGATGTAGATATGATTAATCATATATGCACTGAGTTGCTAAATCAGATAGAGATGCCGTTTGAACTTTACGGTCGAGAGTTTTTTATTTCGACCAGCATTGGCGTTAGCTTGTGGCCGGATGATGCAACTGAACCAGAGGTATTAATTAAAAATGCCGATCAAGCCATGTACCACGCCAAAGAAGAGGGCAAGGGGAACTTCCAGTATTATTCTTCGGAGCGGAACTTAGAGGCCTTGTATCATCTGCACCTAGAAGCAGAGCTGCGCCGTGCAATTGAACGTGATGAATTTGAGCTACATTACCAACCACAAGTCGATATTTTAAAAAATGACAGCTTAGTGGGTATGGAAGCATTGTTACGATGGCGTCATCACAGTGAAGGTTTGATCCGCACTGATACATTTATCAAGGTGGCAGAGTCTTGTGGACTAATCATCGATATCGATCGTTGGGTCTTGCGTCAAGCTTGTATTCAAGGAGCGCAGTGGTCTCGCATATATGGTGAGACGTTTAAATTGTCGGTGAATATTTCCGCGGTTCATTTCCGTCAACCTGATTTTGTTGAAGGGATAAAGGCCATTCTTAAAGAAACTGAAATTCCAACTTCAGTGTTAGGGTTCGAGATCACTGAAGGTGTGTTGATGAAAGAGCTAAACACGGCCAAGTCACACCTTAAAGAGCTGAGACATTTAGGGATAAAAGTCGCGATTGATGATTTTGGTACAGGTTACTCGTCGCTAGCTTATTTACGACATTTTGATGTGGATACGCTGAAAATTGATCGTTCTTTTCTTATCGACATCGCAACAAACGAATCAGATCAAGCGATAGCGAGCAGTATCATAGAACTTGCTAGGAACTTAAAGCTCAATGTGATTGCCGAAGGCGTAGAAACTAAAGCGCAATTAGAGCAGGTTTTCAGTCGAGGCTGCTACGTTATCCAAGGATATTATTTCTCTAAGCCGTTAATCGAAAGTGATATGAATGCTTATATGGAACGTAATAAATTAGATTCTTGAACTAAACTTGATGTTTTAAAGTCTTATCCTCTTGTGTTTTAACTATGTTGTGTTTTTTTTGATACTATACATAATTCTTGTATAGGAAAATAATAAGAAATAACATCCAATGATACGTTCAACTGCACTATTTTTATTACTCTCTTTTACCGTTTTCTCTACCCATGCTGAAGTCAGACCTAAAATAGGTCTCGTACTGAGTGGTGGGGGAGCAAAAGGTGCCGCTCATCTCGGTGTCCTCAAAGTATTGGAAGAAAATAGAGTGCCCGTCGATTACATTGCGGGTACAAGCATCGGTGCCTACGTCGCAGGCATGTACGCCCTTGGTTATAGTGCTTCAGAGATTGAAGAGATCATGATGAATGAATCATGGTCTGATGGTTATTCAGATACCATTCCTAGAGAATCACTTGGTTATCGTGATAAGCAACAAAGAGACCGTTTTAATATTCCTGTCAACATGGGCTACAGCGATGAAACCGTTAAATTACCTAATGGTTTGCTTCGTGGGCAAACCATGTCTCAACTTCTGCAACGATCCACAGGCTTAGTGCATCAATTTGGCAATTTTGATGAGTTGGCTATACCTTATCGAGCGGTCGCAACCGATCTAGAAACCAGCAAAGCCGTTATTCTCTCCCAAGGCAGCATCATCAAGGCGATGCAAGCATCTGCAACGGTACCAGGTGCATTACAGCCCATTAAGCACGATGGAAAGCTGTTAGTGGATGGGGGTATTGCTAATAATATGCCTGTAGATGTGGCTAAGGCACTGGGTGCTGATATCGTCATTGCCGTCGACATTGGGTCGTCCTTGGTGAAGAAGGAAGGATTAGATAGTACCGTTGCTGTGCTTAATCAGTTATCAACGATGTTGACTAATGCGAGTACAGAACGGCAAAAGTTATTGCTCAGTGAGGATGATATTCTCATTCGCCCTGATGTCGGGGACATGAGCACTACTGATTTTGAGATTATGCCGCAAGCGTATACTTTAGGAGAGAAAGCTGCACTTGAACATGTATTAAGCCTTAAAGGGCTGAGTGTGGGAGAGGCTGAATATGCGCTATATAAAAATAATAAACGCAGATTGAGCCAGCGTTGGAAGGATAGTGTGCAGCGTCCGCTTGTTGAAATCGTGTTTAATAATGATTCCAAAGTGAGTGAGTCGTTGCTGAGGGAAACCTTCGATCTTCATGAGGGCGAGGTTGTAACTCAAGAGGCGTTAGAGCAAGCCATTGCTAATGTTTACTCTCTGGATAAGTTCGAGCGAGTTAATGCAGAGTTTGTTGATACAGATAAAGGGCGAATACTGACGTTAAATACTAGAGCTAAGTCATGGGGCCCTAATTATTTCGGTTTAGGTTTTAGCTGGGAGGATGACCTTACTGAAGACTCAAGCATGTCATTGGATTTCTCTTATACGATGACGGACTTAACCGATACCGGCGGTGAGTGGCGTAATGAGCTGAGAATAGGCTTTGAAAAGTTAATTTCAAGCGAGTTTTATTTACCGTTGGATTATGACCAAGGTTTTTACGCCAGAACCGAGCTGGCTTACGAGCTTAAAAGTTTTGAACTATATGAAAGTAATGCCAAGTTTATCGAGTTTTCTCAAACCGTGTACCGAGGGGATATAGGGATAGGGTATAACTTTACCTTGGAAGGCCTAATTGAACTGGGATTCACAAATGAGCTAGGTGAGTTTAAGTTTTTGAAGGATACAAATCATTATGACTCTTATGGTGGTTACTTAAAGCTAGGTTTCGATAGCCTTAATAGTATGAATTTTCCGACATCAGGTAATCGTTTCACTTTAAATATGTTTTATAGAAGAGACGATAGCGACCAATCTGATGGATTGATGCCACAGACTAATTCGAAGTACTCTTTTCAAATAGAAGCTGATTGGCGGGGGGCGCTAAGTCTAGGAAATCATGCTTTAGTCGGCATTGCTTCTTTATCTACGATTGATACAGAAGATATCTTCAATCCTCATTTGGCTGAACTGGGTGGTTTCCTGAATTTATCTGGTTACCATAAAAATTCTCTGGTGGGTGCTCATAAAATTTTTGGAGCTTTCGTATATCAATATGATCTCGGCCGCGATGTGCTGGGGATGACTGATTATCCACTGTATCTTGGTGGGAGTTTAGAGGCGGGTAACGTATGGCAGAACAAAGACAATATAGACTTAAATGATCTTATCTACTCAGGGAGTGTCTTCTTTGGCACCGATACAACAATGGGGCCAGCGGCATTAGGTTTTGGTTGGGCCGATGATGGTGAAATGACATTATTTTTATTCTTAGGTAAAAGCTGGTAAGTCATAGACAGTTACAAAAACTGGCTATAGTGCTTGTAGGCTCAATGATAAAGTAAACCCAGACTAAATAAGCTCCAGGCTAGTAGAGAGCTCATTAGCTAAATCATAATAATAACGGGGATGATAATGAAAAGAGTAAGTAAGCTGGCAGTTAGTATTGCCTTAAGTCTAGGGCTGACAGCATGCAGTAACAATGAAGCTAATGTGCCTACAGTCCAGATTGAAACTAAGATTTCAGGTGTTGAGAAAGCGAACTTCGATACCTCAGTACGACATCAAGATGACTTCTACTTCAGTGTCAACGGTCACTGGCTAGCCAATACTCCCATCCCTGATGATAAATCTAACTATGGCGCCTTTTCAGTTCTTTATGAGCGTAGTCAGAATGCACTGAAAAAAATCATCGATGACGCGGCAGCAAAACCAAATAAAGTGAACGGTTCAAGTGAGCAAAAGGTCGGTGATTTCTATGCTAGCTATATGAATACCGATATTGTTGAACAGTTAGGTGTGTCGCCATTGAGTGAACAGCTCTCTGATATTTCACTAGCAAAAGATCATGATGACATTGCAAGTTTGATGGGGAGTTTACTATTAAGTGGTGTGCAGATCCCATTTGGCTTCTATGTCAATAACGATGCTAAGAACTCGACAGAATACGCTGTTTATCTATACCAATCAGGTCTTACCCTGCCAGATCGTGACTATTACCTGAAAGATGATGAAAAATTCGTTGCTAATCGAGCAGCACTCGATGCCTACGTGACTGATATTATGACTCAGGCTGGCAGCAAAGATGCTAAGCGTGTAGCGGCGAGCGTTGCCCTTATTGAACACTTCATTGCCCAGAGCCAATGGAGCCGCGTTGAATCTCGCGATGCGAATAAGAGTTATAACAAGATGAACAGGGCTGAACTGCAGGCAAACACACCTGAGTTTGATTTTGTGCAATTTGCCGCAAGTGCTGATATCAGCGAAGTTAAAGAGGTTATTGTTCGTCAAAAGTCCTATTTTGAAAAATTCGGCGCTCACTTCGATGACTTTACTGTTGAGGAGTGGCAGGACTACTTATCATTTCATTTAGTTGACAGTTACGCAGAACTTCTAAGTCAGAATTTTGTGGATCTGCATTTTGATTTCCACAGTAAAACCCTGATGGGAATTGAAGCTCAGAAGCCACGATGGAAAAGAGCCGTTGATTCAGCAGATCAAGTTATTGGTGAGCTGGTGGGTAAAGAGTATGTGAAGGAGCACTTTCAGCCTGAAGCGAAAGAGAAGATGGAGTTACTTATCCAAGATCTGATTAAAGGTTTTGAGGTGAGCATCAATGAACTTGAGTGGATGACTCCTGAAACTAAGGTGGCAGCGCAAGAAAAGCTATCTAAGTTTACCTATAAAATTGGCTATCCGGATAAATGGAGAGACTACACAGAGCTAAGCATTAAACCTGATGAGCTGGTGGGTAACTATCAACGCTATGCCAAATTCGAATACAAGACGATGTTGGATAAGCTGGGTAAGCCTATCGATCGAACCGAATGGCATATGACACCACAAACGGTGAATGCATATTACAACCCAGTCATGAACGAAATTGTATTTCCAGCCGCCATCCTTCAACCACCATTTTTCAATATGGATGCTGATGATGCGGTTAACTTTGGTGGGATTGGCGCGGTGATTGGTCACGAGATTAGTCATGGCTTCGATGACCAAGGTGCAAAATATGATGGAGATGGTAACTTACGTGACTGGTGGACGGATGCCGATCGTGAAGAGTTCCAAAAACGCGGTGCTCAGCTATCTGCCCAATACTCAAAATATGAAGCATTACCTGGTAAGCATGTAAATGGCGATCTGACCTTAGGGGAGAATATCGGTGATCTTGGTGGACTTACCGTTGCAGCTCGTTCATACCATCTGAGTCTTAATGGTAAACCAGCACCAGTGATCGATGGATTAACAGGTGAGCAGAGGTTATTCGTTGGCTGGTCACAAGTGTGGCGTCGTAACTACCGTGATGAAGAGCTAGGACGTCGTTTAATGACGGATTCACATTCACCAAGTCATTTTCGTGCAATGGGAACACCAAGAAACATTCCAGCGTTCTACCAAGCTTTCGATCTGAAAGAGGGAGACAAGATGTTCCTCGCTCCGGAAGACAGAGTGAAGATCTGGTAAGTTACACTTCTTACTCAATTTCTATCTAAGCCAGTTGAAGCGTCAACTGGCTTTTTTATACCTATGAATTACGGCTAAAATAGGCGGATTCATAAGAAGTTGTGGATAAGTTCGGGGGTAACTAGTGCGTATGATGTGGTTAATTCAATCATTTCAAAAAATAGCGATTTTTAGCTAAAAAGCGCTTGTGCTCTGGGCCGATATCCCTATAATGCGCATCCACTGACACGGCACAGCAGGCCACTTACCTAAACGAAAGCTTAGATAATACGGGACTTGCAGCTTAATCAGTACTTCTTTTCAGTAAGAAGTGAGAGTTAAGACTCCTCGGAGATTTGATTCAGGTGAGAACCGCTTTACGAGCTTTGAGTTTGCTTCTTTATCACGAGAGTGATTAAGAAATCACCACTCGAAAAACTTGATAAAATAAGCGCTTGACGCCGACACTGGAGAGTGTAGAATACGCCTCCTCAAGCCAACGACCTAGCGTCTAACGGCAGCATCTGAAAGATTGATGCTAACGCTCTTTAACAATTCAAAACAAGAAATCTGTGTGGACACTCACAGGTGTTGAGTTATTCGAAATTGTCTCTTTTGAGGCAATCAAAAATTATCTCAATGAACCACTGAGTGACCATAGAAATATGTAAACTTCATTAATCTTCGGGTTTGTGAAAAACAGTATAATTCGTTGAGCCGTTTTACTTCTAACGGAGTAGAACAAAAAAACTTTAATTGAAGAGTTTGATCATGGCTCAGATTGAACGCTGGCGGCAGGCCTAA
>NZ_VKGK01000003.1 GCF_007197645.1 Shewanella hanedai
AGCGGTTCTGATGCTGTGTTAACGAGCTTAACCGTAGAATAACTATGCTCTTCACTCGCTGCAAGCCACATGGATGTGGTGAATGTCATTAATGCAGGAGCAATTAATGACCTTGCCTCAGAACCGCGAAACTCTCGCTGAGCGATCAAATCTTTATACTGATTGGTATAAATTGAAACGCCTTATCTGGTCGATAGGAAATATGAGTTTTACTACGATCGTGTTAAAATCTGATTATAGAGATTATCCTACCTACATTTTCTAGGTTATTGTTTTTAGGTAATAGAGTCGAATGCCAAAGATATCCCGCAGTGTGTTGGTGCGCTTTAGTGCAATGCAGATGTATGAAATTGTCAACGATGTAGAATCTTACAAGGAGTTCTTACCTGGCTGTGTTGGAGGTGAAGTTCTGGAGTTCGATGGGGAAACCATGCTTGCATCTGTCGATGTGTCTAAGGCGGGGATCAGTAAAACCTTTACGACGAGAAATCAGGTCGTTCCCGGTAAGAGTATTCAACTCGCCCTTGAAAATGGTCCTTTTAAATATTTAAGCGGTGAGTGGCGTTTTACAGAATTAACCGAAGATGCCTGCAAAATTGATTTTGATCTGAATTTTGAGTTTTCTAGTCGTTTAGTTGATATGGCTTTTGGGAAAATATTTAAAGATCTTATGACCTCTATGGTGACGGCATTCACAGGAAGAGCAAAAGTCATCTATAAAGAGCAGTAAGCTAATGCTGGCGTTAAAGAGAATTTATAATGAAGATAGAACAAGAACATTTTGCGGTTGAGGTGATTTACGCATTGCCGACTCAGCAAAAACGGATCATGGTGAAAGTTGCACCCGGTACCACCTGCATTGAAGCGGTGAAGCAGAGTGAGATGATCACTTTTTTCCCGAATATAGATCTTGAGTCAGTCAAACTGGGCATTTTTAGCCGTGCAGTCAAGCATACTGAGGTGCTGCTGCCTGGTCAAAGAGTTGAAATATACCGTCCCTTGATTGCCGATCCGAAAGATGTTCGGCGTAAGCGAGCTGAAAAAGCGAAAGATGAAGGGCGCAGCAATAAAATTACTGGCGCAAAACTATAACCTAATCATTTGTCGTCAATAGAAACAGAAAAGGTGCTATCGCATAAGCGTTAGCACCTTTTTTATTAGGCTATTTATTCAAACTTCTTACTTGCCTGTGCTTCTGGGTCTGTCTCTTCAACTAAAGGCTTAGCATCTGGACGTTGCTCAGGGATTAATGGAACCGCTTGTTCCACCTCACCAATTTGGCTTGCATCAGGTAAGCGACTCTGATCGAGAGGGGTATTAAACTCCTCCGACAAATCATAATCACCCACTACGCTCGTTAACTGATCATTGTTAAAGTGAATGATCAACTCTTTATGAGTGATACTGGCATCACGACCACTTTTGTAGTGATACACATAGTACCAAGTGTCATCGGCAAAACTGTCGCGTAACACTGGGCGGCCAAGAATATATTCAACTTGCTCTTTGGTCATTTCAACACGTAGCTTTTCTACTTGTTGAGTTTCCATATAGTTACCCTGTGGTATATCGGGTTTATAGATTAACCAGTCAAAGACGCTACAAGCGCTGAGCGAAATCGAGAGCGCAACAGCGCCCAAAAGGGTAAGACTTTTCTTTTTAATTGTCATTGAATACGCTACTTCCTAAAAATCTGTTGGATATCATACCGAAGCACTCCCTATGCTGACAAGGGTTATCCTTGCTCTGGTTAACGAAAAGTAATTCGATTTGAGTTAAGTGGATCTTGTGCTGCTAATTTATGACTTTTAGTTTCAAGAACCCTGTTTAAGCTATAGGTGTGACAACATTAGGCTTTTTTCGTTCCTCAGCTTTCTTCTCATTCGCGACAAGTTCTGCTCATAAAAGGTACTGGTAGTTAGACAAAATCGGTATTTACAAAACTAATATCTCGCCATCTTGCATAAAATATTGGACAAGATGTTAGGTGTTCTTTATTAATCTATTGAATTTTAATGACTAACCTTTTATTTAACTTGAGGTTAACATGTCTTGTCGATTTCAATAACTACTTGCAAAGTACCATGAAAGTTATGAGAATGTAATTGTTGCTAACTGGCGTAACAATGAGTGTAAAGTTAATCATTATTAAAAAAATAACTAGAGCAATGACAATAACTAAAGTAACCGTCAAGGTATAGAGGCAGCAATGGAGTTAAAAGCTAAATACGCCCAAGGGAGTTTAGTCTGTGTTGGTACCGGCTTAAATCTAGCTGGCCAGATAACCGTGTTGAGTAAGAGTTATATCGAAAATGCCGATGTGGTATTTTCATTAGTGTCCGATGGTTTTGCACAGCGATGGCTAGAAACCCTTAATGGTGATGTGCGAAGTCTTCAACCCTTCTATGCCCAGGGGGATGAAATTAAGAACCGCCGGGATACTTATGACCAGATGGTGCAAGCCATTTTAGAACAAGTGCGCTTAGGCAAGAAAGTGGTCTGCGCCTTGTACGGACATCCAGGTGTTTTTGCCTGCGTTTCACATTTTGCTATTGAGCAAGCTAAAGATGAAGGTTACAGCGCCAAGATGGAACCTGGTATTTCTGCCGAAGCGTGTCTATGGGCTGATTTAGGTATTGATCCCGGTAATTCAGGTCATCAAAGCTTCGAAGCCAGTCAGTTTATGTTCTATAAACATACTCCAGATCCTACCACTCATTTGTTACTTTGGCAGATTGGGATAGCCGGCGAGCATACTTTAACTGAGTTTCATACCTCTTCTGATCGTTTACAGGTATTGGTTGAACAACTCAGTGAGTGGTATCCGCTGGATCATGAGATCACTATTTATGAAGCCCCTAATTTGCCGATACAAGCACCCAGAATTGATACATTAACCCTAAAAGAACTGCCTTTTTCCCGTTTGACGGCAATCAGTACTTTATTGATTCCGCCTGCTAGCAAGCTTGAGATTAATCATGCGATATTAGCTAAGTTAGGGATCACTGAGGCAGAGTTAGGGTAAATTTAATGAAAGAACGAGTAAGAAATTAACAATATGACAGATACTAAAAAGGAAATATGAATGTCAAATTTTAATGATTTTTTTGAAAAGTTGGGTTCAGACTCTGATCTGATGGACGCTTACAAGAAAGATCCTGAAGGTGTAATGAAAGAAAATGGCTTAACAGATGAAGAGGTTAAAGCTGTAATATCAGGAGATGATAAGAAGCTTAAAGCTCTATCTGGAGATAAAACCCAAAGTAGAGCTTTTCAAGTTATTAGTTCGCCAAAGAATAAATAACTGTGAAATTGGCTTTTAAAATATTGTTGGTATCAGTTCTCACATATTTTGTGGGAACTGTTGAGGCATACGATAGCGAAAAACTGGATGGGATATTAGATAATCTAGAAGAAGCCATTATTGACTCAGATAGAGCAAGCTTGTTAATTAGTGATATTGATAATAGTAAATCAAAATTTAGTGTAGAACAAAAAGCTCGATTCCTGCTCCTTCAGGGAACCAGAGAACTTATTAATGGTAACTATAAAAAATCTTTAATTTATTTTGAAAATGCAGAAAGTTTACATCCGTCTAATTCATTACAGGTTTCTATTTTTTTACAACAAGCTACAGCATATGTTTCATTGCTTGAATATCAAAAAGCTTTAGATGTTATGTCACTAAACTCACTTTTGGTTGATAATTTAAAAAATATGGAACAAAAAGGTAAAGTTTATATCCGTTTAGCAGGCCTATACCTATCGCTGCAAGCTTATGAAGAGGTAAAAAAGTACTCTTTAAAAGCGAGTCGTTTCAAGGAAAAACTAAGCCTGAAAAATCAGTGTCACTCAAAACTCTATTTCGCAGTTTCAAAACTAAAATTGAACAAACTCGATGGGGCTACGTCAGCCTTTAAAGATAGTTCTGAATTTTGTAAAGTTAATGGTTTTCCCTTGGTTGGAGCCATGTCTATGAAAGGTTTAGGCATGGTAGAGCTAGAAAGAGGTAATTACCTGAAAGCACTTGAACTCTTCGTTGGTTCATTAAATAATTATCAAATATTTCAATATCAATTAGAAATTAACCACATTCACGCTCTTCTTGCTGAAACTTATTTAGGTTTGAAACAGCCCCTAAAAGCAAAAGAGTATGCTAGCTTCGTTATCTCACTTCCCAATGAAACAAAGAACCTAGAATTTAAAGAAATCGCGATGAAGGTTATGTCCGAGTTGTCATATCAAGCCGGTGATTATAAACAAGCCTATGATTATTTTGTACTTCATCAAGACCTGAGTAATACTTTGCTCGATGATACAAAAGCTAAAGCTAACGCTTATCAGATGGCTAAATTTGAGAATGGTGAGAAGACTCGAGAGATCCATTTACTCAACAAAGACCGTGAGCTTTACACTGCAAAGGCTGAGTTAACCGAATTACAACGTAACAATGAACGTATGATGTTCCTGTTGATCTGTGGAAGTTTCATTGTACTGACTCTGTTTGCAATTAATATGACGCTACAGAAACGTAAGTACAAGAACTTGGCTCAGTTTGATGTGTTAACCGGGATATATAATCGGGGTACTGGCCAAGACAAAGCCGAAAACAGATACGTTAAAGACTCCATATCAGGTGTTAATTTCAGTGTGATTCTATTCGATCTGGACCACTTTAAAAATATCAATGACAGCTATGGTCATGCTATGGGTGACTGGGTACTTAAAAAGGTATGCGAAGTCGTCAGTATAGAGTGTCGCAGTGGTGATATATTTACCCGTTTTGGAGGCGAGGAGTTTGCACTATTCATGTCTAATACCGACAATGATACGGCTAAAAAAGTGGCTGAAAAGTGTAGGGCTCAAATTTTGGCGATAGAAACTCGTTATTCGGGTCATGAGTTTACCATCAGCGCCAGCTTTGGTGTTGCGACCAGTACCGTGAAGGACTTAAGTTTAGACCCCATTATACAGCGTGCTGATGTTGCCATGTATCAATCTAAAGAGCATGGAAGAGATCGTGTTTCTGTCTACAGTAGCGAAGTGACATGATTAAGATGTGTTAGACACAATGTTGCTTCGTCCCCTCTACCTCTATTAGCCTCTTTTTTGGCTTTATCCTAGTTCTTACCCTGTAATCAAAGCCTACCTTCGACAGTAAATGAACCTCCCTCCCAAAAATAACTCTGTGCAATTTGCTTCTCTTTGACGCTTTATTGAAATTAAATGCACTTTTTTTGACTTTTTTCATTATTTTTTAAACAAAAGTAGACCGCTAAAACAATATTGATCGACAAACGTAAGTTGGCTGTTGTAAATGGAATGTTTCTCTTTTTCTCTATCTTACGTAAAGGTAAGGTTTAAACGCTTGTTTTAATTTTCAGGCAATTGATATGTTTCTAAGTGGTTTAAATCTATCTTTTTTATCGCTTTACGATGGGGTTAGTTCGAAACGGAAACTAATATTGACTAACAGCCCGTTTCATTTGTTCGTTGTTAATATTTCATTGCACAACGTTATTATATTACGTAATTTAATTCATGATTTTATGTGGTGAACTTATCTGATAAATTTAACCTATCATGGATTTTGCTAGAATGTGTTTTTGTTTTTACTGTTTATATATAAAGGCTTACGGTAAATCTGTTACACTTTTTTAGCTATCTAGACATCAATGTCTCCTAATCGATAATACAGTTAAGTTCATTTTGTAGACTTGCAAAGGCATACATTTGTTAGTAGCTTTTGTTCAAAATACAGGTTTAACACGATTAAAAAGATATATTGTGGTACTGCTATGGTTTTAGTTTTCTCATCATTATTTGATTTTAGAAGGAACTAAATACACAGGTGGCAGAGTGCCGATATTTGGAGAAGAGCGGATGACACATCAAGTGGTAGATAATACAGAGTTGGGAGCAATGAGAATGCCTCAATTAGATTCAGATGCTCATGATGATGTTGCAACTCATCTACAAGCGAGCGCATTGATTCATTCGCCTAGCAGTAAGGAAGAGGCCATTAAGGTCACTGGCAAGTTTGTTGACGGTCAGGAGAAAGTCTTAACTGAAGGTGCATTAAGTCTACTTTCTAGTTTGTGTGACCACTTTGCCACTCAAGTTCCTGAACTACTGAATGCAAGAAAGTTTAGGCTGGCCAAAATCGATGCTGGAGAGTTACCAGACTATTTACCTCAGACCAGAAAGATAAGAGAAGGTGATTGGCAGGTTAGAGGGATCCCCAATGACTTAAGAGACAGAAGGGTGGAGCTCACAGGACCGGTTGATCGCAAGATGATCATTAATGGGTTAAATGCCAATGTTAAGGTGTTTATGGCGGACTTTGAGGATTCGCTCGCGCCGAGTTGGAAAGCGATTATTGAAGGGCAAGTGAATCTACGTGACGCAGTACGAGGCGAGATAGAGTATACCTCGGCTGAAACAGGCAAGCATTATCAGCTCAATGAAGATCCTGCAGTGCTGGTTTGTCGCGTTCGTGGTTTGCACATGGTTGAGAAACACCTTGAGTTTGATGGTATCGCGATTCCGGCGGCATTATTTGATTTTGCACTCTATTTTCACAATAACTATCGACAATTATTGGCTAAGGGCAGTGGCCCATATTTCTATGTTCCGAAATTAGAGAGTCATCTTGAAGCAAGATGGTGGGCTAAGGTATTCGCGTTTGTAGAGGAACGTTTTTGTTTACAGCCAGGCACCATAAAGTGCACGTGTTTGATTGAAACCTTGCCAGCTGTATTCGAGATGAATGAAATTTTGTTTGAATTGCGCTCCAATATTGTCGCGCTTAACTGCGGTCGCTGGGATTATATATTTAGTTATATTAAGACATTAAAAAATCACGGTGATCGAATATTGCCTGATAGACATGACGTCACCATGGATACGGCTTTCATGAGTGCATACTCCCGTTTATTAGTGAAAACATGTCACAAACGTGGTGCGTTAGCCATGGGCGGCATGACGGCGTTAATTCCTGCTAGAACTGATGAGTTAACTCAAGCTGTACTCGATAAGGTACGGATTGATAAGGAGCTTGAGGCTAAAAATGGTCACGACGGCACTTGGGTTGCTCATCCTGATTTAGCAGATACGGCGATGGGAATATTTAATGAGTATATAGGCGTTGATCATGTTAACCAGCTTCATATTACTCGAGATGTTGATGGCCCCATAGCAGCTAAGCAGTTGCTAACTCCCTGTGATGGAGAGCGAACCGAAGCCGGAATGAGGCTGAATATCCGCATCGCGCTGCGATATATCGAGTCATGGATTAGTGGAAATGCTTGTGTGCCCATTTATGGACAGATGGAAGATGCAGCCACAGCTGAGATCTCACGCGCATCAATCTGGCAATGGATCAAGCATGAACAGAGTTTGTCTAATGGCGTTGTGGTCACTAAGGCTTTGTTTAAAGCTTGTTTAGTGGAAGAGCTCGCAAAAGTTAAGCATGAAGTGGGTGAAAAACGTTTTACTCATGGGCGCTTTACACAGGCTGCAGTATTACTTGAACAGATCACCCTCTGTGATGATTTTGTGGCGTTTCTGACTGAGCCTGGTGATGAGATGTTAATCGAATAATCCGACTATTTTAGTCAAGCCAGTCTACTTAGTTGGTTTTGACGATACAAGTTTCAATTTGCTGAATTTCAGCGGTTGTTCCCGTGCGGTATTCCTACGTACTGTGCGGGCTTTTCTTTCCTTTCAACTGTGCTTCATTGCTACGACAATGTTTGCTTGTGTTGGCGACCTTAGCGGGTCGCTTTTTTTTGTCTTGAGTTTAATCAAAGTATTAGCTGATGAGGTTATGGCTGTAGATATGAATAAATAGTTGCGTAACGTGTATGTAACATGTTTTATATCTATACTTATAAAACTTTAAATAAGCTGTTTTACCTTTCTAGAGAATGATTTGAAATCAATGACTAAAAGCACTGTTCACCCTAAATCGAAAGGAATCGATTATTGGACTAAACGGATTAGTGATCAAGAGATGCCTGCATTATGCTCGACGGTAAAAACCCTTGAGAAGCTGGCTAAAGATGATGTCTCCTCTTTAGGGATATTGGGTAAGAGTGTGATGCACGATAATGCGCTGACCTCTCGGATTCTCAGGGTTGCCAATAGCGCCACCTACAGTAAAGGTCATAATCAAATCACAACCGTTAGCCGAGCGACCGTGATGCTCGGTTTCGATAATATTCGCAGTATCTGCATTACCGCTAAACTCTTGAGCAGTTTATTAGAGTCTGAGGGGTTAACCCCCAATGTATATCAACGTTTATTAAAATTGATGGCAAGGGCTTTTCAAGCTGCCATGCTAGCAAAAATGATGCTAAGGGATCATGACGAGGAGTTACAGGAAGAGGTCTTTATCGCTTCTCTACTCTATCACTTAGGCGAAAGCGCCTTTTGGAGTACCGGCAGTGATGAAGCCATCGCCCTTGATGCTTCAACGTCTCAATGTTGCGACGCTAAAGAGGAGAAAGCCATTGTACGAGAGCTATTGGGCACCTCCTTTAATATGTTGTCTCAAGGTATCGCTAGAGCTTGGGGCTTAGGGGAAGTATTACAAAAAGCACTGAATAGCCCAGATGCAAGAACCCCTGAGATCCGCAGTATATTTTTGTCTAATCAGATCTGTGAAATACTAACCCAAGAAAATCCGTCAGCGAGCGAGCTTCAGCATAATCTCCAACAGACTGCCAATATGCTAGAGATTGAAGTTGATGAGTTAAAAGGGCGCATGATACGTTGCAGCAAAGCCACCAAGAAACTAGCCGAAGCCTATGGTGCGAAAGTACTTGTTGAATACCTTCCTAATCCAAAGATGTTAACGAGAGATCTAGAGGCTGAAATAAATAAGCCGATAGCGCGAATGCCAAACATGAATGAGCAGTTGAAAAAACTGCGAGCATTGACAGATTGTGCCGTGACTAACGCTGATTTTAATCAAGTGCTCACTATCACCTTAGAAGGTATTTTAATGGGAGTTGGGGTCGATCGTTGTGGTGTGCTCTTGCTTTCGCCTAATCGGAAACGATTACAGCCTAGAGTGGTGTTAGGTGAGGGGGCTGAGCAGATGAAAAGTGAATTTATCATCTCTCTTGAACAAACTGCATGCTTATTTAGTGACAGTATTGAGTTGAAGCAGTCTATGTTCATTGACGAGCCGAGTGTTGATAAATGGCTGCGTTATATGAATGATGATCTTAAAAATAAAGTTTCTGCTACTGGCTTTATGCTCTCGCCTTTAATTGTTGAAAAAAAGGTGATTGGTATTATTTATGCCGATAGAGCTATTACAGCCCGAACATTAGGCCAGTCAGAATTTGATAACTTTACTCATTTCACACAACTTGCCAATTTATGTCTCACAGCAGCCTTAGGCCATTGATGATTAGAGTCTCTAGGCTGAATGGTGAAAGCTAAATACTCTTACTTACTCTTTGATTTGATGGTTGCCGTTATCTCTTTTGCTATTTCATTCGGGATAGGAAAACTGAGATGATATTGCATTATTTTCCAGCCTGTGTCGGTCAATATCAATGTGCCTGTACCACGGCTTAAGCCATAGGATTGACTGTCCAGCAGTTCATCGAAAACAATCACCTTGTCTCGTTTTAACAGCTTTCTACTTTTGAGTGTGTAGGTCCAGCCTTGTGTTGGGCGTGCGTACTGCTGAAACTCATCCATGGTCCAGTGCTCATTGGCATCAGTACCAATAAAGAGAGCATCAGCTAGATAGAGTGAAAAGTAGTTATCCCAATCGGCATCGCTTGCTGCTTGGTGTAACCTGTCTAAAACCTGTGCCGCTTCAAGGGATACTTGATTGTCATTAACTTTGGGCGTGATGGCAGAGCTAACTGGCGTAGAGTCGGCTAGCGCGAATGTACTGATTGTCATTGCAGGCAGGAAAGCTGCGGGTAACAGTAAAAGTTGGAGCACTTTATTAGAGATAAACTTCATTAATGATTTCCTTTATTTTTCTTATTATGACGTTAATGCCAGTTTATTGGATCTAGCTTAAAGAAATGGCTTAACTCTGTATAGAGTTCTCTGTGAGCGTGATAGAAGTCTTGTGGGCGTTCAAAAAACACCTCAGTGATAACAGCGAAGAACTCGGCCGGATTTGTTGCACCGTAATAGCTGAATATGGATGGAATATTTTGCTCCGCTTGAGATTGAAGTTGTGAAAATTCGCGGGTTAATACTTCAGACCAACTAGAGTAATCATGAAGAGAGCTTAAGATTGGGGCGCCATTGGCATTGCCGTCTTCTTGATCCAGCTGGTGGGCAAACTCGTGTATGACGACATTACTGCCATCTTTTGGGTCTGCTGCATCGTCTTGGGTTGTTTGCCATGATAGAACGACTTTGCCATTTTCCCAGGACTCACCTGAAAGTAACCTCTGTTTATCCCCCACAACGCCACCACTATGCTGCTCATGCCCCTTCACAATAAAGACTGACGGGTAAACTAAGATCTGTTTCAACTTAGGATAGAAATCTGTTTTACGATTAAGCAGCAGTAGACAAGCTTGTGCGGCGATAGTGACACGCATCTCATCATCAATGACTATGCCATCACAGCCGATGAACTCTTTTTCATCGATAAAAACCTGTATGAGATCTTTGAGTTGCAGTTGAAGATCTGTTGGTAATGAACGGAAGTAGGGCATACGTTGTTTGAGAATCGTGCGCCAACTGGACGGGAAAGGGTGCTTAATGACCTGTTTTCTATGCTTGGCGACTCTCCATGAGCGAGAAGCTATCCAAGCGATAGATGAGAGCGCCAGTAGAGAGACGATTACGATTGCGAGCATAAGACCTTCATCCATTCTAAATTACTAATATAAAATAGATATGGTCAATGTGATGACAATTCAAGTTTAAAATGCTGGAGGCTAGAATTATGAATAACGCAATTAGTTATGTCATGCCTTAAACTCTGTGACTTTTCGACAGGTTGGATCCTGTACTTCTAAGTAGTTTGGGTATATCGTATTTTTCCCTGATGCTTTGGCTTGATAAAGTGCCAGATCAGCCTGGTGGATTAACTCTTCCACTGTGATTCCAATATCTGAGCTGATGGTGTTGACCCCGACACTGATGGTGATGATTTGCTGGTGTAGTGAGTCTGCATGAGGGATAGCGAGTTTAACGATCTCTTTGCGCATGAGTTCGGCAATTAGGCTGGCAATTCTATTGTCTGTTGAAGTTAGGAAAACAATAAATTCTTCCCCACCGAATCTGGCAAATATTTGCCCTTGCATCTCAGGCATATTTTTTATTGCTTTGGTGATACGCTTCAAACACTGATCACCAGTAACATGGCCATATCGATCATTAAACTGCTTAAAATTATCGACATCGAACAGTATGATGGAGATAAACGGGTCTAAATGGACAACTGAAGTTAATGCTTGGCTTAATTTGTGGTCGAAAAAGCGTCGATTGTAAGCCCCAGTTAAGCCATCAATCTCTGATATTGACTTCACTTGTGCGGCATAACTTCTTAGTGTTTCTAAAGAGGTCACCATCTGCTGTAGTTCTAAATTATCGGCTTGAGGCAATGGCGCATTTTGCTTTTCATTTGCGATAGCTTGCATGGCATTACTGGTTGCTATTACTGGTTGAATAATGCCTTTTGCGATAAAGTGCCAGTTGGTTAGCCAGATAAGAAAGGTGTAGAGAACACCTGCAAAAAATACCAGAATAACAAAGGCGATACTGTCATTTTTTAATTGCCGACCTTCGACTTCCACTTGCTGCTCTACTCGCTTTACTAATACTGATGAAAAAAGTGCAATCTCTGCAGCGGCTTCCGCTTGTATCTCTAAGTGCACATTGGCAATTCGACTACTATTCAATGCATCTCTACTTGAAATGAACAGGTTTGAAGGGCCAATTAAATTAGGGCGTATTTGTGAAAGCCAGTCTTGTTTTATCTCTGAGGCGGTAACAGAGGAGATTGAGTGATGTTTTAGCGCTAAGTAATGGCGCATCGTCTCCCGCTGTAATTGATTATTGATGTGGTTATCCGCTCCTTCATCTACCTCTGCAGCTAGCCTGAAGACCTGTACGCCCTTGTGCAAGAAATCTGATAATTCCCTATGGTCATCAATCGATTGCTGCAGCTGAGTGTATTTCTGTTGGCTGAGTTGCGTATTAGCCATTTGATCTAGCTGTGTTAGCTCATTGGATATGGCGCGGGAAAACCCTTTTTCGATTAGATTCATGTTGAGGTGAAGGTGGCTAGCTTGTATCTGAGCTTCCTGAGCTATTTCGGTAAGTTGCTCTAAAAGTGGGATCTGCTCAGTGGCTAACTTTATGCTGTCTAGGTGATTATGAAGCTGCTGGATTTGTGTTTTATCATCCTCTAAATTTATCAGTGTCAGTAGCTTTTTTTCAATCTCAACCCATTGTTCCGACAGTTTATTGAGCAGTTCGACACGTTGTTTGTCGGTACTGAAGCTTTTAAGCTTTACAGTGATCAGCTCTAGCTCTTGGCTGTCCTTAGATAGTTCTAACGCATACAATATTTTGCTGACATCTTTATTGATTAAATGATCCAGCTTGTATTGCAGGTTTTGAGATAAACCAATCGATGTTAATCCGATTGCAAGCGTGAGCAATATTGTGATGAACAACAATAATCTTAATTTATCTTTTAAACTGCCTAAAGGTTTTTTTAGTCTCATCTTTTTACCACTGGTATTTCACCATAACGGTTTTGAATCTGTTCAATCTTGTTGATTAGCTTAGATGTTTCAGAGGGGATATCACTATTAGTTGATAGCCTAAAACTGCTTTTACTCAGCTCAGGGTAGATGTCCCCCATTGCTGTGCTGGTAAAATGACCATAATTGAGCACCTCAGTTGACCAGGTCATATTGGCTTTGTGGCTAGAACTAAATGCGCCTCCTATGTGGCGCAACTCTTCAGTTTGAAACTCTGGCGCTGTGGCGACATCAACTCTGCAAGGGTTGCCTCCGCCTAATGCATAAGCGTGCTGAGCTTCATAAGAACCCATGTATTTTAATAACCAGTAAGCAGCCTGAGGATTAAGGCTATCATAGGCGACGGCAAAGGCGTAAGCGCCATTATATGGTTTGCCTCCAGGTACTTGAGTTACAGCTAATTTAGCCCCTGAGATATTTGATTCGACTTTAAAAGAGGCATTCCATAGGTTGTTATAGGCAAAAGGCCACATGGCGACATTACCGTTAGCGAGTGCGTCAGAGGCTTCTTTAAAAGCAAAGTTTTCATCTGCAGGGTAGGCAAAGTGCTTAAGGTCTTGGTAGATATTGGCGGTGCGGATAAGTTCGTTGTTATTACGCGGGAGCTGGAATAGCTTTATCTTTTTTTCCTGATCGTATTCGGGCTTCATCCAGTAGCCATTTAGGCTCCAAAGAATCGATGAAAACTCATCATTGATATGTGGACGATTTCCTGACATTAAGGCGATGCCGTAAAAGGGTTTATCCAGTATCTTGCCTCCTAATTCTTCCCCTTTAGTGCGCGTGAAAAAAGCGCTGACATCTTTGAGTTCATCCATATTGGTCGGGGGCCCAAGAGGGTAACCATATTTAACGTTAAAGTTGAATTTTTCTTTTGGGTGGCCAAACAGATCGGCTCGGTAGTGATTGCCCATCACATAGTTGTTATAAGGGATTGCGTAGATCTCGCCATGGTAGGAGAGAATATTCAATAAAGAGGGGTAGTAGGGTTCAAGGTAGTTGTTGATTCCTCTTTCACCGCTGGGATCGTAGAGGTTGGCAAGTTCAGATAGGGGAACGGTTAATCCTTTAGAAGCCCACTCTTTTGCCCAACCAGCCTCCATCGTCAGTAAATCATATCGGCCAGAACCTTCGATTAACGACTCTGTTTGCAGCGAATACATCTTATCAAGCGAGGTGGTGATGACATTTACCTTTATTCCGGTCTGCTCGGTAAATTTAGGTAACATGTTCTCCTTGAGATGTACTGTCCAAAATCCGGTTTCTGCGACTAAATTGAGTGTTTGCTTGTTTTCTATGTCGGGAATTTGGTCGAGTGAAAACTGCGCGTAACTCACGGAAAAATGAAAAGCGAACAAAAAGGTTATAAATTTGTTAAACACCTTATACACGTGATATTACTCCGCTTTACCACTTTATTTGATTATATTAATACTATTATGTTGCGTATTTGTATAGGTAATACTTCAATTCTATCGCTTACTCATACTAAGTAGGGAGATTTGATTGCGCAAAGGGGGGCAACTGATTGTGTTTTGTATAAAAAAAGTACTGGCAGGGCAAAAGTTACTGCTTAGGTCGAAACTGTATCTGCCAGTATAAAAGGGTGGGAGAAACGGTAGTGCTAGTCGTGAATAATTGAACTCTCCTTTTGTAGGGCTTCCTGTTTATTGAGAGAATAATGATGTTCAATCAGCGATCGTATTAATTTAGATTTTGCCATGTCACACCCACTGGCTAGCTCTGCCAAGTGAGAGATCGCAGATTCGCTTAATGTAAATGTGGCTTTTCGATAGGGCTCTCGTGTTTTTCGTGTCTCAGGTATCGTATTCACTCGTTCATCTATGGCGCGTAATTGGTTTAGAGACTCCGAAGTATTCACGATTGAGGGAGGTGCAATAGCCTCAACCATTTCATTCGTTACTAGGGTCAATCCAGCAGCGTAGTGAGTGGCTTCATCAATAAAGTCTTCAATGTTGATGTGTTGGTGTCTTGCTATGTGAGTTCGCCCAGTATTAGACGGCGTAGAGTTTTTCTTGAGATCTGCCAGACCCATAGTCACCTCTCGTGTTATTCATTTTAGCCGTGGCGATACGATTTCTTATCTCAGTGGCATTTTTCGCATCTAACATTTCACATGCAATGGCTCTCATCTCAGATGCCGCTTTTCCTTTTGGATCTATTTCGATAACCGATAAACCAGATTCTTCACTGTCATCAAAGATGTTACGGTTATAGTTGATGGCATCTAATACATTAATGTCGTAAGTTCTGCAGACCTCTTTTGCCTCTAAAATACGGTTGGCTTGACTGGGTAAGCTCGGGCACTGAGTGATAACAAATGACGCGCGCATCTTGGGGTTGATCATCATACAAGTGGCGACAATATCATCCATATGATTGACTGTTTTAAGATCCCGGCGTTTCGGCCTCAGTGGCATAAGTACATGAGAAGCCACTGACATACTGGCTCTGAGTGCTAAATTATCCTGCCCGCCGCAATCAACAATGACGAAATCATAATGTTGTTCGAGACTGAGCAGGTCATTACGAATTTTTCCGTAAAGTTGCACACAGTTAATTGTGGCTAGGCTTGTGTTGTTATTCCTCGCTTGAATCCAATCTGATGTGGTCCTTTGGGGGTCGCAATCAACCATAATGACAGAAGCGCCACAGTCAGTTGTTAAAAACACGGCTATGTTTTGAGCAATACAACTTTTACCACTGCCCCCTTTTTCACCTCCCACTAGAATGATCATCTCTATCCCCTCAAGTCAATGGATTTTGTTGTCTAGCTATCAATTTAGATATAAATGATATATAGGTCAACTGTATGATTTTTGACGTTTTTATCGTTTTTATCGTTTTTATCTGACGCCGTTAAATTGACATAATGACTCATTTGTTACCTTTTTGACCTTCGAGGTGCTAAATAAATGTACTTGTGATTAATGCAACATAATCAGTCTGTTAGTTGCTTAAATGTTAATTTTACACTGGTGAATTGATTTTATCTTGGGAGATTATGGAGGGTATAGATGTAAATTTAGTTTTGGTTATTACTAACTAAGCTAGCTAAGTGGTTAGTTATTGAAAAAAGATATAATGACTTTAGCTGTGATATTGAGTTTACAGTTCATGTCTGTGAAATGTTGTGACAGTTTATGGATACTTGTCACAGCGAGGAGACAAGTTAAGATTTTCAGATATCTTGTTTGAGATCATCGCTTGATTGGTTAAGCTACTCGGAACGAGAACATCCGTGTTGGAAATGAATATGAATGAACAGGTATTGTTAGAGGCGATTAACCAGAAGATGCCTTTTGGTAAGTATGCGGGCCGTAAGTTACTGGAACTACCTGAACCCTATCTTGTCTGGTTTCATTCGAAAGGGTTCCCAGAGGGGAAGTTGGGTGAGCAGCTTGCCTTAATGTACGAGATTAAGCTCAATGGATTAGAGGGTATGCTGCAGCCTCTGCTTAAAGTTCCAAGAAATTAGCTTTTGTTTCTGGTTTTATGATCTTGATCTAAAAGATGGATATTACTCCAGCTTTTGGTTTGTTTATTAGAGATTTATTCTGTGCTGCATGCTTTAATGATTTCATTGTATAAATTCAGTATTAAAAGATAAAGGAACAGACAATGATCGCTAAACTTGCAAAACTACTGGCTGTAGCAACACTGGCTTTGGGTATCTCTAGTGCATGGGCGCAGGGTGTAATGCATGAAGGTATTGTTATCGATACTATGAATGGCGGTGGCTACACTTATGTTCAGATTAAAGAGTCTGATAAGACTTTTTGGGCTGCTGGTCCACAAATTGAGATCAGTAAAGGTGACAAAGTTGTCGTTCAAGAGCAGATGTGGATGAATGATTTCACAAGTAAGACCTTGAACCGTACATTCGATGAGCTTCTATTTGTTGGCCGTATCGATAAGAAATAAGCCTGTCTTTGATGGCTTAGTGGCTGTCAAAAAAAGCGTGATATATGGTGGCTGGATTATCTGATAATCGCCACCATTTTTATGTCACGTACCAATTAGAATGAGAAAGTGATCTATTTTTTCTGCCTTTGCAGATATTGTTGAAGTCGATGACATTGGTATTTGATCTCGATACAATCCCTCCATTAATCGTTGCCTAGTCCATCACCCATGCCATCGAGTTTTACAGTTCTCCCATACAGTAAGTGTTATGCCACGGCGGTAAGCAATATCTTCCATGAGTCGATTCACCATCTCGATGATGACGTGTATTCCTGTGATGATAAGTCTGCTTGGTCTGCGGCTCCCCGTTCGTCGTACCACTGGAATAAACGTTTGAGTCGTAGTCAGGCTTGGGTGGTGTTAGATGTAAGCTGTTCTGTTAACGGTAAGCCGAGATGCTGTGGCTTTATCAATGTTGAAACGCAGTTTTACAGTCAAGGGTATATCGATAGCTTGTATGTCCATCCTGATTATCAGGGAAAGGGCGTGGCACATAAGTTATATGAGACGTTAGAACACTGGGCGAGTGAACAAGGTTTTTCAGCTTTGTCAGTGGATGCATCCAAAGCTTCTAAGGCGCTGTTTCTTTCTCGGGGGTTTAAACTACGCCACAAAAGTTATCAAGAGAAGCTTGGGCGGATCATCATGGGCTTTTTGATGGAAAAAGAGCTGTAGCCAATACTAATACCAATTACATTAAATATGTTATCAATTCAGAGGTGCTCAAACTTTTCAATTCAAGGCGCATTGATGAAAGAATGGCTATTCCCTTGTAAGTCAATGCAAAGCAGAAGTGGAATGTTTGAGAGCCTCCCGTAGGGCGGGTTTCAAAGCCCTGGATGCTGTGTTGAATGATTTAGATATAGAATAACTATTAGCTTCAATCATCCGCCTTGCCTTCAGCGCTTTGAATTCCCGCTGAATGAACAGATACTTAATGTCATTGGTATAACTCTTAGGTTCTATTCTTTAGATACCGCTTAGAATGTTAAGTGGCTGGTGTAATGAACGTGTGGAATCAACGTCTCTTCGAGCTGTGACTGCTCTCTTTGCAGGTAACGAATAAAGGCAAGGGGGAGGGTGAGATCTTCGATCGGTTCTTGAGTTTCCGCTTGTAATAAAGGCGTGTAACCCTCTTTGCCTGAAACCGTATAAGCTGAGGAAACACCGAAGTAAGTAGCCTGCTTATCGACACTAATCCATGAAATACCGTCTTTATCGAACACTTCCAGAGACAAGATTCTTTCGCCTAATGGCTTTCTTCCATCGTAACAATACTTCAATCCATAAGTGTAGGGAAAACTGCCAGCACCTGTGCCTGTGACACTGTTATTGGTTGCTGAGTTGATCGCTGATTCTATGGCGGCAAAAAGGTGAAGCCCTTGGATTTCATAGTGAACTAACGGTAAGTCAAAGGGGAGTAGCCGCCCAATGACATAGGCAAGTGTGACCTCTCCTTTATTGAGAGATTGCCTGACACCACCGGCATTATGAAGGGCAAAGTCGACTCTAGTGAGCTGACGCTTCGATTCGTGATAGATACTTTTACAGACCCAAGGAGCGATTTCACTGCCGTGAGGAAGTGCTTTACTGGGCAGGCGGGTGTGAACCAAGTTTCTAGGCACAAATCCCAACACTTGCTGCTCAAGGGCTGCAATAGCGGGTTTGTATTGTGTATTAATCACTTTCGTTATCGCCGTATCTTCATTGTCCCATAATATACCTGGGTGCTGTTTTAGATGCTCATGCACCTTGTCGTACACACCTTGGGTGACATCATGTTTAGATTCGAGAATAAATTGGCTATCTAACATAAAGTAATTATGGCCAGTCAGACTCGTGACTTGGCCCTGCGCATTAAACTCAATGTCTGCAAGGCCAATAGTCTCTGCGTGCTTACCCGCATGTAGGATTGGCGTGTTGTTAACGCTCACGCCATATGGGGTTACACTGAGTCCAAACTCTTTAAAGTCGCCCTGCAATGTATGAGTGTGGCCACCGACAATTAGACTTATCCCATCAACTTGCTCTGCTAACACTTTGTCTTGGTCAAAGCCTAAATGGCTCAAGACTAAGATATGGTCAATCCCGTTTGACTTTAAATGTTGTACGGTTTTGCGGGTTGTTTCAATCGCATTGACGAAATGGGTGTCGGGATCCGGACGTGCGATCTCGGCCATTTGATCTAACGTAATCCCAATGATAGCCAGTTGTTTATTTTGCAAAGGCTTAATGATGACCTTTGCCATTCCCTGCTCATGCTGATAGTCATAAAGGTTCTTATGTCCTTTAAGTGCACTTTTTTTGGTGCTGATCTCCTGACTCAGATCCATATTCCCCGCGAGTAACGGAAATTGAATGCTGTCGAGAAAAGCAAGAATGGGTTCACTGCCGGCATCGACCTCGTGATTACCAATGACCATGGCGTCAGGTTTTAATAGATTGAGTAGGTGAGCGTTAGCGGCTCCCTTGAACTGGCTAAAATAGAGGGAGCCTTGGAAGCTATCGCCGCCATGAAGAAATAGAAACGCTTGTTTAGCGTCAAGAGCCTGCTCTCTGGCATTGTCGACCTGATAATTGATCCTTGCATACCCGCCGCTGTGACTATAGATGTCGTAAGACTTACCCTCATCTTCATAGTTGAAGCGGACACTACTGCTCTCGAAGTGAGAGTGGGTGTCGTTAATGTGGGCAAGTTTAAGGGCGTAACGAGTAGACATGGGAAGGGTATCTTTTAGGGCGAACAGCTGTGGATTGTACACTGGGCGATGGCAACAAAAAAGGGAAACTCACGTTTCCCTTTCGGTGTTGTCATGACTCTTTCAAATTAAGAGTCAGATTTTGGCGTCTGGATATAGGAGTCAAACTCGCCATCGTCGGAGAAGGTGATCCCTTTATCTGTCATGCGCTTTTTCCATAACCTGCGAGCAAGTTGCTGCATGTCAGTGACTGGGTCGTTGCTATCAACAATTTCCAGACCTAAAAGTGATTCGATAATATCTTCTAAAGAGACAATACCTTCACCAGTACCATATTCGTTCACAACCATCGCGATTTTAGTATTACGCTTTGTGAGTAGCTGGAATAGTGGCAATATTTTTGCCGTTTCAGGTACAGCAATTAAATTGTGTTTCAGCTCACCGATAGTCGCATTTGGCGTTTTACGTTCGGCAAGTAAAATGCTGTCACGGTTAACATAACCAATAACATCATCTGGATCTTCATTAAAAATTGGAATACGGGAAAATGGTGAAGCTTTATGCAGCTGGGAGAATTTTTCCTGAGTCATCGAAGCTGGCAAACTAAACATGACGGTTCTTGGTGTCATGATAGCTGTAACTGGCATCTCTTTTACCGATAACATCTGAGTCAGAATTTTTGACTCTTGTTCATCGAGCTCACCAGATTCTTGGCCTATTTTAGCCATTGCACTCATCTCTTGACGAATATACTGACCTTCATCCCCTTTACCCATGAGTTGTGTCACTTGTTGTGACATCCAAATCAACGGGAACATGAGTCTTTCCATCCATAGTAGCGCAACAGAAACTGATGGCGCTAAATTACGCCAATGGTTTGCACCTATGGTTTTTGGAATGATTTCTGAGAAAAATAGGATCAAGAAAGTCAATACTGCAGAAAATACACCCAGCATATCGTTACCGAATACTTTTGCTGCTTGTGCACCAGCAACAGCTGCACCAACTGTGTGGGCAATGGTATTCAAGGTCAGAATAGAGACCAGTGGAGACTCGACATTCTCTTTCTGTTTTCCAAGGCGTTTAGCTGCATTTGGATTGGTGTGAACCAAGTTTGCAATATAGCTTGGAGTGACAGAGAGTAAAACGGCTTCAAACACGCTGCAAAGGAAAGAAACGCCAATAGCAACAGAAACAATAACGATGAGGGTGATCATGTAATGGAATTATATTTGCGGACCAATATTAGTCCGGCGTGATTCTAACATTAATTACCACCCGTTTCCTACCAAGTGGAGTATTAAACATATTTTATGGGATAGCAGCTGGAAAGGGAGTATCTTAGCAATGAATATAAGTGCGGCGAGTATCACAACTAGCTAAAATAGGGTTCTGTCTGTATAATTCGCCGCCCTGTGGCGTGTATTAGGTGTTGAGGTTAGTCAAAATGAGTGAGAAGAAGATCAATTTATTGGATCTTGACCGTAAAGGGTTAAGAGCATTATTCACTGAAATGGGTGAAAAGCCGTTTCGTGCCGATCAATTGATGAAGTGGATTTATCATTTTGGTGTGAGTGACTTCGAGGCGATGACTAATATCAATAAAGCCTTACGTGCCAAGCTGAGTGCTCGCTGTGAGGTGGTTGCGCCAGAAATTTCAAGCTTTCAAAAATCTGAAGATGGCACCATTAAATTCGCCATTAATGTTGGGCAAGGTCAGGAAATCGAAACGGTTTATATCCCTGAAGGTGACAGAGCAACCTTGTGTGTCTCCTCTCAAGTTGGTTGCGCGTTGGAGTGTACTTTCTGCTCAACAGCGCAACAGGGATTTAATCGTAACTTGACGGTTTCTGAGATTATTGGACAAGTTTGGCGTGTCGCAGATTTTATCGGTTTCGTTAAAGATACTGGCGAACGTCCTATTACTAACGTCGTTATGATGGGAATGGGTGAGCCACTACTTAATCTTAAAAATGTGATCCCAGCGATGGATATCATGTTGGATGATTTTGGTTTTAGCCTCTCAAAACGTCGTGTTACGGTATCAACATCTGGTGTTGTTCCTGCGTTGGATTTGCTGGGTGATGCGCTAGATGTAGCATTGGCTGTTAGTATCCATGCGCCAAATGATGAACTGCGTGATGTGCTTGTACCAGTGAATAAAAAATATCCTTTAGAGGAGTTTTTAGCTGGTATTCGTCGTTATATCGCAAAATCGAATGCAAACCGTGGACGTGTGACGGTTGAGTATGTGATGTTAGATCATATCAACGACAGTACTGATCAAGCGCATGAGCTTGCTAAATTAATGAAAGATACGCCTTGTAAGATTAATTTAATTCCATTTAATCCATATCCTGGCTCACCTTACGGTCGTTCTTCAAATTCACGTATCGATCGTTTCTCCAAAGTATTGATGGAATATGACCTAACAGTGATAGTCCGTAAGACTCGTGGAGACGATATTGACGCGGCTTGTGGACAGTTAGCCGGTGATATTAGAGACAGAACTAAGCGTTTAGCGAAAAAACGCATGCAAGATAGTCAAATATCGGTCACAATAAACTAACTCATTGTATATTTTAGATAGATAGGCTTGTTAATGAAGCATGGACTGCCCAAAATCATCACTCTTATCGTACTCAGTACGGGTATGGTGGGGGGTTGTGTTTCACAAAGTACTTATAGTGGTACCGACGTGCCTGTTTCTGAAAGGCCGTTTGATAATGTACTGGCTGCGCAAAAGCGTGCTCAATTAGGGCTTACCTATTTGCGCAGAGGTAATAGCCAACAAGCTAAATACAATTTAGATAAGGCGATTAAATTCGCGCCCAATATTGAAGATGTGCATATTTCGATGGCATATTATTATCAAACTGTGGGTGATCTTGATAATGCTGAAAAGTCTTATCGAAAGGCGATTAATGCCAGTGATGCCAGCGGTGACGGGTTCAATAACTTTGGTGTGTTTCTCTGCCAACAAGATAAATTTAAAGAGTCTGAGAAGATGTTTCTTCGGGCTGTAAAAATGCCTAAATATACCCGAGCCGGCGACAGTTATGAAAATCTGGGGATCTGCAGCCGCAAAGCGGGTGAGATTAATAAAGCCCGTGAGTATTTTAGTATCGCGCTCAAGTATAATCCCAGAAGTCAAAGCACGTTAATTGAATTAACAGAGATCGAGATTGAGCAAGATAATTATCTCGATGCTCGCGCGCAACTCGCGCGTTACCATCGTATTATCGCCCAGTCTGCCGAGAGTTTAATCTTAGGTGTGACGATAGAGCGAGCGTTGAACGATGAAGATGAAGCCAGAAGGTTTGGCATATTACTTTTAGCCAAGTTTCCCTCATCTAATGAGGCTAAGCGATATCGAGCCAGTATGCACTGATGACAAATAAAAAAGTCGATATGCTCAAGGATGCAGCAGACAGTAATGAAACTCATGACACATCCGATCAAGTAAGTATTGGATCCCTGTTAAAAGATGCCCGCAATAAGCAAGGGGCAAGTGTTGATGATATTGCAGAGCAGCTACATTTGCGGCCCTGTATTGTCCATGATATTGAAGCAAATAAATTCGACGAGATAGCTTCTGCTATTTACGTGAAAGGCTATGTAAAAAATTACGCGCGTCTTGTTGAAGTTGATAATGAAGCGCTACAAACTTGCATAGAACTTCAATTCCCAGAGGCCAAAGAGCCTGAAATGCAAAGTTTTTCCCGCAAAACGACTCGTCAGGCAAGTGATGGGCGTTTAATGTTCGTTACCTATGCTATTGTCTTTATCCTATTAGCGCTGCTTGTTTTATGGTGGGTACAAAAGTCGGATACTCAAGCGAGTGTTGATTTTTCACAGCCCACGGTGGAAGAGATGGATAATTCGGTTCCTGAGTCTTTTTCAACTAAAGCGTTACCTGATCCAAACAAGGAACGAGACTCTGGTATCGAGAGCACAGGCATTGAAACCTCAAGCATTGATGATTTAGATATAGCGCATGCAGATGCCGTGACTACACGCGCACCTGCTATTGCAAGTGCGAGTCTTAGTCAAGGAGCGCAACCAGCGGTTATTCAACAAGCCCTTGAGCTTGCTACTGGTGAGTCAACACTCAGTTTAACGTTAACCGCGGATTGCTGGATTAATGTGACTGATGCCGATGGTAAGACTTTGATTAATGATTTGGAAAAAGCGGGCAGCAAACTTGATGTGACAGGACGTGAACCGTTTAAGTTCACTTTAGGCGCACCTCAGGCGGTCAGCATTACGTTAAACGACGAAAACGTGAGTTTAGCTGATTATCCTAACGGGCGAGTCGCCAGATTCAGTCTTCCTTTTTCCGAGTAGATCCAAACTCAAAGCGAAGATTAAATGATGTTGTACCAAACGGCATCAGCGAGTAATAGACAAATAGAGTAAACAAGATGTACAACGAAAACCCGATTAAAAGACGTGCTTCAACCCGCATCTATGTTGGTGATGTTCCTATTGGAGATGGTGCACCAATAGCGGTTCAGTCAATGACAAACACCCTAACGACAGATGTCGCGGCGACGGTTGCACAAATTCGCGCGCTTGAGGCTGTTGGCGCGGATATTGTCCGTGTTTCAGTGCCGACAATGGATGCAGCAGAAGCGTTCAAACTGATTAAGCAACAAACCAATATTCCCCTCATTGCCGATATCCATTTCGATTATCGTATTGCCCTTAAAGTGGCTGAATATGGTGTCGATTGCTTGCGTATTAATCCGGGCAATATAGGCAATGAATCTCGCATTAAAAGTGTAGTTGATTGTGCCAGAGATAAGAATATTCCTATTCGAATCGGCATCAATGGCGGTTCTTTAGAAAAAGATTTGATGGATAAGTACAAAGAACCCACGCCTGAAGCTTTGCTAGAATCAGCGATGCGCCACGTGGACATTCTCGATAGACTTAACTTTGATCAATTTAAGGTGAGTGTTAAAGCCTCCGACGTGTTTCTTGCCGTCGAAGCCTACCGCTTACTGGCAAAACAGATAGTACAGCCACTTCACTTAGGTATCACTGAAGCGGGTGGGTTACGCGCAGGTTCTGTGAAGTCTGCAGTGGGCCTAGGTATGCTGCTGGCTGAAGGTATTGGTGATACTTTACGTATCTCTCTTGCCGCAGATCCTATCGAAGAGATTAAAGTGGGGTTTGATATTCTCAAGTCCCTGCGTATTCGCTCACGGGGCATCAACTTTATTGCTTGTCCATCTTGTTCTCGTCAAGAGTTTGATGTGATAAGCACAGTGAATGAACTCGAACGACGCCTTGAAGATATTGTCACGCCCATGGACGTCTCCATTATTGGTTGTGTGGTCAATGGTCCAGGTGAAGCCCTAGTCTCAGACATTGGTTTGACTGGTGGTAACCGTAAAAGTGGCTACTTCGATGATGGTGTTAGACAAAAAGAGCGCTTTGATAATGATAATATTGTCGACTCACTCGAAGCTAAGATCAGAGCGAAAGCGTCCATTATCAATGCGCGTATTCCAGTACAAGATTTAAGCAAATAACCAAGAATCATTTATCAACGCTGAGCCTGTCTCGGCGTTTTTTTGTGAGTTGAAAACAGCCTTGTTCAGCTATCCAATAAGCGCTCATAAATGCGCACCTTGAGGTAGCTTAGGTATATGAGATATACTGCACGGCGCTGTTAAATTTATAGTTAAATCGGACGAGTCTATACTGTGGCAAAACAGATCCAAGCTATTCGCGGAATGAATGATATTCTGCCTACCCAAAGTCCTCTATGGCAAAAACTAGAGACCGTATTAAGAGACACTGTTGCCGCTTATGGTTACAGCGAAATTCGTACGCCAATCGTTGAAAGTACAGATCTGTTTAAGCGTTCAATCGGTGAAGTTACTGATATCGTTGAAAAAGAGATGTATACCTTTGATGACCGTAATGGAGATAGTCTGACGCTTCGTCCGGAAGGCACCGCATCGACAGTACGTGCGGGTAATGAGCATGGCTTGCTATATAACCAAGAGCAGCGCCTTTGGTATATGGGTCCTATGTTTAGGCATGAGCGTCCTCAAAAAGGTCGTTACCGTCAATTTAACCAGTTTGGTGTTGAGGTTTATGGTATCGGTTCTGCTGATGTCGACGCTGAAGTGCTAATGTTGTCAGCCCGTCTTTGGGAGAAGCTTGGTATCACAGAACATGTGACGCTAGAGCTTAACACCTTAGGTGATCCTGCTGAACGTGCGACATACCGCAGCGCGCTTATCGAGTTCTTAGAGCAGTTCAAAGAGCAACTTGATGAAGAAAGTCAGCGTCGTATGTACACCAATCCACTGCGTGTTTTAGACACTAAAAACCCTGATGTACAGGCGTTATTAGTCGATGCACCTGAGTTGATGGATTTCCTTGGCGAAGAGTCTCGGACACATTTTTCACATTTATGTGAACTCTTAGACGCTGTTGGCATCCAATACGTCATCAACCCTCGCTTAGTACGCGGTTTAGATTATTATAATCGCACCGTTTTTGAGTGGGTTACCACGAGTTTAGGCTCACAAGGTACTGTACTTGCAGGTGGACGCTACGATGGATTAGTAGAGCAGTTAGGCGGTAAAGATACACCGGCTGTCGGCTTTGCTATGGGATTAGAGCGTATCGTATTGATGCTCGAAACATTAGAGTTAACTAGCGATATTCCTGCAACTGTCGACGTTTATGTGACGGCGATGGGTGATGCAAGTAAGATTGAAGCGATAAAAATTGCTCAATCGCTACGAAGTGAGTTGCCTAACCTTAGGGTTATGAGTCATTGTGGCGGCGGTAACTTCAAGAAACAGATGAAGCGCGCGGATAAAAGTGGTGCCAAAATTGCGCTTGTTATCGGTGATGACGAAATTGCCAATAACCAAGTTGCAGTTAAGTACCTTCGCGAGAAAAAAGAACAAGAATTAGTTGCACGTGATGGTTTAGCAACTTATATCGCAAAGCAGATTTAAGAGGAAGATTGCGTGGAAATTTATAGCACAGAAGAACAACAAGTAGATGCTATCAAACAGTTCTGGAAAGATTATGGAACTTCGATTGTCGTTGGTGCAGTAGTTGGTTTAGGCGGTTTATTTGGTTGGAATTATTATTCTGAACATAAAATTGCTCAGGCTGAGTTAGCCTCAGAAGCGTTTCAAGCGATGAGCGCCCCAGCGATGACAGAAGCAGGCATGCTTGCAGCAGCCGAAACTTTTGCCAAAGACTACAACCAAAAAGGTTATCAATCTCTGTTATCGCTTATTGTTGCTAAAGCAGCTGTAGAAGCGGGTGATTTAGATAAAGCTGAAAGCACACTGAAAAGTGTGATTGCCACAGCTGCTGATACTAGCTTAGTGATGGTCGCGACCATTCGATTGGCACGTGTTCAGGCTGAACAAGGCCAGCTCGCGATTGCTATCACGACACTAGAGCAAGTATCAGATCCTGCTTTTACCGCACAAAGAGATGAGCTTAAAGGCGATTTCTTGGTTCGTAAAGGTGATGCTGAACAAGCTAAAGCGGCTTATCAAGCTGCCGTGGATAACGGTGGAGCAACGGCAAGTCCTGCGCTACAGATGAAGCTAGATAATTTGAATAAGGCATAAGGAACCTGCCCATGAAGTCTTGGTGCAAAACATTGCTCGCATGTGGATTGAGCTTAGGTCTGTTATCAGCCTGTTCGTCCAGTGATGTAGAAGAAGAGCCAGTTAGTCCTTTGTCTGAGATTGAGGCAAGTGTATTTCCAACCGTAAGCTGGAGTGCCTCTGTAGGCAATGGTGTAGGCCCATATTATTCTCGCCTACGTCCAGCGGCACGATATGATAAATTGTACGTTGCCGATCGTTATGGTCAGGTGGTTGCATTTGATGAAGCGACAGGTGAAAAGGTCTGGCAAAAGGATTTTAGTTCTGCTTTTAAGGACAATGTTTTAGCCAAGAACAAAGGTGCTAAAATAGCCGCTGGTGTAACCGCTGCTCGCGATAAGATTTTTATCGGTGGTGAAAGTGGATTACTGGGTGCGCTGGATGCAGAAACTGGCGATACTGAATGGTCAGTTATTGCAGGTGGTGAGCTTCTTTCTGTCCCGACAGTTGCTGAAGATTTAGTCGTTGTCAGTACCAGTGCTGGTACGCTCGAAGCCTTTAATGTGGATGACGGTGAAAAGCAGTGGGTGTATGAGTCAAAGCTGCCAACATTAACATTGCGTGGCACAGGCGCAGCAAACTATGAGGCCGGTGGTTTCTTTGTTGGAACAGCCGATGGTAAAATAGCCGTTGTGATCAAGAACAGTGGTCAAGCTGCATGGGAACAAGCGATTTATACGCCAAAAGGCGGTAATGAGTTTACCCGCATGGCCGATATCGATATGATGCCGCTCATTATAGGGGATAACCTCTATGCTGTGAGCTTTAACGGTAATCTTGTGTCGATGGAACTGAGAACGGGTCGCGTAGTGTGGACACGTAAATATTCAAGTTTTCATGAATTGGCTGACTCAGGTGTGAATCTGTTTCTTGTCGATGATCACAGCCGAATCTATGCTGTCGATAGACGTAATGGTCTAGAAAACTGGAGTAATACCGAGCTTTCTAATCGTGACTTAACGTCTCCAGCAGTATTTAAAGATTATATTGTGGTAGGTGACTTTGAAGGTTATCTACACTTTATTGATAAGAGTGATGGTAAAATTGTTGGCCGTATACAGGTCGACAGTTCAGGTATATTTAGTCAGCCTTTGGTTGTGGACGATAATATATACGTTCAAACCAGAAGCGGAAAAGTAGCTAGAATAACGCTCCCGTAAAATTATGTTTAGTTGATATACCCAAGCAACCTCAAGATGCTTCATCCTGGAGTGGTTTGGGTATTAGCCCCTGGAAGCGAGTTCCGGGGGCTTTTTGTTTACTAAATCGAAGTTTTTTCGTTTTTTATATTTTAAAGAATTTGTAGATAGAGGCATAAAATGATTCCAGTAGTGGCCCTTGTTGGTCGTCCGAATGTCGGTAAGTCGACCTTATTTAACCGCTTAACGCGTACGCGTGATGCTTTGGTGGCCGACTATCCTGGGCTAACTCGGGATCGCAAATATGGCCGTGCACATTTGTCAGGTTATGAATTCATTGTGGTTGATACCGGCGGTATTGATGGCACTGAAGAGGGCATTGAAGTTCACATGGCTGAGCAGTCAATGGCCGCTATTGAAGAAGCGGACGTAGTCCTATTTTTAACGGATGCACGTTCGGGCTTAACGGCTTCAGATCAAGCTATCGCTGAGCATCTTCGACGTCGTGAAAAAACCACCTTTGTGGTTGCGAATAAAGTTGATGGTATCGACGCTGATTCGGCATGTGCTGAGTTTTGGGCACTAGGCCTAGGCGAAGTTTACCAGATGGCAGCTGCGCAAGGTCGTGGTGTAACAAACATGATTGAATACGCTCTTGCTCCTTATGCAGAAGCCTTAGGTCTTGTTCGTGATGGTGACGAAGAAGGTGAAGATGAAGAAGAGAAAGAGTACACCGAAGAGGATGCTGAAGCTGATCAAAAGCGTCTGCAAGACCTACCGATTAAACTTGCCATTATCGGTAAGCCAAACGTGGGTAAATCAACCTTAACGAACCGTATCTTAGGTGAAGAGCGTGTTGTCGTATATGACGAGCCTGGCACCACCCGTGACAGTATTTACATTCCGATGGAACGTGATGGTCGTGAGTACATTTTGATTGATACTGCTGGTGTTCGCCGCCGTAGTAAGGTGAATGAAACCGTAGAGAAATTCTCGGTCATTAAAACCCTTAAAGCGGTTGAAGACAGTAACGTCGTGCTGCTTATTGTTGATGCTCGTGAAGGGATCGCAGAGCAAGACTTAGGTCTATTAGGTTTTGTACTTAACTCTGGTCGTGCACTGGTTATTGCCGTCAATAAGTGGGATGGCATCGATCAAGACATCAAAGACAGAGTGAAGAGTGAGCTTGATCGTCGTCTTGGCTTTATCGATTTCGCTCGTATACACTTTATTTCAGCACTTCATGGTACTGGCGTAGGCCATCTTTTTGAATCTGTTCAAGAAGCTTATGAAAGTGCGACTCGCCGTGTGAGTACCTCTATGCTGACGCGTATCATGCAGATGGCACAGGACGATCATCAGCCACCTATGGTGAATGGCCGTCGTGTGAAGCTTAAGTACGCTCACGCCGGTGGTTATAACCCGCCAATCGTGGTTGTACACGGAAATCAGGTTAAGAAGCTACCTGATTCATACAAGCGCTTTATGATGAACTACTACCGTCGTTCACTGAAAGTCATGGGTACACCAATCCAAGTCCGTTTCCAGGACGGTGACAACCCATTTGAAGGCTTACACACTAAGAAGTTAACAGTAAGCCAAGAACGTCGTCGTAAGCGTATGATGACGCACATCAAAGACAAGAAGTAGCCACTCCACTGAGTGTTTACTCAATAAAAAGGCCAGCTAATTAGCTGGCCTTTTTTGTACCTGTTGTCTTGTCCTGAAATGTGTTTAAAGCATTACTTCAAGCTAGTGACACGGCTAGCGCGTTCACCAGAGGTAGATATTGAACGGATCCAAACTTCACCAGTTACTTTCGGTTGAGCTTGAGCTGAATAATCTAACCAGCTTTTACCATCGGTAGAGTATTGCAGTGCCACACCAGGGAACTGAATATTCATCGCTAAGATGCCATTTTCAATCTTGGCGCCGGGTAACGGTAGACGATAATCAATGCCCGCTTTTTCAAGCTTGGTGAGTTCACGTTGGCCAATAATGTTGGCAACACGTGTCCAATCATCAGTGAGCGCTTGTTTATTTACTAAGTTAGTTTCTAGTGAATACTCGACGCCCGCTTTGTAATCGTTTTCCCAATCTGCTTTGTGCCATGAACGCTCAGCAGCAGCAAGGACTCGTGGGAATACCATGTACTCATATTGTTCATCATTACGCACGCTTTCGGACCATAACTGGGCCGACAAGCCGTGGAATGCCTTGCCTTCAACACCGCCGACGCCGTTAAAGCCATTACCATCACGGTCTACCGATGTTTCAGCATTTTGCGGTAAGTTCTCTGGCGCAAAGCTGAACATTTTACGAGTATCAGTAGCACGGGTTGCCCAGTAGTAACCGCGCTCTTTCGCGTCGACTTCGTATGGCATATCCATGTAGACATAATCAGGGTTAGAAATAATCACATCATAGCCCTTATCTGACCACTCGTAAGCGGAAGCTGCTCCGCCCCAATACAGAGTATCCCAGAAGTTCACGCGTGTATTTTCAGTGGAGAATGACTGTGCATTTTCACTGTACTTAAGGCCATCTTGCCAAGCTTGGAAGCTTGGGATCCCTTTGCTGGCGGCTATTTTAGACACCTGCTCAGCGAAGTGACTTGGTAGATGAGCAAAATCGCTGACCACGCCCTTATCTAACAGTATTTTACACTGTGGTGATTTAGCAAAAGGCATATCTTGCTGGGATAAATCGATGTTACCTTTCCAGCTCAATTTATCATTGGCATTGATATCTTGAAAACCCGCATTTAGCTTGATGTTCTTTGTTTCATCACCGCCGAAATGCCACGTCGTTAACGGCATATCAGCTTCTTGATGCATCGCAGCAATTTCGCTGATGACCTTATCAACAAAACGCGTCGATGACGCTAAACATGGGTTGATGAAACTTCTCTTATCGTAGAACTGAATCGTTGTTACGTTAGAGGTATCAAGTGGATCCATTAGGCGATATTCGCTAGCACCGACCTCATCACCGGCTTTCATTAAGCGCTTATAACGCGCTTCCATCGACACTACGGCTGAACGAGCATGGGCTGGCATATCGATCTCAGGGATCACGTCGATATTACGGGCCTTAGCGTACTTCAGTATTTCAACGTAATCCGCCTTGCTAAAATAGCCTGAGCCGAAGTTGTCTGACGTAGGACCTGATCCCAACTGAGGTAATAAGCAGCGCGTTTCGTCTAAATCGAAACAGCGGTTACCACCGACATCTGTCAGTTCTGGCAGACCTGGGATAGCAATACGCCAGCCTTCGTCATCGCTTAAATGAAGATGAAGCTTGTTCATCTTGTAGGCTGACATTTGATCTAAGGTCGCTAATATGGCTGGTTTGGTGTGGAAATGACGGGCAACGTCTACCATGACACCGCGGTAATCGAAACGTGGTGCATCCTTAATGCTAAGCAGTGGTAGTTCACTTGCATTACTACTATCGACTAGGCCAAAAACAGACTGCAAAGCGTAAAATAGGCCCGCTTGGTCAAACGCTTTAATATTGATGCCTTGAGCTGTGATATCAAGCTGATATGCACCAGATACAGCCATTTCACCGGTAAAGAGTTTTGGTGTTAGTGCGATGGCAACAGGCAGCTTGCCTTCAACATCCACACCAATGAGTTTGGCGCGGGTTTCAATGGCGGTAAACTGTGCATCAGCGAACTGCTGCTTAGGCAGTGCTATACCTTGGCTGATATCGACTTTACCCTCAGCGAGTTCAACATGCATCGGCGTTGGTAATAATGCGCTGGTGATATCTAATGCCAATACATCTGCATTTTTCTCAAAACGTGTTTGGGGAGTCGCGAACACGTTATTGTCAGCAGTGACACGCTTTTGTTGTTGGGGTGTTAGCTCAGTCACATATGAAGAGGTGTTTTCGGTGTTAAGTGACGCAATTAGCTTAGGCTCTGCATTGTTAGCCACAACGAAAGCACCAGGCATAAAATCGGTTTCAAATAACTGCCAATATTCTGCAACCAATGGGATCTCAACTGTTTCTCCTGCTGCAAAGCCATCAAATTTGTCAGTCGGTTCCAACTTGTGCAGATCACCGGTTATGCGAGTCACTTTAAATTGATCGTTTCCAACCTCTAGGATCAGACGAATACTGTGAAAATAGATAGTCCAATCTTTTGAATCAATGGTGTCACCTTGGTTGATGAGCGTCATATTGACTTTATTACATGAAGCAAACTCAGCACCAAGATCTTGGCAAGCTAAGCCATTGTCAGCTCCCTGATTAGTCACGATGGTGTATTTGATATCTAAATTGTCAGCCAGAGAATCTACAATGTTCTGTTCTGGATTGCTCGTTGATGAACAACCAGCAAGTGTAGCAATCACAGAGGCTGCAATTAAAGTGAGCTTTTTCATCTTACTTCCTATTTATAAATGTTGCTGGAAAATAATCCAACCTTTTATTGTTAATCGTTTGTATATTTATTTTTGGTAAAAATTAACGTGGTTAAAAATAGAACAAATTAAGAATTGGTAAATAATAGAGAGTTTAAAATTATATCTTTAAACTAATCTTAATTATCACTTTTATAGCGCCTATCTTTATAGAAAATTGACAAAAAAACCACCATTAGTTGTGCGATCTCCATCTCATATATGAGAGTTATACCTCGTTAACCAATTTGAAATAGCATTAAGTACCGTAAAACCCGCTAAAGAGTGATCTTTATCACGCTTTGTTGGCTTGTGTAAGGGAACACTAATAATTGATATTTATATATCGTGATTTATAAAATATTGTTAATCGAGAGTAGTTTCTCTATTTATTTACACGTAAAATCCTTGCTAGTATTCAAGGATAGCATTCAAGTTTATTGTTTAATTTTCGATGTTAAATAAATCAATTACCATTATACGAATGACAAAATGTAACGATTTAAACAGTTTTACTAGACCGGCACTTAGGTTTTAGTTGTTTAATTTCATTAGTTTGAGTGTTTATTGGTTATGCGGGTAAGTAGCTTTTCTGTATCACTCATCAATAATGAATGCTGTTTGTTTATACGTATACATACCTGTTTAACCTTGAAGTTAAGCGAACTGCTCGATACATATTGGTGGTACGTGAATATAAAATGTTAACTGAGTGGTAATAATTAACAAAAGTGATTAATTACATCAGGAAAATAAGTGTTATCTGAATGGTGGCTATTTAAATTTACGTAACTAAATTGTTAATAATAAATGTTAAGCATTAGCGAGAGCTAATTAATATTTTGAATAAGAGCTTTTGATAATTATTTTTACTTACGCAATACGGTCAAAATATATTCTCACTTAATCATTACCTAGGGTTAATGAAAGGGGGGAATAACTAATATAAAAATAACCAATATGTTAAGGGTGAACATGAAGTCTCATTTTACAAAAACGCTAATAGGTGCGGCAATTTCAAGTATGTTCATGGGTGGCGTTGCAATCGCTGCTGATGATGTAGATGCCATTAATCCAGCAAGTTTATTGGAAAATATGTCTTACGAGGTATACGGTATTGTCGCATTACAAGCCGCATATCGCGATTACGATACTGGTACTGTCAAAGGTGACGAAGATTTAAGTGGGCTGCAGTTAAACAACGAAACCCGT
This sequence comes from Shewanella hanedai, assembly GCF_007197645.1. Taxonomy (GTDB): domain Bacteria; phylum Pseudomonadota; class Gammaproteobacteria; order Enterobacterales; family Shewanellaceae; genus Shewanella; species Shewanella hanedai. The sequence goes on from NZ_VKGK01000003.1 coordinate 33,875, forward strand.
ATTGGTTTCCGTGGTAAAAAGCAATTTGCTAATTTTGGCCCTACGTTTGTTTGGCAAGTTGAAGGCGGTTATGTTGACCCAAGCTTTGGTGGTTCAGGTTCTGGGTTTGGTGACCGTGATACATTTGTTGGTTTCGAAAGTGCTGAGCTGGGTTTAATCCGTGCTGGCCGAGTATTAACCCCCTTGTATGAGTTGGTTGACTGGCCGGGCTCAAACCCTGGAATGGGTGATGTATACGACTGGGGTGGTGGTATTGGCGGCATGAAAAATCAAGACCGTCAATCAGACACCATTCGTTGGGATACACCTTTGTATTTTGATGCCTTGTCTTTTGATATTGCCGCTGGTGCTGGTGATAAAGCTGGCTTAGGTGAAGGTAAAGATCACTGGGTAGGTTTTGCTGGTCACTACACATTAGGTCCTATTCAGTTTGATGCAGCCTATGAAGGCAACCGTGATGTACAAGCTGAAGACACTTTATGGTCAAATGACACTTATCTAGTGGGCCTTCAAGGCTGGTTTGACAATGGTATCTCTTTCTTTGCTCAGTACAAGATGATGGAAGCGTCAGAAACCAATGGTACTGAAGAGAAACAAAATGCCATGACATCAGGTTTGATGTATACCACAGGTTTATGGCAGTACAAATTGGGTTATGCGAAGAATTTCGATCTTGAGCGTGACGGTCAAACCATCGATGATTCTGCAGACAGCGTCTTGTCAGCCCAAATCATGTATTTTGTTGATCCATCAGCCGTACTTTATGCCCGTATTCGTACAGTTGATTTTGGTAAAGCAGCAGAGATTGTCAATACTCCAGTTGGAGATGCAGTTTCTTATCGCTGGAAGTCTGCTGACTTCAATGAATTCTCAGTGGGCGTTGAATACTCTTTCTAAGTCTCTCTAGAAGCCGATAACTGTGATTAAACACAGTTAGTTAAAACGGTTACCTTTACGCAGCAGGTTCACTGCTGCGAAAGGTTGCCTTTAATTTCCTCTCAATCAGTGACTCTCTATTCTAGCTTACTCCATTTCGCTTATCGCTCTTGGCGAGAGCACTCAGCTTAACTTCAATATTCCAAGTGATCCCTCTAGTCACTGAACCTTATATCAGCATTACCTAACGTAAGCGTTTGAAAAATAAAGAAGACAAATGTTGATGTTTTGTTTATTCGTGGTTACTCTAATTGTGGTTGTTTGTTATTTTTTTATGGAGTAGGAATATGGTCAATCTCAGCAGTTTAAAAAAATCAATGAGCCTTATTGCATTGGCGTCACTCAGCGTTGGATGTACAGCGACAGACAATATTCAATTATCTCAAACTGATCTGTCACTATTAGACGGGAAGTCTGTTGTCTTTGTCTATAGAGAGCTGCCGAGTTTTATCACGTACATCACAGCAGGTGGTGACACTTCTGATTTTCCTCAAGGTCGAATTAACCTTAACGAGCTCAATATTCAAAGCCCGACAAATACGGTTGGAGAAAAGCTGGTTGCTGATTTAACCCAACGATTTGGCTTGAACGCGACAGTGGTTAATGAGCCGATCACATTAGATAACAACGAAACGTTTTTAGCGGCTCGATATGGGGCTGATTATATTCTTGATAGTGAAATCCAAAGTTGGAGCATCGTGCAACAACCGTTTGGTTGGGGTCGGTATAACCTTGATTACTCTTCACAAGTACGTCTAATTGATACTAAGACCGCTAAAGTTATCTCTCAGGGATCTTGCAGTAATGTGATTGAGTATAACGAAGGGTTTAGTAATCAAACGTTACTGGATAAAAATGCCAAAGGGTTAAAAGCCGTTATAGAAAAAGCGACAGATAAGTGTTTTGAAGAACTAAAACGACACACTTTCAACGCCTAGAAATACACGCCTACAAAAGCCAGTTATACAGAATCTGTTACAGAAACTTATACTAGTGTAAGTTTCTGTATTTCATGGCTCCTCTATTTTTATTTTCTGCCTTAAGCTAATGTCGCATACAGCCCTGCGCCAGTTCTAATAAGAGCTGGCGGATACCTGCTGGTTATGCATAAGCACGCCGAATTCTAATCACTCCAATGTGCTGTTTGTTATTCTTATCAGTGGCAGGAATTTTCTGACGTCCATCTTTTTTATGTTCTATGGCTGCCGCAAGGGATTGAAAGTCCCTGACTGAGGGGATACTGTGATCGTTGAAATTTTAGACAATGACGTGGGTGTGTTCAATTAGTCGTCATTTGAATGCCCGAAGCTAATCGTTTTTCTCAGCTCTGAGCTGTTCTAACACTGGGATAAATTCTCATAAAATAATTAACGGAGTAATAATGATGAGATTTCTGATACTTTTATTCGTTTCAATTCACATTAGCGGTTGTTCTTGGGTTGCATGGCGAGGGTATGTTGATCCTGTCACTACCCCAGCGCCTGGCAGTTATGTCAAAGTACCGGGTGGCTGTTTTGAGATAGGCGTTCAAAACTTAAACCTTGAGCAAAAGAAGGCGATTTTAGAGGCGGCTGCGGTAGTGTGTTCTGTCTGGAAGAGCAGGGAGTTTCAAACGCGTGTTACGTCTCAAACCTGGTTGGCTAGCTGTGACTTGAAAGATAATGGTACCAAGGATCTGCTCTCTGGTGAAGATGTGTTTAATCAGTTACAAAAAGGCTTACCAGAAGTGTTCTCAATTAACCCCAGAAACCCTTGGATGGCGATAGCTCAAGCACAAAGATCCGATACTGATCATACGCGTAACCGAGTGGCGATAGAGCCTAACAGAATCAGTGCTTGGTATGCCGCTGAAGGTACTGAAAGTGGTGAACTCATCAATACCTTTGCCCATGAGGTCACTCATCTTATTTCATCTCAGTTTCGCGATAGTGGTCATGGTTCTGATAAATGTCCTGATGCTAAACTCGTGAGTTACGGTATCGGTAATTTAACGGAAGAATTGGTTAAATAGTCCGGTTTTGGCCTTAAATTATAATGTTCGCTTGAGTTAGTGTTAAAGGTGTTGGAATGAGTGTGGAACATTTTAAAGGTCAATATGAAGTTGAGTTGAAGTATCGATTGAAGTCGAGAGCTGATTTTTTGCGGATATTAAACACGCTCAACTATGAAGTCATGTTTGAAGATAACCTTGAGTCAGATTGGTATTTTGATACGCCAAAACAGACACTCTTGAGTGATAGTAAGAGCCTTTGCATTCGTGAAATTGAGCCGTCTGGTATCAAGCTGTGGATTGTTAAGGGACCGGAAGCTGATCGCTGCGAGGCGACGAACATTACCAATGCAGAATCAGCCAAAAGCATGCTGGTGAATATGGGCTATCAAGTTTTCCTCTCGATGAAAAAAATACGCAGTATCTATTTTATCGGTCAATATCACCTGACTTTAGATAATCTTGAGGGGATTGGAGACTTTGCTGAGTTTGCCATTATGACCGACGACGAGTCACTGATTGCAGATTATAAAGCTGACCTAGAAGGCTTAGCGGGGAAGTTTGGCCTTAACAGCAGTGATCTTGAGTATAAGTCTTATCGAACTCTTTTCAGTGAATGACATCAATAATTAATGGCTTCTGTACCATAACGATGCGCGTTGTCGTCTATGGTACAGAGTTTTATGTCACAGAACTGCCATGTTAGCGTTTTACGCAGACAAATATCCCATTGCCAGAGACCTGATCCCATGGGGTGATTTTGTCATAATCATGTTCAAAAATATGTACGTCAAAATAGGGCTGTAGCAGCTGTTCCAATTCGTCAAAACTGATGGCCACCATCGGGTGTTCATCATGCCAAATTTGAGTTTCTTCTCGTGTGCTTTTTTCAATGCTGAGTCTCAGTGATTGCCTCTCACCATCGCCGCAATAATTCCAGCCTGAAGTGAACGTAAAATGACAGTCGTCATATTCAGCGGTATGCCTGACTGAAGAGGTGTTATCTATTTGACTTTTACCCACGGTGTTGAAGCAAAACATTCCGCCTTTACTCAGTGCGTTATGCACACTGGCAATGCACTGCTGTAACTTCTCAATACCATCGTTATAGTGAATGGAGTAGAGAAAGCAGGTGATCAAATCCAGTGGTTGCTCAATACTAAAATGGCACATATCCCCTAAGATAAACTCAGCTTCAGGGCAGCGTATTTGAGCGATATCCAACATCGGCTGATTGATATCTAATCCACGGCTTTGAAAGCCACTATCAATAAAGTGACGAATATGAGGCCCAGTACCACAGGCTAAATCAAGATGGGCGACACCGTCATTGCCGAACAGTCGATGTAATCTTCGAACATGGTTGCTTTGTGCTTGGTAATTGATGTCCGCACACATTAAATCGTAGTAGCCAGATAAATCAGAATATAACGCGGTTGAAGATGCACTTCTACTTTGAGCGAGGGACACGGGGTTTTACCAGCAAAATTAAGGGTGGCGAATATTATATTAATCACCCTAGATTGCGAAGAGAATTGAGATAGGTTCACCTGATGATTTTATCAATAATGTGATGCAACAAACCTTTTAAAGCCTGATGCTTTTATTTCTTGATAGTGTTGTCCTGTTTACCGACGATTTAGCTAGCTGAAACAGAGCGAATATATGATGCGACGACGAGCTTTTGTGAAGTTGTTTAATCTTGAGTTCGGCAATCAAGAGCATGGCTGAGTGACAAAGTACACATAACGAAGCAATAGCTGTGGGAGACGGTTTGAGTTTAAGTATAATCTCGCTCCGTTTGCCATAGAGAGTAGAACATGCAACCCCTTTACCTACGAGATGATTGTGTCATCGTTGCGGTCAATGACAGCAATTTAATGCCATTATTAGCCTTATCTCTAGCACCAGCACAACAAGGGTTTATTGAACCCATAAGTGACTGTTTAGCGGAAGCCAAACAAGAGCATCGCTTTATTCCCGTGGCATTATATTATCAACAGCAACTTGTAGGTTTTGCCATGTTCGGGGAGTTTTGTGAGCCGCAACAACGGATTTGGTTTGATCGATTTTTAATTGATATTCACTTCCAAGGTCAAGGGCTGGGTAGGCGTTTTGCTGAGTTAGTGATGAGTTACTTATATCAACGTTATGCCGTCGTTGAACTTTATTTAAGTGTGTATGCTGACAACCTTCACGCCATTAAACTATACCAACAACTAGGCTTTATTTTTAATGGCGAACAAGACCACAATGGTGAGTTAGTCATGTGTTGTGTATACCAATCTTCGAATGAAGATTGATCACATTTTCTTGTATAGCTTTCGGCTGGTTTGATATTTGGTGGTGTATTTGAAGGTCGTATCTTCATGGTTGTTTATTGCCTCCAGCAGGGTATGTGCAGCTACTTCAGTGACACGACACGAGTATATCCCTATAATCTCGGCCGTGACGTCCATGTCACGAACGGTCACTGCCGCATCTACACCTGATCATCTATCTCTTCGATTTGGCTTTACTTGGTAGAATTTTGTAAATCGTTTCTGCACCAAAGTTAGCTAGAGGAAAATTTGTTCACATCCTTGTTTATCAGCGTTTGCAATAACTCAGCTAATGCAAAATCTGACCCGTAATTTTCTGTTATTTCTGGTTTAACGTCTTAGGAGGTAAATGAAAGAAGGGGTAAGGAAAAGATGCCAGCAAATATATAACTATATTTACTGGTTGAATAATTAATTTATGAGTTCAAAAGTCTCATTCTCATGAAGGTTAGATGCAAAGCTATAAATAGCTTTTTTATCTTCAAACTGAGTAACATTTACCCCAATATTAAGCATTTCATTTGAAACTTCATTAAAAGCCCTTATGATATTGCTATCTTTTGTCATAGGATTTTCAACTGTAAACATCATGTGCTCAGGCTTAATAGTTTTAGCTTGAATCAACCTCTTAACTCGGCTAATCCATTGCTCTCCGTGCTCTATAAGGTTAAGTGGTCTAGCTTGATCAAAAGCGATAGGTTTTATTACTTTCGTTATGTTACCAATAGAGGCCACAAGAGGCATATTAACTGGCACATAATCAGCAACCAACCTTTGCTGTTTAAACCTAACATTATCTACATGGGTTTTAAGCTCATGCCTAAGCACTTTGACCATCTGCTGCTCACGATACTCTTTAGTCGCAAAGCTTCTTCCAATATAACGCTCAAAAAGTGCTTCTAATGCGATAGTTGGATCATCACATAACATTGAACTCGTTCCACCGAATGTCATCACACCTTCACGGTAACGAGTAACTTCCTGAAAAAAGTTTACCTGTTCCCTACCAAGCATTTTTCGTCCAAAGCTACGAACTCGCTCCAACTCTTCAGTAAAACTTCTAAGTGCATTGCTGTATAATGCACCATCAAGATCATCAAAAAAGTCAGTCACTCTAGCAAATCGCATTGGCGCTAGCTTGAAATCAACAAACCCTTGCTTTGGGGCGTATAATAAAATACCAACATTTGCAAATTCTTCTGTTTCTGCAAACGGCATAAAACGTATTATTGCGTATTTACATAAGTTGCTCATTGTATGCCCTCCCAAAAATCAGTGTGTTTATAGTGAAGCAATACTACTTTGATTTGTGCTTCAATGCTATCGAGATCGAATACTTCAAGCCACTCATCAGGGAGTTGCTCTATTGCTTCTTTAAGTGTAGCTAAAGAAGCTTTAAAGCGTTCTTCATAAAATTGATTATCGAGGAAATCAATTTTTTCATTCCAAGCTTCAGCCCCGATATGACATTGGTTAAAAGTATCTAAATCGAAATCAGGTTCGAATGATAAATTATGATCCAACACATAGACCCCATTAGTTTGAGGGTGGATAAACAAGTTAGGGTTCCCACCAAGAGCCGTTAAATTTCTATCATCATTTCTAATCCAGTAATCAAAGACAAATAGATCGCGGAGTAATTGCTTATCGATACGCTTTCTCTGAGCGACTGTAATATCTTGAATATTATAGATATACTGTGAAGCAAAACATACACCAGCCCCAAGGTCATCATAATCAAATTCAACAAGTACATTATCAACATACGCGAGTTTAAAGTCAGGAATTGGAAGACCAAAACCACGACATAAATGCCCGACTAACCATTCTTTTACTAGGCCTGTTCCTGTCGCTCTTGCGCCTTTTACAATATATTTGTGTCCATCATCAGCTTCACACAAAAAAGGTCCTGTTTGACCTTGTTTCATCTGCCGAATGATCTTGGTGATTCCAATCATTAAGTCATTCCAAAGAGATCACTGTTAGTAACGGTATTATTTTCAGTCAAGTATCACGGTTTTATACATATAAAATCAAATAATTATTCAATAATCGCCTAGTATGATCACCATTACTTCTAGTTAATTATCCTAAAGCTAACGTGAGTTGCTTTACTTCGTCAGTCATAGCAGCATGGATATACATCACGCAACTTACCTACAGGTAAGGGTGCGGAGCAAGAATAAACGAAGATACTTTTTCTAATTAATACAAGGCCAGCTAGAGCTAACATTCTAACCAATTCCTGTCCAAAAACGTGTTTTATCACTCGGTAATCACATGTGATCACCAAGGGACTTTGTCGTACCTTAACTACCAAGCGACTTTGTCGTTTCATTCATTAGACGTTACAACATGAATCTAATTCGAGAGATAGACACTCAGGTGTGAACGCGGCTGTGACCTTCGACGGCAAGGACGCTGTCGTAGAGGCTATAGACGTCAATGAAGGCATGCTTACCTGACAATAACCCAATACCAATTCAGCCCAAACAAAGAGACTTGGAAACTTATTATCCGATAAGTGACTAAAGCACCTTAGAGCGAAGCTCGCCATCGAGCAATTTTGTGGTGAGCAGATCGCCTGTTTTGACATCTGCAGCATCCAGTAACACCTTACCTGCCGCATCTTGTGTGATGCTGTAACCGCGGCTTAGCGTGGCAAGCGGGCTGACTGTTTGCAGTTGATGGGCGCTATTTTTCAATCTCATCTCGACATCATGTAACTTGTCTTTCATGCCATCGTTTAAACGCGTGGTTAAATAATCAAGACGCTTAGATTCTAGGGTTAATCTGTGCTCAGGAGATTGTTGGCTGAGTCTATGGTGCAAGTTTTGTTGCTTGATGGTCAAGGTATGTAATCGGGTGTTGAGTGCAGCGTTAAGGCGTAGCTGCATCTCATCAAATCTTTGTTCGAACTGCTCTAGCGTGCGTTTAGGATCTTGTCGATGGAGACGATTCTCCAGATTGCTGGTTCTTTGAATTGTTTTCAGCTGGTAGTGTTGCCAACTTTGCTTCAATCGAGATAAACCTGCTGCCAGTTTATGAGCTTTGTCGTCGGCATCCTTTGAAAGCAGCTCAGCGCCTGCTGAAGGAGTCGGCGCTCTTACATCGGCGACGTAGTCACTGATGGTGGTATCCACTTCATGGCCAACGGCTGAGACGACGGGCAGGGCACTGTTGTAGATGGTGTGGGCGAGATCTTCGCTATTAAAGCACCACAGATCTTCAAGAGAACCACCACCACGGGTGAGCAGTAATACATCGACCTCTTGTCTGGCATTGGCCACTTCGATGGCGCGGCAGATAAGTTTGGCAGCGGGCTCGCCCTGAACTTGGGTCGGATAGACTACTACCTCGATAGAGGGGTCACGTCTGGCTAAGACATTGAGTACATCTCTGAGTGCGGCGCCAGTGGCTGAGGTGATGACACCAATTTTATTAATGTTGGCTGGCAATGGGCGTTTGGTGTCGGTGGCAAATAGGCCTTCTGCAGCGAGCTTCATTTTTAACGCTTCATACTGCTGAGCTAACATGCCATCGCCTGCTGGCATCATCGATTCAAGAATAAGCTGATAATCGCCTCTTGGCTCATAAACACTGATCGAACCTTTTACCAATACTTGTTGGCCGTTGATGGGCTTAAAGGTGACAGAGCGATTCTTGCCTTTGAACATGGCACAGCGAATTTGCGCGAAGTGGTCTTTAAGAGTTAAGTACCAATGGCCTGAACCGGGGGCAGCAAAGTTCGATATCTCCGCATTTAGCCAAACTTTACCCAATTCTCCTTCGAGAAGTTGACGAACCTCTCCATTGAGACGGGAGACGGTGTAAACGTTATTTTTTGGCTTATTCATCAGTTTTTCACGCTTAATGGCACTTTTTTACTATTTTCCATTTACCAAGCCAAATATGCAAGGTATAATCTCGCCGCAATATTTTCACCTTTATTTACTACTCTCTTGGGGAGATGTTGCATGTTAAGATTAAAAAAAGAAGCACTTACTTTTGATGATGTGTTGCTGGTTCCAGCACACTCTACCGTTCTCCCTAATACTGCCATTCTCAAGACTCGTCTGACTAATACGATAGAACTGAACACACCTATTGTGTCTGCAGCCATGGATACCGTGACTGAAGCTCGCTTAGCGATCGCGATCGCTCAAGAAGGTGGACTCGGTTTTATTCATAAGAATATGACGATTGAGCAACAGGCCGAAGAAGTTCGTAAGGTTAAAATTTACGAAGCGGGTATTGTTCAACAGCCTGTCACCGTAACGCCGGCAACCACTCTTGATGAGCTTAAAGTACTGACAGAGAAAAATGGGTTCGCCGGTTATCCTGTCGTGAATGATGCACACGAACTTGTGGGTATCATAACTGGTCGTGATGTGCGTTTTATCACTGATTGGAGCCGTACAGTTGATAAGGTGATGACACCTAAAGATCGTCTTGTGACGGTACTTGAAGGGACTAAGCTAGATGAAGTTCAAACACTCATGCATTCTCATCGTGTTGAGAAAGTGCTCGTGGTTGATGCCAACTTTAAGCTTAAAGGCCTTATTACAGTTAAAGATTTCCAAAAAGCTGAGCGTAAGCCGAATGCATGTAAGGATGAGTTAGGTCGTCTGCGTGTTGGTGCTGCGGTTGGCGCAGGTCCTGGTAACGAAGAGCGTGTTGATGCTCTAGTTGCTGCTGGCGTTGATATCTTGCTTATCGACTCTTCACATGGCCATTCAGAAGGCGTGTTACAGCGTATTCGTGACACTCGCGCTAAGTATCCTGATCTTCAAATCGTGGGTGGCAACGTGGCTACTGCCGAAGGTGCATTAGCCCTTGTAGAAGCCGGTGTTAACGCGGTTAAAGTCGGTATCGGCCCTGGTTCTATCTGTACCACTCGTATCGTTACTGGTGTCGGTGTACCACAGATAACGGCAGTGTCTGATGCCGCTGAAGCGGTTAAACATCTCAATATTCCGGTTATCGCCGATGGTGGTATTCGTTTCTCTGGTGACCTAGCGAAAGCATTAGCTGCCGGTGCATCATGCATTATGGCGGGTTCTATGTTTGCTGGTACAGATGAAGCGCCTGGTGAAACAGAACTTTATAATGGCCGTGCTTATAAGTCATACCGTGGTATGGGCTCATTAGGTGCAATGACTCAGACTCAAGGTTCTTCAGATCGTTACTTCCAAAGTGACAATGCTGCTGACAAGCTTGTGCCTGAAGGTATTGAAGGTCGTGTTGCTTACAAAGGCAAGCTGAAAGAGATTATCCATCAGCACATGGGCGGTTTACGTTCGTGCATGGGTCTTACCGGTTGTGCAACCATTAAAGAGCTTAATGAAAAAGCGGAATTTGTAAAAATTACCTCTGCGGGTATGGGCGAGTCTCATGTTCACGATGTAACGATTAGCAAAGAAGCACCGAACTATAGCTTTGGTTCATAACTAAATCTGTAAAAAGATGATTGAGACGGGCGACATTGTGTCGCCCGTCTGTTAATCCATTTTAGTCAACCTTAGTCTCAACCTGAGCTGAAGTTGATATTGGCAATTTAGACAAAATAAAGGTTTCTCCATGAGCAATATTCATGAGCATAAGATCCTAATCTTAGATTTTGGTTCTCAGTACACTCAGCTGATCGCACGTCGTATTCGTGAAATAGGTGTTTACTGTGAACTTTGGGCTTGGGATGTTTCTGAAGCACAAATTAAAGAGTTCGCACCAAACGGCATCATCCTAGCGGGTGGTCCTGAAAGTGTCACAGCAGAAGACTCTCCACGTGCACCGGAATATGTTTTTAATGCTGGTATCCCTGTACTTGGGATCTGTTACGGCATGCAAACCATGTCAGAACAGCTTGGTGGTAAAGTTATCCAAGGCGTTGGTGAAGGTGAATTTGGTTATGCGCAGGTTGAACTTCAGACTCAGTCTGAACTGTTCAAGAGTATCGAAGATGCGATCAGTGATTCAGGAAAGCCTCTGTTAGATGTGTGGATGAGCCACGGTGATAAAGTCTCTGAAATCCCAGAAGGTTTCGTTGCTGTTGCGACCACAGCCACTTGTCCGTATGCGGCTATGGCTAACGAAGATAAAAAATTCTACGGCGTACAGTTCCACCCTGAAGTGACACATACTCGTCAGGGTAAGCGTATGCTTGAGCATTTTGCACTGGACATTTGTCAGTGTGAAGCGAACTGGAAACCATCATCAATTATCGAAGATGCAATCGAAAAGCTGAAGCTACAGATTGGTGACGATGAAGTGATTTTGGGCTTATCGGGTGGTGTTGATTCATCAGTTGTTGCTATGTTGCTTCACCGTGCTATCGGTGACAAGTTGACCTGTGTATTTGTCGACAATGGCTTACTGCGTCTTAATGAAGCAGAGCAAGTGATGGATATGTTTGGCGATCACTTCGGACTTAATATTGTCCATGTGAATGCTGAAAATCGCTTTTTAGATGCGATGAAAGGTGAAGCTGAACCTGAAGCTAAACGTAAAATTATCGGCCGTGTGTTTGTCGAGATTTTCGATGAAGAATCTAAGAAGTGTGTTAATGCCAAATGGCTTGCTCAAGGCACTATCTACCCAGATGTGATTGAATCTGCAGGCAGCGCAACCGGTAAAGCTCATGTGATTAAATCACACCATAACGTTGGCGGATTGCCAGATGATATGGAGATGGGACTGGTTGAGCCATTGCGTGAATTGTTTAAAGATGAAGTGCGCAAGATTGGTCTAGAGCTAGGTCTACCTTATGACATGCTTTATCGTCACCCGTTCCCTGGCCCTGGTCTAGGTGTACGTGTATTAGGTGAGGTGAAGAAAGAGTATTGCGATCTACTTCGTCTTGCTGACGCTATCTTTATCGAAGAGCTGCACAATGCCGACCTTTACAACAAAGTGAGCCAAGCATTTACTGTTTTCCTTCCTGTACGCTCAGTTGGCGTGATGGGTGATGGCCGTAAATACGATTGGGTCGTCTCATTGCGTGCTGTTGAGACCATTGACTTTATGACAGCTCATTGGGCACATCTTCCTTATGATTTCCTCGGTCGTGTATCGAACCGTATTATCAATGAAGTCGATGGCATCTCTCGCGTTGTTTATGATATATCAGGTAAGCCACCTGCCACTATTGAGTGGGAATAATCAACTAAAGTGAATCTTCACTGTTAGTGAAATAAAAGGGTTAGTGTATTCAATACACTAACCCTTTTTTTATGCCTGTAGTTTCCCTCCTGTCTAATCTCTTTAATCGCGAAGCCTTCAAACCTTTCATATACTTAAAAAATCAACATTAAAATTAAAAAATTAGGGTGGGTTTGATATTGAAATATCGTCCGGAAATTGATGGCTTACGAGCTCTGGCAGTGATCCCTGTTATCTTGTTCCACGCAGGATTCCATATTTTTAGTGGTGGCTTTGTCGGTGTTGATGTCTTTTTTGTTATCAGTGGGTATCTGATCACCAGCATCATACTTGTTGAGATGGAGCAGGGCAGGTTTAGTCTGGTTAATTTTTATGAGCGCAGGGCGAGGCGGATTATGCCTGTGCTCTTTTTTGTGATGGCGGCTTGTTTCCCATTTGCTTGGCTTTACTTGATGCCGGTAGACATGAAAGATTTTATTCAAAGCATTTTGGCCGTGTCTACTTTCTCCTCAAACATCCTATTCTGGCTCGAGAGTGATTACTTTGATACTGCGGCTGAGCTAAAACCCTTGCTGCATACTTGGAGTTTGGCTGTTGAGGAGCAATATTACATCTTCTTCCCACTGTTTTTGATGTTTACCTGGCGCATGGGCAAAACCTGGATAGTGACAGTGCTCTTTGTGGTGTTTTTATTAAGCTTAGCGTTGGGAGGGTGGGGCTCATACAAGATGTCGACCGCCGCTTTCTATCTGCTGCCTATGCGGGGTTGGGAGTTATTAATTGGGGTCTTTGCTGCTTTTTACTTGAGCCGACACACGCCGAATGCCGCTTATATTGGCTTGAATAATGTCTTGAGTCTGTCAGGACTTGCCTTAATCTGTTTTGCCATTTTTGCTTATGATGAATCCATCCCTTTCCCAGGTTTATATGCCTTAGTGCCGACGGTGGGCACAGTCCTTATCATTGTGTTTGCTCAGCAGGGCACCTTAGTTAATCGCATATTAAGTCAAAAAATCTTTGTTGGAATTGGGCTGATAAGTTACAGCGCTTATCTATGGCATCAGCCCATTTTTGCTTTTGTAAAATACCGCAGCTTTACCGACCCGTCTGCAGGACTCATGTTGAGCTTATGCTTGGGAGTATTAGTGCTTGCTTATTTGAGTTGGCGCTTTGTGGAGAAACCATTTCGAAATAAAAGTGCTTATAGCCGCCGATTTGTGTTTACGTTTACCGGAGTGACTACGAGTATCTTTCTTATCGGTGGCAGCCTTTTAAACCTAAGTGATGGCTTTAAATCCCGCGAGATCTATGCCCAACTTAAGGTGGGAGAGTATCAGCCTGATAACCGCGAATTAGGGGCTGAAAGTTGGAGTCAGCTAAGGGCGCTTAGCGGTGATGCGGAGTATGGCGTCGATAACAATGCCTTCGATACAACGTTGTGGTTCGACGATACCGATCCCAGAGTGCGTTTGCTGATTGTAGGCAATTCACATTCTAAAGATATATTCAATGTATTAACCAGCAGTGGGCAGACCATGGAGCAGTTTCAAATCGCGCGCTTTGGTTCTGAAATTTTTAATCTAGATAAACGATTATTCGACTCTCCAAATTACGGTGTGGCTGATGTGATCATGTTTGTTTCCCAGTATAAAACACAGGATATTGAAGTGTTTGGCTCTGTGATAGAACAGGTGATTGAAGATGGAAAGAGGGTCTCTTTAGTTAAGAATATTTATGAATTTGAAGAGTTTGGCCATCGAACCTATGCTGACTTCTTGTTTAACTTGCTTCTTCAAAATGAAGGTGCTGAGAATATTACCGCCAGTGATATACAGAAAGTGAATAACAAGCATTTTCAGCAATTTCAGCACCGTGATCCCGGTCAGTTCAGAAAACAGCTGAATAGTAAGATTGATGACATTACGATGAAATATAAACAGGTCATTGTGCTCGACCGTATGGATTATGTGTGTGATAGGAGTAAAGAGGTGTGCTACGCCATCACGGAGAGTTATCAAAAACTGTTTTATGATTATGGGCATCATACTCTTCAAGGCGCTCGATTCTTTGGTTCTCGTATCGAACGAGTCAACTGGCTAGGGGCTTTATAGCGATCCCTAAAGAAAGCGGTAATATATTTATTCTGAGTGGGATTGAAAGGGTATAATGTTAATCAAGGTTAAAGCCAAGGCAGTTGTCTGAGCATAAGAGTTTGAGGTGTAACTTGTCACAGTTAGAACGCGATATTCATTATATGAAAATGGCAATGAATATGGCCGAAAAAGCCGAAGAGAAAGGTGAGGTGCCCGTGGGTGCCATACTGGTTAAAGATGATGAAGTCATCAGCACAGGTTTTAATTTTTGCATTGGATCACATGATCCATCAGCTCATGCTGAGATGCAGTGTTTGCGTCAGGCGGGCAAAATATTAGAAAACTATCGCCTATTAGACACCACTTTATATGTCACTTTAGAGCCTTGTGCTATGTGCGCAGGCGCGATGGTTCACTCGCGTGTGTCTCGTTTAGTCTTTGGGGCTAATGATGCGAAAACTGGCACTGCAGGTACCGTGCTCGATCTGGTTCGTCATCCAGCATTTAATCATCAGCTAGAAGTGACCCAAGGGGTTTTAGCTGAAGAGTGCGGTGAACAGCTGAGTTTGTTTTTCAGACGACGTCGTAAAGAGAAGAAAGTGCTTAAGCAACAGTTGAAACGTGATGCATTGAATAACGACACTTTGAATAATGAAGTTAAGTAGTGTGGCACGGGCTTAGTAGATTAACTGCATTTGGGCAGTTAATCTCAAATGTTGGTACTAGGTAGAAGGCTGAAGAAAGACGAAAAACTGCTTTTGTCTGTTTAAGGTTCGTTGATGTTTTAACTTCAATTGAGACCGACGTCTTGCGGATACATTGTTAATGGTTCTTTTTTTCATTGGCTGTTCCTTTTTGTTATTGAGGTTGAGCGCCAGATAACTCCTGTACTTCTTGCCCTAACTGCTCTGCAAGTTGTGATTCTTCTATTAAGGCCTGTTCGTCTTCCAATAACATATTCTGATTGTCGACCCAGACCAAGGTATCATAGTAGCGTCTAATGTTATCGACATAATGAACTGCCTCGTTACCGCGGGCATATCCATAACGTGTTTGCTTATAGTATTTTCGTTTCTGTAATAAAGGAAGTACTTCTTTTAGATCTCGCCAAGCACTTGGATTTAATCCCATTGAATCAGCAAGTTTACGGGCATCTTCCACGTGACCGTAACCAATATTGTAGGAGGCTAAAGCGAACCACATTCGCTCATTCTCTGGTATCGAATCGGGTAGTCGATTAAGAATATTACTCAGGTATTTTGCCCCACCTTTAATGCTTTGCTCTGCATCGAGACGATTTTCAATTCCCATTTGCTTTGCTGTTGGCAGGGTCAACATCATTAAGCCTCTAACGCCTGTTGGAGAGCGAGCATTAGGGTTCCAATGTGATTCTTGATAGGCGGTGGCGGCTAGTTTTCTCCAATCAAGATCACCTGCGTAATGTTGAAAACGTTCTTTATATTTTGGTAGTTTATTATCGATGGCTCTAAGGAATGCTCGGGTATCGACATAATCGAAGCGTTTTACATGGGCAAAGTATTTTTCATCAAGGTGGGCTAGGGTGCCATCAAGCTTCTCTTCATGCCAAAAGTTGAGTAGTTCACTCATCAATTTGTCGCTGTTTTGTGCCGGAAGCAGCCAGACAATGGCTTGTTTCTCTTTCAGAATTGGGCCCGCTCTGAGCTCAGGTAGATAACGGCGATTGATCTCAAAGGTGGTTGAGTCGGCAATCGTATAAGTAATGTCCCCTCTGGCTATCATGGCCAAAAGCTCATCACTGTCTTTCTCTTTTTCTTGATCCCACACAAGTTCAGGGTACATTTTTTGTAGCTGGGCTAACGTTTCAACAAATGAAGAATCAGCGATCACGGTAATGTCATCGTCGAGTTGTGAAATATCTTTAGGTTGTGGTGTTCCCTGCTTATAGACGAGGACTTGGTTGACTCGATATAAAGGTGGCCCGAGTCGGAAATTTTCCCTACGAGTTTTAGTGTCGGCGAGTCCTGCAGCAATAAGGTCAATCTCGCCTTTATTGAGCGCTTGATAAAGCTCTTTAATATTTGAGTAGGGCTTCATCTCTAGTTCAAGATCGAGGTAATCAGCAAAGAGGTTGGCCATCTCATAATCGAAGCCTGCTTCACCTTGCCCGGTAGTGACGTAGATTTGTGAACCGTAGAGGGTTCCGACATTGAGTACCGTTTTCTTAATGGCCTTAGGTGCCAGCTTTGTGCTCTCCACAGTGACTCTCTGGCAGGAAGCCACTAATGTCAGAGTCAGTAAAACAAGCAAGATTTTCTTCATAGTCACCAAAGTTTAATACCCATTATCGAGCCCATTTCCTTGGGCAAGCAGTCGATTATATCATATGTCGCGTTAAACCAAATTTTTGGCAGAAGTTATTATGAAAGAGGGTGGAAGTAAGGATGAATCACTGTCTATATTATGGTCTAAATTTCTCCTTGTCCGTGCTCAATATTTTCCGTTAACGGCTATTTTTACGAAATCAATTCGATTAGTAAAACATGAGATATAACCACTTGAGGCATTATTGGTTGTTAAATAGCCAGAATTACACCATTTCTTCTCAATTAAAGCATTTATGGCCCGATATTTGTGTTTGTTTGTATTTGTCAGCAAACACTGTTTTCGACAAAATACTAGGAGTGATTTGTCAGAAATATTTCCCTATAATAGCGCCAGATCTGACCCTGCAATTATAATTAATAAGGTGACATGACGTGATGGAGATCCTCCGCGGAGCCCCTGCTTTATCAGCATTTAGAGTTCAAAAACTAATGGAAGCTTTTGACAGTGAATCACTTCCAGTGAGTGGTATTTATGCTGAATATATCCATTTAGCCGATTTGTCTGAATCCCTCGATAAGAGTGAAACAGAGCAACTTGCCAAACTCCTCACTTATGGTCCCGCTATTGAAGCGCATGCACCACAAGGTTCACTTCATTTTGTGACCCCACGTCCAGGCACTATCTCACCTTGGTCATCGAAGGCGACTGATATTGCGCACAACTGTGGCCTTAACAAGATTAAACGCTTAGAGCGTGGTGTTGCTTACTATGTTGAGTCTGATGTACTGAGCATTGAACAACAAAAAACACTGAATGGCCTAATCCATGATCGCATGGTCGAAGTGATGCTAAGCACCTTTGATGATGCCAAGGTCTTGTTTGCACATACTGAGCCTAAAGAGTTCAACACCGTTGATATTTTGGGTGCTGGTCGAGGCGCACTTGAGAAAGCAAATAATGATTTAGGTTTGGCACTTGCTGATGACGAGATAGATTATCTTGTTGAAAATTTCATCGCGCTAGGTCGTAACCCAAATGACATTGAGCTGATGATGTTTGCCCAAGCGAACTCAGAGCATTGCCGTCATAAAATATTTAATGCTGATTGGACTATTGATGGTGAAGTTCAGCCAAAATCTTTGTTCAAGATGATTAAGAATACCTTTGAGAAGACACCTGATGGTGTCTTGTCTGCTTATAAAGATAATGCCGCGGTAATGGAAGGCTATGAAGCTGGCCGTTTCTTCCCTGAAGACAATGGTGTTTATGCTTATCATACTGAGCCAATGCATATCTTAATGAAAGTAGAGACCCATAACCATCCAACGGCAATTAGCCCATATCCGGGTGCTGCAACGGGTTCTGGCGGAGAAATTCGTGACGAAGGCGCTACAGGCCGTGGTTCTAAGCCTAAAGCGGGATTAACTGGCTTTAGTGTTTCAAACTTAAAAATTCCAGGATTTGTGCAACCTTGGGAAGCCGACTACGGCAAACCAGAGCGTATTGTTACTGCACTGGATATCATGACCGAAGGCCCATTGGGTGGCGCTGCGTTTAACAACGAATTTGGTCGTCCAGCCTTACTGGGTTATTTCCGAACTTATGAGCAGGAAGTCTGCAGCCATAATGGCGTAGAAGTCCGTGGTTACCATAAACCCATTATGTTGGCTGGTGGTCTAGGTAATATTCGTGGCGAACATGTTCAAAAAGGCGAGATCACTGTTGGTGCGCAATTAATCGCACTCGGTGGCCCTGCAATGAATATCGGTCTAGGCGGTGGTGCTGCTTCTTCAATGGCGTCTGGTGAGTCTAGTGAAGATCTCGATTTTGCTTCAGTGCAACGTGAAAATCCTGAGATGGAACGTCGTTGTCAGGAAGTGATCGATCGCTGTTGGCAGATGGGTGACAAAAACCCAATCCAGTTTATCCATGATGTGGGTGCTGGTGGTTTATCAAATGCTTTCCCTGAACTAGTCAACGACGGTGGTCGTGGTGCTAACTTTGAATTGAGAAACGTGCTTTCAGATGAGCCAGGAATGAGCCCGCTTGAGATCTGGTGTAACGAGTCTCAAGAACGTTATGTTATGTCGGTTGCTCCTGAAAATCTTGCGGTGTTTACCGCTATTTGTGAGCGTGAACGTGCGCCATTCTCAGTGGTTGGTGTGGCAACTGAAGAACGTCACCTGACTTTAACCGATGAGCACTTTGGTGATAAGCCTATTGACCTGCCTTTAGAGGTTCTTTTGGGCAAGGCGCCTAAGATGAGTCGTGAAGCGGTGACGATTAAAGCTGTCTCTCCTCAGTTAGACCAAGATAAAATTGAAATAAAAGAAGCTGCACATCGTCTACTGCGCTTACCTACGGTTGCTGAGAAAACCTTCCTTATTACGATTGGCGATCGAAGTGTAACCGGCCTTGTTAATCGCGATCAGATGGTAGGTCCTTGGCAAATTCCTGTTGCAGATTGCGCAGTAACAGCAGCAAGCTATGACTCTTACACTGGTGAAGCCATGTCACTAGGTGAGCGTACACCGTTAGCCTTGTTGGACTTTGGCGCATCGGCTCGTATGGCTGTAGCAGAATCAATCATGAACATTGCCGGTGCAGATATTGGCTCGTTCAAGCGCGTTAAGCTCTCTGCAAACTGGATGTCAGCAGCGGGTCACCCTGGTGAAGATGCCGGTCTTTATGAAGCGGTTAAAGCGATTGGTGAAGAGTTATGTCCTGAGTTAGATCTGACTATTCCGGTTGGTAAAGACTCAATGTCGATGAAGACGGCTTGGGAAGACAATGGCGTAGAGAAAGCCGTCACTTCTCCTATGTCTTTGGTGATTACCGCATTTGGCGCAGTACAAGACATTCGCAATACAGTGACGCCTGAATTGCGTACTGATAAAGGCGACACTGAACTTTTACTGGTGGATTTAAGCGCTGGTCATAATCGCTTAGGGGGGTCATGTTTGGCTCAGGTCTACGGTGAGCTTGGTGATACTGCCCCGGATCTTGAAGATGCGAGTTTACTGCGTGGTTTCTTTGAAGTGATGCAGCCGCTTGTTCGTGAGCGTTCAGTCATTGCTTATCATGATCGTAGTGATGGTGGTCTATTTACGACGCTAGTGGAGATGGCTTTTGCCGGTCACACTGGGTTGTCAATCGATCTATCCTCTATCTCGGGCACGGATATAGAGCGTTTATATAACGAAGAACTTGGTGGTGTGTTGCAGGTGAGCAGTGCACAAAGCGAGGCGATTCAAGCTAAATTCGTCGCTGCTGGTGTTGCTTGTCATGCCATTGGTACGCTAACACAAGAAGATAAGATCACCATTTGTGATGGTGAGCGTGAGCTTTTTGCTGAATCGCGTACTGCATTGAGAACAATTTGGGCTGAAACGACGCACCAAATGCAGTCTTTACGTGATAATTCTGTGTGCGCTAACGAAGAGTTCGCACTTAAGCAAGATGCCAACGACCTTGGTTTGACCGTTGATCTTAAATTTGACCCAAGCGAAGACGTTGCTGCACCGTACATCTTAAAAGGTGTTGCACCTAAGATGGCTATCTTGCGTGAGCAGGGCGTTAACTCACACTTAGAGATGGCTGCAGCGTTTAATCGTGCAGGCTTTGAAAGTACCGATGTTCATATGAGTGATATTCTCAGTGGACGTATTACTTTAGAGGGTTTCCAAGGCTTAGCGGCTTGTGGTGGTTTCTCTTATGGTGATGTATTAGGCGCGGGTGAAGGTTGGGCTAAGTCTATCCTGTTTAACAATCGTGCTCGTGAGCAGTTCAGTCAGTTCTTTGAACGAGACGACAGCTTAACGTTAGGTGTGTGTAATGGCTGTCAGATGTTATCAACCCTAAAAGATATTATCCCTGGCACTGAGCACTGGCCTAGGTTTGTACGTAACCGCTCTGAGCGTTTCGAAGCACGCTTTAGTTTAGTTGAAGTGCAGAAGAGTCCCTCTTTGTTCCTTCAGGGAATGGAAGGTTCGCGTATGCCTATCGCTGTGTCTCATGGTGAAGGTCGTGCCGAGTTTATCTCAGATCAAGCGTTAGCAGCAGCTGAAGCGTCTGGCACGATTGCATTGAGATATGTTAATGGTAAAGGGGAGATAGCAACTCAGTATCCTCAGAACCCTAACGGTTCGCCTAATGCATTGTCTGGACTATCAAGCTCTGATGGTCGAGTGACGATCATGATGCCGCATCCAGAGCGTGTATTCAGGACTGTAGCTAACTCATGGCATCCAGATGCTTGGGGTGAGGATAGTCCTTGGATGAGAATGTTTAGAAATGCACGTGTTGAGATTGGCTAAATCAGTCGTGAGATACTTTAAATCGGTATCTCATAACCTAAGTTCATCACTGCACAAGCACAGTTCAGTAGACGTTAGCTAAATTAACGGATACTTAAACTAAGATGAAAAAAAAGAGCGTCGAATTTTTCGATGCTCTTTTTTTTTGATTAAATACCATAGATAAAATCAATATAACTAACGGTTTACGCATCATTTTGAGCATAAGTAGACACTAAATTTAGATTAATAGGGATTTGAGTGGAATAAGCTATTCAAGTGTTTAAATCCCTTACTATGAGAGATTAATTGACTACTATAGTATATAAGGGGTGGCTAAAGTGAGATGGTGGTAATGGATTTATTTGATGCTAGATAGCAAAAAGCCACCTAACTCATTGAGTCAGGTGGCCGCTTTGCGCTAACAAAACTTCAAGTAAAACTTGCGTACTAAAAAGCTATTTTATAGCTCTCTAGCTGTATAAAGTTCAACGAAAACACGCTTGTAGCTGTTTACTAGACGATCGAATAGGTTTCTCATTTGGGTCTCTCCACACAGTAATTTAAGTGATGTGAGCGGAGTTTGGTTGTGCCGGGCAACTTCACCGGATTAACGAACCGTCTCCTTAACACAGGACGAATGATATGCTGGAACGTCAAAATGCTCAAACGAGAAAAATTATAATTTATCATTACTAAAACTAATCCTTTGGTGTGTTGTTTTATGTTTTAAATATGTTTAATTTTTGTATTTATTCTTTTTATACAATATCTTATGGTTTATTTTTATTTTTATATGGTTGTAATAAATTTGATGCGTTCGGCAGTTTGAGTGTGTGTTTGGCAGTAGTTTCGATTGTTATCTTATTAAACTAAGTAAAAGTCTATCTATTATCAATTTCATGGCACTCCTATCATGCTTGGTATTTTTGTCAAGACTCTTGTGCGTTGAACTAGCCCTTAACCACAAAACCCGTTTTAAGCGGAGTGTTTGATTGATTTGAATCAATTTTGAATGGTATAAAACAGGGGTGAAAGCTTAGTGAAATCGAGTTAAGTAACTGAAAATTAGCCTCTAGCTAGTTTTTTACTGTTTTTTCTATGCCTTTGTCACAATTTATTGCTTTTTTGTGAGAGCGGTCAAAAAAGTCTGATCGAGAATAGGCGATAGTCTGAAAACTCGGTCAATGAATAAAAATATGCAGTTTAACCGTCGATACCGCTAAAAAGCGTTAAATACGATTAAAACTATATTCCTAAATAGGCCTTAGCTATGAAAGATGGGGATCTACTCATGGTTTTAAGGATGTACCACCTAAGGAGTCACTAATGATTTTAGAAGAGGTTGTTGAGTTATCGCGCTTTCAATTTGCGATGACGGCTATGTATCACTTCTTGTTTGTTCCCTTAACTTTGGGTCTCGCCTTTCTGCTAGCGATCATGGAATCACTTTATGTGATGACAGATAAGCAGATCTATAAAGACATGACCAAATTTTGGGGTAAGTTGTTCGGTATTAACTTTGCTCTTGGTGTGGCCACTGGTCTTGCCATGGAGTTTCAGTTTGGTACAAACTGGTCTTACTATTCCCACTATGTAGGGGATATTTTCGGTGCGCCGCTGGCCATCGAAGGATTAATGGCTTTCTTCCTTGAATCTACTTTAGTTGGTATGTTCTTCTTCGGTTGGGATCGATTTAGCAAGCGTCAACATTTAGCCGTTACTTGGCTGGTAGCCTTAGGCTCAAATATGTCGGCTTTGTGGATCTTGGTTGCCAATGGTTGGATGCAAAACCCTGTCGGGTCTGTCTTTAACTACGAAACCATGCGCATGGAGATGACAAGCTTCGCAGATGTCGTGTTTAACCCTGTTGCACAGGTGAAGTTCGTTCACACGGTTGCATCGGGTTATGTCGCTGGTGCCATGTTTGTACTCGCGATTAGCTCTTACTACATTCTTAAGAAGCGTGATTTACCATTTGCACGTCGCTCTTTTGCGATAGCGGCAAGCTTTGGTATGGCGTCAATTCTGTCTGTAATCGTACTGGGTGATGAATCTGGTTATAAAGTTGGTGAAGCGCAGCGCGTTAAATTAGCTGCAATTGAAGCTGAATGGCATACAGAACCTGCACCAGCAGCGTTTACGGTCGTTGGTTTTCCAAATCAAGAGACGATGGAAACTGATTATGCCATCAAAATACCTTATGCCATGGGCATCATTGCGACACGTTCATTAGATGAGCAGGTAACAGGTATTCACGATCTGATTGCTGATCATGAAGTACGTATCCGTAACGGTATGAAAGCGTATGGCATGTTAACTGAACTGCGCGCGGGCAATGAAACGCCTGAGCTAAGAGCTGCATTTGAAGAGGCGAAAGTCGATTTAGGTTATGGCTTCTTGCTAAAGCGTTACACTGATAATGTCGTTGATGCGACAGAAGAGCAAATTGTTGCAGCTGCTAAAGATTCAATTCCTAGTGTCGCACCTATGTTCTGGTCGTTCCGCGTCATGGTTGGTGCCGGTATGGTGATGCTACTGGTATTCGCTGCGGCATTCTGGCAGAGCACACGTCATCAAATTGAAGAGAAGCCTTGGGTATTAAAAGCGGCGCTATTTAGCTTACCTCTTCCTTGGATTGCGATTGAGTGTGGTTGGTTTGTGGCTGAATATGGTCGTCAACCTTGGACCATCTCTGAAGTGCTGCCGACCTTTATGTCAGCGTCGAGTCTGTCAGTCAATGATCTTTGGTTCAGTATCATATCGATCTCTTTATTCTACACTGTGCTACTTGTTATCGAAGCTTACTTGATGATTAAGTTCGCTCGTCAAGGTCCTAGTTGTTTGAAGACTGGCCGTTATCATTTTGAAAACCTTGAAGCCTAAGTGGAGATCTGATTATGTTTGATTATGAAATGTTAAGATTGATCTGGTGGGTGCTAATTGGCGTGCTCTTCATTGGTTTTGCTGTCACAGACGGTTTCGATATGGGTGTTGGTGCACTTTTGCCTATCATAGGTAAAGATGATACTGAGCGCCGTATTATGATCAACTCGATAGCCCCTCACTGGGATGGCAATCAGGTGTGGTTAATCACTGCGGGTGGCGCATTGTTTGCTGCTTGGCCTATGGTTTACGCCGTTTCATTCTCGGGATTCTATGTCGCGATGATGTTGGTACTGTTTGCCTTGTACCTTCGTCCTGTTGGCTTTGATTACCGTTCTAAAATTGAAGATCCAAGATGGCGCAGGTCATGGGATTGGGCATTGTTTATCGGTGGTTTTGTGCCGCCGCTGATCATAGGTGTCGCGTTTGGTAACTTGCTTCAAGGTGTGCCATTCAACTTTGATGAGTACTTACGTGCAACTTATCATGGTGGTTTCTTCGGTCTGTTGAATCCATTTGGTCTGCTTGCGGGTATTGTCTGTGTCAGCATGTTTATGATGCAAGGTGCCACTTGGCTACAGATGAAGACTGAAGGGGAGTTGCGAGTTCGTGCTGCTAATGCTTCTCAAGTTCTTTCTATCATATTGTTTGTCTGCTTTGGTGCTGCGGGTGTTTGGTTGGTGAATGGTATCGATGGATATGTGATCACCTCTACTTTAAGTACCTATGGTATTTCAGATCCGACCCTTAAAACGGTTGAGGTTCAAGCTGGCGCTTGGTTAGCAAACTACGACAAGTATCCAGTAACAATGATGTTCCCTGTATTGGGATTACTGATGCCAATTTTAGTATTGTTAACAAGTCGTTTAAATCGTTCAGGTTTTGCCTTCTTGTTCAGCTCATTGGCGATTGCTGCCGTTATCTTAACGTGCGGGTCTGCCATGTTCCCATTTGTTATGCCATCTTCACTCGAGCCAAATGTAAGTTTGACTATGTGGGATGCAACAGCAAGTGAAATGTCGTTAACTGTGATGACGTGGGCTGCGATTATCTTTATACCAATTGTACTGAGTTACACTGTGTACACTTACATGAAGATGTTTGGTCGTTTATCTCGTAGCTTCATTGATAATAATAAGACGTCACTATACTAATAAGGAGCCGACACTATGTGGTACTTTGCTTGGATACTTGGTGTATTACTGGCGTGTTCATTCGGAATTATCAATGCCCTTTGGCTTGAGACGACTGAAAACATGGACAGAGACACTGAAAATAAAGATTAATCACTTACCTCAGTTTACTGATTAAGTTGATAACAAAAGCCCCGTCAATGCGTTAAGCATTACGGGGCTTTTTAATGGGGAAATGTTAACCGTGGCAATCATTATTTACTCTATCTAGAAGTTAAGCTTTTCTAGTTCCCTTGCTGCATCAAGTGCCAACACTAATTCTCCTTTGCGAGTGTGAGCTATCTCTTGCCAATGAACCCCCTCAAGCACACCTACCAAGGCGTATAACATATTTAAACTCGATGTATGTCCTGCACGCTCTAGCCTTATCATGGCGGTTATAGGACCAACAGCGTGCAGTTCAGCGCGAGTGTAAATCCCTATGTTATTTAACCAAGCTGTAGACTTAGGGCCTAGATTAGGAAGCTTATCGACATTCACAATTGAGCCAGATTAAATTGATGTTATTTGAGACTGATATTGGCAGGTTTAATGTGAGGTGTCACGAGAGGATGAAAGGGGCTTATACCCAAGCCACCTCAAGATGCTCGTTTCTGAGCCCCCGTAGGATAGCTGAACAAGGCAGTGATTGAGGATAATGGTTATTCCCTTATTGATATGACTAACACAGTGCAGGTATTCTACGGGAACTCCCAAAGGGCACGGCGAGAAGCAACATGTTTCTGCGTTATGAAATATTGAATTACGACTGCATGGATGCAGAAGGTAGGGCGAAGCTGGATGCCAGAGCCGAGAATAACTAGTCCAACTATTTCATGAAGACCGCCATGGATGGCGGGAATGTCGTTAATGCAGGAGCAATTAACTACCTTGAACTCTGTCACTTCTCGACATGCTGAATCCTGCATCTTGAAGTAGCTTGGGTATATACAAAACAGGAACACTGGTTTTCAGTATTCCTGTTAAGGATGAAGCATCACACTTTCATTAACCGTTTATGGGAGGTTGGCTCGTTAAGTTACAGCCGATGTTTTTTGGCTTCATGATCAATTGATACATAGTGGGTACCCAGATGAGGGATAACAAGGTGGTTAACAATGTTCCGCCAGCAATGGCTATGGCAAATGGAGGCCAAAAGCCACCCCCTGCAATGATAAGCGGCAAGAAGCCGCCTATCGTGGTTATGGTTGTTGAGCCGATATGACGGCCACAACTGGACACAACCTCGACGACACTTTGTATATTTCCTTGCCTAGCATCATTTTGGTCTTCAAGCTCTGCCAAGATAACAATGGCGGCATTAATGGCTAAGCCCATTAAGCCAAGCAGTCCTATTATCACGGTAAAGCCAAACGGATAACCAAATACAAAAACAGCAAGTAAACCAAGACCGGCAGATTGCAGGGCACTAAAGAGTATAATGGCGGTTAATCTGAACGAATTAAAGGATAAAACCACCGTGGCGAGCAGTAAGGTGACAACCAGAACCACGTTGGATAATAGATTCCCCACGGCTTCATTGCGCTTAGCGCTTTCACCGCCGACTTCAATTCGATAACCCGCAGGCAGTGACATGGCATCGATTCGAGATTGGGCGTCGTCAAGCACCTGTTGAGGGAGAACGCCACTAACAATATACGCTTCGATGGTATTTACTCGCTGACCATCTCTGCGAGGGATTGCGCCACGGCTAACCTCGATTTGATTGTTAGCAAGTGCTGACAGTGGGATCCCATTGCCAGAGGGGGAGACTAAATTTATTTCAGAAAGCTTGGTTTGTTGTTCTCTGGTGCTGTCTTGTAATCTGACTCGAATAGGAAGTGATTCGGTTTGCTCGAGTATACTTCCACCATTGATCCCCGTCGTGGCCATCTGGATCTGTTTGGCAATATCCGTTAAATTCAATCCACTCATTAAACTGGCATCTTCATTGATTTGAAACCAAATTTTAGGTGCGCCAGCACTTAAGGTTGCTCGAGTGTGGATGACATCGGGGGTATCGCTCAAAATACGTCTGGCCTCATCTCCAATGAGTCTAAGTTGATCCAGGTTTGGACCAAAGACTCTCAGTTCAACAGGGGCGTTGAAAGGTGGGCCTTGTTCCAGCATACGCACTAACACTTGCGCCGCAGGGAAGTGGTCATCCAACTCTTGTTGAAGTTGCGGAATTAACGAATTGGCCGTTGCGAAATCAGTGACCTTAACCATAGCTTGTGCATAGTTGCTGGCACCTTGCTGACGTTGTAAAAGGTTGTAATAAAATGAGGGAGTATTGCCTCCAATAACCCAATCAATTCGCGTGATGCTTGATGTTAAACGTAAATGCGCATCCATACGTTCGATATAAGCGCGAGTGCTGTCGACACTGGCATGGGGAGGCATATAGACCTCTATCTGAAACATATCTCTATCTGATGGGGGAAAGAACTGTTCCGTCATCTTGCCTGCCGCCATAAAGCCAAGCGCGGGAATAATCCCGATCAATAAGGCTGACAGAATGGGGCGCTTTAAAGCCGTGGTTAATGTTGCTTTAAATAACTGACTCACAAAGGGGAGGTCGATGCCACGTTGATACCAATGTTGTTGAGTGCCATCGGAACCGAATCGGCCAGCAAGGCCTGCGATTAATGTGTGGGAGATAAGGTAAGACCCCACTAGAGCAAACATCACAGAGATGGCGATGCCACCGACAAATTCTCCAGCAGCGCCAGGCATTAAAACGATAGGCGCAAACGCTAGCATTGTGGTGATGGTTGAGCCTGCTAAAGGTAACCAAAGGTGATGCAAGGTTTTAGTGACGGCTTCGAGGCGAGACAAACCTTGTTGTCGCCTTTGGGCAATCGCATCGACAATGACAATGGCATTATCGACCATAATTCCGAGTGCGACCACGAGCCCTGTGACTGACATCTGGTGGATGGGCAAGCCGATGTATTTCATACAAGCTAGCGTAAACAAGGCCGTCAAAGGTAGTGACAACGAGACGATGAGCGCGTTACGTAGCCCCAGCGTTAGCATGAGCACCACTAAAATGATGATAAAACCGAGTAGCAGGCTGCCCACTAATCCACCTAAACGATCGGTGGTATATCCCTCTTGATCGAATAACCACTGGATCTCGATGTTGGATGGAATACTGGTTTGCAGCTCTTCAACTGAGACTTTGACTCGTTCTAACCAGAGATCGACGCGGGTGTTGTTAAGCATACGAGCCGCGACCATGACACCTTGCTCTTGCTCTATTAACGCAATGGAGTTGGCAGGGGTTTTAGCTTGCCTTTTGATGGTCGCAATATCGCCTAAACGAATGATCTGTCCGAGTTTATCAACTTTCAACGGTACTTGACGCACGCGAGTGACTGAATCGAGCTCACCTGAGACTTCGATTAATGCACGGAAATTATTGTTGTTGATTTCACCGGCTGACACCTTGGTGTCAGCGTTTTCTAAGATCTGCGCAATAGCAGCCGGTGTTAATTTCAGTTGATTGGCTTTGTTGCCATCAAGTTGTACTAAGATCTCTTCAGTTGGGGCTCCATAGAGTTTTACAAAGTCAGTACCACTGACTAGTCTCAATCTGCTTTGGAGCTCTTTGGCATAGCGGTTGAGCATATCGGTACGGACTTCCCCACCTCCTTTCCAGACTAAGCCTAAGATTGCGGTGCTGGCATAGCCAACTTGATCATCTAGGGTGGGACTTTGTGCTGCACTTGGGAGTAAAGGCTTTGCATCTGCAATCAGATCTCTGGCTCTTGACCAAACAGGATCGGTATCGATGACGTCATCTTTGAGTTCCAGTTGGATCACTGAAATTCCAGGTCTAGAAGTCGATTGGACTAATTTAATCTCTTCGAGTCTGCGCAGCTGATTCTCAAGCACTTCGGTTACTAAGGCTTCAACGCGTTCGGCTGATGCCCCTGGATATTGAGTGACTACAGACGAGAACCGATTGGTAATATCGGGATCTTCCATGCGCGGTAAACTGGATATCGCGCCAAAACCCGCCACAATAAGCAGCGCGATAAATAGACTCGCTAACCTGCCATTTTCTACAAAAGCCTTAATCATTTTCAGTACCCTCTAGAGCATGAGCTAATACCACTCTAGCTAGCGTGTCCTTTACTTCTACAAAAGCCTTAATCATGACTTACCTCGCCGCTACATTGGTGTTGTTCTTTACTCGCTGACCGACAACGAGTTTATGTAGCCCTTGACTGACATAGTGTTCATTAACCTGTAAGGCGCCTTGGATATAGGCCATATCATCTTTGGTATAGAGAATTTCAATATCTCTTCGCTCAATGCTGAACGTGTCTTCAACAGCATCAGAGCCTTCACTTGGCTTGATGACATAAATGTTCCATAACCCTCTGATACCATCTGTTAATGCAGAAATAGGCACCCAATAGCCAGTTTGTTGTATCTGGGTGTCATAAATGAGATAGGCGATTTCGCCATTGATCACCTGAGCGTCGATGGGTAAGGACAGTCTAAGAGGTACGGTGCGAGTCACTGGATTCACTTCTGCGCCAATTCCCGCAATCTGTGCTGTGTAATTGTTGTCGCCAACGTTTAATAACACATCTTGTTTGGTTTTTAGCTGCTGAGCTATTTTGACTGGAACACCGACGAATGCTTGGGGGTTTTTGTTTTGAACTAAGGTAAAAATTGGAGTACCAAGTGCGACGACTTCCCCTAGGTTGCTATTTCGCTTACTGATCACGCCATTAAAAGGAGCCAGAAGAGAGGATTTCTCAATTCTTAATTCATTGGCGTGCTTGGATGCGATGAGCCTATTTTTAGCGGCAAGTAGACTGTTTAGTTGACCTTTGAGTTCATCGAGTTGCTGTTCAGAAGTGTAACCCTGTTTCTGTAATTCCAGACTGCGGTCTAAGGTACTTTTGGCCAAATTTAGATCGGCATTGTTTTGTGACAAACTGGCATCTAACTCTTGTCTTTCTGCTTCTAATAAGCGGATATCCAATTGCGCTAATAACTGACCCGTTACGACTCTATCGCCACTGTCGACGGCTAGTTTTTTTAGTTTTCCTGCTAACTCAAAACCGATCCCTGTTGTGTTACCGGCTCTTATTGTGCCGGTAAACTCTTGCGCGTGTTCATAGGAATTTGAAGATATTAATGCCTCTGTGGTCACAGTTTGAAATTTAGCTTTGTCACTGTGGCTAGTAACTTCCCCTTGGCAAGCACTTAAAAAGCTGATCAACAGCACACTGGCTAAAAATTTGTTGTGGAATATATCGGTTCTATTACTCATCCTGATACACTGTCCTGGTTAGTTTTAGGTAGCAAACTTGTTAAACTAGACTGTCTAGTCTATTTTGAAAGAACTAGACTGTCTAGTCTAGTTTGTGATTAAATGTGTCCAAACTATAAAAACCTTGTTAACAAGAGGTGTTGGTAATGACTACCGTTTCAACTGTTAATTTAAGCCGCAGTGAGCAAAAACGAATACAAATCCTTGAAGCCGCAATCGATCTTTTTTGTGATCAAGGTTTCCCTAATACCAGTATGGACGAAGTAGCCAAGAAGGCTGGGGTCTCTAAGCAGACTGTTTATTCTCATTTTGGCTGTAAAGACGATCTGTTCGTGGCATCTATCGAGTCTAAGTGTGTCGTGCACAGATTGACTGACGATCTTTTTTCCGATCCCCATCAGCCAGAAAAAGCCTTAGCCTGTTTTGGTGAATACTTTAGCCAAATGATAGTGAGCCCAGAGGCTCTCAAAGTATTCACTGCGTGTGTGGCGCAAGCGGAAACTCATCCAGAAATCTCGGCACTGTTTTTCGATGCGGGTCCTGAGCATTTACTCGATCTCATGGCAAATTATTTAACACTTGTAGAGCAAGGTGGTGTTTATCAGTTTGATAATCCTAGAAGCTGTTCTGTGCGTCTGTGTTTGATGATGTTTGGTGAGATGCGGATGAAGTTAGAGCTTGGATTAGGGGTTGAAGATCTTATTGAAGGACGTGCTGAATATATTCAAGAATGTGTTGATATGTTTTTAAGGGCTTACAAAAAAAGCAATTTCTAGGTGATCGGTTTAGACTTTAATACCGTATAGACTAAACAAAAGCAGACCAATTCATATACATATGGCTGGAACGTTCATATGTTAGGTAAACAGTCACTCAAGGAGTTAGCATGACGAATGGAACCTTTTACAAAATATCATTAATTTCGGTTACATTTTTATCTTCCCAATTATTCACTCCTACAGCCTTAGCTTCTGGCAAACCTAATTTTTCCCCATTAAGTATCTCTATGTCGCATATTGGAACCGCTGAATCCGATGTGGGTGAAGATAACCATTCACTGCAAAGGAGTTCATGGCTGTTTGATATAAATGCAAAAATTCCTTTGAATAGGCAGTGGTCTGTAGGATTTAACTTAGGCTACGGCGACCTCAACTATGATTGGCAACAAGGTGGCAGCTCATTATTTGGTAATAAGTTCAATGGTTGGCAGCAGGTTAATCGATACAGTGCGGGAGTCTCACTGAGCTATCGCTTAGATGAGCACTGGATGTTTATGGTGGCCCCTAAATTACAGTATGCCTATGCTGATACCGCATCATCGAGTGATGCAAGCAGTTATGGTGTGGTGGCATCGGGGTTGTATCGATTTGATAATGGTAATCTAGTCGGTCTTGGTGTGGCGTATTTGAATGATATCTCAGAGGTGAGAACTGTGCCGTTTATTGCCGTCAATTGGCAGATAACCGATGCATGGAGACTTGGCAATCCTTTTGCCGCAGGCTTTACTGGTCCTGCAGGTTTGGAGCTGAGTTATAAAATGAGCCCAAGCATTGATTTTGGTTTTGGCGCATCAAAACGTATGCAAAGGTTCTTGCTTGAAGGTGATGATACGACAGTTGAAATAGATGAGTGGGTTAGCTTTTTAAGAGTAGGCTGGCGTGCAACGGATTCAATCGTGTTAACTGGCCATGCTGGATATTACTTTAATGGTGAGCTTGAACTTAACACACCACAAGTTGAGGTCGAAAGCATAGATGCTCAAGCGGCTTTAGCGTTTACTGCTGAGTATAAATTTTAAGGAAAGGGGCATAATGTAGTGAGTATCTAGCCCCTATCATTGTTCTATTGACCTAGCATGTCATCTTTTAGACTGCTTTGAGCGGGTTCATCACCTAGCCAAATGTTCAATAACGCTTGTCTGAATGTTTCACCTTCAATGGTCGCTTGAATAACACCATTTTTATAGGCTGTCACGCCTAACGCTTTGCTGGTGGCTAATGTAAATTGGTCGCCTTCTTTAATCTCTTCATTGAAAAGTGCCATAAAGGAGTCTATCTCTTGCTGGATAGCAGCAGTTTTTCCCATGGTAGCATCGTCAAACCCCTCATTAATGGCATCTCGCATCTTGTCAGCTGTGATCATGCCTGAAGTGATATTGAGGCGAACAGCGGAGTCTTCTGCATTGATAATGCTCGTTACATCAGAGCTGGGTGAGGTGAGATATAAGCTGCCGACATACAAGTCGATAAAAAACTTACTACGTACACCGGCGCCATTAAGTTGTAGCTCTGTTTGAGCTAGCGTTATTTGTTGTGGGAGTTCAATACCTGAAACTTCCATCGCTTGAACATGGTTGCTAAGGAGAATCGTGCCAGCCAGAGCGAATTTTGCCATCTTATGAGTGAGGGACATCATATAACCTCTTATTGTTCTATTTCGGTATGTTCGTCGGCTGAACTTAGCCGCGGTTACCTAATTGATATTGGCCATTTTGGTGTATAAATGCGGTTTGTTTCTGTTTCGGAGAGATGAGTAATGGGCCATCATCGAAGAATAGAAAACACTTCCAGTTACGCACAAAAATATCCCATCGAGTTTCAATAACCTGATATTTTTCATAACAAAAATAAACTGTTGCTTCATCTTTCCAATCAAAAAAATCAGCAAACAGTTCAGGCAGTGCTGGCTCTTCACTGTCCCAAGCGCTTTGCCAATGATCGGTCTCCTTCCAAGCATCACCTTTTGCAGCCCAATCACCTTTAGCGAATTGTTCGGAGTGACTGCTTTTATTGCTTATCCATTTGTTCCAAACTTCCATGGAACTCTTCTGATCCAGTGGCTTGATAAACGCTTTATCTTCTTCGGTAACGGGCAGATCTTTATGGTTAAAAATCCATTTGCGTTTGTATTGCTCAAGTGGGATATATGTATGTGACAAGCGGGGTCTCCGGGACTAACTTGGAAGCGACAAAAAACGAGAATGTCGATAATGATTAATTATCGACATTATACTGTTTAGGCATGAGATAGGGAACTAGATGTCTATTTATCTCTATTAGCTCTGCTCTAAATTGGCTTTGATCTTAGCTAAATAATTGAGTGCGACTTGATTATCGGGATCTGACTCTATCACGTGATTAAAGGCATCGACAGCTGCCATCATCTCGCCAAGATCAAACATGAAACTGCCAAACTTTAACCAAACCATAAGATCTGAGGGATATTTCTCTAAATAATCGAGGTAGGTATTGACTGATTCTTGGGTAAAGCCTTGAAACCTTAATACATTGGCATAACGTGGCAAATATTCATCACTGTAGGTAATGGCTTTTTTTAGTGCTTTATTGGCGAGTTCAAGCTTCATCAACTTAAGTGATAACTGAATGATTAGCTTAGTTTCAGGCTCGGTAATTAAGTGTTCATCTAACGCGAGTATGCACGACAGGGCATCTTCATCGCGTTCTTCCAATTGCAATTGATGGGCATAACTTAGGTGATACAAACGGTTTGTTTCGTCACTGTTCGCAGCTAAGGGCTGTAAACACGTGGCAATTTGTTTAAGACCAGTATGGTGTTTGGTATTAATCAAAAGCATTATTTTTATAAATGTACGCTCTAAAGTCGATGTCTTCTTGACTGAATCGATATAGGTTTTGCGGTCATTGTTTAATTGCTGTTGATACTCATCTTCTAATTCATCGATCTGTTTAATACTGGCATTATCACAGTGAGCGAGGTGATCGGGATGATACTTTTTCCAGATCCTAATGCGACCAGGCTGATTGTCTTTATGCCATTGTTTAGCAAGTCGATTAATATCAATTTCTGGACTGAATTCTAAAAGGCGACATTCCGCTCTTTCAAGCGTTAAAGTCAGCAGTTCTCGTAGCTGTAATGATATGTTGTTAAAAGCATGGTAATACTTATAAGTGGTCTCGTTTAACTGTTCTTGTGACCATGAGTCGGATGTTTGTGTGGTCAAAAATTGAGAAAATTCATAGTAGCCATAGAATTTTATTGAATGACATTCAGAGTGATACTTTTCCCTCATCTCTTGCTCTATGCCCTCTATTTCATCGGATAAGGATATAATCAATTCTCTGTTATTTAGCTGTTGCTGCATCTCTAAATTGAGTTCGATAGCCTTGGCTGACAGTCTCGCAATTTCACTTAATGACTCAATTTTATTTTTTAGGTAGTGAATCTTACTTCTAATGTCTTTTTCAATATTGTTATGTGTTTCAGTCTCTTCAATAACTTGTAATATCTTTAGTTTTTCGACTTCAATGGGCTGCAATTGAATATTTTCTGTTGGTTGATAACCAATGCCTTTCACTACCGCAGCATTTTCAGACAGATTGATAAATGTGCATGTAGGATGCTGCTCAACTTCGCTTTGTAGTGCTTCAATGGCATATAAAAGCTGAATAAGAGTTTCAGCTTGCTCACCAGCGTAAGTATCGACCCATTCACAAATTTGGCCTAAATTAGGTCCAAGGCTTGATTCGATAGTGCCTTGCGCATGAGTAAACCCATTTCTTGAATGGCAAAAGTCGACCCCACAAAGTAATAGCTGGGAAAAGCCCATGTTTATGGCTAGATGAACAGCACTGTTGGTTACCGTTGGACCGATAGATTCAATATTATCTTCATCAATTTTAGTTATCCATGGAGTTTGCTTACCTAAATACAAGCTTCTCCCTTGCCACTGAGCACTGATACGAGGGCAGAGGTGGTAAGACTGAACTAAAAGGGATTCTTGGTGGAGCTGCATCATTTCACAATTGAGTTCAAAACTGCGGTCTTGAGGATCCACCGAAACAATTATATGAGGAGTAATGCCCTCTTTCTTGAGTTTGGATGCGATACGAGAAACGGCGATGATAACGAGATTATCAGATTGCGATTTTATCCAATCTAAGTGTTGATCAAGGGAAGGCCCTCCCGCAATGATAATACAGCTCATGCCTGTAAACTTATCTTTTAATACGGATGCAGGTCGACGGTTTTCAATTAGATTTTCAAACTGAGTTTTTACAAATATCTTTTGTGAAAAAACCACTTCAGATTCAAAAAAGGCGTTTTGAACTATTTTTTCTACATCGTTACTTAGCCTTGTGTACTCTTCAAGGTGACTTGAAGTCACCCCTAATGAACGGTATAGCTCGCAACGCTTTTTAAAGATAAATAATTGATAGGTTTGTTCTTGTAGTAGTTCAGCTAATTCAGACAAGTTACAAATATGGAGTCTATTTTTAAAGTCATCTGGAATATCGATTTGTAATAGACTCAGTGCGGCATCTAGCTCAACAAAAATGAAGCGACCTCCTTTTGTTGTTGCCATCTCAAGCACATAGTTTGCCAGAAGCCCTGAATCCATGCCGATAATAATATGCAGGGTATCTTCTTTGTTAAAATCATCTTTGAACTTAGCATCATATTGAGTTGTAGAGTCTAACTTCTCAAATTGCGCACGATTAACACTAGGGAGGTAGTACTCACCAAATTGGCTCACTGCAAAAGTACTGAGAATATTTGTTTGTTGCTCTTGCATGTTCGCCTCTGATTTTATCGATTTTAAGAGTCAAAAGATTGTCACCAAGTGATACGTAGCTTAGTTAACCTGCCATTGAATATGCTGTCCGTAACGAAAGAGCAAATAATGAGCCACATGTTATGTTTATTCTACATAGAATAAACATAACTATGATAGTAAAAGTACGTTAACGTTTGTTTTTTAGCTAGAATTTATAAAAAACACTGTGAATTTGAATATTAATGTACTTATTATGAGGCTCTAGTTAAGCTACTCATATTGCTCTATTTTTAGTTTGTAAAGAGGAGTATATAAAAATGCAGCGGCTTAACTCTATTTTGGCTTAATGATTGCATTGACACTGATGTGCAAAGCTCTATCTGATTAATCTGGTGGGTTGGGATGATTGCACTTCGTTGATAGTTGGAGAAATCATGTTTGATAATAAAACAATTCTTATTACAGGTGGTACAGGCTCTTTTGGGCATAAATACACCAAGACTATTTTAGAACGCTACAAGCCAAAGCGTTTGATCATCCTCTCCAGAGATGAGCTTAAACAGTACGAGATGCAGCAAGTATTTAACGCCCCTTGTATGCGTTACTTTTTAGGCGATGTGCGTGATGCCGATCGATTAATGCAGGCATTTAATGGTGTTGATTACGTAATACATGCGGCCGCGATTAAGCAGGTGCCGGCTGCTGAATATAATCCTATGGAGTGCATCAAAACCAATATTTATGGTGCCGAAAATGTGATTAAAGCTGCCATTGCAAATAATGTATCTAAAGTCATTGCACTATCCACAGATAAAGCCGCGGCGCCTATTAATCTTTACGGGGCCACGAAATTAGCTTCCGATAAACTCTTTGTTGCAGCAAATAACATGGTGGGGGAAGGGGTAACCCGTTTTTCCGCAGTCCGTTATGGCAATGTGGTTGGCTCCCGTGGCTCAGTTGTGCCATTTTTTAAGTCATTAGTTAAAGACGGGGCGACTTCATTACCTATTACCCATTCGGAGATGACTCGTTTTTGGATATCGTTGCAAGATGGGGTCGATTTTGTACTAAAGAACTTCTCAAGAATGCAAGGTGGAGAAATTTTTGTCCCTAAAATTCCCTCTATTCACATCACCGATCTGGCAGAAGCATGCGGCCCCGGATTGAAACATGACATCGTTGGCATAAGACCTGGCGAGAAACTGCATGAAATCATGTGTCCAGGTGATGACTCTCATCACACGATAGAGTTTGATGACCACTTTGTTATTACGCCCAGTATTACTTTCTTTGGCAAAGATAATGATTATTCTAAGAATATGCTAGGTGAGAAAGGCAAACCCGTTGCTATGGGGTTTGAATACCATTCAGGAAATAATACTGACTTCTTATCAGTTGAGCAGATAAAGCAACTTGATGAAGGGCAAGATTAATGATTCCTTATGGACGTCAAAATATCTCGGTTGAGGATATTGATGCCGTTACAGCTGTCCTTAACTCTGATTACTTGACTCAGGGCCCGCAGGTTCCACTTTTTGAAAAAAACATTTGTGCGGTGACAAAAGCTAAGTATGCCGTTGCGGCAAATAGTGCGACTTCAATGTTACATGTTGCCTGTCTAGCGTTGGGCGTTGGAGAAGGGGATAGTGTTTGGACTAGCCCAATCACCTTTGTCGCTTCTGCTAATTGCGCTTTGTATTGTGGTGCTTCAATTGATTTTGTTGATGTTGAACCGTCCACTGGAAACATGTGTGCTCAAGCGTTAGAGAAGAAACTTCAGCAGGCCAAGATTAATAATAGCTTACCTAAGGTGCTGATCCCTGTACACATGGCTGGTCACAGTTGTGACATGAAGGCTATAGGTTCTTTAGCCCACTCCTACGGCGTGAAAGTGATTGAAGATGCATCGCATGGGATAGGAGGCAGTTATGGCGGTTCGAAAATTGGTGCTTGCCAATACAGTGATATTACAATCTTTAGTTTTCATCCAGTTAAAATAATCACAACAGCAGAAGGCGGTGTAGCGACGACTAATGATATTTCATTGTTTGAATCAATGGCTCAATTTCGTAGTCACGGTATCATTAGAAATAGGGAGTTAATGCTAAGACCTGATGAGGGAGATTGGTATTACGAACAGCATACTTTAGGTTTTAATTACCGTATGACAGACTTGCACGCTGCTTTAGGTAATAGTCAAATTAAACGTTTGGATAACTTTATTCTCCAAAGAAATAAGCTTGCGAAATCATATCAGAATGCATTAGCAGATTTAGGGTTAACGTGTGTGACGCCTTTGATAAACAGCCATAGCGCGTATCATTTGATGATTGTTCAATTGCCTCACCATATCGTTCGCAAAGATATTTTTAATGCGATGAGAGCTAAAGACATTAGTGTGCATGTTCATTACTTTCCTGTTCATCTTCAGCCTTACTATCTTCAAAAAGGCTTTGCTGAAAATGATTTTCCAAATGCAGAGTGTTTTTATCAGCACTGTTTAACTCTGCCACTTTACCCAGATTTAAAAGAGGAAGATCAGAATTTCATTATCAGTACGTTGAGAGGGTTACTTACATGAATATTGCCATTATTCCAGCAAGGGGTGGCAGTAAACGTATTCCTCGCAAAAACATCAAGCTATTTAACGGTAAACCGATTATTGCCTATTCGATTGAGGCTGCCATAAACAGTGGTTGTTTTGAGAAAGTCATAGTATCGACTGATGATAAAGAGATAGCCGAAGTCGCCAAGAAATATGGGGCTGAGGTGCCTTTTATTCGTCCTGAAAATATTGCTGATGATCATGCGACGACGCTAGCGGTAGTGACTCACGCTTTAAATTGGTTGAAGGAACATGGACACAATCCTACATATACCTGTTTGATGTATGCAACAGCCCCTTTTATTCAGCCCGAAATCCTACGGGAGTCGTTTAATCTCTTGAGTCACCATGATAAAAAATTCTGCTTTAGCGTGACGGAATACCCATTTCCGATACAACGAGCGTTAAAGATCTCCGCATCCGGGGATATTTCAATGTTTAATGAAGAACATTTAAATACTCGTTCACAGGATTTAGAGCTAGCATACCATGATGCCGGTCAGTTTTACTGGGGACTCACTGAGTCATTTCTTGATGGGTCTGTTGTTTTTTCATCATGTTCAATTCCGTATATTTTGCCGTCTTATCAAGTTCAAGATATAGACACGGAAGATGATTGGATTAAGGCTGAATTACTTTGTCAGCTTATTCAGCACAAAGTTTAAAGGGCATGTTGAGTAAATAAAGTACCTAGCAATGTCATAGACAGTTAATTTTTAACGAGGGAAGATAGATGGTTCGTATAGGTGATCGAGTTATTGGTGAAGATCAAGCTGTGTATATCATCGCAGAGCTTTCAGCGAATCATGGCGGTGATATCAACCGAGCAAAAGAGATCATCAGACAGGCAAAAGCCGCAGGTGCTGATGCGGTAAAGTTACAAACTTATCGAGCAGATACCATCACGCTCGACTGCAGCCACTCAGACTTTAGGTTGCCACAAAAAAGTGCTTGGGTAGCTCATGAGACACTGTATTCTTTATATGAAAAAGCGCACACGCCTTGGGAATGGCATCAAGCCTTGTTTGATGAGGCGAAGAGTATTGGAATTGATATTTTCTCCTCCCCATTTGATGCAACTGCGGTGGACTTATTAGAGTCTTTAGGGGCGCCAGCGTATAAAATAGCGTCTCCTGAAATCACCGATATTCCATTATTAAAGTATGTAGCAAGAACGGGTAAACCTGTCATTTTATCGACAGGGATTGCGACACTTGAAGACATTGAGTTAGCTGTGGCGACATTGCGAAACCATGGCTGTGATGAGTTGGTCATCCTTAAATGCACTACTGCTTATCCTACGCCCTATGAAGAATGTAACTTACTGACCATTCCTGATTTAGCAAAGCGTTTCTCTTGTATTGCCGGCCTTTCAGATCACACTCTTGGTTTGGCCTCGCCGATCACTGCGACGGCTTTAGGTGCCAAAGTGATAGAGAAACATTTTATTTTAGATAAGACTCATGATTCAGTTGATGGTTTTTTCTCTTTAGATGAGCAAGAATTTCGTCAGATGGTCACCGAAGTCCGTAATACTGAAAAAGCTTTGGGCAAGGTTAGTTACCAGATC
This sequence comes from Shewanella hanedai, assembly GCF_007197645.1. GTDB lineage: Bacteria > Pseudomonadota > Gammaproteobacteria > Enterobacterales > Shewanellaceae > Shewanella > Shewanella hanedai. Next base: position 74,040 of record NZ_VKGK01000003.1, read on the forward strand.
ACAGCAGAAGCTCAAAAAAACATGCTTGCAAGACGTTCTCTTTATTTCAGTAAATCCATGAAAGCGGGTGATGTTATCACTGAATCCACTGTACGTTCTGTTCGTCCAGGCTTTGGGCTCCATCCTAAATATTATGAGCAAATATTAGGGTTGAAAGTGGTACAAGATGTCGAGTTTGGTGATCGAGTTTCAGCAGAGACGATTCAGGGGTTTGAAGTCTAATGAGGTCAAATATGTCATCTTCATGTGTCGTTGTTGGTGCGGGTATTTGTGGATTAACCGCAGCTATTTTACTGTCTCGGAAATATGATCGCGTTACCTTAATTGAACAATCTGATCATTGTGGCGGTTTGCTTCAATCTGTTCGGGATGAGCAAGGTAATGAATATGACCAAGGGACACATATCCCTGAGAAAACAGGTGTAAAAGTAATCGATGACATTTTATTTGGTGATCAAGAATACATAGATTCTCATTGGCAAAAGATAAGTGCACTAAGAACGGGGAATTATTTCAATGGGCAATGGGATTTCAATACCCAAACCATTGATGCTAGAAAGCTTCCTCTGAATTTATACCACCAAGGAATTGGTGAGTTGATGACATGTGACTCAGATTCTACATCGGACAATATAAAAGAGTATCTAGAACAGACATTGGGGCCTGTATTTTTCAATCAATTGGCGCTACCAGTGATCAAAAAGCTGTATGGGAATGATGTTGAGCCGATTAATCTAACACGGCAAACAGGAGTTAATTATTTCGGTGCGGGGCGCATTATTGCTTTTAGCTCTGAATTAACTCATGTGTTAAAAAAGCACCCAAGCTTTGATGCTAAATTAGGATTTCATCAGCAAGCAGAGTATGAAGATCAACTCCTGAAAATGGGCGTTGAGCCGACGGAGTATTTATACCCCAGCGAAGGCCGAAGTGTACAGTCATGGGTAGATGATTTATTGCAAAGAGCCATTAAGGCTGGTGTGAGGATCATTACCAGTGAGAATATCAACTCCATTAAACATTCAAATGGAAAAATAGCCTCAGTTAACTTAAGTGCAAGTGGTGAAGAGCTGCCGTGTGATTTATTGTTTTGGAGTGCACCGCCAGTATTTGCGTTAAAAGCTGCAGGGCTTGAGGTTCAGTCAGACAATGTTGAGTTCAGAACGGCGAACATACTTCATTTTAATTTAGACAAAGCAGCGTTAAATACAACTTGCCAATATCTGTGGAATTGGGATGAAGTCTCACCTATTTTCCGCATAACACTCTACCAAAACTTACGCACAAATGGCGCTTATCAGGTAACAGCGGAGTATCTTTCTAATCGAGAAAATGCAGCGTGTTACACCCTAGAGCAGGGTTTGGCCGATCTTAAAAAAATGAATTTATTATCATCGGATACTCAAATGTTATCAGGCTTTCAGCAAGTGATACATAATACGTTCCCTGTTCCTACTTTTGACTTTAAGAGGTCTACAGAGCGTAATTTCAACACGCTTAATAACGCCTTTCACAATATCATTATCTCTGGCCGTTTTAGCGGGAGTTGCTGGCTTCAAAGTGATGTTTTGAAAAAGATGTATCGAGACATAGAGGCGATCGATTAGGTGAGCGATGTGAATGTTGTCTTTATTTGTAGTGGTAATGAGGTCACTGGTTTTGGCCATGTATCAAGGTGTTTAAATATTGCCTCTGGTTTAGCAAGATTACTCCCCGCTAAGCAGATCCATTTTTATGGGGATTATGGTCATTTTTCTAAGCAAAAAATTGCACAAGCTGGTTTTACTAGGGTAGAGGGATTACCAGCCGAAAACCTTACTGACACCTTGTTGATTATTGATGACTATCAAATCACCGAAACGAGTTTGAAAGGCTACTGTAATCGAGGGGCTCGACTTGTCATTATCGATGATTTTGATCAATTTGCATTTGAGTGTGTTGATCTGATCATTAATTTTCGATTTGAAGCAGAAAAAATATGTCAGCCAACCGATAAACACCTATTAGGTCTTGATTACCTTCCTGTGGCTCCTTCATTTGAGCAACTTAGAAAACAAAGGCTCAACAATAGAAGTGACAATGACATCAAGTCTGTTCTCGTGTTTATCGGCGGCACTGATAGGATGAATTTTGCGCCAACACTACTGTCTTGTTTAGATAAAGTGCTGCATTCAAAACAGATAATATGGTTAACGAATCAAGATGTTCGTTTATCATTGCGAAACAATCAATTAACACAGGTGCCCTATGTTGATGACATGGCTGAATTATATTCAAGTGTTGATCTGGTTTTCAGTGGTGGTGGTTTAAGTAAGTACGAAGCGGGATTTTGTTTGTTGCCTAATGCTGCAGTCTCACAAACTGAGCTACAGCAGGATGATACCTATGTGTTAGCTGAAAATGCGCTTTCCTTTGATTTAGGTTTAATAGGCGAAGTTGACGAGGAGGAGTTAATCCGTCGATTAACGGTTTTCTTGACCCCTGATGTGATCGAACAACAACGTGAAGCGATGGTTAATGCTTATCGCAGTGACTCTACCGCTAAGTTGGCAGAGAAGATTTTTTATCTATTGTAATTATATATCTAAGTTGGGACGTTATGATTGTAGATTTAAAAGCACATTATCAAAAACTATATGCAAAATCAGGTGATTCTCCAGCGTCATTACAATATGCCTGTTCAGAGTCTCAAAGAGTCCGGTTTTCTATATTGAGTGAAGGCATAGATAAAGAAGCTAATATCATTGATTTGGGATGTGGCTTAGCCGATATGCTGCCATTTTTGAGAGAGAAGGGCTTTAGGGGTAAATACTTAGGTTGTGATTTTGTTCCTGAATTTGTGCAACGTGCCAAAGAAAAGTATCAATTTGATGATTTAGCTCAGTTTCAAGAGTTTAATATTATTGAAGATGAGCTTCCTGAAGGCTATGACTATGTGTTGATAAGTGGAATATTCAATAATAAAATATCAAATAATCTTGATTTTATTCATCAAACACTCACTAAATCAATGCATAAAGTGAAGGTTGGGATTGTTTTCAATGCGATGTCTGAATATGTTCAATACCAAGATGATGAGTTGTTCTACGTCAACCCAATGGTTCTGTTTGATTTTTGTAAAACCAAAATAACGCCTTATGTAGTACTCAAACATGATTACATCACTAAGCCTTCTGGATTTCCGTATGAATTTACCATGAAGTTAATGCACAAGGCTAAGTTATGATATTAAGTGTTATGCAGCCGACATTTCTTCCTTGGATAGGCTACTTCGACTTAATTGACAGTGCAGATACGTTTGTTTTTTTAGACAATGTGAAACTTGAGAAAAGCAGTTGGCAGGTACGTAATCGAATTAAGTCAGCACAGGGGGAATTGATGCTCAGTGCGCCAGTTCTAACACCGCAAGGGCGCTTGAATACGACAATTGCTGAGGCTCAGTTTAAAGCGGGTCACCCATGGCGAAAAAAGCATTTGCGTACCATCCATGACAACTACAGAAATGCGCCATATTTTGATCAACTCTATCCGCGATTAACTGCGCTTTACGATGATAAAACTACTTCGCTTGCCACATTTAATATCGCGTTTATTAGTACCATTTGTGAGGTTATGAAAATTGATACCGTTAAGGTAAAGGCCTCAGAACTGTCTGATATCGATGGTGTTAAAGATGAAAGGTTAGTCTCTTTATGTGAGCGGTTGAATTGCAATCAATACTTGTCTCCTATCGGTGCAATGGGGTATCTGGAACAGTATTCACCAGGTGGTGCGCTTGTCAGGAATAATATTGACTTGTTTTATCAGCAGTTTGAACCTGCAGAGTATCAACAGCAGTCACCAGGGCATATCTCTCATCTTAGTGTCATTGATGTGCTGTTTAATTTAGGCCCTGTTGGGGCTATTGAGATGATGAGAGCTTCGCGTCGTCAGCCTCTTGATTATAGAAATATAACGGTGAAAAAGTGAATGTTCACCCTGTAACCGAAATGATACCTGAGCCAATAGGAAGCGTTAATTAATGTGGAAAGAAAACGTGAGTACCATGATTGCAGACATGAAAAATGTCGATCCTAGTTATCAGCCAAGTCATTTTTGGCAACACGGTTCTGATCGTTTACAACAGGATTTGGAGCAACACGGAATCGCCTCTTTTCGCTCATTGAAGAGTGCATTAGGCTACTTTGTGCCGACTTATATGTTCAACGGTTGGGCATTACAACCTGAACGTTATCATGATGCTTTGGAGCTGTTTGATAATGCATTTGTGGGTGATAAGAAATCAATGATGTTTATGTCAGAATTTCTTTGCGGTGAGACGCATGCCAAAGGCGATTACCGAGTTTTTAAGGCGAGTGAACGTGCATGTAAACCTTACACTGAAAACTTCAGTGAGAGTCAAGTTGGTGAACCGGTAGAGCAATTTGAATTTGAGGGTAAGTTTCACAGTCGTTCTAGCCTTAATTACCTTTTGGGATTGAATTTTATTAAGCAGCATATAGACGAACTGCCTATCAAAACCGTATTAGAGATTGGTGGTGGCTTTGGTTCATTAGGGGAGATATTGCTTAGCGACAGTCGAAATGACAGCTTCTATATTGATGTGGATATTCCGCCGACATGTCTGTTCTCTAGTTACTATTTGAAAGAGGTATTCGGTAGTGACAATATTGCTGATTACATGCAACTCAAAGACAAAGAAGCGATAGACATAGAGACGTTAAGAGATCAGTACCGTGGTGCTGTAATGTGTCCTTGGCAGTTGCCAGCACTTACCGGTGAAGTAGACTTGTTTGTTAACTTTATTTCTTTTCAAGAAATGGAACCTCATATCGTTCAAAATTACTTATATCATGTGGCACGATTAAAGAGTAAATATGTACTACTTCGCAATTTAAGAGAAGGTAAACAAGTGGCAAAGGATGCCTCTCAAGTCGGCGTGATAAAGCCTATAAAAGGGGACGATTATGATACGTATTTACCTGATTATGAGTTAGTCGCGACAAATGTATTGCCATTTGGATTTCAAACTATCGACAATTTTCATTCCGAATTACGCTTGTATAAACTAAGAACTTAGCAAAGATTGTCGGTACTCTTCGTTTAAGTAAAGGGGATTTTACATATCCCCTTTACTTGTTAAAACAGCATCTTATTAAAATCGAGTTAACTAAAGTTGCGCTAGATACTCTTGAGCGACTTGGTTATTAGGATCGGTCTGTAAAGCATGTTGAAAAGCGGTCTTTGCACTTTCTAATTCATTAACTTCAATCATAAATAAACCTAGTTTAAGCCAAGTCGTTACATCTTCTGAATACTTGTCTAAATAATCTAAGTAAGCGGTCACTGACTCTTGAAATTTCCCTTGCAGCTTCAATATGTGCGCATGTTGCGGGATATACTCATCAGAATAGGTAGAGAGCTGAGCGAGAGCGAATTCAGCAACGTCGATGTTGCTCGTTTTTAGCGCTAAGAGACTGATCTGTTTTAACTCTACTTCAGATTGTAAGGTTTCATCTAACGCTAATAAGGTTTGTAATGCTTCACTGTCTTTCTGCTCTAGCTGTAGCTGATGACAGTAAGTCAGGTGATATAACCGTTTGGCCTCATCGTCGTTTTCAGCAAGTGTTTTAAGGTTTCTTGTCATCTTAAGCAAACCGTGATGATCATTATCCCTAATTAACACCACTATTTTTTCAAACACATTTTCCATCGACGCAGACTCTTTAACTGTGTCTATGTATTCTTTTGGTGTGATAGCGAGCTGCTCTGCGTATTCATCACTTATCGTTTTGATGAGTGCGCCATTTTCTTTAATCAGCTGACTGGAAGAGGGAAGGTTTTGATGAGCTTCCTTATCTGAATGGTTTTCAAGCCAGATGTTAATTCGACCATGTTGTTGTTCTTCACGCCAAAATTCAGTTAATTCTTGTAGATTTGCGTTTGGCGATAACTCATTAAGTCTATGACTGAGTCTGATTTGAGTATCGTGTGCAAGTTTTAATAGTTGTGTCGCTACTGTTTTAAAGGCTTGATAGTAGTTAATGGTCATCAAGTGAATGTGGTTGGCGTCCCAGTCATCGGTATTTTTTGTTGTGAGAAACGCTGAGAATTCAGCAAAACCATAGGCTTTTATCAAAGTGGCGACGCTAGAATTTTCTTGGTTTATTTTTTTGTCTATCTTGTCAATTCTATCAATTTTTTGCTGTATCTCATTTGGAGATAACAGTGGGTTTTGTAGCTGTTTACTTAAATCTGAAGCATTGTCTGATAGGTTAATGATGTCAGTTAAAGTATCAATCAGCCTGTTAAACTCCTTTTGAGAGTTCAAATTTTCTTGTTTTCTCTCTTCGAGGCTTAAGCTTGGGAGCTGGTTCAGAAGCTGTGCAGGTGAGCATTCACTTGGAGTAAGAGACAGCTGCTTTTTATTCTTGTAACTAATGCCTTCAATTTTAGCCGCATTGAGAGATAGATTGATAAATTCGATGTGTGGATTATTTGAAGCTTCCTCTGCCAAGGCTTCCATAGCCATTCTTAGCTGAGAGACGGTTTCAGCCCTCTTGCCCCCATAGGTATCGATCCATTCCCCCATAATCCCTAAGTTTGGACCAATGTTGGACTCAACGGAGCCTTTGGTGTGTGTAAAACCGTCATCAGTGAAACACAAGTCAACCCCTGTCAATATGATACGAGAGAACCCCATCTTGGTTGCTAGGTGGACTGAGGAATTGGTTACCGTCGGTGCTAATGTATTTATATTGTGAGTGTTTTCAAGCTGCCAAGGGTACTTACAGTCCATAAACAGACTTTTTCCCTGCCATTGACCTAACAGCCTTGAACTTACATGATATGAATTCACGAATAAACAGTCGCTCGCGAGCGCCATCATGTCTCTGTTGACTTCGAAACTGAAATCATAAGGATCTACAGAAACGATGATATGTGGTGTGATGCCTTCTCGTGCTAGTTTTCCTGCTATTCGCGAAACGGCAATAATAAACAGATTTTGACGATTGTTTTTTATCCAGTCGATATTGTCATCTAGAGATGGACCACCAGCGATAACTAGACATGTTTTGTCTGTAAACTTGTTGGTTAATAGTGAAGCGGGCAACATGTTTTCAGAGACGTTTTTAAATTGCTGCTGAAAGTGTTTTGTTTGGGATGAATTGCGTTTCTGTTCCAGATGTTCAGCTTCAAGTATTTTAACCACTTGCGTGTTTAGAATACTGTATTCAGGGAGATGGCTTGAAGTGGCAGCTAAACTTCTATGGTGTTTAAAGTTATTTTTAAGTATGTAGATACTATTGGATGTGGAAGAGAAGTTATTTTGAAACTCTTCCCAACTATAAATAAATAATTTATCAGCTAACTCTTTTGGGATATCGATATTTAATAGGTCGAGCACGGCATCTAGCTCAACAAAAATAAACACACTTCCTTTGGGCACGTTTTGATCGAGTAAGTAGTTAACCAGTAAACCTGAGTCTAATCCAACGATGACCTGCAACATATCTTCTTTAGCGAAATCGCTTTTGAATTTCTTATCGTATTGAGTCTTAGAGTCAATCGACTCGAACATACGTCTATTAACGCTAGGGAGATAATACTCATTAAACGGACTGATTGAGAAAGTATGTTGTATGTTGGATTCAGCTAAAGACATTAGATTCCCATTAAGCGTTATTCGACAAAAATTGATGCAATTGCTTGTTTAAATTATACGACAGTGTGCAGTTCAAGTTTAAATTTTTCAACACGGTACACATGTTTGCATAAATAAATTTGGCGTCGAAATTAACTTGCTGACTGATGACGGTAGATCACTTCAGTTGTTTAATGACTTTTGCAGGCTGCCCTGCGACGACTGTGTATGGTGGAACATCTTTGGTGACGACGCTGCCAGCGCCAACGACACTGTTTTGGCCAACGGTGACACCGGGTAAAATGATGGCATTAGCACCTATCCAAGCCCCTTTGCACACGATAACTGGCTGCGGGTCTCGATGTCCTTGGGAAAAAATAGGCCGCTGTGGATCGCTGAACTCATGGTTAGCGGTATAGATGTGAACACCCGAACCTATTAACACATAATCTTCAATGGTGATGTTGATGGACTTAGTGCCATGCTCGGATCCAAACAGCATTGTCCCAGGTCGAAGAACGACGTCATTACCAATGCTAATGTGGTCACAACAGACAGCATAACTTCCAGGTCTCATTGCGCTATTGTGGCCAAATTTAGCAAATTTCTTTCGACATAACCAAGCGCCGAGCCGTTTGGAGTGCAGCAGGAGGTGAGTCAGAGGAATGTCTGGCCCGATACGTTTAACCTTGAACCAATAGCTCAGTTTCTGGATCATAATTTATAGTGTAAACCCATCATCAATGATTATGTTTTGGCCTGTGATATATTTCGATTGCTGAGAAAGTAAAAAAACAATCGAACCGGTTAAATCCTCAGGAGAAAGCATCCCATGGCCGTTAGTCGAACTTTTGTATGCTTTAAGAAACTCAGCGGGCTGGTTATCTAAAATACCGCCAGGGCTGATGCTATTCACCCTAAATCGACTGTCTTTTACAAACGTTGTCACATACTTATTAAGGTGAAGTAGGGCTGATTTAATGGCTGCATACTCGACAGGCATCGTCATTGGAGTACCGTCATAGATGGAGAAATTAGGGGCGACTACACCATAAATAGATGAAATGTTGACGACGGACATAGGGGATTGTTGCTTAATAAATTGCGCTGCACACTGCTGCATAAAGAGGAACGATGAGCCTAAATGCAAAGAGATGTTCTCATTGAAACTCTCTAAAGAGACATCTAAAAATGAGGTGCCATATTGTTTATTACGCGGGTAAGTACAATTTACAGCACCAGAAATTTCAACTTGAGTCGAGAAAAATTGCTTTATCGCCTCTTCATCATTTGAGTCAAGTTCTACCAAGGTTAATGAATCAGACTCAATTGTCCTGATTTCGCTAAGCCTTGCCGTCATTGCTGAAATAGATAAGTCTGTGGCTATCACTTTTGCACCTTGAGCCAGTATCGAACAGGTTACCTGAGAGCCCAGTAACCCTGCCGCACCAGTGATAAGGATCGTTTTCCCTTTTAGCATACTTGTCCTTTACAGCTTAAAATAGCTTCCGCTAATTTGAAGTCATAGATGTCGTCGATATCTATGGCCCTCTCTTTGGGGATTATTGTGTGAGTCACTTTTCCTGCGAAAAGCCCTGTTTCATTGAGTATATACTGCGGTGTTGATACGTAAACTACGGTAGTAATATCGTAAACCTCAGGCGCATCTTGGCGGCGGTATACCCCTTGCGAGTCCGTATTGACCAATTCAACGTGGCCATATTCAGTCTCTTTTATCATGTTGAAGTATGGGCTTCGATTGGCCGGTGTTGTGGAAATACAGATATCTGCATTTCCGCTATAGAGTTTATGCATGGCCGACTCAACATCTTCAACACTTCTTAATGGGCTGGTGGCGGGTAAACTAATAAATTGTTCAAACTCACCATATTTACTCGTTACCCAGTTCACTGCATGTTGCCAAGAGAGCCATTCTGGAGAGTTATCGATAGCTAAGTTGGCAGGTCTAGGGATGATTTCAGCTCCTGTCGCTAAACCAATGCTGGCAATTTCATCATCATCTGTTGAGATAAACACCTTATCGATGTCGGTGACATTGAGAGCCGTTTCGATGGAATAAACGATAAGTGGCTTGCCGAGTAAATTTTTAATGTTCTTTCTCGGGAGCCCTTTTGAGCCTCCGCGTGCAAAAATAAAGGCGTATTGTTTCATTGGGTGGCCCCCCATGTCGCCTGCTGTTTAATTTGGGCAATCAAGTTTACGGTCTGACAGGCATCTTCTAAGGATGCCGTTGTACACTCACCGTGTTGAATATTGCTGATAAAGTCAGTGACCATATTGATGTACATTTGGTTCTTATCCCACAGAGGCTCTGAGTACAGTTGTTGTGTGCCTTCATGATTGTGGTGAGTGATCGTATTGGCTAATAAATCCCAATGCAGCCGACCTTTTGAGCCGATAAAAGTACACTCTCGTTGTGCTTGTTTCTGGATGAAATCCATGTGAAGCGTGCAAACGCATCCTTTGGCATTTGTTAATACTAGATCGGCAATCTCTTCAACATCTAATATTAATTCTTTGGTACTTCTAAGCTGTGCATAGTTGAGTGTCAAAGGGCCGAGTAACCAATGCAAATAATCTAGCTCATGGCTTAATTCGAGTAGTGCACCGCCGCCAAGGGACTTGTTGGCAGAGACTGAATGAGTGTAATGCTTATTGGGTCGCCAATCGGGTAAATACTGTCCTACGCTAGCTTGGCAGTTATATATCTCACCAATCAAATCATCAGATAAAAGACGTTTAACCTCGATGGCTGAGCTGAGATATCTCAGACAATATCCGACCATCACTTGGCCTGAATGTTGTTGAGATAGCGCTGAAATACGATTAGCGCTATTGGGCTCTGAAGCTACAGGCTTTTCAATCAAAACGGGGATGTTATGTTGAATTAACGCGCTTGCATGGGCTTCATGATAAGGGCTAGGTGAGGCTACAATCACCAACTCAGGTTTGTTGTCGATGAGCATTTCAATATTTGGGAGCTGAAGGTCGGCAAATTCTATCTCTTCGTCAGCAATTCTACCACTGGCAGAAAGAGCAATGACCTTTGCATTTGGATAAATGAATTTCAGGTTTTTTCTATGACGCCTAGCGATATTACCTAGGCCGATGACAGCGACGGTTTTCATTGTTCAAAACCAATAGCGCAGATATCAGCCTGAGCTTGTTTGAAATCATCCATTTGGCCAATGTCGAGCCAATATTCATGGATCGGGAACATGAGAACATGGCCGTCATCTGCGATTTTTTGCTCTAGTAGTGTTGGCATATCAATATATGTATTAGCGGCAACACTCTTAATAATGTCTTGATTGATGACATAAATGCCAGCGTTCACAAAAAAGCGTTGTATCGGTTTTTCTATCATGCCTGTAATACGACTTCCTGTACCGCTTACCACACCATAAGGAATTTGATAGTCATATTCTCGTACACACATTGTGGCGTCAGCATTATTATCATCATGAAATTTGAGTAGAAGTTGAAAATCCACTTTAGTTAGAATGTCACCATTCATGACAATGGTCGGTAACTGAGGAATACTCTCTGGCAGTAGGCCGACAGCGCCACCAGTTCCTAACGGCGTCTCTTCATGAACGTAAGTGATGTTTATGTTCCACTGACGACCATCACCAAAGTGCTGTTTAATTTGTTCAGGCATGTAATGGGTTGAAATATAGAAATTGGTAAAGCCTGCTTGAATAAAATTGAACAGTGCAATCTCGAGCAGGGGCTTGTTTCCAACCTTCAGCATAGGTTTAGGGCATCTATCTGTAAGCGGTTTTAAACGTGTACCAAAACCGCCAGCCATAATAAGTACCGGATTAGCATAATGAGTTTGTTGTTGAGCACTTTTTAAGGTTTCTAATCCTACAAGAATATCATCCTTGACCAATGGGATTGATAAAATGCTGTATTGCTGCATAAGTTGAAGCAGCTTTTTCTTCGAAGTAGAAGGAGCAGCAGTTCTAGGATTAGTATTCATCACCTCAGTGACAATAGCATCGAGTGATAAATTATTGAGTAAACCACGACGAATGTCTCCATCAGTGATCACGCCCAAAAGGTGTTGATTATGATCGGTGACTAAAGCGATCTGTAGCGCTTGAGAGTTGATAAGCTCTAAGGCATCACGGAGTGTTTTGTCGGGTGATATTGTCACTTTACTCAATATTTGATTCATATTATGACCTTTTCTCTATCTGGCTCCGGTAACCATAAGCAATGGAGTTATCAGGCATATTTTTGGTAATCGTAGCACCTGCAGCAACAATGCAATGTTTTCCAATCGAGACACCTTGTATGACATTCGCACCAGTTGCAATATGGGTATGTTCACCAATGTGAACGCCTCCGCAGATAGTGGCTCCTGGGGCGATGTGACAGTGCATGCCGATATGGCAATCATGTTCAACAATGACTCCTGAATTAATGATGGTACCGTCTCCAATCACTGCGCCAGTTTGTATGATCGCGCCCATGAAAATTTGCGAGCCTGCGCCAATCGTGGAATAGGGCGATAACATTGCATTTTGGGATATCACCGTTTCAAATTGATAGTTAGATTTGACAAAGTAGTCAAAGAGTTCATGACGTAAACTTTGTCCTGGTAGGGAGCCTAAGCCATTCACCAATTTAACCTTATCAGGAGAGAACTGTAAAACATCCTCATTAGAATCAAAATGTTGTATATCACTAAAGACGGGGCGAGAGCTTTTGTTTAGGCTGCTTACCGCTAAAATAGTATGATTATTCTGCAATAAAATATCAGCAAGTACACTGGCATGACCTCCAGAACCGAGCATAACAATAGGCTTAATCAAAAATCACCTCCCCGATAGCGTAATCTTTATCCGCTTTAGTGCCGAGTCGTTGCCAATATTGATAGGGACTTGCGCCTGTACCGGGTCGCTTTATTGTCAAGTTGTCGGCTGAAAAACTGTCGCCTTTTTGAATCGCTTTCACTGCCACTAAGCTTTTTCTGGCAACGCTAATATTTTTGTATTCACTGGCTTGAGGCGTTTTAACGCCAGTTCCCATTGCCACTTCAACCGTGCGAATGGCTGTCACCATGGCGGTTAACTCATCAGGTTCCAGAGACGCCTTATGATCAGGCCCTGACATCTTATTGTCTAAGGTAAAGTGTTTCTCAATGATGCAGGCTCCACGGGCTGTGGCGGCGATGGGGATCGTGATCCCTTGACTGTGATCTGAGTAACCTACGGGTAGTGAAAAAACCGACGCTAAAGTATCCATTGCCTTGAGGTTTATCTCATTAAACGGTGCGGGATACTCGGTAGTACAATGCAATAAGGTGACTTTTTCTTTCAGTGCTTCTTGTCCCTCTGCTGACATATAAGCTGCTGTAAAAGCCTCTATACTTGGCGTAGCATCGTTCGGTGTTGTCAGACCGAATGCGATCACTCCGAGTGCTGATTCAATCTCAGTTAAGGTCGACATTCCCGTTGATAAAATCAGATCGCAGCCTGTACGAGCATGCTCAAGTATAAAGGGGGCGTTGGTGATCTCACCTGAGGCAATTTTCAATGTCTTGAGCTGAAGTGTGTTAACTAAAAAATGTAAACTTTCAGAGTCAAAGGCGGTAGAAAGAAACTGTATACCAAGTTTATTGCAGTAATGAATTAGGCGTTGGTGAGCGTCGTGTGACAGCTCCAAGCGGCTTAACATCGTCAGCTGAGATTCGACTTTTTTTGTATTGCTAATCTGATACTCAGCTTGCTTGGCAGTATCTGTTACTAAGCTCTTAGCATTAAACGTTTGAAATTTTACGATATCAGCTCCTGCTTTGTGTGCAGCATCGATGAGTTTGAAGGCTAATTTCTCATCGCCATTGTGATTAACGCCTGCTTCGGCAATTATCAAGGCCATATTATTGCCCAACCTCAATATCATAAAAAGATTTTATAGGATCAGTATCCATGGTGATTAATATGTCTCTAATATCATGGCTGGCAAGTCCTTGCCCATAAGGGTTACTCACTGGTGAGCGCTTCAGTACTTCCGTCGTGTTGATGGCTTGCTCTATTGCCTTGACGATTGTGTCGAATGTTGGCTTGGTATTAATGACACTATTTGCTGCAAGTCGACCTTTTTGACGGTCACCAATGTCGACGGTGGCGACGTTAAAAGCGGGAACTTCGATAACTCCACTTGATGAGTTACCAATCACAGCTGCTGCATGTTTGACCGCACTGAGATAGCGGGTTTGTCCGAGAGAGGGGATTGCCAATACTCGGCCATTTGATTGTGCTGCATAGTCTTGCAGTTGTGAGATAAGGCCACGTCCACCATTATCCGCATTGGGGTAAGTTAAAATAACTTGGTGTGAGGTAAATTGCGTTAGTGCATCTAATAACGCACTAAATGTCTCCTCAGCAGGCTCTTTAGCTAATGTCACCGGGTGGTAAGTCACAACAAAGTAGGGCTTCGTTAACAAGAAATCTAGCGATGTCGATAATGCCTCCAAAGTCATCAATTGGCTACGATTGATATGGTCTAAGCCAATTGCACCGACATTGTGGACTTTATCTGGATGCTCACCCATTTGGATAACACGTTGTCGATAGGTTTCGGTTGATGTGCAATGAACTTGACTTAGTTTCGTTATCGCATGCCGTATTGCATCATCATAAGCTCCTTCGGTAATTTCACCACCGTGGATATGCAATATTGCAATGCCGAGAATCGTTGCTGTTTGCGCTACCGCCAACGCCTCAAACCGATCACCCAGTATGACCAACACATCGGGTTTCAGTCTATCAAGTGCTTCAGAGTAACTAATAATACCTAAGCCCATGCTCTTGGCTGTGCCAACCGCTGAATTTGAAGAGAGCAACATTTCAATTTTTTCATCAATATGAAAGCCATCTTTCTCTATCTGTTCAATTGTATTACCAAATTCAGGTGAGAGATGACTGCCAGAAACAATCAGTTGAAGATCAAGCTCTTTTGAGGTTTGAATATCTGATATTAACCAATAAAGTAATCCATAATCTGCTCTGGTGCCGGTGAACACTGCAATTTTTTTAGGCATGAGTTAATCCTATTGCTGTTGGAGAGCTTGGTAGATTTATAAGGCAAGACTCCATTAACTCTGAATTGGTCAAGGGGCCACGCAACGCATCTTTAAACATGGGAAGACGATGCATCAGTTGCCAGACTGGTCGAGTCATCACGCCACTATCATTGGTTAACTTGAGCAGTTTGTCACGGCTATGAACATTGGGACAAATAACCGCATTGAGCCAATAGTTCGATTTGGCATAACTGGGCTCTTGAACAAAAAGCAGATCGCCGCCATCAAAAAAGGTGTTGTAATGCATTGCTAGGGCACGTTTTTGTTCGATAAATCGAGGCAAGCTTTCCATTTGGGCACAACCAAGCGCTGCATTTAAGTTTGGCATTCGGTAGTTAAAGCCTGCTTCATCATGATAAAACTCGTAAGGGTGCGGCACTTTTGCAGTTGTTGTTATATGTTTTGCCCGTATGCCGCTGATTTGATTATTGGTCAGTAACATTCCACCGCCACCTGTGGTGATGATCTTATTGCCGTTGAAACTAAGCGCTGCAAACTCTCCTAACGTACCTGTATGTTTTCCTTTATAGCGTGACCCTAAACTTTCGGCGGCATCTTCAATTAAAACGAGATTCCATTGCTGACAAATGAACAGCAACTCATCTAACTCAACGGGATGACCAAAGGTATGCATAGGCATCACTGCTCTGATGATTTGGCCTGTCTCCTTGTGAACACATAAACCATCCTCATTAAGAAGACCATGCTCTTCTAGATAAGCTTGTACAGCCTGAGGGCTTAACCCTAAGCTCACCGTTGAAATATCGACAAATATAGGCGCTGCACCCATGTGATATAAGGTATTGCAGGTGGCCACAAACGTCAGGGCTTGCGTGATCACCAAATCACCACGTATTACTCCAGCCATATATAAAGCTGTATGTAAGGCACTGGAGCCGCTCGAAGTGGCAATGGCTTTAGGGGATTGAGTAAAGGCTTCAATTTTTTGTTCGAAATCAGTGACAAACTTGCCAACACTAGACACAAAAGTACTGGCTATTGTTTCTGCAACATAAGCCTGTTCGTTGCCTGCAAACGTTGGAGCATGCAAAGGAATAAACTCATTGGTTTGATAGGTTTCACGAATAAACTTAACTAATGACGACATAGCAATGAAGTCCTTTTAGCGTGGTTAGTTTACATTTTCTCATCGAGAGACCTTCCTGTTTCTTTATGACCGAACTCAGGCAGCATAAGGTGAAAAAGCTGAACTAATTGTTCTTTATTCCATGACTTCGCTTGCTTCATTGATTGGATTTTTTGTACAAATAACGCGATAAGTTCAGGCTCGTACTTGAGTTCATTTTTGATGATGCCAAGCTCTGCAAATCTTTCCATATCGAGGGTTTCTTGTTCGGTAAAAAACTCCTCAATGTCTTTCTCGCCAGTTGTATCACTAATAGTGAAGTAACATGGCCAAAGGCCTTTAGCTGGCAGTGTGGCAGCCAGTTGCCGAGCCTCGTCTTCACTTTGGCAAATATAGGCTTCATAGCCTCGAGATGAAAGATACCTTACCGCGATGTCAGCAAAAGATATAAGGTGTAGGTTTTCATCAAGTTTAGGGAAGAAAATATCCCGATTCTCCCCAAAAATACAAGACATTAAACAGAGTTCGCCAGACTCTTTGGCGGTGACAAAATAACGCTTAATATCCGTGGGGGCGACAATAGGTTGATGCTTTAACATGCGCTGATTAAAACTGTGCAGCAATGATCCATCAGAGAAGGCCACATTGGCAAAACGTGCGGTTGATATGGTCATTTCTTGACTGCGACGCATCAGGAACATCTCCATAATACGTTTGGATGCCCCCATCATATTGACTGGATTCGCGGCTTTATCGGTGGATACACAAAAGTATTTCTTCACGCCACATGCTATTGATTGCTCAATCGTCTTATCTGTGTTGAAAATATTGACATTTATCATGCGCATCAAGGTGAAGGGATCTTTTTCACTTCTCACATGTTTTAGTGCTGACAGGTTGAGTACGTAATCATACTGACCATCTTGATTAATGAATGCGTCATATTCTACCGAGTCGATATCGAGCGCAAAGGTTTGAAAATCCCCTTTGATGTAACCAAAAGAGCTGCGTACATCTCTAACTAGTTCAGTTAAGTTATTCTCACTGATATCGACCACATGCAGCTTTAATGGAATACGCTTAAAAATCTCTTTCACCACAGCTTGACCAATAGAGCCTGCACCACCGAGAACGAGAAAACGAGACTGGCTAACCTCATTGATTAACAGAGTCTCATGTTGGCCAATATCTGCAGAAAAAAGTGATTTCTCTCTTCCAATCAAGCTTAAGGTGTTTGTCATTGTGCTACCGATGGTTTGATGCATTCAATTTATAAAATAAGTCAGCTATCACAAGTGAATTGAGTGATAACTAAAGTCTATCTTATTTTCTACTGAAAATATTTTTAATACAGCGAGAATTAATGCAAAAAATGAACCAAATCAACATTTATCGCTGAGGTTGAGATGGTTGCTGTCGCAAAATAAACCACCTTAACGTTAACCACGGAGGCATTGTGTATTATTTATTAAGAGAGATGCACTTTTATCATGACAATGGAAACGGCAGGCTGAGCAAGCTTTTTGAATGAAGATGAGGCGGGGTAGACAATAAATTGGCGTTTTATAAAGGGCGTTTGTAGATTAATACTTAACTTGCTGTAGATTGGTCTGTGTTAACCATCAACAGAGGCTTAATGTTTAGGGACTTGTTTAACACTCTTCCTTGATGGTAGGCGATAAACAACAAACGCACTGGCGAGGAATTTAAGGCCTCAAAACGACACCTAGACAATTTTTTATGTTATAGAACACTTCTATCATTGAGAATCACTCATTAATAATTTGAAAAATGAAGATAAATTGTCATTAGATCATATACAGTAAGTAGTGTGAAAAGTTCTTGGTTCATGCTTGCTTAGCGTATTTTGTGATGAACCTTCAATGAGTATTCATCAGAGCGATATTTAAACAAGAGCGCGTTTAGATGTCTAGTCGGTGAGATTGGGGTGGAAATGACGGTGGCTCATTTGCTTGAGATTGAAATTTAACAAGCGAAGTGGAGCAGTTACACGCTCTAAGAATTAGTCGAGATACAACAGCTCCTAGAGGAATAAATCCAGAGCTGTTTAACAGAATTAAGTAAAACTAAAATTATAAGGAATAGTATGTTAAAGCTGACAAACACATTTTGTGAAGCACTGATTTGTGGTGAATGGCGTTTAATACCCGTTGAGTCAATCCTTGGAGAAGACGGTATTATACGTAGATGTCCAGAGTGCCATGCAGCCGTTAAGTTGATGAAGGAAGGTAAAGATGGGCAGCGACCTCATTTTGACCATGATAAGAAAAATCCTGAATGCAGCCTGGGTAAATCCGTAGGGAAGCAAATTAAGTATGAGCATGTTTCAGTCAAGGTTGCAGTAAAAGACGTAGAAGATAGTGTTAAGTTTGAGAATTTACTTCCCCATTGTATGGATCGCAGTGAAGTGATCAATGATGGCGATGCCTGTGAAGATATCATTGATGTACAAACTACATTATTGTCTGATTCTGAAAAGCGCCAAGAGATAAATGCTCGTGTAGGTCAAGGTAAATTTAGACAAGAAGTCATTAGAGTGTGGGGCAGCGAGACCTGTGCATTAACGCTGACACCGGTTAAAGAGATGCTTATTGCTTCACATATTAAAGCGTGGCGGAACTGTGAAAATTCAGCCGAGCGATTAGATGGTGTAAATGGCATTTTATTGTGTGCTCATGTCGCTGGCCTGTTCGATAAACACCGCATCACCTTTAAAAAAGTTGGTCGTGAATTCAGATTGAAACTTGCAGATGATCTCGACAAAACGCTGATGGCTCAACTAGGTATCAATGGCGGCGATGCACTCGCGACGGGGAGAATGAATAAAGCAGACTTTGAAAAGTTTGGCGATTACCTCACTCATCACGAAAACATTTTTAATCAGCTAAATGATGTCAATATGGCTTAAGAGTTAAAAACCGTCATTGTATAAGACAACAATTCCAGTCAATTGTTGTCTGTTTTTCTTCAGTAAATTCACCTTTAGTAAGTGTCCTTGCTATTTCTAGATGTAACCTCCCTGTAAGAATTTGACCGTCTATTGCTAGAAGTAAACCTTTATATCGTTTGATACGTATGAACAGGAACTATCACAGATATGAGAGTTCATCTTGTCATTAAATCGAACCGTTTTATATCCGCATGATTGCATTACCGATAATCACGTATCAAAAAGGCAATACAGAAGTGATATCTCAGCATTACATATCTGGAGTTTGTGTGAAGGGGATGATGCATGAGTGATCGAGTTAGCCAGCCAGTACAAAAGCTTAGACTTATTCTGGGTGATCAACTTAATGCCTCACACTCTTGGTACAGAGTTAAGTCTCCTAATACTCTGTATGTGATTGCTGAGCTCCATCAAGAAGCAAGCTACACACGGCATCATGTTCAGAAAGTGTCAGCATTTTTTGCTGCAATGGCTGCTTTTGCTCATGCACTTAAGCAAGCAGGACATCGAGTGCTTCACCTTACATTAGATGAGACATCCCAATACCAAGACTTACCGGCACTGTTAAGGGATCTTATTGAGTGTTATCAGACTCGAGAGTTTGAATACCAGTTATCGGATGAATATCGCTTACGACAACAATTATCGGTGTTTTCTAAATCAATCGAAGTCAGTGTTCAAGCCTATGAAAGCGAACATTTCTATTTGTCTGATGCCGAACTCCCTGATTACTTTACCGCCGGTAAAAAACACCGTTTAGAGCATTTTTACCGAAAGTTGAGAGTGCGCTTTAACCTGTTGATGGAGCAAGATAAGCCTCAAGGGGGACAGTGGAATTATGACGCTGATAATCGACAGAAACTCAAAGTGTCAGATTTTAACGATGTACCCACTCCTTTATTATTCACTAATGATGTCAGGCCGATTTTACAACGGCTTAAGCGGCATAATATTGAAACAATCGGCGTCGCTCAAGATTATTTACTCTGGCCAATTACTCGTTGCCAGGCAAATCAGTTACTGGCGCATTTTTGTCGGTATTGTTTAATCAGGTTTGGGCGGTTCCAAGATGCGATGACATCCAAGCTCGACCCCAAGCTAGGTGCATTAGGCGAAGACAAGCAGTGGACGCTGTATCACTCACGATTATCATTTGCTATCAACGCCAAGCTGATAAGTCCTAAGCGTGTGGTCGATACCGCGATTGCCGCTTATGAGGCGGCAAACGGAGAGATCACCTTAGCGCAAATAGAGGGCTTTGTTAGACAAATATTGGGCTGGCGAGAGTTCGTTAGAGGTGTGTATTGGGCAAACATGCCCGAGTATGCAACCCTTAATAACTTGTCTGCGACACGGGATCTCCCCAGTTGGTTTTGGAATGGCGACACCAAAATGAACTGTTTACATCATGCCATTAAGCAATCACTAGACTATTCCTACGCTCATCACATTCAACGCTTAATGGTGACAGGAAATTTTTGCTTAATCTCTGGCATAGACCCTGATCAAGTCGATGACTGGTATTTAGGGATCTATATCGATGCGATTGAGTGGGTGGAGATGCCCAATACCCGAGGCATGAGCCAATTTGCCGATGGCGGCATTGTAGGCTCTAAAGCCTATGCAGCCAGTGGAAATTATATCAACAAAATGAGTGATCACTGTGGAGACTGTCGCTATCAAGTTAAGCAAAGTCACACTGAAGATGCCTGTCCGCTGAATGCTTTATACTGGCGATTTATGGAACAACATATCGATGACTTTAGCGCGAATCCGCGCACTAAAATGGTTTATGCCAATTGGCTAAAAAAGCCCATTGAGGACAGGGAGTTAATTTTAGCACGAGCAGAAAATCTACTCAGTCATATCGACGACATATAATACCAATCAGTATAAATACTTGTTTGTTCAGCGAGAGTTTGTTTTTTAAGGACATAATGATGAAACATTTAACAACCACCGACATTGCTCAGATGGAGCAACGAAGTCGCGCAAGATTGATCAATAGCCTATCAGGCTTTAAAAGCGCCAATCTAATTGGTAGCCAAGATGATAAAGGCTGTACTAATTTGTCCATCGTCAGTTCGGTATTTCATCTTGGTGCAAATCCTGCGCTAATGGGGATGATTATTCGACCTGATGGTGTTCCACGAGATACCTTAAGTAATATTAAGCAAACAGGAAGCTACACCATTAACCATGTGTCATCTGACATTTACTGTAAAGCTCATCAAACATCGGCGCGTTATGACGCCAACGTCTCTGAGTTTGGAGAGGTTGGGTTAACAGAGGAATATGTCGAGGGCGTTATTGCCCCCTTTGTGCAGGAAAGTCAGCTTAAGTTCTCTCTTGAAGTCCGAGAAATCACTCAGTTGATGGTTAACAACACCATCATGGTGATTGGTGAAATAAAGCATATTATCGTGGATGAACTGGGTATGAATCCAGATGGTTACATCGACATTGAAGCACTTGATACAGTCACCATCTCAGGTCTTGATAGTTACCATCAAACAAAACGGTTAGCGCGTTTGAGTTACGCTAAACCAGGAAAGGAGCTTGATAAACTGCCATAAAATGATGACCAAGCATTATGATATCGCCGCTAATTTATAGAATCAGTAAGTCATTTCTGAGTAACTCGAATCTTAAGTACACAAGATGAGCTTGTTTTACTATGGCAGTGTAGATGCAGCTGTGAGCTTCGATTTCAAGGATGAAATCGTAGAGCGTATAGGGACATATTTATAGCGTCTCACAGAAGTAGCTGCACATCAGCCTGCGGCAAGCAATAGATTACTTTGAACCTAGTTGAACTCAAGAAACGAAACAGATAACAATGAAGGTTGATGTATCAGAGCGTACCAGTAATGAACTGCTCAACAAGTGTCAGTGAACACTTGATGTAATTATGGTCTCCCCACAGGTGAGGTGTTTCGAGGTTAATCAAAATTAACTGAAATTAATGAATCTTTATTTATCAATTGGTTATGTTGTTATCCACGTTTTTGACATTAACCAAAATTACTGTAGATTGGTCTAAATTAACCCCCGTGGTGGCACAGGGGCGGCACAGGGAAAGGCTATTTTTGAGGCTAAGTGATTATGAGTGTTAATATTCCTTTTACAAAACGTAGTTTCGAACAGCTCGAAAAACCCTTAAAACGCTATAGAATTCACGATTATGGCCAAAAAAGCTCTGTTAAAGGCCTTATTTTGGATGTTTTGCCATCAGGAAAACAGATTTTTCGCTTTCGTCGCAAGCACTTAGGAAAAGACGTTACTGTCTCCCTTGGATATTTCCCAAATATTACTATTGAGAACGCAAGAAAACTGGCGCTAAAACACGCTTCAGATCTGTCTCAAGGTCAAAATCCCAACGAAGTAAAACGCGAGAAAAAACAGCTGGCTGATCGTGAACGTGCCTTGTCTATGACAGTACAACAACTCTTCGATGTGTACGAAGTTGAGTTTCAGCTAAAGATTAAAACCAATGAGAGGCGACCAAAATCCCTACGTGATATTCAATCTCTCTGGAAAGCCCATCTTCAATCTAGAGTCGCTCATCTGCAAGTTGGTGAACTAAGCCGCTTAGATGCCAATAATCTGCTTAAAAAAATCCTCATTAGTAAGACTGTGCCAATTCGCAATAAATGCCTGTCGTTGATGAAGTCGATGTACAACGAACAAGAGCCTAACCCCTTTGCCAAGATAAAAAAGCTCGCTGGTGTAAAACGTGAACGAGTGCTCAGTAAGCTTGAAGTTAAAAATCTGCTCGATGCCCTCAACTATGAAGAGCAGATCTATCAAGATGTGATTAAGCTGCTTTTGCTTACTGGCCAACGCAAAAGCTGTGTGTTTGCCATGGAGTGGCGCGAGGTGGATCACGAGCGCGGTGTTTGGATTATTCCAACCAGTAAAATGAAAGCTAAGCGGCCTCATGCTGTGCCGTTAACGATTGAGGTGATGGATATCCTTAAACGCAGAAGTGCAGAAGCTGTGCAAGGTGAGAAATATGTCTTTCCCGCTAATCGCAGCCAGACAGGGCACATCGCCGAAAACTCAGGCAAGGGTAGCTTCTGGTGGCGCATAACTGAAAGAGCAGGTCTGCGCAGCGAGGAGAAAGAACAAAACGTCACTATCCATGATTTGAGGCGAACCATTGCCAGTTGGAGTGTAATGCGTGGCGGCAACATTCAGATGACCAGTAAACTGCTAGGTCACAGTGATATCAGTATCACCGCCAGCACCTATGCTCATTTAGATGTTGAGCAGGTGAGGGCAGAGCTTGGCATCACCACGGCAGAACTAATGGGACTGAATTTAGAAGAGTCTAAAGTGGATAAGCTAGTGAAGGAGATACAACAGCTCTCAGAGGAGGAAAGACGAGAGCTGTTGGGTAGGATTTAATTTAGAGTAATTTAAGCATTATTTATCTGTATCTTTTGAATTAATCTGTAATAGTTCTTTTTCAATAATCGTTGCTGATTTGTAATGTCTTGTAGAAGCAAAAATTAATATTGAAATGAACATCATAACCATTGAAAGTAAATACACTAGTAATATCGCGATAGGAGTATTAGTTGTTGTACTAATTGCTACTATAGTTGGGCTTGATATGAAGAGTATTGAAGCTGTGAAAATATTGTAGTAATGGTTTAATTTGTCAGGTTTGCTTATTTTAATTTTCATTTTATTATCTTCTATGAAAATATAATAGTTAGCATTTAGGTATGTTCTAAAAGGGATTTTTGAACCTAGTTCTTTATGCGTGTTTAGTATACAAATAGCTTTTTCTTTGTCCACTTTTATACCATGAGCTAATCTGAAATATTCAGAGTCGATTTCATCTTGAATGTTTTGTTTTATCAGTTTATCCGCATCTTTATCGGTTAATACTTCTTTTAGTAAATTCATCCTCCTTTTCTTGTAACCATCAAGAAAAGGGATGATATTCTTAAGGTTAACAATAACGGTTAGCCCCAGAAAGGCCAAAACACCCACAACACCATATTTATCAAGAGTGCTAAAAAATAGTTCGGTCATTAATCATTCCCTAATCAACTGTTAAAGCTATAAAATAATAATCTATTAAATCATATACAACATGTGGTGTTAAACAAAATGTGAGGTGATAGTGTCATGCGTGGCAGTTTTTTTATTTTAAATTCAAATATGCTGTAATCTACTAGGTCGCAGTCTCCTGTCGTTAGGCAGAGATCTAACAAGTGGCGGCATCACCGCCAGCACCTATGCCCATCTTGATATTGAACAGGTGAGGGCAGAGCTTGGCATCACCACGGCAGAACTGATGGGGCTGAATGTGATGGAGTCTAAAGTGGATAAGCTAGTGAAGGAGATACAACAGCTTTCAGAGGAGGAAAGAAGAGAGCTGTTTGATAGGGTTTAATCAACTAAAATAAATCCCCCCACTCTCATGTATTTTTTGTAAACCTTAAGTTTGGTTGTGCGTTTGCATATGTGTTTTTGAGTGCATGTGTGTTATATATTCTTCCAATTATATGCCAAACATGGAGGTTGTATGTCATCAGTGAAAGGTGATTATTGTAATATTGGTCAGTTTGACCCATCTAGCCGTACTATTGATAGTGTAAAGGAAATGAACCGTATATCAGATATGGCTAGCCTACTTGAAAAAATAATATCAATGGTTCCATTTTTTCAAATCTTTGCAGGGCGTAGCACTTATGCTTTTGCGGGTATGGTGTCTCAAGGAGAGCAAGTAAGGTCATCTGACTGGCAAACATTTTCTGATTCCTTAAAGGGAGTTGGTGCTATAAAGAAAAAAGAATTAGAGAGAGTAGCATTTCAAGCTGGTTACTATTCAATTGGCGAGGAAGCTAAATTCTGGAGGTGTGTATACAATGCATTATAAAATTAGAAATATATGTCTCCTATCTATATTAGCCATTTCAGCTAATGCAAGTGCTCTATCATGGCCATATTCTGAAACAGCTTTGCTAAATGATGTAAATGAAGCGCATACAGCACTAGAAGATAAGACAGAGTTCTGTATGGCTTTACGAAAGCGTGAATTGCCAGAGATACAAAGTGACTGGTTATACTCATTGCCAGAAAAAAAACGAAAAGGGATATTATTCATCGTCTCTATGATGGTATTAGATCGGTGTACGAATGAAGAAAGTGTTAAGTATGCAACTGCAATAATGCGTTACACCGCAGAAACAGAAGATGAAAAATTGCTGAAAGATTGGATGACGTTAAATAACTATCGCTTTCAGCGAGAGATATTTAATGAATTTTCAGATATCCCTTCTAGCAAAATAATTGAGCTATCAGAACGTCCTGAACTTTATTACCCATTTGAACCTATGGGAGCAGAAACCCGCGTCGTGTTAGAAAGCAAATAGTAGCCATCACTGTCATCACGACGGCAGAACTGATGGGGCTGGATGTGGCTGTGTTTGTGAAAGAGTCAAAAGTGGATAAGCTACTAAGATTGTGTAAAAGTAGAGGTAGAACAGCTCTCAGAGGAGGAAAGGCGAGAGCTGTTTAATAGGGTTTAATCAACTGAATCTAATTCCCCGACTCAGATGAGGATAAGTATCTGAGTTCATTCGAAAGCCCTAATTCGCTCCGACTCACATTTTTTCAAAGAAGTTAATTCAATTAAGTGTATTAATCCTTTTTTTCGAAGGAGGCTCTCAGCTTCTCATATGTTTTAAATGGAGTGTCAAGTTCGATACCATTTTGTACCAAACTTTCATTTAATTTTTGTGAAATAAATAGTGTGTAGTATTTTAAGTACCACCTTTTGTCGTTAGGGAACTTCCAAGTAATACCATCATTTTCTGCTACATATCTATGTATAAGTTTGTTAAAGATATATGTATTTGAGGTTCTAACACAGTTAAGGCATATGACATTAGCATTTTGGAGGAATGCTGTATTAAGTCGAATAGGTTTTTCAAAAAAACCTTTATGACTATCAATTCCAAGTTTAATGGCATTTTTTGAACCTAGAAGGCCTGCACGATGAACAATACAGTGTCTTAATTGGCATAACTGTTCAAATAACTGTAAGCATTCGGTTACTTCTTGACCTTTTGTTTCCTGTGTATTAATGGTTATTTTTAGATAGTCTATTAAAGCTTTTGTAATTAAGTGTTTGCTAATGAAGGTGTGGTTTTCCATCAAAGCTTCGGGAAGCAATTCTCTCGTGTGATGAAGTGCTGCAGCATATGTAAGTGGTTGCTCTAAACAGGCATTATAAGAGTGAATATCAAATGTTATAACTTCCCTTATAATGGTGCGAAAATATGACTCTACATTTGATACGAAGCCTAAAAGAAACAAATTATAAATATCGCGGTCTTCATCGTTGTCTGCACTAAGTAAATCCTCTCGCTCTAGAAGTCCTACCTTTTTAATTAATGCTTGGTTACGTTTCATGTAAACATCTATAGGTGAAGATGAAACGAGCGTCGTGTTATCAAATACATTGTCAGTATTAAAAACAATAGATGGGGAAGAGCCATTTAAACTTGCAAAATATGGTACTGCTTTTTTTGGTTTAGCCATTATTGAAGGTACTCATCTAGCCAGTTTTGTGCTTCACTAATTACCTTAGTGGCTTTATATTTTCCAACACCTTTAGCTTTTCTAAGCTCTTGTCCTGGATTGCTAGAAAGAACTATGTCCCCAATTGTTTCTACACTAGTTTCTTGCTTGATTTTAGCTCTCAGCCACTCGGTTATGGGAAGTGTATCAACTGTATTACTCATGAGAGTTTCGAAAGTTGATTTGTTTATAAGTTCAGTTCCACAAAACATACAAAATTTCTGCTCTTCATTGCTACGTGGTGTATCGCAAGCTGGACAGTTTGGAAGGTTAAGCCTTATTTTAGTCAATAATTCTGGATCACTAAATTCAGCAAAAGAGTTTTTTCTTAATGGATGCTTTTCTCTTGGGTAATTTATTGATTCTGAAAAGTTAGTTACATATCCACCATGACCTCGTTGAAAAGCTCCTTCTGATAATAAAAGCGTCAAATGTGGCACATATCTATCATAAACTCGGTTAGTACCATGCTTAACTTGTGTAGCTTTTTGTAGTAAGCCTGTTTCCTCGAAAAAATTCACAATAATATTAATGTTCTTATTCGGTGTATGTTCTTGTTTTATACCAATAACAATTTGTTTTTTTCCATTTTTTAAAGAAAGTTGATTTTCTTTAGAGACGTCCTTTAAAAGTTTGTCCATCAAATCATGACCAGCTAATACGTAGTTTTTAAACTGAGGTTGTTTAACCGCTAATGTAAGGAATTCTTCTCTAATTAGTTTGGCTTGAGCTTGGATAACTGCATTGACTCTTTGTTGATCAGTACCTTTATCGGTTAAGTTAAATTGATTTACTAAATTCAAAAATGCTCTAGGAACTCCGAAACTAGCATATATAAAGCATTTCTTGATATCTTCTTTTAGGTTTTTGGTAAATCGTTTTGCATATATGCCATCAAATAGATCTTCATAATCATCACTTAGAATTGAAGGCCAGCAAGGAACATATTCAGCATCATGTCCAAGGTGAAAACGTGGACCAAATTCAGTATTAGGATAAACTGATGCCTTAGGAGATATTTTGGAAGAGTTTAATGAGCGGAATATATCAAAAAATTCGACCATATAGTCTTTTGTTAAAACTAAAGCTGCATCATCGCACAATAAAATAGCATGTTTTCTACCGGAATCCAGTATAGCTTCGTTAATTATATCGTTGACTAAAGTTACAGAAACTGATTCAATAATATTTTGATGCCAATCTTTTTGTTGTTGTTTTTCAATCTGCTCACAAAAAAGCTGAAGTGAGTCCAAATTTACAGAATCGTCATTTGAGTTGAATATCGGAAAATCAATCCCGATCGTTTTACAGGTTTCTCTCAGTGCTAGTAAAATTTTAGAGAGAACCCAGCAATGAAAAAATTGTATTGCTATACTCGATTTCCCTCTGAGAGGCTCAAGTCTAAGGTATTTCGAAAAAGTAACATAAATTGAAAGTGGTTTTGTTTTGGAATTTAGACATTGTTTATGCGCAATGCGCATATGGTGTGTTTTACCTACACCACGTGGTCCAACTATTACTTTAGATCCTCGAGTGATTAATTTTTTTACAACAACGCTATAGAATTCTGTTTCTTGAGTAATCAACTCTAACTCATCGAGTTCTATATGGTCGGCTCTATATTCGACGATATCATCTTCAGGTTTTTTCATAAGTCATTCACATCTTTTTGTACAAAACTGGTACCAATTTCTATAGTCCGGTATCATAGCATATTGTAGTTACCATTCAATGAAGTTTATGAATAAACGAAAAACACTAGCTCAGTTTTATACACCTGATATCATTGCTGATTTTGCAGTTTCTGAGGCACTAAAATACATATCTGATGAACAGGTGGTTGCCATAGAGCTTTCTGCTGGAAATGGTCAACTTCTTAGAGCTTTACAGTGTAAGGCTCCTTTGAGCCATTTGGTTGCTGTCGATTTAGACTGTGTAAACGCAAATTTATTAAGAGATAGGTTTCCTCATGCTCAGGTTTATACTGAGGATGGCATTGGTGAGTTGAGTGAAATTCGAGCTGGCAGCTTTAATTTAGGAATAGGGAATCCGCCCTTTTTAAAGTTAGATTTAGTTTCTGATTTTAATAAAAAATTAATCAAAGAGGAACTTGAATTATCTATTTCAGATATTTCCTATCTACGGGCTGAAGTGTTTTTTTTCGCTCAATATATACGTCTTCTTAAACCTGATGGGATTCTATCTATTATCCTTCCGGAGACTATTATTTCTGGTGAGAGAACAAGGTATTTTAGAGAAAAAATTCTAACGTTGTATAATATACTTTCGATATCTGAAGTTTCTCATAGTTCTTTTACATATACAGAAGCAAAAACGCATGTATTGACTATCCAGAAATCTCCTCCCAAGAATGAATACGTTACAATTAACTCGGTTGGTTCTTGTGGTGATATTGTTAAATCTATTGTGGTTGAGTCTAATAAGTTAAGCTATCGTATGGATTTTTCTTACCACGAGCATTTCATTGATCAATCTAAACCTTTACTGAGCGATTTCACAACAATAAAAAGGGGGAAATATACTCATAAGGCTTTAAAGGAACATGGAGGAGAATATTTACATACTACAAATATAGAGAAAGTAGAGTATACGGTAGGTAGTGAAATTAAGGCGGGGACAGAATTTGCTACATCAGGCGACTTGCTGATGTGTAGAGTTGGTTCTAGGAGTGTCGGTAAAATAGTTCTATATAAAGGTCCAGATATATTATTCTCTGATTGTATTTTTCGTATTCGTTTTGAAGATGATAACTTAAGAGATAATTTTTTAGAATACGTCAATTCTGAGCAAGGTTCCAAAAAAATAAAATCTTTAACAAGAGGTGTTTGTTCAAGATATCTTACTTTACATGATTTAAAATCATTACGATTAGATTGGTAGTATATGTATATTAAATCTCCCTATTGTGGGTGAATCTTGGTAAGATTTTAAATTTTATTGGATTGTGAGTTCATGTAGTGGTTAATTCTGCAACTCTTAGGAGTTAACATTAGAGTTGTAATAATTATATTATTTAAAAAGTGATGACTCTAAGTCTAGGAAGAGCTTTTTACAGTTATGAGCAGGACAAGGTTACTCTGCATTTTTATTTATATTAGTACCCCATAATTATTTAATCATAAATATTGAATTATTGTAGGATTATAAGACAGGTTTAATAATTAGTGTTTTGTAAAATATCATAACGAAGTAATAATTGTATGTTACCAGTCTTGGTTTTAATTCTCTCAATCAGTACACTTTGAAACTATACCTTAACTTGGCCTATCCAAAAAATGATCAGGTGATTTAAACTAGGTTACTACGCTTTTAGTCGATGTTTTTCACCTAACACTTAGGTAGATATATTTCGCTCCTTCTTGACGGCCATTTATTATAATTTCGCCAAAGGCTCTCTTTCGTAAATTTTAGAGCACTAAACTTTGATGGTTACGAGCGTCGTACAGTTATTGACAGGACTCCAAGTTAACAGCGTTAGGCTGATGAGTAAGTGTTAGCGTCCATTCGTGGTGGCGGGTGATGATCTCAACACCTAGGTAGATAAGTCCTTTGAGCTGTGTCATGAGTTCGTCGCCATAACGGTTAGTCTTGTACTCTTTGCTGACGCTTTCTCGCTTAAGGCTACATGCGCTTTCTTGCTGTTCTTGATATGTGCTTTCTTCTTCGATGCAAGTGCTTGCTAACTTGCTTACAGGCTCGTTTGTTGTGGTTTCATGCTCTGTGCTTGTAACGGGGCATGTTTCGGGATTGCTTAGTATTGGAGCGGCTTTGCTATCAATTTTTGTTGTTGAGCAGCTTTCGGCAATTTCGGGATTAGTATTGGGGGCTATTGCTGGATCATGATGTTCTGCATCCCTAGGTTCTATCTGGGCTTCCCTGAAATTAGTGTGTTGCTGGTGTGCAGGTTGGCGATTTCGTTTTTGAAGGTATAGCGGTCTTACTGTCTGATCGTTACGTTTGCAAAATACGCCTCCCATAAGCGAGGTGTATTCATTCCAATCAGAATTGTCAGCGGCCTGCCTTATTGCTTCAAATTCATCAAGAGATTGGTCTGTTTGTGGAGGCAGTCGCCTAAGCTCTCGCCACTGGGTGACACCAACACCGCCTATCTGTTGAAATTGGCGTATTCCCCAGCAAGATGCCCAGACTCTAATTCGTTCAGCTGAGGTGACTGCTTCCTTACCGTAAGAGTCATGCTCTATGCCTTTGCCGTTTATGTTTTTAGAGATGTACTTCACCACGTAACCCGTTGCTGAACCTTTTTTTGGATCCATATGCATGACTTTGAAACGATGCTTTTTAGCACCGTGTTCGTCTCCATCTTCCTCTAGGCAATATTGTTCGAAGGTATCGACTAAGGTTTGTTGTTGCTCCGTAGGGATGAAATATATCAAATGCCAATGAGGTGTTCCGTCATGGTGGGGTTCTGCAATGCGAAAACCAAATGGCGTAATATTATCTCTTTTAAGGGCTGCTCTAATTCGCTGGAAAGTGCGATTCAGATAGTCTTGGCCATCGAGCGGTGTTGCTCCATTCCAATTGGGGTTTTCATCTCCTGATTTTGCAAAGTTTCGGTGATATTTAGATGGGGTGGTCATGGTAAGAAATACAGATGAGTAGCCCATCTCTTTGGCGTAGTCTTCAAAACCACGTAGGCGAACCATTAATTCAGCAAAGCGAATAGCAGGATTAGAGACATTAAGTTTTGAGAGTTCAGCCAAACTCATGCTAAAACCGTCTTCATTGGTGGCGATAGTCTGTTCGAGTAGTTGCTGATTACTTTGCCACTGTTTCTTAAAGCCGCTCACGGTTATGTCACTGGCATAGATCCCTTTGTGCTTGCTCACCAGATTCAGCATGCGTGAGATGGTTTCTATTTGTCTGTTATGCAGCTTTCTGAGTTTTGGCTTCCACCAAGACTCATCATTTGTCCGTAACAGGACACCGCGCACTTTAGCGTGTTCGAGTTCCGTTAACGTGTCATCTTTTAGATTTGTAAGAATCGTGTCAGGCAGTTTAGGCGGGATAATCTGATAACAGCGCATATAGTGAACCACTGCGTTATAGGTTTTTAGTAACCCTTGGCGGTGTTCATTGGCGGCAATTTTAATGCATCGTCGAGCATGTTTCTTGGCGTTGGCTCGATGATCCTTGTCTTCAATGTTGATGCTGTAAAAGTGGCTATCTTTTCCCAATATCTGAGCAATAGATTTGGTTAACTGCAACACCGACAAGTTTGCTTCTCGTCTTGTCGGTCTTTTTTTGTATAGGGCTAGAATGGCATTTTTATGAGCTGAGGGAAGTCCGTAGAGCTTCCCGTCTAACCACTCTATATCATGGTCATGAATTTCAGGCATGAGTTTCCCCTCGGTTATTACTAAGCCAAGCTTTACCTCTTTGGTTTAGACTTGCTCGCAGCCAGTGGATTCCCATTACGTAATGGGCTTGTTCTGTAATAAAGCCCTGCATTTTTAATCTAAACAGGGTGCGCTTTTGAAAGTGACCGTTAAAGGTGTCGTAACCCGCCATTTTTCCGAGGTCAGCACAAACCTCGATACAGACCTCAATGCTATTGTCTTTATCTAACCACTCGATAAATTCAATTTGCTCTTTAGTAAAGGCGGCCATTACTTGCCCCCTTTATTGTTCGTTGACTGCTCACTGTCGCTTTGTGTCTCTACATAACCTAACGAGTCGGGTTTGCGTAACGGGGTAAGATCAGCAGACGGTTCGTTAACGAGTACCGATTTCGTTAACGGGTACATAGGTTCAGGTTTCGGCTCTGTACCCGTTAACGGGTACGAAGGGGCTTTGGTGTATTGGCTACTCGTTAACGGTTTTTCAATTGTGGCTTGAAGCATGATATTAGTCGCTGCTAGTGAACCCCAGATATAAGCAAGCTGAACAAGGATGGTTATCGGCAATATGATAGTGGTTAAAATATTAAAGAGTATGTTCATAAACCCTCCCGTTAATGAAGTTTTCAACATCGCTTTCGCGATACATCACTCGACGGCCAACTTTGATAAAGCTAAGAGGGTAGCGGCCAGTACAGCGCCAGACGGATAGGGTTCCTATAGTGACTCCTAAGAAGTCAGAAACCTGTGAGGGGGTAAGTAGTGTATTCATGTTAACTCCGATAGATTTGTGTTCGACGGAGTGAGATTACGATCAGATGGTTAGTGTGTATGCGGGGTTAGCTGCGAGAAGTATGTTTCTCGCAGCGAAAAAGGTGTGGCTCGCTGTGAAGTTTATACTTTTTTAGGTTTATTAGAGGCTCTTAGCCAGCCATATAAGCGTTCAAAACCATTGTTTTCCCATTCTAGTGAAGAACCAAGCTTTGCTGAAATCTCAGCAACTTTAGGTAGAAGTTTTTTGGTGGCATGGCGCGGGTTGTGAAAAGTACCGTCTAAGTATAATTTAACTGCTTTTGCTCGAACTTGTCTATTGATTCTATGTTTAGAGTCATTACCACTTTTGGCAGCTTTTCTTGCTGAGTATTTTTTTGATACTCCTGATGCCAAGTCGAGGGTTAGCCAATGGTATAACTCATTTCCATGAAGGAATTCGTTAGATACAAACTCCTCAAGTAAAGTTTGTGCAGGCTTTGTTAGCCCAGCCATATGACAAGCTAATGAGGCTTGAAGGATGTCTGCTTGTTTGGATTCAAGTGCTGCAAACATATTAGTGACTAAGTCTAACCCCTCATGTCCTTCAAAGGCTTCATGAAGACTATTTGCAGATGCAAATTTTTTGATGACCTCTATATTTTCTTCTTCTTTGACTATTGGCAGTTTCTCTGCAAAAGAAAGGGTTTGTTCTAAAACAGATTTACTTAATTTCTCAATTTTTAACAAAATGTCGTCGATACCTGAAAGTGATTCTATGACTTCTTCCACTGGCAGTTCTTCGAAATCAAAATCTGACAGGTGTGGAGCGAACTCTCTTAAGATTAAATTTAACCAATCACAGCACTTCACTGTATGTATAAATTGGGCAAATAGAAGAAGGTTAGGGTTTTTCTCACTGTCTGGAATAGTAAAATATCTCTTTCCACCATCAGAGGTATGAATGGGTAAGGGAAAGATTAAGGTGCTTTCTTGTTCATCCATGATATATGACTTCCATGTTATCTCGTTAAGAGAAAACTATTAGAAATGGAGCGATTTGTCTATAACTGAGTTTAATGGAGTAAAACGAGGATTATTTGAAATGCTTATAAGAAAAAGTGCTAAAAAAGCACATTCCTGTGGTGGCACAGAGGCGGCACAGGGTTGTTGTAAAAATGTTAATCTATTGATTTAAATAGAAAAAAAGTCCTATTTGGTCTCCCCACAGGGACTCGAACCCCGATCGATCGCTTAGGAGGCGACTGCTCTATCCTGTTGAGCTATAAGGAGACGAGTGTGATTATACTGGTTTTCTCCCTAATGAAAAGAGGGGATGAAAAGCTAATTAATTTAGTTGCTTAATTCTTATTCACATTTTTATCGCGATATCATTAATTTGCACATTGTAAGCGGCATTCTGCCCAACAAGAATAGCGGTAGCGGTATCTTGGGTGACTTGATCTATTTTGACTGTTGCTCGGCTTTTACCTGCAACTGCACGCATTTTATCGAAACGATCGGGTAAATTCTCCTGCAATACTAATTGGAATGAATCTCCAACTTTAATGCCATGGCGACGACCTAGATTGATGATTATTCTGTCGTGTTGTTTTGCGACGATCTGACCGAGAATAGGGCGACAGCTTAAACTGGCATCGATATCTTGGGTTGCCTGCATTAATACTTTATCAATATTTTTCCCGTAGGCAGAGTTCCAGAACCGGTTTTGGTTTGAAGGCACTGTTTCTTGGCGTTCAAATTCCCATGGTGCTGATGATGTGTAATCTTGGCTCCAGACTTGCTCACCGCTTATTCCGTGATATAGGGAAAGTCTGAGTTGAAATTGTCGAATAGGATCACTACTCCAAAGCCCTAACATATTGCTTTCGGCAGGGTTGGTTGAGATGTCGATTATCTCTGGTAACAATACATATTGGCTATCTGTTATCTCGCTGAGCCAGCTAGGTAGCCGATAGCCTCTGATATCAACTAAGGCTTGCTCTATGTCTAGTCGCTCATTTGCATGTAAGTGGGCGAAGCTGCTGTCTGATGTTTGTGTCAATGTATCGCCAATGCGCACAGAGAGTGCTTTTTCAAAGAAGCCAATATTACCGTATCGCAATTGGGCTCTGTCATTGATCATCGATTGGGGAACGAGTATTGCCGCTTTTAGTGACTGACTGTCACACTGGGCCTGATGTGAGCTAGCACCGATCACATCAACTCTGACCATCACTGTGAGTTTATCACCTTCAATCAGCTCGTTGATTAATTCGACTTTGGCGGCTTGGGTTTGCTGTGCGATAGAGAAGCTGTCTTGTGTTAATTGACCATTACTGACAGTTTGAGAGCTGCTAAAACGGGCACCACTTTGCAGTGTTGCATAAGTAAGGGCTTGATGAATGGCATCTTCCCTGGCTTTGGTCACATTGCCATCGACAATATTTGATTCGCCTTTGACGACGACCCAAGCGCCAATTGCTAGGTGTGAATAGAGGGAGAGACAGCTAAGGAGAAGTAGGGCTACAAATTTCATCTTTTATCCATTTATCGTTGTCGATCCAGTATGAACAGATCCGTCGACATAAAAATGACAGTTATAACCGCTGTCAGCCAGTGTTTATGATAAAGCAATAATCGTGCCTTTGCGTTGCAATCGGTAAGTTGAGATATGCAGTAAATAGAGAGTGACTAACTTCAACTGACTTTGAACTTAGTCACTAAGATCAATTCTGATTTAATCTGAACTCGGCGCTTTTACCAATGTGATTAATTTTTCTGTGAGCCAAGCGTAATACTTGTCGTTACCGTGGATCCAGTCATGGCTGCCATCATCAAATTTGATATTAGACAGGTAATTTTTAGGATCGGAGATCTCTTGATCAAATGTCGTTGCAGCATTAAAGAAGGTAATACCGAATTGACTCCATACATATTCCATCGCGTAAAAATATGAATAAATGAGATTCTTTATTGATTTTGACTCTTCAAAATATTGACAGAAAGGCGGATCGGATACCACGATGACTTGGTGTCCATTATCACGAAGTTTCAAAATGATAGACAGTTGGTCGGTTAAATCATTATTGAAATAATCGATAAAGTCCTTGGTGGAGATTTCAGATACACCTTCAGAATAGGTTTGATTTAGCCAAGTGGTGAGCCTAGATATATTTTGATGGGTCTGCATGCCAAGGTTGGTGATGATGGTTGAATTAGCCGTTGTTTTATCATGCTGATGGATATTTAAGTTATGCAATACGTCTGACCATAACTTTCTCGATATAGCACTCTCAAGTGGGACAAAATATTCGGCGTCACACATGGCAAATTTCTTTTGTGAAAACCCAGAACCATGCATCACCATGCCACCACAATGTTGTGCATTTATGTTGTTAAAAGCGCTGGATAATTTCCCCATATGACTATCACCAAAAAGGCTAATATCACATTTGTGCTGTTGGGCTTGGCTACTTTGTTGTTTTTTTGCAGCTTCGAGTAATTCATCTTCGCATACGACTTCATTACTGCTCGAAGGATTCATTTTGGGGGGCAAGTGTTTAACTGATGCTTCGAGAAGTGAAGTTGGACTCGCCGTTTTATCAATAACCGAACGAAAGTGTTGCATGACATAGTTAACCGCTTGAGGCGTGACGGTTCTCAGGTTTTGTTCAAATCTAAAATCTTCAGCACCAGCAACGGTAATGATTTCATAAGAGGGAAAGTATGAAAAAACGGTATGATTATCACTTAAGAAACCGGCAACAGTGCGAAGCAATGATTTCGAATGTTGATTTGCTACTAGAATGTGCTTGTTTGTCATGGTGGCGGTGAGCGGCACAGGGGAAACGGTCAAAATGATTTGAATATCGGGGTTGATAGATTGAAGCCGAGTTGCTATCTCTTCAAGATCGGAGCGGATCTCTTCGTAACTGAAGTTATGGAACGTGTAGATTGAGTCATCGAATATACCTGAGACCACACCTGGGCAGCTAGGGTAGTACACATCACCGTTATCTTTCCATGCTTCGGTTAACCCGAGTGTAAATACCAGTAGATCGGTTTCTAATAGGGTCTCTCGCATCTCATTTGAAGCCGCGAGTCTAGCAGTGACTAAATCGGCGTGTGAGTCGAAGCCTTTGGGATTAAAGTTGGGTCTCAGCAGGTCATAATATTTATGGTTATCTGAATAGATGGCACTATTGATATCGAATGGTTTCAGGTCATCACTCATATCGAACCATTGTAGAAGGCACCTTGGAGTGTATAGGTTGCCAAATGCAAAACTGGAGGTTTGATTGGTTTCAAGTTTACTTTGATTAAATTGGTAGCCTCCGGCATTGAGCCACTTTCCAACGTGCTGTGCAAAACAAGAACCGATAGAGGAAATCCTTGGGGCGTTGGTGGCTAAATCAATTTGATGCAGTTGGCTGAACTCTTCTTGGCCAAGCTTGATATTGGCCACTGCTGTGCGCCAGAAGGCATTTTCTTCTTGATTATTATATGGTGTAAAATCGCTTCCCTGCATGATCCTTCCCCTCTATATTGCCGAAATCACTTTGTCGTGCAAAAGATATTCTTACGTAGTTTAGTGCATTAGATGATTTATAAAGCAATTAACGTGCCTGCAAGCTATTAATGATAATGAGTTTTAAAGTTATGCCGGGCAAGGCCGATGAAAAGTGGTTACCGATATTTAATCCAGATTGGCTTAATTTAGCGGCACCTTTATATCTTGGCTTGATACTTGCTGCTTAGTTAAGTAACGATTTGGTGTTTGTTACCTTCTTAGCTGAGTTTGAAGTCAGTGTTGTTTATCTCTTGTTCGTATAATTTAGGGTTTAGCCATGCGTATTATATTGCTTATTTCCTTTGTCTTGCTTCTAAGTGGCTGTGCACAGGTTGAGTACACAACTAAATCACCACTAGATGACGGCAATCGATTGCCGTCAACCACGGCAATTAATCACATGTCTGAGCAGATAGTGAATGAGTTGGTGCGTCATAATGATGCTTTACGTCCAACTCAACCTTTGTTGGTGGCGACACCGGTACTGTTGGCGGATCTCAATCAAACCAATGCAGTGGGTCTCCAGCTTCAACAAGGCTTGAGTACTGCGATGCATCAGCATCAATTCAGTCTCGTGGATATTAATGTGGGTGAAAATATACGAGTGACGCCAGAAGGGGACTTTTTATTGACGCGAAACTGGCAGCAACTACCGGCGGATGTGGCTGTTGAGCACGTGTTAGTCTCCACCATGAGTATGAACAGTGAAGGAATGGTCGTTAATGCTAGAATTGTAAATATAACTAATAACCGAGTTGTATCGGCTTCTCAGGCAAGTTTTGGTCTCATGCAGTTACCTGGTTATTTAAGGCCTTCAGAAAAAGTGGTATCCCAAGATGGTTTACTTTACAGAGATACCAGTATGGGAATGAAAGAAGCAAAGGTGATTGGAGATTTGAAATGAATAGATGGTTAATATTGATAATGCTTATACTATCGGGCTGTGCTTCTGAGGATCGTTATATTGAGTGGGAAACCCAGCAGCCAGAAAGTTTCCCTAAACTCACTGCTATTGGTTACGCTAGTTTGGACTTACAACCTTCAGAGGATAAATCTCAACGGGTGTTGATGGCAATGCAAGCGTCAAAAATTGCAGCTTATCGTGAGTTAGCTGAGCAGGTTTATGGCCAAGAGTTGTCTGCTAGCAGTAAAGTGAATGACTGGATGTTGACTGATAATACAATTCAAGCGTCTGTTACGGGGATTATCAGAGGAGCTAAAGTGGTGAAAAGTTATCCCGCTGGTGAACATTATGTGACTGAGTTAGAACTGGATTTTTCTCAGGTTTGGGCTCTGTATCAACAAAATAACCGCACTCAGAAAGTTAAGAGCGTGACTTACTTTTAGCTATCCACCTCGATAATTTGAGTGGTAAATCTTCTCTTGCCACTTTCATTCATCGTCTCTATTACTCGCTGTTTCTTTTTTAATGTATTACTGAGGTTTTACTGATACATGAAGAGTTGTAGGGGAGTGTGCACTCAAAACTAAGAAGCGAATTTCCAGCTTCTCGAGTCTGCTAAGCATTTACCACGCACAAAATAGTCCTGTTAAGCTTTTAAGTTATTACCTAATGACGATATTGTAGACGTTTTACCTTTATCATTATAGGTTAGGCTGGACGCATTTCTACTCACTTGCAGAGCTTGAGCAAAGCGGTTAACACTGGCGATATTGAGTTCTATTAAGCTTGAGTTTTCTATATTCAGCTGCTGACATTCTGCGAGCTGCTCTTTGGCAAATTTTACTTGCTCGACTAAATGAGGAACTGATGACAAGCTAGATATATCAGGTTGAGCTGACAAATTAACATCATTGGCCTTTAGTGCATCAAGTAACTTCGCTTTGTTGGAAGCCAAAGAAAGTAAGAGCTCGGCATCTTGATTGACTAATGCACTCTTTTCATCAGATATGATGACTTTCAACTCTTTTAAAAGCTGATGCTGATTTTCAATGATGACTGATAGTTGACTCATAAAGGCTAATTAAGATCCTTAAGTTCATTTTCAAACATAGCAATATTGCTAGCTAACTTTTCTGGATCTACTTTGTAACGACCCTCTGCAATGGCAAGCTTAATTTCAGCCACTTTTTTCTTATCAACTTCAGGAATATCACCCAGTTTAGACTGAATGTTCTGCAGCTGTTGAGCTTTTGAAGTAATTGAAACTGAATCACTTTTTGGTGGTGTGCTAATCGAACTTGCACTGCCACTTGTCTGACTTGCTTGTGCATTAGTTTTATTCGCTGACGCTTTGCCAATATGAGAATTAGCAGCTGTATCTACTTGTTTAATATTAATAGCCATCGTTAGGCTCCAGCAGTAAAAAGGAAGAACATACACGTATATCGGCAGTGATACGCAGAGCTTTAGTATTTTTTTGCGTTATTACATTCTCACTTCAACTTCGCCAACACCAATGACTGTCGCATGCAGGTTTTTGTTGGAATGTGAGTTCTTAATACGAATTCTATCACCTAAATTACCATCTCGTAGCGCTTCACCGACAGTTTTTATCACTAAATTTTGTGAACGTGCAAATATAGAGACAGTGTCGCCTTTGCAAACAAAGCAGAGATTGTTACTAAAAATAGGTTGATTTGGCGGAATCCGCCTTTTAGTTCGAGTGCCGATAACTTGTTTGATGTTATCAAATTGTAACCCTCTTAGGTGGGTTTGATCAACATACTGGATTGAAATATCTCCATTGGAGATTAACTGACCAGGCCCTAATGTTTCCGTTGCAACAACAACGGGATAGAGAATATCGACTCGAACTGATAAAAAAATCTGCCACGGATAATCTAGCTGGGGACTGTTACAACTTATCTTTACTGTATTCGTTCGTTTTATTGCCCTATCTGTCGCAAGTTCTGCTTTTAACGGAGGTAAGCATAAAGGAGGGGAAAGACGAGAGTCTAAGCTCTGAGGTGTGATTTTAACCTTGGCACCATCAGCAACATTTATTTTTTTTTCTATGACTTCTATAGCTAATTTAGATATGGTCGATAAAGAAGGTACACTTGCCTGACTTGCAGCAAAGCTAGGCATAGAAAAATAAATCATAAATATAATGAGTACATTTTTTACTTTCATAATGAATAGACTAGCTTGATTCACTAGATTACACCTATACTTTCGTAATGACCGTGACTTTACACTTCTCAAATCGAAGAGAAGGAGTCAGAAACTTGACTAATCAGTGGTCTGGTTGTGAGGTATTTCTATTTAAGCAATTAATATGCCTATACTCATTAGTACAATGAATGTAGGTCAGCATCCAAACAAGGCAAGCGTATTATGTCAAGTATTCTTGAGTCAGTTAATAAACGAACCCAGTTAGTTGGCGCCAATCGGTTAGAGCTTCTACTTTTTAAGCTTAACGGGCGCCAAAGGTTTGGAATAAATGTGTTCAAAGTGAAGGAGGTGCTGCAATGTCCCCCTCTCACCACCTTACCTAAGCTAAGCTCCTTCGTAAAAGGTGTGGCGCATATTCGTGGTGCTACCATTTCGGTTATCGATTTGAGTGCAGCAACGGGTGGTCGTCCTGTCGAAAGTATAGATGGCTGCTTTATCATCATCTCTGAGTACAATCGCAGTATTCAAGGTTTTCTCGTTAGCTCGGTTGAACGCATTATTAACATGAACTGGGAAGCGATTATGCCGCCTCCACAGGGATCTGGACGATACTCTTACCTAACTGCGGTGACTGAGATTGAAGGTGAGTTGGTTGAGATCCTCGATGTTGAAAAGATTCTTGACGAAATATCACCCGTTAAGACAGAAATCAGTCAGGAAGTGAGTGAGAGTCTAACCGTAGGTAAAGATGATAACTTCCATATTATGGTGATTGATGATTCTGCGGTTGCTCGAAAACAGATTATTCGTGCGCTTGAGGCACTCGGTTTGCAAATCGATACCGCTATTGATGGTAAAGATGCATTGAATAAACTCAGAAAAATGGCTGAGAATTTAGATGATGTCTCGACTGAAATACCGTTGATAATCTCTGATATTGAGATGCCTGAGATGGATGGGTATACCCTAACTGCGGAAATAAGGGACAATCCCAAATTAAAGAATATTAAAATTGTGTTGCATACATCGTTAAGCGGAGTCTTTAATCAGGCGATGGTGGAGAAAGTTGGGGCGAATGATTTTATTGCAAAATTTAACCCTGATGAACTTGCTGCTGCAGTGAATAAACATTTGAGTCTATAATAACCGCTGTGCGCTGCGACTATATTAAGCTTGTTTCTTTTTTCTTGCTAATGTATAAACCAGCGCTCTGTTCGATTAAATGCTGTAATAGCCTATTTTACTGATATTAGGACACCAAGGTGCCAAATAAATCACTTGCTGAAACTGAATACACACAATTTAGGTTATTTCTAGAACAACACAGTGGTATTGTGCTGGGTGATAATAAGCAGTATTTAGTTCGTAGCCGCTTAGCACCTTTGATGGGACAATTTAACCTTCCATCTTTGTCTGAAGTTGTGAAGCTTTCCATGAAGCCTACAGAGAGACAATTACGGGCTTCTGTAATCGATGCTATGACAACAAATGAAACCTTATGGTTTAGAGATCGATACCCGTTTGAATTGTTAGCTAATAATTTGTTACCTGAATACGGCAGACTTGGGCGGCCTCTTAAAATTTGGTCGGCAGCTTGTTCGTCTGGTCAAGAACCGTACTCTTTGGCAATGACTATTCTTGAGTACCAACAAAAGAAACCAGGCACTTTACCTGGAAATGCGTCTATTTTGGCAACAGATTTATCTCCTACTATGTTGGAACGCTGCAAACATGCAGAATATGATAACTTAGCTTTGGGGAGAGGATTGTCTGAAGAGCGTAAACGTCATTTTTTCGCCGCGACCCCAAATGGTACTATGGTGATCAACGATAATGTTAAACGATTGGTTAACTTTAGAGCCCATAACCTACTTGAAAGTTATACTTTGTTAGGTAAGTTTGACATTATCTTTTGTCGTAATGTACTTATCTATTTTTCCCCAGAGGCAAAGGCGAAAATATTGCGGCAATTTGCTGCCGCTTTAAACCCTAAAGGGATACTTTTTCTTGGCGCTTCAGAGTCTATTGCCGGTTTGACTGAAGAATTTGATATGGTTCGTTGTAATCCAGGCATTTATTATCAAAAGAAAACCTAACTTTTCAATGCCCGCTTCGAACAGCTCAGTGAATTAAAGGGTTGTTCGATATATGAGTTCTAGCTTACTGGTGACATCATTTTCGTCTATCAAGGATTGCCGCAAGACGCCAATAAGTTGGCTACTCGTTTTTATAAACTCATACCTTTGTAAAATAATTTAAATACAATCACTTATCTATTTTTCTGTTCCCCCGCTTCTACTCTTCCTAATTGCTATCATGTATTAGTCCCCCCGTTTCTTCTTGTTAAAGCTGATCGACAAGTAATGCTCCTAGAATTCGACCTTATTTTTATGGCACAACTATTGCTTTATCTTCTGTCATCAAGCTCAGGAGGCAATTTTATGGCGATAAATTTTGATAAGGCGTTAGGCGTTCACCAATATACCCTTGGGATCCGTGCTCAACGTGCTGAAGTTATCTCTTCGAATATCGCTAATGCCGACACTCCTCACTTTAAAGCCCGTGACGTAGATTTCGATAAGGCTTTACAAGCCGCAACGAGCCGTCAACGTGGTCTGGCGATGACGGGTAACGAAGGTAAACACTTCGATTTAGCCGCCCTTTCTGAGCAGCATTATGGTTATAGAGTACCTAATCAGCCTGATACTGGTGATGGTAATACGGTCGATATTCAAAAAGAGCAATCAGAATTTATGCAGAATGCACTTGAGTATCAAATGTCTTTAGGCTTTTTAGACAGCAAGTTTTCTGGGCTTAAAAAAGCCTTGAGAGGTGATTAATTATGAGCTTATTCAATATATTCAATGTCTCGGGTTCTGGTATGGCAGCCCAATCGGTAAGATTGAACACCACTGCCAGTAATATTGCGAATGCAGATTCTGTGTCCAGTAGCATTGATGAAACGTATCGTGCACGCCATCCCATTTTTGAGGCTGAGATGGCAAAAGCCAGTCATCAGCAACAGTCTTCTCAATCTGTCGCGGTAAAAGGCATTGTTGAGAGTGATGCGCCGTTGCAAAAGCAGTTCTCTCCAAATCACCCTATGGCTGACAATGATGGTTTTATTTATAAGCCTAATGTGAATGTGATGGAGGAGATGGCAGATATGATCTCAGCATCTCGTTCATACCAAATGAACGTCCAAGTCTCTGAAGCTGCAAAATCAATGCTTCAGCAAACGCTTAGAATTGGCAAATAAAAGGAGGTAACCAGTGAGCCTCATCAATCCGTTAACTAATGCTCAACCTTCAGGTGGCGTTTCGCAGACATCGAATCAATCTGCGGCTCCGGCAAAACAAGCTGCATCAGCGGCTCAGTCTGCTACGACGAAAAGTGACGAGCAGACATCAACAACAGGTAACCCTTTTCTTGATGCAATTCGTCTTCCTAAAGAGTCTTCGACTCCTGAGCCAAATAGCCAAGAGCTGACCCAAGAAGATTTCTTCTCATTATTGAGTCAGCAGTTGTCGATGCAGGATCCTTTCAAGCCTGTTGATAACGATCAGATGATCGCACAGATGGCTTCGTTCTCTACAGTGGACGGGATCAACAATCTTAATGATGAAATTATTAATCTCAATACCGTGATGACATCAAGCCAAGCGTTGCAAGCTTCTGGTTTGGTTGGTCAAAAAGTACTAATTCCATCGGATACAGGTAATATTTCAACCGAAGGTAGAGAGATAAAAGGGATTATTAGTACTCCTGAAACAATCGAGAGCATCACAGTGCGTGTCGAAGATGATAAAGGTCAATTAGTGAAGACTTTTACCGTTGATGGTAGTGCGGGTGGCAATATCGATGTGAGTTGGGATGGGTTAGATAAAAACGGGGAACCGGTAGCTGATGGCAATTACTCCATCAAAGCTTCAGGTAAGGTCGATGGTAAGAGTGAAGAGCTGGCCGTTTCAACTTACGCCCATGTCACGAG
Source organism: Shewanella hanedai (assembly GCF_007197645.1). Classification (GTDB taxonomy): domain Bacteria; phylum Pseudomonadota; class Gammaproteobacteria; order Enterobacterales; family Shewanellaceae; genus Shewanella; species Shewanella hanedai. The sequence goes on from NZ_VKGK01000003.1 coordinate 118,233, forward strand.
TGTTTCTTTAGGCACAGCCAGTACTGGTGCAATTCTCAACCTACGAGGCGTTGGCGGTATTAAGATTGGCGATGTCTTGGCTGTCTCTGAAAGTTAATTGAAAAGTAAGTTTACTGACAGAAAGTCGGTGAACTTAAGTAATTAAATAATCTTGCTCCTAACTAGGCACAAGATACTTAGTTCAAACAATGAAGTGATGGCATCGATGTCACCTTCTGAGATGAATCTAAATAGAGGTGAATTATGTCGTTTAACATTGCATTGAGTGGTATTTCCGCTGCCCAGAAAGATTTGAATACTACGGCGAATAACATCGCTAACGTTAACAGCATTGGTTTTAAAGAATCTAGAGCCGAATTTGCTGATGTGTATGCAAACTCTATTTTTGCCAATGGTAAAACAGCGGTTGGGGGAGGTGCTACGACAAGCCAGGTTGCTCAGCAGTTTCATCAAGGAAGCTTACAGTTTACTAATAATGCCTTAGATATGGCTATTAATGGTGGTGGCTTCTTTGTTACCTCCAGTAGTTTGGATGGACAAGATAATACCTTTACACGAGCAGGTGCATTTAAGGTTGATTCGAGTAACTACCTTGTAGACTCTCAAGGTAATTACCTGCAAACATTTGGTGTCGATAAGGATGGTAATTCGACGTCGGTGAGCTTAACGACCACCAGCCCTGTTATTATTCCAGATACGGCGGGTAGCCCGAAGAAAACAGATGAAATTGGCATACAGATGAACCTAAATGCGGGTGATTCGACGTTAGACCCTGCTGCATTTGACCCTAACGATCGTGAAACATACAACAACTCAACAGCTGTGACCATGTACGATTCTTTAGGTGAGCCACATGTTATGACGACCTATTTTGTTCGTCCACCGCAGGCAGCATACACAGGTGCAAGTAATTGGGTTGCATTCTACGCCGTTGATGGTAAGCAAGTTGATTTGGCTGGTGCAGCAGGTACATACCAGACCGATACTAACGGTGATGGTACTGCTGATGGTACTGGTACAGCGACCAATGCTGGTGGCTGGAAAGGTTCAGTACTGACTTATAATGATACCGGTGCTTATACTGCGAGTGACCCCGCGGTTATTACGACAGAAGAGTTAGGTGTTAATGGTGCTGGTGTCTTGGGCCCTGGCGCTGATGGTACGCAAAATCTAATCATTAAATTCAATAATCCGACTCAATACTCATCGACTTTTGAAGTAACTGAATTGACTCAAGATGGTACTACCGTCGGTCGTTTGACTAATGTCGAAGTCGGTGCTGATGGACTGATTAATGCCAGCTACAGTAACGGCTCTACGGTTCCTTTGGCGCGAGTCGCACTTGCTCGTTTTGCTAATGAACAAGGCTTAACTCAGGTAGGTAACACTTCATGGAAAGCCAGCTTAGACTCAGGTCTTGCACTCGCGGGTGAAGCCAACAGTGGCACATTTGGCGGCATACGTTCGTCAGCGCTTGAGCAATCAAATGTGGATTTGACGACAGAGTTAGTTGATCTTATTTCTGCTCAACGTAATTTCCAGGCTAACTCAAGAACGCTTGAAGTCAACAATACGCTGCAGCAGACGATACTTCAGATCCGTTAACTTTAACGGATTACTGCCAACTGCGACTAAATATAGCCGTTAAGGTAAGAGTAACCTTATATCCTAGGAGCAAAATCAACGCATTGATTTTGCTCTTTTCATTTTAAGCCACAGCCATTCTAGTGTTAGCTTCTAGTTCAGCATCACCACTTCGTAAGTGAAGAGCAAAGTTTATATTAACGGTAAGCTCTGAGGCTACTTTTAGTTAACAAAGCTATCTTCTTGGCACGTAACTTGCTCTCTTTTAATTAATAGAAAGAATTAAGCGAAAGATTGACGGAGGAGCTGGTGGACAAATTACTCTACGTCGCGATGAGCGGCGCTAAGCAGAATATGAATGCTCTGGCAGTGCGTTCAAACAACTTAGCTAATGCGAATACAGATGGTTTTAAATCCGATATTGCTCAAGCGCGCTCCATGCAGGCGTTTGGTGAGGGGTTACCTACTCGTGTATTTGCGATGACTGAAAACCCCTCAGCAAACTTCGCCTCTGGTCCTATCAAAACGACAGGCCGAGATCTCGACATTGCTGTTAAGGGGAGTGGTTGGATTGCCGTTCAGAGTGCCGATGGCGGTGAAGCTTATACACGCTCTGGAAGTTTAAGTTTTGACACTACAGGTTTACTTCGCAATGACAGAGGAAACCCAATTATGGGGGACTCCGGCCCTATTGTTTTGCCACTGCCTATTGAAAAGGTGGCGATATCACAAGATGGCATTATTTCAGTGAGACCCCTTGGAGCAACAGCTGAGGTTATTGAAGAGGTTGGGCAGATAAAAATGGTCAATCCCGGCGATGAAAACATGATGAGGGGCGCCGATGGTCTATTCAGACTGATGTCGGGTGAGAATGCTCCTACCGATCCACTTGTCGCTGTTGAAAGTGGGGCAGTTGAGGGCAGTAATGTCAATGCTGTTGATGAAATGGTGTCTTTGATTGGAATTCAACGTCAGTTTGAGATGCAAGTCAAAATGATGAAAACCGCAGAAGAGATGGATCAAGCATCTGCTTCATTAATGCGCATTAGCTAGGAGAAGATACTATGCATCCGGCGTTATGGATAAGTAAGACTGGGCTAGACGCTCAGCAAACCGATATCTCAGTGATCTCTAACAATGTGGCTAACGCCAGTACGGTTGGTTACAAGAAGAGCCGCGCTGTTTTTGAAGATCTCCTTTATCAAACCGTCAATCAGGCGGGTGGGGTGAGCGCATCAAACACTAAGTTGCCTAACGGCCTTAACATAGGTGCGGGAACAAAAGTGGTAGCCACTCAAAAGGTGTTTACGCAAGGCAATATGCTCACCACTGATAACTCTTTGGATTTGATGGTCGAAGGACCCGGCTTTTTTGAAATCCAATTACCAGATGGAACGGCAGCTTATACCCGCAACGGCCAATTTACCTTAGATGATACTGGGCAAATAGTGACATCCGGTTCTGGCTATGTGGTTCAGCCTTCAATTACCATTCCTGAAAATGCAACCGGTATTACGGTTTCGGCTGAGGGTGAAGTCTCTGTCAAAACGGCGGGGACGGCAGAAAGTCAAGTGGTGGGTCAATTGACCATGTCTGACTTTATCAATCCAAGTGGATTAGATCCTATGGGGCAGAATTTATACACTGAAACGGGCGCCAGTGGCACACCGATTCAGGGAACGGCATCATTAGATGGCATGGGCGCAATTCGCCAAGGGGCTTTAGAAACATCGAATGTGAATGTGACAGAAGAGCTGGTTAATTTGATCGAGAGTCAACGTATCTATGAGATGAACTCTAAAGTTATCTCGGCAGTCGATCAGATGCTGTCTTACGTGACGCAAAACTTGTAGGGGCATCACCATGACTAAGTTATTGCCATGGGTCGTATCGACCATATTGCTTATACCAGTATTAGCGGGTTGTAGCTCTACAGGGGGGAAACCCATTGCAGACGACCCTTATTATGCGCCTGTCTATCCGGAAGCTCCGCCAACTAAGATTGCTGCAACTGGTTCCATGTATCAGGATAGTCAGGCATCGAGCCTCTATTCAGATATTAAAGCATTGAAGGTGGGGGACATCATCACCGTTATTTTGATGGAGCAGACCCAAGCAAAGAAAAGTGCCAATAATGAGATTAAAAAGGGAACCGACTTAACTCTGGACCCTATTTACGCCGGTGGTGGGAATATCACTATTGGTGGACAGCCCATTGATCTTAGATATAAAGACAGCATGAACACTAAACGTGAGTCAGGTGCTGATCAAAGTAACAGTTTATCTGGCAGTATCTCTGCCAATGTGATGCAAGTGCTGAATAATGGCAACTTGGTTATTCGTGGTGAAAAATGGATAAGCATTAACAATGGCGATGAATTTGTTCGTCTTACAGGTATTGTTCGTTCTCAAGATATACGTCCAGATAATACTATCGATTCCCCACGTGTTGCCAACGCTAGGATTCAATATAGTGGCACAGGCACCTTTGCCGAAGCTCAAAAAGTGGGCTGGTTAAGCTCGTTCTTTTTTGGTAGCTGGTGGCCGTTTTAAGGAGGTATAAGATGAAACTTAAACTATTTACGATATTGGTTTTGTTGTCAGTTTCAGGTCTTTGTCAAGCTCAAAGGATTAAAGACATTGCCAATGTTCAAGGCGTGAGAAGTAACCAATTGATTGGATACGGCCTAGTGGTAGGTTTACCAGGAACGGGTGAGAAGACGACTTATACTGAACAAACCTTTAAAACCATGCTGAAAAACTTTGGCATTAATTTGCCGGATAACTCGCGACCAAAAATTAAAAACGTTGCTGTTGTGGCTGTACACGCCGAAATGCCCGCATTTATCAAGCCGGGTCAAACTCTTGACGTTACAGTTTCAAGCTTAGGTGAAGCCAAGAGTCTACGAGGCGGAACACTACTGCAGACTTTTCTGAAGGGCGTTGATGGTAATGTTTATGCAATAGCACAAGGCAGTATGGTTGTTAGTGGTTTTAGTGCAGAAGGCTTAGATGGTTCGAAAGTCATTCAAAATACGCCAACAGTGGGTCGTATTCCAAATGGCGGAATTGTGGAAAGGACGGTTATTACCCCTTTTTCAACCGGTGACCATTTGACGTTTAATTTGCGCCGAGCGGATTTTTCAACCGCTAAGCGACTTGCTGATGCGATTAATGAGCTGCTTGGTCCAGGAATGGCAAGACCCCTTGATGCTGCATCTGTTCAGGTAAGTGCACCAAGGGATGTTTCTCAACGTGTTTCATTTCTTGCCACTCTTGAAAATATTCAAGTAGAGCCTGCGTCTGAATCAGCAAAGGTGATTGTAAATTCACGTACTGGCACCATTGTTGTTGGCAGTAATGTTCGTCTACTCCCCGCTGCTGTCACACATGGAGGGTTGACAGTTACGATAGCTGAGGCAACTCAGGTATCGCAACCTAACCCTCTTGCTGCAGGCCAAACAGTTGTGACCGCCAACAGTACGATAGATGTGGCGGAAGAGGACAGTCGTATGTTCTTGTTTAACCCTGGTACGACACTCGATGAGTTGGTTAGAGCGGTAAATTTAGTTGGTGCTGCGCCCTCTGATGTACTTGCCATTCTCGAAGCATTAAAAATGGCTGGGGCTTTACACGGTGAACTTATTATTATCTAAGGCCAACAATAGCTAGCACCATCAGAATTATTATATTCAAGTAAAGGGCTTAGTTTATCGACTAAGCCCTTTGTTTATCTGCTAGAAGCATTTCGAGAGCATTAAAGGTGAATGTTTTCTTAGATAACTGGTATGTCCTTTGCATTGTGTAGTTAACAACGTCTGTTTATTGTCGCAATTGTTGGAATATATTATGGAAAAGCTGTCAAATTCTTCTCACTTTTTGGACCTTGGAGGTCTGGATTCCCTTAGATCGAAAGCCCAGAAAGATGATAAGGGAGCTTTGAAAGAAGTAGCACAACAGTTCGAAGGTATTTTTGTACAGATGCTAATGAAAAGTATGCGCGATGCTAATGCTGCTTTTGAGTCTGACAGCCCAATGAACAGTCAGTACACCAAGTTTTACGAACAGATGCATGATCAACAGATGTCAGTGAATCTCTCAGATAAAGGCATGTTAGGACTGGCAGATTTGATGGTACAGCAACTTTCTCCTGAGACCAGCAATGTGACCCCTTCATCTGTATTGCGCAATGATGCCAATCTTGGAGGCGGTATTGAGCAAACGATGGTAATGAATCGTGTTGCAAAGAGTGATAATCAACCAGCTTCTGAATCTACGGACCTTCAAAAAGCGGCAAGTGATCCATTACAGGCTGTCTTATCAGGCAAGCAATTGCCGTCAGAGGTGTCCTATTCAAATATCACGTTTAATGATCGCAATGATTTTGTGGCTCAACTTTATCCCCATGCCCAGAAAGCAGCTGCTGCATTAGGTACTCAAGCTGAAGTATTGATTGCTCAATCTGCATTGGAAACGGGTTGGGGTCAGAAGATGGTGAAACGAGCCAGTGGTGATTCTAGTAATAACCTATTTAACATTAAGGCTGATAATCGCTGGGAAGGAAATAAAGCTGCGGTTAAAACATTAGAGTTCGAACAAGGAGTAGCGGTTCAGCAAAGAGCTGATTTCCGAGTTTACGATGATATCAAACAGAGTTTTGATGACTTTGTTCGTTTTATCTCTGATGGTCCTCGTTACCAAGAGGCGATCAAGAAAGCGGCTAATCCAAATGAATTTATTAAGGCGTTACAAGATGCTGGGTATGCAACCGATCCACAATACGCCAATAAGGTGATTAAGGTAATGAAGTCGCTCTCGTCAGTTGTTCAAGCGGGATTACCTGGGGGAGAGAAATGAACATTCAGTTTATCAATATCCAGCAGCTTAGGGGGGCCAACTAATGGCTATAGATCTTCTTAATATTGCTCGGACCGGTGTATTGTCTGCTCAATCACAACTCGGGGTGACGAGTAATAATATTGCTAACGCTAATACTCAGGGTTATCACCGACAAGTCGCAGAACAATCCAGTTTAGGTAATCAACGGCTCGGAGGTAATTTTCTTGGTACTGGAACGTATATCTCTGACGTCAAACGTATCTATAACGATTACGCTGCTAGAGAATTGAGAATAGGGCAAACCAGTGTAAGTGAAGCGCAAACCTCTCAGGTTAAGTTAAATGAACTTGATCAACTGTTTTCACAAATTGGTAAGTCAGTGCCCCAGGGCCTTAACGATCTCTTTGCAGGATTAAATAGCTTAGCTGATCTGCCTGATGATCTCGGGATTAGAGGGAGCGTGCTAGGTTCAGCAAGTCAGCTGGCCAGCAGCTTGAATCAGATGCAATCCCATTTAGATGGGCAAATGAAGCAAACAAATGATCAGATCTCAGGCATAACAGATCGAATTAATGAGATAGGTAAAGAGTTAGGTCATATCAATCAAGAGTTGATGAAGTCCCAAGGCGAGGATATGAGCCTGCTGGATAAACAAGATGCCTTGATTCAGGAGTTGAGCCAGTATTCGCAAGTTAATGTTATCCCATTAGAGACGGGAGCGAAAAGTGTCATGTTAGGTGGTGCTGTGATGTTGGTTTCCGGTGAAGTGTCTATGTCAATCGGGACAACCGCAGGCGATCCGTACCCTGGAGAATTAAGAGTAACGAGTTCTGCTGGGTCGGCAACGATGGTCATTGATCCAAAACAGATGGGTGGACAACTTGGTGCTTTGTTCGAGTTTCGTGATGACACGTTAGTGCAGGCTCAACTTGAGGTTGGCCAGCTGACCTTAGGTGTTGCTGACGCATTCAATCAGGCTCAGTCTCAAGGGTTCGATCTCAATGGCGCACTTGGTCAAAACATTTTTACCGATATTAATGACCCTAGCATGTCTGTTGGCCGTGTTGGTGGCTTAAGTAACAATACTGGTAACGCAAACCTTAGGGTTAATATTGATGATACAGGTGCGTTAACGGGGGCAAGCTACGATCTTACTTTTACCGCCCCAGCAACTTATGAACTTAAGGATACTTCCACTGGTGCTGTAACCCCCCTAACGTTAAATGGCGCAGGAGATGAACTTAGTGGTGGGGATGGTTTTACTATTCACATCGATTCAGGCAGTTTTGCTGATGGCGATAAGTTTGAAGTTCGCCCCTCTGCGGGTGCAGCAGCTGGGATTAAGGTTGAGATGACCGATCCTAAAGGGGTTGCCGCCGCCGGTCCTAAAGTGACTGCGGACACGTCAAATTCTGGAAATACCCAAATTGAGATTGTTAGTATTGATAGAAATAATGCCAATCTTCCACTAACAGGTTCAGAGCTGACGTATCAGATTGATCCTGTGGCCAACACTTTTACCGTATTTGATGCATCTGGCACTTTAGTGAGTGCTGCAGCTCCTTATACCCCACCGACAATTACCAGTAATGGTTTTAGCTTTGATGTTGATACAACTGCTACGTCAACAGAGAGTTTCACATTTGATTTTGCTTTCGCTCAAGGAGATAACAGCAATGTTGTGTCTATGGCAAAACTGAGTGAGGCGAAATTAATGAACAGTGGTGGATCTACATTATCGGATGTATATGAAGAGACTAAATTGGTTGTCGGCAGTAAAGCTAAATCTGCTGCAGTTGCAGTGGGTTCTGCTGAAGCGGTTTATTCTCAAGCTTATAACCGGGTTCAGAGCGAGTCAGGGGTCAATCTTGATGAAGAAGCCGGAAACTTAATTCGATTTCAGCAAGCCTATCAAGCGTCAGCAAGAATCATGACCACGGCTTCAGAAATTTTCGATACCTTATTTAATTCAGTTCGATAGGGGAGGTGAATATGAGAATTTCAACTTCGCAAATGTTTAATCAAAGCATTAATAGCGTTTTAGATAAGCAAACGTCGACCAGCAAGATTTTAGATCAGCTTTCGAGTGGTAAAAGGGTCAATACGGCGGGAGATGATCCTGTCGCTGCTGTGGGGATCGATAATCTGAATCAACAGAACGCATTAGTCGACCAGTTTATGAAGAATATAGATTATGCCAAAAACCGCCTTGGTTTGAGTGAAAGTAAACTGGGTACAGCTGAAACGCTAGTGGCTTCAACAAGAGAGCAAGTGATCCGTGCAATCAATGGTGGATTGTCTAGCTCGGAGCGGCAAATGATTGCCGATGAGTTACGTGGCACTTTAGAGGAACTGCTTGCCGTTGCTAACACCAAAGATGAATCAGGTAATTATATCTTTGGCGGTAATGAAACAGGCAAACAACCATTTGCCTTTGATAATGCAGGAAATATTGTTTACAGCGGCGACAGCGGAGCACGTGATTCCATTATTGCCTCTGGGGTGGTGGTTGAGACAAATATTGCCGGTGATAAAGCTTTTATGAATGCGCCTAGTGGTTTAGGTGATTACAGTGCCAATTATCTGGCGAGTCAAGTGGGTGATTTTTCAGTAGATAGCGCCAAAATCACTAACCCAGCAACGTATGTCGAAGACACTTATACCTTCACTATGGTTGGGGCTAACTTGGAAGTAAGAGATTCAAGCTCTGCTTTAGTGACGACAGAAGTTGGTTTCGATCCCGCTAACCCAGTGTCCTTCAATGGTATGGAGGTCAAGCTTGATGGCTTACCTGAAGCTGGTGACAGTTTCTCGATAGCGCCTCAATCAGAAGTGAGCATTCTTGATACCATCAATCAAGCAATTGCGTTGATAGAAGATCCAAATAAAGTGAATACTCCACAAGGTGTTTCTGAGTTGGCACAGATATTGAATAATATCGATAGTGGTGTCAATCAAATAAGCATTGCTCGAAGTGAAACAGGAAACAGCCTAAAAAGCTTAGAAAGTTACAGCACTCAACATGTGGAGGAGAAGGTAGTGAATAGTTCGACTCTTTCAATGTTGGAAGATCTTGATTACGCATCGGCAATTACGGAGTTTGAGAAACAGCAGTTGGCATTAAATGCGGTTTCAAGTGTGTTTAGCAAAGTAGGGTCTGTTTCATTGTTTGATTATATATAGACCTCAATATTGAACCAATAAATCAATTTAATTTAGCCAAGGTGCAATCTTGGCCTTGTACTAAAAGAGGAAGTCAAAATGGCTATTACAGTTAATACGAATGTGACATCATTGAAAGCGCAGAAAAACCTGAATACATCGAGTGGTAATCTTGCGACTTCAATGGAACGCTTATCCAGTGGTTTGAAGATTAACAGCGCAAAAGATGATGCGGCAGGTCTCGCGATTTCTAACCGTCTTAATAGTCAGGTCCGTGGCCTTGAAGTAGGCATGCGAAACGCTAACGATGCCATTTCTATTGCTCAGATCGCGGAAGGTGCGATGCAAGAGCAGACTAATATGCTTCAGCGTATGCGTGATTTGACTATTCAGTCTGAAAACGGTGCAAACAGTACAGATGATTTGGTAGCACTGAAGGCTGAAATGGATCAATTGGCAACAGAAATTGATAATATCGGTACCAGTACCGCTTTTGGTAATACAAAGCTGATGCAAGGTGGGTTTTCTGCGGGTAAAAACTTCCAGGTTGGTCATCAAGATGGTGAAGATGTCAAAATTACCGTTAAGAAGACAGATAAGACCACACTTTCCGTTGCTGCACTGAACAATGCAACATCAGCAAACCGTGCATCGTCATTAGCAGCCATCGATAAAGCCATTAAAACCATCGATACTCAACGAGCTGATCTTGGTGCGGTGCAGAATCGTTTAGCACATAACATCAGTAACAGTGCTAACACGCAAGCTAACGTGGCGGATGCAAAAAGCCGTATCGTAGATGTCGATTTCGCTAAAGAAACAGCGACGATGACGAAAAACCAGGTACTACAACAAACCGGTTCAGCGATGCTTGCTCAGGCGAACCAACTCCCACAGGTAGCCCTTTCTCTTCTAGGGTAACGTGGGAATACCATAAAGCGACTCGCATATGTAAGTATGGGGTCGCTTTTAGTTATCTATTGTTTTATAAGTTCTTTTTCTGTTCATTTGTTGTGATTTTTTTTATTTTTACTTTTTTATAAAAAAAAATTAAAGATAAAAAATCCTCTGCCGTTAAATATACTGTAACCCAAATGCTCCGCCTGGCTAAGAAGACAGGCAAAGTTTCAAGCCAGGTATAAAGAGGAAACAAATTATGGCTATTACAGTAAATACGAACGTCACATCACTGAAAGCTCAGAAAAACCTAAATAGTTCTAGTGGCAACCTAGCTACCTCTATGGAGCGTTTATCAAGCGGCTTACGTATTAACAGCGCAAAAGATGATGCGGCAGGTCTAGCGATTTCAAACCGTCTTAATAGTCAAGTTCGTGGCCTCGAAGTCGGTATGCGTAATGCAAATGATGCAATTTCAATTGCTCAAATCGCTGAAGGTGCGATGCAAGAACAGACAAACATGCTACAGCGTATGCGTGACTTGACTGTCCAGGCTGAAAACGGTGCAAACAGTACTGATGATATCGCAGCATTGAAAGCAGAAATGGATCAGCTTGTTGATGAAATCAACGAAATTGGTTCTAACACCGCTTTTGGTAATACTAAGCTAATGACAGGTGACTTTTCTGCTGGTAAAAACTTCCAGGTTGGTCATCAAGATGGTGAAGATATTAAAGTTACCGTTAAGAAAACGGATAAAACATCATTGTCAGTTGGTGCACTTGTTCTAGCGACTTCTGCTAACCGAGCTTCAGCGTTAGGTGCTATTGATAAAGCGATTAAGACTATTGATACCCAACGTGGTGATTTAGGTGCGATTCAAAACCGTTTATCACACAACATCAGTAACAGTGCAAACACTCAGGCAAACGTTGCCGATGCTAAGAGTCGTATTGTGGATGTGGATTTCGCAAAAGAGACGTCTGCAATGACCAAGAATCAGGTATTGCAACAAACCGGCTCAGCAATGCTAGCCCAGGCTAACCAATTACCTCAAGTTGCTCTATCACTACTATAATATTAACTTAAGATTAGTTGATGAAATAGTTGAAAGGGAGGTTCGGTTACGGATCTCCCTTTGTTCTTTTTAGGACGATAAAGTAATTTGGTGATAGGAGAGGACAGTTATGGATATCAATTTTGCAAACTCATCCAGCACTGCAACGGCTAAAATAGAAGTGGCCACTGCGCCAGTTAAATCGACTGCAGCAGAGAGTACAGAATTGGAGCGCCGCGCGACGATTCAAGCGGTAGAGGCGACAGAAAAGGAAACTGAAACTCAGTCAAAAAACAGTCAAGCTGATATGCAACGACTTGTTGAAGATCTTTCCGATATGATGTCGGTAATGCGTAAAGGTTTAGCCTTTAAGATCGATGAGGGTTCTGGTAAGAATATTGTCAGTGTCATGGATGTTGAGTCTGGTGATATCATTAGGCAAATACCAAATGAAGAAGCGCTAAAGTTAGCAGAGAAGTTGTCTGAAGTAACAGGACTTCTGATGAAGACTGAAGCGTAAATAGTCAATTTTAACATTAAATAGTTTTATGAGGTTTTTATGGCATTAACAGCGACGGGAATAGGTTCAGGGCTTGATATTAACACTATTGTCGGTGTTTTAGTTGATGCTGAAAAGCTCCCGAAAGAAGCTATTTTCAATAAAACCGAAAAGACGATTGATGCCAAAGTGTCTGGTATAGGCACATTGAAAAGTGCTTTATCGACCTTTCAGGATGCGCTAGAAAAGCTCAAAGATGGCAATAATATCAATCAGAAAACGGTCTCGACTGGTGATAGCAAATTTTTGACTGCAACTGCCGACAAAACAGCACAGACTGGTAGTTATAACATCAAGGTAGAACAACTAGCGACAGCGCATAAAGTTGCTGGTATCAATGTTGCTGATTCGACAAGCCCTGTTGGTGAAGGTAGCTTAGATTTAACTGTTAATGGTAATAGCTTCTCTGTGGCGGTTGGTGCAGGTGACTCGCTTGAGAACATCGCCAAAAGTATCAATGATGCGACTGATAATGTTGGCGTGACGGCAACGATTATTACCAGTGATGCCGGAAGTCGATTGGTTCTCAGCTCCGATGTCGAAGGGACTGATAGTCAAATATCATTAGTGGCCAATGATACTTCAGGAACTGGGCTTAATGACATGTTTGGTGGTGCAAACCTAACCGAGCTTCAAGCTGCAAAGCCCTCCATTGTTTATGTTGATGGTCAGAAATTAACTTCTCAAACAAATGAGGTTAAAGGCGCTATAACAGGTGTTACCCTCGCGCTTACCGATCAAGACGTGAATACAGTCAGTACCGTTAAAATCGAGTTGGATAAAGAGGGGATTAAAGAAAATATTAATGGCTTTGTTGATGCTTACAATAGTCTTATGGAATCCATCGATAAGCTAAGTGCTTATGATGCTGAGAAAGAGACTGCTGCAGCACTTCAAGGGGATTCAATGATCCGCTCGATTGAGTCTCAAACACGTAATCTTATCAGCTCCCGTGTGAGTGTTGATGGTGAAACTGTTGCGCTGTACGATATAGGGATCACGGCGGATCGATACGGAAAACTTTCTGTAGACAGTACCAAACTTGATAAAGTGATTGATGAGAATATTGGTAGCATTGAAGGCTTATTTTCAACTGAAACAAGCGGGATTGCCGTAAAGCTAGATGACCTTGTTGAAGGTTATGTTAAGTCTGGTGGGCTCATCGATTCAAGAAATAATGCTTATACCAGTGATAAGCAAAGGTTAGAGGATCAACGAGAAGCGTTTTCATTAAAAATGGAACAGCTGCAAGCTAGACTTTTCAAGCAGTTTAATGCCATGGATCTCGTTGTCGGTCAGCTAAACCAACAAGCTGGTGGTATCATCAATGGGCTTAACTCTCTTCCTGGAGTGGTTAAATCACAAGGTTAACGTATTTTATTTTTGGAGTAGGACTTGCAAAGTTTTATTGAGTTGGAAGCGCTGAACCAATCTCTCACTGAGCTGTTAATCATTTTGGATAAAGAGCCTGCTGAAAATGAAGAAACTGATGAGTTGGTATCAAACTTGCTAGATTTGGTTGGTAAGCGTCAACTTTTGCTTGATGAGCTACTTGTAACAATTAAGCTCGAAGATAAAGCGATGTGGCAAAAACAATTAGCGTTGACTCATGATTTTGAGCAGCAAGCTAAAGTGATTATGCGACATAGACAAGAGTTGATGCATCTGAGTAGTAAAAGTAAACGTCAAATTAATGTTTACAAATCAATCGATGCTAAATAGGTAGGAATTTATGAGAAAGTCACTGCAATCATATCGTAAAGTATCTGTTGAGAGTGAAATCTCAATCGCTTCACCGCACAGAATAATACAGATGATGTTTGAAGGTGCTTTACAGCGTCTTGCACAAAGTCGTTATGCCATTGACAACAATGATATAGCTAACAAAGGAATTTATATAGGCAAAGCCGTAGGTCTCATCACCGGTTTAAATAATAGCCTTGATATGGATGCTGGAGGTGACATTGCCGGTAACCTTTCTGATCTCTATGATTTTATGTTGCGACGGATCTCAGAAGCAAATATGAATAATGATGTACAAGCTATTGATGATGTCAGCAGCATTTTAAAAACAATAAAAGAGGGTTGGGATGCCATTCCACCTGAAATGCATCATATGGCTTCGCATACTGAAGCTATCTAATCCTATTTTGGAGCGACTTAAACATATTCGTTTTAAAATATGAGTCAAAGCTTTTTACGATGAGTTTTAATGTGTTTTATTCTACGTTCTTGATTTTTAAAAGGGAACAAACACTATTCATCATCAACGTGATCACCATGGATGGTGTGCATGATTTGTCACTAAATGATGGTTAATTACCTTGCCTTAATGTACATGAAATCTTCGTTTTATCCTGACTTTTCAATTAGCTTGACTGCATATCATCATAAGGTGATTGATTCGGGCTTTATTGGCTCCAGTCAATAAATTGACAATTAATGCGTAATTCGTTTACTAATTTCAGAAAAACTCAAATAGTTCTGCTAAAATCAATTTAGTGAGCATAAAATGCATCAGGTACTTGCTAATAGCTTGCTGATAATACACTATTCCTCATGGTAGTTATCTTGTTCAATTTATATTGAGTTACACTACCCCGCTTTTTAAAGCAACAAACACTTATAATTAATGCGAATAATAACGAGCGCTTTACGGCTTTTTGAATGATGCAAACAGATCTACGAATTCTACTTGTTGGTAACCAGTCTGAGCGAATGAATCGCTTATCGTGTGTATTTGAATTTTTGGGTGAACAAGTTGAGTTAGTCGCGTTCGATAAATTCGAATTGCGAGTTCAGAATACTCGATTTAGAGCTCTTATCATCTCCTCCGATATTCAGTCTAAAGAGTTACTTCAATCTCTTGCGGTGAACTCACCTTGGCAACCCATTTTATTGCTTGGGGATATGGACGGCGCAGTTGCGTCAAATATACTTGGCCATATTGAAGAACCACTTAATTATCCTCAACTGACGGAGTTATTGCATTTTTGTCAGGTTTTTGGTCAGGCTAAGCGACCGGATATTCCCACGAGCGTTAATCAGACCAAGTTGTTTAGAAGTCTGGTTGGAAGAAGTGATGGAATTGCTCAGGTTCGTCATCTGATAAACCAAGTCGCTCCTTCTGACGCGACGGTTCTTGTTCTTGGTCAATCAGGAACTGGCAAAGAAGTGGTGGCTCGAAATATTCACTATATATCAGAGCGCCGCGATGGCCCTTTTATTCCTGTAAATTGTGGCGCCATTCCTCCTGAACTGCTTGAAAGTGAGCTTTTTGGTCACGAGAAAGGCTCTTTTACGGGGGCAATAAGTGCACGTAAAGGACGCTTTGAATTAGCTGAAAAAGGAACGCTTTTCTTAGATGAGATAGGCGATATGCCGCTGCAGATGCAAGTTAAGCTATTGCGTGTGCTACAAGAGCGTGTTTTTGAGCGTGTTGGTGGAAGTAAGTCTATTTCCACCGATGTTCGGGTAGTCGCTGCGACTCATCGTCATCTTGAATCTATGATTGTAGACGGGGACTTTAGAGAAGATCTCTATTACCGATTAAATGTCTTCCCCATTGAGATGCCTGCATTATGTGAGCGCAAAGATGACATACCTCTTCTCCTACAAGAACTCGTTAGTCGGGTTTACAACGAAGGACGAGGAAAAGTTCGCTTTACTCAAAGGGCAATAGAATCATTAAAAGAACACGCTTGGTCGGGTAATGTTCGTGAACTATCGAATTTGGTTGAACGCTTGACGATTCTTTATCCTGGCGGTTTAGTTGATGTTAATGATCTGCCAATGAAATACCGTCACATTGATGTGCCTGAGTATTGTGTAGAGGTGAGTGAAGAGGAGCAAGAACGTGATGCTCTTGCTTCAATCTTCAGTAATGAAGAGCCTATCGATATACCTGAAACACGTTTTCCAAGCGAGCTCCCTCCTGAAGGAGTTAATTTGAAAGATCTGTTAGCTGAGCTTGAAATCGATATGATTAGGCAGGCTTTGGAACAGCAAGATAATGTGGTCGCCAGAGCCGCTGAAATGCTAGGCATTAGACGTACCACACTTGTCGAAAAAATGCGTAAATACGGGATGGGGAAAGAGTAGCTCAAACTTTGACTTTTCCTCGCAAAATAAACCCTTACAAGCAGTGATGATATCCTTGCTTGTAAGGGTTTTTTTATAGTATTTTATTATTGAATATATGAATGAAAAGATGTTTTTAAACGTCTAATATTGTCTTGTCAATTATCCTCTTTATTTTCAGTGGTTTATTCTGGCATAAAATCTGCATTATCTGGTTAGTAGCAATTTTTTGACGGAGTGAATATGTCCGTAAGTCCTCATATACTAAATGATACAATGTCTCTACATAACACGAAATGGATGGAAGCGGCGCCTGCCGCAAACATGTCTAATCGGATGGAGCATATTTTGCAAGCTATGCCGTCTGGTGTCGTGATCATTAATGGTGATGGGGTAGTGACAGATGCTAATCCTGTAGCGATTAAGTTGTTAGGTTTACCCTTAGAAGGGTTAAAGTGGATCCAAGTCATTAATCGTGCATTTTCTCCTCAAGACGATGATGGACATGAGGTGTCACTACGCAATGGACGAAGAGTAAAAATTGCAATTACCCCCCTTACGCCAGAAAGTGGCCAGTTGATCGTATTAACAGATCTGACAGAAACCCGCTTATTACAAAAAAACTTATCACACCTCCAGCGTCTTTCTGCTTTAGGAAAGATGGTCGCAACCTTGGCACATCAAGTACGCACACCGCTAACTGCAGCTTTATTGTATGCATCAAACTTAGGCAGCCCGAAATTAGCTGAGAGCTCCAGAAGCCGATTTCAAAAGAAGTTAGTGGATAGACTTAATGAGCTTGAACATCAAGTCAATGACATGCTACTGATGGCCAAAGGTAGGCAACAAGATCAAGATAAGCCTGAACATATTTCAACTGTAATGAGTAGGGTTCTCGCTAACTGTGAACCGATTGCTGAGCAGTATTCTTGTCAACTTGAATTTATCGATTCAACCAAAAGCAAGTTTTTAGCTAACTCAAGTGCATTGAGCTCCGCAATTAATAACTTAGTTATCAACAGTATCGAAGCGGGATCGACAGCGGTTAAAATAAGTGGATATGAAACAAGTACATGTTTACACCTTGATATTATTGATAACGGCAAAGGGCTAGACAAAGCAACGCAGCAGAAGGTACTAGAGCCTTTTTTCACCACTAAAGCACAAGGCACTGGACTCGGTTTAGCGGTTGTTCAGTCAGTTGTTGCGAATCACAGTGGTAAGTTGCAACTTAGATGTGAAGAACAGAAAGGCTGTACGGCATCATTGAATTTCCCCAAGATTTTGCAAGATGATTCAGAGCACAAAGATCAGCCGTATACACTAGAAGATGAAGGAGCTGAGTATGTCAGAAGGTAAACTATTATTGGTTGAAGATGACCATTCACTTCGAGAAGCTCTTTTAGATACTTTGCTGATGGCACACTATGAGTGCGTCGAAGCGGCCTGTGCAGAAGATGCTATCGTTAAACTCAAGAATGAGTCATTTGATATGGTGATAAGCGATGTGCAGATGGAAGGGGTTGGCGGCTTAGGGTTACTTCACTATCTTCAACAGCATCATTCGCAAGTCCCGATGTTATTGATGACAGCTTATGCGACAATTGATAATGCAGTGAACGCAATTAAGCTTGGCGCAGTCGATTATTTAGCAAAACCATTTTCACCTGAAGTGTTATTAAATCAAGTCTCTCGATATTTGAAACCTAAATCATGTTTGGAGCAACCAGTGGTTGCTGATGAAAAAAGTCTAGCGCTTTTATCACTTGCACAAAAGGTTGCCGCATCCGATGCTTCTGTGATGATTATGGGACCTAGTGGTTCGGGTAAAGAGGTGCTTGCTCGCTTTATTCATCAAAATAGTTCTCGGGCTGAACAGCCATTCGTGGCTATCAACTGTGCGGCTATACCGGAAAACATGCTTGAAGCTACCTTGTTTGGATATGAGAAAGGAGCCTTTACAGGCGCTTACCAAGCCTGTCCTGGGAAATTCGAACAGGCTCAAGGTGGCACTTTGTTGCTTGATGAAATTTCAGAGATGGAGTTAGGGCTTCAAGCTAAATTGCTACGTGTTTTACAAGAGAGAGAAGTGGAACGTATTGGCGGCCGTAAAAACATAAAGCTTGATGTCAGAGTATTGGCAACTTCAAACCGAGACCTCAAGTCACTAGCGGCTTCAGGTGAGTTTAGAGAAGATCTGTATTACCGAATTAATGTTTTTCCGCTAATTTGGCCAGCATTAAATCAAAGACCTGCTGATATTTTACCATTGGCTAGGCATTTGTTATTAAGGCATGCGACAAAATCTGGATTAGCTGAAGTTCCTGTATTGGAAGAGAGTGCTGCTCGTCGTTTGTTGACTCATCGATGGCCAGGCAATGTCAGGGAATTAGATAATGTCATCCAACGAGCGCTGATCTTGTTAAGTGGAAATAGTATTACGTCCACTGACATTATCCTAGATGCTGATGAAGTGATGTTCACGCAGGATAATGCGCAGAAAGTTAACAACTCAGAAGGTTCAGTTGAGTTGGAAGCCTTAGGTGACGAGTTAAAAGCACAGGAGCATGTCATTATTCTGGAGACCTTGACTCAATGTCAGGGAAGTCGAAAATTAGTTGCTGAGAAACTTGGGATAAGCGCTAGAACACTCAGATACAAAATGGCAAAAATGAGAGATGCAGGAATACAGCTTCCCGCTTAATCATCAGATAATTGCTCGTTAAGCGAACGATGTTACTCAACATTGTTCGCTTTTTTAACGCCACCCCCTGCATCTTATTAAGTAAAGCGTCCGTCTTTACTTTTGTTATATAAACGCCTCAACACTTCACTTATTTACGTCGATTAATAGAGTTTATCGATGTCTACTCTATTCGGTGCTTGTTTCGTTTTAATATATTGGCCAACAAATTGCATAGTCTTTATTAAGAATCATTTTCGTCAACTATCTGTCAATACTTTAACTGTTAGTCGACTATTTGGGAGAAAACTATGCAAATCAGCGCTAATTCTTTACTGCAAGAGATGAAGTCACTTAGTGGCGAAATTCCTACTGGTAGCATCACTCCCCAAATATCACAGCAAGTAAGAAGTACTTCAGGGAGTGATTTTGGCGAGATGTTATCTCAAGCTGTCAGTCATGTTGGTGAATTGCAGGCAAACTCCGGTGATCTGTCGACTCGTCTTGAGATGGGGGATACTCGCGTTTCACTGTCAGATACGGTTATTGCGCGCGAAAAAGCCAGTGTTGCGTTTGAGGCGACTGTTCAAGTCAGAAATAAACTCGTCGAAGCGTATAAAGAAATTATGAGTATGCCTGTATAATACATTGTAATATTTCGATTTTATTACATTTTTAGCTGGTATTTTAGCCACGTAATAAATAATAGACAAGCAGGGATCTATTTTGAGCACTGATATGGTTGTAGGTACAAATCTGGGAAGCAATGACACTGCCGGTGGTGTACAGGAAGAGAATAAGTCTGGCGGACTCGGATCTTTTGGTGGGTCCGATATGCTGCGTCAGGTGACGATGATCCTTGCTCTCGCTATATGCCTTGCTGTGGCTGTATTTGTTATGTTGTTGGCACAAGAACCTGAATTCAGACCATTGGGAAAGATGGCGACTGAAGATATGATTCAAGTGTTAGATGTATTAGACAAGAATAAAGTTGATTATAAGATTGAGGGTGACGTAGTTAAAGTTCCGGAAGAGCAGTATCAAGATGTTAAATTGATGCTTAGCAGAGAGGGAGTCGATAACGCTGCGAGTGCTAATGATTACCTCAGTCAGGATAGTGGCTTCGGCGTTAGCCAACGTATGGAGCAAGCAAGACTCAAACACAGTCAAGAGCAGAACTTAGCCAGAGCAATTGAAGAGCTTAAAAGTGTCACTCGTGCAAAAGTGATACTTGCGATACCTAAAGAAAATGTCTTTGCAAGAAACCGTTCAAAACCAAGTGCTACAGTCGTTATCACTTCTCGTCGAAGCGGCTTAGGCCAAGAAGAGGTAGACTCGATAGTCGATATTGTCGCTTCAGCAGTTCAAGGACTAGAACCAACGCGTGTGACGGTGACTGATTCCAACGGTCGCCTACTTAATTCTGGCAGTCAAGATGGTGCTTCAGCACGAGCCAGACGTGAACTAGAGTTAGTTCAACAGAAAGAGTCAGAATACAGATACAAGATTGAATCCATTTTAATGCCTATATTAGGTCCTGAGAACTTCACTTCACAAGTGGATGTGAATATGGACTTCACTGCTGTTGAGCAAACAGCAAAACGATATAACCCAGACTTACCTGCTCTGCGTAGTGAGATGACGGTTGAAAACAACTCTAATTCTGGCACCAACGGTGGCATACCAGGCGCATTGACTAACCAGCCTCCAATGGAATCTAATATTCCTCAAGATGCAATGACAGAAGAAGCTAAAAAGGCAAGTAGGAACTCAGGTTCTACTCATAAAGAAGCAACTCGAAACTTTGAATTAGATACGACTATTAGCCATACGAAGCAACAAATAGGCGTGGTAAGACGTGTCAGTGTCTCGGTTGCTGTCGATTTCAAATCAGGTCCCGTTTCTGAAGATGGCCAAGTCAACCGTGTACCACGAACTGATCAAGAGATGAGTAATATTCGACGTTTACTCGAAGGTGCTGTGGGATTCAATACTCAGCGTGGTGACGTGATCGAAGTCGTTACCGTTCCCTTTATGGATCAATTGATCGAAGAGATGCCTGCGCTGGAAATGTGGGAGCAACCTTGGTTTTGGCGAGCTGCAAAACTGGCGATGGGCGGACTCGTTATTCTTGCTCTAATCTTATTTATTGTCAGACCTTTGCTGAAGAAACTCATCTACCCGGATAACAACGGTCTACCTGATGAGCCTAAATTTGGTGACGAGTTAGCAGAAATAGAAGATCAATATGCATCGGATACTCTCGGGATGTTGAATCGACCTGAAGCTGAATATAGTTACAACGATGACGGTTCAATTTTGATACCAAACCTGCATAAAGATGATGATATGATTAAGGCGATTAGGGCATTAGTGGCCAATGAACCTGAATTGTCGACCCAGGTTGTCAAAGGATGGCTACAAGAGGATGAACCACAATAATGAGTACTAACGAAGTGGCAGAGGGTGGAGCTAAGGGGCAGTCGGTTATCGATGATCTTAGTGGTGCTGAAAAAACGGCTATATTATTGCTTAGTTTAAGTGAAGCTGATGCCGCTTCTATTTTAAAGCATTTAGAGCCGAAACAAGTTCAGAATGTGGGCATGGTGATGGCGGCGATGAAAGACTTTGGTCAAGAAAAGGTCATTGCTGTACATCAACTGTTTCTCGATGAAGTACAGAAATATTCGTCGATTGGTTTTAATAGTGAAGAGTTTGTTCGTAAAGCACTGACTGCCGCATTAGGTGAAGATAAAGCGGGCAATCTGATTGAACAGATCATTATGGGAAGTGGTGCTAAAGGCCTTGAATCATTGAAATGGATGGATTCTCGACAAGTTGCCACCATTATTCAAAATGAGCATCCACAGATCCAAACTATCGTGCTCTCTTACTTAGAACCGGATCAAGCAGCTGAAATCTTTGCGCAATCACCAGAAAATACGCGTTTAGATTTAATGATGAGAATCGCAAATCTGGAAGAGGTTCAGCCTGCGGCATTGCAAGAATTGAATGATATTATGGAGAAACAATTCGCTGGTCAAGGTGGTGCACAAGCAGCGAAAATGGGCGGCTTGAAAGCTGCTGCAAATATCATGAACTATTTGGATACAGGGGTTGAAAGTCAATTGATGGAGACGCTCCGTGAGTCTGATGAAGAGATGGCTCAACAAATTCAAGATCTGATGTTTGTGTTCGAAAATCTGATTGATGTTGATGATATCGGTATACAAGCATTATTAAGAGAAGTTCAACAGGACGTCTTAATGAAAGCGCTTAAGGGGGCTGATGATCTACTTAAAGATAAAGTCCTCGGTAATATGTCAAAACGTGCGGCTGAACTATTAGCTGATGATCTTGAAGCCATGGGGCCAATCAGGATAAGCGAAGTTGAAGTTGCGCAGAAAGAGATATTATCCATTGCGCGTCGCTTGAGCGACAGTGGTGAAATAATGTTAGGCGGTGGCGGTGGTGAAGAGTTCTTATAATGAAGCCAAATGAACCTGAAGATTCGACAGACACAGAGATTCAAACCCAAAAGAGTGAACAAGAGTACACTCAATGGCACATTCCGGATGTAACGGAAGCTATTCCTGAAGATGTCTCTAATCTTTTTGGGCGAAGAACGCTTCAAAAACCGATAACCGAAGAGCCTGCCTCAATCTTGCCACCTACTTTAAGTCAAATCGAAGAGATTAGACAAGAAGCTGAGAATGAGGGTTTTTCCCAAGGGAAGGAGGAGGGCCATCAAGCAGGGCTTGAAGCGGGTCGCCTAGAAGGCTTGAAGCAAGGCCACGAAGAAGGGTTTGAACAAGGTAAAGAGCAGGGTTATCAAGAAGGCATTGAGAAAGCTCTCGAATTAGTAAAACGGTTTGAACACTTGGTCAATCAATTTGAAAAACCACTTGAACTGCTTGATAACGAAATAGAGCAGGAGTTGGTGTCACTGACGCTTAAGCTTGCTCGTGCGGTTGTCGGACATGAAATTAAAACGCATCCAGAACATATTTTAACTACGTTAAGGCAAGGTGTTGACTCCTTACCTTTGAAAGAGCAAGGGGTCGTGATCCGTCTACACCCTGATGACTATCAACTTACTCAAGAGCTATATACTGCTAACCAGTTGGAAAAAAATCGCTGGGAACTTGAGAGTGATCCAAGTTTATCTCATGGGGATTGTATTATTTCAAGTCAGCGCAGCAGTATCGATATGCGACTGGAATCTAGAATGAGTGCTGTATTACAGGAACTGGAAGGTCACCACCAAAATTTAGGTCAAATTGTTGAACAGCAAAAACAGACATTAGGTACATCTTCTGTTGTCAATCATGGGGAAGACGTTGAGGATGATTTACATTCAAATCCAGAATTGAACGCCGCTGATACTCCAGCTAGTGCTGACAGCGCCCCCTTAATTGAGGATCCAATTAATCAAGCTGATGATACGCAAGTAGCCAGTGATGATTCAGTTGAGAAATTGTAGTCACTACCCGTTATTTTCAAATAGTCTGAATAGAGTTGTCATTTCTATTTTAGGTCGTAAATCAAGTCTAGCGACAAGGCGAACAAAAGATGCATAGCCGCCCAAATCAATTGCTTAATAGAATTAAACAACAGTCGGATAAAGTACACCCATTCGTTGCTGAAGCGAGTGGGCAACTTGTGCGCGTGGTTGGGTTAACGCTTGAGGCAACAGGTTGTCGTGCTTCTATAGGCAGTCTTTGCAGTATTGAAACGTCAGCGGGTGAGCTCGTCGCTGAAGTCGTCGGTTTTGATGACAAGCTCCTTTATTTGATGCCGATAGAAGAGCTCCGTGGAGTTCTCCCTGGTGCAAGAGTGACTCCTCTCGGCGAGCAGAGTGGACTGAATGTGGGGCTATCTTTACTCGGTAGGGTTCTTGATGGTAACGGTTTGCCTCTTGATGGGCTGGGACGTCTGCAAACAGATCAAAAAGCCCCAAGGCACTCAGTGCCAATTAATCCCTTATCGCGCCGCGCAATAACAGAACCACTCGATGTCGGTGTTAGGGCGATTAATGCCATGCTGACAGTGGGGAAAGGCCAAAGAATGGGGCTTTTTGCTGGTTCTGGTGTCGGAAAGAGTGTACTTCTTGGCATGATGACCCGAGGTACGACCGCCGATATTATTGTGGTAGGTCTCGTTGGTGAGCGTGGTCGAGAAGTTAAAGAGTTTATTGAGGAAATACTAGGAGAGGAGGGACGTGCTCGCTCTGTGGTCATCGCGGCTCCTGCCGATACTTCGCCTTTGATGCGATTACGTGCTTGTGAAACATCAACGCGTATTGCTGAGTACTTTCGAGATCTCGGTTATAACGTATTGTTACTGATGGATAGTTTAACTCGTTATGCTCAAGCACAAAGAGAGATAGCGCTAGCGGTTGGTGAACCTCCTGCGACCAAAGGATATCCGCCTTCGGTATTTGCAAAACTTCCTAAATTAGTTGAAAGAGCGGGAAATGGTGCGCCAGGTCAAGGCTCGATCACTGCTTTTTATACTGTATTGACAGAAGGTGATGATCTACAAGATCCGATTGCAGATGCAGCAAGAGCCATCTTAGATGGTCATATCGTATTATCTCGTCAGTTAGCTGATTCAGGCCATTACCCTGCTATTGATGTAGAAGCTTCAATTAGCCGTGTTGCACCTATGGTGATAAGCCCAGAACATCTAGAAGCAATGCGCCGTGTCAAACAAGTTTATTCATTGTATCAACAGAACAAAGATCTTATCTCTATTGGGGCTTACACTCAGGGAAGTGATCCAAGGATTGATAACTCGATTCGCTTACAGCCAGCAATGAATGCTTTTTTACGGCAGAGCATGAAGGACGCAATAAGCTTTGATAGTAGTGAGCTGATGCTGACCCAAATGGGCGCGCAATGTAAGGTTTAAGGGGCCGTTTTAAAGCGAAAGGCCGATTAATATAAGTAGTGCGGGTTATTTTTGGAGATTAAATGGCAAAGCATGATCCGTTAGACACAGTGTTAAAACTGGCAAAAGATGCTGAAGAACAAGCCGGTTTGCAACTCAAGTCGGCTCAATTGATGCTACAAAAATGTCAAAGCCAGCTTGAAGCGCTAAGAAATTATCGTCTCGACTATATGAAGCAGATGGAAGACCATCACGGAAAAAGCATCAGTGCGAGTTATTATCACCAGTTTCATCAATTCGTCAGACAGATTGATGAGGCGATCACGAAGCAGATTGTATCGATTCAGGATGCTGATAACCAAAGATTACACAGACAAAACCGTTGGCAAGAGATGCAACAAAAACGCAAAGCTGTCGAACTCCTTCTTGCCCGTAAGGCTGATAAAGTAGCGCAAGAGGAGTTAAGAAGAGAGCAAAAGATGATAGATGAATTTGCTTCTCAACAGTTTTATCGCAAGCGTGTTCGTTAACGATTATATCTATATGTTTTAATGACAAAAACTAACTTCAGACTCCATGGTTGGCACTTAAATTGCTTAGTTAACTATATCGGTTTTGATTCGGCCTAGCCGGTCGACATTTTGACGCTACATAGGGGCCTTCATCACGTAGGTTTTAGCGTTTTTCGGAGGCTTCATGCAGAAAATGAACAATGTACTTTTAGCCAGCAATAAGGCTGAAAGTCAACCAAACTCAGATATTAAGCTGGCGAGTAACGACAATAAATCCTCTGAGAATAGCGACTTTTCTACAGCACTAAAGCAAGCAAGTGTTGAGGCTAAACAGCCTGTTAACGCTAAATCTGCTGAAAAAAACACCGCTAAAGCTGCTAGTGAGCCTACTAATACTCCGTCATTAGATAGCGAAGTCGAACAGAGCGTCCAAGTTCAATCGATTGATACGGATGACACTAGTGATGGTGATTTAATCGATGTGTCTCATGTCTTGGCACAAATTAATTTGGCCGCAGAATTAAGCTATGCCGCTAGCAATAAGGTTAACGGCGATATTTTGCCGCTTGATGATCTTCTGATAGAAGATACTTCAATTGAAGAGATGGCCGCTGCATTGAATATTGAGTCAGAATCTCTCGATGAGCAACTTCTTGATGAACAGCTTCTTAGTGAACTTATGAATCAAAGCGGTCTTAGTCAGGAGGAGTTAGAAGCACTTCCTCCTGAAACCTTGTCTCAGCTAATTGCACTGGTTAAAAATGGTGAGGGAAGTTCGCAAGAGATCATTGATTTAAGTAGAAATGCTAAATCAATAGCAGATAATACAACAATAAATAGTGAGGCTTTATCTAAGCAGAATCAAGTGAAAGGCCCTGAAGTGCAAACTTCTGGAACTGTTATGTCTGATTCAATAGCTAATAAGAACCCATTAAAGGCTGCAACTACGGATAATGAGCAAAATAGGCTGGATAAGCTTAATCAGTTTGATGTTAGTAAAGACAAATTTTTAGTTCAGGGAAGTAAAGATACCTCTATCCATACCCAAGAGCTGACATCAAAAGATAAAGGTGAAGGCATTAAGTTCAACACCATCCTAGGTGAAAAGCTGGTAAGTCAAACTGAAATTATCTCAGCTAATACCAAGCCACTGACCGAAGGTCAAGTCGCTGCAGAGGAACAACTGAAAGGTGCAGAGCTTTCAGTTAAATTGACGCCGATGAAAGCGGGGATGGAGCTTAGCTCCGCTTTTTCTGAAACAACATCAGGAGCGGAATCTAAATTGCAATCAGCAAGTTCTCAGTTAACACCGCAGCAAGCTACTCGAACTGATATTGCACAAATTCAACTGTCATTGAAACAAAGCAATGAACAGCAAGTACAGATGCAGGATATGATCCAGCGGTTTTCGCCAGTGATGAAACAACAGCTCATTACGATGGTTAGCCAAGGGATCCAACATGCAGAAATTAGGCTCGACCCACCTGAATTGGGTCAATTGATGGTACGAATTCAAGTTCAAGGTGACCAAACTCAAGTCCAGTTTCATGTGGCTCAACATCAAACTCGTGATCTTATTGAACAAGCTATTCCACGGTTAAAAGAGCTTCTGTCTGAGCAGGGAATGCAGTTAGTGGACAGTCAAGTTTCTCAAGACAATAGAGGTAATGATGCCGATGGAGAGCAAAGCTCAGAAGAGGGCGGTGGTCAATTTGGTTCAGAACTGGATGAAATGTCATCAGAGGAATCGTTAATAAGCTCAAAACAAGCAACTAGTTACCCTTCAGGTATAGATTATTACGCATAAGCAGGTAACCTATAGTAATTGAATGTGTGGATCGTCTTAATGTTAACTAAAATCCTTAGTAACTAAGTTTTTATTCTGACTTTATCTATCCTGAAGACATTTTTAAAAAGGGAAATAACATGGCTGCTGAAGAATCCTTAGATCTTGAAGAGAACAACCAACCAAAAAGTAAGAAAAAGTTGATTGTGTTTGGCGTCATCGGTTTGGTTTTATTACTGGGTATTGGTGGCGGTGTATGGTTTTTCCTTGGTTCTAGCGAAGCGAGCGATCCAGCCATGGCTGAAGATGGTGCTGCTGAAGTCGTTGAAGAGGAGAACACTGGTGAGGCATTTTATGTTGGCATGCCACGGCCTTTTTTGTTTAATCTTCCTGGAGCAAGTCGTTCAAGGTTAGTTGAGATAAAAGTTCAACTCATGGTTCGAGGCTCTGATGATGATGTGTTAATCAAAAAACATATTCCGCTTATTGAAGATGCACTTCTGACAACGTTTAGTAGTGCCGATGTTCAAAAAATGAGTTCCCTGTCAGGGAAAGATGAATTACGTCAACTTGCATTACTCAATGTTCAAAACACATTACAGCCCGTTACCGGAAGCAAAGTGGTTGAGAAGGTTTTGTTTACTGGATTTGTTATGCAGTAACTTTTTGAATCACTGTGAATGTAAATTATGTTTTTGATTCAATAAAATAATAGAATACCCTCTTTTTAGAGCATTAGGTTGATACCTTGAAGCAATGGTCATGGATGTCAGTTGAACGGTTGTTTAATGAGCCGCCCTCTTTTTATAGTTTAATTAAGGCAATATTGTGAGTGATCTATTAAGCCAAGACGAAATTGATGCGTTATTGCACGGAGTTGATGATGTAGAGGAAGATGAAGAGGAACTGGACATTGCTGATGCCCGTTCTTATGACTTCTCCTCTCAAGATCGTATTGTCCGTGGACGTATGCCTACGCTTGAAATTGTAAATGAACGGTTTGCCCGTCATTTACGAATTAGCATGTTCAACATGATGCGTCGAGCTGCGGAGGTTTCAATTAATGGTGTGCAAATGCTCAAATTTGGTGAGTATGTTCACTCCTTATTTGTCCCTACAAGTTTGAATATGGTGCGTTTGAATCCACTCAAAGGAACAGCGTTAATTACGATGGAAGCGAGGCTTGTTTTTATTCTTGTAGATAACTTTTTTGGCGGTGATGGACGTTTCCATGCCAAGATTGAAGGGCGAGAGTTTACGCCAACTGAAAGACGGATCGTGCAACTACTACTTAAAATTATTTTTGAGGATTATAAAGACGCTTGGGCACCAGTGATGGATGTAGAGTTCGATTATCTAGATTCTGAAGTCAATCCTGCTATGGCTAACATTGTCAGTCCTACCGAAGTTGTCGTTGTTAGTTCATTTCATATTGAGGTCGATGGCGGAGGAGGTGATTTCCATATCACGATGCCTTATTCGATGATTGAACCTATACGTGAACTTCTTGATGCTGGCGTACAGAGTGACACTCAAGATACAGATATGCGTTGGTCTCAAGCGTTAAAAGATGAAATCATGGATGTCGATGTGGGAATTGATGCAACGATTGTAGAGCATCAGATCACATTAAAAGAAGTCATGGAACTGAAAACAGGCGATGTGATTCCTGTTGAACTTCCAGAACATATTATTCTAAGAGTAGAAGACTTGCCTAGTTATCGATGTAAGTTAGGTAGAACTCGAGATAATTTAGCATTACACATTATTCAGGAAATTCCACGACCTGAAACAGCCAAATCTGAACTTCAGCTGATCACCCGCAAAGCTAAAGTTCGAGAAGTTAAAGAGTTATAAGTTGTAGCTGCAGTGAGTCACTAACTGTTTAGCAAGATAATATTAAGGTAGATAAGATGAGCACAGAAGATACTGGTGATGATTGGGCCAATGCGATGGCCGAACAAGCATTAGAAGAAGTAGAAGCGGTTGAGTTTGATGAACTAACTGACACTTCAGCACCGCTGACGAGTGAGGAAGTTGCTAAATTAGATTCAATTATGGATATCCCAGTGACCATCTCAATGGAAGTTGGGCGTAGTTTTATTAATATTCGTAATTTATTACAGCTTAACCAAGGCTCAGTGGTTGAATTAGATCGTGTGGCTGGTGAACCATTGGATGTTATGGTGAATGGCACTTTAATCGCACATGGTGAAGTGGTTGTGGTTAACGATAAATTTGGTATTCGTTTGACAGATGTTATCAGTCAGACGGAACGTATTAAGAAGCTAAAATAAAGGTCAGAAAATGCTCTCATTGTTAGCCGGTGGTGTTGTCGCGGCCTCCGAGGCTGTTGCCCCGATAGAGAAAGGCTCTGCGTTAATGGCTCTGTCTAATATGATGGGGGGGCTAATACTGGTGCTCGTACTGATATTTGTATTAGCTTACATTGTAAAACGACTTAACTTAGTGCCTGCGAGTAATGGGGTGCTAAAAATGGTTGCTGTGACACCGTTAGGGCAAAAAGAGAAAGTTGTGCTGATAGAGCTCAATGGTCAACAATATCTATTAGGTGTCACATCTCAACAAGTTAATTTAATTGATAAGTTAGATGAAACCGTCAAAATAGATACTCAAACCTTCGCAACTCGATTACGCCAAGCTAAGACAAAACAACTATGAAGCGCATTCTGATTTTTATCACGTTGACCTTGTTAGTCATCTCTCCAGAACTTTTTGCTCAAGACGGCATCTTGCCTGCTGTTACGGTGTCGACAGGTGCTAATGGTGAGACTCAATACTCAGTCACGATGCAGATATTATTGCTGATGACGGCATTGAGCTTCTTGCCTGCAATGCTCATTATGTTAACCTCGTTTACTCGCATTATTATCGTTCTTTCTATTCTTAGACAAGCCATCGGGCTGCAGCAAACTCCCTCTAATCAGGTGTTGATTGGTATGAGTATGTTCCTTACTTTTTTTATCATGTCACCTGTATTTGACAAGGTTTATGATGAAGCGGTAACACCTTATATCAATGAAACATTAACCATAGAGCAAGCTTTTCATACGGGAAAAGAGCCAATTAAAGACTTTATGTTGGCTCAAACGAGGATAACCGATCTGGAGACTTTTATTGAAATCTCCGGGTATACAAATATCAAGTCAGCGGAAGAGGCTCCCATGAGTGTCATTATTCCCGCTTTTATTACTAGTGAGCTAAAAACGGCTTTTCAGATTGGCTTCATGCTTTTTGTCCCCTTTTTAGTGCTTGATCTTGTGGTTGCCAGTATTTTGATGGCCATGGGTATGATGATGCTATCGCCTATGATTGTGTCGCTTCCGTTTAAAATTATGCTGTTTGTACTCGTCGATGGTTGGAGTTTAGTGATGGGAACGTTAGCCAATAGTTTTGGTACCTAGGGAGGCATTATGAGTCCAGAGTCCCTGGTTGATATTTTCCGCGAGGCCCTATCAGTTATTGTGATTATCGTTTCTATGATCATTATTCCAGGTCTTATTATTGGTCTTGTTGTTGCCGTTTTTCAGGCGGCGACATCCATTAACGAACAGACATTAAGTTTTTTACCTCGTTTATTAACCACGTTATTTGCGCTTATGTTTCTTGGGCACACCTTGATCCAGACAATGGTCGACTTCTTCATCGAGATGGTCAATATGATCCCACAGGTCATAGGCTAATGAGGGCTGTATTTTGTAATACTTGTTCACCGTCAGTGAATGAGCATATTAAAAATAAAGTGTCATAACGATGGAGATCTTAATGGGCACGTTAATGGACACTATCGCGTCCTATATGTGGCCCCTATTTAGAGTCGCCAGTATGTTGATGGCAATGGCTATTATTGGTGCGAATACTACGCCTGTCAGGGTTCGAGTTCTGTTATCAATGGCGATAACTTTCGCTATCGCTCCGGTGCTTCCTCCCGTTGAAAATGTGGATCTCTTTTCAGTCTCTTCTGCTTTCATTACCTTTCAACAAATTGTTATTGGTGTGGCAATGGGGTTTGTCACTCTACTAGTTATGCAAACTTTTGTGTTGACGGGACAAATTATTGGTATGCAAACCAGTTTAGGTTTCGCATCTATGGTCGATCCATCCTCGGGTCAACAAACACCCGTAATTGGTAATTTCTTTTTACTATTAACCACGATGATATTTTTAGCCGTTGATGGGCACTTAGTATTGATTCGGATGTTGGTGGCAAGTTTTGATACGATCCCAATATCTGATCAAGGGATTAGCATTACAAGTTATAAAATGTTGGCGGAGTGGGGCGCGTATATGTTTGGTGCTGCGTTAACTATGTCGATGACAGCGATAGTGGCGCTATTAATGATTAACCTCTCTTTTGGTGTGATGACCCGAGCGTCTCCACAACTTAACATCTTTGCCATCGGCTTCCCTGTCACTATGGTCACGGGATTATTTATCCTATGGTTGACGTTAACGCCCATTATGGAACACTTTGGTGCTGTATGGCGGGCTGCTCAACTGCTCTTGTGCGATATTGTTGAATTACAGTGTAATTCTGATGGGTTGTTCTAATGGTAAGTCATCATATTGGGATGAACGGGTCGGTGTGTTTAGTGATTCAAGGGCTCTTGTGCGATATTGCTGAACTCCAACGTATTACGATTAATGATGTCGTCATTGATGACTTATTGGGGGTAAGCAATGGCTGAAAATGACAGTAGTCAAGAGAAAACCGAAGAGGCAACCCCCAGACGCCGCGAACAAGCGCGGGAGAAAGGTCAGGTTGCCAGATCAAAAGAGTTAGGTACTTCAGCTGTTTTACTCGCTTCTGCTGTTGGATTTGTAATGGTAGGCCCTGGTATTGCCAAAGCGTTAGCTTTAATCATGACGACGCTTTTTAGCCAAGAGAGATCACAACTATTCGACACCAATGAGATGTTTATGATTTGGTCGTTTATTGGCTCTGAATTAGCGTTACCCATGTTGAGTTTAATTGCTTTTCTAGCTGTGGTGTCATTTATTGGCAATATAGTACTCGGAGGGATCACTTTCTCAGTTAAGGCCTTTATGCCAAAGGCTGACAAGATGAGCCCACTAAAAGGTTTTAAAAGAATGTTTGGCGTACAGGCTTTGGTTGAGTTAACCAAAGGTATTGCAAAATTTTCAGTGGTAGCGTTATCGGCTTATTTTCTGTTGAGCTACTATTTTGATGATATTCTAGCACTCTCTCGAGAACACCTTCCTGGTAACGTTTATCATTCTCTTGATCTGCTTGCCTGGATGTTCATCTTACTTTGCTCTTCAACCTTAGTGATTGTTGTTATTGATGTGCCATTTCAGATTTGGAATCACAATAAACAATTAAAGATGACTAAACAGGAGATTAAAGACGAATACAAAGACACTGAAGGTAAGCCTGAGGTTAAGGGGCGGTTGAGACAACTTCAAAGAGAGATGGCGCAACGTCGGATGATGAGTGAAGTGCCCAATGCCGATGTGATTGTTGTTAACCCTGAACATTACGCCGTGGCGGTTAAATACGATGCGATGAAGTCAACAGCTCCTTATGTACTGGCTAAAGGTGTTGATGATGTGGCATTTAAAATAAGAGAGATTGCTCGCGAGCACGAAATTGCGATTGTTTCGGCCCCACCACTTGCTCGAGCGATTTACCATACAACGAAAATCGATCAGGAGATCCCTGAAGGCTTATTTACTGCTGTAGCACAGGTGTTAGCTTACGTGTTCCAGTTACGACAATATCAACAGCGTGGTGGGAGGAGACCGACTCAGATCCCTGTCAATCAGCCTATTCCGGAAGATTTGAAATTTTAAGTATTTAGAGATATGTCGATGATTCTTAGGATGGCTTCAGTGATGCTAATCAAAAGTCATGGTATTAACTGAAAATTTTTTTAGATAGTTGCTCTAAAATATTCATTTAAAGATAATTAATCAGTATAGTAAGCCCCCATATTAAAAACATTAACTAAATCAATTGCTATTGACGTGATTGATATAGTGGCTTAAATCTTGCTTTACTAGAGCTAGATGTCAAAATTTGGACTCTTTTGAATGGATGTTAAAGCTCGTTTAGGTCAGTTTAGAAATATCAAACCCGCTAACTTCAAAGGGCTTGGAACGCCGTTGCTTGTGCTTGCTGCATTGGCAATGATTATCTTGCCAATCCCCGCGTTTCTCCTTGATATTTTATTTTCTTTTAACATTTCACTCGCACTTATCATTTTGCTTGTGTCTATTTATACCAATAGACCTTTAGATTTTGCTGCTTTTCCGAGTGTGTTACTTGTTGCCACCTTATTACGCCTCGCGTTGAACGTTGCCTCTACTCGAGTCGTACTGCTTGAAGGACATAATGGTGGTGATGCGGCAGGTAAGGTCATTGAAGCATTCGGTTCCGTGGTCATTGGTGGGAACTATGCTGTTGGACTCGTCGTATTTTTAATCTTGATTATTATCAATTTTGCAGTTGTCACTAAAGGTGCTGGCCGTATATCTGAAGTGAGTGCTCGTTTCACATTGGACGCGATGCCAGGTAAGCAGATGGCCATCGATGCAGATTTGAATGCTGGGGTTTTAAATCAGGAACAAGCAAGAGTTCGCCGAGCAGAGGTGACTAAAGAAGCGGATTTTTATGGGGCAATGGACGGTGCCTCAAAATTTGTAAAGGGCGATGCCATTGCTGGGATCATGATCCTTGTTATCAATATCCTAGGTGGATTTGTGATTGGTATGGTTCAACATGATCTGGACTTTTCTACCGCTGCTGAGATTTATACATTGTTGACCATTGGAGATGGTCTTGTTGCTCAAATTCCCGGACTACTACTGTCCATCGCTGCTGCATTAATGGTAACGCGCCAGAATGAAGCTGGTGACATGGGCGAGATGATGATTAGTCAGATGTTTGACAGTCCAAAGTCAATTGCCATCGCGTCGGGCGTACTTTTAGTCATGGGTTTAGTACCGGGTATGCCACATTTTGCTTTTCTTTCATTTGGTGTGATCACTGCCTCTATTGCTTATTTCCTATATCGCAAGCAAGAGACCAAACGGACAAATGCGTTAGAGTTAGCTTTGAAGCCGCCAACAGAAACAGCAGACAGTAAACCAAAAGAGTTGAGTTGGGATGATGTACAACATGTTGATACTATTGGCCTTGAGGTTGGTTACCGTTTGATTCCTATGGTGGATAAAGGGCAAGGCGGAGAGTTGTTAGGCCGTATAAAGGGCGTGCGTAAAAAGCTTTCACAAGAGTTAGGTTTCTTAGTTCCCGCAGTTCACATCAGAGACAACCTGGATCTTTCTCCAAATAGCTATCGTATATCTTTGATGGGAGTTGCATCGGGAGAGGCTGACATTCGTTATGATTGTGAGCTTGCTATCAACCCAGGACAGGTTTACGGAAAATTAGATGGCATAGAGACTACAGATCCTGCTTTCGGCTTAGAAGCAGTGTGGATAGCGCCTGAATTGAGAGAGCATGCACAATCGTTGGGGTATACAGTCGTTGACGCCGCAACGGTTGTCGCAACACATTTAAGTCAATTGTTAACCAATAATGCAGCTAAGTTGCTTGGTTACGAAGAAGTTCAGCAGTTAATGGATATGCTGAAAAAACATTCTCCAAAATTGGTTGATGGCTTTATTCCTGATGTTATGCCACTTGGTACAGTGGTCAAAGTGATGCAGAACCTGCTAAATGAAGGGGTATCGATTCGAGATCTTAAGACTATAGTGCAGACATTATTAGAGTATGGGCCTAAGAGTGCTGACACTGAGGTGTTAACAGCTGCTGTTCGTATTTCATTAAAACGGATGATTGTTCAGGAGATAAGTGGACCAGAAGTTGAAATACCTGTCATTACTTTGGCGCCAGAGTTGGAACAGATGTTGCATCAGTCTATGCAAGCAACAGGTGGTGAAGGCCCGAATATTGAGCCTAGTTTAGCTGAGCGGATGCAGAAATCTTTAGAGGATGCATCTCAAAGGCAAGAAATGATAGGTCAACCAGCGATATTGCTTACGTCAGGTATGTTACGTTCCACCTTATCTCGGTTTGTAAAACATACGATTCCAAACTTAAGGGTTATATCCTATCAGGAAGTACCCGATGAAAAGCAGATTAGAATAGTGTCTGCGGTTGGCCAGTAGAGGGCATTTAATTGAAGATTAAACGATTTCTAGCAAAAGATATGCGTACAGCTCTCGCTCAGGTTAAAGAGACCTTAGGCTCAGAGGCTGTTATTATGTCGAACAAGAAGGTGACAGGTGGCATTGAGATTGTTGCCGCTGTCGACTACGACGAGCCCAAGCCTAATTTGCAAAAGACACCTAAAAAAGCAGCAGCTCCCACTTTTATGGAATTGGCCGAGGAAAAAATATCTCTTGGGCTCAAAAGACCTATTAGGTCAGAGGCAAAAGTTAATCCAGCGCCGGCAGCTGATTCATTACAAGCTTTACTTGAGCGACAACAAAGTCGAGTGAATCAACAGACAACAAGTAAAAGTAATGAATTAGAGATGCCTGATTGGGCTAAGGGCTTACAAGCACCTCAAACAAAGAGTATGGCTCCTGAAATAGAGATGCCACAATATACTCAAAGAAGTAGTTCAAATACCAAGAATAATGCGAGCCAAGAGATGGACGCAATGCGTGAAGAACTAGCTTCTTTGCGTAATTTATTAACTCACCAGGTTACCTCGTTATTGTCGGAGCAGAAAAGCCGAATCAATCCTGTCGGAGCAATGCTGGAAAGTAAATTGTTAGATGCAGAGTTCTCTCCGATGGTGGCAAGTAAACTGTCTGACTTGAGTGAGCACTACCAACCCGCAGAACTCGTAAAGGCGCTACCTCGTTGTTTAGCTAATATGCTAGATAATCAAGGTGATGATATTGTTCGCCAAGGCGGGGTTGTTGCTTTTGTCGGGCCAACAGGCGTTGGCAAAACAACGACGGTAGCTAAATTAGCAGCTCGATTTGCTGCTCACCATGGTGCCGACCAAGTTGCGTTGATAACAACTGATCATTATCGCATTGGGGCCTTTGAGCAATTGGCAACTTATGGCAAAATAATGGGGTGTCCAGTTAAGCAAGCGCATGATCTCAACGAGTTGGAACAAATTCTGTATCAGTTCCGTAATCGCAAGCTAGTATTGATAGATACGGCGGGAATGGGGCAGCGTGATGCGAGGCTTTTTCAGCAACTAGATAATTTAGCTGCAAATAGCAGATTACCTATTAGGAGTTATCTGGTACTGTCTGCTACAGGACAAAGAAGGGTGTTAGAAGATGCGGTTGCGCAGTTTAAACGAATTCCTCTTTCGGGAGCGGTGCTAACAAAGCTAGATGAATCTGTTTCATTAGCTCCTGCATTGAGCGTATTGATACAAAGTGGGTTACCATTAAGTTATGTTACTGATGGTCAAAGGGTTCCTGAAGATATGCAAGTTGCTGATACATATGCATTAGCAAATAAAGCTTTATCAGTGTTAAACAGGAAAGAACAAGTAATAAAACAGAATTGTGAACGGTCTGATGATAGGGCCTATGCATTTGAGTAAAGTGATGACTCGGGATCAAGCAAGTGGTTTACGTATGATGAATCAACCTTATAACGATAAAGTAAAAGTAATAGCCGTTTCTGGTGGTAAAGGTGGCGTTGGTAAAACCAGCGTTTCAATCAATACTGCAGTAGCATTAGCTGAAAAAGGAAAACGGGTATTAGTTTTAGATGCTGATTTAGGATTGGCAAATGTGGATATTATGCTTGGGCTTCGTGCCGAGCGTAATTTATCCCATGTATTGTCTGGCGATGTGGAGCTGGATGATATTATTTTGCGTGGTCCAAAAGGTATCGGTATCATTCCTGCCACTTCGGGAACACAAGCGATGGTAGAGCTTTCTTCGGCTCAGCATGCTGGTCTTATTCGAGCGTTTAGTGAGATGCGCACTCAATTTGATATTCTGATAGTGGATACAGCTGCTGGAATTTCAGATATGGTGTTGAGTTTCTCGCGAGCCTCTCAAGATGTTCTGGTTGTTGTGTGCGATGAACCTACCTCTATCACTGATGCTTATGCACTTATTAAGATCTTAAGTCGAGAGCATGGAGTGTTTCGCTTCAAAATAGTTGCGAATATGGTGCGAAGTTTACGGGAAGGTATGGAACTCTTTGCTAAGCTTAGTAAAGTAACAGATCGTTTCTTAGATGTCGCATTAGAATTGGTAGCTACAATTCCATTCGATGAAAACTTGCGAAAATCTGTACGTAAGCAAAAATTGGTAGTAGAAGCCTTTCCAAAGTCACCCGCTACAATTGCCTATCATGGTTTAGCTAATAAAATTATTAGCTGGCCGATACCGCAACAACCTGGGGGACATTTAGAGTTTTTTGTTGAACGATTAGTACAGAAGCCTGAATATCAAGAGGATAGAGCGAGTGAGTAAAACCGCTGCGTATACTTGTTTAGATAATAACGCTTCTATCGTTGAACAGTATGCTCCGCTGGTAAAGAAGATTGCTCACCATCTTTTAGCGCGCTTACCTGCATCAGTACAAATTGATGACTTGTTGCAGGCAGGTATGATGGGATTGCTCGAAGCTTCTACCAATTTTGATGGCACCAAAGGTGCGAAGTTTGAAACCTTTGCCGGGATCCGAATTCGTGGTTCAATGTTAGATGAGATCCGCCGCGGAGACTGGGTTCCAAGGTCTGTGCATCGAAACCAAAGGCGTGTTG
Source organism: Shewanella hanedai (assembly GCF_007197645.1). Lineage (GTDB taxonomy): Bacteria > Pseudomonadota > Gammaproteobacteria > Enterobacterales > Shewanellaceae > Shewanella > Shewanella hanedai. Next base: position 156,047 of record NZ_VKGK01000003.1, read on the forward strand.
CTCAAGTCATTGATGAGCTAGAGCAAGAGTTGGGTCGAGATGCTAAAGACACTGAAATTGCTCAAAAACTTGATATATCGCTAAATGAGTACCACCATATTCTTAACGATGTTTCAGTTGGTAAAGTGATTGGGATTGAAGATCTAGGTGTGTCGGTAGATGTTATTAGTCATATCGAAGGTCAACAAGACGATACATTTGAATCAATTGCGGATGTTGAGTTTCATACGGCCTTGGTTGAAGCTATTAAACTATTGCCAGAAAGAGATGGGTTAGTTTTGTCGCTTTACTATGATGAAGCATTAAATTTAAAAGAGATTGGGGCCATTCTTGAGGTTAGTGAGTCACGGGTTAGTCAGATATTAAGTCAGGCAATGCTCAGACTAAAAGCTAAACTTAAGCACTGGACAAATAGTAACGATCACGTAAGTAATAATTAGAGCTCCGCGGAGGAAACTTTGGACAAGAATATGAAGATTCTCGTTGTTGATGATTTCTCGACAATGAGACGTATCATCAAGAACTTGTTAAGAGACTTGGGTTTTAACAATACTCAAGAAGCAGATGACGGTTCCACAGCATTACCAATGCTACAAAAAGGCGATTTTGATTTTGTTGTTACCGATTGGAATATGCCAGGTATGCAGGGAATTGATCTATTGAAGGCGATTCGCGCAGATGATGAGTTAAAGCATCTCCCTGTGTTGATGGTCACTGCTGAGGCTAAAAGGGAACAGATAATAGCAGCGGCACAAGCTGGTGTGAATGGGTATGTTGTTAAGCCTTTTACAGCTGCAACATTGAAAGAAAAGTTAGACAAAATTTTTGAACGACTCGGTTAATCAAAGGTTGTGCTATGCAGTCTATTTCTTCAGGACTAATTTCGCTTGAACAAGCTACCCAACTTGTAGAGCTGCTTACTCAAGGTGAGCAGTCGCAAGCAGATGAATTGCTCAGAGAGATCGCGACGCCTATTCAAAAAGAGTTGTTTGATGAGGTTGGAAGGCTGACTCGACAATTACACAGTTCTATCGTTGACTTTCAAGTTGACGATAGGCTCGTAACTTTGGCGAGCACCGAGATCCCTGATGCTAAAGAGCGCTTAAACTATGTCATTGATATGACAGAGCAAGCTGCCAATAAAACGATGGATGCTGTAGAGGAATGTTTGCCTTTAGCAAATGTACTTACTACAAACATAAAGTCAGTGAAGCCTAAATGGGCCAAACTCATGAAACGTGATATTGAACTGACTGAATTCAAAGCCCTATGCCATGATGTTGAACAGTTTGTTGAGCAAAGTGAACTTGATTCAATTCGTCTTAAAGATTTACTAAATCAAATTTTATTGGCTCAAGATTTCCAAGACCTAACGGGTCAGATTATTCGCAGAGTGATCGATTTAGTTAGAGAGGTTGAGAATAATCTAGTTTCTATGTTGACGGTTTTTGGCGAACAAACGGTACCCGAAAGTATACCAACATTGGAAACAGGTATTGAAGCTGAAGGGCCGATAATGAATGCTGAGCAACGAGAAGATGTCGTGGCTGGTCAAGATGAAGTTGATGATCTGTTATCGAGTCTAGGTTTCTAATTAGGAGTCAAGTTAATGTCATTTGATGTTGATGAAGAGATACTGCAGGATTTTTTGATAGAAGCAGGTGAGATCTTAGAGCTTTTATCAGAACAGTTAGTGACTCTGGAAAATAATCCAGAGGATACTGAATTGCTCAATGCCATCTTCCGGGGTTTTCATACGGTTAAAGGGGGAGCTGGCTTTCTTAGTTTGAACCCTATGGTCGATGTTTGCCATGAAGCCGAGAATACGTTTGACCTGCTTCGTACAGGTAAACGTGGGGTTTCTGCAGAGTTGATGGATATTATTCTGCAAGCTGTCGACGCCATCAACTCTATGTTTGCTCAGACGCAAGCAGGTGAACAACAAGATTCTGCTGATCCAGAGTTACTGGCAAATTTAAAATTGCTCAGTGCTGGTAAATTATTGCCCAACGAAGGTGGTAATTCTGAGCCAGAAACTCCAGAGCCGGACACGTCAACTGAATTGTTTGAGGAGCCTGCTGCTGACGATGCTGGAATCGATCTATTTGATGAAGAAACAGCTTCCAGTAGCGAAGATGGCAACATAGATGAAATAGATGAATCTGAGTTTGAAGCACTTCTTGATGCACTACATGGTGGTGATAAAGGAGATGATAAGTCATCAGAGAGCCAAAGTGCTGAACCAAGTTCGAGTAGTGATATTACTGATGACGAATTTGAATCATTACTTGATAACTTGCATGGTTCTGGACAGTTTAAATTAAATGATGAAGCTGAGAAAGTGATCGAAGCTCCAGTTGATTCGGATGATATCTCTGATGATGAGTTTGAAAAGTTACTTGATGAGCTACATGGCTCAGATACACAAAAAAGCGCAAAAACCACTCCGGCAGTCGTAGAGACCAAAGCAAAAGAAAAACCTGAAAAAGTCGTGATTGCCGATCCAACGCCGAAAGATGTGCCTGTTGCGAAAGCAGCTCCAGCACCTAAGGCAAAAGCTAAGGCTGCATCTAAGCCTGCAGCAACAAATATGCCGCAAGCTGAAACAACCGTTAGGGTCGACACAGCACGTTTAGATCAGATCATGAATATGGTTGGTGAATTAGTTTTAGTCAGAAATCGCCTCCTTAGTCTCGGTATCGCCCGTGATGATGAAGAGATGTCAAAAGCGTTAGCAAATCTAGATTTGGTGACTGCAGATCTGCAGGGCGCTGTGATGAAAACTCGAATGCAGCCCATTAAAAAGGTGTTTGGTCGATTCCCTCGTGTCGTAAGAGATTTAGCTCGTACGCTGAAAAAAGAGATTGATCTTAATATGATCGGTGAAGAGACCGATTTAGATAAAAATCTGGTAGAAGCATTGGCTGATCCTTTGGTCCACTTAGTGAGAAACTCTGTGGATCATGGTATTGAGATGCCTGATGAGCGAGAAGCAACGGGTAAGTCAAGAACCGGTACTATTACACTTTCTGCTAGTCAGGAAGGCGATCATATTTTACTCAAGATTGAAGATGATGGCGCAGGTATGGACCCTGTGAAATTAAAAGAGATTGCCATTAGTCGCGGCGTATTGGATGAAGACACCGCATCGCGAATGTCAGATACTGAAGCTTATAACTTAATCTTCGCTCCTGGTTTTTCCACCAAAGTGGAGATATCAGATATCTCTGGACGTGGTGTGGGCATGGACGTTGTTAAAACCCGTATTGCTCAGTTGAACGGTACCATTCACATTGACTCATTGAAAGGTAAAGGAACTGTTCTAGAGATTAAGGTTCCGTTGACACTTGCAATTATGCCGACATTGATGGTTGAAGTCGCTACACAAGTGTTTGCGCTGCCATTATCAAGTGTGAGTGAGATTTTTCATCTGGATTTAACCAAAACGAATGTTGTTGATGGTCAATTGACCGTGATAGTTCGAAAGAAAGCTGTACCGCTCTTTTATTTAGAACATTGGTTGAGTCGCAAGCCTAGTGTGTTAGTCCATGGTGATAAGGAACATGGTCATGTTGTCATTGTTCAGCTAGGTACAACACAAATAGGTTTTGTTGTTGACTCCTTGATTGGTCAAGAAGAGGTTGTTATTAAACCTTTGGGTACATTATTACAAGGTACTCCAGGCATGGCTGGTGCTACAATCACATCTGATGGTGGTATTGCACTGATACTTGATGTACCAGGCTTATTAAGTAATTACGCAAAAAAATAAAAATATATGCGGATAGGAAATTGAATGAGCATTAAAGTTCTCGTTGTTGACGATTCTAGTTTTTTTCGTCGAAGGGTAAGTGAGATTGTTGCTAAAGACCCTGATTTAGAAGTGATTGGAACTGCCGTCAATGGATTAGAGGCTGTGAAGATGGCGGCTGAGCTTAAGCCTAATGTCATCACCATGGATATAGAGATGCCAGTCATGGATGGTATAACAGCTGTTCGTGAAATAATGGCTAATACGCCTGTTCCTATTCTCATGTTTTCGTCGTTAACACATGACGGTGCTAAAGCAACGTTAGATGCGTTAGAAGCGGGGGCATTAGACTTTCTGCCTAAGCGTTTTGAAGATATCGCAACGAATAAAGATGAAGCAATACGACTGCTGCAGCAAAGAATTAAAACCATTGGTCGAAGGAGGGTCTACCGACCAATCACTAGACCTGTGGTTACCAAACCAACTTCAGTTCCTTTATCTCGCCCTCTTTCTAGCCCATTACCTCGTACTGGTAGTGCTGCCATCACACCAAAAACCGGCACTATTACTCGTTCTTCTGGAAAGAAATATAAAATATTGCTAATTGGAACCTCTACTGGGGGGCCAGTAGCACTGCAAAAAATTCTGACCAAATTTCCGCAAGATTATCCACATCCTATTCTTTTAATCCAACATATGCCGGCAGCGTTTACCCCTGCTTTTGCATCTCGATTAAATGCTTTATGCAAAATTGAAGTGAAAGAGGCCGCTTCTGGCGATCAATTAAAAGCGGGGCATGCTTACCTCGCACCAGGAGGGATGCAGATGATGTTAGAGCGTGCAGGCTCTCATGGTAGATTGAAAGTGGTGGCAGGTAGTGAGGATATGAATTATAAACCTTCAGTTGATATTACGTTCGCCTCAGTATCCAAAATATTAGGTAAAGAGACATTAGCCGTCATTTTGACAGGAATGGGAGCAGATGGAAGAGAAGGAGCGCGCATGTTGCAGACTTCAGGCGCGACTATTTGGGCTCAGGACGAAGCATCGTGCATAGTATATGGTATGCCACAGGCAGTTACTGCTGCGGGATTGTCTAGTCAATCGATTGGTCTAGAACAGATGGCTGATGCCATTTTACGAGAATCAGCTCATGGCTAAATCAAAGGGGGAGTCGAATACTTTCTCTATTGTGGTTATTCTTTTACTTTCTGTTGCAGTATTCACCTTAACTTCTTTATACCTAGAGATTAGGCATAAAAATGAACTTTTGGTATTAGAAGTTGAAAGATTAGAAGGCACTCAAGTATTACTTATGGTACCTGATGAACAGGCTGAAGTTGTTGCGAAGTGGATGTCAGATAATCCAGAAGCAACTAAAACAATGTTAACTCAAGCAAAGCCTCAACAAGAAGTTAAAGTGAGCTTCGGACCAGGTAATGAAGAACAAGAAGAAAGTCCTCGCCAACTCGATCAGATTGATAAAATCAATCAACCGATAAAGAAAGCTGAAATGCCTGAGAGAATAGAAGCTAATCAAGAAAGCAGAGTAGTTGAAAGTGCTATTGAAGTTCCTATACCTCTTAATGCTAGTGTTCAGTCTTCTGAAATGCAAGATATGAAAGTAATTAAAAATGACAACAATGTCACTAGAAAAGGTTATCTTGAAGCACAGACTGTTTCAGAAAACGACCAAGGAGTAAAGGTCATCGTGTTACCCCACGGGGGGATAAGAGTGACAACTCGAGAACTTGACTAACTTCGGACAGAAATAATAGTAGTTTTGAGGGGATTTTTTGAAAATCTGGACAGTAGCAAACCAAAAGGGAGGGGTTGGTAAAACAACCACAGTAGCCAGTTTAGCGGGCTCTCTTGTAAAGCGTGGCTTGAAGGTGCTAATGATCGATACTGATCCTCATGCTTCCCTGGGGTATTACCTTGGTATTGACTCTGAGCTGGTTAAGTCTTCACTCTATGATTTATTTTTAGCACATCAACAGCTGACAAAAGAATTAATTCAGGAACATATTGTACCAACGTCGGTAGAGGGCATTGATTTGATTCCTTCAACTATGGCATTAGCGACTTTGGATAGGTCATTAGGCCATCAAGGTGGGATGGGACTGATACTTAAAAAATTACTTTTATCAGTCGAAGATAGTTACGATGTTGCATTAATTGATTGCCCACCTGTGTTAGGGGTACTGATGGTCAATGCTTTGGCTGCCAGTCAGCATATTATTGTACCAGTTCAAACAGAGTTTCTTGCAATTAAAGGCTTAGATAGGATGATCAAGACCATGATATTAATGGGGAGGTCAAAAAAGATAAAATATAGTTTTACGATCGTTCCGACCATGTATGATCGACGAACGAAAGCTTCGTCAGCTGCATTGCAGCAACTTAGCAAAGAATATGGAGAGCAACTATGGCCAGATGTTATACCTGTGGATACTAAGTTTAGGGACGCTAGTTTAGCTCATCTTCCAGCATCACATTTTGCTGCTAACAGTCGCGGCGTAAAAGCGTATGAAAGGTTATTAGATCACCTACTCGCAGGAGCAGTACCTCATGTCTCGCCTAGTTGATGATGCTGTTTTAGATTATTTTTCTCTATTGTTAACTGAAGACGATAATGGAAAAGATGAATCACCAATTGATGCTTCTGAAACGATAAGTAGTGATAAATTTAATCAAGATAGGTCAGAAAAATTGGTCAGTTCAGCAATAAGCATATCTTCTAGAGAAGCTGAAATTTCAGTTGTAGATAGTTCAATTTCATTTGATGATGAAAATGAAAAGAGAGTACTGACTCAAAGGCAATCGACACCCAAAAAGATGTCCTCAAATGAGTTAAAAGAGCGAGAGCCGCGATTAGATAAGCTGGCTTTGGAACAACTACTTAAGCCTTTACTTAAGTCTAATAACGTTAAACCTGCTGGTAAAGTAAAGGAAGCCGAAGTAAAGATTCCCCCCAAAGTGTTGTTGGAGTCGAACAATGTTGAACCCAAAGTTCAAGCACAAACAAAACTGAAAAGTAATGTTCAAGAGTTAAATGAGTTTAAACAGGCCCTCGGTACAGCATTTGAAACAAAAATGGGTGAAATTCCGCCTAAAATGACAAAAGATCTACTTGAAACTCTCGATGATGAGTTTCAAGTACTATTCTTTAAAGTGGCTGGGTTAACATTAGCTGTTCCATTGGTCAGTTTAGGTGGGATAGTAAAACTTGATAGGCTCAACCATATTATGGGTCGGCCTTCGTGGTATAAAGGAGTCCAAACTCATAGAGACTCACAGTTAAACGTGGTTGATACTTGTGCTTGGGTTATGCCTGAGAAGTATGATGATGCATTAGCTGAATCCGTAAACTATCAATATGTTGTATTATTAGAAGATAGTAACTGGGGATTAACGTGTGAATCCTTAGTTAATTCAGTAAAAATTATGAAATCGGATGTCAACTGGCGGAGCAAGAGCGGTAAGCGCCCCTGGTTGGCTGGAGTTGTAAAAGAGCAGATGTGTGGCATATTGCATGTGCATGCACTCATAGAGTTATTAAATTCAGGTTTAGGTAGTCAGGATCCTGTTGGCTGAGGTAAATATGACAGACGCAAATCAAGTAGCAATAAATAAAGATGATGAAGTGTTGCAGTGGGTAACATTTAGACTCGACAATGAAACTTATGGCATAAATGTCATGCAGGTTCAGGAGGTATTGAGGTATACCGAAATAGCTCCGGTACCAGGTGCTCCCCACTATGTATTGGGGATCATTAACCTTCGAGGTAATGTAGTTACGGTTATCGATACACGTTCTCGTTTTGGCTTAGCCTCTTCGGAGCTTGATGACTCGACTCGAATTGTGATTATCGAAGCTGAAAAACAAGTGATCGGTATTCTAGTCGACAGTGTTGCTGAAGTCGTTTATCTACGTGGATCAGAGATTGATAATGCTCCCAACGTTGGTACAGAAGAGAGCGCTAAGTTTATTCAAGGGGTTAGCAACCGAGATAATGAGCTGCTAATTCTAGTGGATCTAGATAAGCTGCTGTCCGATGAAGAATGGATGGAACTCACACAAGTTTAACAGCAATTGAATCCTGAATATTAGCTTCTAGTGATTAGGGGCTATTTTCTCGTTTCTGCTTTATAAGAGTCTTAAGAAACCATGATTGGTGATGAAATATTGATCGCGTTAGTTGTGTGTGTAATAGCCGGCTTAGGCTTGTTACTTTTTCAGCATATACAAACTAAACAGTTAAGAAATAAAGTGAATGCATTAACTCTCTTGGTAAAAGAGAGTGATCGTCAACGTGAAACTGTAAAGCGTGAGCTCCAAGAGCTAAGAAGCGGCACAATAGGTGTTGGTCGACGGATGCAGGAACTTGAGAAGAAAGCTTCTTTACAAGATGCAAGATTAGATGAGGCTAAGCATCAAGACCCTCAAGCGAAGCTTTATACTCGTGCAATGAAGATGGTTGATTTAGGTGCTGGGGTTGAGGAGTTGATTCATGAGTGTGAAATACCTAAAGCTGAAGCTGAATTAATTATTAGATTACACGGGAAAGGTTAATACTAAATAAGGGCGGGCTTCGGATATACGTTAAAGCCTTTTTCTATTGTAGGTCGGCATTTATGCCGTCGATCTTGCTTGTTCTAGTTGTCTGGGTTTGATGGGCTAAAGCCCAACCTACAGGGAAGCTGATAAGAGTGGCCTGCGACGGAATTAGTATCTTAACCTTCTTTCCGGCGAATGCCGGAATCCAGCTTTGCTTTTACCGTAAGCGCCAGCGTTCCGTCATCCGTAATCGTAGCATTAATCTCTATAGCAGGGCGCAGCCCGCCCTAGCAGCATAGCGTCCTAGCAAGGAGCTCGCGACTGTCCTCGAAGATGACGAAGTCATCGTCCTTCTTAGCCTTTATACTTTCTCTACTATTTTTTTATGCATATTATTCCACTCTTCTGGAAACTTTCCATCAAGCATATAAGCAAAGGCAATAAGTTCTGCAATAAGCAGATAAAGCTCCTTGGGGATCTCATCCCCAAGTTCTAAGCGTTGAAGGAAGTCGCTGAGGTGAGCGTTTTTATGGATATGAACCCCAGCCTCTTTTGCTAAAGCAATAATCTCATCTGCAACAATTCCCGTTCCTTTTGCTGTGACTTTCGGTGCATTGTGACCATCAAAACCGAGTGCTATGGCTTCACGCTCAGTTTCAAGTAGGTCAGTACTTACTTTCTTATCTGGATCATCTTTCATTTAAATATCCAATACGGTTGAATTACAACTAACAGAAGAACAAATTTTAAGTTCATGCCTTAACAAGTTAAGCCTTGATTTTTACCAAGTAGTGCTCCCCTGGCAGTAAACTGGCTGGGATTTTTGAGTGTTGCGTCGATACCTTATCAGGTGTTAATCCAATAGCGCTTAACTTTTTGATAAGAGGAGGGAGTAGACTGTCGATGCGCTTTTGTAGTTCGGAGTTTTCAACCTTGATGGTCATCGACATCCGATTTTCGAGCACTTTGGCTTGAATTAAAATGGGCCCCTGAAGTAAGTTGAACTTTAATTGTAGTTTCCAGCTATTGGCTTTATCACCATCATCATTATCTTCTTGAGTAAAATGACCTTCAAGATTGTCTTGGTGTCGATTGAGCGAGTAGGGCAAAGTGAAATACCAATTTGTTAGCCCATTAGTGTCACTGCTTGCTTGAGAGTATAAGCTAAGGTTGCTGATCAGTTTCCCTGTGGTTTCTGTTGTGCCAGCTTTTTCAAGTAAAGTAAGGAGTGTGTTACTCGTAGCCATTTTCTGTTGAAGTTTTTGAAAGTAGTTTAGTGTTTCTTGCGTGGTTTTTATTTTCCCATCGGCTTTTTCGGCAGTGAACTGACGGTTTTTAACCCCTAGAAGTAGATGAAACAAAATTGAGATAGAGCTCATATTCGATAGTGATGGTTTAATTAAGGAGTTAACATCTACAGGGGTATTAAGGTTTAGTTGCCCGAGGAGTTCTTCACGTATTTTATGGGGATCAGCTAAGGCAAATAATTTAGTTGGGTTAATGTGAGGAATAAGCTTGCTTAATTGTGATGCTAAATTGTTCTTTATCTCTTTATGTTCGACTGTGGTAGGTAAACTACCAGCTTTTCCAAAAGCATTGTTCAACGCAGTTAACATCAATGTCTGTTTTGCTTTTTGGGTTGTCGAAGAGTATTCATCCGAACTACTTATTACTTTGCTACTCAATTGAGTTATGGCATTTAACTGTATTTCTTTTATTAGGTTTAGCTGCTCTTTAGTGTGTGATTTCACGTGCTCTGTAGCATTTTTATTCTGGTACTCTGGTGGTGAAATGGGTTTAGCAAAAACGTCTTGCTTTGTAAGTGTTTGCTTACTTTCATCAGCCGTCAATTGACTACCGGATAGTTCAGGCAACATCAATTTATTAATTGAGATGTTTTCCAGCGGCTTCATTAAGTTAGAATACAATCTAGCAATGTCAGGTTTCGCAATGGTTAAAGGTTTTTCCACAGATATCGGAATGTCATTTCTCTTGCTGGTATCAATCAAGGATAGTTTAATATCGATTTCACTTATGATGGGCTTTAAGCTTAAATACCACTTTTGACTGTTGAAATGTATGCTGGGTAAAACATGGGTCGGACTCGGGCTATCGGTTTTTTGATGTGGCAATGTGATAGTGGTGGGGAGTGGTACTATTAAATTGTTAGATAGAATAAGTTTTTTACCTACAAGTTGAGCATTAGGTAGCAGGTAGCCTTCATTCCTAGAGCTTAATTGTTTAAGCTGATTAAAGTTTATATTGTTGTCTATGACGAGCTGTTTAACAGCTTGTGGTAGTTCAAAGGTTATTCTCTTAGCTAGATTGACGAGCTTAGTTTCTGAATTGACTAGCTGATTTGTCTGATTGGTAATGTTCTTGGCTTGAGGATCTAATGTCACTTTAACAAGAAATTCAGCAGCAACAGTGGTATCACGTCTATTTTTACTTGATAGGAAATCAATGTTGTAGTTGATTCCGTTAATTGAGATCTGTGTAAGTTTCGCGGTTATATTGGCTTGGTCTGGTTTCACCATATGAGTCTGAGTTAGAGGTATCTCTCTTGGGTTTTGTCTGTTTATAGTTTCATCTGGTAATGTTGGAACTAATGTTTGGTTTGATAAGATTGATCTCTTCATCATGTCAGCATGGTTATTTGTGTGGAGGATCGCAGGTTTATCGTTGTTAGTGGGCTTACTTGGGTTACTCATCTGGTTTTTCCTGCTGGAATTTGATTGTTTAGTCTGTCTATTTAGACGTTGATCTATTTTCTCTGCCGAGTATCCTTGTTGAAGTTACAGTATAATCACACTCATTAGTCTAGTTAATTATTATTGAGATACCTTCTTATCGTCAAAAGTTAAGAAAAGCTTTAACTTTGATTTGCTACGAAACAATAGTGACTGAAATGGATTCAGTTGTAAGCTCTAAGAGAGAAATATGAAGTTTAATAGAATAGTGCTGATGTTAGCATCGTTTGCCGTCTCAGCTTTTTCAGTATCTGGGCAGGAAGTCCTATCTGAACATTCAGCAGACATAGAGATGCTGAATGTGAACGTTGATGATGGTAAGCAAAAGCTTAATGAGTATGAGCTAGTACAAGATGCACCTTCAGTTATCATCTCTTATAACGATCCTAGGGATCCTATTGAAGGATTTAACAGGACTATGTGGGATTTTAATTACCTATTTATGGATCGCTATCTATACCGACCTGTAGCTCATGGTTATAAAGATTATATTCCTTTGCCAATGAAAACAGGTCTTAATAATTTCGTGAGTAATCTCGATGAACCTAGTACATTAGTTAACAATACCTTACAAGGTAAGTGGGGCTGGGCGGCAAATGCTGGGGGGCGATTTACAATTAATACCACCATGGGCCTACTTGGCGTCATTGATGTTGCTCATATGATGGGACTGCCACGTAAACAAGATGAATTTAATGAAGTTTTGGGATATTACGGTGTTCCTGATGGACCTTATTTTATGGCTCCGTTTTTAGGGCCTTACGTGACTCGAGAACTCGCGTCTGATTGGGTTGATGGCCTATACTTTCCTTTATCAGAGTTTACTGTTTGGCAATCTTTAGTCAAATGGGGGCTTATAAATCTACATCGACGTGCAGAGGCCATAGATCAGGAAAGGTTGGTTGATAATGCTCTGGATCCATATACTTTTGTGAAAGAGGCTTACTTTCAACATATGGACTATAAGGTGTATGATGGTGATGTTCCAGTAGATTTAGATGATGACGAACTCCTTGATGAATATTTGGAGGAGCTAGATTAAAAGTAATGAAGAGGGAAGTACTTAGGACTCGAACCTTCTGTACAAAAGGACCTTTAATGGCGCTAAAAGAACTTGTTATTTTACTTGTTGAAGATGATCCTGTTTTTCGAACCATTGTTGCAAGTTTTCTTGATAGCCGTGGCGCAACGGTACTCGAAGCTGATGATGGCGAGCAAGGTTTAGATAAGTTTAAAGAATATGCCATCGACATCGTACTGGCAGATTTGAGTATGCCAATTATGGGCGGGTTAGTGATGCTCAAGAAGATGTCTGAGATTAACCCAAGTGTCCCTTCTATTGTAATATCTGGTAATCAAGTGATGGCTGATGTAGTTGAAGCCCTGCGAATTGGTGCTAGCGATTATTTAGTTAAGCCTGTTGCTGATCTTTTTCTTATCGAAAATGCCATAAAGCAATGCCTCGATGAACGTCATATGAAAGATGTACATCTTGAGGATCTGGAAGAGCTTTCTTATCAAGAGTTACAAGATAATCTAGCGGTGCTAGAACAGAACGCTGAAGCGGCAAAAAGCGTTCAGCAGCAACTATTCCCTCCTTCACAGATCAATTATCCCACTGCAAAAATCGATTACAGTTTATTTAAAGCTGATGAGGTTAGTGCTTACTTTATTGATACCGTTAATGTCGGAGATAAGCATCTTGTCATGTATATGGCGCATTTCCATCCTCAGGATAATCGGGCTGCGTTTGGTAGCGTGTTATTAAAAAGTTTCGTCAATCAAAAGCTTAAACTTTTTCGAGATGGTTCGACGCTCGCCATCATTGAGCCTTACAACATGCTTTGTTATCTAAATGAGCGGATGACTAAGTCAGGGTTGGACATTTTTATTGATATTGTTTATATCGTCGTTGAGTTGACTCAATACCGTGCATCTATTGCTCAAGCTGGCCATGGTTTGCGCTGTTATATTCGCAACAGCGAAGGGCTCACGCCATTAGCGCTTCCTGATTCACTACAGTTAGGAATATTAGATTGGGGGCAGCCTAGTTCTCAATTCAGAACCTTATTACCTGAAGAGAAACTCTGTATCTGCTCCAGTGCAGTAGAGCATAAGCACATGTTACTCGAAGACCACTTCAGTGGACTCACCTATGATACTCAAATTCCTTCTGGTGGATATGTGCAACTCTCTTTTTAAAATTTAAGACGAACGCCGATTACGTCAGCTTCGAGGGTCGTCGTATAAAGGCTGAGAAGGGCGATGACTTCGTCCATCTTCTAAGGCAGTCGGGAGCTCCTTGCTATAAAAGCTGAGAAGGGCGATGACTGCGTCATCTTCTAGGACAGTCGCAAACTCCATGCTAGGACGTTCGCAAGCTCACTGCGAGGGGCGGCCTTTGGCTTGCTATACGAGCTAAACTGCGAGGAAAGCTTCGATTACGGATAACGGATCGCTCGTGCATCACTTACGGTAAAAGCAAAGCTGGATTCCGGCATTCGCCGGAAAGACGGTTAAGATACTATTTTCGTCGCAGGCCCGTCCTTGTCAGCTTGCCTGTAGGTTGGGCTTTAGCCCATCAACCCCAGACAACTACAACAAGCAAGAGCGACGGCATAAATGCCGACCTACAATTGAACAAGGCTTGATCTATGTTCTTATCTGCCTTATCCGTAAGCCAAGCGTTCCGTGCGGCCGTAGGCCATTCAGTCAACTGTAGCCGCTTGCGGCGTTCCGCCTTTATCTCAGCGAAGCGCCCTAGAACCTAGCAGGGCGAAGCCCGTCCTTCTTTGCTTTTCACTTGATTGTATAGATTCTAGAAGTCGCTTGCGACGCTCTCGCCGTGACGAAGTCACGTCCTAGAAGGCCGTAGGCCGCTTTTTCACCACTTTAAATAAACAAAAACGCCTTACTATTGCTAGCAAGGCGTTTCATACTTTGTAGAACCTAGAACCTAGAACCTAGAACCTAGAACCTAGAACCTAGAACCTAGAACCTAGAACCTATCTTTTAATCGCTTCATGCTCTGCTGTAACAGCTATCTCTTCATCGAGAGCCTGCTCTTCAGTGTGTTTACCACCACCTTCAGCACCGTGCATCCAATCTACTAGCTTATCAGCCATGAAGTAGAGAATGATACCAGAAACAGTTGCTGTAATTGCGATACCTGCGAAGATGCCCATGGCGTTAGCCAGTTGCTCTTCTTTAGTGCCATCGTGGCCGATAAATGAACCAACGATACCACCAATTTTATTGGCTGCTGCAATAAAGAGGAACCATGCACCCATGAGTAAAGAGGCTATACGAAGTGGCGCTAGCTTAGTCACCATAGATAGACCAATAGGAGATAAACAAAGCTCACTCATGGTATGGAAGAAGTATGCACCTACTAACCACCACATGCTTGACTTAACATCAGCGCTGCCATCCATTTCAAGTACCGCACCCATCATAAATAGGAAACCGATAGCGAGCAGGAATAGACCTAAGGCAAATTTAACAGGAGAGTTTGGCTCATTCTTACCCAAGCGGATCCAAATAGATGCGATAACTGGGGCAAAAATTACGATAAATATAGCATTAAGAGACTGGAACCAGGTTGTTGGTACGATGAAGCTACCAATAGAACGGTCGGTAAACTCGTTAGTAAACAAGTTAAGCAGGCCACCGGCTTGTTCGAAACCAGCCCAGAAAATAATGGTGAACAGACCCATTACCATGATCACTTTGATGCGATCACGCTCAATTTTAGTTAATGGTTCTTTTCGAACAATGCCGCTGGCAGCTGCATTTTCTTTATCAACTTTAGCTGCCGGGTAACGTCCAATATCACCAAGTAGTTTTTGGGCGAATATGAATTGAATAATTAAAGAAAAAACCATACCAACACCAGCACAGAAAAAACCTGCTTGCCAGTTGTTGATGAAAACTTCTTGTCCTTCAAATAACACGGTCTGACCAAATGAGGTATAAGCCCAAGCAACAACAAAACCAGCTAGTGCAGCACCGACGTTGATCCCCATATAGAATATAGTGAATGCACCGTCACGACGATGATCACCTTCTTCATAGAGGTCACCAACCATAGTCGATATATTTGGCTTAAAGAGACCGTTACCTATGATAAGAGTGCCTAGACCGATATAGAAGGCAATGGTTTCAGAACCAGGGATCCAACTATGTGGAAAAGCTAGAGTGAATTGGCCTATGGCCATTAAGGCACCACCAATATAGATGGCTTTTCGCTGACCAAGAACGTTGTCAGCTAACCAGCCACCGATAAGAGGGGTAAAATAGACTAAACCGGTAAAAGTACCGTAAAGAGAAAGTGCATCTGCACTCGTCCAACCTAAACCGTGGCCGCCTTCACCTTGTACTTTATCGACCAGATACAGTACCAAAATAGCACGCATTGCGTAATAGCTGAATCGTTCCCATAACTCTGTTGTAAACAACAGGAACAATCCCTTCGGATGCCCGAGCATCGTCCCTTGGGGTTTTGCTACGCTCATTAAGTTTTCCACCTTCGCTTGTGATTGCCTGCGAGACAAGTGTCGTCACAGAAAAATTGTTAGTGCTTTGTTTTACAGTCTTGTAACGCTAAGTGCTTAATTAGTTATTGTTATTCTAATGACTTGATTTAATACAAGTAACTAGTAATATCCACAACAAAAACGTTACATACTATTGTTATATTTTAATATTTGAAGCTATAAATCCTTCGAAACCCATCTTATATACCCTTTTCACATTGCCAATGTCAATTTTGTGCGCGTGAATGCTGAGTATTTAAGCAGCCGGAATAAAGAGTAAACGGAAAGATATTGTAACGGAGGTGGTGACTTCATCTCCTTCGAGGATGATGCGCTACTAGGACATTCGCAGACTCACTGCTATAAAGGCAGAGAAGGGCGATGACTTCGTCATCTACGAGGGCAGTCGCATGCCTACGACTGAGGCTAAGATGATTCTAGATTCTAGCAGACCGTAGGCCGCTCTTGTGTATAATACAAACCTGACGGCATAAATGCCGACCTACAAAAGAAGAAGGGCATTGCGTCATCTGTTTCCCCTGTAGGTTGGGCTTTAGCCCATCATCATCTTAATCAATAACCCACAAGTCACATAACAAACCTGACGGCATAAATGCCGACCTACAAAAGATCTTAGTAAGGTTCGCTATAAATATACTGAATTCCAATATGGATAATCACCAATATTTTCAACTAGATTTTTCCTTAATGGATTCGCTACTATGTAACGACTAACATTTTTTCTGTCATCATCACAGCGTAAAGCACGGTCATAAAATGATGATTGCCACAACTGACCTCTCGATTTTGATTCTTTATTAATAGCAAAGCTACTAGACCCTTTTAGTGCACCGATAACCTTCGATAGTTTTGAATCATCACCTAAACGCAATAATCCATGAAAATGGTCTGGCATCAACACCCAGGTTAACCAAGTACAATTATGCAGATGTTCGTTTATTGCTATTTGCGAACAAAATATAGATGCAACATTAAAATCGTCGAAATATTTCTGCTTATTTTGTGTGTTAAAAGTAATAAAGTACTCACCTTGTTCTTGTGAATATCGACCTTTTCGTAAATCACTCCATGACATAGTATTTCCTTGCTATATACCTGACGGCATAAATGCCGACCTACAATAGAATCATTTCATCCGTCATCGCAGGCCGCTCTTCTCCGCTTCCTTGTAGGTTGGGCTTTAGCCCATCAAATCCAGACAACCACAACAAGCAAGAGCGACGGCATAAATGCCGACCTACAATAGAATAAGGCTTTTTACCGTAAGCAAAGTGTTCCGTGCGGCCGCAGGCCATTCCGTCAACCGTAGCCGCTTGCGGCGTTCGCTTTTATCAGCTTTTCCCTATTTCAACATCAGCATTTGGCAATAACCCACGATACTTCTCTGCTAAAGCTTGTTTAGCCTCGTCATCACCATGTACGATACGAATATGCTTGGGTTTGTGGTGCATACGTTTAACAAAATTGATTAAGTTATCTTGATCTGCATGGGCTGAGTAACCACTGATGGTGTGCACACCCGCTTTCACATATTTTTTTACTTCCTCTAAAAACACATAGCCACCATGTGGACCATAAGTCTGAATATCTCTACCAGGGGTTCCATGGGCCTGATATCCGACAAATATAATGTCGGCAGTAGTAATAGAGATAAACTGCTTTAGATAGTTCATTATTCGGCCTCCTGAGCACATGCCACTGGCGGCGATAATAATGGCGGGTTTATTACGTTTTGCCAGATAATCTATAGTCGCTAGATGTTCTTGATGACTATTGACTGTGTATAATTGCTCGAAGTCCAGTGGATGACGGTTCTGGTGTAGCTTCTTTTTGGCTTCACTGTCCCACAGCTGTTTGAACTCTATATATTGCTCAGTAAATTTTGCTGCCAGAGGTGAGTCGACGATGATCTCAATTTGGTCCCACATCTTAGCGTGTTCTGATGACGCTGAATTTGTTGATTTGGATTGTATTTTTCTCTGTTGATGGATGATCTGTTCTAATTCATAGAGAAGTTCTTGAGTTCTGCCAATGCTAAAGGCTGGTATTAACACAACGCCTTTATCTGATACCGCTTTTTCGATCACTTTCTTCAGGTTTTGAGTGCGTAGCTTGCGACTTTGGTGATTTTTGTCACCGTAAGTAGATTCAATGACCAAGGTGTCAGCTCTGTAAGGGCTTTTTGGGCTCGCCAGCAAAGGGGTGTAACTTGCACCAAGATCGCCGGAAAATACCACCCTATGGTTATTTTGTTTAGATAACCGTTGGCCTGTAAGTTTAGTGTGTGTAATTAAGGCGTCACCCAGCTCTATCTCTATGTAAGCTGAGCCGAGAATATGTCCAGCAGGTTTAAACTTTGCCTTGGCTTTATTAAATCTCAGATGATCTGGGCTAATGTCATCCGTGAGCGCATTTGTTACTGGAAGATCAAACCATTGACCGTAATCAATCGGAACTAGCAGCTGTTCAAGCTTTTTGAGATAGAGTTCGATGAGCCGCTTATTTTTGGTTACACCAACTTTTAATGCATCTTTAATGACAATGGGGAGCAAAGCCGCGGTGGCGCGAGTTGCATAGATAGGCTGATTGAACCCTGCTGCGAGCAAATAAGGAATGCGACCCACGTGGTCGATGTGACAATGGGTCACCAATAGTGCACAAAGGTGATTAATCTCAAACTCTATCTCGAGTTGTTCGGCACTGGTTCTCCCGGCTGTTTCGGCGCCTTGAAACAAACCACAGTCAATCAGTAAACCTGTGTTACCGTTTATGCAGAGTTCATGGCAAGAGCCTGTCACGCCATTGACGGCACCATGGTGAAGAATTTGTACAGTATCGATTGGGTCAATACGGTTAAAATGAATGGTCAAAATACACTCCCTGTATGTTGGATGTCCTTTATAGAGTTTAATCTAGCCTGTTTGGCATGGAAAAGGAAAGGGAAAAGGAAAGCGTATTGGTAAGGCTGAGAAGGGCGATGACTTCGTCATCTTCTAGGACGTTCGCAAGCTCACTGCTAGAATGGCCTCCGCCTACTTTAATGGCTGAAATCACCCGCTTCGCTCATCTCTTGATTGTATAGAATCTAGAAGCGAAGCGCTCTAGCCGTGACGAAGTCACGTCCTCGCAGGCCGAAGGCCGCTCTCGAAGCCAACTTGTTGGCGCCCTAGAATCTAGCAGGCCGAAGCCCGTCCTTCTCTCCTAAATTTGTAGGTTGGGCTTTAGCCCATCAAATCCAGACAACCACAACTAGCAAGAGCGACGGCATAAATGCCGACCTACAATAGAAGCAGTCCATTCCGTCAACCGTAGCCGCTTGCGGCGTTCCACATTTAATTGCATAGATTCTAGCAGGAGCATAGCGACGCTCTAGTCGTAACTAAGTCACGTTCTAGCAGGCACTTGTGCCGTCCTCGAAGACAACGTGTTGGCGCTCTAGAACCTAGCAGGGCGAAGCCCGTCCTTCTCTCCTAATCTTGTAGGTTGGGCTTTAGCCCATCAATAGCCCATCAATCACATAACAAACCTGACGGCATAAATGCCGACCTACAATAGAAAAGGCCATTCCGTTTACGGCGTTCCTCATTTGACTGTATCGAATCTAGAAGTCGCTTGCGACGCTCTAGCACTAGCAGGCCGAAGTCCGTCCTTCTTTGCTTCTCCCCCTTTCTATGAAAGTACGAATTTGATATTATTGAGCCTGTGAATGGGAAGTCACAGGTTTGAGCAATCGCTTGGCCGTTTTGACCGTGGAATGAACACTTCTTATCCCATTTCTATTTGTCTATTTTTCCATGAAGTTAGATCATTAAAAGCAATCGCACTTCTATACACAAAGAGTTAGTAATTATGAAAGCTTGGTACCTGTTATATTGTAAGCCTCGCGGAGAGGCTAGAGCTGTACATAATTTAACCCTGCAAAATATCGAGTCATATCTTCCGACTATAGGCGAGGAAAAAAAAGTTAAGGGTCAAGTCAGCATAAAGCGAATCCCTCTTTTTCCCGGTTACCTCTTTATCCATTTCGATCCACTTGTTACCAGTGTTTCCCGTATTCATTCGACTCGCGGAGTCGGTAAGATTATAGGCTGTAATGAGTTAATGACTGCTATCGATGATTCCATTATCCACAGCATTCGCATGCGCGAACATAAACTCTTGTCCGAGTTATTAAGTGAAAATGAATTATCTAGCAAATATCAGACGACTTCAGATGATGTCGAGCTTCATCAGGGGGATCTGATTCGATTTAATGAAGGGCCGTTTGTGGATCTTGAAGGGATTTTTGATGAAAAGAGTGGTGACAAGCGATGCCATGTCCTGTTCGACATCATGGGGCAGAAAAAACGAGTTTCAGTTCCTAGAAGTAGTATTCAGCCAGTATAAGTCAGTGTTTTTCATTACTGGATTATTTATTAATGAGTAAACATAAGCTCTTAAGCATTTGACCTGTTTCTTTGTAGGATATTTGCCATAGAAGGTATTTTAATTCTGCTAATAAATAGGGACGAATTGTTACGAGGATTGAATAACCTAGGCATAGTGTGACGTACGTCATACTGTATTTAATCGTTTTATTATGACGTAAAACAACATAATATTTCCTCTATTTAAGCCCTTCAAGCTTTTACGACAAGATAAAACTAATGTAGCTCGAGTATCTTGTGGGCATGAATTACATGGTTGCTGTACTGAATCGATTCTTCATTTACATGAATTACCTAGATACTTATGTGTTTAGTGAGAGTCTTTTGTTGATAGAGGGGGGTTAACTGTTTGGTCGTGTTTTTAATGAACAGCAATTTAAAAGCGGATGCCGTATAATGCTTCGCTCCTATAATCTTACCCCTCCTAGCAAGAATGTTAAGAGATAGGATTTAAGTCAGTATTTAAATACCCTTAGTATCTAGAATGCAATTGCTTCTGGTAACTAAGGTCAAAGAAGCTATTTTTTCATGCAAGTAAGCAGTAGAAAAATAGTACAAATAGAGAGTGGCGTAGTGTACGTCGGGCAATCTGGAAGCCGCAATCCATGGGCGGTAGCGTGCCTGAAAGGCAAAAGACAGAAAGTTTCTGTCTTTTAGTGGACGCCGAAGGGCGTCTCGCCCGCCACGCGGGTCGGTAGTGTGTCTGAAAGCAAAGAAAGTTCTAGGGCGCTTCGCTGCGAGGACGTTTGCAAGCTCACTGCTAGGAAAGCCTGAGGTTACAGCAAACAACATTTAGCTTTTGATTTAATGATTTTGATTTCCCAAGTTCTTCGAACCTAGGGCCTATTTATAAACCTGGAACCTTCTTCTATTGTAGCTCGGCATTTATGCCGTCAGGTTTGGTATGTCTCATCGATTATTGATGGGCTAAAGCCCAACCTACATATTCAAAGAAGGACGGGCTTCGCCCTGCGAGGACGGCACTACGTGCCTGCTAGATCCTAGGGCGCTTCGCTTCTATAAAGGCGGACGTTGACGGCCTTCTTCTATTGTAGGTCGGCATTTATGCCGTCAGGTCTAGTATATTTCATCGATTATTGATGGGCTAAAGCCCAACCTACATATTCAAAGAAGGACGGGCTTCGCCCTGCGAGGACGGCACTACGTGCCTGCTAGATCCTAGGGCGCTTCGCTTCTATTAAGGCGGACGTTGACGGCCTTTTTCTATTGTAGGTCGGCATTTATGCCGTCAGGTTTGGTATGTCTCATCGATTATTGATGGGCTAAAGCCCAACCTACTGTTTTTACCGTAAGCGTAGCGTTCTGTAGTGACGAAGTTACGTGCCGTGAGGACGAAGTCCGTTCATCACTTTTTTAACCTTATTTCTACATTTCTATTTGTTTTTTCACCGGAGATTTATCTGTGTTACACAAAACCAAAAAAATATTTATAGCAGGTTTCAGTGCCTTAGTTTTGTTGAGCATGCAAGCGCAAGCAGCTATGCCGTCTCCGCAGATGATGGAACAATTTAAGAATTTACCTGCTTCTGAACAGCAAAGGCTTGCCAAACAATACGGTATCGATCCATCGATGCTCTCTGGTGGAACAAGTTCACAAAGTCAGCTTGAAAATCCTACTCTCGTCAATGAAAGACAGCAATTTGACCAAAATGGACAGCCGATTTATAACAACGAAAACGTTAAAGAGAACGAAAAAGATAAAAAAGAAAAACTCAACTTTGATGAAGATAAAGCCAAAATGGAGCTTAAACGTTTCGGTTATGAACTTTTTAGAGGTGAGCCCACTACTTTTGCACCCGTTTCTGACGTACCTGTTCCGAGTGAATATTTAGTTGGCCCCGGTGATAATATTAAAGTTCAGCTTTACGGTAAGGATAACAAAGAATACGACCTGGTTATTAATCGTGAAGGTGTGATTCAATTTCCAGAGCTTGGACCGATTTCTGTCAATGGATTAAATTTTACAGAGCTCAGAAAAACATTAACGTCTCGTATAAGCCAACAAATGATAGGGATTGAATCCAATATCACCATGGGCAAGTTACGTTCTATTCGTATTTTTGTGGCTGGTGATGCGTACAAACCTGG
Organism: Shewanella hanedai; assembly: GCF_007197645.1. Taxonomy (GTDB): domain Bacteria; phylum Pseudomonadota; class Gammaproteobacteria; order Enterobacterales; family Shewanellaceae; genus Shewanella; species Shewanella hanedai. Next base: position 178,201 of record NZ_VKGK01000003.1, read on the forward strand.
TTCGTATACTGTTTCAAGCCTATCGACTATCACTCAGGCATTGTTTGTCTCAGGTGGCATTAATGAAATTGGCTCACTGCGTAATATTCAACTGAAACGTAATGGTAAATTAGTTGGCACTATGGATCTGTATGATCTGCTGCTGCGTGGGGATGCTTCAAACGATTTAATGCTTCGCTCTGGCGATGTGGTATTCATCCCATCGGTGGGTGGACTAGTAAGCGTTACTGGCGAAGTTCGTCGCCCTGCCATTTATGAACTTAACCATCATGAAACAATGGATGATATTCTTACAATGGCAGCAGGTTTAAAATCTGGTGCATATCCAAGAAGTAGTAGTATTGAACGTTTTAATTCCAATGGATTAAAAACAGTAAAGAATATCGATTTAACTTCATCAAAAGGTCAAGCTGTCAAAGTACTATCTGGTGATGTTGTACGAGTAAAATCAGCTTCAACTAAATATGAAGATGCAATCACTGTTGTTGGTGCGGTTGTAAGGCCTGGTAACTATCAATGGTATCAAGGTCAGAAAATAAGTGATCTCGTGCCATCAATTTGGGGTGACCTTTCAGCTTCTGCTGATTTAGATTATGGCGTTATTGTGCGTGAAGTGAATGAATATGGCGATATCGAAGTTCTTCAATTTGAACCAGGCAAAGCGATTAGTGAGAAAACAGCAGCTAACGATCTACTTCTAAGTGCCCGAGATAAAGTTATTTTCTTCAATTTCAGTGATAAAACTCAGAATCGATATGAACTGAATAAATTAGTAAAAGAACGCGTATCTAAAGTCACCGAACTCGCTGGTGACTCACTGATGGGGAACGATCTTTTTCAAGCTGGTTTTTCACAATTGCAACAGAAAGGTCTAACAGAACGTAGTGAAATAGGCGGTGTTGTTATCGCGAAAGAAGCCGATGACAATGAGCAGCAAGCTATAATTGGCGAAGTCAATAAAATGCTAATTAACCTGTTTGATGATAAAGACCTCATCAAGTTAAGTTCAGCAATGAATCGCAGTGAGCTGCTTTACCCTGTCATTATGAAATTAACCACTCAAGGAAGATCAGGTAAAGAAGTCAAAGTTGTAGCCATTAACGGTAAAGTTCGTCACCCGGGTATTTATCCGCTTTCGGTCAATGCAAAAGTTAACGATCTAATTAAAGCCGGTGGTGGTTTACAAGAGGGCGCTTATACGGCACGAGCAGAATTAACCAGTACGTTAATTGAGAACCTAGGTTCAAGCATTCAACATCAAAACATTGATCTAAAAGCCGCTATTCAAGGTGTTAGCACTGCTAATTCTAACTTGAAAGGCCGTGACATATTGACTGTCATGACGACACCTGACTGGCAGGAGAATAAATCTGTCGAGATCCGAGGTGAAGTTAAGTTTCCTGGAATGTACAACATTCGCCGCGGTGAAACACTTGAAGATGTGCTCAATCGTGCCGGTGGTTTTACTCAATATGCCTATCTTCCGTCGGCTGTGTTTGTGCGTGAATCAGTACGTCTGCAAGAACAATTAGAGATTAAAAAGCTAGCTGATCAATTGCGACGAGACATAGCAACTCGTGGAGTATCAAAAGACGGTGATGTGATTAACTATAGTGATGCCCAATTGATGTTAGCTGACCTTGAGACTATCAAGGCCGTAGGTCGGTTAGTTGTTGACCTCTCCGCAATATCAGTAGGTATAAAGCAAGCAGACCTTCAACTAGAAGACGCAGACATTTTATATATCCCCTCGACCAAGCAAACCATTGCAGTGATGGGGGAAGTGCAGCACGCAGCAACTCATAGATTCAAACAGGGCTTAACGTTAGATCAGTATCTTGCTATGTCAGGCGGCGAAAGAGAACGCGCTGATGGTGATAGAACCTATGTTATCAAGGCTAACGGTTCTGTCATGCTACCAACTCGCTCACTTTGGTTCAGTAGTGAAGACAGCCTCCAACCGGGTGACACTATTATAGTGCCGCTTGATACCGAGTATAGGGATAACTTATCACTCTGGACACAAGTGACCCAAATCCTAGCCAACACAGCAGTCACATTTGCTACAGTTGCTAATCTTTAGACCGCAAAGCGGTCTTAGATCGCCGTTGGCTAGCTAGAACGTTAGCAGGCTAACGGCTAGAACGCTACGCTGCTAGAGCGGACTACGTCCTGCTATAATGTCAAAAGCTGAAAGCAACCGATTAGCCCGCTTTTAGCTTTTGATTGTATAGAATCTAGCAGGAGCAAAGCGACGCTCTAGCCGTGACGAAGTCAAGGCCTAGAAGCGAAGCGCTCTGTTTCACGGAAGGAGTCACTCATATGAGATTCGAACAACTGGACGTTTGGAAAAGAGCCTCAAGATTGTCTTGCGAAATATACAAGGTTACGGAATCAATTCAAAACTGGGGCTTCAAAGATCAAATAACCCGTTCCGGTCTTTCTGTACCTTCAAATATTGCAGAGGGTGAAGAACGTGAAACACCAAAAGAGAAAATTCGCTTTTTGTACTACGCAAAAGGTTCACTAGGTGAATTGGTTACCCAGTTATATATCGGAATTGAAATCGGCTATTTAGACAAGCAATCTTCAATGGAAATGATTAAAGAAGCCAAAGAACTCGCAAAAATCCTAGGTTCTCTAATTAAAAATAAGGAATCACAGATATAAAGGCTAAGAAGTGCGATGACTTTGTCATCTTCTAGGCCGCTCGCTATGGCTTGTATAGAATCTAGAAGGAGCGCAGCGACGCTCTAGCCGTGACGAAGTCACGACCTAGAATCCTCTCCTCACCGAGAAGGACACTAGCAACCAATCACGAACTTAAAAAATAATAAAAAGCCGAATGCTTTGCTTGTATAACAGCGAAGCGATCTAGCCGTGCAAAGCACGACCTAGAATCTAGACTCTCAGACACTAGAGCCTAGAAAACACAAATTAATACAAGAAGCGAGTATCAACAGCTACCTGCTCGTATAGAAGCGAAGCGCACTAGCCGCGAAGCGTCCTAGAATCTAGAGTCTAAATAACCAATGAACAATATTCAAAGCCAAGACGCACAGTTTACTCAATACCCAAATCAACAGCTAAAAACCGAAGACGAGATTGATCTTCGCGAGCTCTTCTCTGTCATCTGGCAAGGTAAATGGCTCATCATCGCCATTACAGCTGTTTTCGCTATTGGCTCTGTTATCTTTGCTATCATGCAACCGAATACCTATAAGTCTGAAGCTTTATTGGCACCAGCGAGTGAAGAGAAAAGCGGAGGACTGGGCGCTCTAGCGGGTCAGTTCGGCGGCCTAGCCAGCATGGCGGGTATCAATCTAGGTGGCGGTGGTGGAGTCGATAAAACTCAGATGGCCATCGAAGTGATGAAATCACGACAATTCACTAGTGAGTTTATTCAGAAACATAATCTACTTCCCGACTTAATGGCGGTTGAAAAGTGGAATATGAGTGATAACACCATCTCATACGATGATGAAATGTATGACGCCACAAGTAAAAAATGGTTGCGTGAAGTTAAGGCACCGTTTAAGCCTAAACCTTCAATGCAAGAAGCATTTAAAGTCTTCACTAAAATCATTACGGTCAACTCAGCCAAAGATACGGGCATGGTAACCGTTTCTGTTGAACATCTATCACCAGCAATAGCCCAACAGTGGGTGACCTGGCTCATAGAAGATATCAACAAGGTAATGAAAGAAAAAGATGTAGCTGAAGCCAATCGCAGCAGTGAATTCTTAACTAAGCAAATAGCACAGACTAATATAGCGGACATTCGTACCATTCTTTATCAGCTTATTGAAGAGCAAACCAAAACCATTATGTTTGCTGAAGTACGTGATGAATATGTATTTAAAACCATTGATCCAGCATTGGTTCCAGAAGTTAAGGCTGGTCCTAAGCGCGCGTTAATTTGCGTATTAGGTACCATGCTAGGCGGCATGCTAGCAGTGATGCTAGTCCTCATAAGACATTTTGTTAGAAAAGAAGATTAAACGCGCGCTCCCGGAAAGATTTTCGATCTTGTAATCCCGTGACCAAAGGTCATTCCGTAAGAGAGCTTGCAAACGTTCCGTTAACCGTAAACACAAGGTTTTATCTTTCACCGTAAGCGGAGCGTTCCGTAAACGAAGTGTTCTGTACACTGTTAACGAATATTCTTGTGGCCTATTGGGACTGTTTACTGAAAAACAGTGAAACCGAGGCTTTATATAGGATAGTGGCAATTCGACTGTCTCAAAATGGATGAAAAGTGTCTCGGGTGGTTATGAAAGGCTGAGATGTAAAAGTGAAAATGGTCAAAATAAGGCGTCAATCCAATGATGAAAAATCACGCTAAGCATTGATGAAATGTCCATTTCAACCAGCTTTGCAACTGTGCCCGTCCAATCGGGACTATTGATTCATGCCGATATACGTAAAGGCTATTTGTACCAATACATTGGTTCTAATGGGGGCTATAGGACATGCTCACCAGTAAACTTAAGACGAACCAATGGTGCAACTGGGAAAAATGAAAAATTATAGATTATCCCCCGAGCTCAAGAGCCACTTAACTCTTTAAAACTTTTAATTCAATCGCGCTTCAGGTGCTACTTTTGTGGGCGAGTTTGCACTATGATTTAGCCATTGTCGCAACTTTTTGCGTGCTGGCTGTTACTTACTCAAATACTTTTGCCACCTTGATAGTAACCTGTTTTGTCAAAAGACCATCAAAGAGATTGAAGTTGCTAACAATCACTTTAAGCATATTTGGGGGGAAAGGGGCTTCTCAACGTATTAGAGAGGCATCTTGTTCGTATGGCTAAGGTTATGATTACTATAACTACAGTTATGTGATCAATAAGAAGGCATAAACTCCTTTGAGGGTATTAACTACACGGTTCTATTTTAGCCAGCCTTTTGGTACCTGCGGGAAAAATTTGTAATTGATTAAACTCTTATTACTATTGTTAGATAACTTCGTGGGAATTAAGGTCGATGCGTTTGAGTATACAGAAGAGTGAAACGGCTTTAAAAGTGAGTATTAAATAAAAAACAATGAGTGTTGTGAATATGGGTGTTTTTTGTCCGTTCTAAGATACCTCGATTCACAAGTCTGTTCATGATTTCCTGGTTAGGCAATTTATATAGGTTGAGTTTAAACAATTAATGTCAAACAAAAAAATTATTAAAAATACACTATCACTTTATTTGCGCCAAATTGTTATTATTTTAATAACCCTTTATTCAGTGCGTGTGGTGCTGAATGAGCTAGGTGTAGAGGATTTTGGAGTTTATAGTGTTGTTGTTGGCTTTGTGACTTTACTATCATTTTTGCCGGGAAGCATGGCGAGTGCAACGCAACGCTTTTTCTCTTTCGCTATGGGCGAAAATGATGTATTAAAATTAAAGCAAACATTCAGTGTGAATTTAATTTTGTACGTTGTCATTGCTTTGATTGCATACACGTTACTCCAAACTGTAGGTCTTTGGTATGTTGAAGTACACTTAAAAATACCAGATGCACGCTTTAGCGCTGCATTAGACCTTTATCATTACACTTCGATCTCATTTGTTTTTTCTATTTTTACCGCACCGTTTATAGCCATTTTAATTGCACATGAAGATATGCATTTATATGCGCTCATTTCTGTGGTCGATGCTGCACTGAAGCTGGCTGTGGCGATTTCTTTAGCCTATGTAAGCTATGATTTGTTAACGTACTACGGTATTCTTCTTTTTTCTATATCAGCTTTGATAGCTTTTGCTTACATTTTTATTTGTATAAAAAAATATACCGAATGCCAACTTAGAAAGCTCCATTGGAGCAATAAAATGCTCAAAGAAATTTTGGGGTTTACACTGTGGACTCTATTAGGACAACTTAGCACTGCATTTCGTACACAAGCAGTAACAGTTTTAGTAAACCAAATGTTCAATCCAGCTGTAGTTGCTGCTCGAACTATTGCATTAAGTGTGGCTGGGCAAGTTGCAGTATTCTCGAACAACCTGAATACAGGGTTATACCCTTCCATCATTAAGTCTTATGCCACAAATCAGAAACATGAAATGATGAGTTTAATTTTTAATGGATCTAAGCTCACCTTTTTCTTGATGTGGTTTTTTGCGTTACCAGTCCTACTTGAAATGGAAACCATTTTAACGCTTTGGCTTAAAACTCCGCCACCAGAAGCAATACTGTTTACTAAGCTAGCAATTGTTGAGTCATTAATTTTAGCAATAAGTATGCCATTGACCACGGCAGCAAGAGCTCCCGGAAGAATGGCGTTGTATGAAATGATTTTAGGGAGTATTCAAATAGCAATATTCTTTATTTCATGGTGGATTTTGAGTTTAGGTTATTCGGCAGAGTGGGTTTTCTATGTTGCAATAGCCGCAAACGCTCTTATGTTTAAAGTGCGTATTCTGTTGGTTAACTATCTAATAGATCTTCCCATTTTACTTTATTATAAAAATGTTGTCGGCCCCGTATTAGCTGTTCTAACTGTTTCAGCTCTTCCTAGTGCGATGCTATCAAAAAACCTGTCAAGTAGCTTGTATTCTTCAGCTGTGGTTATTTTGTTTTCTTTCGTTATTTCTACGTTAGCAATGTACTATTTAGGATTGGATAAACATTGGCGAAAGAAAATTATTATTTACCTGAGCGGTAAGTTTATGAAAAATATCGAAAGTATTAAGTTGTGAGGTTCTTGTGTTGAATGTTTTGAGAAAAGTTAGGAAAAGATTAGATAGGTTTTCAAATAGTTTTAAAAAAATAGTACCTGTTAATATACCTATATATCATAACCAACTACTTAAGGGACGAGTCGCAATTGTTACAGGTGGAACTAGTGGCATTGGTTTTGAAATTGCAAGTTCTTTTTTAAGATCTGGTGCTTCTGTAGTCATCACTGGGCGAGATAAAAGTCGTATAAAAGGAGCAATAGAGAAGATATTGACGAGTGATAATAATAATAATGGAAGGATATATGGTGTTGTGCTGGATAACTCCAACATTGGAGCTTTTGAATCCGCTTTCAATGAGATAATTGCTTTCTTAGGGGACAAAGAAATAGATATCTTAGTTAATAATGCAGGAGTTTTAAAAGGAGGACAATTTTCACATATAACTTCTGAAGAATATGACGAAGTTCTTGATACTAACTTGAAAGGTGTGTTTTTTCTGTCACAGCTAATATCAAAGTACATGGTTGAAAATAATATTAAAGGAAATATATTGAATATTGCTTCATCATCTAGCTTAAGGCCTGCTATAAGTCCATATACACTATCAAAGTGGGGGCTTCGTGGCTTGACGTTAGGAATGGCTAAAACTCTCGCTCCACAAGGAATAGTTGTTAATGGGCTTGCTCCAGGACCGACAGCAACACCGATGTTAATGAAAGATTCAGACGATGGAATAGAGCACTATGTAATCCCTAGTCAAAGGTATGTAACACCTGAAGAAGTCGCTAACTTTGCTGTGATATTAGTAAGCTCTTTGAGTCGGTCAATAATCGGTGATGTTGTTTATATGACTGGTGGTGCTGGAAACTTAACTATTGATGACATCGATTATAACTTTTAAGTCAATTGGTACAAATTTATGAAATTATATTCAACTACAGAAAAAAACGCATTGATTGTTATATCTTTGCTCAAAGCTCATGGTGTTCGCTACGTTATAGCTTCTCCAGGTAATACAAATACTGCATTTATTGGTAGTATTCAAAAAGATCCTTTTTTCAAAATTTATTCAGCAGTTGATGAACGTTCGGCCGCCTACATGGCCTGTGGCCTGGCGGCGGAAACTGGTGAACCTGTTGTAATTAGCTGCACGGGGGCCACAGCCTCAAGAAATTACGTACCAGGCATGACTGAAGCTTATTATCGTAAATTGCCAGTGTTAGCGATTACATCAACTCAACCAATTAGCCGAATTGGACACCATGTGGCGCAGGTAATTGATCGAAGTGTTATTTCAAATGATGTTGCTAAGTTTAGTGTGACCTTACCGGTTGTTAAGGACGAGGAAGATTTCTGGGATTGTGAGGTTAAAGTAAATCAAGCCATTATGGAGCTTACTAGACATGGTGGTGGACCAGTGCACATCAACTTACCAACCACATATAGTTTGCCTTTTACAGAAAAAGAAAATATTAACTGTAGAGTAATAAATAGGTTTACACAAACAGATGAACTTCCAGCTCTTGATGCAAGTAAACGAGTTTCAGTTATTATTGGATCACACAATTGTTGGAGCGAAGAAGCAATCCTCGAATTAGAAGGTTTCTGTAACCAATACAATACTGTTGTTTTCTGTGACCATACTAGTGGTTATAAAGGTAAAAACCGTATGTTGTTTTCACTCGCAGCAGCACAAGAGTTATACAATATAGAAGAACTCAGAGCAGATCTAACCCTGCATATAGGTGAGGTGACGGGGGATTATCCGTTGTTTAATATGGTAGGAAAAGAAGTGTGGCGTATTAGTCCTGATGGTGAGGTACGGGACACTTTTCGTAAGCTTCGTAATGTGTTTGAAATGCCAGAAATGTCTTTTTTTAAACACTATTCAAAACAAGTAAACCAGACGTCGACGAATGAATACTTTAAACAATGTGAAAGTTTCTTGAAAACGGTACATAATAAAATACCGGAAGTACCGTTTTCTAACGTTTGGCTCGCTTCGAAAATGGCATCAAAAATACCATCAGATTCAGCAATCCACTTCGGGATTCTGAATAGCCTAAGAACCTGGAATTTCTATGATCTGCCAAAAACGGTTACTTCATTTTCAAACGTAGGTGGGTTTGGAATTGATGGCGGCGTGTCTTCTCTGCTAGGAGCCTCATTAGCAAAGCCTAACAAGCTTTATTACGGTGTCATAGGTGACCTTGCTTTCTTCTATGACCTTAATGCAATAGGTAACCGTCATACGGCCAATAACTTGCGTATCCTTCTGGTGAATAATGGTAAGGGAACGGAGTTCCGACTTTACAATCACCATGCCGCACATTTCGGTGCAGATGGCGATGAGTTCGTTGCAGCGGCTGGACATTTCGGAAATAAATCAAAAACTCTTATTAAAAACTATGCTGAAAATTTAGGCTTTGAATATTTCTCTGCTAGCAATAAAGATGAGTTTGAAGCGGTTTATCAACGTTTCCTTAACAATAGCGTAACTGATAAACCTATGCTTTTTGAGGTTTTCACCGAAAGCGATAATGAAAGTGAAGCGCTGCAAATAATGCATAGATTGGAAGTTAGCACGGAAGGTAAAGCGAAACAGGCCTTGAGAAAAGTATTAGGTCCCAAAGGCCTTGATGTAGTAAAAAAAATTATTAGGAAATAACGATGAAGATTGGGTTATTAACGATTCATAATGCGTTGAACTATGGAGCAGTATTTCAAGCCTACGCAACGCAAGAAGTATTGTCTAGACATGGCAAGACCGAAATAATTAATTATAAAAATAGTCATATAGAGAAAGTATATTCAATTTTTAATGTTAAACCTAATTCAAAAATTTTAAGACATCTTGTTAGAGATCTTTTGTTGTTAAAGAGTAAAGTAACAAAGAAAGTAAAGTTTAATTGTTTTTTTGATGATTACTTTAATCTTTCAGAAGAATATAATTTTAATAATATTAGCTCAAGTAAATACGATTTATATGTTTGTGGGAGTGATCAGATATGGAACCCCAAAGTAACAAATGGTTGTGATATTATAAATGAAGATTATTTTCTTGGTTTTATACCTACGGGTGTAAAGAAAATAAGTTATGCTTCAAGTTTAGGGAATTATAGATTTGATATTAAGCAAGAAAAACAAGTTAAATATTTGTTGGGAACGTTTGATTATATTTCTGTGCGTGAAAAAGATGGAACTGATTATTTAGAGAGCATTTTAGGTGGACGTGTCAAGCAAGTATTAGACCCTACATTGTTATTATCTAAAGAAGAATGGATCGGAAAATTAAATCTTAGACAAAAACATGACATTGAAGAGTACATATTGGTATATACAGTACCTCGCTCTAGTTTATTAAAAGATGTGGTGGATTTTTATTCCAAGACTGGAATAAAAATTATTGCTGTTGATTCGAACCTTATAAAAATCGCTGGTGTTGATGAACAAGTTAGAGATGCAGGGCCACAGGAGTTATTGAATCTAATCCTAAATGCTAAGATGGTACTAACTGATTCGTTTCATGGTGTTTGTTTTGCTATTAATTTTAAAAAGGATTTTGCGGCGATTAGTTCCGGAACTTTATCGAATAGAATGAAGAACATATTAAGTCTAGTTGGGATGGAAGATAGATTCATCGAGTCTTTAAATGACATAAGGGCTTTGGAACCAATTAACGATGAGGTTTATCTAAAATCATTATTATTATTAGAAGAACATAAAAAAATATCTATTGATTATCTCAAAAAGGCATTATCAAATTGAGGTTTGAAACTGTGTATTCTGTGTATTCTGTTTATTTTTTGCTATCTGATTTCTCGGCCCCATTATTCTTATGTTACTTGGTTTAGCGAGAATTTCTTTTCTTGAAGACGCGGGCACAATTTGACAATCTAGTGGATCTAAATGAGAAATCGTTAACAATGTATTTGAACTTTGTAACTCGTAATTTCGGGCTAATCACTGATCTAATTCTGTTGTCAAATAAGTTAGGAATCCTCTGTTACCAGACGTTACTTTGACTTGCCTTGCAACATAGACAACTGTCTGAAACTACATCTTGAAGTTACTTGGTATATCAGGATTTTATTTTAAAATTCAGCTTGTATTATCTTTTGAGAGGTCATTATTATGGTAGGCATGGTAAGTATTATTGTTCCTATTTTTAACTCCGAGTTGTATTTGAAAAAATGTATAGATTCAATATTAGATCAAAAATATTCTAATCTAGAATTAATACTTGTAAATGACGGATCCCAAGATGGTTCTCTCGAAATCTGTAACTATTATAAAAATATCGATAGACGTGTAAAAGTTATAGATAAGGTTAATGAGGGGGTGGCAGCAGCAAGAAATGATGGGCTCGATGTTGCAACCGGGAAATATATTGGATTCGTTGATAGTGATGATGTTGTATGTGATGACTTGTACGAAAAGCTTGTAATTTTACTTAATAATTCTGCTGCTGATTGTGCTGCACTGTCAAGCTATAAAGTTAATGAGAAGAAAGGACGAATATTTGAGAATGGGCAAGTAATAACTTCAACTCAAGCATTAAATTGTTTGCTTGAGCTTAAGTTTCCAACATCTCTGTGGGCTTATCTTTATAAAAGTGAACTTATTTCTGATATTAGGTTAAATAGAGATATTCATTTTTTTGAAGATTTTGATTTTAATGCTCGTGTACTAATGAAGAGTGATTTTATTGCTGTTAGTACAGAGAATCTATATTTTTATAGACAGAATTCTACAAGTATAAATGCACAAGGTGTGAATGTTAAAAGATTGACATGTATGGATATTCCTGATTTGGTATATGGCTATTTAATAATGTCAAATAAGAAGGAGTTAATAAAAAAAGTTAAATATCTTGATTCCTATTTTATTATTTCTGCATTAGCACCTCTAAAATTACCTTTTAGTGAAAACGAAATAAAATACTCAAAAGCAATTGTTTTTCAAGCACGAAAGGTTTTTCCAGGTTTGATTTTCTCAAATTATGTACCTCTAAAATTCAAAATATATGTTTTTTTAGTCTCATTAAATATTAATATAGCCCTACGAATTAGAGATTCATTATAGTATTTCTAGATTCAGAAGGATAAATCATGGATATGCTATGATTAAATCACTTTTAGATTTGTTGTATTTTGTTAGAATCCATCATGACATAAAGAACAACTTATCAATCATTCATTACTATTAAATAACATTGTATTCGAAGTTAGTGGCCAAACTATAAGTCAGAACATATTTATATATTTGATGGTCAAAAATATTGTTACGATCAATCAAAGGTTGAGCACAAGTTAGCAGATATAATGTTAAAAACTTATTTAGCTCTTCTGGTAAAGATGATTTGAAACTATAAATCTTTTTATAGATGAGGTCTAAATTTTCTAGAATCGAAACAAGATATAGAACATAAAATTTAAGTAAAGAGTGACAACTACCTTGAAAAAAACGGGGGATGGTGTATCTTGCACTGAAAATAGTTAGAAGTATAAGTCTGATGTTAGTCCATTCAACGTATTGATCGCTAGTTACATTATGTCCGATGATTTTTGTTGTAACAAGTGCTGGAAATCTACTAATAATCAAGTCAATGTGTTGGAATATTCTGAATGTGATTCGACTTTAAAGTTTATATTAAACACAATCCGTGCGATGATTCCTGAGAAGACTTAATTCAGATTTCCTTAATTTTAACCGCTTCATAGAAAGTTTCTAAAGCTGAGATCAAACTACTGTAGGAGCAGCAGGCATGCCGGAATCGGTAGTACTTAACGTGAGTCCTATCTAGTGCAAGTTCTAAGAAATATTGCCTTTGCAGCTTAGTCTGAAAACTTGATATTTGTCCTGAAAGCTCGAAGAGTTTATGGTGTTGCTTAATAATTTAATCTTTATTGGCTTCAACAGATATGACTATGTTTATGATTTTATGTTCTGCATTTTTTATTCTATTTCGAATATAATGGTATTTTTATTGTGAATAAAACCCATATATCAACCTTATACTTATTGTTTTTAGTAGTCGACTTGTTGGTTTTTCCGAAGTTATTATTTTCGACTCCTATTTCAATTATTCTTCTTCCAATTTTTTTGATTTTATCTGTCAAGTTTAATAAATTAAATGTTATTATCTTTTTTTTATTGATTTCTATTGTTTTCTCTAGTGTTTTTTTTAGTGCGCTTTCATATTCAGATTATGTATCTGAAAATACTAAACGTGGGATGCAACTAGGATTTATTTTCCTGTTTTTGCTATATGATTTTAATAAGATTGATCTAAATTTAATATTTAGCAGTATCCGAAGACTATTATTTTTTTACTATTTGTTCGTTTTGGTTCTTATTTATTTTTTCTACTTTAAATCTGAACTGTACGTTTCATTTATGACTGTAGTTTTTCCTGAGTCGATTCCGATGCTGTTGGTAAATCTACAGTCACAAAGGTTTTCATTTCACTTTACTGATCCAAATGCTTTTGGTTACATGATTGTTATAACTCTGGCTTTTTTACTTTCTATGAAATTACATACTCGTGAGTTTGTTTTTTTTGTTATTTGCGCTTTAATAATTATTTTGACTACCCAGTCAAGGGGCGCAATGATTTCATGTGGATTGGTTTTTTTGAGTTATTTTTTGTTTATTATTAAAAGTAAACGACTGAAAATATATTTTATTTTTATGTTGATAGTAATAATTTCAATTATATACTTTATATGGGGAGAATACTTAGATATATTTTTTAGTGTAATGAACCAAAGGTCTGAAATCGAGGCTTCGATGGGAGCCGGAGTAGGGGGCGGTCGGATCGAATCATGGTTTTACTTTATTAACAATATTAACTATAACCCTTTTTTTGGTAGTGGTTATATGTTGCAACGTGATGGTGAGTTATATCGCCCTCATTCTGATTTCATTAGGTTGAATCTTTCGTATGGTATTTTGATATATTTTTTATTCTCCTATATTTTCATAGGTTTTAGAAAAAAACATATAATGCTGTTTTTTGCATTTTTAATTCCTTTTTTTATAAATACTATAATTGATGATTATAGGTTGTTTGCAACATTTATTATATTTTATAGTTTAATTCGTACGGCTGAATGTACTGATTTTTCTGAAAAAAGATCCCTTAGTTGATGTTAGTTTTTCACTCCTTGTACTTTTGCAAGTTATTAAATTAGTGTCGTTATTTTTATAGTAAAATTTAAGGTGTTTTCATGACTCTTTTTGTCGGGGCTTTCAATAACCCTGTTTCAAGTAATTTTTTCGGAAGTGGTGCTGGTGCTAAGGTTCAGTGTGAAATAATAAATTCACTTCGCTCTAATAATAATGACTTCAAAGCATTGGTTATGCCTGAGGTCCCTAGTTGGCCAAGTTCTAAATTATTCATAAAGTCTGATGTTGTGGGTGATTACATCAGGTTTATGCCTATTTTAAATATTTCATTCTTAAAGAGATTTGTTTTTTTTGTTCAAGTTTTAATCTTTTTATTCAAGAACAAACCATCATCAATTTTTTTCTACAATTCAAGTCTACTATCATGTGTATTCTCATACATTTTTCGATTCTTTGGTTGCAAAAGAGTTCTTATATTGCAGGATGTGCACGTTCCTAATTTCAAGTCATTTAGTTCTTATTTGAATCCAAAGAATATTATTTACTACACATACTTAAAGTTCCTTCCATTTTGTTATGATTACTTTATACCAATAACTGAGTCGTGTATAAGTGAGTTGAACCTGCCGTCTGCGCGTTCTGAGGTGTTTGCCGGTGCAGTGCCTCTACATCGTCTTAACCAGATTAAATCCAAATCTAGTACTTCTGGCAATTATGCTGTTTTCGCAGGCGCTATTGAACCATACAATGGTATTGATTTACTGTTGGAAAACTGGCCTCGCACTGATGATTCATTCAAAATCCATGTTTTTGGTACAGGATCTGTCGCTGAATATGTGTCTCGAATGGGTAAAGTTAATCCTAATATAGTATATCATGGGTTTAAGTCTCCTGAAGTTGTAGATGAATATCTTTTAAACTCTAAAATAAACTTTTGCTTTAGATATTCTAAAGTGATTTGTCAAAATTACTTTTTTCCTTCAAAGTTTTTTGACCTTATTAACTTGTCAGGTTTTTTAGTTTGCAATCGATTTGAAAATATCCCTTATGAACTTTCTGATTACGTTATTTTCTCGAATGATGATCTGACTGATATTCCTCAGATTATTCACGAATGCTCTATATCCATTCGTAATACGGATGCTCTAAATGACTTAGTGTCAATGAAATACACTTGGCAGTTTTTTTTGAATGACTTCTGTAAAAGATATTTCCTTTGAGTTTATCTGTTTATTTATTTATTTGTTTATTTATTTTGGTGGAAGTATGATTGCTTTAGTTTTTTCCGAGTATTACTTGCCAGGCTTTAAAGGTGGCGGTCCAATTAAAACCATTAAGAACTTGTTTGACCAAACAGGCGAAGTTATTGATTTTGAATTAGTTACTAGTGACAGAGATTTGAATGATAAGTCACCTTACACATCGGTTATTTGTGGCCAGTGGAATAATGTATTTAATATTCAAGTCTTCTATGCACAACCTGGAATTGCTGGATTTGAAAGTATCATTAATATATTAAGAAGGAGAGATTTTGATATAGTGTATCTGAATAGTTTCTTCTCTCCAAAATTCTCTATTTTACCATTTTTATTTGCCAAGTTTTTAGGGCTGAAAGTTGTAATTGGCCCTAGAGGGGAGTTTTCACAAGGCGCGTTAGCAATTAAATCAATCAAAAAAAGGCTTTTTTTATTCTGTTATAAAAAATTAAGATTACAGCGTGGAGTGGTTTTTCAAGCTTCAAGCAATTTTGAGGCCGAGGATATACGTAGGGTTTTAGGTGATAGTGCTGACATATATATAGCAGAGGATATTGGTTCTCAGGAATTTGCAACAAATATCCTACCCCAATCACCATCTAATCTAAAGGCTGTTTTTGTTTCACGCATTTCGCCAAAGAAAAATCTACTTGCTGCACTTGAAATGCTAGGAAATGTTCGTGCACCTCTTGAATATCATATCTTCGGCCCTGTAGAAGATGAGTCTTATTGGCTTCAATGTAAGACTGTAATTGAAGAACTTCCTTCTCATATTAAAGTCAAATATATGGGGTCATTGAAGCCAGTTGAAGTAGTTAGCACTCTTAGTCATTACGACGTTTTTTTCTTTCCTACGGCTGGCGAGAACTATGGTCATGTGATTGCAGAAGCACTCTGTGCTGGACTGCCACTTCTCATTGCAGATACTACCCCTTGGCGTGACCTCCAGAAATATGGCATTGGTTGGGATCTTCCATTGAGCAATCCTGATTATTTTAGCGGAGTTTTAGAAGAGTTGGCACTAATGTCACCTGAGCAACACTTTGAAATGAGGAGTACAGTGCTTGAATGGGCTAAGAAAAAATTTATGTTGTCTGATGCTATTGAGGCGAATCTCTCTATGTTTAATTATGTGTACGATAAGACGAAAGGATAAATACAAATGTTTTTTAATAAAACACTTTTAATAACTGGCGGAACAGGCTCTTTTGGGAATGCAGTCCTTAAACGTTTTTTGGATACCGATATCAAAGAAATTCGTATATTTTCTCGTGACGAGAAAAAGCAAGATGACATGCGTAAAAAATATAATTCATCGAAACTTAAGTTTTATATTGGTGACGTACGAGATTATCAAAGTGTTTCAAATGCGATGCGTGGTGTGGATTATATTTTTCATGCTGCAGCACTCAAGCAAGTTCCTTCTTGCGAATTTTATCCACTGGAAGCAGTTAAAACCAATGTAATTGGTACTGAAAATGTGTTGGAAGCAGCAATGAATCATGGTGTTCAAAAAGTTGTTTGCTTAAGCACTGATAAAGCGGTTTACCCAATCAACGCAATGGGTATATCTAAAGCGATGATGGAGAAGGTGATTGTCGCTAAATCACGTAACGTTCCTGAAGGCATGACAATTTGTACTACTCGTTACGGTAATGTAATGGCTTCACGTGGTAGTGTTATTCCATTATTTTGTCGTCAAATTATTGAAGGGACAGCCCTTACTGTTACTGATCCAAACATGACTCGCTTTATGATGACGCTTGATGACGCTGTCGATTTGGTGTTGCACGCGTTTGAAAATGGGTCTAACGGTGACATTTTTGTTCAAAAAGCACCTGGAGCAACGATTGAGGTGTTAACTAAAGCTATCTTCAATTTGATGGGTAAGCCTGAACATAAGGTTAACGTCATTGGCACCCGTCATGGCGAAAAATTATATGAAGCTCTGTGTAGCCGAGAAGAGATGTTTGTCGCACAAGATCAAGGTGATTACTACAGAATTCCCGCGGATAATCGCGATCTAAATTACGCTCAATACATTGAAGAGGGTGAACAAGATCTTTCTAAAATTGAAGATTATAACTCTCATAATACCCAGGGATTAGATGTTGCAGGTATGGAAGCACTGCTGCTTAAACTTGACTTTATGCGAGAAATTAAATCAGGTAATTTAGTTGTGCCAGAGGGCGTATAAATGAATATTCTAGTCACTGGCTCAGATGGGTTTATAGGTCGGAATCTATCTATTTTTTTAAATGAAGCCGGTTTTGATGAAATTTCGACTATTACGCTTGAAGATTCTAAAGATGATATCTTAGTAAAAGTGGAAGCTGCCGATTTCATTTATCATTTAGCTGGGATCAATCGACCTAAAAATGAAGATGAGTTTAAAAAAGGCAATACAGATTTAACAACTTTAATTGTCAACCAACTTATTAAGCTAAATAAAAAAACGCCGATTGTTTTAACATCTTCTATTCAAGCTGAACTTGACAATGCCTATGGTGTGAGTAAAGCGGGGGCTGAAGAAGTACTTACAATCTACCAAAATAAAACCGGGGCGGAGGTTTACATCTACCGCCTACCAAATGTGTTTGGTAAATGGTGCCGCCCAAATTATAATTCAGCAGTTGCAACTTTTTGCTATAACACCCTTAATGCTTTGCCAATTACTATTCATAACCCTGATGCACCATTAAATTTGGTGTACATCGATGATGTCTGCGAAAATTTTGTACGTTTGCTCGATGATTCTATTGTGAATAGCTCGCATTGTGAAATTTCACCTATTTATAAAACTACTGTTGGTGAAGTTGCTGGGTTGTTGACTAAGTTTAAAGATAGTCGAAATAACCTTGTGACTGAAAGCGTCGGCACAGAATTTGTTCGCGCACTTTATTCTACTTATATGAGTTACCTTGAGCCTGAGCAATTTGCTTACTCTGTTACTCGCCATGGTGATGATAGAGGTACTTTTGTTGAGATGCTTAAAACGCAAGATTCAGGACAATTTTCTTTCTTTACCGCTTATCCTGGCATTACTCGCGGTGGCCATTATCACCATACAAAGACAGAAAAGTTTTTAGTCATCAAAGGCCAAGCATCATTTAAGTTTCAACATATAGTAACGGGTGAGTCTTACGAATTACTGGTAAATGGCGAAGAGTCTAAAATTGTTGAAACAGCACCAGGTTGGTCACATGATGTAACTAATATTGGCGATTCAGAGCTTATCGTTATGCTTTGGGCTAATGAAATGTTTGATCGCGAAAAACCAGACACATTCACTAAGCCGCTTTAAATTAGGTAGATAAAAAGAATGAAAAAATTAAAAGTAATGTCAGTGGTGGGTACTCGCCCTGAAATTATCCGTTTATCTCGTGTATTAGCAAAATTAGATGCACATTGTGATCATGTTTTAGTTCATACGGGACAAAATTACGATTTTGAACTAAATGAAGTGTTTTTTAATGATCTTGGTGTGCGTAAACCAGATTATTTCTTAGACGCTGCGGGTAAGAATGCCGCAGAAACAATTGGTCAAGTTATTATCAAGGTAGACCAAGCGTTGGAAGAAATACAACCTGATGCAATGTTAGTGCTAGGTGATACCAATTCGTGCCTTTCCGTTATCCCAGCCAAACGCCGTAAAGTACCTATTTTCCACATGGAAGCCGGAAATCGTTGTTTTGATCAGCGAGTACCCGAGGAAACCAATCGACGCATAGTGGATCACACTGCAGATATTAATTTAACCTATAGTTCAATTGCTCGTGACTATTTACTGGCTGAAGGTTTACCGGCAGATAGAGTCATTAAAACGGGTAGCCCAATGTTTGAGGTGTTGAATCATTATATGCCTCAGATTGATGCATCTGATGTGATTACTCGTTTAGAACTAGAGAAAGGCAAGTTTTTTGTAGTAAGTGCCCACCGTGAAGAAAATGTTGATTCACCAAAGCAACTTGCAAAGTTAGCCGAAACGTTAAATATGGTTGCAGCACATTATGATCTTCCTGTGATTGTATCAACGCATCCTCGTACTCGTAATCGCATTGAATCTCAAGGAATTGAGTTCCATAAGAATATTCAATTACTTAAACCGTTAGGTTTTCATGATTACAACCATTTACAGAAAAATGCCAAGGTAGTTTTGTCTGACAGTGGAACCATTAATGAAGAATCTTCAATTATGAATTTTCCTGCATTAAATTTGCGAGAAGCTCATGAGCGCCCAGAAGGTATGGAAGAAGCTTCGGTAATGATGGTTGGCCTTGGAGCGGAGCGTGTTATGCAGGCATTGCAGGTATTAGAATCTCAACCAAGTGGTGTTGAGCGTCTCCTTCGTCCTGTATATGATTACAGTATGCCAAATGTGTCAGATAAAATGGTGAGAATTATTCACTCCTATACGGACTATGTTAAACGTGTAGTTTGGAAAGAGTATTAGAAAGTATGGGCTATTAAGCCCATTTTTTACTTGGAGTCATAGTGAGAATTCTTGTTGTTAGCCAATATTTTTGGCCAGAAAATTTTAGAATAAACGACTTATGCTTAGCGCTAAAAGATAATGGGCATGAGCTTACTGTAGTTACTGGTAAACCTAACTACCCTTGGGGTGAGTTTTTCGACGATTATGTAAATTCTCCCCGTTCTTTTGACTTTTATCATGATATCCCTGTTGTGCGGGTGCCAATGTTACCAAGAAAAAGTGGAGGTAAAAATCTGCTTTTGAACTACATATCCTTTATTTTTTCTGGAAGCATCTACGGAGCTTATAAGCTTCGAAAGCAAGATTTTGATATTATATTGGTTTGTCAATTGAGCCCTGTTACTGCTGCAATACCAGCAATCGTTTTGAAGAAGCTTAAAGGTATTCCTCTGGTAATGTGGTCGCTAGATCTCTGGCCTGAATCTCTAGAGGCTGTTGGTGTTGTTAAGTCTAAGCGAGTATTAAGCGTAGTGGGAAAATTGGTATCATGGATATATGGGCATTGTGATGTTATTCTCGGCCAATCCGAATCTTATTTGGATGCAGTTAGACGCCGTAGTGGTAAAGCGCAATTAGAGTTATTTCCTAATTGGGCGGAAGACCAATTTAAGATAGAAGCAAAAAAGGTTGATCAGCCTTCCTCTGTTATAACAATTATGTTCGCGGGAAATGTTGGTGATGCTCAAGACTTTGAGTCAATTATTGAGTGTGCCAAGTTACTAAAAGAAAGTCGCTCTAGAGTTCAATTTTCAATTGTGGGTAGTGGTAGGAAGTTAATTTGGTTAAAGAGTCAGATTGAGGATTTTCAACTTGACGAGTACTTCATTTTGCATGGTCAACACGCCTTAGAACATATGCCAGTATTTTATGAGGAGGCTGATATTGCGCTTGTATCACTCAAACCAAATGATATTTTTGAGAGAACTATTCCGGGAAAAATTCAATCTTATATGTTGGCGTCGCTACCAATTCTATCCATGTTAGATGGGGAAGGTAAGAAATTGGTCGAAATTGCAGATTGTGGCCTTGCTTGCTCTGCCAGTGGGCATCAACAACTTTATGAAAACATTTTGTCTATGATGTCAATGTCTCAAGAAAGACGAAGGAAGTTAGGCGCGAATGGTAAAGCTTTTGCTGAAATACATTTTAACAAAGCACGGTTAGTTGCCAAATTAGAAACTCTTTTGGAAACTCAAATAGAAAGAGTTAAGATATGAAAATTTTACTTTCAGGGGCGGATGGTTTTATTGGTCAGTGCCTTTTAGAGCAAGATCAAAATAGTCTAATTCACCGCTGTATCACTCGAAGGAATAAACTGAATGAATATGATAGTTTTTTCGTGGACAATATTGATAAGCATACTATTTGGGATGGGGCTTTTGACAACATAGATACAGTTATTCACTTAGCGGGCATTGCTCATAACAAAAGTTGCGATAAAGCTGTGATTTTTAATACTAATACCCATGGTACAATCAGATTTGCTCAGGAAGCAGCAAAAGCCGGTGTGAAACGATTTGTGTTTGTTAGTACCGCTACAATTGGTGCGCAGATTAGCTTTAACCAAGAAGAAGCTTCGTCTCAGACTCGATCAAAATATGATGCAGAATTCGAACTAAATCAATTGGCGGATAAAGTTGGCCTTGAAGTTGTGATTGTTCGGCCTACATTAGTTTATGGCCTTAATGCACCTGGCAATTTTGGTTCACTTACCAAGCTAGTTAAAAAAATGCCGTTCTTACCGTTTGAATTAACAAATAATAAACGTGATTTTATTGCAGTTCAAAATCTTACCGATTTATTACTGACGTGTGCAAAACATCCTGATGCAGCAGGGCATACATTTTTAGCATCGGATGGACAATCTGTTTCAATTAAAACGTTTACAAATGCTATTGCGAAGGGATTAAATAAATCATTAATACAAATACCTATACCAGTGAGTTTGATGCGCTTGGGTAGTAAATTAGTAGGTAAATCGGCAATGGCGGAACAACTACTAGGTAACTTACAGGTTGATTCCTCTAATGCTCATGACGTTTTGGGCTGGAGTCCTCCTTACTCCATGGAGCAAGCAATGGCTTCACTTTCTGAGAAAATAAAATGATTCGTGTATTAGATTTTTTTGCTGCGTTCTTCGGTTTATTATTTTTATGGCCTGTTTTACTGGTAGTCACAATTATTGGTATGTTTGATACAGGTTCACCTATTTTTATTCAAACTCGTGTGGGTAAAAATAAAAAAACATTTAAATTAATTAAATTTCGCACTATGTCTGTAGATACGAAATCTGTAGCTAGTCACTTAGCGAGTAATGCATCGATTACAAAAATGGGTAACTTTCTACGCAAAACTAAGATTGATGAATTGCCGCAACTAATTAATGTGGTTAAAGGTGAGATGAGCTTAGTTGGCCCCCGCCCAAATTTATTTAACCAAGAAGAATTAATTAAAGAGCGTGATGCGCTAGGTGTTTATGATGTTCTACCTGGTGTTACCGGGTTAGCACAAGTGCAAAATATTGATATGTCTACTCCAAAGCTTCTAGCAGAAACGGATAAGCAGATGATTGATACACTTAACATCAAAAACTACTTTAAGTATATTTTGATGACTGTTACAGGTAGTGGTTCAGGTGATGCAGTCAAGTAGACTATTTCGGTCTATCCATTTGAATCTATCGCTTAGTGTATTGATTTCATTGCAATATCCGTTGGTCTTTCGTCTCAATAATGCATTTAGACCAGATCAACTGACTCACCAAGCTTTTTCTTTCGTTTTACTTTTAGTTTATTCTTTGAATTTAAGTTACCTTTTATCGTTTATTCAATATTCTTTGTCGATAGCTAAAAGTCAAAACTTACTTAATATTATTACACATTTTTGGACCGTTTATGAAAGTTGTTATTCCGGTTGCAGGTTTAGGTACACGCATGTTGCCTGCTACAAAAGCTATTCCTAAAGAGATGTTACCTTTGGTTGATAAACCATTAATTCAATATATTGTTGATGAGTGTGTAAAAGCGGGTGTTAAAGAGATCGTACTGGTCACTCATGCTAGTAAGAATGCCATCGAAAACCATTTTGATACCTCTTATGAACTTGAATCTACGCTTGAGAAGCGGGTAAAGCGCCAGTTGCTTGAAGAAGTTCAAGCGATCTGTCCTAAAGATGTAACCATAATGCATGTGCGTCAGGGGGAAGCTAAAGGGTTAGGGCATGCTGTACTTTGCGCAAAACCTTGTATTGGCAATAATCCGTTTGCCGTTGTTTTGCCCGACGTAATTCTTGATGAATACACTGCAGATCAAACAAGTGAAAACTTGGCGGCCATGATAGGGCGTTACAACTCTACTCAATCTAGCCAGATCATGGTTGCACCAGTACCAATGGAAGATGTTAATAAATACGGTATTGCAGATTGTAATGGAGCGGATATTGCGCCTGGTGATTCATCTAAGATTAATGCCATGGTTGAGAAGCCTGCTATTCATGAGGCACCATCTAATTTAGCCGTAGTTGGTCGTTACGTATTATCTGAAAAAATTTGGGACTTGCTTGCTAAAACGCCAGCAGGCGCAGGTGATGAGATCCAATTAACCGATGCTATCGATATGTTGATAGCATCAGATACTGTCGAAGCCTTCCATATGACAGGTAAGTCCCATGACTGTGGTGACAAGCTTGGTTATATGACCGCATTTGTCGAGTATGGACTGCGGAACGAGAAGTTTGGTGCAGAGTTTCGTCAAAACTTGAAGACATTGATCGGCTGAGCTAAGAGCGCTGCGAGCTGCTGCTAGGGCGTGACTTTGTCACGGCTAGAGCGTCGCAAGCGACTTCTAGAATCTATATAGTCAAGTGATAAGAGCAAAGAAGGGCGGGCTTCGCCCTGCGAGGACGGCACAAGTGCCTGCTAGGTGCTAGGGCGCTTCGCTTCTATAAAGGCGGAACGCCGTAAACGGCTACGGCTAACGGAATAGCCTGCGGCTGCACAGAACGCTTTGCTCACAGGGCCGGCGATTTGAATTACGTTCATGCCTTCTCTTTTGTAGGTCGGCATTTATGCCGTCAGGTTTGTATTATACAGAAGGGCGGGCTTTGCCCTGCGAGGACGGCACAAGTGCCTGCTAGGTTCTAGGGCGCTTCGCTTCTATAAAAGCGAAAGCCACAAGTGGCTACAGTTGACGGAATGGCCTGCGGCTGCACGGAACGCTGCGCTTACGGTTTAGCTGAGAAGGATATACGGTTAAGCCTTTTGCTATTGTAGGTCGGCATTTATGCCGTCAGATTTGTATGCACTATATGGGCTATTGATGGGCTAAAGCCCAACCTACAGGGGTCTCTGTTATCTTTGTTGCCTGACAACATTTTGTTGTTTATATCATTTAAATTGACGTAATCATTGCTTACCTGGAGTCAAGAAACATTTAGATGTGCTAAAATCAATTCCATTGCATTCTATCACCACTATTTTGAGTTGCTGTAACATGTCTAGTCTTCCCATTCTGGAGCAAAAAATGGATTTTTTTCAGGTATTATTTTCTTTAAATCGAACCAATAAACGATTAGTCAGTATTGGGATTGATACTGTGTGTCTACTGGTTTCATTTTGGTTGGCAATTATTGTACGTACTGATTCAGTCAGTTCAATTGGCAATACTGGTTATTGGATGTTGATCGCGATGGTTTGGCCGGTCAGTATACTTGCTTTTATGAAATTGGGCTTATATAGAGCGGTACTTAGGTATTTAGGCCTACAGGCGTTAACCGCAATTTTGTTTGGGGTGCTGATATCGACCATTAGCTTAGTTTTTATCTCCTATTTTGCTAATTTAGGCATACCACGTACTGTTCCGGTTATTTTTGCCGCTTTTTCTTTGGTTTTAATTGGTGGTTCTAGAGGTGTTATAAGGGCGGTTGTTGGTTCAGGTATGAAGCGAGAAGGAGAGCCTGTTATTATTTACGGTGCAGGTGTTAGCGGTAGGCAGCTTGTCACCGCTTTAGTTCAAAGTCATGAATATTATCCTTTTGCTTTTGTAGATGATGATGTGACGACCCACGGTAGTGTTATTCAAGGCGTTCATGTTCATTCCCCCTCAATAATGCGCAAGCTTATTAGGCAAAAGCAGGCAACTAAGGTGTTGCTTGCGATACCGAGTGCCTCCCGCCAACGACGAAAAGAGATATTACTGTCATTAGAGCCCTTGGCTGTTCAAGTGTTAACGTTGCCTGCAATGGCAGATCTTGTTAGTGGAAATAAGCTTTACAGCGATATTAAAGAGGTTGAGATTGATGAGCTCTTGGGCCGTGATGCTGTTTCTCCTAGAGAAGATCTCCTGAAAGATAATATTTTTGAGAAAGTGGTTTTGGTCACTGGGGCTGGCGGCTCTATTGGTTCAGAGCTATGTCGTCAAATATTAAAACAAAGACCCAGTAAGCTTGTTCTGTTTGAACTTTCTGAGTTTGGTTTATATTCCATTGAGAAAGAGTTAACAGCAACAGCTAAAGAGAATGGTATCGAGATAGATATCTACCCTATGTTGGGTTCAGTACAACGTGAGAATCGTGTTCAAGCAGTGATGGAAGCGTTTGGTGTTCAAACTGTGTATCACGCTGCAGCCTACAAGCATGTTCCTCTCGTTGAGCACAATGTAGTTGAAGGCGTTCGTAACAATGTGTTTGGTACTATGTATACAGCACGCGCTGCCATAGCTGCTAAAGTCGAAACCTTTGTTCTTATCTCGACAGATAAAGCGGTTAGGCCAACCAACGTGATGGGGACAACGAAACGCATGGCTGAGTTATCTCTTCAAGCTCTGGCGAAAGAAACACACTCTACACGTTTCTGTATGGTCCGATTTGGCAATGTATTGGGGTCATCTGGATCTGTTGTTCCGCTGTTTAGAAAACAAATTGCATCTGGTGGACCAGTAACGGTAACTCATCCAGAAATTACTCGTTTCTTTATGACAATACCTGAAGCCTCACAACTGGTGATACAGGCAGGAGCGATGGGGAAGGGTGGTGATGTATTTGTTTTGGATATGGGCGAATCAGTTAAAATTGTTGATTTAGCAGCGAAAATGATCCGCCTAAGTGGCTTTGAAGTACAAGACACGCTTAATCCAGATGGTGATATTCCAATCGAGTTTACTGGTCTTCGCCCTGGCGAGAAGTTATACGAAGAACTGCTTATCGGTGATGATGTTACCGGTACGGAGCATGAACGAATTATGACGGCCAACGAAGCCCACCTTTCATGGGCGGAGTTAGAAGTTATTTTGAGTAAACTGGATATGGCATGTCATGAGTTTAACCATGAACTGATTCGCGAGATTCTGTTAAAAACCCCAACAGGGTTTAATCCTACAGATGGGATCTGTGATCTAGTTTGGAAAGTGAAGAATGAGCAACAAAGCGTCGACAGTGTACAAAGAGAAAAGGTAGTTTCTTTAGTTTCTTAATCACCAGTTATTCTGACTTAACGGCTTCTTTTTGTAAGGAGCCGTTTTTTTTATTATTTTTTGAGCGTTAGTTAGATGATTGACGGAATGGCCTACGGCCGCACGGAACGCTGCGCTTACGGATAAAGCGGATAAGAAGATACCCGTAAGCTTTGTTCTATTGTAGGTCGGCATTTATGCCGTCAGGTTAGTATTATACAGAAGGGCGGGCTTTGCCCTGCGAGGACGGCACAAGTGCCTGCTAGGTTCTAGGGCGCTTCGCTTCTATAAAAGCGAAAGCCACAAGTGGCTACGGATGACGGAATGGCCAGCGGCCGTACGGAACGACTTGCTTACGGGTTAAATGCTGAGAAGGGTGGGCTTCGCCCTGCGAGGACGGCACAAGTGCCTGCTAGATTCTAGGGCGCTTCGCTGCTATAAAGGCGAATGCTGCAAGTGACTTTGAATATTCGGTTAGGATGTGTGACATACGCTGTTGATGGGCTAAAGCCCAACTTACAGGGGAGACAGAGAGGGGTAGGGTCCAGCTTGTATTTTATCGTCAGAGAGGTACGAACGTTCCGTTATCCGTCAGCGTAGCGTTCTTCTTTGCTTTAGATTTTATAGCAGGGCGCAGCCCGTCCTAGGATTCTAGCAAGGAGCTTGCGACTGCTCTCGAAGCTGACGTAGTCCGCGCTCTTTTTTATCCGTTGAATTAACTGTGCCATCCATAATATTTAGGACTTTACTGGGTAGGCAGATCGCTAAATGAGACAGTTACCTAAGATAAAGCTAAAGGCTCATATCAAATTTGTTTGTTGGTGAGTTTGGTTGTGAAACTCTCTTACCTATGTCACTAATTGTTTCTCTCACATAGTCCCAGTACTCAGGTACATTAAGCGTTTTGGCTTGCAATGTTTGAGGTACAAATCGACTCATCTCGCTGTTAAACTCTGCCTTAACTGCATCATCTTCAGTTAGGTTTTTTAATTGCCTGCCCAGCGCAATCAAAAAGTCATCACGTTCTTTGTTGCGGGCTTCTAGTTTGTTGTTGATTAACTGGTTATTGATCTCAATGCCTCTTTGACTTAGCCACACAATATCCCATATATCACGGGGCTTAATTCGCCTTGCCCTGTACGCTAAAGCAATGTATTTATCAGCTAAAATCTCGTCCATTGTTTGGCAGCGAATCAGCATTCCTTCAGTTGGTGTGTCGATTCCATAGTGATTGATAGGCGTTCGATTTGTCAAATCGAAAGAGGGTAAAGCACAAACATCAATGTGCATTTTCTGTCTGGGTAGATCAGCACGGTTTGGTTCTTTCTCGATGCTGATTCTCCACGATGACGTATTCCCTTGCTTGTCTGAGCTGGGTTTATTAACGTATACAGGTATTTCATATTTTTTTTGCAGAAAGCTTTGTATTTCATCCTCAAGCCCATCAAACATTGATGGCTTAAAATCATGACCACCATTAAAGTCTAAGTCTTCAGATAACCGAGAACTGTTGTAACAAAGACGTAGTGACGTACCGCCAATGAAGGTGAGTCTTTGTAGTGCCCCGTGTTCTGTCATGACATGTAAAATGTCATGATGAAGTATCTCTTTTTCGATCACTTCAACAACGGGTGCTAACTCAGGGTTACGTTTTAGAATTTCGTCTATTTTTTGTTTAAGCATAGTTTTGAGTGCCCTGTTAGTGATTTATCATTTGTAGGTTTCGTTTACAGCTTTTCAAATCGGCTAACGCTCGATGAGGCATAGCTCGATACATTTTCACCTCTTCGTCGAAGAATAGGTCATTCTCAAGCTGTGATGCTTTGTGCTTAGTATGTGTAAACTCAACCACTCCGTAGCGAGTTTTAAATGTCCCACTTCGCCCCCTAGTCATTAGGGTCAGGCGATCCATAACGATTTGCGATATCTCTCCAGTACGTGATAATTCACTCTCTAAACTGACATAACTTAGGTAGCCAACTCTTAATTTACGGGCGATTTCATATATTGCCGTTCGGGGATTTGGAGGGGTGATTGTGCTTTCAAAAAGACCATTTGCGATGCGATTAATGACGCATTTTTTAACACAGTCGTGCAGGAATTTGTTAAAACTGGGTGTTTGTTCGACATTGAGAAGGTAGGCGAGTTCAGCCTTGCTGAATACGCCTTTACCAAATTTACTTGATTCAGCCATAGCTGAAATTAGTTTTTCTACCTTAGTCATCGGTCTACACTAAGTTACTAAATATGTAACTTAGTGTAGACCATGGTGTGAGGAAAAGAAACTAGGTAATCACTTGGCTGGCTAACTGTGTAAAAGTAACGGTGGCATCCATAATCTTTAGTAGTGATTAATGGTTAGCTATGGCATCTCGTATTGGGACCCGGGATCATTGCGCTGTTGGGGCGTTATCTGAATTAGTGCAATATGCTCATAATACAGGGTGGGCTAAGAAGGGCGGGCTTCGCCCTGCGAGGACGGCACAAGTGCCTGCTAGGTTCTAGGGCGCTTCGCTGCTAAAAAGACGAACGCCGTAAACGGCTACAGATAACGGTTGACGGAATGGCCTGCGGCCTTACGGAACGCTTCGCTTACGGGTTATAAGCTGAGAAGAACATACAGGCAAGCTTTGTTCTATTGTAGGTCGGCATTTATGCCGTCGCTCTTGTTTGTTGTGTTTGTATGGGGTGATGGGCTAAAGCCCAACCTACAGGGGAGACAGAGAGGGGTAGGGTCCAGCTTGTATTTTATCGTCAGAGAAGTACGAACGTTCCGTTATCCGTAAGCGCAGCATTCGTCTCTATGTTCTCCCTCTATTTAACGACTTCAATAAAATCTTCAAAATCACTTAAACGATGTTTCACTACGTGAATAACAATATCTAGGTTTAGCTCTTGGTAATCATGAACGGCGATATTTCTTAATCCCACCATCTTTTTAAGGTTTTCAGCAAGTTCAACAGGCATAGCACTGTTTTGTGCTAATAGGGTAAAGCTATCTCGACTGCTTTGTGGTATTCCATATTGATGTTGACGATTCAAGTGGTTGGCTATATCAATACAGGCCTCACAAGCGCGTTGTAAATTGAGTACTACGCTATCTTGTTGAGTAAAATTTTGCTTAAATTCCACCCCATCATCATAAACATCTTTAATACGTTTAAGGCAACGTTTGATTGTGGCAATCTTATTGATAAGAATGTCATTCATGGATAGGCTCTTTATCTTTTGTTTGTTTCGCCATTAAATCTGTGAGAATTAAGGCTCTTTCTGCTTGTAGGTGTTGATACATTGACATGGTTTTTACGGCAAAGAGATCATCGTCATAGCTATCACCCCATAACAATTGACCCTGAGTGATCACTTGTTGGCACAATACGGTTGATGCGGTGGTTAAATCAATTAAATCGACGTCAATATCTAATTCACAGGCCAAGGTTTGAGCAAGTTGCCAGCGGTTTAGATTATCTAAACTCTTAACCGGTAATATGGCTATGTCAAGATCACTCTTTGAGTGTTGATCTCCACTAGCAAAGGATCCAAATAAGTAGATTAGCTTTACACTTGGAAGCTTGGCTTGTATTGATTTTATCAATAAGGCTTTATCTAAATTAAACATTGTCATGTAATTTCTAATGTTTGGCACTGAGCTAAGTATATCATATTGTTTTGTGGATAAAAGAAAGGGCAAGCAGATAAGAGCGGGCTACGCCCTGCTAGGGTGTGACTTCGTCACGGCGAGAGCGTCGCTATGCTCCTGCTAGAATCTATACAGTCAAGTGAGGAACGCCGCCAGCGATTTGAATATACGTTCATGCCTTTTCTATTGTAGGTCGGCATTTATGCCGTCAGGTTTGTATTATACAGAAGGGCGGGCTTCTAGAACGCCAACAAGTTGGCTTCGAGAGCGGCCAATGGCCTTCTAGGACGTGACTTCGTCATGGCTAGAGCGTCGCTATGCTCCTTCTAGAATCTATACCATCAAGAGATAAGAGCAGCGTTCTTCTTTGCTTTAGATTTTATAGCAGGCTGGAGGCCGCTCTCGCAGTGAGCTTGCAAACCTCCTAGCAAGAAGTTTACGACTGTTCTCGAAGCTGACGTAGTCAGCGCTCTTTGAGCTTCTTCAAAAATTCAGCAAGCTCTTCTCGCCAATCTTTGGCTGCTAATATCGATTGTGAATTGCTGGTATCTAACACACTGTATTTCGGTCGTTTGACGTTGCTTGGATATTCAAAGGATTTAATTGAGTTAATGGGTATTTTGCGAGTTAACAAACCAAGGTTTACCCCTATATTTTGAATCTCAATAGCAAACTCATACCAAGAGGTACTGCCCAAGTCACTCCAGTGATAGAAGGGATATATGGTATCTAATGTTGTTAACTGCCATATAAAAAGAGCGAGCTTGTTAGCGTTGGTAGGGCAGCCTATTTGATCGCTCACCACATTTAAGTGCTCCTTTGTTGACATCAAGTTAAGCATGGTTTTGACAAAGTTATTACCATAGGGAGAATAGAGCCAAGAGGTTCGTATAACTGACGAGTTATTCGGTTGTAATCGAGTGAGAGCTCGTTCACCGGCGAGTTTCGATGCGCCATAAATCGACAGTGGATTGGGCTTGTCATTAGTTGAATAGGGTACTTTGCTAGTACCATCAAATACAAAGTCGCTCGAGATATGAATCAGTCTGATATTATTCTTAGAGGTAACAGTCGCAATATTTTCTACAGCCGTTTCATTGACAGAAAAGGCACTTGTAGCATCAGATTCAGCGCTTTCTACATCGGTATAACCAGACGCGTTAATCACTGTATTTGGCTTGAACCTTGCGACGGCCTTTTCGATATTAGACAAATCGAGCAGGTTAATTCCGCTGCGTGCGAGTGATAGCAGCTCTATATTGTGGGGAGCAGTATCGACCAAACTACGAGCCAGTTGTCCATGTTTTCCGATAATGAGCACTTTAACCTTGTCGGCAAGTTTATTAACGTTATCCGAGATCATGTTAAGCTCTTGGCTTATTGATAAGGTTATCGAGATACCAAATAACTGTTTTTCTGAGGCCTGATTCAAACGTCTCCAACGGTTTCCATTCAAGTTCTGTGGCTATTTTATTAGCATCGATAGCATAACGTACATCATGACCTGGTCTATCAGTCACGTAGGTGATTAACCTTTTAAAACCAAAACCTTCGCCTTTTCCTTGATGGGCATTAGGGTTAGTTGGGGCTAACTCCTCAAGTAACTCGCAAATAGCGCTAACCACGTCAATATTACTCTTCTCATTAACCCCACCAATATTATAACTTTCTCCAACCTTACCTTCTGTAGCCACTTTATATAGTGCACGAGCGTGATCGTCGACAAATAACCAATCTCTGATCTGCTGACCATTACCATAAAGCGGCAAAATTTGACCCGCTAAGGCATTGTTAATGATTAAAGGAATTAGTTTTTCAGGGAATTGATATGGACCGTAGTTATTAGAACTGTGGCTTAACACGACTGGGAGCTGATAGGTTCGTCCCCATGCTCTCACCAAATGATCGGATGCTGCTTTACTGGCAGAGTAGGGGGAACTTGGAGCATAACGAGTTTGTTCCGTAAAAAGTCCTGTGGCGCCAAGATCGCCATACACTTCATCGGTAGATACATGATGAAAACGAAACTGATTGCGTTTGTTACCGGTGAGCTTAGCGTAATAACCCCGTGCCGTTTCTAGTAAGGTATAAGTGCCAATAATATTGGTTTGTATAAACTCATTAGGCGCATCAATTGAGCGGTCGACATGACTTTCTGCGGCTAAATGCATAATCAAGTCGGGTTGATACTCGTCTAAGATTCGTTTAAGTAAGATTTGATCGCAAATATCACCGTGGATAAAGTGATAACGTATCGAGTTTTCGATACTCTTTAGAGAGAGTAAGTTTCCCGCGTAAGTCAGTTTATCTAGATTAATAACGACATTATCAGTCTCATTAATCAGGTAACGCACCAAAGCTGAGCCAATAAACCCAGCTCCACCGGTTACCAAAATTGTTTTACTCATCTCTTTCCTAATTAAATAAATACTGAGCGTTGACTATGTTAGCTTCGAGATCAGTCGCAAGCTCCTTTCTAGGACGTTCGCAGGCTCACTGCGAGGGGCGGACGAGCGAATGCTGCGCTTACCTGTAGGTTGGGCTTTAGCCCATCAAAAACGTATATCGTACATCCAAACCTGACGGCATAAATGCCGACCTACAAAAAGATACGTTTGGCGATTGTTTTTTGATCGTATAGATCCTAGAAGGAGCATAGCGACGCTCTCGCTGTGACGAAGTCACGTCCTCGCAGGGCAAAGCCCGTCCTGCTCTTGCTAACTAAAAAAATATAGCATCTTTGAACATCACCCCATTACGATCTTTTTCAGACAATTTAAGGGTTTCTTTATCGTTTATAGGCCAGTTTATGGCTAAGTCTGTATCGCTCCATAATACGCTTTGCTCAAATTGTGGTGCGTAGTAATCAGTGCACTTGTAAACAAGCTCGGCAGAAGATGATGTAACATAAAAGCCGTGTGCAAAACCGGGAGGCACCCATAATTGAAGACCGTTTTTAGCTGATAGTTGAATTGTAAAGCACTTGCCAAAACTAGGGCTAGGGCGTCTAAGATCGATGACGACATCAAATACCTCGCCAGATATCACTCTTACGAGCTTACCTTGGGGTTGCTGAGTCTGGCAGTGCATACCTCGTAATGTGCCACGGCTCGACAGACTTTGGTTTTCTTGCACAAAGCTCACATCAGCGACATGTTCTCTAAACCAATCATCACGAAATGTTTCCCAAAAATAGCCACGTTTATCACCGAACACTTGTGGTTCGAGTATTTTAACATCGTTAATCGGTGTGGAACTAACCTTCACGAAAAAACTCTCTGAGATAAAATATTAATCAAATATTCACCGTAACCGCTTTTTCGCAGAGGTTCAGCCAATGCAAGTAACTGAGTGTCATTGATGTAACCCATTCGGTAAGCCATCTCTTCGGGGCAATTGACCTTAAGACCTTGGCGTTTTTCTATGGTTTCAATAAATTGACCAGCCTGTAGTAAATGGTCATAGGTGCCTGTATCTAACCATGCCGTGCCCCTGCCCATGATCTCAACATTCAAAGTGCCCGCTGTTAGGTATTGACCAATGACTTCAATAATTTCTAATTCACCACGAGCAGATGGAGTGACATTTTTGGCGAACTTAATGACGTTATTATCGAAGAAGTAAATCCCTGGAACGGCATAGTTAGATTTGGGGATTAAGGGTTTTTCTTCGAGTGAAACTGCATTTCCTGCACTATCAAATTCAACCACGCCGTAATCACTTGGGTTTGAGACATGGTAACCAAACACGGTTGCACCGCTTACTTGCGTTGCTGCACGCTTAAGTGATTTTATTAAATCGTGGCCATAAAATAAGTTGTCTCCCAAGATAAGCGCAACGCTCTGATCGCCAATAAAGGTTTCTCCCAATAAAAAAGCCTGGGCTAATCCATCTGGAGATGGTTGAATCTGGTATTCAATCGAAATTCCCCATTCGCTGCCATCACTAAGTAAAGTTTTAAAATTATGCAGATCAATGGGTGTCGTAATGATCAAGATGTCCCTAATGCCTGCACTCATGAGTGTGGCAATGGGATAGTAAATCATCGGTTTATCATAGATAGGTAGCAACTGTTTGCTAACCGCCATAGATAACGGGTACAAGCGAGTACCGCTCCCTCCCGCCAAAATAATACCTTTCATCACACCTCGATCATTAATGCAAAACTCAACATAGAAATAGGTAGGGCAAACCGTTCTTTGCTAACGAATGTCTCTAGAGTGGAGATTTTACCTCGACTGGCAGAATAGTAAAGCGAAGAGGACCACTGCGATGACGGATGACGGAACGTTGGTGCCTCACTTACGGTTAAAGAAAGAGAGTCGACTACGTCAGCTTCGAGGGCTGTTTAAACTCCTTGCTAGGGTAAAGGCTGAGAAGGGCGATGACTTCGTCATCTTCTAGGACGGTCACGAGCTCCTTGCTAGGACGTTCGCAGGTTCACTACTAGGACGGCCTTCGGCCTGCTATGGGAGCTAAACTGCGACGTTCGCTTTTATAGCCCTAGAACCTAGCAGGCACTTGTGCCACCCTCGCAGGGCGCAGCCCGTGCTTCTTTCTTCCTATTACTAATCAGAACTTGATATGCCTTTTTGATATAAATTTACTGCGTTTAATAACTTTTAATCCTGTCGCCTACTGTTATTATCTACTCAATGATAACTTACATTTGTTTCTGTTCAGATTGAATGGATAAGGGCCATACGGAAATCCATATGTCGACACATCAAACTCATCTTAAGCAGCTTGAAGCTGAATCGATTCAAATTATGCGTGAGGTTGCCGCTGAATTTGATAATCCCGTGATGCTTTATTCTGTAGGTAAAGATTCTTCTGTTCTCCTGCATCTGGCGCGAAAAGCTTTTTACCCAGGTAAAATCCCATTTCCATTGATGCACGTTGATACCAATTGGAAATTTAAGGAGATGATTGAGTTTCGAGATCAAATGGCGAAGAAGCATGGTTTTGATCTTATCGTCCATAAAAATCCCCGTGGTATTGAGATGAACATCAGCCCATTTACCCATGGCAGCGCTAAACACACCGATATCATGAAGACCGAAGGGCTTAAGCAAGCACTGGATATGCATGGTTTTGATGCGGCTTTTGGTGGAGCTCGCCGTGATGAAGAGAA
This sequence comes from Shewanella hanedai, assembly GCF_007197645.1. Taxonomy (GTDB): domain Bacteria; phylum Pseudomonadota; class Gammaproteobacteria; order Enterobacterales; family Shewanellaceae; genus Shewanella; species Shewanella hanedai. Next base: position 212,978 of record NZ_VKGK01000003.1, read on the forward strand.
GTCTCGTGCCAAAGAACGCGTCTATTCATTTCGCGACAGTAAACACAGATGGGATCCTAAAAACCAACGTCCTGAGCTTTGGAGTATTTATAACGGCAAGGTCGATAAAGGCGAGAGTATTCGTGTGTTCCCGCTATCTAATTGGACCGAACTTGATATCTGGCAGTACATCTATTTAGAGGGGATTGAGATCCCATCCTTGTATCTTGCTGCAGAGCGTCCTGTTGTTGAACGCGATGGCACCTTGATCATGGTAGATGATGAGCGCATGCCACTTGAAGGCGAAGATGTACAAACTAAGATGGTGCGTTTTAGAACACTAGGTTGTTATCCGTTAACGGGGGCCGTTGAGTCAGAGGCTCAAACGCTACCAGAAATTATTCAAGAGATGTTGCTCTGTACCACCTCTGAACGCCAAGGTCGTGTGATTGATAACGACTCAGCGGGTTCGATGGAGAAGAAAAAAATAGAAGGATACTTTTAAAATTGAGAAGCGATTTTAAAAGTTAGATCGGCTTGCGCCGGTAACAGCATTTTTGGTTAAGAGACTCGAGCTGGAGCAACATTTAGTTGTTAGAAGATCCGCCGCCAGAGCAGATTCATTCGTAGAGCTCGCTTGCTAAAAGTATTGAATATTGATTTAACCGTGAGTGACATTCTTTTAAGCGCGATGCTTGTCACTCATAGATAAGGAATAAAAATGACCACCAGTTCTAATTTGATTGCTTCAGATATTGAAGAGTACCTAAAAGTTCACGAAAACAAAGATATGTTACGTGTGTTGACGTGTGGCAGTGTGGACGATGGTAAATCTACGTTAATTGGCCGTCTGCTATTTGATAGTAAGATGATTTTTGAAGATCAGATGGCGGCGATTGAAAAAGATTCTAAGCGTTTTAATACCACTGATGAATCATTTGATCTGGCTTTGCTGGTGGATGGCCTTCAATCTGAGCGTGAACAAGGTATTACTATTGACGTGGCTTACCGCTACTTCACGACTGAGCAGCGTAAATTCATTATTGCTGATACCCCTGGTCATGAGCAGTATACGCGTAATATGGCAACTGGCGCGTCAACGTGTGACCTCGCAATTATTCTTATTGATGCTCGTCATGGCGTGCAAGTACAAACTAGGCGTCATAGCTTTATCTGTTCACAGTTAGGGATCAAACACGTCATTATCGCCATTAATAAGATGGATGCGGTAGGTTACGATCAGGCAACTTATCAAAAGATTAAAAAAGAGTACCGTGAGTTTGCTGAAGCTCTTTCCTTTACCGATGTGCGCTTTGTGCCAATCTCTGCGTTAAAGGGCGATAATGTCGTTAATGAAAGCGAGCATATGACTTGGTATCCTGGCTCGACCTTACTCAAGTTGCTTAATACAGTATCAATTGAGCAGGGTAGAAGTGAGTCATTCCGTTTTCAGGTGCAATATGTCAACCGACCTAATCTAGATTTCCGTGGTTTTTGTGGAACCTTAGCATCTGGGGATATTCGAGTTGGTGACACGGTTGTCACTTTACCTTCAGGTAAAGAAAGCAAAATTAAGTCTATCGTGACATTCGATGGTGAGCTTGAAAAAGCGGTTGCCGGTCAAGCTGTGACGTTAACACTTGAAGATGAAATTGATATCAGTCGTGGCGATATGCTGGTTCGCCCCCATGATAAGCCTCACTCAATAAGTAATTTTGAAGCCGATGTCGTGTGGATGACAGAGGAGCCATTGTGTGTTGATCGTGAATATGCGATCAAAATGGGCAGTAAGTCTGTTTACGGTTATGCCGATGCCATTAATCACAAAATTGATGTGAATACACTTGAAAAGCAATCAGCTCAACAGTTGGCACTTAACGAGATCGGTAACTGTCACTTTGCGGTCACTGAGCCTGTACAGTTTGATGCCTATGATGACAATCGTTCAACAGGTGCATTCATCATTATTGACCGTTTAACCAACGTGACAGTTGGTGCTGGTATGATCCGCAATGCCATTCAAGCCAAATCGATAGAGGCCCATGAATATTCTGAGTTTGAGTTAGAGATGAACGCGTTAGTGCGTAAGCACTTCCCTCACTGGGGCGCCAAGGACATTGCTAAGTCTTAAAACACAGTTGTAAGATACAAGTCTTAAGTAATAAGTAGGAGGGGCTTTAGCCCCGATGTTTTCTATGTTTAATCGCGGCTAAAGCCGCTCCTACAATGAATAATCAGGAATTTATGTCATTAAACGGGTACCTCACCATCAGCATCTTCCTCATGACTATCGTGGGATTAGTGCGTTTTCAGAGTCGCCCATCTTTGGTGTTTGGTGTGTCTTTGCTTGCCTTGGTTGGGCTAAACCTTGTATCGCGCGAGCAACTATTGTCGAGTATGTCTAACCCGGGATTAGTTACCTTGGTTTTGTTGATTTTGTGTTCTTTTACACTTGAGAAAACACGTTTACTGCGAGTGATAGCCTCAAAAGTGATAGTGAGTAGTTATAACTCTACCTGGATGCGCCTGTTTGGCATTACAGCGTTAAGCTCCGCTTTATTAAATAATACCGCTGTGGTGGCGACTTTACTGTCGCCAATCCGTAATAACCCCCACCATTTTGCCAGTAAGCTGTTGTTACCTCTCTCTTATGCCGCTATTTTAGGCGGAACGCTGACGTTAATCGGCACCTCGACTAATTTGATCGTCAATAGTCTCTACATCGATGCCGAGGGGAAATCACTGAGCTTTTTCTCTTTTACCGCTGTGGGAGCCTTATTGGTATTGGGTTGCGGCTTAGTGTTGAGAGTCGCTTCTCGTTGGTTGCCGAATATTGAGCATAAAGAGACCTGTTCAAAGGGTTATTTCATCGATGCCAAAGTAGTGCAAGGTTCAGAGTTAATTGGACGTTCTGTTGAAAACAATGGCTTAAGGCATCTTGAGTCTCTGTTTTTGGTAGAAGTAGTCCGTAATAAACGTTTAATCAGTCCGGTGACTCCGACCGAAGTGTTGCAAGTTGATGACAGGCTTATTTTTAGTGGTGATATCACTAAGATGATGCAGCTTAGCCAATTTTCTGGTTTAGAGATGTTTGCCGAGAAAAATGGCTTATTGGATTCTAATTTGACTGAGGTAGTGGTTAAGCAAGAGAGCGTGCTTATCTCGAAAACCTTAAAAGATACCGGATTCAGAGCGCTGTTTGATGCTGCAGTTGTTGCAATTCGACGCGATGGTGAAGAGGTGTCGGGTAAGTTAGGGGAGGTGGTGATCAAGGCGGGTGATTTTTTAGTGTTGGCCGTGGGAGAAGACTTTAAATCACGACGCAACCTCAGTAAAAACTTTATTGTGATCAGTGGTGTTGAACCTGAAATTCGCATCAACGGCTTAAAAGCATGGCTCTCTGTCGGTGGTTTTGTACTCACCATTGGATTAGCTGCAACGGGCGTTATCGAAATGCTTCAGGGGTTGATGTTACTCTTGGGTGTACTTATTTTTAGCCAGTGTATTAGTGTTAATGAGGTTGTCAGACGTTTCCCTGTCGATATCTGGTTAATCGTCTCTACAGCTATCTTGTTATCTCATGCCTTGGTGAATTCAGGCGTTGTTGAGCTATTATCACAATGGGTTAATCAGGTAGCAGATAAAGATCATGTGTTTATGGCGTTAGTGCTGGTATATCTATCGACCTGGCTCATCACTGAACTTGTGACCAATAATGCTGCAGCGGCCTTAATGTTCCCAATTGCTTACAGTATCGCTTTAGGCTTTGATGTGGATATTTTGCCCTTTGTCATGACCGTTGCATTTGCTGCGAGTGGTAGTTTTATTAGCCCTTACGGCTATCAAACTAACCTAATGGTGTTTAATGCAGGCCAATACAAGTTAATGGATTTTGTTAAAGTCGGTTTACCTGTCAGTCTGGTATATGCCGCAATCGTATTAACTGCTGTGCCAATTTTCTTTCCGTTTTAAATAGTTGAGTATTCCAAGGATTGTTAATGTCACCCTATAAGAGTGTTGAAACTGAAGATAAGTCTTCCGATGTTGTCTGGCATCTTGCGAGTGTTACCCATGAGCAAAGAGTCGCATCATTGGGCCACAATCCCGCCGTACTTTGGTTTACAGGTTTAAGTGGTTCAGGTAAGTCGACCGTTGCCAACGTCGTTGATAAACTGTTACATGAGTTAGGGTGTAAAACGTATCTGCTTGACGGAGATAATGTCCGTCATGGTCTCAATGGCGATCTGGGCTTTTCCGATCAAGACCGAGTTGAGAATATTCGCCGTATAGGGGAGGTGTCAAAACTCTTTGTGGACGCAGGGCTATTAGTATCGACAGCATTTATCTCACCTTTTAACGCTGATCGTGAGATGGTCAGAGAGCTGTTAGCAGATAAGCAATTTGTCGAAGTTTATATCGATACTCCACTTGAGGTGTGTGAGCAGCGAGATCCTAAAGGTCTTTATAAAAAAGCCCGTGCGGGAGAGATTAAAAACTTTACTGGTATTGATTCGGCTTATGAGTTGCCTCAACATCCCGAGATACATGTTAAAACAGCTGAGCAGTCAATTAAAGAGTGCGCTGAGCAAGTCGTCAACTACCTTAAAGATAATGGGTATATAAACGCTAGTAGCTCGTAATAAATTAGGATCCGCATGAATTACGATATTTTTAATGGCGATGCCGACGGCATCATTGCATTGTTACAACTGCGCTTAGCATATCCGCTTTCGGCGGAATTAATCACAGGTGTAAAGCGTGATATTGCGCTGCTTGAGCCATTAACGATAAGCGCTAGTCTTACGTCGCAAGATAGCTTGACTGTACTTGATATCTCTATGGAGAAGAATAAAGCGGGTTTGCTTGAGGCTTTGAAATCTGGTGCTAAGGTGTATTATGCCGACCATCATCGCAGTGGTGATATTCCAATGAATGCTAATTTAGAAGCGTATATTGATCTAGATGCCAACACTTGTACCAGTTTGATTATTGATAAATGTCTGCAAGGAAAGTTTCACTATTGGGCGATAGCTGCTGCTTATGGCGATAACTTGATTGCTAAGGCAGACTTGCTGTCTAGCGAGGCTGGCTTAACACTATCTCAAGCTAAGTTGCTAAATGAGCTAGGAACGCTAATTAATTATAATGGCTATGGTGCGCATGTTGATGAGCTCCATTTTCATCCCGCGACACTATACAAAGCCTTGCTTAAATATACGAGCCCGTTTGATGTTATTGAAGATGAAAATTCCCCTTTCCATCAGTTAAAAGAAGCTTACAGACAAGACATGGACAAAGCGCTTGCCGTAGCTCCTTTTTATCATAGCCAAGTGTTGTCTCTTATTGAGCTAGCAGATGCACCTTGGGCGAGACGAGTTAGCGGTGTGTTTGGTAATCATTTGGCAAATCAACATCCAGATAGTGCTCATGGCGTATTGACTGAAAATGCTGATGGAAGTTACACCATTTCACTGCGGGCTCCGTTATCGAATAAGCAGGGTGCTGGTGATATTTGTAGTCAGTTTGATACTGGTGGGGGCCGTGCTGCAGCTGCAGGGGTCAATAAATTACCATCTGTCGATATCGCGCGTTTTACTCAAGCCGTTGAAAGTTACTATGGGTGAAGCTAAGAACAGCGCAGACTTCGTCAGCTTTGAGGACAGTTGCAGGCTCCTTTCTAGGACGTTCGCAAGCTCACTGCGAGAGCGGCCTTTGGCCTACTATACGAGTTAAACTGCGAGGAGTGTTGCGCTTACGGATGACGGATAACGGAACGTTCGTACCTCACTGACGGAAAAAATAGGACGCCAACTTCGAGAGCAGTCGCGAGCTCCTTGCTAGAACGTTCGCGAGCTCACTGTCAGGACGGCCTCCGGCCTGCTATACGAGCTAAACTGCGAGGAATGCTCCGCTTCCCCTGTAGGTTGGGCTTTAGCCCATCAAACCCATAAACAAGAGCGACTGCATAAATGCCGACCTACAATAGAAGAAGGCCATTACGTCATCTGTAACCGCTGCGGCGTTCCGCATTTGACTGTATCGAATCTAGAAGCGAAGCGATCTAGCCAGCCGTAGGCTGTACTAGCAGGCCGTAGGCCGCTCTTGTGTATAGTACTAAATCTGACGGCATAAATGCCGGCCTACAATAGAAGAAGGCCCATTGCGTCAATCGTAGCCGTTTACGGCGTTCGTTTGGTTTGTGCTTCTTTGCTGCTTATTTGAAAATAGATGGCGCTCAATATTTTCAAAGGCATCACACTTTTGTGGTTGCCAGAATATGTGCCGTAATAACTGGTACTCATTGGCGACGGATGGCGTTATATGAAAAGACTCCTCCTTGTTTAACACGGCTAATAGAGTGTCAAATTGATGGAATCGATACTTAGAACTTGTAACTTTATTTGAAGATATTTGCCCGACTAAGGGGAGATACTCAGCGTAATCATATATCTCCCTTGGTTTCTCGTCCTTGTTTTCTTGTTCAAATGAATAGAAGAAAATGGGAACTTGATGCAGTAGTAGATCAACAAACAGCGATGATTGATCGGTGATGAGAAGATCGACTTCTTGAAGAATACTGTAGACATCTTCCCAATGAGAGATATCGATAATGTTAGGGTATTGGTTTAGTTGCTTTCCTAGGTGGGCTTCATTTGGGTGAAAACGCACTAGAAATAGTTGATTTTTATTCACTAATTGCTCAGATAGAGCTGACCAGTCGAACGCCTTGTCATAAGGGCTATTAATCTCACCTTTATTGTCCACTGTCAGCATGCTATCTCGCCAAGTTGGAACATATAAAATGGTGTTATCATATTGAGTATTAAAGAGGTTTGATATAGACGTTATCTGTTTTGGATAACGTTTAAAGTAATCTGTTCTTGGGTTGCCACTTCGAATGAACTGTGAAGATTGAAGTCTAAAGGCGGAAGTTAATACGCTCTCTATGACTGGGCTTGGGCTAAGCATCAGATCCGGTTTTACATGTTGCTGGTGGAATTTAAGGGAGTTTGCCCATTGTTTCATCTGGGTATCGGCTTGATAGGAGTGTGCTAATGGTCCAGATGTTATGTCGAATTCTATTTTTTTAAGTGGTGAACCGTGCCATAAATTAACCTTTGTGGCACCTTTAGCAAAGTACTGACTGATATCACCAATGTAAGTATTGTAGAAATAATACTTGGCTGTTAAACAGTGAAATATTCCGCGTATGCTTCTTCTATTGTAAGCTTCATAACCGTCTTTTTTGAGTTGCTGAATGACGGCATCATCGCCACTTATCCATATAGAACGCAAGGTGCTTGTTTGCTGCCAATGCAGATATAGATACTTGGCATTATCTGAAAACTGATTTTTGTAGCTGCCCATAACCGCTTTGTTTGTTCTGGGGAATCCCCCCGACATATGGTAAACGAGCTTCCTTAGCATGGCAGTGATAATACTCTTCATTTGTACTCACTCCGATAGTGATTGTGTTCTTTATTAACCTGAAGTTAGTGTCTGGTTTGTCTTGATCTTTTTTCTAATTCAAGCCGTTAATGAATTAGGGTTACCTCTATTTCAGACTAATGAGTCATGTTTTGCTTTTTCCGCTCAGCTCCTAATAGTCTGGGTATTCTCAAAGAACGCCAGAGGAGTGACAGGTATTTTGTACTGGTATGGGTATTATCAAATTCGAGCATCAATAACATGCGTTCCTCTTCTGGTGCGTCTTCATCAAGGAGTAACTGCACGGGGCCAAATACGCCAAGTCGTTGTTTGTTCCTGCCTGTTGCATAGCGAATTTGAGCCGGAGCGCCGAAGAGGGCTAGTTGACCCGTTACCACTAAAAACAGCTGTGGAAGTAATGACAGGAGACGAGTTGGAACATTGAATGAGTAAGTAACTAGGCTTCTACCTAAGTTATCATTAATCATCTCTTGGATAAGTGGCTTGGTTTCAAGCTTGAAGAACATCACTCTAATGAGTGCATAAAATGCCAACAATGGACAAAAGGGCAAACTTGCGATAAGCAGCATCAAGATGAAAAAACGCGTACTTAAATTCCTATCCGTCGAGCTAGTGCTGGCTTGATGCTCACTGGGGCCTATTAAGGCTTGATCATCTATTTCGATATGACCTTCGGTATTTAGACTGATGAGTAATTTTTTACATAGGATACTGTTATTAACCTCTAAACCTTCACCAACGTAAGTGTGAGGGAGAATTAAGCAGTTTTCTAACGTAGAACCTTTATCGATTAAGGTATCGTTACCGATGATGATGGCATTTTTCATCACGACGTTAGGATCTATTCTGCAGTTTTCGCCAATGATCCCCCATGCATTTTGCAGGCTTAAATCTCCTGTGTGTGTTTTTGCGCCCACGTAGAAGTCCTGCTCCGGATTTGCTGAGGTAAAGCTGCGTTCCATTGGGGTTAATGAAGGGATATCGTTTCTGGCTAAATTCAGGTTTGCATTCATGTATGACTGGAAACTATCGATCATGTGACAGCGGCCATGTAAGATGAGTGTGACAACGCTATTACTGTCGTAGTCATGAGTTAGTGGCCAGTCAATGCCATCAAGATAAGACAATGCTGCTGGAAGCAACAGCATGCAAGCATTTTGATTTGCCATCTTGGCTTGGACAAACTCATTGGAAAATTGTTTTGAGAAATCAATGAAGTTGGCGATGCAGGGAGAGCGGAAAATATCGCCACGGACAATGATTATTGAGTCCGTCATTGACAAAGATAACCTGTCTAATACCGCCGCGGTTTTCTCTTCAGGTTTACTTAAAAAGTAATCAATATCAAGCCCCCAACGCTCTCCATCTCCAAGGAGTTGTTCAATCTCTTGGGCTTGAGATGAGATGATGATTTTGACCTTTGTGATACCAGAGGTGACGATATCCTCTAAGGTATACTCGATGACAGCCTTGTTGCCGACAGGAAGTAAGGCTGAGCAATAATATTGCTCTAGAGGAGCGAGTTCATTACCAGTTCTATTTGCGAAGATAATTGCTTGCATCTGTATTCTCCTCAAAACGTCGAAATGCATTGCATCTTGATTGTTATTTAGTGCTTAACTTAATAAGAACCTTTGGCGAGCAGTACTGCTGGAATCGTCTTAATTAATATCCAAATGTCAGTGAGTAGTGACTGTTGATAGATGTAATCAACGTCGAGTTCAACTTGTTGTGCAAACGGGATATCAGAGCGGCCACTGACTTGCCAAATACAGGTGATGCCGGGCTTTACAGCCAGCCTTTTTCTATCTTGCATTGAATACAGTTTGACCTCTGATAGAAGTGCTGGTCTAGGGCCGACTAATGACATATCGCCTAAGATCACATTCCATAGTTGAGGTAATTCATCGATTGAGGCTTTGCGGATTATTTTTCCTATTCGAGTGATTCTGGGATCCCGTTTCATTTTAAATAACACGCCGCCTTGCATCTCATTCTCAGCCTGAAGCTTTGCTAATCTTTGATCGGCATCTTGATACATAGATCTAAATTTCCACATGGTAAAAGGGGCATTATTTTTGCCGACTCTTTGCTGGCTAAACATCACAGCCCCTGATGACTCCATGCGAATAATGACTCCTGTGAGCAGAAGGAAAGGAAGTAGGATAAGTAATATAATTGAGGCTGCAACGAGATCGAAACCTCGTTTCATCACAGTGCCTATTTTTCCTTGGACTCGTTGACGAGTACAGCGATGAATGGCGGATAAGTTACTTGATTCTGCATTTGTTAACCGAGCGCCTTTCATCGCTAACTGCTGAGATAAATCGAGTTCAGAACCGCCATTTTGATTTAAGTAATTTAGCCCTTGAGCCTTTTCGAGTTGGATCTCTTTGAATACTCGGTAGAGAAATTGTGGATTGCCTAAGATGTAACGCTTCCACATTCTTTTAGGTTCTTGACTCAGTCGGCAAAGCCATTCCATTCCCATCTGTCTTACCCATAATGGTGCGCGTTTCACTTTTTCTGCATAGAAGTCGAATAATCCGCCAACACCAATTCCCACGCCGACATTGAGCTGGTGTTTATGCTTTGTTAGCCATAACTCCTGCTTTGGGTTGCCCATTGAGACGAGAAGAATTGATGCACCTGAGTTATTGATCTGCTCTATCACGTTAGATTCGAGTACGGGGTCATCGATAAAGCCGTGGTGAGTGCCCGCAATGTTGAGGTCGGGGTATCTGAGCTGCATTTTCTGAGCTGCGGTAGCCGCGACTCCTTTATCGGCACCAAGTAGGAAAATAGATAAACCGGCATTAGCTGCTTGTTCACACAACCTTGGAAACATATCCGTGCCGTTTAAGTTGTCTTTTTGGGCGACACCTTTGCAGATGCTGGCGATACGTATACCCGAACCATCGGCGAAGACTCGGTCACAGCGAGTTTGTAAGCAGTGACGGTATTGGCTATTTTGAGTGCTGATATTCATTCCGTCGGCATTGATAAAGGCATATTGAGCCATCAAGTTATTATTTTCTGTTGTGTTTGAGTGACCATTATCAGATTGTCTTTTGGCATGGCGTTGAGCATTTTCAATTATTAAGGCTAGCATCTCTGTCATGCTCAAATTGGACAGTTTTATATCAAATAGTTTAATGGTGTCGATATTCTGATTAACGTGTTTGGTCGACAGTAACCATATAAGCCCTGTGCGAGCGATGGCTAATAGATAAGATAAGGAGCTTTTATGAGCATGAATAATCGTTTTATCTTGGTTTTCGAAACTAAGCCCCATCTGCAGGTGCATCTGCTTAAAGGAGATAAGGCCTGGCTTAATCGCTGAGAGCTGGTGAGAGTATGCTTGTAGTGGCTCAATACTTTTGAGGGTGTCATCGTCAAGGGAGGTGAGTATAAATTGTTTCTCTGTCCCCAATATAGAGATATGACCTTTGAATAAGTTAATTAACTGTGGCCATTGGCAACATATGCCTTCACCTGAAAATTGATAAAGGGTGACTTTCTTATTACCAAGACCATAAATATAAACATGCTCTATGGCAGAGCCATACCTGCATTTTCTGTATAGGAATTTAAGTACAAGGACTGGGCTGGCCGCCAGAATTAATAATATGGCTGCAAATAGATCGATTCCTCGAATTAAGCTTGGCATTGTTGTTTGTTTGACTTGTGTCTGAGTTGTCATATTGTCTGCCTTGGCCATATATTCTGTTATCTAAGACTAGTTAATGCATAGGTTAGGCCAATCATTTTAATTATTGTTTTTAAAGGGTTTTAATTGAATTTATGTTTTTTTGATAATAAGGCAAGCAAATAATTGCAGTTTGCAATGCAGAAAAGCTTAAGATGAAGGCTACGATAACGGAACGTTCGTGCCTTACTTACGGAACGCTTACGGTTAAAAAAAGAGGTTGGTCTGTGTCAGCTTCGAAGGGCTGTGCGGCGTAGGCCATCCCGTTATCTGTAGCCGCTTGCGGCGTTCCTCATTTGATTGTGTAGATTCTAGAAGTCGCTTGCGACGCTCTCGCGGTGACGAAGTCAAGTTCTAGAAGGCCTACGGCCGATCTTCTTCGCTTTAAGACAACATTGATGATTCAACCCCATCTTTACTTATACGGCTTTTTTGCACATGCCCCATGAAAAACTGACCTATATTTTCGCAGACTTTATAGACTGGTGAAGGCAACAGCCAGAGCAGGTAAGCTGCGGCTAGGGTGACTAACGTTTTAGTTGTTTCTTGGAACATGATGGAGGGGGACTCGTTGATGGCTCGATTAATAAGACTAATAGCAGCTTCACCTTTGCCATTTCTAATAGATTGACGTGCAAGGTATCTGAATTGGTAGGCTCTGGCATTATGCTCGTGTTCTGCGAGTAATTCTGGCGCATAGAGTTTAGCTTTCGTTATCATAGACTCCCAAGAGCCAAGTTGTTTGATGATATTAGATGATAGACCTTGCTGATTGAGACGGTAATAGGTTAACGGGGCGGGTATCCCCTCCATTTTCCAATGGGTGGTCGCAACAATTCTTAACCAGCATTCAATGTCCTCAGATTGGCGAAAGTTTTCATCAAAATAACTGCTGTGGTGCTCTGGATGATTCAAAGCCTGAAAACCTATATCGTGCAGTGTTTCATTGCGTATCACCGGGGCCGAGCCATTTCCCACAGGATTGCGGCACAGTAGATCGGCTGCAGTGATCCCTTTAAGTTGTGGCATCTGGTAGTAATCAATTTTATTGCCTTCATGATCCATGAAGCTTGAACGAGAGAAGCTGAGCCCAATTTCTGGCGATGTGTCTAGGTGCTCGACATGCAGCTTTAGTTTGTCTTTGTGCCACATATCGTCAGAATCGATAAAAGCAATATAGTTGCCTGCCGCATTGCGGATCCCCGTATTGCGGGCCGCTGCCAAGCCTTTATTCTGCTCATGGTTGACGATACGGATCCTGCTATCGTTTATGGTTTGACATATCTCAAGGCTTTGATCGGTTGAGCAATCATTAATAAGAATAAGTTCGAAATTAGTGAACGATTGGCTAAGCACTGATTCAATGGCGCTTTTAACGAAATGCTGCACATTATAGACAGGCATTACTACTGAAACTTTAGGCGTCATGATGAACCTCCTGATTAAAACGTTTTGAGGAGTTTTGTTGCTCCTCATTAGTGCCGATAGCCTTCTTGCTAAAGACGAATAATTGAATATATAGGTTGAGCGCGGGCATACAGATAAGATGAATAATTAGGATCCCTAAAGCCACAGCAGTTAAGCCCCACTGACTGCAAACCGTGATGGTTATTGCCAGTAGTAGAGTGAAGCTTAAATTAACGCAGAGGTTTAAGCGGCTCTTATTGATACTGATGAGTAACTGGCTGGCAGCTTCCCCTATGGGTCTGACTAAACCACTTAAACAGAGAAGGATAAACACAGGGAGTGCGCCTGCTTCAATCCATTTATTGCCGTAGACTAGAGGTACGTAGTAGGGAGAAAGCAGGGACTGCAGTGCTATTACTGGTATAGCAATTTTTAAGACTAATGATAAAGAATGGGTATAACGGGCTTTAAGATCTTTAGATACGGTGATTTGTTGATCATTCTTTTGAGAGCCACAAAGGTGGGAATAGAGCGCGGTTCCGTAGCTTTGTGTTATGCCTAAGCTGATCCCTAAACTTGTATTGAAAGCGAAAAAATAGATCCCTAGGGCTTCCAATCCGAGAAAGTAGCCAATAAGCAGATAGTCGATATTTTGTCTTAATGCGATGCTTAAATCACTCAACCCTACCATTGAACCGAAGGTGAACATCTTAGGAATAGTTTGACCGTGGGGGGATTTATCTGCTTTCGGGAGTGGATTATGGTATCTGTGGATACCTATCCAGATCAGTATGACGAGTACTTTTGGTAAGATGATGGCCCAAATACCAAGTCCAAGTAATGCAAAAGTGGCGGTTAATAGTCCATCACACACTGTTTGCCATAAGATGGCTCGTCCTACCACGCGCATTTTGTTAGCTCTAAGATTGATTGCCGCGTGTAACATTCCTAAAGGAAGAAGAAGATAGCTTGTTGCCATGAGTATCATCGGCGCGATGAGATGAGTGTCTTGGTGATAAAGCGCGAGAGGCCAACTGAGTAAGCTCATGGCAACAAAAGCGGTGATCGATGCAAGCCAGTTTATCTTGTTTGCATTGGTCAGAGATGCAGCGAGTTCAGTATCATTCATCTTGATAAGCGATGCTGAAGTGATACGACGTGTCGGGGTACAAATCAGTTCAAAGCAGGTCAGTATGATGGCGACTTGCCCGAAAATTTCAGGCGTAAACAACCGAGCGAGAATGATGCTGGAAGCTAACCGTACTATACGCCCGATGACCTGGGCAGAGCCTAACCAAAAAAGATTTTTAGAAAAAGTACTCTTGGTTTGCTGATGTTTGTTTATCATTTTGCCCATAAACGAAACCTTATAAATGCTTAACATGATAAATTATTCATATTTCATGCCAAAATTTATGTCTTTTAAGTTACTGAAGTAATAAAGAAAAAATATTTAATTATCAAGGTTAATTATAGTTGTACAAAGGGTTTGCAATTTTCTGTTAATATTGTGAGATGTGTTGCAAATTGCAAAGCTGAATTAGAGCTTGGAAATGACACTAAATGATATTTATTGGTTTTATGCTCCTTTTCGTTTATGTGCAATGCCAATAATAATTAACCCTGGCCAGAATAGGTAGACAAGGATTTCGAGATTTTCACCTAAAGTGTAAATACACAGTTGTAGCAATAGCGCTACTGAGGATGCTGCGATAATTGATTTAAACATCTCTCGAGAGAATGTTATTAAGCTAAATATAAGTGGAATTGCTAATGCTAGAGCTCCGGCAAGTCCTTTTACGAATAATAAACCATACCAAGTATGATGTGAGCCGATGTGCATATATTCAACCAAATGCGGACCTCGTTCTACTATTCCATGTCCCCATACTAATGCTTCATTAGCCCAACGATCTAGTGCTATCTGGCTCAGATGCTCTCTAACTCGAGTAGAGCCTGCTCTTACTGATTTAATCGCTGCGATAATCATTTCTATTTTTTCGGTCACATGTGTACCTAAAAGGCCAAGTATAAGTACGGTGGGAGAGGCTAAGAAATAGAGCAAAGGCGACTTGTGACAACGGATAAAGGTAAAGTAACAAAGTAAAAAAATATAACAGGCAATAGCTAATCTTGATTGCGATATTAATACCATAACAAGACTACCTATGAGGCCATATACTTTATGACGGGTTGTTTTTTCTTGTATTGCAAAATTAAAGAAGAGATTTCCCATCATTCCTAAAGCTGGAGCCCAAGGGGTAAATAGTCGCCACCTAGGGGTACCACTACCGGGGTCTATTTCATATAAACTGACGCTAAAAAATTCAGGGCCGGGGCCACCGATAATACTCAATGGAGAAACATATAAGGTGCTAGGTAGGCCAACAAGCCAGGCAAAAATACAGAAGGGGAGAATAATGAGTGTATGCTTGCATACAATACAGGATGCGCGATAAATAAGTTCTGGACGAATATTCAATGAACCTATTAAGGGGAATATTGCAAATAGAGCCCAACCTTTTGCCCAACCTATGCTAGATTTGATTAATTTAGCTATTCCTAACTCATACTCAAAATGAGCAATGAGTAGTGCGATAAGCATAATTAACATTCCAGCTATCCAATCAAACTGTGCTGTTGATGTGATATAGTTTTCTTTATCGTAGATAAAGCGCCTTGTCATTCTGAGGAACAGTACCCATCCTACTACGGGACCAACTATATATAGTGCGCCTAATAACCAGAATACGTAGGTATAGGTTATGCTGTACCAGATTAGTTTTTCGTCTGAATTCATTAGTGAAGTATCTGCTTTGAAGTTACCGCAACTCATGCATCGCTCCTCATTTACGTCATTAATATTTTCTGAAGTATTGGTTTTCTAACCCAGAGAATACTCAGTCCTGCTAGACAAAAAAGTGATGATAAAATTCCACCAAGTATTGCTAATATGACTACTAAATTATTGGCATTTTTAGGAAATGTTGGCGGGGAAAGAAGTTGTATTAAGGGGTATGCTGAATATATATCTGCTTTCCCTATATCCATTTTGGCTATTGCGGAGGTGAATACAGCTGTTGCAAGCTGATGTTGACGATGTAAGTCTTGAAGTGTAGCTGCATCATTATTACTATTTTTTAGCCTGGTTTCCCATGTAATTATTTGTGCTGATAATGTATTGATTTCTTGGCTTAGCCCAGCACCATCAATTTCTAGAGAGAGCAGTTGTTTCATCAGCAGTGCTCGGCCATCAAGATCATCTGCTGAGAGTTTTAACATTAATGAGTCATCTTGATATCCTACTAGCTCTTTACAGCGTTTTCTTAAAGCTTTAAAGAGATTCTCTTGTTGTTGTGTTTGAGTCATGACCTGAGGATGTTTTTCTCCATATCGACCAGAGTATTCAGCTAAGGTTGTGGTCGTTTGAGTGTAGGTAACCAAGAGTTGTTGATAGAGTTGGTCATTTTTTAATTTTAGTAAGTCGGAGGCTTGCTTAGTGTTAAGGGATAAATGAGTTTCAAGCATTTTTTGGCTGGCTATCACTCCTTGTAGTTTCGACACCATATTAACTTTATTTTGTCTTAGCCTCTCTATGATAACGGCGATCTCTTTAAATTGTTCCAGAGAAACCAAACCTATTTTAGATTGAAAGTTGAGGATTTCTTCCTGACTTTTACTTACTTTTTTTGAAAAGCTATTCATACTCACTTTTACACCATTTTCTCTCTGTAGTGCTTCATCATTTCTTAATTCCGAAAGTAGGGCCTGGAGACTGTGATAGTGCGCCCATGCAATGTCTTGAGCTTCTTGTGCTGTCTTTCCTGAAATAGTGAATTCTATTAGTCCTGTTTGGTTTGGTAATTTAAGCTTGGGCTCCCTCATGGCGCCCAGAGAAATATCTATTGATTGGGCTGCATAGTTTATTAGCATTTCGCTTTTTGATAATGCTTTATAATTTTCTCTAGGATCGATAGATGTGCTTGTATATGGTGAGCTACTGGTACTGGTTGCGTGACCTAAATTTTCTAGGCTTATTAAAGTTCCAGTTCCTGCACCAGGTAAAATGAGTGTCCATTTACTTTCGAAATTAGTTGAAGAGAATGTTAGTGTTAAAATAACGAGTGTCCAGATAAAGGTTAATGCACCTAGAGCTGTTTTGATGTACACCCAACGACGAGCGTCTATTGTTAAGCTACTTCCTTTTACTGCTGCACGTTTAAGCCAGAGTAGTTGGCTGTGGTGATGTTTTTTCATGTTCCCTCATTGGCCTTAGTTAACATTGACTCGGGTGATGGTGTCTACATTATTATTTTCTTGTTTTTATGTTAGTTAAAGTATACCTAGCAGTGTTGCCGGAAGAATAATTTCGGTAAATGTTTTTGCGAGTTCCCGTAAATTGGTGACACCTGAGTCATAACAGGCGATGCCATCCCCAGGCAGTAATATTGGGTTCATATCTGGTTCCCACGAATGGGTGATCAGTTTATCGATAGAGCGCTCAACCACGTCAATTTTTTGCGTCAGCGGGTTTTTTGTTATCAGCATGACATGTCTGCCTCCATTGGTGCTTTGCGCTCCACCAACACAATTGCCACCAATGACTCCGGTGAGTAGCCTAGTTCCGTAAGGGAAGCGTGTCGCCTCAGTGTCCACTGCCGATTGAGAATTACTGCTTGCAGGTTGAGTCAGATTGGAAATAAAGACTCGAATACCTGGCGGGGTTATTTGTGAGGGTCTGGCGAGCGAGTCATCGAAGTGATTGCTTTGCGGAACGTGAATATGATCTCCAGCCATTAAAATAAAGCTTTGAACAGCGACTCCAGTGATTACGCCGCTTAGATCTATCTCAATAAGTTGTCGCCCTCGGGTGATGGTGATCTTCGTTATATCAGCATTGGGGCTAATTCCACCTGAGGCTTTTAAGGCCATGTATATACTTCTTCCCGCGGCTTGATCGCCAGAGTGTCCACCATCATCGTCGCTTATTTCTGTATCAGATTTACGATTGATGCTGTGTAAACCTGGTTCAAAAACAGCACCTGAAACACTGATCAGAATAGGGGCCCACTTCAGTGGCATGATGCTGAGTCTTATCGCGCCATCAAGCATCAAGTCTTCATCGATTAATAACTGTTTAACACTGGATTTGAGAGATGTGATAGAACTCCCTTGAGCCTTCAAAGGAGGAAGGTATGGAAGATAGATAAATCCATCTGCATTGACTTCAGCTTCCCCGCTAAATTCGTCTCCATTTAATATCTGGATACTCAGTCGATCGCCAATAGACAGAATAGGAGTGTTAAATAATGCGGAGAATGAGTCATAGGATAGAGTTGTTTTCTCTACATTAGTTTCCTGCTGAGCATTCTCTACGGTATTAACTGGTTTGCTTCTTTTGTAGGGGATGGTGTTTCCATAATAGTGGCACTCTGTCTGAATAGTGCTTTTTTCATCTTGCACAGTATTGTGATGCGCATGTTCGCCTTGGCATAGGTTCTCTAAGTGGGACATTTTTGGGGTAATGCAAGCTGATAGGTTAAGGAGTCCGCCCAGTAGAAGTGCTTTCAAGAAAACGATGTAATGTGGCTTCATGATAGCGACTCCATGGTTTATTGAACGAGTTGACGAATAATGGCAATAAGGTCACATCAGTTTGAGTTTATTGTTCGCAAATGTGGGCGATGGCTGCATCTTTATCTTCATAGATAGCAAATACATGGTGCAGACGAGTCAGTTCTATTAACGCTCTAACACCCGCACTTGGAGAGAGAAGAATGATCTCCCCTGCCTTTTTCTGAGTCAATTTCAGCGCAGAGACTAGCACAGATAAACCACTTGAATCGATATACTCGACTTGATGAAGATCCAACACGAGCTTATTACAGCCAGTTTCAATTTGATGAGTAATGGCTGCTCTGAGAGTGGGCGTTTGGGTGATCATCATCTCTTTAGGGAGTGTGACTAAGCATGCATTACTGAGTGCTAATTGAGAGAATTTCATATAAAGCTCCTTAAAAAATCACATAACTTTTAAACAGTTAACTTTCTAGTTTGTTGTTTAATAGTTAAATGCATAAGTTAGGCCATGCTTCAAGTTGTTGAAAAATAAGTATAAAAAAGTTTTTTCCTCACGACTTTCAATCAATTATTCAGAATGCGAAAGTTGCGAGGCAGAATGCGAAGATAAATCAGTGAGCTGTAGCGCTGGTTTCGGACCAAAGACAGCATTAAGAAATACAGAGTCAGTGGAATACTGCTTGGAGTTTTATAGAAGAAGCAAGTGAAGGGCCTATTGAGAAAATGTGAACGACTAACTATAAAAGTCCGTAGTGACTTTTCAGGCTGTAACTTGTCTATTCATGCCTTAGTAGAGATAATTTCAGGTGTGTGCCCGTAGCTGAAGATTGAAACTTTACTTGATCCATCCACTGTTGAATGATCCACAAACCTCGGCCGGAAAGTGATAAGGGAGAAGGGCATGCAGCCTCTTCATTTAAAGGGGGGAAAGGCGAGTTGTCCGATAGGTCTATGGTGATCATATTACTATCACAATGCAAGATGATGATGATATCTTCGAGCTGGCAAGTGGTATGTTCAACCACATTGCCTAAGGCTTCCATAACACAGGTTATGACTTTAAATTTCTGTTGAGACAATACATCATTTTGTTCTAGAAATTGATCCATCTTCATACAAAGTAAATTATCGTCTAGCATGGACTGTCTGACATTTAATTTAATACTATTCATATATCCCCTGAGAGGCATCGTTGATGTTTAACGTTTTTTGAGGGGTTATATCAACATCTTCTTTATTTGCTGTGATCTCATAACTCACCCTGATGCTGTTTTCAAGGGCTACAGATAGTTCATGATTATCCAATATGTCTACTTCAGCAGCTTCAAGGTCACTTTGTACCAGTTCATTTTTAAGTGAATTGAAACTGAGTTCATCTGCATCGTCACATGAGGAGGAAAGTGACGATAATATGGTTAATTCAGGTGCGGAAATGATCATCATAGATATGTCATCCTGAGGCTTTTTTTGCTGCCAAAGTTCCATTGAATGGCAGAGATGATGCAATAATGCTTCAGGGGTAAGCTGGTGGGCCTGATCACAAGTGTTAACTAATCTCTCTAGACTGAACTCACCAAATTTAGGATGGCGACATTCATATAAACCGTCTGAATAGAGCATTAATTGTTGATGTGACTTAAGGCTGAAAGCGTTGTTTTTATATCGATATTGACTGTCTATGCCTAAGGGTAAACCCGCATCTAATGTCATCAATGAAGCCCCATGCTTATCAAGCAATATGGGTTGAGGATGACCCGCTAACGTGAGCTTTACTTCGCCAGTTAAGGTATTCGCGATGCCCAGAATTAAGGTTGCAAATCGGCCAGTATTTTCTGGATCTTCAAAATCCCGGTTGAGTTGATTAACAATTAATGCTGGATCTAAGCTTTCCCAATGGCAACTGCTACAGCTAAGCTGTTGGGCTAGAGTGAAACTTTGCATAGAAGCCGCAATGCCGTGTCCAGTGACATCTAGCAGATAAAAGCCTATGTTTTCTTGGTCAATATTAATGTATTGAAATATATCACCAGCAAGTTCTTGTGCTGGTTTAAATCGAGTTGCAAGACTCCATCGATTGACGAGTTGGCCCGAAGAGGGTAGGTGTGAACCTTGTAATTGTGCAGCACTCTTTAGGTCATCTTTAACCTGCTCAAGATAAGCGTGCTCCTTGTTGAGAGCATCATTGAGTTTAAGGTTTTTATCGGACAGTCTGGACTGAAGGTTGACTATTCTTGCTGCAGCTAAGATTCTGACTTTAAGCACACTGGGAATAAAAGGTTTTGCGATAAAGTCATCGGCTCCAGACTCTATTCCTGTGACGATATGCTCAGCTAAGTTGTTTGCTGTTAACAGTATGATATAAGGAGGGGATGTTAAATTTTTAAGGTGCAGGCAAAGCTCTGGGCCTGTTAATCCCGGCATTCTCCAGTCACTGATTACGATATCTATTGCTTGTTTAGGGTATTGCTCAATGGCTTGTTCTGCACTGTCGCAACAGATCACATTGAGCCCCATACTTGTTAATAATCCAACAATAAAAAAACGTTCACTCTGAGTATCCTCTACGACTAAGATCGTTAAGTTTTGAGTCTGTTGTTGGAATAAAGTCTCAAGCATCAGATATCTCCTGAAAGAATAATCGTCAACACTAAAACGCAAGTACCGTGCCACACGGATAGTGATGCTATCTAAGTGACTTGAATTATTGTGTTAATTATATTTTGTTGATTGTAGCTTGGTTTTCAAATCGTGTTTTATTTGCAAAATGCAATTAAGGTCAACATCTTGAAAATAGGTGGTCGTGTTACTAAGCTTATTGATGAGTTGTTCATTTTATATTTGTCATAAAAAATATAATAAATACTAAATTATTCAATAGTATATGTATGTTATGAATATTATACATTGAGTTTTCAACTCTAAATGGCATAGGCATTGCGAAGTAAAGGGAAATCATCATCACTAAGGGGATGCAAAGTGAAGAGATTAAATTTGTTGAATACGATTGTCCTTCCTGTATTTTTAATCAGTACTAGCTGGTTAGTTTCAGCACAAGGGAATGAAAATAATGAAGAAAAAGTTGATTTTGATAAACCTGTTGTACTGGTTTTTGGGATAGTACCTCAACAGGCCGCAAGCACGTTGGCTCGTTTATGGTCACCAGTTTTTGAGGTGTTCTCCCAAAATGCAAATTTCCAATTGCGTTTTGCTACTGCCCGAGATATCCCTACTTTTGAGAGCAGGCTTGCTATAGGCGAGTACGATATTGCGTATATGAACCCATATCATTATACGTCTTTCCATGATTTGGTCGGTTATCAAGCTTTGGTGAAGCAAGCAGGAAAACAGATAAAAGGCATCATCGTGGTGAAGAAAGACTCACCTATTCAATCGTTCCAAGATCTAAATAACAAGCAAATAGCGTTTCCTGCCCCTGCCGCATTTGCTGCCAGCGTATTGCCTAGAGCAAACTTAAACATTGAAGGTATAGAAGCGAAAATTAAGTATGTGGGTTCTCATGACTCAGTCTATCTTGCGGTGGCTCAAAACCTAGTTGATGCAGGGGGGGGAGTAAAGCGCACCTTTAATACCATGGACAAATCGACATCAGAACAGTTACGAGTGCTGTGGGAGACCCCTGGCTATACGCCACATGCTGTTGCGGTTCACCCAAGAGTCCCTGCTGACATTGTTGATGAATTAAGGCTGCGGTTTATTGAGTTAGGATCTTTGCCTGAGGGGCGTGAGGTATTGAATAAATTGAAGTTTAGTCGTTTTGAATCTGCAAAAAATAGTGATTGGGATGATGTTAGAGCATTAGGTTTAGCGGAGTTATCTAAACCTGCGACGAATTTAGAGCCAAAACAGGCTGATTCCACATCAATTGGAGAGCATTAGTGTCTTTTAGGCTAAAAACGGTACTAGGAATAGCTTTCATTGAGGGAGTGTTGCTGCTGCTTTTGGTGTACACCAGTGTCGATTATCTGAAAAGTTCCAACGAAGCTGAAATATCAAAGCGTGCAAATGCAATTGTGACACTTTTTGCTGCAGCGACTAAAGATGCCGTTATTAGCACTGATGTATCAACGCTTCGAGTGCTCGCTAATGAGTTACTCGCGCATACGCAAGTTTTGTATGTGAATATTTACGATGAAAATTCATTATTAGTTGAGCTGGGCGAGGGAGGGAAAGTCGATGCCGAGTTATTGGCTGGTGATATCTCGACTCTTGATGACGGTATTTTAGATGTTCAGGCGGATATTCTAGAGTCTGGATATCACTTAGGTTATATCGAGCTTGGGATATCGGTACATGAGTTTGATGAGTTTTTAGCAAGTGCAACGACTCGTTTCTTTTCAATTGCAGGATTAGAAATGGTGCTAGTGGCACTTTTCTCTTGGCTTTTAGGTCATTACTTAACAAGAAACCTAAGTGAGTTAGAGCTTGCATCAAATCGCATTTTGCAAGGAGAGACAGGAATACAGATCCCAGTTACGTCAACTGACGAAATTGGGCAAACAACTCGCGCATTTAATCGGATGATAGAAAAGGTTGAAAGAAATGCGAAGGAGTTGGAGGGGGCGAATACTCGTTTAAATGCCATTCTTTCTGCGGCTATTGATGGTTATATTATTATTGATGTCGATGGGGTTATCACCCAAGTTAACCCCGCAGCTTGTCGACTTTTTGGTTATAACAGTCAAGATATTATTGGTCAGAATGTGTCTATATTCATGCCAAGTTATGAACGACATATACATGATGTTTTTCTTAAACGCTTCATCGAAGGAGAGCGGGAAGCGCTTGACCGCAATGGACGGGAACTGATGGCGCAACATAAGGACGGTAGCTTGTTCCCCATTGAGTTATCTGTGTCGAAAATGACCATTGAAAATGAAATTATGTTGTTGGGTCTAGTTAAGGATCTTAGTGATATAAAACGTAAAGAGATTGCTGCACAAAGAACTGAGTCCATTTTATTAGCGACCCTTGAAGCGAGTCAAGATGCGTTAATCACTATTGATATTACTGGAAAGATTCAAGAGTTTAATCAATCAGCGTGTCAGCTATTTAAACATGACAGCAATACTGTATTGGGGAAACGGTTAGAGGACCTCCTTTTTGACGGCATAGATAAGCGTTGCTTTAAACAAGGGTTAGAGGAGTTTCGTCGTACAGGTTCAGGGCCCGCAATCAAAAAAAGCATTGAGTTAATGTCGGTAAAAAGCGATGGCGGTTTGCTGCCCATTGAAATGAGGATGATCCCGGTCCAACTTGGTGATGAGATTTTTTTAACTGCATTTATCCATGATATTTCAACACGTATGGAGTATGAATCCCAACTCAAACAAGCAAAAGAGCAAGCGGAGTCGGGCAGTAAAGCTAAGTCCAGATTTTTAGCAACGATGAGCCATGAGATTCGTTCTCCATTGAATGCAGTGTTAGGTAGTGTTGAGCTTATCTTGGATTCTGAATTAAATGAGGAGCAAAGAATTTATGCCCGCACCGCACATGAAGCGGGCACAGCACTACTGAGTACCATCAATGACATTTTAGATTTTTCTAAGATTGAAGCTGGGCAGATGACACTTGAATCAGCCAGCTTTTCCCCTGAAAAGCTAGTATCACAAGTGATGCAGATTTTGGCGCCTAAAGCGATGAAGAAGGGAGTAAACCTCGCCACTTTTATTAACCGAAATGTGCCAGAAATGGTTAAAGGCGATGCGCAACGACTACGTCAAGTGCTGCATAATCTAATCGACAATGCGATTAAGTTCTCCGACTCAGGTTGTATTTCAGTAGAGATGTGGATCCCTAATAGTCACCATCAAGAGGTGCAACTGTATTGTGCCGTTAAAGATGAGGGAATAGGCGTGAGCCTTGCTGCTCAGAAGAAGCTATTTCAGGAATTCAGTCAGGTTCATGACCAACACAATACTAACTATAAAGGAACAGGTCTTGGTTTAGCTATTTGCTCTGAACTTATCGCTATGATGGGAGGAAATATAGAGTTAAGTAGTCGATTAGGGCACGGTAGCTGCTTTAGGTTTGATGTACGCCTGAAGTTGGAAGAACAAAAGGTGAGCAACTCCTATCATCTTCCTCCGCACACGCGAGTACTGTTAGT
Source organism: Shewanella hanedai (assembly GCF_007197645.1). Classification (GTDB taxonomy): domain Bacteria; phylum Pseudomonadota; class Gammaproteobacteria; order Enterobacterales; family Shewanellaceae; genus Shewanella; species Shewanella hanedai. The sequence goes on from NZ_VKGK01000003.1 coordinate 237,229, forward strand.
CCATCCTGATACAACTTTCGTAGAGTTAGTCAGAAAACAATATAGTCAATACGGCGTGTTTAGTGAGAATGTGGTGAACATTTCAGAGCTCATCGGTAGTGACAAAGCCATGGGACGTTTTAATTTAATATTAATCGATGAAACAAGCTTGCCTGATCTAAACCTTAACCAGACACGTTTGTTGAAGGATGATTTTTTATTTGAAGATGGCATGGTCGCACTTTTAGTATCTGGACTACGCTCTGATATGTCAGGGGAACTGGCAGATATAGGGTTAAAACAAGTGATTAATAAGCCTTTAAGCAGGGAGATGTTACTTGGGTTATTGAGCAAGGCTAAAATTCAGAAAGTTGAAGAGAGCACGGATGACATTTCGTTACCTGATCACGGAGTTAAAAATAAATTACTACTGCTGGCAGAAGACAGTCTCTCTAATCAGTTAGTTGCTGGTGCGATGTTGAAAAAATCGGGGTTTGAAGTGGAATTTGCCAATAACGGTATTGAGGCTGTTGATATGGCGGCTAAAAAAGAATATGGCCTTATCCTGATGGACATGAGAATGCCTGAAATGGACGGGGTTGAAGCGAGCAAAATGATTTTATTGAATGAGCCTAATACGATTATTTTGGCCATGACAGCGAATGTCCAACAAGAGGATGTGGACAGTTGTTTATCGGTAGGCATGAAGGACTTTGTCCCAAAGCCTGTGAGTAGAGCTAATTTAACCAAAGCCATTAATCAATGGTTACCCGTTTTAACCGATAAAGCGCATGTGGTTAATCTCAATAAAAATAAAGAGAGAGTAAATGAGTTCAAAAGTTGTGAACAGGCTAATGAGGACATAAGCTTTACAGATGATATGACAAGTAGGTGCAATATTTCGCCTGAAATAGAAGATCAATCTGAATCGCTAGAGCAGATAGATAACTTGTTTGATGAAAGAGTTATAGCTGAGCTTTTCGATGTACTGGGGCAAGAGTCTGTTGAGGGCATGTATTCAGTGTATCTAGAAGAAACTCGCGAGCGTCTAGACATATTAAACACGTTAATGGAAAACCTTGATTACACTGAAATAGATAATCAAGCTCATACATTAAAAAGTAGCTCGGGTAGTTTTGGTGCCCAAGCTCTCTACGAAATGGCTAAAAGTCTAGAGCAAAGTGCGAAAGAGCAGGATGAGAAGAGTATTGAATCACATTTTTCTGCACTGCAGCAAGTTGGAGAACAAACGTTAAAGGCATTTAAAAGCAGGTTTAAGGTGTAATTAACACCTTAGTATCGAAATAAGCATTGAAAGTGAGGTAATGAAAGATATGGATATAAGTCATTCATTTACCGTTTTGCTGGTGGAGGACAGTATGTCACTAGGGGCGCTCTATACGGAATATTTACGCGCCGAAGGAGCAAAGGTCACTCACGTAAACCACGGTGAGGATGCGCTAACTGAATTAGCTCAGTGGCAACCAGATCTCCTAGTGCTAGACATTAAACTGCCTGATATGTCGGGGATGGATATTTTACAGAAAGTGCAATCCAACTATGCCAACATTACCGTCATCATGATCACGGCTCATGGCACTATTGATCTGGCCGTAGAGTCAATGAAATCTGGTGCTTTCGATTTCTTAATCAAACCTTTTGATGCGAAGCGTCTCTCTATTACGATACGAAACTCACTTAAACAACGCCAACTAGCGACATTGGTGGCTAAATACGAACAAAGCTTGCCCAAAGCTAATTACATGGGCTTTATTGGTGAATCTTTGTCGATGCAAGCGGTTTATAAAACCATAGATTGTGTTGCTAACAGCAAGGCATCTGTTTTTATCGTGGGTGAAAGTGGTACAGGTAAAGAGGTGTGTGCACATGCTATTCATCATGCAGGTAATCGCCGAGAGGAGGCTTTTGTCGCTCTTAATTGTGCTTCTATCCCTAAAGATTTGATTGAAAGTGAGATATTTGGTCACACCAAAGGTGCATTCACTGGTGCGGTTGCCAATCGAGATGGAGCTGCGACTCGTGCACATAAAGGCACACTTTTTCTCGATGAAATTTGTGAAATGGATTTGGAGCTGCAAAGTAAGTTACTGCGCTTTATACAGACAGGCGTTTTTCAAAGAGTGGGAGGAACTAAAGAAGAGAAAGTTGATGTACGTTTTGTTAGTGCAACCAACCGCTCCCCTTGGAAAGAGGTTCAAAAGGGACGTTTTCGTGAGGATCTCTTCTATCGCCTTCATGTTATCCCTATCGAGTTACCGCCGTTAAGAAATCGGGGTAAAGATATTCTGTTGTTGGCGAAAAAGTTGCTTACTGAATATAACCAAGAAGAGGGAAAGCAGTTTAAAACATTAAGTCGAGATGCGAAGAAAATGCTTCAAGCCTATGATTGGCCTGGTAACGTAAGGCAATTACAGAATGTGATTAGGCAAGTTGTTGTGTTGAATTCATCTGATGTTGTTGAAGTGTCAATGTTACCGGCACAGCTGACGTCGAGTTTAAGCCGCACGAGTTTAGTGCAACCCTTAATAGGTGAGCAACTCGTTCCAGAGGTCGGGCTTTGTTTAACTAATGGAGCTCAGTTGTCGTCCTCAAAGCGTGAAAGTGATGATTTTAAGCATTTTGAATTGGACGTTCCAGTAAATAAAACTATTGAAAAAAAAGAGATTGTTCCCCTTTGGTTATCTGAGAAGCAAACAATAGAAGCTGCAATTAAACAATGTGATGGCAATGTTCCTAAGGCTGCGGCATTATTGGACATTAGCGCGTCAACTATCTACCGAAAGCGTCAACATTGGGAAGAGCTGCAGAATGTTATTTCTGGAGGTTAGCTCTGCTTAATGTTTACCTCTATTAAGAGAGTCTAAATGCAGTACCTCGTCGACACACATGCCCATACCATCGCTTCAACTCATGCCTATAGTACTATTCACGATTACATTGCCGTGGCCAAAGAGAAAGGGCTTAAACTATTTGCGATAACAGATCATGGTCCAGATATGGCCGATGCACCTCATTTTTGGCACTTCGTCAACATGAGAGTATTACCTAGAATTATCGATGGTGTGGGAATGTTAAGAGGCATTGAGGCAAACATTAAAAATGTTGCTGGTGAGATAGACTTTTTTGGCGATTACCTTAAAGAATTAGATATTGTGCTGGCAGGATTTCATGAACCTGTGTTTCCGCCTTCAGACTGTCAAACTCACACCCAAGCCATGATTGCGACGATTGAAAGTGGTTGTGTCGATATTATTACTCATCCAGGGAATCCTGCCTATCCGATAGATATTTATATGGTTGCCCAAGCTGCAGCAAAATATAATGTTGCATTGGAAATAAATAACTCTTCGTTTTTGACTTCGCGTAAAGGCAGTGAAGGGAACTGTTTGGCCATTGCTAAAGCTGTCCGTGATGCTGGTGGTTTATTGGTTATGGGCTCTGACTCTCATGTGTCATATTCATTGGGAGAGTTTGGACAAGCCATCGATATCATTAATAAAGCTGAATTTCCCCATGACAGATTATTGAATAGAAGCCCGAAAGCCTTATTATCATTCTTAACTGAAAGGGGACATAAGACGTTAGCTGACTTTGCTGAACTAGAATGAAGCTCTAGGTTTTTCATCTAGAGCTTCATTGTGTTAACTAGAAACTTCTTTCCCAGCCAGCGTAGACAGTAGTATCCCAATCGTTGCCACCATTGTTGACATACTGGCTGTAACCTAAGGTGCCACCGACTTTCAACGTGCCTTCATAAAATGGACGATGATAACTGGTATCTAACTGATAAACACGCTCGTATTCATTTGGTGATACAGGGTTACCACCTTCAGGACTGCCGGTATCGGTTCCATCTGTGTTCAGTCTCAACCAACGTAGCTTATTGGTGATGTTTTGTCCGCCACCGAGCTGCGTTATCCCGCCAATAACTAAGGTTGCTGAATCATTATCATAGGTGCTACCTAAACTTTTGCCATAGTAGCGATAACCGCTCTGGTAGAAGCCATGCTCATACATGCAGTTATAAACATCAGACTCGATACCACATGCTGCTCTGGTATCTGCATACTCGATAAAAACACGAGTATTGATATCAGCTAAGACGAAATCGACCCCACCCATGTTTGAGGCGTTAATGAGTCTATTTTTACCATTGTGATAATCTTCGTGAATACGCTCGTAGTAAATGCCGTATGGGATCCCAAAGGCGGTATCTGACCAACGGAAATCGTAGCCCGCAAGCATATTCTCTTGGCCATTTTCTATTTCGCCTTCACTCATGCCACCGTTAAACAAGCCGTCCCACCAATCACCTAAACTGTTACCGTAACCGTCGCCGCCCCATTGCATAGTCCATGAAAAGCCAACTTCCAATTGAGAGATTGGTCGAAGTGTACCGCGAGCACCCCAGTGTTTAGTCTCTGGCACATAACGGTCACTTTCCATCTTGCTAAAACTGGTGGTAAAGGTCCATGGACCAACCCAATTTAACCAAGGAGTTTCGAAAGCTTGGCTGTTATTACGGCTAAAAGTGATCCCTGGCATAGGTCTAGCGTTGGTGGTCTGAATCAGTCCAGTATCCCACCCTGGTCCCCAGTATTTTTGTTGAGCCCCAGCACTAACTATCCAGTTGCCAAGCATTACAGCTGCAAAACTGTTATCCAAACGCGTGCTGTTTCCATCTATTGGATCATAGTGATAGCTTGCTGAAAGACGTCCACTGTACCAATCTTGGGTCACTTCCGCGTCAACGCTAGTTTGTGCTTTGTCGCGATAATCTTGGCCAAAACCAATAAAGCGTGTGGGATCTGATGCTGCAGCCAGTTCAATTTTAGTATTAAAACTACGGTGATCTTTGTTGTATGCAGCACTAACACGTTCAAAGGCTGATATCTGGTTTGAGCTCATCTTGGATTGATCAGCTTTGTCCATGTCTTGCTTAAGGCCATCCCACATTAGTGGGTAAGTGGTGATTGGTTGCAGTATCACTCCAGTATCTGAAAGCAATTGAATGTCTGCTCGTAATGCCAGATCGTTGGGTTCAACCCACCAAGCAGCCTGTAGTGAACTAGAGCTTAATAGTAATAATGCTGATAATAATCGGATTTTCATAGTGTTCCCTTTTGATATTGTGGGCATTCTAGATCAAATGGAATCATTGGAAAAGATACGAATTATTTGACGTAACAAATAACCACTTAAGTTACATTCGTGTTGCTGTTGTGTTTTACTTTGAGTGTTTATTTGGGTTTGAAATGTGTGTTGTTGGTAAGTTTTGGCTTAATTTCTTTTGCTACAAAGTAATGTGTATTCAAATAGATGATATTTATTATGGCAAATGAGTATAAGTGAGAAGGTGATAAATCCTCGCTACTTAGGCTGATAATTCTTATATTCGTTGGCTTTAAAATATAATGGCTATGGAGTAGAAGATATGTTGCGAATGGGTGTCGATCTTGGTGGAACCAAAATTGAAATAGTTGCCTTAAATGATGAAGGCAAAGAACTCTATCGTAACCGTATTCCTACTCCAAAAGAATATCAAGCAACATTAGATGCGATAGAGATGCTTGTGAATGAAGTTGAGGTTACGCTGAGTGAAACTGGAAGCGTAGGAATTGGGATCCCTGGGGTCATATCTCCCTATTCTGGTTTGGTTAAGAATGCCAATTCAACGTGGATTAATGGTCACCCGTTAGATATGGATCTAGGTGAACGCTTAGGGCGTGAAGTGAGAGTCGCGAATGATGCTAATTGCTTTGCTGTTTCTGAGGCCATTGATGGTGCTGCAGCGGGTAAAAGTGTGGTGTTTGGCGTGATTATAGGTACTGGCTGTGGGGCGGGAGTGGCGATTAATGGCAAGGTTCACAGTGGTGGCAATGGGATCGGTGGTGAATGGGGACATAACCCTTTACCTTGGATGAGAAGTGACGAATACAATACCACGTCTTGTTTTTGCGGTAACAGAGATTGCATTGAGACGTTTGTTTCAGGTACTGGATTTGTCAGAGACTATAGAGAAGTGGGTGGTGAAGCTGGCAGTGGGATCGAAATCGCAGCATTAGTTGAAACTGGAGATGAGATAGCTAAGGCTGCATTTGGACGGTACATCGATAGATTAGCGCGCTCATTGGCGCACGTCATCAATGTTCTTGATCCTGATGTGATTGTTTTGGGTGGCGGCGTGTCTAACATTGCAGCCATTTATCCTTTGTTACCTGATGTTTTACCTAAATATGTACTGGGTGGTGAGTGCCGTACCCCAGTGCTGCAAAACATGTACGGAGGCTCTTCTGGTGTGAGAGGTGCCGCTTGGTTGTGGTAGCGTAGAGAGGAAACAAGGACTTTGAGCTAGAGAGGGAAGTTGCTAGAATAGCGGCCGGACTCTTAAATGGATGTTGGACTCGATGTTTTGGTTAAAGAAAATACTCTCTCAGTTGTTTATGCCTGTGCCCTTGATTGTGCTTATTCTATTATTTGCTTTGGTGATCCTTCGCAATCGAAAATTAGTCCGCAGTATATTATCCGTTGTTATTGTTTTACTGGTTTTCTTGAGTAGCACGCCTGGCAGTAATTTACTGAGCTCGCCACTGGAAAGTCAATATAGCGTCAACAGTGGTGCCATTCCTAAGGGCTGTTTAGTCATGGTGTTGGGCAGTGGTCACGATGATTCAGTGCCAGGTACGGCAATACAAAAATTATCCTCAACCGCGCTGACACGATTAAGTGAAGGGATCCGTCAATTTCATCTAGGTAGTGATTGTAAATTAGTGGTAAGTGGTTGGAGTGGGGTAGAGGGCGCACGTTCTCATGCCGAAGTGATGGCTGAAGCGGCAGCTGAATTAGGTGTTTCTAAAGACCGTATCATCACATTCCCACTGGCAAGGGACACCATTGAGGAAGCCGAATTTCTCAAGTGGGAAGTCGGCAATTATCCTTTTAGGTTGGTGACCTCAGCTTCACATATGCCGCGTTCTATGGCTATTTTTCAAAACATGGGCTTAAATCCAGAGCCTGCCCCCACTGATTTCATTACTCGAAATGGTTATTGGTGGCAGCTAGATGCGCATAACTTATGGTCGTCACAACGTGCTATTCATGAGTATGTTGGTCGTCTTTGGTTTAGCCTTAAGCACCAAAACGACGATGTTGTCATTGGTCATGATCCATCTCTTGCGAGAGAAAATCGCTAACAATCATATTTAGGATTAATTTTTTGAACATTGAAGTCATAGAAGTGCGTTCGGGCGTTAAACGAAATGCCATTACGTTAACTTGCTTAGGTTTTGCCGGTATCATTTTAAGTTTGGTATTGTTTCTCAGCTCGTCAGCCCTTTTAGGTCCTGGTTTATGTATATTTACCTTAAGCATCATCTCTACAGTGCTTGGTATTTCTAAACAGATGGAGCCTGAAGTGAGTGTCACTCTGTCGCCTGAAGGATTGAGTTACCACCATCGCAGAGGCAGTTTGTTTATAGAATGGGAGAATATTCAGCGCTTTGATAGCCCTAAAAGCCGAGATGGATTAGAGACTATCGAGCTGCCTTTTATTGGGATCCGTTTGAAAAAAATTAATCCTGTGTTGGATATGATCCCTGGTCGACTAGCTACGGGACTACTGACTGAACAGCGTCCATTGTTAATGTCCGCTGTGACGTTAGATGAAAGCCTAGAAGCGCTGGAAGATTACCTTAACTCTGAGTTCATGCCATTAGTGGTTCATGAGGAGAGGTATCGAGGAGTCCTTGCTATGTTTGGCCATCGATGTGAGATGCTCAATAGAAACTTGGGCTACCACTTATATATTCCGATAGATTGTTTGGATAGAGAACCGAGAGCGTTTTTGAGCTTGTTACGAGATTACTTACAAAAGGTACGAGAGGAAACTTGATAATAAACATCCATGTTTAACAGGTGAGAGTAAAAGTCGATTTTAGTTGGCTTGTAATTCGCCTTCGATGTCGCCATTAAGACTGACTTTTTGCTCTTGGCTGTTGAGTAAGGCTATCTCTTCTCTAACTCGCATACCAATAAACTGCCCACCTTCAAAAATCTCCATTGATTCGCAGGCTATTTCACCTTCAACAGTACCCGTGCTGGTGATGTTTAGTTTGTCGCATTTGAGTTTTCCTTTGAAGTTGCCTGAGACTTTCAGTTCAGAGCAACTTAGCTCTCCATCAATATATCCGTCGACCTCAATGGTTATTTTACCAGCCGAACTGATTTTTCCATGAACCTCACCACCAATAAGTGCCTCTCCTGCAAAGTGGCTTTCTCCTGATAGTTTAGTTCCTTGGGCGATGAAAGTTAGTCCGGTGTTCGATCTCTTTTTAGCAAACATAAGCGTCTTAAATTGGCTTCTAGATACAGGGATATTAACCTTAAATTAACATTGGCGAAACCATTAATATTTGGCGCTGCATCGTCATTTTTTTGGCTTTATAAAGCTGTAGTCGAAGAGGTGATAACGATAGCGTTATTAGGGCAGGGGGCCACACATGCTCCGCAACCTGTGCATGCGTCAAGGTCGATATTTGGATGAGGGGCTTGACCTATGGCAGGTTTGAAAGAGATGGCTCTAGGATCGCAAGCATCTTTGCAGCTTTGGCACCAGATCCCTTGGTTAGCAAGGCAGCTATCATTAACCGTTGCGGTGATTTGCCAAGCAGCTTGCGCTGTGTCATTAAAAATAGCTTCGGGGCAGACCTCTGCACATTTTTTACAAAAGGTACATTCATCATCTTTAAAGTCGATTTCAGGAAAGCCACCGTCACCTATAATTATGATGTTGGTTTCACATGCTTGGATGCATTTATCACACCGGCTACAGACATCGGTAAACTCAATATCATCACGGCTCCAAGGCGGGCGTATGGCATTAGTTTTACGGCGATTAAACAGGCGTCGACGACTTTGGTTTATATTACTCATGTATTTATCTCTTTCAATTAGGTGTGATCCCCAAGCGACTTAATGATGTTGATAGAATCGCCTCTGAAGACAAGATGAGAAGTCACCTTGATGAAGACTGTTCTGGGCGGAGAGGAGGTCGCTTATACAGAAGCAATAAGCGACGTTGAATGATGTATCGTTATTTAGCTTGTGTAGCCATTTGGATTAGTCGATTGCCAGTTCCAGCTACTATTGGCCATATCCTCAAGGGTATGAGTTGCTTGCCAACCTAATTCAGTTTGTGCCTTTAGGGGATCGGCGTAACAAGCGGCAATGTCACCAGGACGTCGAGCGACAATTTGATAGCTAATCTTGCTACCACAGGCTTTTTCAAATGCATTAACCATGTCAATAACACTATAACCCACACCAGTGCCTAAGTTATAGGTCACTAGGCCAGATTGAGTATTGAGTTTATCTAAGGCTTTCAAGTGACCAATAGCAAGATCGACCACGTGAATATAGTCACGTACACCAGTGCCGTCATGGGTATTGTAATCATCACCGAACACACTCAGTTTTTCTCTTTTTCCAACGGCAACTTGTGCAATAAAAGGCATCAAATTATTTGGGATATCATTAGGATCTTCACCTATGGAGCCGCTAGCGTGAGCGCCTACAGGGTTAAAGTAGCGTAGCCTTGCGATATTCCAGCTCGGATCTGAGTGATAAAGGTCTTCAAGAATGTTCTCGACCATCAATTTTGACTGGCCATAAGGGTTAGTCGCTCCCGTCGGGAAATCTTCAGTGATGGGTAAGCTTGCTGGGTCTCCGTAAACCGTTGCCGATGAGCTAAACACTAAGTTTTTGACGTTATACTCAGCCATCACTTCACATAACACTAAAGTACCTGAGACATTTGTTTCATAGTAGCGAAGCGGTTGTGCCACGGATTCGCCTACCGCTTTCAAACCGGCAAAATGAATCACTGATTGGATTTTATGATCGCTGAATACTTTCTGGAGAAAGGCTTTATTCAGTATATCACCTTGGTAAAAGGTGACTGATTTCCCAGTGATAGCTTCGACTTGGTGCAGAGCTTCAATGCTTGAATTCACTAGGTTATCGATGATAACGACATCCTGATCGGCATTTAATAGTTCTACTACGGTATGAGAACCAATATAGCCGGCGCCACCTGTGACTAAAATCGTCATGTTCATTTTTCCTTTTCGAATTCGCTAACTAATTGCTTAAGGTACTGCTTGAAATCATTACCGATCTCTTTATGACGAAGTGCATGCTCTACATTAGCTTGCATATAGCCTTGTTTATTTCCACAATCGTGGCTTTTACCCTTCATGTAGTAGGCGTTTACCGTTTGATTTTCCATCAACATGGCAATGGCATCGGTTAACTGAATTTCATTACCAGCACCAGCAGGTGTCTTTGCCAATAATGGCCAAATTTCTGCTGGTAAAATGTAACGGCCTACAACAGCTAGATTTGATGGAGCTTTTTCTTTACTCGGTTTCTCAACAAGTTGCGCTAATGGAATCGATTCTCCGGGTTGAAAGTCATGACCATTTACATCTGCAATGCCGTATTGATCCACTTGATCATGAGGCACTGCTTCAACCATGATTTGACCTGTCTCTGTTTGATCAAACAGTCTGACCATCTCAGCAAGGTTATCCTTGCGCAGATTGCAACTGGCTTCATCAACAAGTACATCGGGTAGAAGGACAGCAAAAGGGGCGTCCCCGATAACAGATTTAGCACATAAAATAGCATGCCCTAAACCTTTAGCTTGTGATTGGCGCACGCTTATCACGGTGACACCTTTAGGACAGATAGACTGAATTTCAGACAGTAGCTGACGTTTTACACGTCGTTCAAGCTGGGCTTCAAGTTCAAAACTGGTGTCAAAGTGATTTTCGATTGGGTTTTTACTGGCGTGAGTTACAAGTACAATTTCATTGATGCCTGCATTAATGGCTTCATTGACAACATATTGAATAAGCGGTTTATCAACGACAGGTAGCATCTCTTTTGGAATCGCTTTCGTTGCTGGAAGCATCCTTGTTCCTAGTCCCGCAACGGGAATAACAGCCTTAGTTATTTTATGTTGTTTCATTCTTGTCCTTTCATGTACTTATCACTTAATCCTTCTATTTTAATAAACTTACACAGAAAAGCCATATTAATAGTGAGCTTACGAATGAGTGATAGAAAGTAAATATTCTTGGCAATAAATGGTTACGGGTTAAAGTTATATTTTTCAATGCATTGCTAGTTTGTAGTGTCAGGCGTAACTTTATGATTACGTTTAGATGGTTTAATCGAACGATATAAAAAGTGTGAAGTGGTTAACAAAAAATGCGCTTTGGTCAACTATGAAGATGGGATCCATAACGTATATTGAGAAAAATGAGTAAACACACTGAGTATGTAGCCCGTTTGCCCGATGCAAATGGTCAGTTATTTTTTCCTCAAGAGGAGCATGCTGTTTGGCAAGCACTTTACAATAGGCAGCAGGGCAACTTAACCCAATTTGCTTGTTCTGAATATCAACGGGGATTAGAAAAACTAAATCTTTCCAATGATAAAATCCCGCAGTTAACGGATATTGATAAGGTATTATTCGATACCACGGGTTGGGTAACAGCGGCGGTGCCTGCGCTTATTTCGTTTGAGAAGTTTTTTGCGTTATTGGCAAACAAGGAATTTCCTGTAGCCACATTTATTCGCAGTGAAGATGAATTTGATTACTTGCGTGAACCGGATATTTTTCATGAAGTGTTTGGGCATTGCCCATTGCTAACCAATCCATCATTCGCTCATTTCTCACACATGTATGGCCAGTTAGGCCTAGCAGCAAGCAAGCAAGATCGTGTTTTTCTAGCGAGATTATATTGGTTTACTGTGGAGTTTGGTTTGATCCGCAATAAAGACAATTCATTAGAGATCTACGGTGGTGGGATTTTAAGTTCTCCTGGTGAAACACTTTATGCCATGGGGGATACACCTCTGATTAAACCATTTAATTTAGTAGATGTATTAAGAACACCTTATCGTATCGATATTATGCAACCCGTTTATTATGCTATTGATAATATAGAGTATCTCGATGAGATAGTTAAAATGGATATTATGGGGGCTGTGGATGAAGCTAAAAAGTTGGGACTCTTTGAACCACTTTTTGAACCAAAATCTAAAGCCAGTTAAACACTAAAACTAAAACGAATAAAAAATAAATTGAAGGAATGAGAGATGACTAAATTAGCCGATATGAAGTGTGAAGCCTGTCAGGCTGACGCCCCAAAAGTAACCGATAGCGAGTTGGCAGAATTAATACGGTTAATTCCGGATTGGGGAGTCGAAGTACGTGACGGCATCATGCAGCTAGAGCGTGTGTATAAATTTAAGAATTTTAAGTTGGCCATGGTATTTACCAATAAGCTTGCTGAGCTGGCTGAAGAGGAGTTTCATCATCCAGGGATTCTAACTGAATGGGGCAAGGTCACTGTGACTTGGTGGTCACACTCTGTTAAGGGACTTCACCGTAATGATTTCATTATGGCATCGAAGACTGACCAGTTATTGGATTAAACTTTAAGTTATTAAATATCAGCAGGTTAACATATGTTTTTCTGCTGTTTTATTCCTTTGTTACACTTTGTGCTGTAAACAAGACTTGCCACACTAATCATAACCTTTTAACGTATAGGCGTCTGAGGTTATATGATTATCTTTTGCAATCGTTCTATTGCCATTAAATATCATCAATAACCCAGTATCTCCCACGAAATTAATGTGTTTGATAAAGGGAAAAATACCAGTATGCGGCTGGAAGTATGTTGTTTGGACCGAGTGGGTCTAGCTAAAGATATTTTGATGATTTTAGAAGGTTACGGGATTAATCTACTTGCTATTGATGCCAGTAACCAAGGGTTTCTCTACTTACAATTTGCTGAAGTGAATTTCGATACGCTCAGTGAGTTGTTGCCTCTGATACGAAAAGTTGAAGGAGTACATGATGTTCGTACCGTTTCTTTTATGCCGTCAGAGCAGGAGCATTACGCCTTAAAAACCCTGTTAAAAACCTTACCTGACTCGGTCTTTTCAATCGATGTTAAGGGCAGAGTGCGGATTGTGAATGAGTCGGCAACAATGACCATAGGGATGAATGAACATGAGATTTTAGATGAATCTCTGAATCATTGGGTGCAAGGGTTTAACTTTAGTCGTTGGTTAAGCGAGAGCTTAGTGTTAGCTCAGGCAACACGAGTGAATATTGGCCAGAATGAATATTTGGCTGAGATGCTGCCTATCTATCTTCCCGATGAAAATGATAAGTCAATTCTTGCAGGGGCGGTTGTTTCACTAAAATCTCCAGCAAGGGTGGGTAAACAGTTTAATGCGCTGCAAAATCAAACCGTGGGTTTTGAAAATGTATTAGTCACCAGTGACAAAATGAAAGAGGTGCTTGTACAGGCTCGCCGAATGGCACAGCTTGATGCACCACTTTTGATCACCGGTGAAACGGGTACTGGTAAAGAGCTTATGGCGAGAGCATGTCATGATGCGAGTATGCGCCGAGAATATCCGTTTATCGCGATTAACTGTGCGGCTTTGCCTGACAGTGCAGCGGAAGAGGAGCTATTTGGTTATGTCCGCAATGGCGAGATAATTAAAAGAGGATTCTTCGAAGAGGGCAAAGGCGGAACCGTATTTCTTGATGAGATCGCCGAAATGTCTAAAACAGCGCAGGTGAAGTTATTACGTCTTCTGCAAGATGGTACGTTTAGGCGTTTGGGAGAAGATCAGGAAGTCAGGGCTGATGTTCGGATTATCTGCTCTACCCAGAAAAATTTGGCTGAATTATGCCAGACGGGAGATTTCAGAGAAGATCTCTATTACCGCATACATGTACTCAGTTTTCACCTTCCATCGTTGCGTGAACGCAAAATGGATGTGATCCCGCTTACCGAGATGTTTCTTGAACATTATAGCCAGCAGCTGTCTATCCCGATCCGTCGGATCTCAGCTCAATGTCGTGAACATCTGCTCAATTATGCTTGGCCGGGTAATGTGAGACAGCTTAAAAATGCGATTTTTAGAGCGGTGTCTATGTGGGATGGCTCAGCGGAGTTAACAGTTGAACAGTTAAAATTACCCTCATATGCCGAAGGTTTTGGTTATTTTGACCATCAGTTTGAGGGAAGTTTAGATCAGGCAATGAAGCAATTTGAGGCCAGTTTACTCAGAAGACTCTATCCAGCCTATCCAAGTACGCGTCAGTTAGCTAAAAAGTTAGGTGTATCTCACACCGCAATCGCGAATAAGCTTAGAGAATATAAGATAAGTAAACAAAAGTAGATGTAACAACAAATTGCCACCTAAGTGCTGGGTTTTTCATCACAGTTTGTGGGAAAAGCCCAAGTGCCTAGGTGATGAATTAGCTGTAATTATTTGTTTACGAAATAACATATCGAAAGGGACTCAGTGATTTATATCACCCTATTCCTATCGGTCTACGCTTACTGTATTTCTATAGTCATTATTGCGTCAAATATTATTAGGTAAGCAAACATGGGTTTGTTTGCCTGTAGAGATCCAAGACAGGAGCAGGTATGAAGTTAGCCAGTTATAACAATGGTCGTCGTGACGGCCAATTGATGTTAGTAAGTAAAGATCTCTCAAAAACAGTCGCTGTTCCCGCTATTGCTCATACGATGCAAGAGCTACTTGATGCATGGCAGTTGCTTCAGCCGCAATTGAGTGAGTTATATGATGCATTGAATGATGGATTGATCGATAACGCTATCGATTTCGACGAGTCTAAATGTTTATCTCCTCTCCCAAGAGCGTATCAATGGGCTGATGGCAGTGCTTATGTAAATCATGTTGAATTAGTGCGTAAGGCGCGTGGCGCTCAAATGCCTGAAACATTCTGGACAGATCCTTTGGTTTATCAAGGTGGATCAGATTGCTTTATCGCGCCTAAAGCTGACATTCCATTGGGAAGCGAAGAGTGGGGCATCGATTTTGAGTCTGAAATAGCCATTATTACTGATGATGTACCGATGGGTGTTTCAACGGAAAATGCTGAAAAGCACATTAAACTACTCATGTTAGTTAATGATGTTTCCTTGCGTAACTTGATCCCTGGTGAGTTGGCGAAAGGTTTTGGTTTCTATCAAGCTAAGCCATCGAGCAGTTTTTCTCCGGTTGCCGTGACACCTGATGAGTTGGGCGCACGCTGGGAAGATTCTAAAGTACATCTACCATTAATCACTCACCTAAACCGTAAGTTATTCGGTCAACCCAATGCGGGTGTCGACATGACATTCAACTTTAGCCAACTTGTATCTCATGTGGCTATGACTCGTCCATTGGGCGCTGGTGCGATTATTGGCTCTGGTACTATCTCAAACTATGATCGCAGTGCAGGTTCAAGCTGTTTAGCCGAAACGCGTATGCTGGAGACGATTGCTGATGGTAAGCCGTCAACCTCATTTATGAAGTTTGGTGACCGAGTTCGTATTGAGATGCTGGATGATAATAACAAGACGATCTTTGGCTCGATTGACCAGCAGATAGTTGAGTACAAAGCTTAGTATTAATTCAGATGTGTTTTTAAAAGGCTGATTCATTGAATTGGCCTTTTTTGCATCAAGAGGAATAACTCATGTTGAAGCTTTATGGATATTGGCGCTCAAGTGCTGCTTACCGTGTCAGAATTGCATTAAATTATAAAGGGTTGGAGGCTGAGCAGGTTTCTGTTCATCTAGTAAAAGAGGGCGGTGAGCAGCATAAGGCGGATTACGCCAAGTTAAATCCACAAGAGTTAGTGCCTGCTTTTATCGATACGGATTCTGGTGATACTAGTGGTGAATTTGTTTTGTCGCAGTCGCTTGCCATTATTGAGTATCTTGATGAAAAATACCCTGAAATGGCTTTGCTTCCTCAGAATATGCAACAGAGGGCTATTGTGCGTTCAATGGCGATGTCGATTGCTTGTGAAATGCATCCACTTAATAATCTAAAAGTACTTCAGTATCTTGCAAAAGAGCTTAACGTCGATGATGACGCCAAATCGTCTTGGTATCATCACTGGATCCACGAAGGGTTTGGTGCACTAGAGAAGCAGCTTGAGGCGCATGCTGGGCAGTTTTGTTTTGGTGATAGTGTGACATTAGCTGATTTGTGCTTAGTGCCTCAAGTGTATAACGCCAATCGTTTCAAGGTGGATTTACAGTCTTACTCCAACATTGTGCGTATCACCCACAATTGCAATCAACTGGGTGCCTTTGTGGATGCCATGCCTGAACATCAAGATGATGCAACTTAGGCATTCTGTGTTAGCTTTTTTACAGTAGCTTGAGTAGCAAACCCTGCTCAAGCAATGCTCTTCTGACGAGTGTAAAACCTCCATACCAAGGACTTTGATAAATCTCTGAACAGACTATTTTGGTATCAAGCTCATCATTTACGCACACGGTTTGGCTTTTTAAACAATGTGTAAGTACAGGATGAATAATACTAAAAGCCTCACAGATTTCACCGGCTAGAACGACTCTATCAGGGCGAAGTAAATTAACACTCATGGCAATAGCGCGGCCAAGGTTCGAAGCCGCTTCTTTGAGTAGGTCATGAGCCAACTTGTCTCCGGCTTTAGCCATTTTACAGATGTCACTAATATTGGCTTGCTCACTGAGCAGGCTAGGTACACCGGATTGGAGTAATTTATGGCAACGACTCTCGATAACTGAATTGCTAACCATGGTCTCTAGGCAACCAAAATTTCCGCAATAACAGCGCTGTCCTAAGGGATCAATCTGTATATGGCCCATTTCACCAACGGCGAGGTTACTTCCTTCATACAGCTTGCCATCGAGTATCATGCCAGCCCCCACACCGTTATGAACACTGACATATAAGCTGTTTTTAACCCCTTGAGTGACACCAAAATGATGTTCGGCCAGAGCCATCGATGAGATAAAATTATTGATGTAACAGGGCAATCCCATCGCCTCTGTGACTTTCTCCGCCAATGGTAAGTTACTGATACTGATATGAGGCATGAAGGTGATAATGCCTTTTGATGAGTCGACAAGCCCCGGTGTACAAACACCTATTCCGACAAGACAGCGAATGTGTTGCTGATGAGTGTCGATAAATTCACGTAGAGAGGAAATCAGTAGTTCAGTAAATTCAACCTGATTGACAGGCTTTAGGGGAATAGAGCTTCTGGCGAGTAAATTACCCGAAAGATCACACAAACCAATATGCAGTTCTGTTCGCCCTGCACGTGCCGCTAGGATCTGTACTTTTCCTAATGATGGCGCTAAGGAGGTCGCTCTTCTACCACGCTCTGAAAACTGCTGTTCCTGTTCTTGAATCAGCCCTGCTTGGATTAACTGTCGTGTAATTCGGGTGACACTGCCTGCAGCGAGGCGGCATTGCCTAGCAATTTGAATCCGAGAAATGGAACCACTTTCAACAATGACTCTGTAGACAGCGGAAATATTTCGCTCTTTTACGAAATCAAGATTAGCAATTACAATCGACATTTTTATTATTATCCTTTTTATGTCTTTCACTTATATCTATATCCCAAAATCACCTTCAGAGACTAAGCCCATATATCGAAGGTGGTTTTGGGATATTGATTTAGCGAGTCAGATTCTAGAAGAAATCGGACCCGCTAGCGACTAAAAGCTCAAATCAAACGGCGATATTATGGCAGAATTGAATATCTCCTCCACTTACCGTTCCCTGTATTGTGAACTTGTCGTCAAAGAATGCCAGATTAGCATATTGGCCTACTGCAATACTGCCCATTTCTTTTTCAATATCAATAGCACGGGCTGCATTGATGCTTGCCATGCGAATAACGTCATGGGGAGCGAGTCCTGCTCGTACACTATTTGCTACGGCATGGTTCATGACTAAGGCAGAACCTGCAAGGGTGCCATCGGCATTGGAGCATTTACCGTTCTGGTGTTGAATCATTTGACCTGAAAATTCAAACTCTTCAATAGTGGTTCCAGCAGGCGTGGTAGCATCCGTCACGAGAACCAAACGGTCTTGAAGTAAACGATGAGCAATCCTCAGGTTTTCCCAAGCAAGGTGATAGCCATCAGCAATGATACCAGCACCAAGCATATTACTGTCGAACACTGCGCCGACAACGCCAGGTTCACGACTGCCCAGAGGACTCATCGCATTGTGCAAATGAGTCACAAACCGAGCGCCAGCTTGTTCAGCTAATTTTACTTGCTCACAACTGGCATTGGTGTGTCCAATCGAGACAATAATTCCAGCTTCACAGAGTTTCTCGATAGTATCAGCAGGGCAGACTTCGGGAGCTAAAGTGACCATGGCAATGGCATCGGCATTGTCACAGAAATAGTTAATCATTTCTGCAGAGGGCTCACGAATATAATCTAAACTGTGTATACCTTTGCGTGCTTGACTTAGGTAAGGCCCCTCTAGATGAATCCCTGGAACTCTATCTGGATGTTCAGACTTGTATTGACGTACAACATCAACCGCCTGACGCATATCTTGGTCACTGCTGGTGATCAGTGTCGGTAAAAATGTCGTGCAGCCGCTGAGCAGGTTTGTTGCGTGCATGACATCTAACGTTTTGGTCGAGATGTCATTGTTAAATAACACTCCACCACAGCCATTTAATTGCAAGTCGATAAAGCCTGGGCTTAGATTAAGGCCATTGAGATCAAATACCACATGGTCTTTAACAATATCGTCAGCTTTGCCAATTGCAATAATTCGACCTTCATCTATGACGATGGCGTCGATACCAGACTGTTGTGGATCACCCGTCAATGGATTAAAACCGACCAATGCATAGCTTGTTTCTGAATGAAGGATCAGGTTATGCGGCATATCAAAAATCCTTGATGTTTTCTGATTCAATGTCTTGAAAGTAACGTAATGTACGTACTTTCAGGTCCAGTGTTGCTGAGTCATCACAGACCATAATGGCTTTAGGATGAAGCTGCATAGCTGAAATGGTCCACATGTGGTTTACAGAACCTTCAACGGTTGCTTGTACGGCACGGGATTTATTGGCACCGGTTGAAAGGACCATTAATTCTCGAGCATCAAGTACGGTACCCACTCCCACTGTTAGTGCAAGTTTAGGGACTTTATTGATCTCGTTATCAAAAAATCTGGCATTGGCTTCGCGAGTTTCAGTGGTCAGCGTTTTCAGACGTGTACGAGAAGCGAGTGATGAGCCTGGCTCGTTGAAAGCTATGTGGCCATCGTGTCCTACTCCACCCATAAACAATTCGATTCCACCTTGTGCAGTAATCGCTTGCTCATAACGTTTGCATTCAGCTTCTAGATCTTCGGCATTCCCATCTAAATTGTTGATATTTTCTAGCGGAATATCAATGTGATCAAAGAAGTTGGTGCGCATAAACATTTTATAACACTCAGGGTGAGATGCTGATAATCCAACGTATTCATCCATGTTGAATGTGATGACATTGGCGAAGCTTATCTCGCCTTCCTTGTGTAAACGAATAAGCTCTTGATATGTCGGAACTGGGGTGCCGCCAGTAGGCAAACCTAAAACAAACGGTCTATCAGCAGTAGGATTAAAATCCTTGATGCGTTGAACAATGTATTGAGCAGCCCAACGACCAACCGCTTGCTTGTCTTTTAGAGGTATAAAACGCATTTGATAAACTCCGAGTAATTGAGGTGTAGGTTGCCTGTGTCGTTAAGCTTTTGCTTATTAGTGAAGATGAAATTGCTCCCATTATCCTAAATAGCTACGGCTCGGCATTACAAAAAGTCATATTGTCATCGTATAAGACAAGTACTACTGGTCAAAATACAATTCGGTAGCAGTTTTCCGACAGGTGTCTCTACATTTTATTCTGAAAATAAATTGATTCCCTAAATCATAGGTAATTTATTTTTCGTTGGAAAATAAAAGCGTCTATAGTGTGATCTAGAACGTAAAAATTTAAAAAAAACACGATCAAGTACCGATTTTTTGCTTTTTTAATTTCCTTTGGAAAATAAGTTAGTAAGATAAATTCCAAATAGACAATTCTCACTTTAATAAAATATATAAGAGGTTCAATCGTGAACATATTGGGGTATATGCAAAAAATCGGTAAAGCATTAATGCTACCGATAGCGGTCCTTCCGGTAGCAGCTTTGCTACTACGTTTGGGCCAGCCAGATTTGTTCGACATTCCGTTTATGGCAGAAGCAGGTAATGCCATTTTCAGTAACCTTCCTTTGCTCTTCGCTATGGGTATCGCAGTCGGTATCTCTGTCGATGGAGCCGGTGCCGCAGCGCTAGCTGGCGCAGTCGGATTCTTTATTCTTAAAGGGACAACAGCAACGATAGACCCAACCATCGATATGTCATTTTTTGGTGGCATTATCAGCGGTATTGTCGCGGGTCACACCTATAATCGTTTCCATGCAGTCTCTTTACCAGCAATTCTTGGCTTCTTTAGTGGTAAAAGACTTGTGCCGATCATGACTGGCCTGTTCATGTTATTGATGGGCTGGGCTTGTGGCTATATTTGGCCGGCAATTCAACATGGTATCGACCTATTTGGACATGCCATTGCCGATTCAGGTTCTATTGGTCAATTTGTATTCGGTACATTAAACCGTGCTTTACTTCCATTAGGATTACATCACGTATTGAACTCGTATTTCTGGTTCGGTTTAGGTGACTATACCAATGCCGCTGGATTACTTGTTAACGGTGACCTACATCGTTTCTTCGCGGGCGATCCTCAAGCTGGTGTGTTCATGACAGGTTTCTTCCCTGTAATGATGTTCGGTCTACCTGCGGCTGCTCTGGCAATGTATCTAACAGCAGATGTTGATCGCCGAGCTCAAGTTGGTGGTATGTTGTTTTCAGTTGCTGTAACAGCTTTCTTGACAGGTATTACAGAACCTCTTGAGTTCATGTTCATGTTCCTAGCGCCAGGTCTATATGCGATTCATGCAGTATTGACTGGTGTATCAATGGCATTAACGACAGCTATGGGGGCATTAACTGGCTTTGGCTTCTCGGCTGGTCTGTTCGACATGGTGCTTAACTGGGGATTAGCAACCAATCCATGGACGGTTGTTTTCATTGGCTTTGGATATGCAGTCCTTTACTTCTGCGTGTTCTACTTCGGTATCAAAATATTCAACTTGAAAACGCCTGGCCGTGAAGTTCAAGACGAAAGCGTGGGTGAATGTGTTGTAGATGACAAAGATAAGCAAGGTCTAACAGATAAAGAATACAAGGCTAGACAGTACATTAAAGCTATTGGTGGTGTGAATAACCTGACTGTTATTGATGCTTGTATCACTCGTCTTCGTTTGACCTTAGTTGATCCTAATGCGGTTAATGAGAGTGTGATTAAGGCCTTAGGTGCCAGTGGCATGATCCGCGTCGGTGAGAAGAACCTGCAAGTCATTGTTGGTACTGAAGCTGAAATCATAGCCGGTGAAATGAGAAAAGTGGCGGCAAGTGAAGACTTGAGTGCAATTAAGATCCCAGAAGTTGCAGTTGCTGCAGCCAAAGAAGCACCAGCTCCTATTGTTGCTGCTAGTCAGATCGTCGATAAAACTGAATTTTCTCAAAAGTGCATCGCATTATTAGGTGGGTCACAGAACTTAACTCACATCGATGCCAGCATTACTCGTTTACGTTTAACGCTAAAAGACACCTCTAAAGTGAGTGAAGAAGATCTTAAGTCTTTGGGTGCGATAGCCATCGTGCGTATCGGCGATAAGAATCTACAAATAGTCGTCGGTCCTGAAGCTGAAATGATTGCCGATGAGATGAAGCAAATCACCCGCGAAGATAAAACACCTACTGTTAAGGTTTCCCTATGAGTCTACAGATAAATAAAAGCCAGTCTTGCTTACTCTCTTTGTCAGCGCCTCTTTCTGGCGTAGTGCTGAGTATCGAAGATTCTGCTGATCCCGTGTTTGCCGGACGAATGATTGGTGACGGTGTTGTGATCAATCCAACGAATTCTGTCGTTGTCGCACCATGTGCTGGCACGATAAGCCAGTTGCATGACGCTAAGCATGCGGTTGCGATTAAATCTGATACTGGCGTTGAAGTGTTGATCCATGTTGGGATTAATACCGTGACGCTTCGCGGCGAAGGTTTTGATGCGAAAGTTAAACTAGGCGACACCGTTGTTATCGGTCAGGAATTACTCGCTTTTGATACGAGCTTTATCGAGTCAAAAGAGATCAGCCTAGAAACTGCGATTATGATCACGACCGGTGAAACAGGTTATGTGGTTAATCGAGGTTCGAACGTAACAGCAGGACAAAACATTGTCTTTACCGTCGATGCTAAAGCGGAAGAGCAGGGCAGCACTGAGTCATCACAAGATGATGTTACAGTGACAGAAGATGTTGTGTTGATGAACCCATTGGGTCTTCATGCGCGTCCTTCTGCGACGCTTATTCAAATTGTTAAGGGTTTCAGCTGTAAGGTAACCCTTTTAAACCAGGATAACGGTAAGCAATGTAATGCCAACAGTCTGACTGCAATCATGGGATTGCAGACAGTGCTAGGTTCAAAACTGGTTGTCACAGCGACTGGACCAGATGCCCAAGATACTATGGAAGCCGTTCTTAACGGTTTCCGTTCTGGACTGGGTGAAGAAGTTGCTGAAGGATTACCTGTTGCTGAAGCGATAGAAGTTGAAATACCACTACTTGGTCCTGTAGAAGGTGCTGACGGTCTACTACCGGGTGTTAAAGCCTCACCAGGTGTTGTCATTGGTAAGCTTTATCATCAGATCCGCGAATTGGCCAGCTACCCTGAAAAGGGAGTAAGCGTCAGTGATGAGCTTGAGCAATTGGATTATGGCATCAAAAAGGCCAGTGTTTCACTGCAAGAGTTAATTGATAAATTAGAACAAGAAAATGCGGGTGGACACGCTGAAGTGTTCATCGCACATCAACAGTTGTTGGAAGACCCCGCCATTGTTGAGCGCGCTGTAGAACTGATTAATTCAGGCAAAAGCGCTATGTGGGCTTGGCACAAGAGCTTTTTAGCTGAAGCGGATGTGATGCGACAGCTAGATAACCCAATGCTTGCAGCCCGTGCGACTGATGTTGAAGATGTGGGGATGCGCGTACTGTGTTACCTTCTCGGTGTCGAGGGAGCATCAGCTCAACTACCTGAAAATACGATTCTTTGTCTCGATGATATTACCCCGTCAGAGGTTGTTATCTTAGATCGTAAGGCCGTCATTGGTATTTGTACTCTTGAGGGCGGCGCCACTTCACATGCTGCTATTTTAGCCTGTGCTATGGGGATCCCTTATTTGGTCAACATGCCTGCGAGTATTCGTGGATATGACAATGGCTCAGAAGTTATTCTTAATGCAAACAAGAGCTTCTTAAAGGTTAATCCGACTGCAGATGAGATAGATCAATGTTTATCTCAGCAAAAGCACATTGCTGAAGAGTCTAGTGCGGCATTGAAAGTGGCCAATCAGCCTGCGATCACAAAAGATGGCCATCGCGTTGAGATTGCTGCCAACATTGCAAATCTAGAAGATGCTGAGAAAGCCGTTAAACTGGGTGCTGAGGCCGTCGGTCTGTTGCGTTCAGAGTTCCTTTACATGGAGCGAGTGACCGAGCCTTCCCTGGATGAGCAAATTAAGGCTTATAGCGATATTATTGGCGCTATGGGTAAAGATCGTCCCGTTATCATTCGAACTCTGGATGTGGGGGGTGATAAGCCGCTTGCTTACCTGCCTTTGCCAAAAGAGGAAAACCCTTTCTTAGGTGAGCGTGGCGTGCGTATCGGTATTAACCGTCCTAGCATGTTACGCAAACAGGTCCATGCCATTTTGAAAGCATCTCATGTTGGACATGTGCGGATCATGTTCCCAATGGTGAGCTCACTTGATGAATTCCGAGCAGTGAAGAAGCTTGTTCTTGAAGAGCAAGAAAAAGTGGGCGTGACTGTTGAGATTGGCATCATGATCGAAGTACCTTCAGCGGCACTATTAGCTGACCACTTTGCTAAGGAAGTTGATTTCTTCTCTATTGGAACAAATGACTTAACGCAATACACTTTGGCGATCGATCGTGGTCATCCAAAATTAGCTGCGCGTATTGATGGATTACATCCTGCAGTACTTCGTCTTATTGATATGACGGTGAAAGCTGCCGATCGTGAAGGCAAGTGGACTGGTATCTGCGGCAGTTTAGCAAGTGATCCTGTTGCTGTTCCTATCCTTGTTGGTCTAGGCGTTCAAGAGTTATCAGTGAGTGTGCCTTCTCTGCCAGTGGTAAAGGCGAGAGTAAGAAATCTTAATTACGCACAGTGTCAAATCATGGCTCAAAAAGCCTTGGTTTGTGATTCAGTTGAGGACGTAAGAAGCATTAAAGCTTAAGTCTCACGATCTGTTATATATTTGAACACCTTATGGCTTAAGTCATAAGGTGTTTTTTTTATCTGTTTTCCATTAGGAAATCAACAAAAGCTCTGTCGGCGACGCTGATTGGTTTGTGTTTCTTCCAAGCGACATGCAAGTCGAGAAAGACTGGGGGATCAAAAGGCTTCGCTAAAATTTCATCTTTATCGCTGATCACCATTTCAAGCACACTGGTGATTGCAAAACCTTGCGAGACGATCTGTTTTATCAAGTTAATCAAGTTTGTTTCAAAACCTATGTTGGCCGTTAGGCCTAAAGCAGTGGCTTGGGATAGCATCCACTCTCTGTGGAAGTAACCAGGTTTAAACATCACCAGCTCATGTTCAAAGAACTGCTTAATATTAATGCTCTTGTACTCAGCTAATGGGTGTTCAGGCCCAAGGGCGACAACCATTTGCTCGGTTAGCAGACGGTGGCTATTAAACTCAGGTTTTAGATCTTGAGCGGTAATGATGGCAATATCGACCTCTTCTTGTATCAGCATCCTCAATGAATCCCGAGTGCCTCCTTCAAAGAGTGACAATTTAAGATCGGCGTACTGGTGACGAAATGCCATTAGTCGGCTCGGTAAGTAGAAGGAACCTAACATGCCTGGAACGGCAATTCTTACTTCACCTTTAGTGAGGTTTGCCATGGATTTGATGTCAGCTTCTGCTCTTTTGAGCTGTTTGATAATAAGCAGAGCATGTTGGTGCAATGCAGCACCTTCAGCAGTCAGTGTGATTTTTTTCATGCTACGACTGACTAAAATAACGCCAAGTGATCCCTCTAGCCGCTTAATACTCTGACTCAACGCGGGTTGGGCCATATTTAGACTCTCGGCTGCTTTAGTGAAACTGCCATGTTTAACAAGTGCATCTAGGTGATTAAGTTGACGTATATCCATAACAAATATCAATAGCTCTGATTGTTTTAATCTATTATTGTTATGTTATTACTGATGCTAATCTATGTCTATTGAGTTTGTTTATTAAGTTGCCATAACCGATGTCGGTCAATAATAGCCAAGTGATCCTTCCTAACCATTCCGTAGTTCAAAACAATGCTTCAGCGCCGGTACATCAGCATGAGGTGCGCCTGATCTGGGGTCTTTCCATTGCATCAGTCGTTGTTTATATCAATCTTTATTTGGTACAAGGTGTTTTGCCGCTGATAGCAGGTACTTTTGACGTTGCAATAAAACATGCCACTTTGTTGTTGTCGGTGACCAGTTTTTCAATGGCTTTCTCGCTGCTTTTATATGCCGTTATATCAGACAGGGTAGGGCGTAGAGTCCCGCTACTCATCAGTTTATATCTTCTCTTAGCGTCCGACTTGTTGATGATTTTTGTGAGTGATTTTTCGCAACTATTGGCATTGAGGTTATTGCAAGGCGTGTTATTAGCAGCGGTGCCTGCTATCGCGATGGCTTATTTTAAAGATGAGTTAAGCAAGGGAGCGATGTTGAAAGCGGGGGCTGTCTATATTGCTGCAAACAGTTTGGGCGGGATTGCTGGTCGCCTGATTGGCGGTGCGCTGTCATTAGAATTGCATTGGCAACAAGTTATCGGTGTTGTTTTGCTACTTTCACTGTTGGGGGTTATTGCTGTTCATCGTTTATTGCCAAGTCACAGCATAAATAGTGGTTCCTCAACGTTATCGATATTAGATAAAAAGCCTATGTCTTGGTTGACATCTATTCAGGATGATTTTCGTGGTTTTTGCCTTCACCTTAACGATGTAAAGCTACGAGGTATCTATCTCGTAGGTGGTCTCGCATTTTTGGTGATGGTAAACCAATTTAGCTATATTCAGCTTCATTTGATGGCGCCGCCGTTTAATTGGGGACGTTTTCAAGTTACGCTGATTTTCCTTTGCTATCTCAGTGGTACATTTGCCTCGTTTTACTCGGGTGGTTGGATAGCTCGTTTTGGACGAGAAGCTGTATTTAGACTTGCTCTAGCTGCTATGTTTTTGGGCGGATTAGTCACGTTAATGAATACAATCTTGGCGATCTGCCTTGGTTTTTTGATGAGCTCATTTGGCTTTTTCCTACTTCATAGTGGCTGTAATGCTTGGGTCGCTCAGCGCGCTAAGATCCATAGAGCTAAAGCTACTGCATTGTATTTGTGTTGCTACTATTTAGGCGCTTCTTTAGGAGGGCCTTACTTGATGCCATTCTGGCAGCACTGGGGCTGGCGTGGTGTTGTGTTCGCATCAAGCTTAGTCTTGGTATTGCTCGCTTGGGTCTTATTCAAACTGACTCGAACTATCCCGTTTGAGAGCTCGTCAACCAAACTAGCAGCCAGTTGATTGCTCTTTGCTCTCATTTTCTGGGGTTTGTGCAGTAGGTTCTCTTCTGTAACGCTATTTCCACTAAATTTGGATTCTCAAATACTTTTAATAATGCAAATTGAGTAGATAGGGTTTAAGCCAATAGTTATTTATTGGAAATATAGCAGGAATAGATAAAAGGTGATGTTGGGGTTGATACTTGGTCAGGGATGATCTTACTAAGAATGATTTTTAGATTATTTGAAAATAGATTTGAATCAGAGGAATTGAACTTTGCGTATCAAGAAAGAGAATGGTGGTCGATACTGGGCTCGAACCAGTGACCCCCTCCTTGTAAGGGAGGTGCTCTCCCAGCTGAGCTAATCGACCTGGGACTTACTATCTTACGTTTTACTTCTCAATAAAGAGAATGGTGGTCGATACTGGGCTCGAACCAGTGACCCCCTCCTTGTAAGGGAGGTGCTCTCCCAGCTGAGCTAATCGACCTGGGACTTACTATGTTACGCTTTATTTCTCAATGAAGAGAAATGGTGGTCGATACTGGGCTCGAACCAGTGACCCCCTCCTTGTAAGGGAGGTGCTCTCCCAGCTGAGCTAATCGACCTGGGACTTACTATGTTACGTTTTATTTCTCAATGAAGAGAAATGGTGGTCGATACTGGGCTCGAACCAGTGACCCCCTCCTTGTAAGGGAGGTGCTCTCCCAGCTGAGCTAATCGACCTCGCTGTGTGGGGCGTATTATAGGGATGAAGGACTTAGTGTCAACGATTTTTTAGCGAAAAAGAACAGTGCGTTTTAATTTTGTACGAGTTGCCGCTTTGTTGCTCATGTTGTTGTTGGTATGGTTCATTTTTATTCAAAACATTGTGGCGAGTAAAGAAAAGAGGAGCGAACGAAGTTGGATATAAGTGAATGTCGCCTCTTTATCTTCATATATAGCTGTATGGCAATTTCCCTAAACCCAATTGGCTGTTAGAATATGCCCCACATTCATTGGTACCGTCTATTTTTTTAGACTTTCTATATAGGTTAGTGTCCCATTATGACAACTAAGACGCGTTTTGCTCCCAGTCCTACTGGATTCTTGCATGTCGGTGGCGCTCGTACAGCGCTTTATTCATGGTTATGTGCTCGTGCCAATCAAGGCGAGTTTGTTCTGCGAATTGAAGATACTGATATTGAACGTTCTACGCCTGAAGCATGCGAAGCCATTCTTGAGGGGATGCAGTGGTTAGGTCTGAATTGGGATGAAGGCCCTTACTACCAAACGAAACGTTTCGATCGCTATAACGAAATCATTGCTCAAATGTTAGAGCAGGGTAGTGCTTACAAATGTTACTGCTCACGTGAGCGTATAGAAACGATGCGTGAAGAGCAGGCAGAGAAAGGTGAACAGCAGAAGTATGACGGCTGTTGTCGTGATAAGGCTCCACGAGATACCGATGAGCCATTTGTTGTTCGCTTCAAAAACCCGACAGAGGGCAGTGTCGTATTTGACGACCACGTTCGTGGTCGTATTGAGATCTCAAACGAACGATTAGATGATCTTATTATCGCTCGTACAGAAGGTACGCCTACATATAACTTCTGTGTAGTAGTTGATGATTGGGATATGGGGATAACTTGTGTTGTTCGTGGTGAAGACCATATCAATAATACACCTCGTCAAATAAACATCCTTAAAGCTCTTGGTGCTCCAATTCCTGAATATGCTCATGTAGCGATGATTTTGGGTGATGATGGTGCCAAGCTGTCTAAGCGACATGGCGCTGTTGGTGTTATGCAATATCGTGACGATGGTTACTTACCAGAAGCACTACTTAATTACCTTGTTCGTTTAGGTTGGTCACACGGTGATCAAGAAGTCTTCTCTATTGATGAAATGAAGCAGCTCTTTAAGCTTGATGATATCAATAAAGCGGCATCTGCTTTTAACACCGAAAAGTTGATCTGGTTAAATCAGCACTATATAAAGGAGCTTGCTCCAGAATATGTGGCTAAACATCTTGAATGGCACATGGCGGATCAGAACATTGATACCACTAATGGTCCTGAACTAGCTGAAGTTGTCACTGCTTTATCTGAAAGAGCTAAAACCTTAAAGGATTTGGCAGCATCTAGCCGCTACTTCTATGAAGATTTTGCTGAATTTGATGAAACAGCAGCTAAAAAGCACCTTAGAGGTGTAGCAATGGAGCCTTTACAACTTGTTCAGCAAAAGCTTGCTGCTTTAAATGAGTGGACTTTAGAAGGTATTCATCAAGCTATTGAAGATACAGCGACAGAATTAGAAGTTGGTATGGGTAAAGTTGGTATGCCTTTACGTGTTGCTGTAACGGGCGCAGGCATGTCTCCTGCTGTCGATTTAACCTTATTCTTAGTTGGAAAGGTTCGTTCTGAGCAAAGAATCCTCAAAGCGATTGAATTTGTAGCAAATAGAATAAATTCCTAAAAAACGAGTTGACACTTTTGGGTGCGCTGCATAGAATGCGCCACGCAGTTGAGACGCAAGCAATTAATAGTTGCGGTGCACTCAAATGTCATTAGGTTAGAAAGGGGCCTTAGCTCAGCTGGGAGAGCGCAACACTGGCAGTGTTGAGGTCAGCGGTTCGATCCCGCTAGGCTCCACCATCTAACCTAACTCATTATCTTGTACGAGTATAAAAACAAGAACCTAATCTCAGCGTCTAGTGAGAATAAATTAGGTTGCTCAGGTTGATTCCATAGCCTTCGGAATTGAACTTATAGATAACTCTTTATTTGTAGAGTCTAAAGAATAAATGTCCGGGTCCCCATCGTCTAGCGGGAACAAGACTAGGACACCGCGCAGTGTTTTCTTAT
>NZ_VKGK01000040.1 GCF_007197645.1 Shewanella hanedai
CGACAGCGAAAGTAGCAAGCTACTTTCCTGTTTCCGCTCGACTTGCATGTGTTAGGCCTGCCGCCAGCGTTCAATCTGAGCCATGATCAAACTCTTCAATTAAAGTTTTTTTGTTCTACTCTGTTAGAAGTAAAACGGCTCAACGAATTATACTGTTTTTCATCAATCCGAAGATTAATGAAGTTTACATATTTCTATGGTCACTCAGCTTCTCTTATAAAAGAGATTCGTTGAGATAATTTTTGATTGCCTCAAAGAGGCAATTTCGAATAACTCAACACCTGTGAGTGTCCACACAGATTTCTTGTTTTGAATTGTTAAAGAGCTTCACACTATCGTGTGACCGTTGACGCTAGGTCGCTGGTTTTTTACTAACTTCCCAAGACATATCGTCTTGGCTAGGGAGGCGTATTCTACACTCTCCACTGTCGGCGTCAAGCGCTTATTTTATCAAGTTTTTCGAGTGGTGATTTCTTATACAGAAGTCAAACTCGAAGCTTGTAAAGCGTTTGTCACCTGAATCAAATCTCCGAAGAGTCTTAACCCCCTAACACTGCTGCAAGTCCCGTACTACCTAAGTAGTTGGCCTGCTGTGCCGTGTCAGTGGGAGCGAATTATAGGGAGTTTTAGAATCAGCGCAAGGGCTTTTATCGTTTATATCGGCTTTAGGGAACTGACTGCCTTTTTATCATTCGATATGGCTAATATAGCGACGTAATCTGAGCTCTAGACACAAAAAAAGGGCTTACGCCCCTTTCATTTACTAACACTGTTTATCCATTCTTACTGTTTACCAATAAAACCTTGGATAAGTTCTGTAGCTTGTTTGTCATCCCAATCTACAAAAGTTCGCACAAAAGCTATTAGCTCGCCGTCTCTATTCAAGATAAAGGTCGCAGGAATAGTATCAAGTGGGAACACTTCTCTGAGGTTTTGCGTTTCATCATAATAGGAATTGAAAGTGTCCATTCCTAACTCTTTAAGAAAAGGCTCTACTTTTGCCTTCCCTTCTAGATCAATTGAAATTGGCAGAACAACAAAATCTTGCTTATCAAACTTTTCAGATAGTCTTGAAACAGCTGGGAGTTCACGCACACATGGAGGACACCAAGTCGCCCACATGTTCACCATGATGATTTTACCCTTGTGCTGGCTAAAATCTACAGCTTCACCTTGCTCGTTTTTAAATGGAACGACGGCAATTGGAAAAGGTTGTGGTAATACGCTTATCAGTCCAACATTCGTCTGACTCTCACCTTCAGCTTGCTTCTGCATACCAGGATACGCAGAAACGGTACTGATAGATAAACAGGTCAGCATCAATAATGAAACTTTCAGCAAATTCGCCATTCGTTTCATTTACTGTCTCGTTTAAGTAGTGTGTCTAACTCGTTCTGTTCTTCTGCGCTGATCTCTTGATCATCGACTTCTGTTATGCGTTGTTTACGTATAAAGAAGAATCCAATCAATAAACCACACATTAATAAGAAAACAGGTCCTAACCATAATGCGTATGTCTTGGCTTCCATTCTTGGTTTATAAAGAACAAATTCACCATAGCGACTGGTCATAAACTCAATAACTTCATCATCGGCTTTACCGGCATCTACCATCTGGTATACCTCAAGACGAAGATCTTGAGCTACTGGAGAGTTTGAGTCTATTAAGTTCTGATTTTGACATTGAGGACAACGCAACGAATGCGCTAACTCTAATGCTCGTTTCTGATTATCCACCGACTTAAATTCATAAGTATCCACTGGCGTTGCAAATACACCAGAGATCATGGCAAGCGATAATAGTAGTGCACTCGAAAACTGAACCATAGACTTAATCATGAAGCACCATCCAATTTGGCCACAGCCTGAAGCTCTTTAATCATAGGTAATAAAGTCTCGTTCCAAACCGTTTGATCGATAGGACCTGCATAACGAAATCTGACGATCCCATTATGATCGATTAAGAAACTTTCCGGAGCACCATACACACCAAGATCTAAACCTAAACGACCATCATGATCGAAAATGTTCTTAGTATAAGGATCGCCTTCACGGCTTAACTCACGAATCGCCATCGAACGTTCATCACGGTAGTTAATACCATATATAGGTAGAATTCCTTGACGCGCAAACCGCATTAAGTAGGGATGCTCATATTTACACGACGGACACCATGTGGCCCATACGTTCAATAGAGATACCTTACCTTTTAAACTTTCGTTAGTAATTATTTCACTTCTGTCTTCTAGACGCTCAAGTTGGAAAGCCGGTACAGGCTTTCCTTGTAGAGCAGAGTCTAATTTTTGAGGATTAAGGAAGAGTCCCTTATAAAGGAACACTCCCATCACCAAAAATAGTACCAGTGGAATAAATAGTACTAGCCTCTTCTTCATACTTGCCCCAATTCAAGTTAAGCCGTAGCTAATTTTACTTTCTCGGCATCAGACTTTGATGCTTCTGTTACTTTCTTCGTGCGGTAACGTTTATCTGATGCGGCAAAGAACCCACCCACCATCATGAAGATGCTACCAAACCATAACCAGCGGACAAATGGTTTGTAGTTCAAGCGCACTGCAAACTCAGTTCGGCTAATCGGATCGCCCATGGTGACATAGAGATCTCGGAATAAGCCCCAGTCGATCCCCGCCTCTGTCATGTCCATAGTACGAACGTTATATTGGCGTCTATCTGGTCTAAGTAAGGTGATCAACTCCCCCTCTTTTGACACTTCTATCTGTCCTTGTTGAGCCGTGTAGTTCGGTCCAACAACATTCTTAGTTTCAATGTAATTAAAGGTATAACCAGCAAGTTCTTGTTGGATACCAGGTCCCATACGAACACTCTTTTCGATTGAGTAGTTCGACACCATTGTGCCACCGACGACTGAAACCGCGATGCCTAAGTGAGCGATGATCATACCAAGCTGGCTTCGGTTAATACGAACCAAACTTAATGAACCATCCTTCGCTTTCATCATGTCGTAACCAGCACGGAATGTAGCAAGCACAATCCATACTGCAGCAGTAATACCTAGCATGACCCAGATGTTAAACTTGCCATCGGCCATAAACGGTGCAGCGATACCAACTAAGGTAGCAATAACCGCAGGAACAACCAGCTTGGTTTTTAAAGCACCAGGCTTAGATTTCTTCCAGCGAATATTCGGGCCTACTCCCATAAATGCAAATAGCACTAAAATGATAGGGACAAACACAGCATTGAAGTATGGAGGACCTACAGAGATCTTACCCATGTTCAAGGCATCTATCAGCAAAGGATAAAGCGTACCAAGTAGCACAGTACCACAGGCAACAGTGAGTAGAATATTACACACTAAAAGCATGGTCTCACGAGACTTAAGCTCAAAACGTGCAGGACTCTTCATCTCGCTGGCGCGGAATGCAAATAAGGTGAGCGACCCACCCACTGCAATTCCCAAGAGTAATAGAATAAACATACCTCGACTTGGATCTGCTGCAAACGAGTGAACTGACGTCAGTACACCAGAACGAACAATAAAGGTACCTAATAAACTTAATGAGAATGCAAAGATAGAGAGCAACACGGTCCAGTTACGGAAAGCCGCACGTTTCTCGGTCACGATCACTGAGTGTAAAAGTGCAGTTCCTATCAACCAAGGCATAAACGAAGCGTTTTCTACCGGATCCCAGAACCACCAACCGCCCCAACCAAGTTCGTAATATGCCCACCAAGAACCTAGAGAGATACCACCAGTTAGAAATATCCATGCAGCCAATGTCCAAGGACGACTCCAACGTGCCCAGGCAGAATCAAGACGTCCACCCATCAAAGCTGAAATTGCAAAAGCAAAACTGACAGAGAAACCTACGTAACCCAAGTAAAGCATTGGTGGATGGAAGATTAGCCCAACGTCTTGCAACATAGGATTTAGATCGCGACCTTCCATTGGCATCGGTAATAGACGCTCAAACGGACTCGACGTTAAAATCATGAAGAGTGAGAAGCCGATAACAATAAAGGCTAATACTGACAATACCCTAGCAATAAAGACTTCTTCTATACCTTTACTGAAAAAGGCCACTGCGGCGGTCCAGCCTGATAAGGCAAATACCCAAAACAGTAACGATCCTTCATGTCCACCCCATACTGCGGCGATCTTAAAAAAGATAGGTAACTGTGAATTGGAATGGTGTGCTACATATGCAACCGAGAAGTCATCGACAGCAAAGCTATAACCTAAAACGATAACAGATAAGAAAATAAAGAAGAACATGCCATAGCTTAATGGCCAAGCATAACGTACTAAGTATTGGTCTTTACGTGCAACACCTATTAAGGGAACGCTAGCCAATAGAAAGGCAAATGCCAAACCTATTATCAGCGACAGGTATCCTAATTCAGGGATCATGGGGTTTCCTCGGTCCTATTGATGGATTAAATTAACAAACCGCTAATTCAACACATATGAGTTTGCAACTTACACTACTCAAGGTACAAATATTGAGTCATTTTAGTATTTGCTATTGTATCTGTCTGCTTCTTTCGCACAAATATGGGTGACTAGTCTCATTCTTCGTTAACAACAATCACAGATATCGTTATCAAAAGCAGCCGATTTTAAGCTGAGACCCTTACTTGAAACTTAAGTTTCAAGTGTTTTTCAGAAATAGAAACGAAGTGTGAACCAGTACCCAACTATCACTTTTTACGCAAGTTATGTCCCTATATTACTGTTCAATGAATAATCTTTACGTATAATCGCTTTCATATTCCTGCGGTATACCCGCTTTCTTTAACTAATGTGAAAAAGAAATAATGACCACTCTCTGGATTTTTATTGCGCTTTTCTTATTAGTCAGCCTAATGCTGATTTGGTTTCCTCACTTTCGACAGCAGAAAATGCTACAGACGGAAGAAGCAGGAGTGCGTAAACAAACAAACCTCGAATTATTTAACAATCGTCTTGCCACTTTAGAAAAAGAACTCGACGATGAGCAGATCGACCAAGTTGAATTCGACGCCCTAAAAAAAGAGCTAGAAATCAGCCTACTTCAAGATATGAAGCAAGGAAGTGATGACTCTTTAGTGACGAAGATAAAACCTAAAGGTTTGCTATGGCCAACAGTCATGTCTGTCGCAGTATTAGGGATTTCTGGATACTTTTATTCAAGTTTAGGTGCCTACGCTGACTTAAATAAAACAGAACAGGCAAGTCCTCATGCTGGTATGACTGCAGATCAAATTATGCAGCAACGACTACAGATGATGGAAGAGCAAGCTAAAGCAGAACCTGAAAATAGCCAACTACTGTTTAGTCTAGGTCATAGCTATATTTCAGCTAATCGTTATAACGATGCTATCAATACCTTTGATAAAGCCATGGTGTTAGTCGGTGTTCAAGCTGAGTTGCTTGGACCAAAAGCAACAGCCATGTACTACAAAGCAAATCAACAGATGACACCTGCTGTACAAGCTGTTGTTGATAAGTCTCTCTCACTTGATCCAGAAGACCCATCAACACTGTTATTGGTTGGCATGAATGCATTCTTTACTGCAGAGTATCAGACCGCCATCGACTCTTGGCAGACCATACTCGATAGTGAACGTAATGATGTTGACCGAAGCGCAATCATCAATGCTATCGACAGTGCCAAGATGAGAATGCAATCCGAAACGGGTGACATTCCAAATGATGTAGCACACGCTCAAGTTAATAATGTTGCCAAAACAGTTAATATAGAGGTGTCTGTATCTCCTGAGCTACTCGACCAAGTAGGTAGTTCAGATATGTTGTTCATCTTCGCTCGTAATACTGAGGGGCCTAAAGTGCCATTAGCCGCAGTAAAGCTTTCGGCCAATTCACTACCTACAACCATCACACTCGATGACAGTACCTCTATGGGTGGCGATGTAAAACTCAGTGGCGCAAACAAGGTTGAGATTATTGCAGTGCTATCTAAGCACGGTACAGTAAAACCTCAAGCTGGCGATCTAAAGGGTTATATTGCGACGGTTAATGTCGGTGATACAGCCCAGCTCGTGATTGATGAACAAGTTAACTAGTAGACTTGCTTGTGATTAATCAATTAAAGCCAGCGAAAGCTGGCTTTTTTGTATTCAGTAACTCAAATAGCAGGCATAAAAAAACCGGCTAAATGCCGGTTATTTAGCTCTAAAAGAGAGCGATAACAAAAATTACTTAGACATGTAGTCAATTGCATTCTTGTAATCTTCATCTGTACAATCAGTACACATGCCACCTGGTGGCATAGCGCCCTTACCAGTTTTTACAGTAGATACTAATGCATCTAATCCTAGAGCTAAACGTGGAGCCCAAGCAGCAGCGTCATGTGCTTTTGGAGCGCCAGCGACACCCATGCTGTGGCATACTTGACATGCCTTATCGTAGACAGCCTTACCTTCTTGTGCAGAAACGCTTGCAGACAAAGTCAGTGCAGCTACAGCAGTCATTGCTAACAGTTTTTTCATGTTCGATGTTCCTAATGCAAATTCGTACAAAGCTCAACGCTACCTTTTTCCTCAAAACAACGAGTAAGGCAGACTATTATTTTAGCTATTTAAGGATACAACAAACTTACAGCAATCGCACCTTTTATGACTTTAATCAAAGCACAGGGGCAAAAGTTTAGCAGAAATAAATGATTCGTTACTATATTAGTAAAATTTGAAAAAGTTCCATCTGTTTTGTTAAAAGGTTTCATTTTTTGGAAGCATATCAAATTGCTGACACTAAAAGTCAACCATTACTAAACCCTGAAAAGGGTTTGTGATAATATCATTTATGTTAACTTTCGGCTTGAAATAGAGGATTCAGTGGTAGAAAAAAACAGTTCTAAAACCCTGCTCTCAGCCAATCAATTGACTTGTATTCGTGAAGAACGAATTCTATTTGATGAGCTCAGTTTTGAGATAACCGCGGGGGAAATCGTACAAATTGAAGGCCCTAATGGCTCAGGTAAGACAAGCCTACTGCGTATCTTAGCTGGTTTATCACGCCCATACGCTGGCGATGTTCATTACCAAGGTATGAATATCATACGGGCCAGAGATGAATTTAATGATGATCTACTGTACCTAGGACACTTGGCTGGTGTTAAAAGTGAGTTAACGGCAGAAGAGAACCTTAACTTCAATTTAAGGATCAGCGGTTATGATAAGTTCGATACAAGAGATATTTTAGCCAAAGTTAACTTAGCAGGTTTCGAAGAAGCACTTGCTGGTCATCTTTCAGCTGGTCAACATAGACGTACAGCATTAGCAAGGCTGTGGCATACGAACTGTAAAATATGGCTGCTTGATGAACCTTTCACTGCTATCGACAAGAAAGGTGTTGAAGAGTTAGAACACCTATTTCTCGCCCACGCAAAACGTGGCGGCTGTGTTGTACTCACTACACATCAAGATATGGGAATTATCGGTGACGATATACTCCGCAAAATATGTCTTGAATATCGCTTTGTATAGGGTTGATAAATGAAAAAAGGCATTAGTTTCAGACAAGCATTTTTCACACTGTTAAAGCGTGACTTACAGATTGCGATACGTCATAAAGGCGATATTTTTAACCCGCTACTGTTTTTTATCTTAGTAGTAACCTTGTTCCCATTAGGTATCGGCCCAGAGCCACAAGTATTATCAAGAGTTGCACCCGGTGTTATCTGGGTTGCCGCTTTATTGGCCTCAATGCTGTCATTGGAGCGACTATTTAAAGCTGACTATACCGATGGCAGTCTAGAACAGATGCTATTAAGCCCCCAACCTTTACCGTTAATGGTACTGGCTAAGGTTTTGGCACATTGGATACTAACAGGCGTTCCACTCATTCTAGTGGCCCCTTTATTAGCTGTTCTGCTCCATTTAGAAGACAACAGCTACGGAGCATTAATTGCTACGTTAGCGCTAGGGACACCGGTATTGAGCCTGTTAGGGGCTATAGGTGTCGCATTAACGGTAGGATTACATAAAGGTGGTGTTTTATTAAGCCTACTAATCTTACCTTTGTACATTCCAGTACTGATATTTGCTACAACAGCAATCGATGCAGCTGGAATGAATTTACCTTATAGCGGTCATCTCGCAATTATTGGTGCGATGTTGGTCGGTTCATTAGTCTTAGCGCCCTTTGCAATAGGCGCATCATTAAGAGTGAGTACTAACTAAGATGTGGAAATGGCTACATAGTTACGCGGATCCAGAACGCGCATATAATCTCTCAGGCAAACTACTTCCATGGTTTGCCATGCTTGCCACAGCCCTAGTTGGTATAGGTTCTGTTTGGGGGTTAGCTTTTGCGCCAACAGATTACCAGCAAGGTGACAGTTACCGAATTATCTTTATCCATGTACCCGCGGCTTCTATGTCTATGGCAGCTTATATGGCCATGGCGAGCTCGGCATTTATTGGATTGGTCTGGCAGATAAAGTCTGCAGATTGGGCAGCTGCAGCAATTGCACCTATTGGAGCAGTGATTACCTTTATTGCACTAATTACAGGCGCAACCTGGGGTAAACCAATGTGGGGAACATGGTGGGTATGGGATGCACGACTCACCTCTGAACTGGTTCTTTTATTTCTTTATCTTGGTGTTATTGCCCTCTACGCTTCTTTTGAAGACAAAGTACTGGCAGCAAGAGCTGCTGGCATACTGGCGATTGTGGGTGTGATCAACATTCCAATCATTAAGTATTCTGTCGAGTGGTGGAGCTCACTACACCAACCTTCAACCATTAGAATTACCGAAAAATCAACCATGTCTACTGACATGCTATACCCTTTGCTAATCAACATTGCTGGTTTCGGGCTCATGATAGGCGCTATCACCCTGATACGTTTCCGCAGTGAGATACTGGCACGTAATGGCATGCGACCTTGGGTACGTGAACTTGCTATAGCCGAAGGAGTTAAATAATGCAATTCGATTCGTTAGCAGATTTTTTCAACATGGGTGGCTACGCTTTTTATGTGTGGCTAGCTTATGGTGTGACATTTTTTTCATTAGGTACATTAGTAATATCAAGCTTACGTCAAAAACGAAAAGTGTTGAACGATATCGCTAAGAAGATACAGCGTGAAGACCGTTTAAAAGCAAACCGGAGTAATTAATAGTGAACCCTAGACGTAAAAAAAGACTCGCTCTCGCAACGGCTTTAATTGGCGGAGTTGCCGCTATAGCATCACTTTTGCTATATGCACTAAATTCAAATCTAAACCTTTTTTATACGCCAACAGAAATAGTACAAGGTAAAAAAGATACCGGCGTTAAACCTGAACTCGGTCAACGTATTCGCGTTGGTGGCATGGTTACAGTCGGTTCTATGGTTCGTGACCCAAGCAGTCTGCATGTAGAATTTGCAGTTCATGATTCACTCGGTGGCGAAGTCATTGTGACTTATGATGATCTATTACCAGATCTTTTCCGTGAGGGCCAAGGTATCGTAGCTCAAGGTGTTTTAGTTGAAGGTGGTAAGCTTCAGGCAACTGAAGTTTTAGCAAAGCATGATGAAAACTACATGCCTCCTGAAGTCGCTGAAGCAATGGGACAGACCCATGAAAAGCTTGACTACAACGCTGAACAAAAAACCGGATATTAAATTATACCCTTAATGATAAGGCCTCTTAATGAGGCCTTTTTTATAGCTAACTTTCACAGCAAGTAAAAGCAAAGTATCCTGTCACCTCAACTGAAAATTAGCTACCTTGTCCTCCCCTACCACTCATTGGAGATCTAACTAGAATAATTATCGTATTTATTTTCGTCATCGATATTCCACAACAAATATGAGCCTGATGTGCACTCAATATTCAGAACCCATCTCTATATCGACTAAAGTTTGCCCTATTCATATTTAGAGCGTATTAAATGCCTCGCCCCTTCACTGTGTCCGCCCATCAAGCGCCTTTAGACGCTCTCTAAGCACCTAAAGCTAACGAAACACATCCTAATGGCTCATCTAATTGATCACCGCTTATAAGTAGCTTTGGAAAACTAAACAGTTTTACTCAAAATAGAGGAACTACGCTATAGAAACTTCGATTTAGATAGCGAGTAGGAAGCACGTCGGAGATTCAGTAAGCCGAAATAATCTCTTCTCTACAAATGCTCAGTAAATTTCTTTTGTGATGTAGCCAATTTATGTTCAACTAAACAAAGAGATTACTGTAGATCGAATAGAGCCTTAGATAATCTTTTAGGTGTAACTAACGTAATAAAGAAAATTGTCAGACAAGATATAGATATCGGTGGAGTTAGTATCAAGCAGTAAAACGAGAGTTCAGAAGAGTCATACCAATCAGTATAAGAAGTTGATCTACTCAGAGTGTTTTTTGGCAAACTAATTCAAGGCGAATGGATGACATAATGGTTATTCCCTTGTGAGTTCATTCAACGCAGAAATAGGCAGCCAAAAACACTCCTTACAGGCGAGTTTTAGCGGTTCTGATGCTGTGTTAACGAGCTTAACCGTAGAATAACTATGCTCTTCACTCGTTGCAAACCACATGGATGTGGTGAATGTCATTAATGCAGGAGCAATTAATGACCTTGCCTCAGTACCGCTAAACTCTCGCTGAGCGATCAAGTCTTTATACTGATTGGTATCAAAGGGGGATGCAAGTGATCCAAGAGAAGATAATGAGAACAATGGTTCCAAAATTCAGACATAAAAAAGCCGGGCTATTGCCCGGCTTTTTACAACGAAACCTTAATTACTCAGCAGAGTCATCAGCTTCAACAGCTTCAGCATCTTCTGGGCGACCTACTAGTTCAATATACGCCATAGGCGCTTTATCACCAGTACGTAGACCGCACTTAAGGATACGGGTATATCCACCAGGACGTTCCTGGTAGCGTGGACCCAATTCATTGAATAACTTACCTACGACTTCAGCGTCGCGTGTACGAGCAAATACCAAACGGCGATTTGCTACGCTATCACTTTTAGCAAGTGTTATTAGAGGTTCAACTACGCGACGCAATTCTTTCGCTTTAGCAACAGTAGTCTTGATCACTTCGTGACGAACTATTGAGCATGCCATGTTACGGAACATAGCTTGGCGATGACTGCTGTTACGGTTCAGTTGACGACCACTCTTACGATGGCGCATGACTAATCCTTATTACCTAATTCTGTACAGATCTGGACTTAAAGGTCGTCTGCTAAACTAGCTGGAGGCCAGTTTTCAAGACGCATACCTAACGACAGTCCGCGAGACGCTAAAACATCCTTAATTTCAGTAAGAGATTTCTTACCTAAGTTAGGAGTCTTAAGCAGCTCAACTTCAGTGCGTTGTACCAGATCACCGATATAATGAATCGCTTCAGCCTTCAAACAGTTAGCTGAACGTACAGTTAGCTCTAAATCGTCGACAGGACGTAGCAAAATCGGATCGAACTCCGGCTTCTCTTCTTTCTGCTCTGGCTCAGTAACATCACGAAGTTCAACAAACGCATCTAGCTGTTCAGCTAAAATAGTTGCAGAACGACGAATTGCTTCCTCAGGATCAATAGTACCGTTTGTGGTCATATCAATAACGAGTTTATCTAAGTCAGTACGCTGTTCAACACGTGCAGCTTCTACATTGTAGGCTATACGAGCGACAGGTGAGAAAGAAGCATCGACCAACAAGCGACCGATAGGGCGATCATCGTCTTCAGTTTGTGCACGGGCTGATGCCGGTACATAACCACGACCACGCTCTACGCGAATACGCATGCTGATATCATTATTACCTGTCAAATGACAAATAACATGATCAGGATTCATGATGGTAACATCACCATCATGCGTGATATCTGCTGCAGTAACAGGGCCTGCGCCTGACTTACTTAACGTAAGCATAGCTTCGTCTTTTCCTTCGACCACAACTGCTAAACCTTTAAGGTTTAGTAGGATCTCAAGAACATCCTCTTGCACGCCTTCCTTGCTACTGTATTCATGCAGTACACCATCGATCTCTACTTCGGTTACCGCGCAGCCTGGCATTGACGACAATAGGATACGACGCAACGCGTTGCCTAAAGTGTGACCGAAACCACGTTCAAGCGGCTCTAGTGTAACTCTGGCACGTGTTGGATTAACCTGCTCGATATCAACGAGACGCGGTCTAAGAAATTCTGTAACAGAACCCTGCATTGTGTCCTCTCTTTTGTATTAACTTTACTTAGAGTAAAGTTCGACGATGAGCTGTTCGTTAATTTCCGCAGATAAATCACTACGCTCAGGTAGACGCTTGAAAGCACCTTCCATCTTAGTGTTATCAACTTCAACCCATGTTGGCTTTTCGCGTTGAGAAGCAACTTCTAAAGCAGCAATAATACGCGCTTGCTTCTTAGACTTCTCACGAATGCTCACTACATCATTCGCAGACACTTTGAATGATGGAATGTTAACAACGCTGCCATTTACCATAATCGACTTGTGACTTACAAGCTGACGTGATTCAGCGCGAGTAGCACCAAAACCCATACGGTAAACAACGTTATCAAGACGGGTTTCTAAAAGAGTAAGTAGGTTTTCACCAGTGTTACCTTTAGCACGTGCAGCGTCTTTGTAGTAGTTACGGAATTGCTTTTCAAGCA
Source organism: Shewanella hanedai (assembly GCF_007197645.1). Classification (GTDB taxonomy): domain Bacteria; phylum Pseudomonadota; class Gammaproteobacteria; order Enterobacterales; family Shewanellaceae; genus Shewanella; species Shewanella hanedai. The sequence continues at coordinate 12,580 of NZ_VKGK01000040.1, forward strand.
CACCATAAGTACGACGAACTTTTTGCTTCTCGCGTAGCTGAACACCATACTCAGACAAACGGGTCTTACGAGCGCCGTGTTGTCCAGGTGCAGTTTCAAGCTTACACTTCGAATCGATTGCTCTCACGCCGCTTTTTAGGAAAAGGTCTGTACCTTCTCTGCGGCTGAGCTTGAGCTTTGGACCCAAGTATCTTGCCATGTTCTTTCTCCAACTATCCTATTAAAAACGACGAGTTATACGCGACGTTTCTTAGGAGGACGACAACCATTATGAGGGATAGGCGTCACATCGGTAATATTGGTTATTTTATAACCAACCGAGTTTAGTGCACGAATCGCTGATTCGCGCCCTGGACCTGGACCCTTTACAAAAACTTCAAGGTTTTTAACACCGTAGTCCTGAGCAGCAGTACCTGCACGCTCAGCAGCAACCTGTGCAGCAAAAGGGGTAGATTTACGTGAACCACGGAAACCTGAACCACCTGAAGTTGCCCAAGATAGTGCATTACCTTGACGATCAGTAATGGTAATAATTGTGTTGTTGAAAGACGCGTGGATATGCGCCATACCATCAGCAACCTGTTTACGTACACGCTTACGCGGAGAACGTGACGGAACTTTAGCCATTTCGGTTTACCCCGTTACTTTCTGATTGGTTTACGTGGACCTTTACGCGTACGCGCATTGGTCTTAGTACGTTGCCCACGAAGAGGCAGGCTACGACGGTGACGTATTCCACGGTAACAACCAAGGTCCATAAGACGTTTGATGTTCATGGAAACTTCACGACGCAAATCACCTTCTACAGTGTATTCGGCAACTGCTTCGCGTAGTGTATCAATTTGAGCTTCGCTCAATTCCTTGATCTTAGCGTCTTCAGCAACAGAAGTAGCCGCGCAGATTGCTCTTGCGCGAGTACGGCCAATGCCGAAGATTCCAGTCAATGCGATGACTGTATGCTTATGATCAGGAATGTTAATGCCAGCGATACGGGCCACTATGCACTCCTAAATAGTTAATGGTTATCTGTGAAAAGCCCGGTAGGATACTCGACAGATAACAGTTTTGCAAATAAAATTTTGTTCAGCCCGAACAGGGCTGAACAAATGTTTTTAGCCTTGACGCTGTTTGTGTTTAGGTTCAACACAAATCACACGTACAACGCCACTACGTTTGACGATCTTGCAATTACGGCAGATCTTCTTCACGGAAGCTCGAACTTTCATTTCATCACTCCGAGAAAACTGACTTAGCGACCAAAGCGATCTAAGTTCGCTTTGTTAACTAGATTAGCTTTCTTCATTACAGATTCATACTGATGAGACATCATATGAGTCTGAACTTGAGCCATGAAGTCCATGATTACGACTACCATAATAAGTAGTGAAGTACCGCCAAAATAGAACTGTACTTTCCACGTAATTAACATGAACTCCGGAATTAAACAGATAAAGGTAATGTACAGTGCGCCTGCTAATGTCAAGCGAGTCATAACCTTATCAATGTAACGCGAAGTCTGTTCTCCAGGACGGATCCCGGGAATAAACGCACCACTCTTCTTCAAGTTATCTGCTGTTTCGCGTGGGTTAAACACCAACGCAGTATAGAAGAAACAGAAAAAGATGATTGCTGACGCATACAATAATGAGTAGAGCGGCTGTCCTGGTGACACAGCAAGTGAAAAATCACTTAACCATGATAAGGACTCATTCTGACCAAACCACTGTGCAAGTGTGCCTGGGAACAAAATGATGCTCGACGCAAAAATTGGTGGTATTACACCTGCCATGTTTATCTTAAGCGGTAGATGTGTGCTTTGCGCTGCGAAAACCTTGCGGCCCTGCTGACGCTTTGCATAGTTAACGACGATACGACGTTGACCACGTTCCACAAATACAACGAAATAAGTTACAGCAAATACAATGACCGCTATCAACAATAATACGAGTACGTTTATGTCGCCTTGACGCGCCTGCTCAGCCGTTTGGCCGATAGCAGATGGTAGGCCAGCAACAATACCTGCGAAAATTAATATCGAGATACCGTTTCCTATGCCTCGCTCGGTAATCTGTTCACCTAGCCACATTAGGAACATTGTTCCTGTCACTAAGCTCACAACTGCAACAAAGTAAAAACCAAATCCAAGATTTACAACTAAACCTGGAACTAAGTTAGGTAGACCTGTTGCGATACCGATTGCCTGGAATGTACCCAGGACCAATGTGCCGTATCGAGTATATTGACTGATCTTCTTACGTCCAGATTCACCTTCCTTTTTCAGTTCGGCGAGTGCTGGATGCACGACTGTCAACAACTGCATGATAATCGATGCCGAAATATACGGCATGATTCCCAATGCGAAGATAGAAGCACGTTCAAGGGCACCACCAGAGAACATGTTAAACATGCCTAGGATGGTCCCCTTCTGCTGATTGAACAGCTCTGCTAATACAGCAGCGTCAATACCAGGAATTGGTACAAACGAACCGGCTCTAAAGACGATAATCGCACCAATCACGAACAGGAGGCGAGTCTTCAGTTCAGAAAATCCACCTTTCGCGCTTTTTAAATCAAGTCCTGGTTTTGCCATCGACGTATTATTCCTCGATCTTTCCGCCGGCAGCTTCAATAGCTGCACGTGCACCTTTGGTTACCTTTAGACCTTTAACAGTCACAGGGCGCTCAATGGTACCTGAAAGAACGATTTTAGCAAACTGTATGTTGCGAGTAACAAGATTCGCATCTTTCAGTGTACTCAAATCGACAACATCACCGTTAACTTTTGCTAATTCGCTTATACGAATTTCGGCAGATACCAACGCTTTACGCGAGGTAAAACCAAACTTAGGCAAACGAATCTTAAGTGGCATTTGACCACCTTCGAAACCGACGCGAACGCCGCCGCCAGAACGAGACTTCTGACCTTTGTGACCGCGGCCACAAGTTTTACCAGTGCCTGAACCGATACCGCGACCTACACGCTTAGCTGCTGATTTAGCACCTGCAGCAGGTGATAGAGTATTTAGACGCATCTTATACTTCCTCCACCGAAACCATGTAGTAAACCTTATTAATCATACCGCGAACAGAAGGAGTATCTTCAACTTCGACAGTGTGATTAATGCGGCGTAGACCTAGACCTAAAAGAGACGCACGGTGCTTTGGTAAGCGGCCGATTGAACTTTTATTCTGAGTTACTTTAATTGTTTTAGTAGCCATGGTGCATTAACCTCGAATTTCATTAACATTCAGGCCACGCTTAGCTGCAATTTGTGATGGTGACTTCATGTGCACCAACGCATCTACAGTTGCGCGAACGATGTTAATCGGGTTAGTAGAACCGTATGCTTTTGACAGAACGTTATGAACGCCTGCTACTTCCAATACGGCACGCATTGCGCCACCGGCAATAATACCGGTACCGTCTGATGCTGGTTGCATGTAAACACGCGATCCAGTGTGACGGCCCTTTACAGGGTGGTGCAGAGTACCATTGTTCAATTCAACAGAAACGATGTTACGACGAGCTTTTTCCATCGCTTTCTGAATTGCTGCTGGTACTTCACGCGCTTTACCATAGCCAAAACCAACTTTACCATTACCATCACCGACTACAGTTAGTGCAGTGAAGCTAAAGATACGTCCGCCTTTAACTACTTTTGAAACACGATTCACTGCAACTAACTTCTCTTGCAGATCATCTTTTTGTTGTTGAGCTTCGAATTTAGCCATTTTCATCATTCCTTAGAACTTGAGGCCAGCTTCACGAGCGGCGTCTGCTAATGCAGCTACACGTCCATGATACTTGAAACCGGAACGATCGAATGCAACTACAGTAACGCCTTTTTCGATAGCGCGTTCAGCAACGGTTTTACCCACTACTTTAGCGGCATCAACGTTGCCAGTGTATTTTAGTTGCTCAGTTACCGATTTCTCAGCAGTCGAAGCTGACGCCAATACCTGTGAATCAGGACTAATTACCTGAGCATAGGTGTGACGTGGTGTACGATGTACAACCAGACGATTAACGCCCAGCTCTTGGATCTTCTTACGGGCGCGTAGTGCGCGGCGTAAGCGAGATGTTTTCTTATCCATATCGCGTTACCTACTTCTTCTTAGCCTCTTTACGACGTACTTGTTCGTCAGCATAGCGAACACCTTTACCTTTGTAAGGCTCTGGTGGACGGTAACCGCGAATCTCTGCTGCGACTTGTCCAACAAGCTGCTTATCAGTACCAGAAAGTACGATTTCAGTTTGTGATGGACAAACAGCTGTAACGCCGTCTGGGAGTTCATGTACTAGTGGGTGTGAAAAACCTAGAGTTAAATCAACGCCTTTACCAGCGATTTTCGCACGGTAACCGACACCAACTAACTGTAGCTTCTTTTCAAAACCAGCAGTAACACCAACAACCATATTGTTGATTAGAGCTCGAGCTGTACCCGCTTGAGCGGCAGTTTTCACGCCTTCAACTGGGTTACACTTGATTTCATTGTTTTCAACAACAATAGAAACTTCAGTGTTAATCACTCGAGTCAAACTACCTTTAGTACCTTTTACGGTGATAGTTTGTTCGTTTAAAGTCACTTCTACGCCTGCAGGAATAGCGACTGGTGCTTTTGCGACACGAGACATTGCTTGCTCCTTTATGCTACGTAGCAGATAACTTCCCCGCCCATGCCATTTTGGCGGGCAGTACGATCAGTCATCAAACCTTTAGAAGTGGATACAATTGCGACACCCAAACCGCCCATAACCTTTGGAAGTTCGTCTTTACCTTTGTAAATACGAAGACCAGGACGGCTAACGCGCTGGATAGTCTCAACGACTGGCTGACCTTGGAAATACTTTAACGTAATTTCAAGAACAGGCTTGGCTTCATCTGCTACGGCGTAGTCAGCAATATACCCTTCTTCTTTAAGCGTTTTCGCGATAGCGATTTTTAGCTTAGCAGAAGGCATAGATACTGATACGTGTTTAGCAGCTTGGCCATTACGAATACGGGTTAACATATCCGCTATAGGATCTTGCATGCTCATATAAGCTTACTCCGTGACAAGGTGTTTACCAGCTGGCCTTACGTAGGCCAGGAACTTCACCGCGCATAGTTGCTTCACGTAATTTAATACGGCTAAGGCCGAATTTACGTAAATAACCATGTGGGCGACCAGTTTGACTACAACGATTACGCTGACGCGCTGCGCTAGAGTCACGTGGTAGACCTTGCAACTTAAGAACTGCATCCCAACGATCTTCATCAGAAGTTGTTGGATTGCTAATGATAGCCTTAAGAGCTAGACGCTTTTCAGCGAACTTAGCCACGAGCTTGGCACGTTTTACTTCACGTGCTTTCATTGAACTTTTTGCCATTACGCTACCCTTATTTCTTGAATGGGAAGTTAAAGGCTTCAAGCAGAGCTCGGCCTTCTTCGTCATTCTTCGCAGAAGTAGTGATCACAATATCCATACCGCGGATCTTATCGATTTTATCGTATTGGATCTCAGGAAAGATAATCTGCTCACGTACGCCCATTGCGTAGTTACCACGGCCATCGAACGACTTAGCGCTCATACCACGGAAATCACGAATACGCGGGATTGCGATATCAACTAAACGCTCTAAGAATTCCCACATACGCTCACCGCGCAGTGTAACCTTACAGCCTATCGGGTAGCCTTCACGGATTTTAAAACCAGCAACTGACTTACGAGCTACAGTCACTACTGGCTTTTGACCAGCGATAGCAGTCATGTCACGAAGCGCATGCTCCATAACCTTCTTATCTGCTACTGCTTCGCCAACACCCATGTTTAGGGTGATTTTCTCAATCCGAGGGACTTGCATGACACTGGTATATCCAAACTTCTTTAAAAGTTCAGGGCTAACAGTCTCTTGATATTTATCATGCAGTTTCGCCATCGTTTACTCCAATTACTTAACGAGTTCACTGTTCGACTTAAAGAAACGGACTTTTTGGCCGTCTTCAAATCGGAAACCAACGCGATCAGCTTTGCCAGTGGCAGAGTTGAAAAGCGCTACGTTTGATGCTTGTATCGGTGCTTCTTGCTCAATAATACCGCCAGCTACGCCCAATTGTGGGTTTGGCTTCTGGTGTTTCTTGACAAGATTAATGCCTTCAACAATTAACTTACCAGTAGGAAGAACCTGAGAAACTTTTGCACGTTTCCCTTTATCTTTGCCCGCTAGTACGATTACTTCGTCTTCACGACGGATTTTAGCTGCCATTTTAAGCTCCTTTACAGTACTTCAGGGGCCAGAGAAACAATTTTCATAAATTGTTCTGTACGCAATTCACGCGTCACTGGGCCAAAAATACGAGTACCAATCGGTGCATTGTTTGCGTTAAGCAAAACAGCTGCGTTCCGATCGAAGCGAATGACAGAACCGTCTGGACGACGAACGCCTTTCTTAGTGCGAACTACAACCGCGCTATAAACATCACCTTTCTTCGCTTTACCGCGAGGAATAGCTTCTTTAACAGAAACCTTAATGATGTCGCCGATACCGGCATAACGACGGTGAGATCCACCTAAGACCTTAATACACTGAACTCTACGAGCGCCACTGTTACAGGCCACATCTAGAGTAGATTGCATCTGGATCATTGTAAATGCTCCGCTAACGTTACTTCACACCCCTAAATTTGGGGCTACTATTTGACCTAATTTTGACAGTAATTTAGTCAAAATTGGCGCGCAAGTATAACACCCGTTTTTAGGAATAGATAGTGTTTAAATAAAAACGGCTCCGAGGTAGGAGCCGTTTCGGAAAAACTTAATAAAATTAAGCTTTATTGATTACTTCAACCAGAGTCCAAGACTTAGTCTTAGACAGCGGACGGCATTCGCGAATAGTCACGAGATCGCCATCATTACACTGATTTTGTTCGTCATGTGCATGGATCTTAGTAGTGCGCTTAAGGTACTTCCCGTATAAAGGATGCTTAACCTTACGCTCAATAGCTACAGTGATAGACTTGTCCATCTTGTTGCTAAGTACACGACCCTGCAAAGTACGGATATTATCAGACATTATGCACCCGCCTTAGAAGTAATAATGGTCTTAACGCGCGCAATGTTACGACGCACGATTTTAAGCTGATGAGTTTGAGTCAACTGACCAGTGGCGTGTTGCATACGCAGATTAAACTGCTCACGCAGCAGACCAAGCAGTTCAGCGTTCAATTCTTCAACGCTCTTTTCTGTTAGTTCGCTCATTACATCACCGTCTTAGTTACAAAGGTAGTCTTAAGAGGTAGTTTGGCAGAAGCAAGGGCGAAAGCTTCACGAGCTAACTCCTCTGATACACCATCCATCTCATAAAGAACCTTACCTGGTTGAATCTGGGCAACCCAGTACTCAACGTTACCCTTACCTTTACCCATACGCACTTCAAGAGGCTTAGAGGTAATTGGCTTATCAGGGAAAACGCGGATCCAGATTTGACCTTGACGTTTAATGTGACGTGTCATAGCACGACGCGCAGCTTCGATCTGACGCGCAGTCAAACGACCACGACCAACAGCTTTCAGACCGAAATCACCGAAGCTAACTTCAGTGCCGTTCGCAAGTCCGCGGTTGCGGCCCTTGAACATTTTGCGAAACTTAGTTCGTTTTGGTTGCAGCATTGCCAGCTCTCCTATTTACCGCGAGGCTTACGCTTCGGCTGCTGTTTCGGCTCTTCATGCACAGGTAGCACGCCGTCTAGAACTTCACCTTTGAAGACCCAAACTTTGACGCCAATCACACCGTATTGAGTGTGACTTTCTGCAGTAGAATAGTCGATATCAGCACGCAGTGTATGCAAAGGTACGCGACCTTCACGATACCACTCAGAACGCGCAATCTCAGCACCGCCTAGACGGCCGCCAACTTGAACCTTGATACCTTTAGCACCAAGACGCATTGCATTTTGTACCGCGCGCTTCATAGCACGACGGAACATAACACGACGCTCTAGCTGCGAAGCGATGCCTTCGGCAACAAGCTTAGCATCTAGCTCAGGCTTACGAATCTCAGCAATGTTAATTTGAGCTGGTAAACCAGTTAGCTTAGCAACTGCGTTGCGTAGCTTCTCAACGTCTTCGCCTTTCTTACCAATCACAACACCTGGACGGGCAGTGTGAATAGTTACGCGAATACTCTTAGCTGGACGCTCGATAACAATTTTAGAGACAGAAGCTTGCTTAAGGTTCTTTTCAAGAAACTTACGCACTTCACTGTCACTAGTTAAGTTATTGGCATAGTCTGACTTGTCAGCGTACCATGTCGAGATCCAAGGCTTAGTGATACCCAGACGGATACCATTAGGATGTACTTTCTGTCCCATTTCTAACTCCTAGCGATCTGATACAACCACAGTAATGTGGCTGGTACGCTTGATTATGCGATCAGCACGGCCTTTGGCACGTGGCATGATACGCTTCATAGTTGGACCTTCATCGATCATAATGGCTCCAACTCTTAACTCGTCAATGTCAGCACCTTCATTGTGCTCAGCATTAGCGATAGCAGAGTCCAGTACTTTTTTAACAAGTACTGCAGCTTTTTTAGGGCTGAAAGTTAATATTTCGAGAGCCTTAGCAACAGGCAGTCCACGGATTTGATCTGCAACCAAACGACACTTCTGAGGCGACGTACGGGCAAAACGATGTTTAGCTAAAACTTCCATCTTATTCCTCCCGTTCTATCGCTTCTTCGCTTTCTTATCTGCAGCATGGCCGCGATAAGTGCGCGTTGGTGAAAACTCACCAAGCTTGTGGCCGATCATTTCGTCAGTTACGAACACAGGTACGTGCTGACGACCATTATGGACAGCGATGGTCAACCCAATCATATTAGGGATGATCATAGAGCGACGAGACCAAGTCTTAATAGGCTTCTTGTCTCCCGCTTCCATCGCTTTCTCTACCTTCTTCAGCAAGTGTAGGTCAATGAATGGACCTTTCTTGAGAGAACGTGGCATGGCGAATCCTCTTACTTTTTATTGCGACGACGTACAATGTACTGGTCGGTGCGTTTGTTACTACGAGTCTTATAACCCTTAGTTGGGACACCCCATGGAGATACTGGATGACGGCCACCCGAAGTACGGCCTTCACCACCACCATGTGGATGGTCTACTGGGTTCATTGCAACACCACGTACTGTAGGGCGTATGCCTCTCCAGCGATTAGCACCTGCTTTGCCTAACTGGCGTAGCATATGCTCGGCGTTACCAACTTCACCCATTGTCGCGCGGCAATCAACCGGTACTTTACGCATTTCGCCAGAGCGAAGACGTAGAGTAGCGTATTCGCCATCACGAGCAACAACTTGCACATAAGTACCTGCTGAACGAGCGATCTGAGCACCTTTACCAGGCTTCATTTCAACTGCGTGTACAACACTACCTACTGGGATGTTGCGTAATGGCAAAGCGTTACCCACTTTGATTTCAGCATCGATACCAGACTGGATCTTATCACCAGCTTTCATGCCTTTAGCGGCAAGAATATAACGACGCTCACCATCAGCATACAAAACAAGTGCGATGTTAGCTGTGCGGTTTGGATCATATTCCAAACGCTCAACTTTTCCAGGAATACCGTCTTTGGTTCGTTTAAAATCCATAATACGGTAATGCTGCTTGTGTCCACCACCTATGTGACGAACAGTGATACGGCCAGTATTGTTACGGCCACCACTTTTTGACTTCTTAGCCAACAGCCCAGCAAAAGGTTTACCCTTATGCAGGTCAGTATTCACCACTTTAACAACGTGGCGACGACCAGCAGAAGTTGGCTTACACTTAATAATTGCCATGATAATTCTCCTTTGCTTACTCAGCGCCGACGAAATCGATTTCAGCACCGGCAGCTAGAGTAACATAGGCTTTCTTCCAATCTACACGACGACCCATACGGGCACCGGTACGCTTGGTCTTACCTTTGTTAACTAGAGTGCGAACTGAATCAACTTCAACTTCGAACAATTGAGCGACTGCAGCTTTAACTTCAGCTTTAGTTGCGTCTATAGCTACACGGAAAACTACCGTGTTGTTATTTTCTGCACAAACAGTACTCTTTTCAGAGATATGCGGTGCAAGAATAACTTTTAGCAAACGTTCTTGGCTTATCATCCCAGCATCTCCTCGATTTGCTTAACAGCATCGGCAGTTACTAGTACTTTGTTGAACGCGATAAGGCTAACTGGATCAATACCAGCAACATCACGAACGTCAACTTTGTACAAGTTACGAGCAGCTAAGAACAAGTTCTCGTCAATTTCTGGAGTAACAATCAACACGTCTTCCAGGTTCATTTCAGCCAATTTAGCTTTCAGCTCTTTAGTTTTAGGAGCTTCAACTGTAAATGACTCAACCACGATTAGACGGTCTTGACGTACCAATTCAGAGAAAATGCTTTTCAGCGCTCCACGGTACATCTTTTTGTTAACTTTTTGGCTATGGTCTTGTGTTTTAGCAGCGAATGTTACGCCACCGCCACGCCAGATTGGGCCTTTAACAGTACCGGCACGAGCTCGGCCAGTACCTTTTTGGCGCCATGGCTTTTTGCCAGAACCAATAACTTCTGCGCGAGTTTTCTGAGCACGAGTGCCCTGACGCGCGTTTGCAGCATATGCTACAACTACCTGATGAACCAGTGCTTCATTAAAGTCACGGCCGAAGGTAGTTTCGGAAACTTCAAGAGCACTTTGTGCGTCTTTCAATACCAATTCCATTACTATCTCCTCAGACCTAAGCTTTAACGGCAGGTTTGATGATCAGGTTGCCATTTGTGGCTCCCGGAACAGCACCCTTAACCAATAGCAAGTTACGCTCAACATCTACACGGATTACGTCTAGATTTTGAGTGGTAACACGCTCTGCACCCATGTGGCCTGACATTTTCTTACCTTTGAAAACGCGACCAGGTGTTTGGTTTTGACCAATAGAACCGTTGGATCTATGTGAAAGTGAGTTACCGTGAGTTGCATCTTGAGTAGCGAAATTCCAGCGCTTAATACCGCCTTGGAAGCCCTTACCTTTAGATTGACCAGTTACATCAACTTTCGCAACATCTGCGAAGATATCAACATTTAGCTCAGCACCGACTACAATGTCAGCACCTTCATCATCTGCCAAACGCACTTCCCACAAACCACGACCGGCTTCTACGCCAGCCTTAGCAAAGTGACCTGCTTCTGGCTTATTGATGCGATTAGCTTTTTTAGTACCAGTAGTTACTTGAAGAGCGCGGTATCCGTCAGTCTCTAAGGTTCTCACCTGAGTTACGCGGTTAGCTGCGATTTCAATTACTGTTACTGGGATAGAAGCACCATCTTCAGTGAAGATGCGTGTCATACCCACTTTACGACCGATAAGACCGATAGCCATCTCTCAAACCTCTTCTAAGCTCAATTAACCCAAGCTAATTTGAACGTCAACACCAGCAGCAAGATCAAGACGCATAAGCGCATCTACAGTCTTTTCAGTTGGCTCAACGATATCAACAAGACGCTTATGAGTACGAAGTTCGTACTGATCACGCGCATCTTTATTAACGTGTGGAGAAGTCAAAATGGTATAACGTTCTTTACGCGTTGGAAGTGGAATTGGACCACGAACCTGTGCGCCTGTACGCTTAGCAGTTTCAACGATTTCCGCAGTAGATTGATCGATCAGACGATGATCAAATCCTTTTAAGCGGATACGGATTCTTTGGTTCTGCATTGACCAGAGCTCCTAAAATGGACACATAAAAAATCACCCTCTAGCTTCTTCATATTAGAAAAGCAGAGCGAGATGATTTAACCGTTCGACTCACAATCGGAGCCGCTGTATTTTTAACGTCAAACCTTACGGCAAGACAAAGTATTTCGCCTAATGGTTAAGGCGAGGAGGTATTATACTGATATTCAGCATCAGATCAACCCCATTGTTTGAATTAACGACATAGGCCATTAACTCAATATTTTGCTGGCGGGCATTATACGATTTTTTTCTTAATATGCCAGCAACTTGTCGAAAAAAACAAATAAAAAAAAGGAAGCCGAAGCTTCCTTTTTTTGATGTTAGTTAAGAGTAATCGCGATTAAGCGATGATCTTAGCTACAACACCAGCACCTACTGTACGGCCACCTTCACGGATAGCGAAGCGTAAACCTTCATCCATCGCGATTGGGCAGATCAACGTGACAGTCATCTGTACGTTATCACCAGGCATTACCATCTCAACGCCTTCTGGCAATTCGATAGTACCGGTTACGTCTGTTGTACGGAAGTAGAACTGTGGACGGTAACCTTTGAAGAATGGAGTGTGACGTCCGCCTTCTTCTTTAGACAGAACATAGATTTCTGACTGGAAAGTAGTGTGTGGAGTGATTGAACCAGGCTTAGCGAGTACTTGACCACGTTCAACATCTTCACGCTTAGTACCACGTAGAAGAACACCACAGTTCTCGCCTGCACGACCTTCGTCAAGCAGCTTACGGAACATTTCAACACCAGTACAAGTAGTCTTAGTTGTATCTTTGATACCAATGATTTCTACTTCTTCACCAACTCTGATGATACCACGCTCTACACGACCAGTAACAACTGTACCACGGCCTGAGATTGAGAAAACATCTTCGATTGGAAGAATGAATGCACCATCAATAGCACGCTCTGGCTCTGGGATGTAGTTATCTAGAGCGTCAGCTAGTTCAATGATCTTAGCTTCCCATTCTGCTTCGCCTTCAAGGGCTTTAAGAGCAGAACCTTGGATAACTGGTAAGTCATCACCTGGGAAGTCATATTCAGAAAGAAGTTCACGAACTTCCATTTCAACTAGCTCAAGAAGCTCTTCGTCATCAACCATGTCACACTTGTTCATGAATACGATGATGAATGGTACACCAACCTGACGAGAAAGCAGGATGTGCTCACGGGTCTGTGGCATTGGACCATCTGTAGAAGCAACTACTAGAATCGCGCCGTCCATTTGAGCAGCACCAGTGATCATGTTTTTAACATAATCGGCGTGACCAGGACAATCTACGTGTGCGTAGTGACGAGCTGGAGTGTCATATTCGATGTGAGAAGTATTAATTGTAATACCGCGCTCACGCTCTTCTGGAGCGTTATCGATTTGTGCGAAATCACGAACTTCGCCACCGTATGTTTTTGCAAGTACTGCTGAGATAGCAGCAGTTAGCGTTGTTTTACCATGGTCAACGTGTCCGATAGTACCAACGTTAACGTGCGGTTTTACGCGTTCAAATTTAGCTTTAGCCACAATATATTCCTTTCAGAAATGCTCGGTATAGACCGAGCAATAGCAATTTTAGTTTACAGGTATCGACAATACGGGCAATTAGCCTCGTGCGTCAATAACCGCTTTGGCAACATTCTGCGGCGCATCAGAGTACTTCAAAAACTCCATAGAGTAAGAAGCACGACCCTGAGTCGCTGAGCGCAAATCTGTTGCATATCCAAACATTTCAGATAGAGGCACTGTAGCGTGAACAAGTTTAACGCCGGCTATGCCGTCGTCCATACCTTCGATCAAACCACGACGTCGGTTTAAGTCTCCGACAACATCACCCATATGATTTTCAGGTGTTGTCACTTCGACTTTCATGCAAGGTTCTAATAGTACAGGGTCAGCTTCTAGAGCACCCTTTTTGAAACCCATTGAACCTGCAACCTTAAAGGCCATTTCGTTCGAGTCCACATCATGATATGAGCCATCGAACAAAGTAACTTTTACATCCAAGAGAGGAAAGCCAGCGAGTACGCCACTCTTCATCTGTTCTTGAATACCTTTATCGACTGATGGGATGTATTCTTTTGGAACAGAACCACCAACAATCTCGTTGACAAATTCGTAACCAAAGCCTTCTTCTTGAGGCTCTAGCTTCAACCATACGTGACCGAATTGACCTCGACCGCCTGATTGACGTACAAATTTACCTTCGACTTCTACACTGGAGCGAATAGTTTCGCGATAGGCAACTTGAGGTTTACCTACGTTACAATTAACACCGAATTCGCGACGCATACGGTCAACGATAATGTCTAAATGTAACTCACCCATACCGGAGATCAATGTTTGCCCAGATTCAGGATCTGTTTCAACACGGAAAGAAGGATCTTCTGCTGCAAGTTTTTGCAACGCGATTCCCATCTTTTGCTCATCGGCTTGAGATCTTGGTTCAACTGCTATCGTGATAACAGGCTCAGGGAAATCCATACGCTCTAGGATGACTTTTCGACTAATGTCGCAAAGTGTATCACCCGTAGTCACGTCCTTAAGACCAATAGCTGCCGCGATGTCACCAGCGCGTACTTCTTTAATCTCTTGGCGATCGTTTGCATGCATCTGCACCATACGACCTATGCGTTCCCGCTTTTCTTTGACTGAATTATAAACGGCAGCCCCGGTCTCTAATACACCCGAATAAACGCGTATAAAAGTTAACGTTCCGACAAACGGGTCTGTAGCAATTTTAAATGCCAATGCAGCGAAAGGTGCGTCATCGTCCGCAGGACAAAAAACGTCTTCCTCTTTCTCGTTAAGACCCTTTATTGCATGGACCTCAACAGGAGATGGCAAGTAATCGATAACAGCATCGAGTACCGCTTGCACACCTTTGTTCTTAAATGCAGAACCACAAGTAGCAAGTACGATCTCGTTAGCAAGAGTTCGTTTACGCAGTGCAGCTTTAATCTCTTCTTCTGACAGTTCGCCCTCTTCGAGGTACTTATCCATCAGTTCATCAGTCGCTTCTGCTGCTGCTTCAACGAGATATTCACGCATTTCAGCTGCCTTATCGGCAAGCTCTGCAGGAATATCTTCATAGGTAAATGTTGTTCCGTGATCATCTTCAGACCAGTTAATGGCCTTCATCTTAATCAGGTCAATTACACCTTTGAAATTCTCTTCTGCACCTATGTTCATTTGAACCGGTACACAAGTTGCTCCCAGACGGTTACGGATCTGCTCAATCACGCGATCAAAGTCAGCACCGGCACGATCCATCTTATTGACGAATACGATACGTGGTACATGATACTTATCAGCCTGACGCCAAACAGTCTCAGATTGTGGTTCAACACCTGATGAGCCACAGAAGACAACCACTGCACCATCGAGCACACGCAATGAACGCTCAACTTCAATGGTGAAGTCTACGTGTCCGGGCGTATCGATAATGTTGATACGGTGCTCAGAATACTGAGCTTCCATACCACTCCAGAACGCAGTCGTTGCCGCAGAAGTAATGGTAATACCACGCTCCTGCTCCTGCTCCATCCAATCCATAGTGGCTGCGCCATTATGAACTTCACCGATCTTATGAGAAACACCGGTGTAGAACAGAACTCGTTCTGTTGTTGTGGTTTTTCCTGCGTCAACATGAGCGCAAATACCAATATTTCGGTAGCGCTCAATCGGAGTTGTACGAGCCACGTTTAAACCCTCTTAACTAAGGCTAATGCCTTAGAGATGTAGAATATGGAGCTGGCAAATGCCAGCTCCATCAGATTACCAGCGGTAATGAGCAAACGCTTTGTTTGCTTCTGCCATACGATGCACGTCTTCGCGCTTCTTAACAGCAGTACCTTTGTTTTCTGAAGCGTCTAGCAATTCACCGGCTAGACGTAGAGCCATAGATTTTTCACCACGCTTACGTGCAGCTTCAACCAACCAACGCATGCCCAATGCATTACGACGAACTGGGCGTACTTCACATGGTACCTGGTAAGTAGAACCACCAACACGACGAGATTTAACCTCGACTGATGGACGGACGTTGTCCAGGGCTGCTTCAAGGATCACTAGATGCTCTTCGCTTTTCTTTTCAGCAGCAGTATCTAGTGCCTTGTAAATAATCTTTTCTGCAGTCGACTTTTTGCCGTCCTGCATAATGACGTTGATGAACTTAGCCAACAACTCACTATTAAACTTTGGATCTGGTAGGATTTTACGTTGTCCTACAACGCGACGTCTTGGCATAACAATTTCTCCGTATGCTTCAGGGACCCCAAAACTGGAATCTCAATATAAACTAGCTTGGCCTTACTTAACGGAAAACGTTAAGACTTAGGACGCTTAGCACCGTACTTTGAACGTCCTTGACGACGTTCACTTACGCCAGCACAATCTAAAGCGCCACGAACAGTGTGGTAACGCACACCCGGTAAGTCTTTAACACGACCACCACGGATTAGGATTACACTGTGTTCCTGCAGGTTGTGGCCTTCACCGCCGATGTACGAAGTAACTTCGAAACCGTTAGTTAGACGCACACGAGCTACTTTACGTAGTGCAGAGTTAGGTTTTTTTGGTGTGGTTGTATATACGCGAGTACAAACACCACGTTTTTGTGGACACGCATTCAACGCAGGCACATTAGTCTTGTCGACTTTTGGCGCGCGAGGCTTACGTACCAACTGGTTTACAGTTGCCATGTATAGCTCCGAATCAGTTGATAAACTCAACAGTAAGGTGTGAAAAATCTATATCCCACAGGTGTGGGACGCGAAATTTTAGAAAGGTAATGCTCATCTGTCAAGAAATAGACAAGTTTTAACCAATATAAAGTAAAAAAAAGGCGCTTTAGGCGCCTTTTTTACAATCTATTTACTTTTGAAGCACGAAATTAATCCGAACTTCCAGCTAGATTGAGAAGATCAGCAAGGTTTTGCTCAGCTTCACTTGCGCTTATTACTGGAGCGGCTTCGGCTTTAGTGCCTTTAGCAGCTGCTGCAGCATTACGCTTCTGATGGTATGAGTAACCCGTACCAGCAGGGATCAAACGACCCACGATCACGTTCTCTTTAAGACCACGAAGTTTATCACTCTTTCCACCTACTGCAGCTTCTGTCAGTACGCGTGTGGTTTCCTGGAACGATGCTGCTGAGATAAATGACTCAGTAGCCAGAGACGCCTTGGTAATACCAAGAAGCTCACGTGTGAACGTTGCAGGCTGCTTACCTTGTGCTTCAAGTTCGCGGTTAGCGATCTTAACACGAGATACTTCAGCTTGTTCGCCCGCCAAGAAGTCACTGTCACCTGCATTAGTGATTTCACACTTACGCAGCATTTGACGAATGATAACTTCGATGTGCTTATCGTTAATTTTTACGCCCTGAAGACGGTATACGTCTTGAACTTCGTTAACGATATAGTTAGCCACTTTATGAATACCACGTAGACGTAGAATATCATGCGCAGCTTCAGCACCATCAGCAATAACTTCACCACGTTCGACTTTTTCACCTTCGAACACGTTCAAGTTACGCCACTTAGGGATCATCTCTTCGTAGTGCTCACCACCATCAGCTGGTGTGATAACTAGACGACGCTTACCCTTAGTCTCTTTACCAAACGAGATTGTACCTGAGTGCTCAGCAAGAATAGCTGGCTCTTTCGGCTTACGCGCTTCAAACAGATCGGCTACGCGAGGTAGACCACCGGTAATATCACGAGTCTTTGACGATTCTTGTGGAATACGCGCTAGCGCATCACCAACATTAATTGGTGCATTATCGTCTTGGTTTACAATCGCACTACCTGGTAAGAAGTATTGAGCAGGAACTTCAGTTCCCGGAATCATCAAGTCATTGCCATCGGCGCCAAGTAGACAGATCGCAGGACGCATCTCTTTACCAGCACTAGGACGTTGACCTTCTTCCATCACAACAATAGAAGACAGACCCGTTAGTTCATCTGTTTGACGTGTAATAGTTACACCTTCAATCATATCAACGAACTTAATACTACCCGCTACTTCAGAGATGATTGGGTGAGTATGCGGATCCCAGTTAGCGATAATATCGCCAGCTGCAACAGCATCATCTTCCAATTTCTCAAGAATAGTACCGTAAGGTACTCTGTAGCGCTCTTTCTCACGGCCAAGTTCATCAATAATCGCAATCTCAGAAGAACGAGAAACGATAACCAACTTACCTTCGCTGTTAGTAACATGCTTAGCATTATGCAGCTTAAGTGTACCAAGGTTCTTAACTTGAACATTGTTCTCAGCTGACGCTCGAGATGCTGCACCACCAATGTGGAATGTACGCATCGTAAGCTGTGTACCTGGCTCACCAATTGACTGAGCGGCAACAACACCGATTGCTTCACCTTGGTTAATGATGTGGCCACGAGCCAAATCACGACCATAACAAGCAGCACACACACCGAAGTCTGTATCACAGCTAATGACTGAACGAACAATCATTTCATCGATAGAGTTCTCTTCGATGATGTTACACCATGCTTCGTCAAGTAGAGTGTTACGAGGCACAAGCACTTCTTCAGTACCAGGCTTAAACACATCTTGAGCAACAACACGACCAAGAACGCGTTCGCGTAACGGCTCAACAACATCACCACCCTCAATGAGAGGCTTCATTGTTAGACCTTCGAACGTGCCACAATCTTCTTCGATTACAACAAGATCTTGCGCAACATCAACCAAACGACGAGTCAGGTAACCCGAGTTAGCCGTTTTAAGTGCCGTATCCGCTAGACCCTTACGAGCACCGTGAGTAGAGATAAAGTATTGAGATACGTTTAGACCTTCACGGAAGTTAGCTGTAATTGGAGTCTCGATGATTGAACCATCTGGTTTAGCCATCAGACCACGCATACCCGCCAACTGACGGATCTGTGCAGCACTACCACGAGCGCCCGAGTCAGCCATCATATAGATGCTGTTGAATGACTCTTGCTCTTCTTCTTCACCGTGGCGGTTAATCACTGTCTCAACAGACAGGTTAGCCATCATCGCTTTAGAAACTTTCTCGTTCGCACTTGCCCAGATATCGATGACTTTGTTGTAACGCTCACCAGCTGTTACAAGACCTGATTGGAACTGCTCTTGAATTTCAAGAACTTCCGCTTCAGCGTCAGCAACTAGTGTGTACTTCTCATCTGGAATAACCATATCGTTGATACCTACAGAGGCACCCGATACAGTTGCATAATGGAAACCGGCATACATCAATTGGTCAGCGAAGATAACAGTATCTTTAAGACCTAGTTGACGATAACAAGTGTTCAATAGCTTAGAGATCTGCTTTTTGCCCATGTTCTGGTTAACCAGATCAAATGACAAACCTTTTGGCAATATACGAGAAAGTAATGCACGACCAACGGTAGTATCTACGATACGACGTGATTCACTGCGCTCGCCATCTTCAGCGATATTAGTTTCTGTAACACGTACTTTGATTTTTGCATGAATAGCTGCAAAACCAGTACGGTAAGCCTTCTCGACTTCGTCGATAGACTCAAAAGCCATACCTTCACCTTTACCGTTAACGCACATACGGCTGGTGTAGTACAGACCCAATACAACGTCCTGTGACGGTGTGATAACCGGCTCACCGTTTGCTGGTGATAGGATGTTGTTGGTAGACATCATAAGCGAACGTGCTTCTAGCTGAGCTTCCAGCGTTAGCGGCACGTGAACAGCCATTTGGTCACCATCGAAGTCGGCGTTGTATGCCGCACAAACCAATGGGTGAAGCTGAATTGCTTTACCTTCGATTAGTACTGGCTCAAATGCCTGGATACCTAGTCTGTGCAGTGTTGGTGCACGGTTAAGCATCACTGGGTGTTCACGAATAACATCGTCTAGAACATCCCAAACTTCAGGAACTTCACGCTCAACCATCTTCTTAGCAGCTTTGATCGTAGTCGCTAAACCACGGCCTTCTAACTTGCCATAGATGAAAGGCTTAAATAGCTCAAGTGCCATCTTCTTAGGAAGACCACACTGATGTAAGCGAAGTGTTGGACCTACGGTAATTACCGAACGACCAGAGTAATCCACACGCTTACCTAGCAAGTTCTGACGGAAACGACCTTGCTTACCTTTGATCATATCGGCCAAAGATTTAAGTGGACGCTTGTTAGAACCTGTAATAGCACGACCACGACGACCGTTATCTAATAGCGCATCGACAGATTCTTGCAACATACGCTTTTCGTTACGTACGATGATATCTGGAGCTGCTAGATCTAACAGACGCTTTAGACGGTTGTTACGGTTAATCACACGACGGTAAAGGTCGTTAAGATCAGACGTAGCAAAACGTCCGCCATCTAGTGGAACTAGAGGGCGTAAATCAGGTGGCAGTACTGGAAGCACTTTAAGGATCATCCACTCAGGCTTGTTGCCTGAAGTGAAGAAAGCCTCAATAAGCTTAAGACGCTTAGTGATCTTCTTACGACGAGTCTCAGAGTTGATTGATGGCAACTCTTCGCGCATCATTTCAATCTCTTTCTCAAGCTCGATAGCACGTAGCAATTCTAGAACTGCTTCAGCACCCATCTTAGCTTCGAATTCATCACCGTACTCTTCTAATGCATCCAGATAGTTTTCTTCTGTCAACATTTGGCCGCGTTCAAGGCTGGTCATGCCAGGCTCTATTACTACGAAAGATTCGAAGTAAAGTACACGTTCGATATCACGAAGTGTCATATCTAGCATCAAACCGATGCGAGACGGAAGTGACTTCAAGAACCAAATGTGTGCAACTGGGCTAGCAAGATCGATGTGACCCATACGCTCACGACGTACTTTAGTCTGTGTAACTTCAACGCCACACTTTTCACAGATCACACCACGGTGCTTAAGACGCTTATACTTACCGCATAAACATTCGTAATCTTTTACTGGTCCAAAAATACGCGCACAGAATAAGCCTTCACGCTCAGGCTTAAAGGTACGGTAGTTAATGGTTTCTGGCTTCTTAACTTCACCAAATGACCAAGAACGGATTAGATCTGGCGACGCGAGTCCGATCTTAATGCCGTTGAATTCTTCGGTCTTGCTTTGCTGTTTCAGAAACTTTAATAAGTCTTTCACGTTTCTCTCCTGAAGGAGTTAAACCGGGTGCCCTGCAATTGCAGGACACCAATTTATTGCCAAACTAACCTAAGTTAGTTTTAGTCTTGATCCAACTCGATATTAATACCAAGTGAACGGATCTCCTTCAACAATACGTTGAACGACTCTGGCATGCCTGGTTGCATCTGGTGGTTACCGTCGACAATATTCTTATACATATTGGTACGACCGTTAACGTCATCAGATTTAACTGTTAGCATTTCTTGAAGCGTATAAGCGGCACCGTATGCTTCTAGTGCCCAAACTTCCATCTCACCGAAACGCTGACCACCAAACTGAGCTTTACCGCCCAATGGTTGCTGAGTAACGAGACTGTATGAACCCGTAGAACGGGCATGCATCTTGTCATCAACCAAGTGGTTAAGTTTAAGCATATACATGTAACCAACGGTTACTTCACGCTCAAACTGGTCACCAGTACGACCATCAAACAATTTACGCTGTCCAGAAGTAGGAAGACCAGCAAGTGCTAGCATTTCCTTAATTTCTTTCTCTTTTGCGCCATCGAATGCTGGAGTCGCAGTAGGAATACCACCTTTCAGGTTCTTAGCAAGACGAACAACTTCATCATCAGTAAATGAATCGATGTCGACGCGCTGCTGCACTTCATCACCTAGTTCATAAACTTCTTTGATGTAGCCACGAAGTTCTGCTAATTCGCGCTGCTCTTCAAGCATTGCAGTGATCTTGTCACCGATACCTTTAGCTGCAGCACCCATGTGCACTTCAAGAACCTGACCGATGTTCATACGCGATGGTACACCAAGCGGGTTCAATACGATGTCGATTGGGTTACCATTCTCATCGTAAGGCATGTCTTCAACAGGGTTAATCTTAGAGATAACACCCTTGTTACCGTGACGACCAGCCATCTTATCACCAGGCTGGATAGTACGTTTAACTGCAAGGTAAACCTTAACAATCTTCAATACGCCAGGTGCTAAGTCATCACCTTGAGTGATCTTACGACGCTTAATTTCAAATTTCTTATCGAAATCTGCTTTAAGTTCGTCATGCTGTTCGGCAAGTTGCTCAAGTTCAGTCTGCTTACCTTCGTCTTCAATGCTTTGAACAAGCAAATGAGAACGTGGCATAGCATCAAGTTGAGCCTGTTCGAAGCCAGCAGCGAGTAGAAGGTTACGCGCACGTCCATAAACACCCTCTTCGAGGATTTGGAACTCTTCAGTCAAATCTTTCTTAGCTTGACGAACATGCATCTCTTCGATTTCAACAGCACGCTTATCTTTCTCAACGCCGTCACGGGTAAATACCTGAACGTCGATGATAGTACCTTTAACAGAGTTAGGTACGCGTAGTGAACTGTCTTTAACGTCAGAGGCCTTCTCACCGAAGATAGCCCGGAGGAGCTTCTCTTCTGGAGTCAGCTGAGTTTCACCCTTAGGCGTTACTTTACCAACTAGGATGTCGCCACCCTTAACTTCAGCACCGATATAAACGATACCTGATTCATCTAGCTTAGAAAGCGCAGACTCACCAACGTTTGGAATATCAGCAGTGATCTCTTCACTACCCAACTTAGTATCACGAGCGATACAAGAAAGCTCCTGAATGTGGATAGTCGTAAAGCGATCTTCCATCGCTACACGCTCAGAGATAAGGATCGAATCCTCAAAGTTGTAACCGTTCCAAGGCATGAACGCGATACGCATGTTCTGACCAAGAGCCAAATCACCTAAATCGGTAGATGGACCATCAGCTAGAACATCACCAGTAACAACTGGATCACCCATAGAACAACAAGGACGCTGGTTAATACATGTGTTCTGGTTAGAACGCGTGTATTTAGTCAGGTTGTAGATATCGATACCGGCTTCACCTGGGTGTAGCTCAGACTCGTTTACCTTAACAACGATGCGGCTTGCGTCTACGTAGTCGATGTGACCACCACGCTTAGCAACGACAACAACACCAGAATCGACTGCTAGCGTGCGTTCAATACCAGTACCAACAAGCGGCTTATCAGCACGCAATGTAGGAACTGCTTGACGTTGCATGTTCGCACCCATCAATGCACGGTTAGCATCATCGTGTTCTAGGAACGGAATAAGTGATGCTGCAACTGAAATGATCTGCTGTGGCGATACATCCATATATTGGATATCGGCAGCACCCATAAAGGTAGAATCACCTTTATGACGACAAGCAATGAGCTCGTCCAACATACGGCCATTTTCATCTAAGTCGACGATAGCCTGTGCAATAACATAACGGCCTTCTTCGATTGCTGACAGGTAATCGACCTGATCAGTAACCACACCCTCAATTACCTTGCGGTAAGGTGTTTCAAGGAAACCATAAGAGTTAGTACGTGCAAAACTTGCTAACGAGTTAATTAGACCAATGTTTGGACCTTCAGGGGTCTCAATTGGACATAAACGACCGTAGTGAGTTGGGTGTACATCTCGCACTTCGAAACCAGCACGTTCACGAGTCAAACCACCAGGACCAAGAGCCGAAATACGACGCTTGTGAGTCACTTCTGAAAGTGGGTTGTTTTGATCCATAAACTGTGACAGCTGAGAAGAACCGAAGAACTCTTTGACTGCAGCAGAAATTGGCTTAGCATTGATCAGATCTTGTGGCATAAGCTCATTAAGATCACCAAGACTTAAACGCTCACGTACGGCACGTTCTACTCGAACTAGACCTACACGGAACTGGTTTTCAGCCATTTCACCAACACTACGGATACGACGGTTACCCAAGTGATCGATATCATCAACTTCATCATTACCGTTACGGATAGTGATGATGTTCTTCATTACAGCAACGATATCTTCTTTAGATAGAATGCCTGTACCTTCGTCATCATCGATACCGAGACGACGGTTGAACTTCATACGACCAACTTTAGACAGGTCATAACGCTCTTCGCTGAAGAACAAGTTCTGGAATAGGGCTTCTGCCGCATCTTTGGTTGGTGGCTCGCCAGGACGCATCATACGATAGATTTCAACTAATGCTTCAAGGCGGTTAGTTGTAGAATCAATACGTAGCGTATCTGACATGTAAGCACCGTTATCAAGTTCATTGATATACAGTGTGCTTATCTCTTTATTGCCAGCCAAAGAAAGCTTAGCAAGATCTTCAAGCGTCAATTCTGCGTTAGCAGAAACTAATACTTCACCTGTATCAGGATCGATATAGTCTTGACCAGAAATCTTACCTACGATGTAGTCTACTGGTACTTCTAGCTCAGTAGTATTGCTCTTCTCAAGTTGACGAATATGACGTGCAGTAATACGACGTCCTTTCTCAACGATGATTGAACCATCACTATCTTTAATATCGTAGCTTGCAGTTTCACCACGAAGGCGCTCTGCAACAAGTTCCATGACTAATGAATCTTTCTTGATCTTGAAATTAACGCGATCGAAGAACAGATCCAAAATATCCTGAGTAGAATAATCTAGTGCACGTAAGATGATTGAAGCCGCAAGTTTACGACGACGGTCAATACGTACAAATAGCGCATCTTTAGGATCGAATTCAAAATCTAACCAAGAACCACGGTAAGGAATAATACGTGCGTTATAAAGCACCTTACCTGAAGAGTGAGTCTTGCCGCGGTCATGATCAAAGAATACACCAGGAGAACGGTGTAACTGAGATACGATAACACGCTCAGTACCATTAATTACAAAGGTACCGTTGTCAGTCATCATGGGAATATCGCCCATGTAAACTTCTTGTTCTTTAATGTCTTTAACTGTTCCAGGTGCCGCTTCACGGTCATACAGAACCATGCGTAATTTAACGCGTAGTGGAGCTGCGTATGTAACACCGCGGATTTGACACTCTTTCACATCAAAAACAGGTTCGCCTAGCTTATAGCTAACGTACTGTAGTTCTGAATTACCAGAAAAACTTTTGATGGGAAAAACGCTACGGAAAGCGGCTTCAAAACCACGCTCACCTGTAGGATCTTGATCCGTGAACTTTTTAAATGAGTCCAACTGTATAGACAAAAGATATGGAATATCCAAAACTTGTGGACGTTTACCAAAATCTTTGCGAATACGCTTCTTTTCAGAATAGGAGTAAACCATGGGTTTCCTCTGATTGCGAGATGTGACCAAGACTGAACCAATCGTATGATTGAAACAGCACGTTTGCCCATCACCGTTGATGGCAAGAACCTAACCAGTAATCTCTGCTAGGAACTGCAAAATCTGGCGATAAACGGTGAAAAAAAAATCGCCTGCGCATACAGCGCAAAAAAGGCCGACGGTTAAAAAACCGCCAGCCCACACCTGATTACTCAGGTTAGTAAGTTAAAATATAACTTACTTGATCTCTACTGCAGCACCAGCTGCTTCAAGATCAGTTTTAAGTGCTTCTGCTTCTTCTTTGCTGATAGCTTCTTTAACTGCTACTGGAGCAGATTCAGCCATAGCTTTAGCTTCTTTCAGGCCTAGACCTGTAGCAGCACGAAGAGCTTTAATTACAGCAACTTTGTTAGCACCGAATGAAGTCATCATAACGTCAAATTCAGTTTGCTCTTCAGCAACTGCAGCGTCAGCGCCGCCAGCAACAACAGCAGCTGCAGCAGATACGCCGAACTTCTCTTCCATTGCTTCGATTAGTTCAACAACTTCCATTACAGACATAGCTGCAAAGGCTTCTAAGATTTGGTCTTTAGTGATAGACATAACAAAAAATTCCTATTGTTCTGAATTTAGGCAGCAAGTAAAAACTTAAGCTGCTTCTTCTTTTTGATCGCGAAGTGCGGCCAGAGTACGTACGAATTTGCCAGCAGATGCTTCTTTCATAGTCATCATCAACTGAGCTAGTGCTTCGTCGTACGTTGGCAATTTCGCTAAACGATCAATATCGGCTGCAGGGATTAAAGTCCCTTCAAAGGCTGCTGCTTTAATTTCAAACTTCTCTTGTGCTTTTGCGAAATCTTTAAGAAGACGCGCTGCTGCACCTGGGTGCTCTTGAGAAAATGCGATTAAAGTAGGACCAGTAAACGTTTCGCTAAGGCACTCAAAATCAGTACCTTCAACTGCGCGCTTAACAAGAGTGTTACGTACAACACGAATGTAAACTCCTGCTTCACGAGCTGCTCTACGCAGACCGGTCATTTCACCTACAGTTACACCGCGAGAATCGGCGACAACTGCAGATAAAGCACCTTTGGCAGCTTCGTTGACTTCAGCAACAATCGCTTTTTTGTCTTCGAGTCCTAATGCCATTGGCTATACTCCTGGATTCTATCTAGGGAATTCCCTAGCAATTACCATGCTAAATATCTAAATACTTAGCTACTTACGGTGCTTATCCAGTAAAAAAATTTCTGGGGTCCGACACCGTCTACGTAGGAAATTAAGTTAACTCGTGGCTAACACCTACGGTCTTGGACGGAAGCCTATTTTGAATCACTAAGTGATAGAAAATAAGTCCCAACCCACAAGGTGCGCGCATTATAAATTAATACGCACACTTTGTAAAACTTAGATTGCTTTAGCTAAAGTAGCTTGATCAATCGCAACACCTGCACCCATAGTGGTAGAGATGCTGATCTTCTTAAGGAAAATACCTTTAGCTGAAGACGGCTTAGCCTTCACTAGAGCACTAATTAGTGCTTCTAAGTTTTCTTTAAGATTTGCATTGTCAAAATCCACTTTACCAATAGTAGTGTGGATGATGCCATTCTTGTCTGTACGGTAGCGAACCTGACCAGCTTTAGCATTCTTAACTGCTTCAGCAACGTTAGGCGTTACAGTGCCAGTCTTTGGGTTAGGCATTAGACCACGTGGGCCTAAGATTTGACCAAGTTGACCAACAACACGCATTGCATCAGGAGAAGCAATAACTACGTCGAAGTTCATTTCGCCAGCTTTAACCTGTGCAGCTAGCTCATCCATACCAACTAGCTCAGCACCAGCAGCGATAGCAGCTTCAGCGTTAGCGCCTTGTGTGAATACAGCAACACGTACATCACGACCAGTACCGTGTGGCAGTACAGTAGCACCACGCACGTTTTGATCAGATTTACGAGGATCAACACCAAGGTTTACAGCAACATCAACACTTTCTACGAACTTAGCAGTAGCTAGCTCTTTTAAAAGTGTAATAGCTTCATTGATATCGTAGCTTTTTGTTACTTCTACTTTTTCGCGGATCAAACGAGCGCGTTTACTTAGCTTTGCCATAATATTAATCCTCTACTACCAAACCCATTGAACGCGCAGTACCTTCAATTGAGCGAGTCATCGCTTCAATATCAGCACCAGTCATGTCAGACGCTTTAGTTTCAGCAATTTCCTGAACAGCGCTACGCTTGATAGTTCCCACTTTATCTGTGTTAGGACGGCCAGAACCAGACTTCAGACCCGCTGCTTTAAGCAGTAGGAAAGATGCAGGTGGTGTCTTAGTTTCAAAAGTGAAAGAACGGTCACTGTATACAGTGATAACAACAGGAATTGGCATACCTTTCTCGAACTTTTCAGTACGAGCGTTGAATGCTTTACAGAATTCCATGATGTTAACACCTTTCTGACCTAACGCAGGTCCGACTGGTGGCGACGGGTTTGCAGCACCGGCTGCTACTTGTAGCTTGATGTAGCCATCAACTTTCTTAGCCATGAGTATTTCCTCAGTATGGGTTCAAACGCTATCGACAAAATGTCTGCTAGCTCCCCGAAAATAATGGGTGCAGATTCTACTACAAATCTGCACCCAGTCAAATATTTTTTGTGCTTATTTTAATCAGCTTTTTTCGATCTGACCGAAGTCTAGCTCTACAGGTGTAGAACGACCGAAGATCATGACAGAAACCTTAACGCGATTCTTCTCATAATCAACCTCTTCAACGGTACCGTTGAAGTCAGCAAATGGCCCGTCAGTAACACGTACAACTTCACCTGGTTCAAAAATAACGCGATGAGTTGGAGTCTCTGTAGTCTCTTGTAAGCGCTGAAGAATTGCATCAGCTTCTTTATCAGAGATTGGAGCTGGACGATCTGATGTGCCACCAATAAAGCCCATTACACGTGGGATGCTCTTTACTAGGTGCCAGCTTTCATCGTTCATTTCCATCTGGACTAATACGTAACCAGGGAAAAACTTACGTTCACTCTTACGGCGTTGACCGGCGCGCATCTCTACGATTTCTTCTGTAGGGACCAATATTTCACCGAAATAGTGTTCCATGCTGTGCATCTGAATATATTCATGCAGAGTTTTAGTGACACGGCCTTCATAACCAGAAAATGCCTGGACTACGTACCATCTTTTTTTAGCTTCAGTTGCTTCAGTCATTCGAAATGCCTATACGCCAGTAATAAAATTAACAATTCTCAGTAATACCGCGTCCATTCCCCAAAGGATTAACGCTAGTACACCGGTCGCCGCCAATACAATAAATGTTGTATTGAGAGCTTCTTGACGCGTAGGCCAAACTACCTTACGTACTTCAATCTGTGCTTCACGAGCAAAGCTTAAAGCTTGCTTGCCTTTCTCAGTTTGCAAAGCAATGAATCCAGCAATAACAAAAGCTACTACTACACTGATTGCGCGAACTAAAACACTTTCTTCGCTATACATTTGGTTGCCCACAACAGCGGCAGCCAACAAAATAACGACTAGGGCCCACTTAACGATATCCAGAGAATTACTCTGGCTTTCAGTATTTGTTGTCATCGGTTAGTTCCGTTACTCACTACGACCTGAGCTTGCGTTTAGCTGATGGTTACAAGTGAACGCATCAAGCCACTAAGTATTCCGAACCCACACTTAATTTTACTTTTAGGGTGAGTGCAGAGGGTCAAAAATCGGCCATAGATTGTATTCTTATTCTGACGACTAAGCAAGAATGCAAGCAAGGCCTAGGTCAGAATATGTGTAAAAAAACAAAAAAGGAAGCCGAAGCTTCCTTTTAGGATGTTTAGTAAGAGTAATCGCGATTAAGCGATGATCTTAGCTACAACACCAGCACCTACTGTACGGCCACCTTCACGGATAGCGAAGCGTAAACCTTCATCCATCGCGATTGGGCAGATCAACGTGACAGTCATCTGTACGTTATCACCAGGCATTACCATCTCAACGCCTTCTGGCAATTCGATAGTACCGGTTACGTCTGTTGTACGGAAGTAGAACTGTGGACGGTAACCTTTGAAGAATGGAGTGTGACGTCCGCCTTCTTCTTTAGACAGAACATAGATTTCTGACTGGAAAGTAGTGTGTGGAGTGATTGAACCAGGCTTAGCGAGTACTTGACCACGTTCAACATCTTCACGCTTAGTACCACGTAGAAGAACACCACAGTTCTCGCCTGCACGACCTTCGTCAAGCAGCTTACGGAACATTTCAACACCAGTACAAGTAGTCTTAGTTGTATCTTTGATACCAATGATTTCTACTTCTTCACCAACTCTGATGATACCACGCTCTACACGACCAGTAACAACTGTACCACGGCCTGAGATTGAGAAAACATCTTCGATTGGAAGAATGAATGCACCATCAATAGCACGCTCTGGCTCTGGGATGTAGTTATCTAGAGCGTCAGCTAGTTCAATGATCTTAGCTTCCCATTCTGCTTCGCCTTCAAGGGCTTTAAGAGCAGAACCTTGGATAACTGGTAAGTCATCACCTGGGAAGTCATATTCAGAAAGAAGTTCACGAACTTCCATTTCTACTAGCTCAAGAAGCTCTTCGTCATCAACCATGTCACACTTGTTCATGAATACGATGATGAATGGAACGCCAACCTGACGAGAAAGCAGGATGTGCTCACGAGTCTGTGGCATTGGACCATCTGTAGAAGCAACTACTAGAATCGCGCCATCCATTTGAGCAGCACCAGTGATCATGTTTTTAACATAATCGGCGTGACCAGGACAATCTACGTGTGCGTAGTGACGTGCAGGTGTGTCATATTCGATGTGAGAAGTATTAATTGTAATACCGCGCTCACGCTCTTCTGGAGCGTTATCGATTTGTGCGAAGTTTCTTACTTCACCACCGTACGTTTTTGCAAGAACTGCAGAAATAGCAGCAGTAAGCGTAGTTTTACCATGGTCAACGTGACCGATAGTACCAACGTTTACATGTGGTTTATTACGTTCAAATTTTTCTTTAGCCATGGTATTGCCCCAATTAGATAACTTGGTGATGAAACCGCGTACAACAAAAAATCCGATGCAGTTAAAGGCATCGAATCGATTAATTTTTTGTATTTAGGATTTTAACAGGTTAACGCTGAAAGGGCAGTATTTAATAACCTAACCCCTTTTCAGGGGGCACTCTTTAGTGAGTGCTATCAGCGAATATTGGAGCGGATGGCGGGAATCGAACCCGCGTTATCAGCTTGGAAGGCTGGAGTAATACCATTATACGACATCCGCGCAACCTACTAAGGCTACCTAACTACTTAGAATATGGTGGAGGGAGAAGGATTCGAACCTTCGAAGGCTGAGCCGTCAGATTTACAGTCTGATCCCTTTGGCCACTCGGGAACCCCTCCAGGGAAATGGTGCCGGCACCAAGAGTCGAACTCGGGACCTACTGATTACAAGTCAGTTGCTCTACCAACTGAGCTATGCCGGCGTGTCATTTCGGTAGCGGATATTATGGAAATGTCGGCACAAGTGCAATAGCAAAATACAAAAAAAATGAAAAAAAAATGAAAAAAACGATATTATTTGTTTTTTCGCTTACAAAAACAGCTTTACGTTTATTATTCCACCGCGCAAACAGACAAACTAAATACATCCAGTTCAAAATTATCTTTCTGATTGTTCAAAATTATTCGTTAGTGTAATGTGCCTCCTCACAGGAGAGAAAATCAATGACATCCGGAAATCAAATTCACTCTGCACTTTATTTAGCATTTCAAAGATCGCAGTGGGCCGAATTAAGAGAATCGGTACCTTTAACATTAAGTGAACCAGAGCTTGCTGATCTTAAAGGTATAAACGAAAAGCTATCTTTAACTGAAGTAACGGATATCTACCTCCCCCTTAGCCGCTTACTCAACCTGATCGTGGGTTCTAGACAGAAAAGTGGTGTAGTACTCAACGAGTTTTTGAGCAGAACGCCACCTAAGCGTCCTTATATTATCAGTATTGCTGGCAGTGTCGCTGTGGGTAAAAGTACCACAGCGCGTATATTGCAGGCTCTTTTAAGCCAATGGCCAGAACACCCTAGGGTCGATCTTGTCACCACAGATGGCTTCCTATACCCATTAGCAGAATTAAAGCGTCGGGGACTATTACAACGTAAAGGTTTTCCTGAAAGCTATGATATGAAAATGCTAGTTGAATTCATTTCGAATATTAAAGCTGGCAACCCTTATGTAGAAGCTCCGCTTTATTCACATGTTAGCTATGACCGAATCACTGATCAGCATCAAGCAATCGAGCAACCAGATATTTTGATCATAGAAGGCTTAAATGTACTTCAAACGGGTCAAGATGCTGCTGTTGGTATTCAGCAACCCTTCGTATCAGACTTTGTCGACTTCTCTGTTTATGTTGACGCTCAAGAGCAGTTATTAAAGAAGTGGTATATAGATAGGTTTTTGCAATTCCGAGGTGGCGCTTTTAGTGATGAAAAATCTTATTTTCACCACTATTCAAAACTTAATGATGCAGAAGCGCGACATACAGCAGCAAACATTTGGGATAGTATCAACGGCCCTAACCTAAAACTGAATATAGAGCCGACCCGTGATCGTGCCCATTTGATTTTACAAAAAGGCGATGATCACTTAATGAGCCAAGTATTGCTGCGTAAGTAATATAATCGAAGCGTTGCTTAAATACCTTTAAGTTGCGCTTCTTAGGCTTATCTCACCTCCGACAAAGGCTTCTATTCCCTTGTCAGTTTTCAATAAAATTGACCCTGTTTCATCTATCCCCTGACAGACTCCATCAATACACTTATCGCCTAGTAATAACTTCACTTTTTCACCATCAAAAATATCAACTTGCTTCCAGCGAGCTAGGAATGCAGATAAGCCCTCTTTTTCAAACAAAGTAAGGTCTTCATAAAGTTGATGTTGTAATGCCGTTGCCAGTTCGGTTTTGCTCGGTAATGAACGACTTTGAGAGAGATCGCTCCAGGGTTGATCTATCTTATCTCCCTGAGACTTAGACATAGACATATTTATACCGATACCAATCACTAGATGGCATTCAATACCCGCCTGACCATTCATCTCAACCAACACACCGGCAAGCTTTTTATTATCCAGATAAATATCATTAGGCCACTTAACACCAAGCCCCTCTATATTAAAACTGTTCAATACTTTCACTAAAGAGCAAGCAACGACCAAACTCAAGCCTGTTGCCTGTGCCATCCCTTGCGGTAAGTTCCAATACATAGAACAGTATAAGTGACATCCGTAAGGAGAAACCCATGTACGGCCTCTTCGGCCTCGTCCTGCAGATTGGTATTCTGCGATACAGATATCACCTGAAGATAACTCCTCAGAGTGCTTAAGCAAAAAGGCATTAGTGCTCGGGATCTCATTATAATAGAAACATCGTTGTGTAATCGCGCTCTTCAATTGCGCTTCATCAATCAAAGAAAGTGAATTAGCAAGCTTATAGCCCTTGCCTTTAACACTGAAGATATCAACACCATACTCTTCTAACGTACTAATGTGATTGCTTATCGCCGTTCTCGATACTCCCAGCTGAGAAGCTAAACTTTCGCCCGACACAAACTGCTCAGAATCGAGTGCCAATAAAATTTCTCTTTTACGTTGCCACTGCTCAACCATCTATCAGTTCCTTTTCGCCATATGCGCCAATAACCCTCGGCTCAGCTTCTAACTTGACAGCAAACTGAGTGGAGATCTTCTCAATAATATACCTTGCTAGGCGTGCAACATCATCTCCTGTCGCCTCCCCAGTGTTGACCAATACTAAAGCTTGTTGCTCATGTACCGCCGCCTTACCTATCGAAAAACCTTTAAGTCCAGCATGATCAATTAACCAGCCAGCCGCTAACTTAACGCCACTATCGACAGGATAACCAACAATGCTTGGGTACTGTTCTTGTAGTATCAGAAACTGTTCATCGGTAATAATCGGGTTTTTAAAAAAACTGCCAGCGTTACCTAGTACCTTAGGATCGGGAAGTTTTGACATTCTCGTCTCACAAATACAATCAAAGACTTGTGAAGGCGTCACGGTTTTACTATCAAGTTTTTGTAATGGGCCATAGCCTAATTTAGGTTGCCATACTTTACTGAACTTAAAGCCTACCGAAGTGATCACAGCAAGACCTTTAAGCTCAGCTTTGAAAATCGAGTCACGGTAACTAAAACGGCACTCTGCAGCACTTAATCGCTTTAATTTACCGTCAGAAAGATCGAGATATTCGACCCAATCACATACATTTTCAAACTCGACACCATACGCACCAATATTTTGAATAGGTGCGGCACCAACCGTTCCAGGAATGAGGGCCAGATTCTCTAAGCCACCAATACCAAGCCTTAAGCAGTGTTTGACCAATTCGTGCCAATTTTCACCCGCTTCAACTGCCACTAGATAGCTTTCGCCATCATCTTTGACTTCTATTCCTTTAGTCAAGATGTGTACAACTGAACCCAGATAATCTTCAGTCAGTAAGATATTACTGCCGCCGCCAAGCAGAAGAAATGGTTTTTGTTCCTGATATAGCCAAAGGCAAGACTGAATTAACGCCTGCTTCGAGTCTACTTCAATGATCGAAATACACCCTTGGTCAATCGCAAAAGTATTGTAAGCCTTCAAAGAATGGAATTGTTCAGCGAGCATAAGAGAGATTAGCTTCAAATCTAAAAGCACTATTGTAACGCATTTCCCGAAGAGAAAATATTAGCAGGCTAAATTCTGACACATAAGCCAACAGAGATTAAACCAGAATCTCTATCCTGCTACAAAGGCCTCCTAATAAAGTGGCTTCTCTACTGTTAAATCAGGAGTGCGCCTGGAAATAACAAATTGCAGGCGTAAAAAAGCCCGCTGCTTAAATACTAAATAGACGCCTGTCATGGCCAGCTACGCTAAAGCTTCGCGCTCATAAGCACATCGCTATCGCAATATTCGCCCTACTCTTTATTATCCCCGAAGGGGACACATGGGGGCGAAGATACTGCGCTTAATGTACGTAGTGCATTGCAGTAGTGTAGCGCCGAGAAGCTTGTCTTCGAAGCTGGGGAGCCCGCTTAGCGGCGGATTGACATCGAGGTAGGCATTGCACGTACGTGCTTAAGTGGATAAGCCACCTGTCTGCAATAAATTCGATACGGAAAATGAAGTTTCAAACTTTTAAAATCCCAAGCGCAAAAAAGCCACCTTAATAAGGTGGCTTTGTCACTTAAATAGGCGCCTGGAAATGACCTACTCTCACATGGGGAGACCCCACACTACCATCGGCGCGATTGCGTTTCACTTCTGAGTTC
>NZ_VKGK01000041.1 GCF_007197645.1 Shewanella hanedai
ACGGATAAGCCCTTGCCATTCGCTAGTAGTTAACGTTTAATAACAGCATGTTATTGAACGGTGACCTTCCTACAGAGGACTTTCACCTCATTAGTTCATGCCCATGCTGGGCGTACACAAGTCGTTCAAACGGAATAAAAATATTTGGCCATCGCTCCGCGATTATAGCCAATTATTTTTATCCGCTTAACGAGACGTTAAGCATCATTATGATCCGAGTGTTTCTGCTAGTACTTACGTTTTTATTTAGCTTATCCGCGTTTGCGTGCATGTTTCCTAATTCTGGTTCTGAATTTGATGACTTGATTGTTGTACAAAACAACAAGGAGCCAAATTCCTTTCATATAGAGGTTCCAAAGAAACTAGAAGGATCTGGGTCTGCAAGGGTGTACCTTTCATATTCAAAATCATCTGGCGGCGAGGCAGTCCCTGATATCACCGAGGAGCTTAAGTTTTGGTTTAACTGGAGTGTTGTAAGTGGTGATTTCTCCGCACCGAAGAAAGAAGGATACATACCATATATTCGCGTTGTATGGCCCGGAGAGGTCTGTGATACAGTGGCTAATTCAAAATACTTAGGCAGCGCCAAGTAAATGCTTAACAAAACAAGTCAATCTGACAGCTTACTCTCCACTTGTGTTTGTGCGCTAAAATACTCGCACAAACACAAGTTCCGTTCCAGCTGCAGTTCCTTGTGGCGTTAGCTTTACCCCAATAAGCGGAGGCTTATTTGTCAAATAATACTGGTGGAGTTTTATCTTATTGGAACATGAAAGAATTCCATGCAGATGCAAACCCAAAATCAATTGCAGAGTTCCCTTTATATAGTGACTCACACATTACTGGTGAGTTAAATGACGATAAAGGTCCATACAAATTTCTTAATATGATCTCAGGTGTAAATAAACCAGGTGAAATCACTAATGCAATCACTCTAAGAATGTTTTGGTATGTTGATGATAAAAGCACTTATGGTGTAAAAACTGATACAACCAAATATCATGGAGGATGGGTTACTGATGAAATTTCTGCTTTAGTCTCATTAAAATTAGGTATACGCATAAAAGCTGGAGCGATGAATCGCTCGTATGATAATTACTCTGATGATAAATTGGGTAGCCCAAGATCTACAAAAGAAAAGAGTCCTGAACTAAACATAGGTGTTAGAGGACCTGTTCTACCAAGTATTGTAAAAACAGTTAATATTTCTAACCTAGGGGAACTATATTCATTAAGTTGTTTGACCGAACGACAATATGTAGCATTAATTCGCTCTGCTAGAATGTATCAAAACGCTCAATGGATTGCTGAAAGTGAACCTGAATTAGCATGGTTAATGTTAATTTCTGCCTTGGAGACAGCCGCCAATGAATGGTCGTCTGCAAAATCTACTCCGGTTGAAAAACTAAAAGCATCAAAACCTGATCTTGCTAAAATATTGTTAGAAAGTGGTGGTGATTCTTTATTGCTTAAAGTTGCAAATGAAATATCTCATACACTTGGTGCGACAAATAAATTTATAAAGTTTTGTTTGAACTATATTCCAGAGCCTCCAGGAAAAAGGCCTGTTGAATGGGCAAGAGTTAAATGGAGTAAGACGGGGTTTAAAGACATACTCAATAAGCTATACGGCTATCGATCTGAAGCTCTACACGGAGGAACTCCTTTTCCTGCTCCTCTTTGTGATCCTCCTGAGCGCCTTTCTGCTGAAGATGGTCTAGTGGAACGAGGGGCGCTAGGTTTAGCGTCTCATACATTAGGTGCAAGTTGGAAATCGGAGGACCTTCCTATTTCAATAGATACTTTTAATATATTTGTTAATGGTGTTCTGAATAATTGGTGGAATTCAATGCTTGTAGAACAAAGCTAATAAGGCATTTAAACGGAAATAAAACAGTTGGTTAGGTTCCGCCTCGCTACACATTATAACCAACAATTTTAGTCCGCTTAATTCGGCGTTAGCTACCCTTATGAAATTATCAGAGTATCTTGAGAATTATAATTCAGTTGAAAAAATCTATGGCTATTGACCATCTTTTCATGATGCTGAAATCAAAAGAGTTGTTTTAAACTTGTATTATAAGGAAGAAGCAGGTTATACCTGTCCTTATATGGAATTTACTGTGCACTGTTTTGAAATGACATCGCATGTGAAGTCAAACGGCTATTATGAGCTTATTAAACATAACCTGATCACTTTTAGATTCGAAGATATACATGATTCTGAGTTAATCGGATTTGATCATCAAAACGCCATTTTATCTTTAGAGTTTGAGATATTACCAACTAATGAGCGAGGTTTTACTCCTATTTTAGTTGAAATAGATCCTGCAAATGGCTTAGGTGGTGAATTTAAGGCATTTAGTGGTAAAGTAACAAAAGTGCTGCCGTGTGATAGCAAGGGTCAGCTAACAAGCTAATTAATAAGGACAAAAAATAGTTGACTGTTTTCGTTCCTCAACATTTTAGCAAACAATTTTTAGCCCCTTATTGGGGCGTTGAGGCTGTAGAATTATTCTTTTTAGAGGGCAATTCAACGAACCTTTAATTGTTTGTTTTTTATACTTGAAGGCCCCCTCTTGCTGTGATCTAATAGATATTATTCCCATTTGGTAAATGAGTGATGGCCAACTACAAGCCTGATTTATCCTGCCAGAGTAAATTTATCCCCATCAATTTTGCAGAACAAGTTCTCCCTGGCACATTTGAATACGCCTTGAGTTATATCGTCGAGCATAAACTCGACCTAACCCCATTTGATAAGTGGTACCACAACGATACATCAGGCGCGAATGCGGCTGTACCTTCCGTGACATCGACAAAAATGTTCCCTACATGTTCCGGAATTTCCTCCACTGACCCATAGGGATATGGGAAATGTCTTTAAAGGGGTATTGTGCATAAACGGCATATTATTCGCTTAGTGCTCTACAGGCCTTACAATACCTAGCCTACAGGGCCCCGTTCGTAATAGGGGTTTTGTGCCCATCCACTCGAAATCGGCATTAACCAATGTATATCATTAAAGATATACATACTATTGAGGTTTTCTGATCATATTCAACTGCACTTGTTTAATTGCTTTAATTAACCTCCTCTGCCAGATGAAATGCAACACTTAAGCAGTGCTTTGCATTGACTTAAAAGGGAATAACCATTTCCTTTTAAGTCAATGCAACTTGAATAGAAAACCCTGAGGCACTCTGAATTGATTACATACTTAATGCAATTGGTATAACCCATGCCTGTATCAGAGCTAAGGTAAGCTTTTTATTTCAATCATTGTTGTGAAGCGTAAAGGTAGAGTTATCTTTATTTACAATTACTTGTGGTAATTCGCCGTCAATCCCCTAGTTGGCTTGTATTGGGCGGATTTTACAGGAAAATATATTGAACCTATAGTTAACAGATGTGTAGTTAACTAAGCGGATTATCTGTATGTATTTATCAACTCGGCAAGTTCTTGATAAAGGAGTGTCGCTTTACAAACAATCGCTAATTGAGTGGAGTGGTATATGACTTCTTATCAGAGTAAGGCACAGTTGTTTCCCTTATTTCATTTGCTGGATGATTTTAGCCAATTTCAATTGCAAGGCGGATTTATCAAAACCTTAGCTGAAAAAGATCTACGTCTGCAGGCTCCTGCGTCCGTTAAGCTAGATGAATTATCACATCTCCCTTGTGTGAGTATTTATGACGCGCCAGCCCATACCACAGCTGCTGATCTACAGCGGCATTTTTGCAGTAAAAACCAAGATGACGAATTTATTAGTCATCAAATATTTAAAAGTCTTGTTCCCGTCAGTCGTATATCGCAAAGTCGGCAACAAAGACATTATCAGCTGGTGGCTTTTTTAGAAGAAGAGAAACAAACGCCAGTCGCTTTTGTGACCTTTAATGTGGGTTTACTTGATTCTTGGTACGCAGATGGTAATACCTGTGGCTATAAGCGTGTGGGCTTGTGTTGTTATTTACTTTACGCTTATGTGGTGCCTGAGATGCGACATCTTGGGATCAGTAGTTGTTTGTTTCATCTGATCTCTAATTTATTTTGGTCGCAGTTACAGTTTGTTAATGCCCAAGTTCAGGCACATAACCTGACGACGGTGCCTTTGGTATATGAAAGTACCTCAGCTAAAGGTGCTGAAGGCTTAATGGAGCAACTTGAAAGGAATATTAATCAGTATGAGGCGTTACTACTTAACAATGGTAATGCCTCGGGAGTGATAAAGCCCTGTGTGAGTAATGTTGGTTAGGCTTGTACGCTTAGCTTTTTAGCTCAAGCTCTTGATTGGTTACTCATATGTCGTCGCAAATCATGGAATCAACTATCAAACCTCTCAACCGTACCTTCTCAATCGCTCCTATGCTGGATTGGACCGATTTTAAGATTTTATTAAGCTCAAATTTTGAAATAGTTACATAATCATAATGCTTCGATTTCGATTTTCTCTTCTGCTAGACCGTCGCGTAGCGACTGCTCTTAGAGTACTAGCAGTATCAATTGTTGTTTAATGGCCGTAGGCAAAGCGAACCGTGCAGTTTTTGCTTATATTTTTTGAGAGAGTGCCTGGTTTACCAGGCTTCATTAATGTTTTTATATTTTATCCCCGTTATTCACAGATTTAGGCTTATAGAATAATAAAGATCTTTATAGATAATAGAGATCTTTAAGGGGTATTGAGCATAAACGGCATATTATTCGCTTAATGCTCTAAAGGTCATGATATCACTGGGCTACAGAGCAACCTCGTTTTTACAAGTCCTATTCCTGACGAGTTGACCTGGTTACCGGTTACATAAAACACCAACGGTTATTAAGTTTTCGTCTCTTCCAGTTTTAATTTTTTTGAGACTTTGGATATTGTAGAGCGAGAACAACCTAAAATATGTTGGATATAGTCATAAGATTTTTTATCTACCAACAAGCCTTCAATCTTTAGCTGTAATTCTACATCAATTGGTCGACCAGGATAACGACCTTCAGATTTAGCTTTAACAATGCCTTCCTTTTGGCGTCTTCTTCGATCTTCATAATCCTTTCTAGCAATTGCCGCTAGCATGTCGAGCATCAAGTCATTAATGGCTGATAACATTCTTCCGGTGAATTCATCGTTTACCACTGCAAACTGATGACTCGTAGGTAAATCTAATGACACAATCTTCAAACCTTTTGCTTTTATGATGGACTTGAGCGAGTACCAATCATCATCTTTTAACCTCGATATCCGATCTATTTGCTCTACAAGTACTACGTCACCTTTCTGAGCTATTTCTAGCAATCTAAATAGTTCTGGTCTTTGAAGCGTG
The DNA here is from genome assembly GCF_007197645.1 of Shewanella hanedai. Classification (GTDB taxonomy): domain Bacteria; phylum Pseudomonadota; class Gammaproteobacteria; order Enterobacterales; family Shewanellaceae; genus Shewanella; species Shewanella hanedai. Next base: position 5,311 of record NZ_VKGK01000041.1, read on the forward strand.
GCTCCAGATTCATTTTCTTCAAAGAATGCAGATATAACCAAGTCATGTTCATTAGCAAATTGTATCAACGCATCTTTTGCACGTCCTGCATCTTGCTCCTTAGTAGAAGCTCGTAAATAAGAGTAGGTTCGATAATCGCTCATTCTGAAAATAGTCCATTTTATATAGTCTCTTTATTTCAGTCCATTATACATAGTATGTAGCAATTAATGGACTATTTAAATACTGAGCTTCTAACAGTCTCTTTAAGGTATACCCTATGTAGACTTGTAAGTGTGTCGCACTAGGTTGAATTGCGAAATACCAATATGATACTCGCTCAAGTAACATGGCCGACTGACTCCGCTATTTGAGCAACATATATGCCCAAACATTCACCGCGCATAAATACTAGTGATACCGTCGAATACCGAGACTTATATGACCCTCCGCACTTTAATGATAATGATCGTAATTACTTTTTCAACTTAAATGATCTCGAAACATCAACGCTCAACCAATTCAGAATTGTGCAGAACAAAGCCCATTTCATCTTGTTGCTGGGTTATTTTAAAGCAAAGCCAGTTACGTTAACTTTCACCTGGGGAATGGTAAAAAGTGACCTTACCTACATTTATGGCCGTTATTTTCCGAAAGCCCGTCCGATCCGCAAGAATCTGAACAAAGATGCCAAATCCAACATCTATCAAAAGGTCTTCTCTTTAACCGGCTTTCAACGCTTTTCAGAACAGCATCAAAAGAGGTTGCAAAAGCAAGCTGATTCAGCGGTAGCCATCCGAGCAGATAATAAAGCGGTGTTCGACGAGTGCGTAACTTTTTTGAATCAACAATGGATTGCATTACCAGCTCTTTCACGTATTCAAAGTGTTGTAAGCCAGGCATTGAACAAAGAGGAAGAAAGGCTTGTCACTTTATTTAACAGGCAACTCAAAGGTAGCATCAAGGATTACATTACCGCTTTATTGGCACCCCATCAGACAACAGACGAATTTCGTACTCTGCGAAGCCAGGCAAAAGATTTTACTTTTGGAGAAATAAGTCGAGAGTTACAAGATAAACAAAAACTAGAACCTATATTTGAACAAGCAAAAGACATTTTGGTGCAGGCCAGTATTTCTGACGGAAATATTACTTTTTACAGTGATATGTTCCAAAACTACCGAACCTCTCAGCTGAAGCAATTTTCACCGGCAAAGGCCTGTATATACGTCGTTTCATATCTCTGTCAACGTTATGGTCACATCAATGATAATTTGACTAAAGGTTTTTATAGAGGGCTCAGAAAATACGGACAAAACGCTAGCCAATATAGTGATACACAAATAGCCCAAGAGGCTAGTCGACTCGGCAAACAGGTTAAAAAAGTATCGGATGTCTTACATGTATTGGCCGGTGGGGCCAATGATGAAACTATGCTGGCAAAGGCTTTGCTCAAGAAAATCTATAAAATATTACCTCAATCCGATTTAGCATCAGTGGCTGACTTTATGGCCAAAGTAGAATTGGATAAAAAACAATTTATCTGGCAATACTATCGTCAAAATAAAGCCACGATCAGGCGTAATTTAAGGCGGCTGTTTCTAACCCTGGAATTCGAAATCGACAACGCTCATTTTGAATTGGCAAATCAAGTCTCTTTGGCAAAGCAGGAGATCCGTCAATATGGGGAAATCAAGACGATAGATGAGGCGCTGATCCGGCCATCGGATTTACCCTATCTCCAAAATGATGACCCAGAAAATCCAACTGTCGATCCTTTTCTATTTGAATGTTATTTGTACCGAAAAGTTCTCCAAGCGCTGGATAACGATGTTTGTTATATCCATGATAGCCATTTATATCGGCCGCTTGATGATTACCTTATTGATAGAGCCGCTCAAAAGCAATTAAGCAGCTCCATGTCACTCCCGATGCTGAAAGTGACAATTTCAGAATTAAGCGCCGGATTAAAAGGATTACTAGAAGAGCAAATGAAAAATACAAGCAAGCGGATCAACCAGGGGGAAAATGATTATGTGATTTATTCTGACCAGACCAACACCATTAAATGGTCTCTTTCGGTCAAAAATCCAGTGCCAATAGTGAATAACCGAGTGTTTGAACAATTTGACCAGATAGGGATCATTGAACTGATGCGCGTGGTTAACCAAGAAACTAATTTCTTTGATGAATTTACTCATTTTCAGTCAAAATATCAGCGAACTCAACCCAACCTTAATGACATATTAGCTTGTATATTGGGTAATGGTACGAACTTCGGTTTATACAAAATAGCTAATATTTCTGATCGTTCATTCAATGATTTACGAGCCACACAGGCCAACTACTTACGCCTAGAGACTTTGAAAGCCGCAAACGATGCCATTTCAAACAAGACAGCCTCTTTACCCATTTTCGAATACTACCAAATAGATGAGCACGGTCAGCACGGAAGTATCGATGGGCAGAAATTTGAATGTCGTTTTAGCTCATTAATGGCAAGGTATTCACCCAAATACTTCGGCCAAGACAAAGGCGTGTCGGCGATGACACTGATACTCAACCACATACCGGCAAACAGCAAAATTATTAGTGCTGATGATCATGAAAGCCATCACATTTTTGATTTACTTTATAACAACACTTCTGACGTTAAGCCTGATATTTTGTCGACAGATACACATGGAGCAAATAGATATAATTTTGCAATACTTCACTTTTTTGGCTATCAATTTGCACCGCGATACAAGACCTTCAAGGATCACTTTGAAAAAATGTTTCAGGTCGAAAGTACTGAAGACGCAGAACAGTTGATCACCATGAGGGTTCCTATTGATTGGGAGTTAATCACAATAGAGTGGGAAAATATTTGTCGACTGATGATTTCACTTGGGCAGCACAAAACCAGCCAAAGTGTATTAATCAAGAAGCTTTGCCGATATAAATCGAACACCGCTACCCTTAAAGCTTTGGCGGAATTTGATAGAGCAATAAAAGCGCAGTACATCCTGGATTATATTGATAGTGAAACACTTCGTCGCCATGTTCAACGAGCTCTAAATCGAGGAGAGGCATTTCATCAACTAAGGCGCGTCATAGCTGAAACCAATGGTAAGAAGTTCAGAGGCAGTCACCACGCAGAGTTAACACTATGGAATGAATGTGCTCGTTTGATTGCCAATTGTGTTATCCATTACAACGCTCAAATTCTCTCAGAGCTTAAAGAATTCAATGAGCATGACGGGATAGCTGAAAACCTTGAGGCGTTAAAGAGAATTTCACCTGTAGCCTGGTTCCATATTAATTTTTCGGGGTTTTATTCATTTGCCGACTCTGAAAAAAGTCATGATTTCTCGGCGCTAGCCAGGACGGTGCATTTAGAAGGAGAATCTATCTAAATACAAGGTGATTTTTCAGCTGGAATGATGAGACGAAAAATTGAGGCTAGGATTTCTAAAAACGCACAGCCTCAGTAGGCTAGGTACTGTAAGGCCTGTAGAGCACTAAGCGAATAATATGCCGTTTATGCACAATACCCCTTAAAGCGTCAGGAACGCTTAAGACCATGGAGGTCAGATGTGCTTGCGGTGTGTCGCAGAACTGTTTATACGTTCAGCGAGCCGCAGGCTATAGATAACAATGAAGTTATGCTTATCTGGTAAAAACCAAGTACTAATCCAGCCCAATGAACCCAATCGAAAGATATTTGAAACTTGCTATCAGGCAAGTCAGTAAACTTTTTAGGTTGGCTAAACCAGCTCTGTATTGATGGCTAATAAAAGGGGAGGGAGGAGAAAAACAAAAACGGCCTAGATAGGCCGTTTGATCAAACAATATAGAACAGCATCCAACTTAATAGGATTAATGGCATGCTGCTAGCACTTGGTGTGCTCTACGTTAATCACTAGGTTAAAGGATTAGAACTTGTAGTTGTACTGCATTGAGTAGTAAGTCGCATTTGATATCGTGGTCGCATGCACAGTGCCTAAGTCAGCGCCAAGGCCTGGAGTTTGACCGACCATACCTAATACTGCACTTTGTTCTGTAAGATGGGTCTCTTCACCACGAACAAATGCAATACCAAAATCAAGGCTCGTGTGCTTAGATAGGGTGTAAGTCGCGCCCATTGTGTACCACTGACGATCAGAGTCTGGAATAGAGATAGAGCTGACTTCACCTACTACGCCTTGGTCGTACATGTAGCCTGCACGTAGTGTCCAGCTATCATTTAGCGTATAAGTACCACCTACACTGAATAACCAAGAATCATCCCAAGCATATTTCTTTAATTGTGCTTCAACTGGATCGGTAACAGTGATCTCGTGGAAGTCGCCCCAAGTTGTCATCTGCGCAGTGTAATGCAGTGCAAACTTCTCGGTTAACTGATGAAAACCAGCAACTTGAAAGATATCAGGAAGTGGGATATTGATCTCTTCGAAATCGGTTCCGCCAAAGTTAACAGTACCATCGGCAGTAAACTCAGGGCTGAAACGATAGCTCATACCAAAGCGATGATCAGCATTGATTTCGTATACAGCACCTAGGATACCACCAAATGCAATACCTTCAGCATCGACATCAACAAGATCTACATGTTGTGGGCCTTCAGCTGATGGCAAAGCACCACCACGAGTTAACGTGCCTGAACCATAAATGACATCAAGACCTGCACCTACACTGAAGTTATCGTTGAAGCGGTATGATGCACTAACGTTGAAGTTAATAGTGGTAACTTCTGTCTTACCAAGCAGATCGATCGGAGCTGGTATTGCACCTGCAACGATGTTGTTTGACAAGTCAGTTGTGTCAGTACCTGTCCCGAAGTTACTGAACATAGCTACGCCATAAGCGAATTTGTCATTAACTGGGCTAACATAGTAAAAGTTAGGGATGATTTTTGCTTCAGCTGCATCATCAACGCTGCCGTAGTGTAGTTCACCTAGATTTGAGTTAACAAATACATCTTGAACTTCAACTTGCACGTCTGCATAAGTTAATCCCATTGAAAGCTGCTTTTCATCAAACAATGCCATTGCAGCTGGGTTGCGAGAAAGCACTGATGCATTATCAGCAATGACGGCATCACCTGCAAATGCACGTCCAATACCTGTCGCTGATTGGGCGTTTATCTGAAAACCTGCAGCCATCGCTTGTGAACTGGCAAGTGTCACTGCTACAGCTAGCATTGTTTTGTTAAAGCTCTTGTTGAAATTCTTCATCATAACTCTCGATTATTTACGGCCCCACTTCTGATTGAGTGTCGGTTTGGCTAAAGCTCAATGCGGGATCCACTTATTAGACCAGTGCATAGTAGGGATGGATGTGATGACCAACAACTCCGACCAGTGTGAGTTGTCAGTTGTGTTTTTGTTAATTTTTAACGGATAAAAATAGCGGAAGTTAAGGTGATATTTTAATTCAGGGCTGAAGGGCTTATCAGTAGTAAGATTAAGGGATTGTGCGTATTTGAATAAAGGTTAACACCTTGTAAATTAGGGCTTGAAAAATAAATGACATTTTTGGCGTACACCTGTACGCCAAAAATGGTTTTATCGGTCTGAAACCCTTATTTTTACTGTTTAAAGTTTTGAAGTAAATACTCTAAATTGTTCTTTTACCGTATCTGATGGCGCTGAAATCAGACTGACAATGACACCCGTTAGCGTGGCCAGAATGAAGCCAGGTAGAATCTCATAAACATCAAAAATCCCCTCGGATAACTGCTTCCAAACAACAACCGTTACGGCACCAACGACGATAGTGGCAACCGCGCCATTACGGCTATAGTCTTTCCAGAAAAGTGACAGCAATACAACTGGACCAAATGCCGCGCCAAACCCTGCCCAAGCGTAGCTGACTAAGCCAAGTACACTGCTTTGCGGATCAAGGGCAACGATACCTGCAATAATCGCAATCGCGAGCACACCAATACGGCCAACGAGCATCAGTTCTTTACTACTTGCTTCAGGGCGTAACCATTTTTTGTAAAAGTCTTCGGTGATAACACTTGAACAGACTAAAAGCTGTGAGTCGATAGTACTCATGATAGCGGAGAGGATAGCCGCGATAAGCAGACCGCCAATCCAAGGGTTAAATGCGGCGTGAGCCAAATGAATGAATACCGTCTCTGGGTTAGTCAGTGGCTCGCTGGCAAAGTATAGGCTTCCCGCGATACCGGTTGCGAGTGCTCCAGCCAATGCGATAAGCATCCAACTCATGGCGATACGACGCGATAGTGGGATGTCGTTAGGATCTTTTATTGCCATAAAACGTGAAAGTATGTGAGGTTGGCCAAAGTACCCCAGTCCCCACGCGAGCAGTGAAATAAGGCCAATGAAAGTGGTGTTCTCATTAAACAGAGATAACATGGCTGGATCTATCGCATCGAGTGCATTTTGTGTTTCTGGTTGAGAAAAAATGGCAACGGGAACGATTAAGAGTGCAACCAACATTAAGCAGCCTTGGAAGAAATCGGTCCAACTTACCGCAAAAAATCCGCCAACAAAGGTGTATGCGACAATAATGCTTGAGCCAATGATAAGGGCTAAGGTGTAGTCTAAACCAAATACTTTCTCAAACAGTATTGCGCCACCAACCATGCCTGATGAAGCATAGAAGGTGAAAAATATTAAAATGGTGAATGCAGATACAAGCTTGATCAATCCTTTGCTGTCTTCAAAACGTTTTTCGAAGAAATCGGGTAGGGTGAGCGAGTTGTCGGTGAATTCGGTATAGATACGTAAACGTTGGGCAACGAATAACCAGTTTAACCAAGCACCGAATACTAAGCCAAACCCAATCCAAGCTTCACCTAAACCACCGAGGTAAATGGCACCGGGTAAACCCAGAAGTAACCAGCCTGACATGTCAGATGCGCCAACACTTAAAGCGGTAACCGCCGGACCCATTCCTCTGCCACCTAGAATATAGTCGTCGACAGAGTCGGTCGCTTTATAGGCCCAAAGTCCTATTCCCATCATTAGGGCGAGGTAGCCAATAAAGGTAATTAAGATCGGTAATTCAATGCTCATGCTATTGCCATTTATAGTTATTTTTAAAATGTGAGCGACATGCTAGCAGATGTTAGAGGTGAATCCCAAACCGGATGTGAAGTGTGACGTAGAACTGACTTGTGGTATGACCTGTTGCAGCAAGCTATCGCAACGGATCATACCACCAGTTAAATAGGTTAGATGAAGGTTTGTTGAACCTCTTTTTTAACGAAATTAACATCTTCGCTAGTTTCGCCAACCAGTAACATGTAAGCGTTGTCTTTGACAAAACCATTACCTTTGTACTTGTTGTCGGCAAAAGCGGCTTCAAGAACCATACGGTGCTCGACTGGTACAATAAAGAGTGTGACTTTACTGTGTTCACCTTGCATGACTAAATGCAAACTCTGAACCCCTTGGAAATCACAAAAAGTACTGTAATACACTTTACCGGGTTGCTGGGTAAAGTGAGAATCTCCTAACGTGCCTAGAGAAGCCAGTTGGAAGTTAACATCGGAAAACTTAACGTTGTCATCAGCCGTCATTGCTTTTGTTTCATGATGTACATGAGCCAATGCATGTTGGCCTAAATCAACGGGAGCCATTCTTAATAAGGTGAAGCTGATCCCTGCGATAAATGCCACTGAGGCCACCAAAGCTAAAGTTAACCCAGAACGCTTACGCTGTTTCTGATGTTGATGCAGCTGTTGATTAAGCAATAATTTTGCTGCAAGATCTTCAGGGACATCAATGTTTAACGCACGCTCAAGTTTACTGTCTAACTTTTTAAGGTCGTTAACGAATGACTCTTGCTCTACAGAGTTATGCATCTCAGACAAAAAGTCTGGATCTTGACAGTTAGGATCGCCATATGCCTGCCGTCTAAATTTCAGCTCATCCATTGGATTGACCTCGCACTTGGGGTTGTTCTAATACTTCTTTCAATTGGTTACGCGCTCTAAATAATCTTGTCATCACCGTATTACGGTTCAGCTCTAATATTCCTGCAATCTCTTCACCACTAAATCCACCAATAATTTGCAGTAGAAGTGGCTCTCGGTATTCAATTTCCAGTTTAGCGATTTGTCTACGAATAAGATGTTGCTCAGCCTGCTCTTCAGAGCTCGAGGAGATATGATCTTCAAGGCTGTCTTGCTCAACATCTGAATAGTTAAATTGCTTGCGCTCAAAACGTCGTGCATTCTCTCGTCTTAAAATAGTAATAAGCCATGCTTTAGCCGCCTTATCATCTTTTAAAGATTCAAGTGAACGCCACGCCCGTAAAAACGTTTCCTGAGTGATATCCTCCGCCACATGTTTATCACCGCATAGCCAATAGCCATAGCGAAAGATATCTGCGTGGAGTGCCCTGACAAGGCTATCGTATCGTCTTTGTTTGCTTACCATGTCTGAATTGACCGTGGTAGTTGGTTTTTTATTTCGCGAGAAATTAAACATTTTTGAATTTATGCCGGTTTCGAGTAGCGATGACTGTATTCGTTAGCTTAACCTTATGAACACTAAGTGCAAGAAGTTAATGCAAGGTTAACTTCAAGCACTTATGTGTGTGGGCATGTTAGCGAGGATTGAGTTGCGCTAATGGGCTGTGAGTTTTGTGTACTTGATGATGTGGTGCAGACTTTACTGCTGACAACACCAGTGCATAGTCCAGTTCGCTTTTGTTTCGACTAAATGCGCTGACTTGCAGTTCATTAATGACGCTGTTAAGCGCATCAGATAAACCTGCAATCTCATTGAGTGTCAGAGTTTTTTTGTAAGTGTCACCGAAGTAAGTCTGTAAAGCTGACAGCACTTTCCCCGCGTCTTTTTCATGACATGCCGCTTCAAGTTTTTGAAATGCAGAACCGGTATTTTTAGGTGCATTAGACGTTGGCTCATTACTGACTTTTAGCTTGTTTGTGCCAGTCTGTGTCAGGGCTTTACGCCACAATACAAGCGTGACGATCCACAAAGTGGCAAAGAGCAGGGTTAACCATGGCCATAATCCACTGTTTGAAGAAGTTTCAGACTCAAAGTCGACCACTGGCAGCTCACTTTCGACATTTTGACTGGCGACAACCTTGATTGTACGGGCAGGCAAACTAGCCAATTCCTGCTTTTTGGTAAACGGGTTCCACCATGGAACGCGGATCTCAGGTAAGGTATAAGTACCTGCTTTAGTGGGTACGATAGCCAATGTTTGTGTCAGTTGAGATACCATCTGTTTATCGCGAAGAAAAGTTTTTCTCACAGATTTTTCAGGATAGTTCTTTAAATCTGCAGGAAGCTGAATCGTCAGCTCAGGTAAACTGGTTTCATCAGTATTAGACGCTAATAAGTTAATGGTACGCGTTATCGGTGTGCCAACTTCATACTCTTGTGCCTCGATCGGCCAATCTTCATTGAGCGCAACAAGGTCTGAAACCAGCCATTCACCGTGAAATTCGTTAGGGATCGGGTTGATCAATATGACGGATTTGGGCGCTTTTGCTTGCATGGGTTTACTTTCATTAAAGGCAAACATGCCACCACGTCTCGATGACTGCACTAACACGTCGCCAGAGAAGCCTGCTCCGTCAATGGTTAGCTCTCCTGGTTGATCGGCAATAATGCTGTAAGTCCGCTCAATCACTCGATAGCGTTTTCCGTCAACAATCTCATTTTTATCAATATCTTCACCGAGTTGTTTGATTTGCGCACCATCAGGTGTCGGTGCACTCAGCACGCCACGTTGCAGATCTACAGCCAGATAAAGCTTTACCTTGTAGGTGATCATTTGTCCCACATAAGCTTCATCAGTCGACAAGGTGCCGCGAATAAACAGACTCTCCATTTGCTCAGGCTGGCTATTCGCGGTAACGACGGTGAGCGAAATAGGGGCTGAGCTGACACCATCGATGGTTAATGCTGGGATTTGAACATTACCAGCGCGGAGTGGGGCGAGCAGAACCTGCCAGGTGGTTTTTCTACTGGCATCGAAATTCACAATTTGTGTATTGCGGCTGACACTGGTCCGCCCGACAATAAAATCCTTAAGCAGGGCCGAAGTGTCTAGTTTTCCTGTACTCACATCGTCATCAGCTTCAATACTAAGTACTAGATATTGGCCTTCGACGGCGGGGTTTCGGTCGACACTGGCCTCGATGCTAGTCAGGGCAAAAGTGGGGAAGGAGGCGAATAGCGTGATGAAAGCTAAAAGAGTCAGTTGTCGTATTAGCACTGTTCGTGCTCCTTTGAAATCATATTGAAACCCATAGAAGATATAATACCTTGCTGATTTATAGTAAGTAATAGCTTATTTGAAACTACCATTGCTCCAGATCCTTAGAGGTTAAGCCTTGCATACGACGCTTTTGATACTCAAGCTGCATCTTATTTCTTAGTAACACCTGAGGGTCATCGACTAAGCCACGCATTGCTCGTTCCATCTCTGGTGGCAGCTCTTCAGGTCCGGATACAGCCTGTGCTGCTTGAGCTTGTTGCTCATTGCTATCAGCTTGGTTTTCATCTTGATTCTGCTGTGCGGCTTGAGCTTCTGCAGTTTGCTCTTGTGCAGCATTTTTTTCCTCTTCAGCTTTTGCAGATTGTTGTGCTTCAGCTGATTGCTCTTGCTGATCATCAGTGCCCTGAGGCTCATCTTTTGCTTGATTCGGATCAGCTTGCATTTCAGCATCGTTGTCTTGTTCTTGCGATGATTGTTGCTCATTTTGATCTGAACCTGATTGGTCAGAGTTCTGCTGCTCTTTGCTATCTTGTTCTGAACCTTGCTCTTGATCTGACTGTTGGTCCTGATCCTTGTCTTTGTCCTGTTTAGAATCTTTGTTCTGATCCGATTGCTTATCTTGGTTTTGCTTATCGCCTTTGTCGTTCTGATCTGAGTCTTCGCTCTTGTCAGAATCGTCACTCTTATCTGAGTCACTTTCAGGCTTATCTTGTTTTTGTTGGGCTAATTTCTCTGCAAGTTGGTGATTATCTTCTGCGCCTTCAAGATTCGGGTCGAGTTCAAGTGCGCTTGAATAGCGTTTTGCTGCTTCTTCAAACTCGCCTTTTTGCATCAGAGCATTGCCTTGGTTATAGAGACCTGATGCACTGCTATCTTGTTCAAATAAACTGAGTGCCTCGTCATACTCGCCGGCTTTATAGTGAGCACTCGCCTGCCACTGAGGAGAAGTGAAGGTGGTCGATGCATTGCTGTAATCTTGTGCTTTATAAGCTTGCATGCCTTGTTGATCTTTAGTTTTCCATAAATCATCCCAAGCTGAAGCTTGAACTGGAGCGGGCTGATAAATAGTAAAAATCAGTAATGAGGCAACTAAACCGTGCCTAAAACTCAACAGTACAGGGAGCAGTAGTAATAGAGCGATGTATGGGCCAGCATCTTGCCAGACCTCGCCGTTAAGCTCAGTGGCTTTAGTCTCACCACTGTTGTCTAACCATGAGGTTAATTGTTGCAGATCAGCGCCATCGCTTCGAAAGGGAACCAAAATCCCATCGGCGCTTTGGGTGAGTTCATTGAGTTGTGAATAGTCCGTTTTGGCAACCACGACCTGATCGCTTCTATCACGCAATAGTTGGCCATCAGGTAAACGGATGGGAGAGCCTTGTTTGCTGCCTAATGCCAATATTGATAAACGGTATTGGGTGCCTTGCAGTACTTTTTTAGCCGCATTAATCTGATTTGTGCTGACTCCATCCGCGAGTAAAATAATATCGCCTTGAATATGACCACCCTGAGCAAGCAGGCTTTTACCTTGTTCTAACGCTGCGGGCAGGTTTGACCCTCTAACGGGCATGATGGCTGGCGAAAGGGTGGGTAATAAATTGAGTAAAGTGGCTCTGTCTCGCGTCAGTGGGCTAATGGTAAATGCATCCCCCGCATAGGCGATCAACCCAGTTTCTCCCTCCGTTAATGCCTCGATGAGATCTGTTGCTTTAAATTTTGCCTGCGTCAATCTATTAGGTGCCAGATCCGTTGCGTACATCGACAGGGACATATCCATGATAATGACCCGACCTTGCGCAGCTTCAAAAACGGGCAAAGATTGTTTGGATATTGCAGGTCCTGATAGCGCAAGTACGGCGATAAACCAAGATGCTGCGAGATAACCTAGATTACTGCGCTTAACTTGCTGGCTTTTCGACACCAAAAAATTGGCTAAGTGAGGCGAGATATAGCGACTCCAGGTGGAGTTTAATCGCTCGCTCTTCCAAATCAATATTAAGATGATCAGCAAAGGCAGTAGCGCGAAAAACCATTCGGGGCGTAGGAAATGCAACATGATTATTTTTTACCCCAGTTCATATTCAAGCGTCTTATCATTGGAAGTTGAGCTAAGGCCATTAAGATACTAACAAATAATGCCGCTGCTAATGGCAGATAAAAAAGCTCTGATTGAGGGCGATAGCTGATTTGATCTCTGCTAATCGGCTCAAGTTTATCTATCTCTTGATAGATTTGTTCTAACTCTTGGGCATTTCTGGCGCGAAAGTATTGCCCACCGGTGGTTTCAGCCAATGAGGTGAGCTGATTTTCATCCAAGTCCATTGACGGGTTGACTCGTTCTTTACCAAATAGGGTCCGACGTTCCATCACATCAGCGCCTACGCCAATGGAATATATTTTGATCCCTCGTTTAGCCGCAATTTGTGCCGCTTGCTCTGGAGATATTGAGCCTGAGTTATTAGAACCATCGGTTAACAGGATTAATACACGGTTGCTTTCTTCAACCAAATCGAAACGTTTCACCCCTAAGGCTATGGCTTCGCCAATGGCAGTTTGTTTGCCGACTAATCCAATTTGGGCTTCTTTAAGGAACTGCGCAACCGAGCGTCTATCTTGAGTTAATGGGGCTTGGAGGTAAGCATGATCGGCAAACAAAATAAGGCCAAGCTTGTCACCTTTACGGCGCTCGATAAAATCACTGACCACACTTTGAACTAGGGTAAATCGATTGACGGTTTGCCCTTCAAGTACCATATCTTCAATCTGCATACTGCCGGATAAATCCACAGCCACCATCAAGTCACGGCCTTTACTCGGCAGCTCGATAGGCTCACCCATCCAAAGTGGGCGTGCGACGGCGATAATCAATAGCACCCAGACGATCCAGTAAGCTTTACGGGATGCAGGGGCTTGTTCTATCTGCTGACTGCCATTTATTGCGATACCGGGCAGGTGTAAGTGGCCACTAATCTCAACATCTTGCTGTTTTTTTCGAAATATTAAGGGTAAAGGTAACAACAGGAGTAACCATGCCCATGCGAGTGTTAGCATTTAACTTCTTGCTCCTGCTTCTCTGCAAATGTCTGAGAATGTGAGTGGTTACTTGCTTTTATGGTGAGCGGAAGCGCTTCGTTTAGCCAGAGTTTGGTTAAGCGTTTTAACTCTTGGGCCTCATCGGGTGTTAGCCCTTGTCTTTGATAACGTCGGTCTAAGAGCTGATGGAGTTTTGGTGTGGCTTGCTTTACTTGATTGTCCATCCAGACAGACCAAGTTTGCCCTTGAAGTCCTGCCACCTGCTCTCGTGGAAGATAGCTGATAGCAGCCCGTTTAATTAAGGTATTTATCTCAACTGAGATATTTGGGTTATTAATGTCGAGGAGTGCTAACTCCATGATGGCTGCGCGTTTAGCCGCCGAACGCTTATATCGGCGTGTTAGCCAAAGAATGCTGAAGATAAGCACACCGATGAAAACGAGGAGGATTAACCAGTAGCCTAACGCTATGGGCCAGCTCTCGATTATCGCTGGAGTGTGGATATCTTTTAATGCTTCCAGTGCCGGATTCGTTGCTGCTTGCATTATCTCAAAGCCCCTAGCTGATCGTTTAAACTTTTGCCTGCGTCCACAATTCGGGTCTGCACATTCAGTTTTTGCATCATGTCGGTAAAGTGGGTTTGTGAACTCAGCTGTTTTTGCAGCCAAGCATCATAACCCGCTCTATTGAGGGTCATCTCTTTATTGCCCTCTTTGACAGGCAGTTGGAACTGTTTAGGCAAAGTTAACGTACCTTGTCTTAAGGGATCGGTAATAAGGAAGGCCCCCATATCACAGTGACGCTTAAGATCTGATAAAGGCGCAAGACAGGCTTCATTGAAGTTACTGCCGTCGCTGATGATCCAAATTAAGGAGCCGGGTTTTGCGATGCGCCTTAGCCGCTGACATGCACGAAATAGATGTCCTGGTTCAGTTTGATATTCTGAAAGTTGACTCAGCTGTTTTTCATGTAACGATTTGATCCCTGAAATAAGCTGCAAGATGCCTTGTTGACGGCTTCTGGGTTTTAACTCCAAATGCTCACTCTCAGTGGCTATAAGTGCGCCGAGTCGATCGCCATGTTGAATGGCATTCCAACCTAAAGTGGTGGCTAAGTGTGCAGCTTGTACTGACTGAAGCAGTAAGCTTGAGCCAAAATAGAGGCTGTGGCTAAGGTCCAGTAAGATAAGGACGGGACGCTCACGCTCTTCCACAAAAAGCTTAGTGTGCACTTTTCCTGTTCGAGCCGTGACGCGCCAGTCAATGGTGCGCACATCATCACCGGGTTGATAATGACGTACTTCGGCGAACTCCATCCCCCGACCTTTAATTAAGCTGGCTCTGTGACCGGCTAAATTTGCACGGGCCTTAGAGCGCTTTTCTGGCAACGCTCTGGCGATGGTTTGACAAGCCAACAGCTCTTTTTGAGTCAGGTTAACCCCGTCAGAAAAAAGCGGGAGTCTAGTATCGGCCATTTAAGGTACCGCAACTTGAGAGAGGATATGGTTAATCACATGGTCACTGGTGATCCCTTCGGCTTGTGCCTGATAGCTCAATAGCAGTCTGTGTCTTAACACATTTGGCGCAACAGCTTGGATATCTTCAGGTGAAACAAAATCACGCTCGTACAACCAAGCACGTGCACGAGCACAGCGCTCAAGGGCCAAGGTTGCACGTGGGCTGACACCATACTCAAGCCAAGAAGCGAGTTCATCGCTGAATTTTTGTGGTTGACGGGTCGCCATAATAATATTGACAATGTAATGTTCAAGCGGCTCAGCTAGGTAGAGCTCGAGAGACTCTTCACGGGCTTCAAAAATATCTTTTTGAATAATAGGCTCAACCGTAGGTGCATCTTGTTTCAATGCTTCTTTACGAGACATACGCATGATCTGAAATTCAGTCTCTGCACTGGGGTAATCAAGATTTAGGTGCATGAGAAAACGATCCAACTGAGCCTCTGGGAGAGGATAGGTTCCTTCGTTTTCCAATGGGTTTTGAGTGGCCATCACTAAAAATAGTTCAGGCAACTTATAACTGTTTTTCCCCACAGTAACTTGCCCTTCAGCCATAGCTTCGAGCAATGCTGATTGTACTTTTGCCGGGGCTCGGTTGATCTCATCAGCCAAAATTAGATTATGGAAGATAGGACCTGCTTCAAATTCGAAGGTTGAGGTTTGGGCACGATAGATATCGGTTCCAGTGAGATCCGCTGGCAAAAGATCTGGGGTAAATTGAACTCGATGAAAGTCCCCTTCAACACCATCACATAGTGCTTTAACAGCTCGAGTTTTTGCCAAACCTGGCGGCCCCTCAACCAGTAAGTGTCCGTCAGCTATTAATGCTATTAGCAGGTTTTCGGTCAGGACAGGTTGTCCTAAAATGACCTTGTTCAGGTATTCGCGTAATGCGTGAAATCGACTCAAAGGCATGATGCTACTCGGTTATTTTAGTTTGTCAGGATATAGACCATGAACATGGTAAAAAATTCCCATAGGGTTTGGCTAGTGCCAATTTACCATTCGTATGAAAAGTGGTCATTATTGTAAGGCTTATATTAATTTTTGATTGTCGCTTTGGTTACATTTACATATTTTATATCGATATTTTTAGGACAATAGAGATTCAAATATGCTTCATTAAACATTGTTAATCATGACTTTTATATATTTATTTTGATAGAAAACCAAACAAGTGTTTAAAACTTTGTCGTAAGAAGTTAGAATCAGATCACATTTTAATGGTCAGACCTGTTATAAAGGATATCTGTTTATTGGGTCGGTTCGTTAATAGCCGCACAGACATAATATCGTTAGCCGCTGACACAGCGGGGCGTATAAGAAGAGGGTGAAAAATGAGTCACAGACAACAGGTCACGAACGCTAAGGGCGATCGTATTGCGATAGTAACAGGGCTTAGAACGCCTTTTGCGAAGCAAGCCACCGCATTTCATGGTGTATCCGCATTAGATATGGGCAAGATGGTTGTCAATGAACTGCTTTCACGCTCAGAGCTTGATGCTAAAGAGATACAGCAACTCGTCTATGGACAAGTAGTGTTGATGCCCGCGGCGCCAAACATTGCGCGCGAAATCGTGTTAGGCACAGGTATGGATGTCGCTACCGACGCCTATAGTGTTACCCGTGCTTGCGCCACCAGTTTTCAGTCAACCGTGAATGTGGCCGAGTCAATTATGACCGGTAACATCGACATCGGTATTGCTGGTGGTGCTGATTCCTCATCTTTGGTGCCCATTGGTGTGTCAAAGAAATTAGCCATTGCCTTGGTCGACCTTAATAAGGCGCGCACATTTAGTCAGAAGTTGGCTATTTTTAGACGTCTTGGATTAAAAGATCTCTTGCCAGTTCCGCCAGCTGTTGCTGAGTTTTCAACTGGACTGTCCATGGGGCAAACTGCCGAGCAGATGGCGAAGACCTACAACATTAGCCGCGCTGATCAAGATGCCTTAGCCCATCGTTCTCACTCACTGGCGACAGAGACTTGGAATGCCGGTCACTTGGCCCAAGAGGTGATGACCGCTCATGTTCCACCTTATAAACACTTTATTGAACGTGATAACAACATACGTGAAAACTCGTCGCTTGAATCCTATGCCAAGTTAAGACCCGCATTTGATCGTAAGCACGGCACTGTGACTGCAGCGACAAGTACGCCGCTTACAGATGGTGCTTCTGCTGTCCTGTTGATGAGTGAAAGCCGTGCTAAGGCGCTGGGTTATACACCTATTGGTTACATAAAAAGCTATGCATTCAGTGCCATTGATGTCTGGGAAGACATGTTGATGGGGCCTTCTTATGCCACGCCTCTTGCGCTAAAGCGTGCAGGAATGGAGCTTGAAGACCTAACGCTAATAGAGATGCATGAAGCGTTTGCTGCCCAAACCTTAGCGAATATGCAGATGTTTGGATCGAAAAAGTTTGCAGCTGAAAAGCTAGGTCGTAACCGTGCGATCGGTGAGATAGATATGAGCAAGTTTAATGTCCTTGGCGGCTCTCTTGCTTATGGTCACCCATTTGCTGCAACAGGGACTCGTCTCATTACCCAAGTGTGTAATGAGCTTAAACGCCGTGGCGGTGGAACAGGATTAACGACCGCGTGTGCAGCGGGTGGTTTAGGTGCGGCAATGATAGTTGAAGTGGAGTAGATGATAATGGACAAGACATTTAATTTAACTAAACGTGAAGATGGTATTGCCGTACTGACCATGGACGTCCCTGGTGAGACGATGAACACCCTAAGAGCTGAGTTCGGACCTGAAATTAGTCAAGTGTTAGCAGAAATCAAGGCCGATAGCAGCATTAAAGGTTTAGTGCTTATTTCGGGTAAGAAAGACTCTTTTGTCGCCGGCGCCGATATCTCAATGCTAGATGCATGTGAAACCGCAGCAGATGCAAAGCAATTATCACAGCAAGGTCATGTGGTATTTAATGAACTTGAGTCATTAACTATTCCTGTCGTTGCTGCAATCAACGGTGCTTGCCTTGGTGGCGGGCTTGAGTTGGCAATAGCGTGTCATCAGCGTGTGTGTAGTGATAACAATAAAACCGTCATGGGTGTACCTGAAGTGCAGTTGGGTCTACTTCCTGGTGGTGGTGGAACACAACGATTACCTAGATTAGTTGGCATTACAACCGCTTTGGATATGATGTTAACGGGTAAACAGCTAAGACCTAAGCAAGCGTTAAAAATGGGATTAGTCGATGATATGGTGCCAGATTCAATATTACTGCAAACCGCAGTTGAGATGGCGCTGAAAGGCAAGCGTGCACCTAAGAAACCTAAGTTGTCACTTGTTAACCGTCTACTCGAAGGCTCTAACATTGGCCGAAATATTATTTTCGACCAAGCAGGTAAACAAGTACAGAAAAAGACCCAAGGTAACTTTCCTGCACCGGACAAAATTATTGACTGTGTTCGACAGGGCATGGCTAAAGGAATGGTAAAAGGACTCGAGGTTGAAGCGAGTCATTTTTCTGAGCTTGTACTATCTAAAGAGTCTGCGGCATTAAGAAGTATCTTTTTTGCAACCACAGAGATGAAAAAAGAGAGTGGTGCTGGCGATGCTAAACCTCGCACCATCAAGAAAGTCATGGTATTGGGTGGCGGTTTGATGGGCGGTGGCATTGCTTCTGTCACAACGACTAAAGCCAAGATCCCAGCTCGCGTTAAAGATATTAGTGAGCAGGGACTCAGTAACGCATTGTCATATGCTTACAAGTTGTTAGATAAAGGAGTGAAGCGTCGTCATATGACGCCAGCTGTGAGAGATAATCTTATGTCCTTGATGACGACAACGACCGAGTATAAAGGCATTAAAGATGCGGATATCGTGGTTGAAGCTGTATTTGAAGATCTGGATCTGAAACATCAGATGGTGAAGGATGTGGAGCGTGAATGTGGTGAGCATACGATCTTTGCTTCGAATACTTCTTCATTGCCTATTTCGCAAATTGCAGAAGCCGCGAGTCGTCCGGAAAATGTGATCGGTTTACATTACTTTTCCCCTGTAGAGAAGATGCCGCTCGTTGAGGTTATCGCCCATAAGAAAACCTCAGCAGAAACGATTGCGACGACGGTTGCCTTTGCCCGCAAGCAAGGTAAAACCCCGATTGTTGTCCAAGATGGCGCAGGTTTTTATGTAAACCGAATTTTGGCGCTCTACATGAATGAAGCCGCGCAGCTTCTTCTTGAAGGCAAATCTGTTGAAGGATTAGATAAAGCGCTGGTTAAATTTGGTTTCCCTGTTGGCCCTATGACACTACTAGATGAAGTGGGGATAGATGTTGGTGCTAAAATTTCACCTATTTTGGAGCGTGAGCTTGGCGATAGATTTAAAGCACCTGCGGCGTTTGACAAGCTACTTAGTGATGACCGTAAAGGCCGTAAGAATAACAAAGGCTTCTATCTTTATGGCAGTAAAGCCAAGAAGGCGAAGCAAGTTGATACCTCAGTTTATGGAATATTAGGCTTATCAACACCGGTTAATAATGGCGCTAACTCCAGTGAACTGGCAGAAGTGTCACAACGCTGTGTAGTACAGATGCTCAATGAGGCTGTCCGTTGTTTGGAGGAGGGGATCATTGCCTCACCACGAGATGGTGATATAGGGGCTATTTTTGGTATTGGTTTCCCACCATTCCTTGGTGGACCGTTCCATTATATTGATACGCTAGGTGCCAAAGACCTGGTTTCTAAGCTTGAAGCTTATCAAGGCGTCTATGGTGATAGATTTAAGCCATGCAATCAACTGGTTGAAATGGCTTCCAGTGGTGCAAAGTTCTTCTCTTGAGTTATATCGAGGCGCTTTGGTCTACTTTTTTTAGTTAGAGTGACTTTTTAAGCTTAAAAATGCGGCAATCTATTGCCGCATTTTTTTGCCTGTACGGAAATAGTTAGCCTATTTCTTGTGTTTTGAGCTGGGGCTAGCTCATGAGAATTTGTGCTTTATTGAGTACTGATAAGCCATCCGTTAAGCACATAGCCGATTCAAGCTTTTGCGATAAGTAGACATGTCTTTTAAAGGGGAGGGGGAAAGTGGGAGATGGTAAGCTGCTTATCTTCATATTTGCTATGAAGAGAATAGTGGAGCAGAAGAAGACGTAATTAAAAATCAACATCAATAAACTAGGCGATGAGGCATATATCGTACTTTTTACATCCCTACCTGTTTTATACCAATCAGTATAAGAAGTTGATCTACTCAGAGTGTTTTTTGGCAAACTAATTCAAGGCGAATGGATGACATAATGGTTGTTCCCTTGTGAGTTCATTCAACACAGAAGTAGGCAGCCAAAAACACTCCTTACAGGCGAGTTTTAGCGGTTCTGATCCTGCGTTAACGAGCTTTACCGTAAATAACTATGCTCTTCACTCGTTGCCTTGCCTCAGGACCGCTAAACTCTCGCTGAGCGATCAAATCTTTATACTGATTGGTATTATTACATCGGTAAGGGCTTTCCGCCTTGGTAGTGACACATTTTTATCCTGCTCAGCTTAGAAAAAAAAATGGAGCCTTAATTAAGCTCCATTTAATCTCTATCGTCACTTTAACGATTATACTTTAATGCCACCAAACTTTTGCAGGGATAACTTCTAGGTGACTAAGTCCTTCAGGAAGTTGTACTTGCTTACGCTCTGTCTTGTTGATAAGGCCAAGAGCTTTCATGATTGAATCAAACATAATCAGTCTCCTAGAGTTTATGCAATGTCAGAGTTGATGAATTTCACGTGGGGAACACCAGCAACTTCTAGAGGCTTGAATTTAACATGAGGAACACCAGCAACTTCTAGAGGCTTGAATTTTACATGGGGAACACCAGCAACTTCTAGAGGCTTGAATTTCACATGGGGAACACCAGCAACTTCTAGAGGCTTGAATTTCACATGGGGAACACCAGCAACTTCTAGAGGCTTGAATTTCACATGGGGAACACCAGCAATTTCTAGAGGCTTGAATTTAACATGAGGAACACCTGCAACTTCTAGAGGCTTAAATTTAACATGGGGAACACCTGCAACTTTCAAAGGCTTGAATTTCACATGAGGAACACCTGCAACTTCGATTGGCTTGAATTTCACATGAGGAACACCAGCAACTTCTAGAGGCTTAAATTTCACATGAGGAACACCAGCAACTTCGATTGGCTTAAATTTAACATGAGGAACACCAGCAACTTCAAGAAGTGATTGATTAGAGTTTGTTGATGGAATGTCAAAAGCCATAGTTGGTGCTGATAATACAAGGGCGATAGATGTAGCTAGTACTTTAATCATATTATTCTTCTCTCAAGTTATTGAAGGCAACAATTGATGCCTTCGAAGTCAGTAAGGTTGTCATTATTTTTGACACTTGAGATAAATGTTGCAGTTGTTGTGCCATGTTTTCAATATCTTGCAATTTTTGTTGCTTTTATTCGGTCTTTAAGTTGCTTTTATGTTTTTTTGTACTATGTCAGGTTCGATAAAATCTAACAGCAGCAGTTTACTAAACTCTGATTCTGTCACTGCTTTGCTGAATATGAACCCTTGTATCTCCTCACAGTTAAGCGCTTTAAGTATGCTCAGTTGAGATGCATCTTCAACGCCTTCACCAACGACAGATAGCCCCATATTGTGCGCAATTGTGATAATAGAATCGACCATTTTTAGATCCCTGTCTGACTTATCAATATCGTCAACAAAAGCTTTATCAATTTTTAATGTATGAATCGGAAAGCGTTTAAGATAAGAGAGAGAGGAATATCCAGTGCCAAAATCATCTAGAGCTAAACTGACGCCCATCTTAGATAATTGCTGCATCACCTTAATTGCTTTTTCTGGCTGTTTAATGACGGTTCCTTCAGTGATCTCTAGCTCTAAGTTTTCAGCTGGTAGTTGGGTCAGTCGTAAAATTGACTCTATTCTTTGCTGCAGATCGGGAAGAGCAAACTGATACGATGATAAATTGACGGCAACTCTCCCATTGAATAAACCTTGGCTTCGCCATTTTTGAGTTGCAAAACAGGCTTTTCTCATAACGAGATCACCAATATCGACAATTAATCCGTTTTCCTCGGCTAAAGGAATAAACTCACTTGGAGGAATTAAACCATGAACAGGATGATTTAGCCTGACTAAGGCCTCCATTCCTGCCATCCTTCCCGTCTTTAAGGCTATTTTTGGTTGATAATAGACTTCAAATAGATCATCTCGCAGTCCTTCACGAATAAGGTTTTCAACTTCTAACTGCCTGATTGCATTTCGATTGATTGATTCTGAATAGAATTGGTAACGGTTGCCACCACCTGATTTTGCATGGTACATGGCAATATCTGCTTTACGCAGCAATGCTTGTTCGTTTTGATCATCTTCAGGATAAAGAACAATACCAATACTGAGGCCAACCACCACTTTTTCGGAAGTAATCTCAAAGGGGCTAACAAAAGCATCGATAACATTATTTGCGATGACTGCGCTGGAGCCAATATCGGGGTTATTATCGACTAAGATGGCAAATTCATCACCACCTAAACGATAAATACTGGTGTGATAAGGGACTGTCGCTTCGATGCGTTTTGCTACTTTAATTAACAGCTCATCGCCCACTTGGTGACCCATGGAGTCGTTAATTTTTTTGAAATTATCGAGATCTAATACCATCAACGTATGGTGAGTGTCTCTTTTAACCAAGTTACCTAGAGTCACCATTAAGCTTGAACGGTTAGGAAGGTTTGTCAGAAGATCATTGTTAGTGAGTTTTCTTAACTCCTCTTCCTGAAGTTTTCGGCGTGAAATATCTGAAAAGACTCCGACATAATGCGAGAGCTGGCCTTGTTCATCATAAATAGCATCGACCGTTAACTCCATCAAGAAACTGGTGCCGTCACCCTTAGCAGATTCGACATCATTACTCCAACTGCCTTGTTGATGTAAAATGGAGCGAATTTGCTCTGAATAACTATCAGGATAGAGGTTAAACTTGAACAGAGAGCCTATAAACTGCTCTTTTGGTATTAAACTCAGGTCACAACAAGCTTCATTAACCTCAACGAAAATGAAGTTATGGTCTAAAATAAACATGCCTTCGGATATATTGGCGATGGCGCGCTCAAATAACCTCAGTTGCTCTTCGGCATTTTTAAAATTGTTTATGTTCTTGATTGTCCCTGTCATACGCAGAGGGTTATCTTTCTCATCTCGTTCGACTATTTTGGCTCTATCTAAGATCCATACCCATTCATCAGACTTCCCCTTCACTCTATATGCTGCTTCAAAATGGTCGGTTTTACTGTCGAAATGATTATTAAGTGCTGTGCTAACACGCTCTTGATCCATAGGGTGGATATTACTCTCTTCACCGCTTTCCCCTGATCTCTGGCCATCTCGGGGAAATTCTAAAGAGCCCCAGATATTAGATCTGTATATCTGTCCGGTCTCAATATCCCAATCCCACATCTCATCGCCGCTTCCCCATAGAGAAAGCTTGAGTCTCTCCTCTGATTTAGCGATCTGTTTCTGGACTTCACGGCGGCGCAGAATGGCTTGTACTATCACGGCTGAAATGATGAGTGTGATAATGAAATAGACCAGCTTTGCTTGTTTAGACAGCCACCAAGGTGGTGTTATCTCTATACCGATACTCTTTATTGGACCATGTCGCAGTGTTAAAGGATCTACGGCGTATACTTTAAAAACATAATCACCAGGAGATAAATTTGTATATGTGGCAGAGTTTGTCCCTTTTGATTCAATCCAAGTATCTGACAAACCATTCATTTGATAGACATACTCTGTATTAGGATAATTACTTTGAGGGCTATTAAATGTAAAGGTAAAAGGGTAATCAGAATACTTCAATTCAATTTTGTTTGTTGATGATAGCCTTTCCTTTAGAATTGCACCTCCAATTTCCTCAGGTGTGTTAAAAATCAGTAGTTGCTTTAAATTGACATTGGTTTCCGTTTGTTTTGACAGGTGATTATTTAGTTTGTTCTGAGATATGCTACTTATTCCTGATATTCCACCTATGAGAATGGTTCCATCTATGTTTATCATCGATTGAGCATTATATTCTGCTTGACTACCATGGTCTTCTGAAAGTTTGATTGTTTTATTGCTGTTAATATCAGTTACAGAGACCTCTTTTATTGAAGATGCGTAAATGTTGTTATCAATACTTGTGATGGAATAAATAGGCTTGTTGTTAGAGTATATTTTAAATATTTCTTTAGAATCTAAGTTATATGATAGTAAAGATGATTCCGTTCCAAAGTAAATGAAATTGTTTTTAATATGTAAGCTGATAACAATTTCTTTGTTGTAGATATTTTTTATTTTATTTTTCTCTAAACTAAATAGTCCGCCTTGTGTAGCAACCCAAACTGTCCCATTAGACTCTTTTATATCGAAAATAGGGTTCCCTTTATCAATTACTTTAGCTTCAATCTGTAGTGTTTTTGTATTGATAATTAACAACTTGCCTGTAGTTGTGCCAGCATACAGTAAGCTTTTATTTGTGGACTCTCCTATCGCGAAAAATTGGTCGTTACTTATACTGGTTTTAACTTTTGTTGCCGTATCTATCATAGATAAACCATTGTCAGTAGCTATGAAAATACTGTCGTTTGATATTAGTATTTGTTTTGGCCCAGTAGTTTCAGAATCATATCTTGTTATCTCTTTATTGTAGATGTCATGCTGTGTTATGTAGTTAGAATCCGTTGCGACATATAGATTAGAATGTTCATCTTGCTTTATTGACCAAACATTACTGTTCGTTAAATTTAGTTTTGATATGATATTTTTTCTTTCTGACTCTTTTATAAATCCAACATTCTGAGTCGTGATATAAGTATTTTCCTTACCAGTTTTTATTTCTGGTTTAGTAAGGTTTTTCCCTTTGATGTTTAGTGTGCCAATCAAGTGATCTGAACCATTAATGTTTACTGTATAGATATTGTAACCGGATAGGGCAAGTAGGTTGGACTCATAAGTGGTTATGCTATCGTAAATATCTGAGCTTATTTTTATTACATTCTGCTCTGAAATAATAAATAGTCCATCATTGTTGTAAGAATAAAGAATGTTATTGTTTTTAATTAAACCTCTTGCGTCAGAAAGTATTGTTTCTTGTTTCTTGTTTATATTTAATTTTAAAATATTACCAAAGTAGTTTCGTATGAAAAAAGTTTTATTCTGTTTTACAATTTCTTTTACTCCTGACAACTCTCCTTTAATCGTACTGGAAATTTCTAAATTTTCATTTACAGTAAATATAGCATTTTCAGTTCCAATGAATATTTCTTTGCCATCTTGGCTCATAGACCATATAGGTAAACCTTTGAAATTATCTTCATATATAAAGTCATTGGTTTTCCGATTGTAGGTAACTAATCCTTTATCTGTACCAATTAAAAGTGTTTGGTTTGAAGTTATTAAAAGGCTTCGGATAAATGAGCTAGGAAGAGAATTAACTGAGTTTGATGATAAATAATGTTCAAACTCTTCACCGTCAAATCTATTCAGTCCATTAAGTGTACCAACCCAAATAAAGCCTTCAGCATCCTCTACAAGTGAGGTCACTGTTGTTTGCGTGAGCCCTTCAGGAACACTATATGAGTTTATTGCTAATAAAACATTGCGTTCAGTAGCAATTGATTGACCCAAAATGAAGAAGGTTAACAGTAAAGATATAATTATTTTCATAAGCGCGTTAGGCATCATTTTTAGTTTAATTATTAGTCAGTAATGCGTTTGTAACAGTTACTTAACCTTACTTTTTCAGAAAGTGACCTATTTGTCAAAGTATCAAGGGTTTTTACTGCTGATAATTATTACTATTTTCATTTCAAAAGCAGTTTTTATTCTTAATAATGTATGCAAACTGGTTTATTGTTGTTTTTTTTGCGTTTTTTTAGCGATTCACACTGTATTGGGTGCGTATTTATGATGATGTGCTATCTTCTCGACTCGCTACCGAAAGGTTAATATTTATGCGAAATAATATTTTTTGTGACGATTGGGCTGGTATTTAATGTGGCGTCAAAGTTGCTAAGACTTCACGGCTACATTTATTACATGACCGTGAGCCTTATTTAGATATTTCTTAAAGATGCTTCAATAGTTGAATTTGGCAGCAGTTTCTTTAAAGTTTCTCAGATCCGTGATCATCTTGTCAGAAGTTAATCGTTCCTGTTGTTGATGATTTTCACCCGTAGTAAAAAGTACTAAACGGTCACTGTGTTTACTGCGCATCTTTAGCATCATGAATTTAATCAGATCAGAACGAGTCAGCTTTGTGATCTCTTCTACAACTAGTTCTCTTTGGTTAAATTCATAGTCTTTGTTTCCTATACTTGACCAATATCGTTGTCCTCGGGTTTTCAAGTTTGAATCATGTTCCATCACTTGGTTAATTAACCCCTGCTTTGTCAGTTCCCATTGTTCATTGGTTATTTGCAAGATGGCATAATTAAAATCAGCAATGAACTCATCAATCGCTTCTAGCAGTTGAAGTGGACCGCATGTTGGAGACTGAATATAAAAGATCATTCCTGGATACCGGTTTAAGGGGAGGTAACCAGTCCCGACCATATAACCTAGTTGCTTTTTGGTTCTTAATTCATGGAAAAAAGTGGATGACATGGTGTGGTTCAATAAACTGAATAAAGCCATCATGTCTGGAGTGGCTGAGTCGGCTTGGTAGTAGACAATGATACTGCTGTCTTGATGGGTGACCATAAGCTCGCGCATTAACGTACCACGTCCCGACAGATTGACAAACTCTCTTTCAGATTCTCTGCTGGGGGAAGAAACTAACGATAAGATATGCTCGAGTCGTTTACCCAGAACTTGAACTTCACTGACTAACCAATCCCCGTATACTAAGCCTTCAAGATGTATCTTCTCATAGAAGCTTCTTACATGATTATGAAGATCATCTAAGGTAATTGATTCAAGTTCTTCTGCCATACGAAATGGCTCGTAACTTCGCTTTTGCAAAGAGACAGTTAGGCTGGTAAAAATTTGTGAGATCGGCTTGGCACGGGTTTGATTATACCAATTTCTTAAGATCTGGCGCTTTATCAGGTCAAATCGATCTTGGGTAAAGTTTCGTTCTCTGGCTTTTTCAATCAATAAGGCGAGTAGGACTTCCTGTTTGCCAGTAAATCCGGTGAGATGAAGCGTGATCCCACCTTGGTGAGGGTAGATGTTATAACTTAACCCCGCGACTTCAGCCTGATAAGTGTATTCGGTGAGGTAATCAAGCAGCATCTCAACATATAGGCGAGTTAACGCGGCATTTCTTGGTGATGAGGCGGCTTGTATCGAGTCTAGAGATAGGTAAAGGTGACCTTTAGGCACATTGAACTCATCATCTTTTCTGTGCCAAATACGGTAACCAGGTTGTTGAGATACAATTACGGGGACTTTC
Source organism: Shewanella hanedai (assembly GCF_007197645.1). Taxonomy (GTDB): domain Bacteria; phylum Pseudomonadota; class Gammaproteobacteria; order Enterobacterales; family Shewanellaceae; genus Shewanella; species Shewanella hanedai. Next base: position 32,470 of record NZ_VKGK01000041.1, read on the forward strand.
GTTTCACTTTTCTCAACTCTAGCGACTGAGTCGGAGATGATAAAGGGGTTCTGTGTGGGTAATGTCAGTTCAGCACGGATGTTAACCTGGTTCCAACGAGCAAGCTTTTCTTCTGGAATCGATTTCATTTGGTATGGAGTATGGTACCAAGCTGCTTGATTATTGGTTTCTAGCTTAGGTGAAATTATCTGAATACGCATATTTGATGGCGTCATCATATTCAGTATGTTTAAGGTTTCAGTAACATTAAGGCCATCCATTTTATAGTCGCCGAAAACCAAATCTTCGACATCATAATGATGCATGTTAATACTGAGGTGACTGGCGAGATCCAGTGGTTTAATTTGCTCTTGATATTTAAATGCTAACTTGAGGAGATTCGCTCGCTCTTGGTATCGCCACTCTTGCATGGCTTGAGTTTTAATTAATTCAAGATATTCAAACGCACAGTCTATAACAGTGTCGAGTTCCAAAACCCCTTTGTCAGTGAGTTGGATACTGATGTTGAAATCTTTAAAATTATAACCATTGACCCCACCACCTGCAGATAGGTTAACCGCATAGCCATTATCTTTGAGATAGGAGAGCAGGCTGCCATGGCCTTCGTAGCCTAGCAAGTGACTGATGAAAGTGAGCGGTTTATGTTTATAGTAGGGATCAATAGCAGGCAAGGAAAAGGTGATTGCCACGCGCTTTTGATCTTTTATCGGGATGATATTGATGCGTGTTTGCAGTTGCTCTGCTTGGTAAATTGGTACATCTGGGTATTGTTTAGTTAATTGTCGGTCTTCGATACTGTTAAAAAACTCCCCAGCTAGTTTTTCAAGTTCTGTTAGAGGGAGAGGGGCAACGAGACAAAGCGTCATTAAGTTTGCGCTGTAGTGACTGAGGTAAAAGTTAAGCAGTTCAGCTCTTAATTCTGTTTGATCGCCACTTAATGTTTCTAGGTTACCGACAGAGAATTTGGAAAAAGGGTGCTCTGGGTTAACCGTTTCCTTTTGAACTTGATAAGTTCTGCGTATGTCATCTTTCAGTTTGAGACTAAATTCAGATTCGATAGCATGTCGTTCACGATCAACTAAATCTTGGTCAAATAGAGGGGCAATAAAAAATTGGCTGAATCTGTCGAGAGACTCGGCAAAGACGTCTGCGTCAATGCTAAAGAAAAAGTTAGTTTGTTCCGTACCTGTCCACGCGTTATTACTACCACCGTGTTGATTTATGAATGCGTGATACTCGCCAGAATCAGGAAATTTTTCTGTACCAAGAAAAAGCATATGTTCAAGAAAATGTGCCATGCCGGGACGTGAAACAGGATCGTCAAAATGGCCAACATTGACGGCCATTGATGCAGCAGCTTGGCTAGCCAGCTTATCTTCGACCAGTAATACCGACAAATTATTGTCCAATTGAAGGTATTGATAGCGGCGATGATCATTTGGGCTTTTAATTATTTGCAAAGATTCACTCAAGTCGCAAACTCCATGTTGAGACGTTTTTTTGTTACCACTAAGTCACAAAATATGTGTACCACTAGTGGTTATTCATTGCCAAGGTATTACATATTGGTCTCCTTCGCTGAGTTTGGCAAATATCTCACGATCTATTCGACTAATTAATAACTTATTTAAGGTTTTTCCAAATGAGCTTTAGCGCTACAATGTGGGATTAAAATAATAATAATGAGTAGCGAGAGTGGTATGCAGCTATTTTTAATGCGTCATGGTGAAGCAAGTTACCTAGCTCATTCTGACAGAGAACGGACGTTGACCGAAGCTGGTCGGTTTCACACTAGTGAGATGAGTAACTGGTTGGCTAAGTCGGTCGTGGAATTTGATTTGGTATTGGTGAGTCCCTATTTGCGAGCTCAACAGAGCTGGCAAGAGGTCAGTAAACATTTTCCTGAGCCAAGAAAGTGGCTTGTGCTCGATGAGCTTGTTCCATCGGGTGATCCAAGCACTGCAGCTGATTTAACCTTAGCGTATGCAGAGCAATATAAAGCCGATAACGTATTAGTGATAGCCCATATGCCACTACTCGGTTATATGGTGAGCGAATTAGTGGCGGGTACAGAGCCTCCATTGTTTGCGACTTCCGGGGTGTCTCTTATCGATAAAGATGGCGAAAAGACAAATTTAGTCTGGCAACACACTCCTCATTCAATAAGTTAAATCGCATTATTAACAGGGCAATGATACTGGTTAAGCATCATTGAAAATTTTCGAGACTTTCTTGCCCTGTCTTTAGCTCACCACTTGATTATCTTCTGTATGGTTGATCGCCAATATCGATTAATACCAACAACGCAGCATCGCCTCCCCACTCTTTAGGGGCTTTATGAAACGCCATTACATGGGGGTGTTGAGCTAACCACATGGGAATATTTTGCTTTAAAATACCGGTGCCATGACCATGCATGACACAACAGCAGTGGATTTGTTGTTTGATGCAGGCTTGGATCAATGCAGCCAACTCAAGTTTGGCCTCTGATTGACGCATACCATGTAGATCTAACAGCAGATCAGGCTGGTAATCTCCTCGGCGCAAACGTTTAACCTCAAAATTGTCAATATCATCACGACTCCAGCGCATCGCGCCTTCACTGGGCAGGAGTGGTTGATAGGTGTCAGAAAAGTAGCTGTCGGCGTGTAACTGTTGCTCTTTCTCTTCTAGTTGTTTTTTATCTTTCTGAGGCGTGCCAAAATGACGTTTATTCTGCTTAAAGGGGATGATCCCCTCAGTTAACGTTGAAAATAGATCTTGGTCTTCAGTATTGTTTTTCTTATTCATATCACTATTTTCTTTAAATCTATGCTCATTAGCTTTCAATTTGGCCCTCTATTTTATTGAATCCGATGCCATATGAATAGAGTTCAGTTACAATGATTCGGAATAATTATGCTGGAGAGCGTTTTGGATAAGATTTTTGTTGATGAAGCTGTGACTGAACTGCGTACTATCGGAGATATGTTGCGTTGGAGTGTCAGTCGTTTTAACGATGCTAACATTTATTATGGTCATGGTACCGACAATGCTTGGGATGAAGCCATTGCATTGGTTTTTCATGCGCTTCACCTTCCTGAAGAAATTGGTCAGCAAGTAGTAAATTCAAACCTTACCAGTAGCGAAAAACACAAAATTGTTGAGCTGATCCTCAGACGAATTCGTGAGCGTTTACCGGTTCCTTATTTAACCAATAAAGCGGTATTCGCTGGGTTAGAGTTCTATGTTGATGAGCGAGTACTTGTGCCGCGTTCACCTATCGCAGAGATGATTGGTAATCGATTCAGCCCTTGGTTATACAATAAGCCGGTTAATCGTGTGTTGGATCTTTGCACCGGCAGTGCGTGTATCGCCATTGCTTGTGCATACGAATTTGATGAAGCGGAAGTCGATGCGCTAGACATCAGTGAAGATGCGCTTGAAGTGGCGCAGATTAACATCGAAACCTTAGGCGTGATGGACAGGGTTTTCCCGATGGAGTCGAATCTGTTTTCAGCCATTCCTAAAGGCGCGCATTATGATCTGATCGTCTCAAATCCTCCTTATGTCGATGCTGAGGATATTGATGATATGCCACAAGAATATCACCATGAGCCAGCGATTGGTTTAGCTTCGGGTCGAGATGGTTTAGAGATCACTAAGCGAATTTTAGCCAATGCTGCAGATTACCTGACTGAAGATGGGATCTTAGTGGTAGAAGTGGGCAACTCCATGGTTCACCTCGATGAGCAATTTCCTGACGTACCTTTTACTTGGGTCAGTTTCGAAAATGGTGGCGACGGGGTGTTTGTACTAACCCGTGATCAACTTCTTGAAAATGAATCCGTGTTCGCTATCTACAAAGATACCGAATAATCGTTCGTTACGAATCTGAGCATAAAAAAGGCTAACGAATATGTTAGCCTTTTTTAATTCTGTTACTCCAAGCGCATATGGGCTAATCTCAGGGAGTGTATGTAATTTAGAGTATTTTAATCATTAGTTCAGAGGTAGATAAATAGGATGTCGGGAAACAGTATTGGTCAAAATTTCGTGGTAACAACGTTTGGCGAAAGCCACGGTGTTGCTTTAGGCTGTATTATTGATGGATGCCCACCGGGTCTCGAGCTCAATGAAGCCGATATGCAGCATGACTTAGATCGTCGACGTCCGGGCACCTCTCGTTATACCACCGCCAGACGTGAACCTGATGAAGTCCGTGTGCTGTCCGGAATATTTGAAGGTAAAACCACGGGTACTTCGATCGGACTGTTGATTGAGAATACCGATCAACGCAGCAAAGATTACTCCAACATTAAAGATCTTTTTCGTCCAGGTCATGCAGATTATACCTACCAACAGAAATACGGTTTAAGGGATTATCGTGGTGGCGGACGTTCATCTGCACGTGAAACCGCAATGCGGGTTGCAGCAGGCGCTGTTGCTAAAAAATACCTCAAGCAAGTTCATGGTATCGAGATTAATGGTTTCCTATCTCAACTTGGTCCTATCAAGGCTGAGACCATCGATTTTACTCAAATTGAGCAAAATGCATTTTTCTTTCCTGACGCATCAAAGCTCGATGAACTCGATGAGTACATGAGAGATCTTAAAAAGAGTGGCGATTCTATCGGTGCAAAAGTGAGCGTTATCGCCACTGGCATACCAGTAGGATTAGGTGAGCCAGTCTTTGATAGACTTGATGCCGAAATCGCGCATGCACTTATGGGCATTAATGCTGTTAAGGGCGTTGAGATTGGTGATGGTTTCGAGGTTGTCACTCAAAAAGGCTCAGAACACAGAGATTTAATGTCACCAGAAGGCTTTGCTTCTAACCATGCTGGCGGTATTTTAGGTGGCATATCTTCAGGTCAGCCTATAGTGGCTCATATTGCCATGAAGCCGACATCGAGTATCAGCATTGCCGGCGAGAGCATGACGGCTCAAGGTGAGAGCGCAGAGGTGATAACCAAAGGGCGCCATGATCCTTGTGTTGGCATTCGCGCAGTGCCAATTGCAGAAGCGATGTTAGCGATAGTCCTAATGGATCATCTGCTCAGACATCGAGCTCAGAATATGGATGTGAATTGCGATACACCGATTATCGGAATGCGATAATCTTGTGTGTTTAGCTCGAGTGAATATTTAGAGGCGCATTAAGCGCCTTTTTTATTGTCTTTTTCATCAAGAATGTTGAAAAATCTGCTTACTGTTTAGCCCGCTTGACGTTAACATAGCGCGACCCTATGACACATACATAATTCAAATAAACTCAATGACTCAAACCTCCCTTGCTAGTGTGCAGTTGCGTTGGATAAGCGCCTGCTATTTTTTCTTTTTCGCTATTTTAGGCGTGATGGTGCCATACCTTGGTGTCTTCTTCGAAAATAGAGGCTTTAACGCGCAGGAGATCGGTTTTTTACTCGCCATCTTAATGGCGACCAGAATCATTGCACCGAACATTTGGGCCATGGTTGCGGATAGAACTGGGATGCGGGCTCAATTGGTAAAGTGGGGTGCAGCAGCTGCAGCCGTGAGTTATCTGACTTTCTTTTATAATGGTAGCTTTACCTATTTAGCTGTTAGTTTGGCCATATATACCTTCTTCTGGAATGCCATTTTAGCGCAGCTAGAAGTGATAACTCTTGAAACATTAGGGGAAAATACCTCGCGTTACGGTTCAATTCGTAGCTTTGGTAGTTTAGGGTATTTGGTTTTTGTTGTGGCCGTTGGTTTTGCCATTAGTGCGTGGGGGACAGAAATCTTACCCTATGTCGGAATGACCCTCTTTATCGGGTTACTCTTAAGCGCTTTGCCGTTGCCATCAGAGCGAGTGGTGACGAAACATCGGTTTGATAAACCTAAACTCGTGCTGGATAAAGCGCTATTTTGGTTTCTGGCCTCAGCCACATTATTACAGATGAGTGCAGGGCCATTTTATGGCTTCTTTGTTTTGTACCTTAAGCAATCAGGTTACAGCGAAGCGTTAGCCGGCATATATGTGGCATTAGGCGTGCTCGCTGAGATTTTAATGTTTATGTTAGCGCCACGTTTATTAGGGCGCTTTGGGGTAAATCGACTCTTAATCGTGAGTCTGGGTTTTACGACGGTGCGCTGGTTGTTGATGGCATATTTTGTTGAAAGCTATATCCTATTGGGCGTTAGCCAGCTATTGCATGGGTTTACTTTCGGTTTGGTGCATGCAGCTTCGATTCAGTTTGTGCATCGACATTTTGACATCAGTCATCGCAGTAAAGGCCAAGCACTTTATGCTAGCCTCAGCTTTGGTGTTGGCGGTGCGCTGGGTACTTGGTTGTGTGGCATGATTTGGGGTGATGGCTCTGGTGCATCACTTGCGTGGATTGCGGCGGCGGTTTGTGCGTTTATCTCTATGTTAGCCATATTCTTTATACCCAATGCAGACAAGAGTCGGGCTTAAGTCCTGACCTTATTATAAATTGAACAAGGATACTTAATGACAATTCGATTTCGTTTAGGCTTGATCATCAACCCTCTTGCAGGATTAGGCGGCAGTGTTGCATTAAAAGGCAGTGATGGTGTTGCGGCTGAGGCTATCGCCAGAGGTGCAGAGCCAAAATCCCATCTGCGTATGCAACAGGCGCTTGAGGTGATATTACCTTATCGAGATCGTATTGAGATCATTACCGCATCGGGCCCCATGGGGGAGTCTTTAGCCAAAGAGATGGGATTTGATGTCAGAGTTGTACATCAAGCCAATCAAGAGACGTTAGCGACAGATACCCAAGCGGTAGTTAAGGTTTTGTTGGATGAAACCTTAGATCTTTTGCTGTTTGCAGGTGGCGATGGTACGGCGCGTGATATCTACAGTGTTGCTGGGGATTATCTGCCTGTGTTGGGCGTTCCGGCGGGAGTTAAAATCCATTCTGGCGTGTATGGGATCACGCCTCATGCCAGTGGTACAGTGGTTAAGATGTTACTCGATGGCGAGCTTGTGAGCCTGATGAATGCCGATGTGATGGACATTGATGAAGTCGCCTTTAGGCAGGGCACTGTAAAAGCGCGTCGTTATGGCGAGATGTTAGTGCCTGCTGAACCTCGATATATTCAATCGGTAAAGATGGGGGGAGTAGAGGTCGATGAGCTGGTGTTACTCGACATTGCTGCAGAAGTCCTCGATACCATGGAAGATGAACTGTACATCATGGGGTCGGGATCCACTGTTGCCGCGGTGATGGATGAGCTTAATCTTGAAAATACCTTGCTAGGTGTCGATCTGGTTCGCGATAGAGAGCTGGTGGCGTCTGATCTCAGCGCTGCTCAATTGCTTGAACAGACCCTTAATCAACCGGTAAAATTGGTCATCACGTTAATTGGTGGTCAAGGGCATATTTTAGGCCGAGGAAACCAGCAACTGTCCAGTGAACTGATAAAACGGGTCACAAAAGACAATATTATTATCCTGGCAACTAAAAGTAAGCTAAAAGCACTTGAAGGACGCCCATTAATTGTGGATAGTGGCGACCCAGAATTAGACAGAGACCTGTGTGGCTATTATCGCGTCATTACGGGTTTTCATGATCATGTGATGTATCAGGTGGCGAATCCCGATCTGGTATAAACACCGTTAAATTAAATTGAAATAAATTTTGCAGCTTGCTGTAAGTAAAAATAGTGGAGTTATCTATGTTAGAGCAGTATGAAACAACCTTGTATGAGTGGATTGAAGATATCGTTGCTCAAGGTAATGAAGATTCCCTGTTTGCCAGTGGTTATCTACAAGGACATTTTGCTGTGGCCATTTCACAACTTGAAGCTGAAACTGAACAAGATTTTTCAGCTTTAAGTGAAAAGATGGATGTGTGTATGGAACTGGCTAAAGAAGAATTGGCCGATACCGATTACGCACTTGTTGACTCTGCATGGAAGCAGCTTAGTGATCGACTAGCCGCGTGAGTTCTGAGCGTAATAGTGTGGTTCAGATAGGGCTTGTTAACCCTAAGAGTCCAACCAATGTGGGCGGTATAATGCGCGCTGCGGGCTGTTATCAAGCTGATGCAGTGTTCTATACGGGCAACCGATATGAATTGGCGGCCAGAAGTGGCAATGCTCAATACAATACGGATACCAAAAGAGCAGGGCACCATATTCCGCTTCAGCGTGTCGAGAGTCTACTTTCGGCGAAAGCCGATGGCGTGAAAATTGTTTGTGTTGATCTCGTGGTGGGCGCGATTCCTCTGCCTGAATTCATCCACCCAGAAAAAGCGCTGTATGTGTTTGGTCCTGAAGATGGCACCATAGGTCAAGAGATTGTCGATCATGCCGATGCCGTGGTGTATGTGCCGACTGTCGGTTGTATGAATCTGGCAGCGTCGGTGAACGTATTGCTTTATGACAGACTCGCCAAATCAGCGAGCCAGATTGGCAATGATGAATTGATTAAGCGCAGCCGAGATAATAACAATCGGGTGAGAGTGAAGTCATAACGACGAGCTTATTCATTCATTGTTATCGCTCACCATCAAGAGACAATAAAAAACCCAGTAACTCACGTTACTGGGTTTCTTTTTAGCGTATGTTGAAGATTAATCTAAACGGCAATTTAGTAAGTCGTCACCATTACGTGTACATTCAACTTCGACCCACTTACCGTTAAACTTAGCTAATGTATTATCTGATGAGGTGTAGCCCCATAAGCTGTTGTTGCTTACTGGGCCTTCTAAGCTGATGTTGCTCTGCTCAAATTCGCGCTCAATCTCTTTAACTAACCAGTGTGCAGGTGTCACAGTGGTGGCTTTTACTTCAATGCCTTCTACATCTACCCAAGCATTGTTGAGTGTTGCAGCTGTTAAGCCATCGTCATAATAAGTGCCAGCATCTAAGGTAAATTCAATACCATTGATAGTGAATACATCATTGGTCACTTGTGCTAGTCCTTCGACAGACAGTTCACGCACAAATGGCTGTGGGATTGTGCCTGTTGCATCTTCAAACTCAATTTCGGTGGCTTCAAGTCCCATTCCTTTTGAAATCAGATCGACGCTGATAACACGACCGTTTTTCAAATCAACTCGCTTACCGTCTTCAAATTGGGTTGTTGGTGTGACTAGAATTCTTGTGCGACTATCAATCTCGAAATTATTTTGTTCAGCATTTACCCAAGTCACCACGCCTTCAATTTCAGCGTCATTAAAGTCCATCTCATTTTCGATGTCGACTTCTTCAGCAAAGAGGGTAAGATTTTGGCTGTCATAACGACCTTCAACTTCAACCCATTGGCCATTGGCAAGTTGATTGGCTAAAAGGTCAAATTCAGCATTAGTGTAATTGACGATAACCTTGCCAATGTTGAACTGATGCGCGACTTCATTTAGCTGTGATACACGACCTTCAATTTCAGAGTCCTGTGTGGTTACGCCAGCAGGTGAGGTAACAGATGATGCTAACCAGCTACCATCACTTTGTAGCTTGGCAGAGATCATCACCCAAGTACCAATGGCGATATCATTTCTGAGTTGAGGTTGAGCTGAGGTAAATTGTACTCCGTTAACCGTGATAGTATCTTTGCCAATTGCAGAGACGATGCCAGTAAACGCAGGGTTTAATGCAATGGCTTTAGCATTATTGTTTGCAGTGAGTATTTCGACTTGCATACCTTTGGATATTGCATCAGTAGTCAGTGTATCTTGCTGATAAGAAACCATTGTGCTGGCGGTTGCCAGCGTACGTCCATTGACTGTAATCGTTTGGTTAGTAGGTGAAATGCTATCTACAGTGCCAAAAATTTTAGCTGGAGTCGGCGTTGGGATTGGAGGCGTTGTGTCGCCGTTAGAGTCGCTGCCACCACCACATCCAACAACAAAGGTTGCGAGTATGCTTGCCAATACTACATTTTTAACACTGGTATTTTTCATTAGTCGTTTTACCTAAAATTCAATGAGATAGATTGCTTATTTGTATTATAATGTCGCGAGCGTGAAGGTATCGTGAAGAAAGAATAAAGGCGTAAAATCTATGAAAGTGCTAATTGTCGAAGATAATCACAATGTATCTGAAACTATTGCTGATTATTTAGAACTTGAGGGCATGGTTGTCGACTGTGCATATCATGGCGAGAGTGCCATCAAGCTTATTGGTGACAACTATTATGACGTGATTATCATGGACATCATGATGCCTAAGCTAGACGGTATCTCTACCGTGAAAAAACTGCGACAAGAGCTGTTTTGTCCGACGCCTATTCTATTTTTAACGGCAAAGGATCACCTAGAAGATAAAATTGCGGCATTTAATGCGGGCGGGGACGATTACCTGCTTAAGCCATTTGCGTTAGAAGAGTTAAGTTTACGTCTGCATGCCCTTGATATCAGAGGGCCAAGACGTGATGTTGGTCAGGTCACTTTTGCAGATATCGTCATTGATACCAGTACCGATAAAGTGAGTCGCGATGGTGTCGCCATAAAGTTGAGTCGTACTCAGCTGAAGATTTTAAAGTTGCTGCTTAAACATGCGCCAGCAATCGTCAGTAGAAAAGAACTCATTCAAGCACTGTGGGGTGATGAATCCCCTGATAGTGATTCGTTACGAAGCCATGTATATGGTTTAAGAACTGCACTGGATAAAGGGTTTGATGAATCCAGACTAGAAACATTACATGGACAGGGCTACAGAATTAAAGCATAACCGCTATTGTACCGAACCGTGTTTACTCATACGAAATCGAGAACTCAATGGATAAGATCCCAATCGCTGACCATCGTCACTTCCCAAGCTTCTACTGGAAAATTCGCTGGAGTTTCGGCTTGATGACCTTGCTGACTTTTAGCTTATTTGGGTCACTTATCTATTTTGCAGAGGATAGACTTGAAGTGTTGAGCCTACATCATTGGCTTGATACTGAAGCGAGTCAATATGCAAAAAGTTATGAGCAATTTGGTTTAAAAGCACCGCTACCGAATAGGTCGGAGTTCAAGAGTTACTGGAGTGAAGAAAAGGTACCTGATTGGCTCTCCCAATACACAAAAATGGGCTTCTACGAACATTTAATTGGCAGTGAAGATAAGCATTTCATTGTTAGCGAACATCCTTCAGGCAAAGGTTTGCTCTATATTGTTTTTCAAGATGATGCGGATGACTATTTAGATAATTATGAAGCAGAACTGCACTATTTAACCTTTTTCCTCGGCGGCTTTCTAATAATCGCGATGTTGTTTTACGGGCTCTATTTTGTGCGTACTCTGTCGAAGCCTTTGGCTAAAATTCAGGAAAAAGTGAGTCAAATGCCACCGGGAAATCCACTATTTGATGTTGAAACTAAATTTCGTGAAACACGCGAAATTGAGAGCACTCTGCTTGAAAGTAAAATCAATATCAGTAACTTCTTTATTCGAGAAAAGGAGTTTAGTCGCTTTGCCTCCCATGAATTAAGAACGCCGATTATGGTGATTAAGGGCTCTACTGAGCTGTTACAAAAAATCCCAGATTTGCCACCTCTTGCCACTAAAGCCATTGCGCGTTTAGAGCGTGCCAGTGATGAGATGGAACTACTTACTGAGACCTTTCTCTTACTGGGACGTTCATCGATTGAACCAAGGTATATGGCAGTGCAATCTCTGGAAAATTTACTGTCTAAACAGATCGGTGAGCTGGCGATATTATTTGCTAAAAATGATGCCAGCTATCAGCTTAAGGTCAGTGAAACAAGTGAAGTGTACGCTCCGAAAAGTTTCATTACGGTTATCATTAACAATCTGATTAAAAATGCCTTTAGTTACAGTCTTGGTGATATCGACATTAACCTCGCAGGTACTAAGCTTACGATCTGCAATCGCCATGATGGTCATGATGTGTATAACGAAGGTTATGGCTGCGGATTAGTCATTGTAGAGCGAATATGTGAGCGTATGGATTGGACGTTTGAACATGAAAACAGCGCCGAGTTTTATACCGCGGTAGTTAATTTCGCGGTCAATATCGAAACGTAAACTCGCTTTGTTCGTTAATGAACAAAGCGATGTCACACACCATCTTTTACATTACATTCATGTGTAAGGTTAAGCGTGAAACTACAGGGCTTTGCCCTTAATTAATTTACGCATCCACATGCGGTTGGGGTTCAGCATATCCAGGGTTGGTCCATCGAGTGGGATTATTTCACCGCAAAGTTGCGCGGCTAATGCCTCTGCCGCTAATGGACCAGAGGTGATCCCGCGGGATCCCAGACCACCTAAGATAAACAGACCTTGATGGATTGGCGCTGGCGTTTCCTGCCAATACTTGATACTGGCTTTGGTGTGTTGATGCTCTTGGTAATTGACGAGTATTTCATCGAGATCAGGTGCACATCCCATCATCGGTGCATGATCGCGAGTCACCATTCTCACGCCAATTCGCGCACTGTGACCGCTGATATCCACATCTTCCGTCCAGCTCTTATCTGGGTAACTTTGTTCAACCTTGTGTAAGTTTTCTATTTGCTCATTTGGGCAATACTCAAGGTGCTCAGGATTTTTAATGTAACTTGCACCTGTACGTGCGACCTGAGGTCGTATGAAGCGCTGTTCACCGCGATAAGAGTGAACCATCTGTATCACTAGATGACCCTAAGACTCTGAATAAAGCAGCGAGTCTGACAATGTAACGAAGTCCATTG
>NZ_VKGK01000042.1 GCF_007197645.1 Shewanella hanedai
AAAACCAAATTTCGTTACATTGTCTGGCTCGCTACTTTATTCAGAGCCATAGGGTCATCTGGTGATACAGATGGTTCACTCAAAGCGGTGAACAGCGCTTCATACGACTTCACGTCGCACGGGCATTTCCGTGTTAGTGGCTTACTCAGAAAGTCAAAATCGAAGAGATAAATAAACGGGTGTAGATGCGGCTGCGAGTTTCGGTTTCAGGGCGAAGTTTCACCCTGTGAAACTCTTTGAGCGAGAGGTAAGGATACCGAACTGGCAGTTTCACAGGGATGTTATTGGAAACTGTAAAGCGGCCACGGACGGCTTCACAGCGTCTCGCAGAAGTATCTGCACTTAAGCCTGCGGCAGGCAATAAATAACAATTAAGCGGAAATTTATAAACATACTTCCCAATGCCAATTCAGCCTAAAAAGCAAAATAAGAAAATGTAACTAGCCTTCATTCGAAGGCAAACCAGCTTGATTGAACCAAGCTGGTTATTCTCTAAATGCCAAAGTCCTCTATCGGCGGCGTCTTTCTACCTCATCTGGAATACCATTATCATTACGGTCTTTAGACTCACCATAACGGATATCCAGCAAGTCATCGGTACCGTTTTTATTCAAATCAGGAATTAGACCCTCAGTTTGAAAATAGATGCGTGTTTCCTGCGGGCCCATGACGTATTGACGACGACTCGGATCCCAATGTTTCACATCAGGCTCGATAACAGTGGCAGTGATATACACACGGGTTGCTGGGAACAAACTCAGCGCTGTTCCTTCTTTACAGTAATTCACTTCAGGCGTGCCAATTGCAGCATCCTTAACTACATCGGGTCGTTGAGGATCCGCTTCTATACAATCTGGCTCGTTTTCATAGATGAAATCGATATTTCTGCCTTTTGCCAGATTGGCAATTGGTACCACTAAAGGCTCTTCGGTAAGAATGATCTCTTTGCCACCTTCACTTTCCCATAAAATAGGCACGTTAGTCACTGGATTGATGCGTACCCGTTCACCATTAGAGAGGAAGAACGGGGCTTCGTTGCGCATCATAGACTCAACGGCAGCGGTACGCGGCAATAATTGCACCTCAAGATCACGGATGATGAAAGGACGATCGGGTTCGACATTAGACAGTGCGATCTCAAAGTTACCATTGACGATGTTTATGTCGCCCACATCGTAACTGGGGATTCTGGGTGCTAGCACCATCAAGTTATTACTACTGTCAAACAACTGGGTATCGACAACAATGACATTTTCATTAAACGTCGCACCCAAATGGAATACGCTTCCAGGAGGCACTACGCCATTAGCACCACCACTCCACGATTTTGGCGTTGAGTATGTGAGCTCAAATACATTGTAGCTTGTCCCTTGATACACTTGAGTACCGAGAATACCTGACACATTTGGCGAATCCCAAGGTGCCATTGTCCAGAGATAAACCCAGTTCATGTTTAATGACGTCGCACTACTGAGTATCTTGATCTTCATCCCGTGAGCAGGCGCTCCATTGGGGTTTACAAAGTCCCAGTTGTGAAGGGTTTCAGAATTCAGGCCGACATTATGGCCAAGTATACTGTAGCTAGTGTCGCTGAAATGACGATCTAGCACTCGTCCATTACAAGTAAGCCCAGTAGACCCAGTAGCCAGTAAATGTGAATTCGTGGGAGTTTCACCAGGAAGCGCTGCAGAGTTACCATGACCGATACCATAGTTATGGCCAGCTTCATGACTGGCAGTACCGCCAATAGCATAACCCCAGCGCGCTAATGTTGAGCTTGCTCCAGACAACGCTGGACTACAAGATGCTGCAAACGCTTGGGCAAACACCCTGCCGTGATCCTGAGCATCACTATCATTGATATCTACCGCAGAGGCGATACCAAATAAGCCCGCACTGTAACTGGAAATGTCAGAGCCTATTCCTAAAACTTGCCATCTAGGCTCCGTAAGGGTTGGCATTGAGGTCACAGGAAGCACATCAACACTGAATTCACAATAGTCGTTCACGACGACTTGAGTAATTTCATCTCGAAGTTGAGCTGTGGTTCCAATGCTGCCATCAAGATCGCTAACATTAAAAGGCTGGGCTGGTGTCACACCAAAACCCGGTTGAAAATTAGGAAATAAGGGATCGACTACTGCGGGGTAGTATAGATACAAATTACTATTTTTAGGGCTACTCACCGCAGCCGAAGGGCAATCAGTGGCAAAGGCATATGATGAACCAAACAGCAGAGTCAACGACAGGGCAAGCTTGCTGCCAGTCATTGTTAATCTAGACACTTTTCGTTGACGATGTTCCCTAACTTGTCGAGTAAACAATTTAATCTTCATTGCAATAAATCCTTCTATAAACATTCATAATCATAAATTGATTGGCCAGTTTCCCTGTCATTGCTGTTTTGTATGGCGGCCTTTTTACCATCCAGCACTTGTTAGTGGTCTTAACCAATCAGTATAAGAAGTTGATCTACTCAGAGTGTTTTTTGGCAAACTAATTCAAGGCGAATGGATGACATAATGGTTGTTCCCTTATGAGTTCATTCAACGCAGAAGTAGGCAGCCAAAAACACTCCTTACAGGCGAGTTTTAGCGGTTCTGATGCTGTGTTAACGAGCTAAACCGTAGAATAACTATGCTCTTCACTCGTTGCCTTGCCTCAGTACCGCTAAACTCTCGCTGAGCGATCAAATCTTTATACTGATTGGTATTGTTAGACTATGCAGGTGGAATGTTCAGAGCAATTTATGGCTGTGGTAATACAGGGGGATTTAGGGAAAAATCGGGCAAAGAAGGAGATGTAAATAATAAAAACAGAGAGATAAGGAAACTCACTGACCTTGAGTATTAGGCAGAAAATCAGGTCGATAACGCCAGCCCAATCTCCATTCATTGAAACTAAAAAGAGCTTCCGTAGAGAAGGCGAACCCGCTATTTATGATTCAAGAATAACGGTGGCGGTGGCGTAGTGTTTCTCATCGGCGATGGAGATATGACCTCGAACGCCACCAAGAAAAGCGAGTCTTTGTGCGGCTCCGTCGCTAAAACGGATTAACGGGGCGCCATTATCATCGTTGCTGATCTCGATATGTTGAAACGAGACACCACGGCCAATACCTGTACCTAGGGCTTTGGCGGCAGCTTCCTTAGCTGCAAATCGTTTAGCAAGGTAGCGTCCGGGTTGAGACGAGGCGATAAAAATGGCCATTTCAAGTTCAGTGAGTACCCGCTTAGCTAAACGGCACTTAGCCAGATTATCCAGCTCCCCTGCTGCAGGAACCTTGTGTTCGATACGCTCAATCTCGACAATATCCGTCCCTAAACCAACAATCATATATGTCCTTAAAACAGAGAAGTGAAGAGTTCCTAGAACCTAGGTCCTAGGAACTTAAACATCTATTCGCCTCTGCGACCTTCGTCCATTAACTGCTTCATGTCTTTAACCGCAGTCGCTAAACCATCAATGGCAGCACGGGCGATGATGGCATGGCCAATATTAAGCTCATAAAGCTCTGGAATAGCAGCGATAGGCTTAACGTTGTGATAGTGAAGTCCATGGCCTGCATTAACCACTAGACCTTTAGAATGTGCGTAGGTTGCCATCTCGGTAATGCGCGCTAATTCATTAGCCTGATCAACATCATTGTCTGCATCAGCATAGCAACCAGTATGAATTTCAATCACGGGTGCACCAACGGCAACAGCAGCGTCAATCTGGGTTTTGTCAGCATCGATAAACAGTGAAACCTTAACCCCAACGTCAGTGAGACGTTGAACAGCCGCTTCAATCTTACCCATCTGACCTGCTACATCTAAGCCACCTTCAGTGGTCAACTCTTCACGCTTCTCTGGCACGAGGCAGACATAAGTCGGTTTAACTTCACAGGCGATATCGAGCATCTCATCGGTCACAGCCATCTCAAAGTTCATGCGCGTCTTTATCGTCTTAGCCAAGATATAGATATCTCTGTCGATAATGTGGCGTCTATCTTCGCGCAGGTGCACGGTAATACCTTCAGCGCCCGCATGCTCCGCAACCGCTGCCGCATGAACAGGATCCGGATACGAAGTCCCACGGGCCTGACGTAATGTCGCTATGTGATCAATATTTACGCCTAGTAGAATACGGCTCATGGAATTTCCTTAGATATAGAGTTATTTGCAGCTATTGTACAAATTTAGAGGTGAAATGCCAGCCTCTATAAGCACTAACTTATTAGATTTGATTCCATTGGTTATTTGGCGTGTTGAGATTTCGCTTTATGTTTGAATAAGGCTCGTGACTTAAGGGGCTTATCCCCTAAACAGGGCGCTAATAACAGACGCATTAAATGCTTGGCTTGCTTGAAGTGAGCAGCGTGCAGAGTGTGGCTCTCCAGTGACAGCAACATCTCACCGCTATAATGGGATGTTTTAGGCCCAAGCGCACTGACAAACCCCTGATCCGGCAACAGTCTGTAGTAATAATCTGGCTCTATGGCATCCTGAGAAATATCCACACTGAGGGTTGGCATCAAGCCTATCTCTTTAAGTAGGCTCAACTCAAAATAGCGCAACTGGCTTTGACAAAAGCCCCCCGCCATGGCCATCAAGGTTTTATGATAAACAAAAAACAACTGCTCAGCGCCATGATCAACACTAATGCAGCGCACCAGTAGTTCATTGAGATAAAAACCTGCAAAGCTCACTTCACCGCTAATCGGGACAGCGGGGCTGCCCGCTTCTATCTGAATAAGATTCTTTAAACTTGTGCGACCTGATAGTTCAAAAATCAGTGGCTGAAAAGGCTGAAGGATACTCTTAATCGAGGTTTTGCCACTGCCTAAGCGAGCAACACAATCCACACGACCTAAGCCGTCGATCAACATATTGACCAGTACGCTTGAGTCCGTAAAAGGACGAGTATGAAGTACATATCCACGCAGCATTAAATTAGTTCCAAATCAGGCTCATCATATAACCATCTCATTTAACAGTGATCATCATTCAGAGCTCGACTTATACTATTTATAATCTTATAGACTAAAACTCAGCGAAGCTGTCACAATAAAGGAAGCAGCTTCACGAAGTGAACACGCTTCCTTTATTACTCGTCGCCATAACCTAAGCTACGCAATGCGCGCTCATCATCGGCCCAGCCAGACTTAACCTTAACCCACATCTCAAGGAAGACTTTATTATCAAACATGACTTCCATATCTTTACGAGCAGCAGAACTGATCGTCTTGATACGTTCGCCTTTGTTGCCGATGACCATACGCTTTTGCGTTTCACGCTCAACCAACACTAATGCGTTTATCTGATAAACACCGTTTTCCATCATCTTAAACTGCTCAATTTCAACAGTGCAATCATATGGAAGCTCGTCACCAAGAAAACGCATCAGTTTCTCACGCACGATTTCAGAAGCCATAAACTTCTGCGAACGGTCAGTCACATAATCTTCAGGGAAGAAGTGGGCAGATTCTGGCACAGATGCCACTGACATCTCTAAGATACGTTGCACGTTAGTGCCTTTGGTCGCTGAAATCGGTAAGATTTCATCAAAAGGAAACTTCTTCGATAACTCTTCAAGATATGGGAACAACAGCTCTTTATCTTTGATGTTATCGACCTTGTTCACAGCAAGCACAGTCTTACGACCATCATCACGGCTCTGAAGCTTTCGCAGCACCATGTCATCATCAGGCGTCCAAGTCATGCCGTCGACAACAAAGATAACCAAACTCACTTCCGCTAATGAACTGGCCGCAGCACGGTTCATCAAACGGTTAATGGCACGCTTCTCTTCCATATGCAAACCTGGCGTGTCAATAAACACTACCTGACGTTCAGCATCCGTATGAATGCCCATGATGCGGTGACGAGTAGTCTGAGGCTTCTTTGAGGTAATACTGATCTTCTGACCAAGCAGATTATTCAACAGTGTCGATTTACCTACGTTAGGGCGACCCACAATCGCAACCATGCCACAGTAAGTCACATCGTACTTAGCCGCTGATGATGGATTATTCATTTGTGCTAGTAGGTCGTCTAAATTAGGCTCGCTCTTACCACTGCTATCTTTCTTGCTCATCGTTTTATTAACTCCAAAGCCTGTGCAGCTGCAAGCTGCTCGGCTTTTCTTCGGGAACTCGCAATCCCAACAACGGGTTTACGCAATTCTTCAACATAACACTCAATCGTAAAGGTTTGCGCATGCGCTTCCCCTCTAATGTCTGTCACTTTATAGACAGGGAGCGGTTTTTTGAAACCTTGTAGCAACTCTTGCAACAAGGTTTTTGGATCTTTTTGATTAATCGGTTCAATGATCTCAAGACGCGTTTTGTACCATCCTAGCACTAAGCTACGGGTCACTTCTAAATCGGCATCAAGATAAACGGCACCAATAATTGCTTCAACTGCGTCGGCGATGATAGATTCACGACGGAACCCACCACTTTTTAGCTCACCAGGACCCAGTTTTAAATAATCACCTAGCTTAAACTCAAATCCTATCTCAGCCAGCATCTTTCCGCACACTAACGTCGCTCTCATGCGACTAAGATCGCCCTCAGTCGCTTTAGGAAACTGATGAAATAGTGCATCTGAGATGATGATCGACAAAATAGAGTCACCAAGGAACTCTAATCTTTCGTTGTGCTTACTCGCTGCGCTACGATGTGTCAGTGCATGATCAAGCAGAGCAAGTTCATTAAAGTCATAACCTAAGGTTCTACACAGTCTAGGTATGTTCTTAATCGGTTCCATCTTATGTAATACCGCCTACACGTTCAAAACGAACACCCGTTGGGATCCAAGTGGGTAAGAAATCAGCTTTAGTACGGTCAAACTCAAAGCTTATCCATATTGCAACTGCCTTCCCAACTAAGTTCTCTTCAGGCACAAATCCCCAGAAACGACTGTCGGTACTGTTATCGCGATTATCACCCATCACGAAATATTGACCTTCAGGCACAATAAACTCTCCCACAGGTAGATTACCTTCGCGGAAGTAGTAATTAACTGGATCAGGGCGACTTGGGTCAATCAAAATATCATGACTGACATCACCCAACTTCTCGGTAAAGCGTAAAAGTGGTGTCCCATTATGGGTAAACTCACCTTGATTCACTGATACACGAGGAACCTGCTTAAGCTCTGGGCACGTTTCTGCACCTTCAGCACAAGCCGGTTGGATAAAAAGCTGTTTATTACGATAGACAATTCTATCGCCAGGCAAACCGACTACGCGCTTAATGTAATCAATTCTTGGATCAACTGGGTATTTAAACACAGTGACATCACCACGTTCAGGCTTACCGTTTTCAACTAACTGACTGCGCCAAACCGGATCTTTAAGGCCGTAGGTAAACTTCTCAACCAGAATAAAGTCACCCACCAACAAAGTTGGCATCATAGAGCCCGATGGGATCTGAAATGGCTCATAGATAAATGAACGCAAAATAAGAACAAATGCAATCACCGGAAAGATGGAGCGCGAGGTTTCTACCAACGCAGGCTCACGGGTGATTTTCTCGGCTATTTCCTCACTGAGCCCAGCATCGGCAGCTTGGGCCATCGCAAGCTTCTCACGACGTTTAGGTGCAAGTAACAATGCATCGGCCATCCAAATCAGGCCACTGCACAAGGTCACTAATACCAAAATGAGGGAAAAATAGGCTGCCATAGATAATTAACTCCTGCCTTGATCATAAAATTGAGTAATCACTAACTGAGTTAGTGAATCGGTACAACACTTATATTTATACTGTTATATAGCACTAACGAAAGCGCCGCAAACTGCGGCGCTGTCTATTAACAATTATTAACCATTAAAATTAAATCAATGATTGGTATCGTTAATCGTTAAGCTTCAATACGGCGAGGAAGGCTTCTTGTGGAACTTCCACATTACCAACCTGCTTCATGCGCTTTTTACCTTCTTTCTGCTTATTCAACAGCTTCTTCTTACGGGATACGTCACCACCGTAACATTTAGCCGTTACGTCTTTACGCATCGCTTTAATCGATGAACGAGCGATAACCTGACTGCCGACTGCCGCTTGAACTGCAATATCAAACATCTGACGTGGAATAAGCTCTTTCATCTTATTCACAAGTGCTAGACCTTTAGAACGGATTAATCCTTTGTGGATAATCATGGCTAAGGCATCGACTCTGTCACCGTTGATCAAGATATCAAGACGAACCATGTCCGCAGGCTCGAAGCGAATGAAGTTATACTCAAGAGAAGCATAACCACGACTGGTTGACTTAAGACGGTCGAAGAAATCCATGACCACTTCTGCCATAGGCAATTCGTAGGTTAGCGCGACTTGGTTACCATGATAAACCAAGTTCTTTTGTACGCCACGCTTCTCAATACACAAGGTGATCACGTTGCCCAAATACTCTTTTGGTACCAGAATATTGGTCTCAACGATTGGCTCGCGCATCTCAGTAATATTATTAATCGCTGGTAGATCAGATGGATTATCAACGTAAATTGTATCGCCACTTGTCGTTACAATCTCATAAACAACCGTAGGAGCTGTGGTGATCAGATCAAGACCATATTCACGCTCTAAACGTTCTTGAATGATCTCCATGTGAAGCAGACCCAAGAAACCAATACGGAAACCAAAACCTAGTGCCGATGATGTTTCAGGCTCGAAGAACAACGAGGCATCATTCAAACTAAGCTTGTTCAATGCATCACGGAAGTTCTCGTAATCGTCAGTAGAGATTGGAAATAAGCCAGCATAAACCTGAGGTTTAACCTTCTTAAAACCTGCAAGAGGCTTTTCTGCACCATGCTTAGCGTGAGTCAAGGTATCACCTACTGGTGCGCCGTGGATCTCTTTAATACCTGCAATAATGAAACCTACTTCACCGGTTTTCAGCTCTGTCGTATCAGTTTGCTTAGGCGTAAAGATACCCACGCGATCAGCGTTATAGTTTTGCCCAGTAGACATAACTTTAAACTTATCGCCTTTTCTCAAGATACCATTTTTAATTCGAACCAAAGACACAACACCTTGGTAGCTATCGAACCAAGAGTCGATAATCAAGGCCTGTAGTGGCCCATCGACATCACCTTCTGGTGGTGGAATTTGTGCAACAATGACTTCAAGTACATCTTTAATGCCGACGCCGGTTTTTGCTGAACAACGCACCGCATCCGTCGCTTCGATACCAACGATATCTTCAATCTCTTCAGCAACACGATCTGGATCGGCTTGAGGAAGATCAATCTTGTTCAGAATAGGAACAACATCCAGTTCCATCTCTAGCGCGGTATAACAGTTAGCAAGGGTTTGTGCTTCCACACCCTGTCCAGCATCAACCACTAACAGCGCGCCTTCACAAGCGGCTAAAGAGCGAGAAACTTCATAAGAAAAATCAACATGGCCAGGAGTATCAATAAAGTTCAACTGGTACGTTTCACCATTTAATGCGGTGTAATCCAGTGTGACACTCTGCGCTTTAATGGTAATACCACGTTCGCGCTCAATATCCATTGAGTCCAATACCTGGGCTGCCATTTCACGCTCAGAAAGACCGCCGCATTCTTGAATCAATCGGTCAGAAAGTGTTGATTTGCCGTGATCGATATGGGCAATAATTGAAAAGTTTCTAATGTGCTTCATGATATGGCTGATGAGTACTCAAAGTTAGAATTTTTGAAAGTGCCGAATTGTACCCGATTAGGCTAATAATACCAATCGAATAACGCTTTTAAAGCGAAAAATTAAGGCGGTAATAGGGCTATATTGAGTGCCCGAGATGAGAAATAATTACTGGCTGGCTATCATTTTCCATCCGTTTTGCAACTCTTCTTGCTGCAAACCAAAATAGCAATGCACCAACAAGGGCAAATGGGATAACCACAAAGTCACTGGACGCGAAGCTGAACAGGGAGCTAAGAATGGAGGCTAACGCGACGCCAACAAAAAGCCCCGTTAAGGGCAATAGGTAAACCAAGGCTGCCGCTTTTAAAATCACGCTTTCAGGCAAGCCAAGTTTCAACAAATCACCAGGGGCATAGTGATCATCCGATGGAATTGAAAAATACTGCACCTTAGGTGAGAACGCTTTAGAGACGGCCGAAGTGCCACATGACTCGCTGTTATCGCAATGATTACAGGCATTCTTCACTTTAACTTCAACCGTTACCCAACCGCTACCATCACATGTGAGTACTTTTGCCATCTCTTCCATCATAGATATATTCTCAACAACTATTCGATGGTGATGCTTTTAGCGACACGGGATAGTGTTTCAGCGGGCACTTTACCAACTGCAACCACTTCCGCATTACCAATACGCTCTGTCGCTAACGACAAGCCGTTTCTAGTGACCAGTTCTTCAGGCATCATGGCATCGCCCGCTCTAGCAACATACACTGAGATATTGGCAATGCCATCACTTAACGCGATATATTCAACCGCCTCATGACTGCCCATTAATCTGTGACTGTCTTTTACTAGCACCTTAAAGCCTTCAGGTAACCATTTAAACTTCCAGTTATCCCCTGCATCACGTGTCGGTTGTGAAATCACACCAGGCCACTTCTGCTTATAGGCTTCATTGAGTATGGCTGGTACGTCATCTAACACTAACAGTTCAACCACTAAAAGTTGCTCTAGTAGCTGCTTGTCTTGGGTCAACATGTCATAACGCAAAGGCAGGTAGGTATCTAAATCTAACCAGACTTGATAACCGTATCTAAAATCATCCACCGGAATAATCCGCACTAACTGACTCGGACGTCCAGCTAAACGACTACGACCGCCCAACACGAAAGTATAACCCGACTCTAAAGCTGAGATATTACCAGCAAAAGCTGGTGGTAAAATGCCTTGGATCCGATTCGCATTCACGCTGTAAGCGGGTTGGTCATGTTCAATAAAAGTAACGGTATTTCCGACTCTCACGGCATTTTTAGGTGGACCATTGAGATGCTCTAGAAAAGCAACCTCTTGATCTTCAATCTTGCCATGGATATAAACTAAAGGGCGTATATGATCGGCTTGGAGTTGAATTAGGGATATTTTGTATTCTTTATCACGCAATGCTTGGCTCATATTATCTAGCCAAGCTTTTGCCGACATATCTTCCTGCGCCATCGCAGGAAAATGTAAAACTAACAGTGCTAACAGGAAAAGACGCAAGCTAACTCCTCACGAGTATAACTAAATAGAAATATAGTACCTTTTAGTACTAGTTGTTCACAGGAACCAAATCGCGTTCGCTGTGACTATTGTCGCCTATAGTAACCCCATTGTTCAATCTTTGCTGCAACATATGATCTTGAATATAAGCATTGATGCGTTGACGTTGTTCCATCACTTGCACATTGCTGTAGCCTTGATTTTGCTTAACCGATCCAGTCTGTAGACTGACTGGCGTCACGCTGCCAACAAGAGGACGAGTATTCAATACTGGTAAAGGCGATGCGTCGATAGCACTGTCCTGACCATAATTTTGTACGCCAACCACTGCGACCAATGCCACACTCGCTGCAATCGCATATTGCCCAAACTGCTTAAACATCGGGATCACGTTCGACTTTTTAGTCGGTTGTGACTCTTCAAGTTTAGGTTGAACCGGAACCAAAATTGCGGGTTCAAGTTCAATTGCAGCTGCAATACTTGCACTGAGATCTAAGTTCATTGTTTTAGGCAATTCACCACGCATTGCATCGCCTATCATATGATAATCACGCCACTGTTCATGCGAATCCTTATCAGCTGAAAGTTCAGCTAATGTCTGCGCATCGACTTCACCATCGACTGCAGCGGATACCCATTCCTGACCTAATTTATCCATTTTTCACCTGTATATTACGTATAATAAGTAAAAGATTTACTGCTCAAGCAAAGGCTGGAGCTTTTTATCGATTGCCTCTCTGGCCCTAAAGATACGAGATCTTACGGTACCAACGGGACATTCCATTACATTAGCTATCTCTTCGTAACTCATGCCATCAAGCTCACGTAACGAAATAGCCATCTTTAATTCTTCTGGCAAGGTATCTAAGGTGTCAAAGATCACTTTTTGGATCTCCTCTGACATCATTAAACGCTCTGGAGAAGCAAACTCCTTTAACGCATCGCTTCCATCATAATACTCTGCATCTTCAGCATCGATATCATTAGCAGGTGCGCGACGCCCCTGTGCCACTAAATGGTTTTTTGCGGTATTAACCGCAATCCGATACAACCAAGTATAGAATGCACTTTCCCCTCTAAAATTAGGCAGTGCTCGATAAGCTTTTATAAACGCTTCTTGAGCCACATCTCCAACGTCTGCCTGATTGCGTACATAACGCGAAATCAGACTCATGACCTTGTTTTGATACTTTTGCACTAAGAGGTTAAAAGCGTTCTTATCTCCCTGTTGCACTCGCTCAACTAACTGTTGATCACTTATTTGTCCACTCATCCGAGCCGACTACTCCTAAATCTAAAATGCTGATTTCTCAGTCGCTCGAATCATATTCACATATGTAGACTAGCTTACTTCTGAAAAGTTCTAAAAAAATTGCATAAAGTTGAATTTATTTTTCTGTTAACTAGGGATGTATCCATATTTGTTGACTTGGTTTACCATAGATGACACCCATAGACTCACCATGATACCTGATGAAACAAGTAGTTGAACACCAATCTGACGTTTTGGTTATTGGCAGTGGCGCTGCCGGCCTAACACTAGCTTTGTATCTTGCTGAAAAGTCACAAGTAATACTTTTATCCAAAGGGCCTCTGAGCGAAGGTTCAACCTATTATGCTCAGGGAGGAATTGCGTCAGTATTCGACGAAGATGACACGATTGAGTCTCATGTTGCCGATACTTTA
This sequence comes from Shewanella hanedai, assembly GCF_007197645.1. Taxonomy (GTDB): domain Bacteria; phylum Pseudomonadota; class Gammaproteobacteria; order Enterobacterales; family Shewanellaceae; genus Shewanella; species Shewanella hanedai. Next base: position 12,845 of record NZ_VKGK01000042.1, read on the forward strand.
GTCGCAGGGGCTGGTTTATGTGATGAATCCGTTGTCACCTTCACCGCTAAAAATGCAAAAAGTTCCATGGAGTGGCTAATTGAATGTGGCGTCGCATTCGACAAAGAGGAGAATTTTAAAGGCGATGCCAGCAAAGCTCCTTACCATCTCACCCGAGAAGGCGGCCATAGTCACAGACGTATTCTCCATGCAGCCGATGCAACCGGTAAAGAAGTTCAGATGACTCTGCAGGAAAGAGCTAAAGCTCATCCGAACATTCGGGTTCTCGAACGATATAACGCTATCGACCTTATCACCTCACGTAAATTGAACCTGTCCGGTAATCGGGTACTCGGTGCTTATGTCTGGAACCGTGATGATGAACATGTTGAAACGGTTAAAGCTCGCTTTGTTGCCTTAGCAACAGGGGGCTGTTCAAAGGTCTATCAATATACCTCTAATCCTGACATCGCTTCAGGTGACGGTATTGCCATGGCGTGGCGTTCAGGTTGCCGTATTGCCAACATGGAATTTAATCAGTTCCACCCAACCTGTCTCTATCATGCTGATGCGAGAAATTTCCTTCTCACCGAAGCCTTGCGTGGCGAAGGTGCATTCCTGCGTCGTGCTGACGGCAGCCGTTTTATGCCGGACTTTGATGAGCGTGCCGAATTGGCACCAAGGGACATTGTTGCGCGTGCTATCGATTATGAGATGAAACGCTTAGGTGCTGACTGCGTCTATTTGGATATTAGCCACAAACCAGCAGACTTTGTTATCAAACATTTCCCGACAATACATAAACGCTGTCTTGAATTTGGTATCGACATCACCACAGATCCTATTCCTGTGGTTCCCGCTGCACATTACACCTGTGGTGGCGTAATGACCGATCTGCATGGTCAAACTGATCTTAATGGCCTATACGCCATTGGTGAAGTAGCATATACAGGCTTACACGGCGCCAACCGTTTGGCCAGTAACTCTCTGCTTGAATGTTTAGTGTTTGCTCGGGCTGCTGGTGAAGATATTGAGAGCCAACTGCACAAAATACCAATGCCAGGTAAAATCCCAGCTTGGGATGAAAGTCAGGTTTCAAACTCAGATGAAGAAGTCGTCATTGCCCATAACTGGCATGAACTTAGGCTGTTTATGTGGGATTATGTTGGTATTGTCCGCTCTGATAAACGTCTTGAGCGTGCTTTGCGTCGTTGCATCATGCTGCAACAAGAGATACAAGAGTATTACAGTAACTTTCGCGTGAGCAATAACCTACTCGAGCTAAGAAACTTAGTGCAGGTCGCCGAGCTTATTATTCGTTGTGCCATGGAGCGCAAAGAGAGTCGAGGGCTTCACTACAATATCGATTATCCAAAGCAATTGCCGAATCCGCTCCCCACGATACTGCAGCCAGACTAGACCACATAAAGGTTAATTGGCATAAGCATTATCATGACACCTTGAAGGCAAAGTGAACTCAGAGTCACTTTGTCTTCAGCTTAAAGGCTCAGGCTTTCTTAGCCAACAGCAAACGACACAAATGACGATAATTGTTGTCATCACACATATCTGACCACACCATCATTAAACTCTGCCCTTTTCTCTCTTGGATATAGAACGCACTGACAAAGGGAGAAACGAACGATGTCTTACATAAGGTAAACTTGCCACCACCGACCAACGCTCCCTCGCCTGTCACATTCAGCACAAAATGGCACTTCCAGTGATTAAGCTGTCTAAACTGATAGATAAAGAAGATCAGCATAAGGGTAAATAACATGGCTTTAGTTAGCTGATAAAACAGATTATCGAAGGTAGGCCAAGCAAGAAATGAGGTTAAACATAGACAAGCAAGAACGACCAACGAGAACCGCTGGTCAAACGATGAGGTTAAACTAAAGCTATGCCGCTTCTCTTCCACGGACACGAATGACCATCTCAGCCAGCACAGGATCTGGACACTTCTCATGACCCATAAACCAAGCAAATAAGGCTGGATCTTCTCCCTCTAACAAACGTACAAAGGTGTTTTTATCTTGATCAGATAACTGGTCATAATGATCTTCAACAAAAGGTTGAAACAGAACATCCAGTTCCAACATACCTCTGCGGCAGGCCCATCTAACTCTTGCTATTTTCATTGGTTCAGACACGGAATCTTCCCTCTCTCTTATTTGTCGATAGTGTAGTCTTATCAACGAGTGACTTCAATATGAACGCAATAATACCAATCATTATAGCCGTTGCACTTCAGGATCTCGACCTTCAAACAGATCAGAAAAATCGGTAGCTAGCAGACGTTTTACCGCTGGGTGCTGGATCATCCGTTCTGCAAACATGACATGATAAACCTCTTTAATATCGGTTGTTTCACCGATAAGGAACATACCATGAGCGAGAATGTCTTGTTTATAAATAGAGGGGGCGACGAAAATGCCTTGTTTGAAATAACCAAACGCCTTCATCATGGCTGCATCATCAAACTCACCTAAAATGTTTACGTTGAGTCCGTTTTCATCGAACCAACGATAAAGCTGTTGACCTAGAGAGGTTCGTTTGCCGGGTATCAGTAACTTGCCTTGTTCTAAACACTCAGGGAAAGGAAGACTAAATTGCTCAGCAGAGAAAAAAGCGACTCCACATTCACCCAGCTTTTTAGACAAAATTTCGGGATACTTCAGGGATTCACCAGCACAATCTGACAAGATCATATCCAGTTTGTGCTCTCTTAATCGTTCGATTAAGCTTTCGTGAGTCGACTCAAAGCACGCTAGGTGCATGGAGCCATCACTGGGTACAACAGACAAGAGTACGCGACTCGCTAGTGCTTTAGAGAGTGCATCAGCTATCCCAACTTCAAAACGAATGTTTTCATCTTTTTGATAATTAAGAACATCCAGCATCTCATAACTCAGACTAAACATCTTATCGGCATAGCGAAACACGAGTTCACCAAGTTCGGTCGGTTCAAGAGAGCGTCCCACTCGCTTAAACAAACTGCCCTTGAGCCGTGTCTCCAGCACTCTAATCTGTCCGGTCACCGTTTGAGGCGCTAAGCATAAAGCCTCGGCAGCTTTTGCTACCGAGCCTTTTTTATGTACCATCCAAAAATAGTACAGATGATTATAATTTAAATGTGACATTACTTAAGACGCTGACAATCCATCAGGTTGTACATCACGTTATTAAGCATCTCAATGCTTTTCACATTACCTTCGATGAAGGCCTCAGCTAAACCATTCACGAGTACATCGCGATCAGGAATTCGTCCTTCACAGTACGTACGGTTTGCTTCTTGAAAACGCTTACCGCCACGATATTTCAGCGCACGCGACTCATAGCTATCAGTCTCTATACGAGCTCCAACAGCATTAGGCTTAAACATCAAGGCACCATCGACAACACCTTCTAGGTAGTGCTGACAAGATGGACTTTTAATATCAAAGTTACACGCATCTAACTGACTTGCGCTCGCTGTAGAAGTCATGCCAATACATAGAGCTAACGTTACGAATACTGTTCTCATGCCACTTCTCCTTTGCTTTTTTCTTTACTAGTAGGGACTTCAGGTAATACTTTTGATAACCAGAAATAACCAATTAGCGCAGAGGCTAACGACCCCACCAAAATACCCAGTCTGGCGAAATCACCATAAGCTTTTCCATCGCCTGTAAATGCTAATGAAGAGATAAACATCGACATGGTGAACCCAATACCACACATCACAGCAACTGGAGCAATATGCCTCCATCCCATTCCATCAGGAAGGACAGCAAGCTTTAATTTGACACCAATATAACTAAATATCAACACACCCAATGGCTTACCTAGCAGTAGGCCTAATGCAATTCCCACTGGTACAGGTGATAACAGATCACCAAAGCTCATCGGACTTAAATCGACTCCGGCATTGGCAAAAGCGAAAATTGGCAAGATGATAAAGGTACTCCACGGGTGCAAACTATGCTCTAAGCTTTCCGATGGCGAACTGCCATCCTTTGCCCTTAAAGGAATACAGAAGGCAATAATGACACCCGCTAAGGTGGCGTGAACTCCGGACTTTAATACCGCAATCCATAGAATCATACCCAAAACACCATATGGCCCCAGCGCCGTGACACCTTTTAAGTTAAGCCCGATAAGGCCCAATATTGCCATACCTGCGACAATCAAACTTAACATAGAGAGATCGGTGCTGTAGAACATCGCGATGATAACCACTACGCCTAAATCATCAATAATCGCCAAGGCTAATAGGAAAACTTTCAACGAGACCGGAACACGACTGCCTAATAAAGCCATCACACCCAACGCAAAAGCGATATCGGTCGCTGCAGGGATTGCCCATCCAGCCTGAGTGATAGGATCACCATAGTTAAATAGCAGATAAATACCAGCCGGGAAGACCATGCCACCTATCGCCGCAAACGTCGGCAATGAGGCTTGTGCGGCACTCGACAATGCACCTTCGAGAAGTTCACGCTTGACTTCTAATCCAATCAGCATGAAAAACAGAGCCATCAGACCGTCGTTAATCCAATGTATTAGTGTCTTATCAATATCCAGGCTGCCTACGCGAACCTGCATCTCTGTATCGAGAAAACCTTGATAAACACCAGCTAAAGGAGAGTTAGCCATAATCATAGCAAGCGCAACAGCAATCATTAACAGAATGCCACCTGCTGATTCCTGGCTCATAAAACTCTTAATTGCCCTTTCCATATTACCACTCCAAAAAATCTTAATGACAGTGAGTTTAGCTCAAACGAATATACTTGAATATTCGTTTCCATCAGCTATAAACATCGGTATTTCCGAGGTATTGAGTTTAACCAGTGACTGAATAGATATCAAATATTCTTCTTACAAACAAGATTAAAATCACAGTAAAAACAGGAGAGTGTAGGTTTAGATGGGAAATTGCTAGGTTTTCTTATTCATAAAAATCAGGTAACAAACATTAATAATCCAAATATTAAATGCTCGTTACCTCTGATATCTCAGCTAATAAAATGATAAAACCGTTAATTCACTCTTACACAGAAAACGGATACTTGATCGCTTCATGGTGCTGATAACCCGACACTTCAAAATCATCCATCGTCACCCAAGTTTCTAAATCTTCCAAGGATTTAATATCTGGATTAATGCTTAGCGCTGCTGAGTCGAAAGGCTCTCTTTTCAGCTGAACATCACGCATCAATTCCAATTGATCTTCATAGATGTGTGCGTTCACTATTTTGTGGTAAGCCATGCCTGGTTTTTTACCGGTAATTTGCGCAACAATAGCTAATAAAGCAAACACTTGCACCTGATTAAAATTCAAACCTAGTGGCACGTCACATGAACGCTGAAAACTATTTAAGTAGAGAGTATCACCGAGTAAAGAAAAGTTATGGGTGTGCATGCAAGGGCGTAAACATCCCATATGAAATTCACCAGGATTATAGAAACTTAATATTTCGCCTCGATCATCAATCCCATTTTTAAGGTCATCGACAATTTTCCTTAGCTGATCAATTGAGCCGCCATCCGGCTTACTCCAGGCTCGTCCTTGAACGCCATAAACCCGCCCCATGTCATCTTCACCTTTTCGGTGTGAGTTATTGAGCCAAGCTTGGTTATCGTTGGCATTGGCATCCCAAGTTTTAGCACCGATCTTTCTGAAATCGGCGGCATTATCATAACCGCGGATATAGCCCAACATTTCAGCGATAGCACTTTTCCAAAAACTTTTTCGGGTGGTGATAAGCGGAAATTCATTACCCGCTACGTTATAAACCAGATCAGCATTAATCACAGTTAAACAGCGTTTACCGGTACGCTCATTCTCAACCCAAGTGCCTTTATCGATAATTCTGTTACATAAATCTAAATACTGCTTCATTGCCACTGCCCTTCTGATAACGCTTAATTAAAATAAAATACAATCTTTCTGTGCACCCAGTGGATAATTCTACATAGCCTACTAAGTGAATGCGAGTTTAACACCGGTCAAGATTAACAAGAGTGCAAAAATCTTCTTCAACATAGGTGTAGGCCATATACTGGCCGCCTTCACTCCAAAAGGTGCAATTAACACTGAGGTGATTACGATGCCGATAAGTGCCGGTAGATAAACATAACCTAACGTGCCTTCAGGTAGCCCCGATACCTGCCAACCTGCAACCACATAGCCCACACTGCCAAACAAAGAGATAAATAGCCCTGAGGCTGAGGAAAAACCAATAGCATTACGCATCTGCAGTCCGCACCAGCTCAAAAATGGGATAAGCAAGATACCACCACCAATTCCCATTAAAGCTGCAATGATGGCGATAACAACTGAGGAGACAAACAGAGTGACCGAATTCGGAAGCGGTTTATTATCCGCTGAGACACGAAATGGGAACACCATCTGAAGTGCCATTAAAATCACAAAGAGTGCGAATATCTGTTGCAGGTGATCCGCATTGATTTTTTGAGCAATAAATCCAGAACAGATAGAGCCTAAGATTAACCCAGGCAACATAGGCTTGAACATCGGCCAAGGAATATTACCACGACGATGATGGGCTTGAGCTGAAGAGAGAGAAGTAAAGATGATAGCCGCAAGTGAAGTCGCTATCGCCACATGGGGTAAAACCTCGGGCACAAAACCGAGACTGGGCAGCAAGATAAGCAATGCAGGTACAGCGATGACGCCACCACCAATACCCAGTAACCCAGCCATAAAACCAATAATAGCACCTAAGGCTAAGCAGCTAATAAAGACTAAAACTAAGCTATCCAAGGCAACACCTACACATCATAAAGAGACATAGTTTATAGCAGTTAGTTAAGTAGCGCACCTAACTCTCGCGTCTCAAAGTAACACCTCACCAGCTCTCTCACCTCGTTACCATTGGTTAAAGTCAACGCCATCTCTAGCAGTTCACTAAGATCTGAATGAGACACACGTCTCAGTAGATAATTAATCTTAGCTAAACTTCCCTGATTCATACTCAGCTGATCGTACCCCATGGCAACCAGCAAAATAACACCAATGGGCTCTCCTGCCAGTTCTCCACATACACTCACGGGTAATTTATATTGCCAGCAATCGAAGCGAGCCCGCTTTAAGGCGCGCAAGATCCCTGGATGATAACAATCATAGAGTGTACTGACTCTTGGGTTATTTCTATCCACAGCTAGCAGGTATTGAGTCAGGTCATTGGATCCTACCGACACAAAATCGACGCGTCTGGCCACTTCTGCCAGCTGATACAATAAAGCCGGAACTTCTAGCATGATACCGAGTTTAGGTCGCACGATATTAGGATTAACATCGTTTTTCAATTCAAAATAGGCTTGCTCTAAATAGGCCTTAGCCTGATCAATCTCGTCTAGACTACTCACCATCGGCAGTAGAATATGCAGCTGTTCTCCTTCACCTCCGGCATGTACCATCGCCCTGAGTTGGACAAGGAAAAGTTCCGGATGATCCAGTGACAAACGTATACCACGCCAGCCAAGGAATGGATTTTCCTCATTGATTGGAAAATAAGACAGTGGCTTATCACCGCCGACATCTAAGGTTCTCATTACAACAGGTCTACCGCTGGCGGCATCAAGCACCTCTTTGTAAACCTTTATCTGCTCTGATTCGCTGGGAAATCTCTGGTGCAGCATAAAGGGGATCTCAGTGCGATAAAGCCCCACCCCATCAGAACCCTCGGCGATTTCAGACGCTAAACTGCTGAGCAGTCCAGCATTTAAATAGAGATGAATGCGCTTACCGTCAATGGTCTCAGCTGGTAAGTTCAACTCCAACGCATATTTATGCTGTAATGCTTTCTCAGCCGAAATGAGATGGCGATATTCATTGATTAATGTCGGAGACGGCGACACCAGTAACTGTCCCCGATTGGCATTAATGATAAGCAGTTTTTTATCGATTCCAGCGTTGAGGATCCCCTCTACACCTATAATCGCTGGCACACCTAAGGCTCTTGCTAAAATGGCCGCATGGGAGTTTACACCGCCCTGTTCGGTCACAATCCCCACGAGTTTTTGCCGTGGAAACTCAGCGAGCATGGTTGCGTCGGCTTCTTTAGTCACCAAGATAACTGGGATCTCTGGATCGACCTCCATTCTTTCAGGTTCAATCAACAAACGTAATACTCGCTGCCCTAAGTCACGAATGTCGCTGGCTCGCTCCTTTAAGTAGAGATCTTGCATCTGAGTAAATTGTTCAATGTATCGCAGTGACACACGGCTGACCGCCGAAACGGCGCACCAACCATCTCTCACCTCTTTAATGTATTCACCGCCCAAACTGGCATTATCAAGCAGAAGTAGAAGTGCAGAAAAAATGGAGACAACTTCATTATCTTGCTCCTGATCAAACCTCTGAGACAGTGAAGTCAACGTGTCTTTACAGGCCTCGATAGCAGTGTGTAATCTAGCCTCTTCAGAGGAGATGTTCTTAGTGCGTGTTTCAGCCTGTTGCAGATCTATCTGGCCGCCTAAGACTAAGGCATGAGCGATGGCGATACCGTTTGCGGCGGATGTTCCAGTAAAATGCAGTTGATTGGAGCAGGTTTTCACCTCATCTTTCATTCTCAGGTTTCTGATTGCCATCGCCAATTGAGCCGCTAAGGTCATCAGGAAAGCTTCTTCGCCTTCATTAAACTGGCGAGCAACAATTTGCTGCACAACTAGCACGCCTAAAATACGCTTTTGATAGATGATGGGGACGGCAAGGAAGGCCCGGTAACAGTCTTCTTCTGTTTCAATAAACTCTTTAAATCTGGGATGTTGACGAGCATCAGCAAGGTTTACCGCTTCTTCTCGTTCGGCAACCAACCCCACCAAACCTTCACTAAGAGACATCTTAACCAAGCCCACAGCATCGGTGAGTAGGCCATCTGTCGCCGAAAGGATAAGTTTTCGTCCCTCTAATAGATAGATAGAGCAACATTGAGTCGCCATGGCAGACTTAGTCTGAGACACCAATAATGCTAACGCTGAATTGAGATCCTGAGCAGCAGCAACAGCTTGTGTAATATCTCTTAGTGTCTTTAACACTTAGTAAACCTCCATTTTCACTCTAATCAGGAATATTCAGATGGTGACTCCCCTCTATTGAGGTAAAAGGGGAGTATAACAAATACCAGTGTTTAACGTCGTCGCCCTCTTCTGAGGTTACTATTATTGCTGTGGGACTCCCAAGCTTGAAACGGAAGTGCAGTAGGTGCAAATTCCTTCATCACTTTTCTATAAACATCGCGTTTAAATGACACCACTTGCCGAACAGGATACCAATAGCTTACCCATCGCCAATCATCAAACTCAGGATGACCACTGGCATTAAGGTTTATGGCACTTTCACTGCTTTTAAGTTGGAGCAAGAACCATTTCTGTTTCTGCCCAATACACACAGGCTTACTATCTTGTCTGATTAAGCGTTTGGGTAATCGGTAACGTAACCAAGAGCGAGTTGAAGTTAAAATCTGAACATGCTCAGGTCTTAATCCAACTTCTTCATAGAGCTCTCTATACATTGCCTCCTCAGGAGTCTCGCCTTCATCGACGCCACCTTGAGGATACTGCCAGGAATGTTGGCCGAATCTTCTCGCCCACATAACCTGCCCAAAACGATTACAGATAATGATGCCCACATTAGCCCGAAAGCCGTCACTATCAATCACATGGACTCCGTGAATTCACCATTTTAATCACTCGATTGTTTCACAAAGCAGGGCCTTCGGCAAATATCCCGTCATAGAATAATCTTGGATAAAAAAACGAATTATTAATTCTTATCAACAGCGCATCCAGTGAACATCTGAGGATATCCACAATTTCTGTGGATATCTCTGTTCCTAACTCATTTATAACGGTTAAAAACGTAAATAGAGAACGAATCACTTATTGTAAAACTTTTTAACAAATAAAGATAAAAGCCTTTAATTACAAAAGTATAAGTAAACCTTATTTCGGTATAAACAAATTAAAAAACAAACTCGGTCATTTATTGACCAGTTCAGGGCTTTTGAATTATTCAAGTTTTAAATTACTAGGTTATTCACAAGTAAAGAGGAAAATTAATCTAATCTGTTAATTTTATCCTTAATTCTATGTTTGACATCTCTAAAATTTCCAACTAGTAGTTCAGATTTAGAAGTTATCCAATAAAACTGTGGATAAGTATGTTGGGAATTTGGGGGAAAACCAAACTGACTTAAAACTGGTTAAATAAGAATATAAGATTGGTGACACTTCTGTATGTTTATCAGTGGTTTAAAAAGTTAAGCCGAAAGAAAGTTATCAACACAAGTTAACCTGAGTGTTTTTTAGTCACAGATTGCTATCTCCATCATCTTTGGTAAAATGCCGAAATGACAATTCCCTCCTCCCCTAAAACAATCGATGAGTTAATGAACCGCGCCTATGATATGGCAGGGTTAACTTTGGGCCAACTTGCTCACTCTCACGGTTTTACCACGCCAGAGAACCTTAAACGCGACAAAGGTTGGGTCGGTCAGTTGATTGAGCATGAGCTAGGCGCATTGGCAGGCTCCAGACCTGAGCCTGATTTTTTGCATTTGGGAATAGAACTTAAAACCATTCCAGTGGACAGCAAGGGCAAACCAATAGAAACCACATATGTCACCGTCGCGCCTCTGATAGACATTCAGGGCTTAACCTGGGAAACAAGTGTGGTCAGTCACAAATTACAGACTGTACTTTGGGTTCCCATTCAAGGAGACAGAGATATTCCCGTTTCTCAGCGGCAAATTGGCACACCGATTTTATGGAGTCCAAATGAGACTGAACTCGCCTTGTTAAAACAGGATTGGGAAGAGATCATGGAGTTTATTGCTCTTGGACAGATAAAACAGCTTACTGCCAGACATGGAGAAGTACTACAGCTCAGACCTAAAGGAGCAAATAGCCGCTCAGTCACACAAAGCATCGGTCCTAACGGCAGCACCATGATGACGAACCCGAGAGGCTTTTATCTTAAGATCCCTTTCACTCAGTCAATTTTATCCCGTGCATTTGATTAAGTTGCCCACAATTCTTTACCATATCTCGAATAATCGAACCAACAATGTTCGTAAAACACACTTTAATAACAATCTATTAGCATTAACTCCTACATTTAAAAAGCCATAATCAAGCCGACTATTTATACACATTCGATCGTTTGTACACTTTTAAGCTAATTTAGTACTTAAATTGGCTTTCATTTGACTAAGTTCACAAATACTAGTGGATATGTTATGGGTATTTTCTATAAAATAGCGCCCCTGACCGCCAGCCTTAGGATACCCCCGTAAAAGTGAGAGCCCGCATACAAGCAAAAAAGCTTATTTTTGCAATATTCGCTTGGGGAATCGCCATGGCGGCATTTGTATTCTTTCGCTACGCTCAAGCACCAGAACTGCCTCAATGGGCTGTTGGCTCAGCTGATTTAGCCACATTGGCTATCTATATGGGGATCATCTTTGGCAGTTTGCATTGGATGTCTAACCTGATTGCCGATTTCAGTGCCATTAATCGCCTTCCATATCTGTTCTCTGTGATTTTTAAAGGATTATTTCTCCTTCTCGGCGCCACCACGATTGCCTACATTACTCAGTTCCTTAATATGTGGGCCATAGAAAATCACATGGCCACCTTGAGGCAGATGCTAACAGCTCACATTCTTTACAGTCCTTCATTTCAGGCGCTTATCGTCTACCTTGTGGTCGTCAGAGTTGGATTAGCCTTTATTGAGCAGATGGCGCTACTTGTTGGCCCACGAGTGTTATTGAACATCGGTCTAGGTAAATACCATAAACCTCGATATGAACAAAGGTTGTTCCTCTATCTCGACATGGTGGCTTCAACTACCCATGCCGAGACGTTAGGTGACTATCGTTTCAGTCGACTCATTCAAGACAGCTTCAGTCTATTATCCGACACAGTGATCAATAATGAAGCTGAGATATATCGCTATATGGGCGATGCCGTTTTAATCCATTGGCCTTTAAAAGACGGTATTCAGCACGATCGCAGTTTCAATATCTATTTTGAATTTAGCCAGCAACTAAACTGGCAACGCCAATACTTTGAAGAACAATATGGTTTTGTTCCCAAATTCAAGGCCGCTGCGCATTGTGGTCAGGTAGTAACAGCTGTGGTGGGGGTGCAAAAGCAGGAGATCAGTTTCTTTAGTGATGTGCTAAACACCTTGGCAAGACTTCAGGATCAATGTAATCCACTGGGACAGAGAATGTTGATCTCAGGCTCTCTAGAATCTCGCTTAGATCAAGACAGCAGTCAATATAAGCTAAGCAGCCTTGGTCCGATAAAGTTAAAAGGCAAACAACACTCTATTGAAGTGTTCGGTGTCTCGGAAAAATAATCCATACACTTTATAGACAAAAGCCTGAGATAAACTCAGGCTTCATGAAGTCGCTTAACCACTCGTCTAATTCCAGCGCTAGGTCACTTAATCTTTTTGCACAATAACTCTTGAATCGCTAAACCTAAGGTTCTAAAAGTTAATATTCGGCTTGATGTCTGTCGCCACACAAGACCTATATCTCGATATGGCGCTTCACCCGGTGGCTGCATGACCACTAAATCAGTGTCATTCAGGATCCCAGCATCAATCGCCATTTGAGGTAGAAATGTTGTTCCTAGCTTACCGTTAACCATCTGCACGAGTGTATGCAGACTCGTTGCTGCAAACGGATTAACCTTAGCACTGTCGCCTAACTGACATGCACTGATAGCATGTCCGGTGATGCAATGTTCAGCTTGAAGCAGGAAAATACTCTCATCGGGTAATGATTGATAATCTAATGGTTCATAAATTTCGCTCACCAGTTCACTATGTACCACCAGTTTAAAGGGGTCGATGCCCACCTTCATACTATGGTAACCACTGGTATCGACTGGTAAAGCTAATAGCAGTAAGTCCAACTCCCCCTTGCCCAGTGCATCAAGTAACTTCTCAGTGGTGTCTTCTTTCAGATACATGGTCAAATTTGGATAGGCTTGCTGACACTGTTTAACGACGCGACTTAATAGAAACGGCGCTATGGTCGGAATACAACCCAAACGTATATCCCCAGTCATGGGTTCACCTTGGTGTTTCACCAACTCAACAAGATCATCCACATCGGTAAGTAGTTTTCGTGAGCGAAGCACGACCTCTTCGCCAATCGCGGTAAAAATAAATGACTTATGATCACGCTCGATCAACTGATGTCCAAGTTGTTCCTCTAAATTTTGTATACCACTAGAGAGCGTCGACTGGCTTACGTGGCATATCTTCGCAGCTCGATTAAAGTTCTGCTCTTGATAGAGGTTCACTAAATAATAGAGGTTTTTTAAACTAGGCAAGTGCTTCATAAAATCGATTACCAACTGAAGTTGTCATTCAAAAATTCAATATGACTCTAGCATAGTTTTGTCACAAATTAAGGGTTTTATGATGTCAAAATGTGAAGGTTCTCTGATAATCGAGAAGCATGCAATCGATAAACGTCAGGCACAAAAAAAGCACTAGTGAAGCGAGCTTCTTTAGTGCTTTAAAATAGTAGAACAAAAGCGATATAAACTTAGGCTTTTGCTTCCAAGTATTGCTTAAGCTCTGCGAGATCTAAACTGGCATTATCCACAATGGCTTGTAACCAAGCTTCGTGTCCATTTGCCCATTCAACATCTTCACCGTGCTGGAGTAATTGAGCTAGCTGCTGAATACGTTTTAGACCGACTGAGCCGGCGGCACCTTTAAACTTATGAGTTTCAGAACATAATGTATCTTTATCCTGCGCTTCTTTAGCATTAACTAAGTTGCCAACATACTCAGGCATTAGCTGCTCAAATAAAACGACACTTTTTAGTAAAGTTCCCGCACCGATTGCGCTGCAGTATTGCTCTAGTGTATTAAGGTCTAAAATTGATTCTATCTCAGCTGTTGCCATATTAAGGCACCTCTCAAAAGTTCTTGATTGTATACAAACTAACTTACAACATAATACCCGCTATAATAACTGGCGCAACTAAATGAGTCATAAGACATAAAAAACATTCATTTTTTAACCATCTTATAACTAAATTTTAATAAAATCTGTCATTTAACCGTTTTCCACAATAGTTTTAGGTCATTTTTAACTTAGAAATCAAATAACTCCCTTGCCCGCCTTTTTCTTTCAAATCATCTACAATCGCCACTAAACCATTCCAACGATACCCACACCAATCAGGAGCCAATAACATAGGTTTTTTAGCATATGCGGTAACCCTATGAAATATTATGTCTTTTGGTGTAAAACGGATCATTTCTCCCACGCTAAAAGCGTAATCTTCTATTGACAGTAGTGCAATACGATCGCTACGCCATGCTTTTGCCATGGTGCTTCCTTCGACAATATGTAACGGATGCAACTTAAGCCCGTCAACGCCCGCATTGAGCACTGACTGCAAACTGTTGAGGTAATCCTGATGTTCCTCACCAGGCAAACCGAGAATAAGATGAGTACAGACCTTAATCCCTCTTGCTCTAGCTCGCGTTACAGTATCGACGTAGTCGGCCATCGAATGACCTCGATTAATACGCTTCAATGTTTTGTCACTTGCAGATTGCAATCCAAGCTCTAGCCAGACTTCAATACCCCGTTCCTGATAACCAACAAGTAGCTCTATCACATCATCAGACACGCAATCCGGCCGAGTTCCCACGCATAAGCCCACGATGTCAGGATCGATCACCGCCTCATCATACTTGGCTTTCAGTACTTGATATTCATCATAGGTGCTGGTGTAGGCTTGAAAATAAGCGATATATTTACTTGTCCGCCCCGCAAACCTTTCTCTACCTTTATTAAGCTGTTCAGGTATCGATAGTTCCGTACCATGCTCATAACTAAAAGAAGCCACATTACAATAGGTGCATCCACCCTTCCCTAAAGTGCCGTCTCTATTCGGGCAGGTAAATTTGGCATCAATGGTTAACTTCTTCAGTTTTTCACCAAACTGCTTTTTACAGGCAACACCGAACGTGTTGACGTAGTGATCTAAACCCATTTTTGACTACAACAAGAATTAATGAGCAGAGTCTAATTCATCGCACAATCAAAAAAATGCGCCAAATCAAACAAAGGTTAAATGACCCAGAAATCGCAAAAATAGAGATTCATCAAAAAAACAGGTATAAAAATGAAGTTAACTCATCCACAGTGCATAATTAAGCAAATGTGATTTTGTCTGATAATTCGTTACATTTGCAATGAAACTCATATTTATCAAAAATATATTTTCGACCACTTTTGTTACATCTCATTAACCAATGTAGAGAGCGAATAATCAAAATTCTTTTTATTCATAAGGTTATATAAATGAATCTTCAGTTTACGTTAACGTAAGGCAGTGATAAATCACAGACAAAATCGTCTCAAATGTACATTACTTATGCAATTATTAGGTTTGACCTTTATCAGTGCAGGCGGTATTTTGAATGGTTCGGGTGCATATATATAACAACACTTTTCCCGACGTAGTATTCAGTTTAAGTTTTAGGGAGTTTGTGTATGAGCTTGTATCACCCCAGTTTCGAGAGAGATAATTGCGGTTTTGGCCTGATAGCCCAGATGGATGGTGAACCTAGCCATCGCATAGTAAGAACTGCAATTCACGGCTTAGACCGTATGAAACACCGTGGCGGGATCGCTGCTGACGGGCGTACAGGTGACGGTTGTGGATTGTTAATGCAACTTCCCGTTAAATTTTTCGAAGCCATTGCGGCAGAAAATGACTGGCACCTTAGCCGTAAATTTGCAGTGGGTATGTTTTTCCTTAACCAGAATGACCAATTAGCGGATCAGGCAAAACTCCTGTTAGAACGCGAATTGGAAAAAGAGACGTTAAGCGTCGCTGGCTGGCGAAAAGTCCCAGTAAACGCTGATGTGCTTGGCGATATCGGTAAAGCGAGTCAACCTCAGATATACCAGGTACTGATTAACTCGCCTATCGGCTGGCGAGAAAAAGATCTAGAACGTCGCCTCTACATGGCAAGACGTCGCTTGGAGCAACAACTGCACCACGACAAGGATTTCTATGTAGCCAGCCTATCCGGCCAGGTGATCGTTTATAAAGGCCTGATGATGCCTGCCGATCTGCCTGAGTTTTATCTCGATCTTGCAGATATCAGACTGCAGAGTTCAATCTGTCTGTTCCACCAAAGATTTTCGACTAATACCTCACCTAAGTGGCCACTGGCACAACCTTTCAGGTACCTTGCCCATAACGGTGAAATAAACACCATCACTGGCAACAGGCAGTGGGCTCGTGCCCGTGCGTACAAATTTAATGCGCCACTGTTGCCCGATTTGCAACAAGCCGCTCCCTTTGTCAATGAGACAGGTTCAGATTCATCTTCCCTAGATAACATGCTTGAGATGTTACTTGCCGGTGGTATGGATCTGTACCGAGCGATGCGTCTGCTTATTCCACCAGCGTGGCAAAGTAATCCAGAAATGGATGAAGAGCTCAAAGCCTTCTACGATTTCAACTCCATGCACATGGAGCCTTGGGATGGACCGGCTGGTATCGTGATGACTAATGGCCGACACGCAGCTTGCGCCGTGGATCGTAATGGCCTGCGCCCGTCACGTTATGTGATCACCAAAGACAGAATTCTTACCTTGGCCTCAGAAGTCGGTATTTGGGATTACGCGCCTGACGAAGTCGTCGAAAAAGGCCGTGTCGGACCTGGTGAGCTGTTAGTACTCGACACCCTAAATGGCCAACTTTACTCCTCATTTGAGATCGATAACGATCTCAAACGCCGTCACCCTTACAAACAATGGATGGCAAAAAACAGTCAAACTTTGACGCCTGCTGAAGAGATCCCAGCAGGAGAACAAGGCGTATGTGAATTTACCCCTGATCAACTTCTTCAATATCAGAAGCACTTTGGCTTCTCGCGGGAAGAGTTAGAGCAAGTGATTTGGGTACTCGCCCACAAAGGTGAAGAAGCCACAGGCTCAATGGGTGATGACACGCCAATGGCCGTGCTCTCTAAAAAGTCTCGTACAGTGTATGACTACTTTAGACAGAAGTTCGCTCAGGTTACCAATCCACCGATTGATCCTTTGAGAGAAAAACACGTAATGTCACTCTCTACCTGCGTCGGCAGAGAGCAAAACCTGTTTAATGAAACAACGGGTCATGCATATCGCGTGATGTTTAACTCTCCAGTGCTGCTGTATAGCGATTTTAATCAGCTGTTAGCACTCGACTCAACTTACTATCGCGCTAATACCGTCGATCTTAACTACGACATTACAGAAGGCCTTGAACAAGCCATTATCCGCATCTGTGATGAAGCGGAGAGATTGGCTCGCACTGGCACAACCTTGTTGATATTGTCAGATCGTGCGACTGACAAATCTAAGCAAGTGATCCCAGCCGCGATGGCCGTGGGTGCCGTTCAGCGCATTCTTGTTGATAAGAGTCTACGCTGTGATACCAACATTATTGTAGAGACAGGCTCTGCCCGTGATCCACATCATTTCGCCGTACTGCTCGGCTTTGGTGCAACGGCCATATACCCATATTTGGCCTATGAAAGTATCTCCGCAATGGCCAAGCTCAATAACATCCCTGAAAACTATCAGTTGATGCTTAATTTCCGTCAAGGCATCGATAAAGGCCTACGGAAAATCATGTCAAAAATGGGGATCAGTACTGTTTCCTCATATCGTTGCAGTCAGCAATTTGAAGCGGTTGGCATCGCCAGCAACGTCGTCGAACTCTGTTTTAAAGGCGTAATAAGCCGTATCGAAGGCGCTAGCTTTACAGAGCTAGAACAAGATCAAGTGATACTGCACAAGTTGGCTTTTCGTGCCCATCAGCCACTGAATCAAGGTGGGCTACTGAAATATGTGGAAGGCGGTGAGTACCATTGCTTCAACCCTGATGTGGTTAACACGCTACAAGCCAGTCTGAAAGAGAGAGACTATGTAAGCTATAAGAAGTTTACTGAACTCGTCGATAACCGCCCAATAGCCACATTACGTGATCTAATAGCAATAAAAGGCGAGCTACCAGCAGTCGAACTCGACAGCGTCGAATCAGCAGATACGCTCTATACACGATTTGACAGTGCCGCCATGAGTATTGGTGCGCTGAGTCCAGAAGCTCACGAAGCATTAGCTGTGGCAATGAACCGACTCGGTGGCCGTTCTAATTCAGGGGAAGGCGGAGAAGATCCAAGCAGATTCAACTCTGAGCGAAACTCTAAAATCAAACAGATAGCCTCTGGACGTTTTGGGGTTACGGCTCACTACTTGATGAATGCAGAAGTCTTGCAGATCAAAGTTGCACAGGGCGCAAAACCCGGTGAAGGTGGTCAACTCCCAGGTCATAAAGTCAGCGTCGAAATTGCAGCGCTACGTAATGCTAGACCTGGAGTCACCCTAATTTCACCACCGCCTCATCATGATATCTATTCGATTGAAGATTTGGCCCAGCTGATTTTTGACTTAAAGCAGATCAATCCAAAAGCCATGGTCTCGGTCAAGCTCGTATCAGAGCCTGGTGTCGGGACTATCGCCACCGGTGTTGCTAAAGCCTACGCCGATATGATCACCATCTCAGGTTATGACGGCGGTACTGGCGCGAGCCCAGTTTCATCAGTCAAGTATGCTGGCAGTCCTTGGGAATTAGGATTAGCCGAAGTCCATCAGTCTCTGGTTGAAAATGGCTTAAGACACAAGATACGTCTACAAGTTGACGGTGGATTAAAAACCGGACAAGACGTACTTAAAGCTGCGTTACTCGGCGCCGAAAGCTTCGGTTTTGGTACCGTACCTATGATAGCTCTAGGCTGTAAGTACCTGCGTATTTGTCATCTTAATAACTGTGCCACGGGTGTCGCCACTCAGAACACGCAATTGAGAAATGAGCATTACCACGGCTTACCTGAGCGCGTCATGACCTATTTTGAGTTTGTGGCACGAGAGATCCGCGAAGGCATGGCTGCATTGGGTGTCACTAAGTTCGAAGATCTTATCGGTCGCAGCGAATGGTTAACCACGCTCGAAGGGCAAACCTCGAAACAGCAGGGACTGGATCTTAAGCCGATTTTGTATACGCCTAAAATACCAGCAGGCAGTGCAAAAACGTGGCGAGAGCTAAATCACACCGCTGACAAAGGTGAGCTGAACATTAAACTGCTCGACGCAACACGTGATGCAGTTATTGCAGGAGAATCAATTCAAGCCAGATTCGACATCAATAACACTGACCGTTCCGTTGGCGCGTCGCTTTCAGGCTTTATCGCACAAACGGTAGGCAAAGAGGGCGCAAAGCAACCAATACAGATCAAATTCAACGGCAGCGCAGGGCAAAGTTTTGGCGTCTGGAACTGCCCAGGCCTAGAGCTGACTCTCTGTGGTGATGGTAATGACTACGTTGGTAAAGGTATGTCCGGCGGTAAGCTCACCATTCATCCGCCCCTAGGCAGTACATTCCAAAGTGAACGCTCAGCGATTATCGGTAACACCTGTCTCTATGGTGCATCCGGCGGCAAAATGTTTGCAGCAGGAACGGCCGGAGAACGATTCGCGGTACGTAACTCTGGGGCGACAGCTGTAATTGAAGGTCTCGGTGACAACGGTTGTGAATACATGACGGGTGGAATCGTGCTAGTTCTTGGAAGAACTGGCGTGAACTTCGCAGCGGGTATGACCGGTGGTTTTGCCTACGTCTTTGACCGTTACTCACGTTTTCATCGCCGAGTGAACACGGACTTGGTCGACACTCAAAAAGTCAGTTCTCCAGTCCATCAGCGTCATTTAAAAGGCTTGATAGAAGAACACCTAGCCGAAACAGGCAGTGTACATGCAAAAATGTTATTGACCGATTTTGAGTATTGGATCGATTGCTTCGTCTTAGTAAAACCTAAGAATGTACCAGTATCTGATCTATTAAAGCTTGAACAATCACAACCAGAATTAGCTGTAGCGGCGGGGTAATAACATGAGTAATGATTTTCAATTTATCGAAATTGACCGCAAAGATCCCGTTAAACACTCGGCAAAGAAACGTGCCACTCAGTTTATCGAGATCTATCAGCCTTTTGCTCAAACCCAAGTGGTTGAGCAAGCTGATCGCTGTCTTGACTGCGGTAACCCGTATTGTGAGTGGAAGTGTCCGCTACATAACTACATCCCTAACTGGCTCAAACTCGCTGAACAAGGCCGTATTTTAGAGGCCGCTGATCTGGTTCATGAAACCAACACGCTTCCTGAGATTTGTGGTCGAGTTTGCCCACAAGACAGATTATGTGAAGGCGCTTGTACTCTCAATGATGAGTTTGGTGCGGTGACAATTGGTAATGTAGAAAAATACATTACTGACACGGCCATTGCACAAGGTTGGCGTCCAGATTTAACCAAAGTGACACCTCGTAAAGAGCGCGTCGCCATTATCGGTGCGGGACCTGCAGGTTTAGGCTGTGCCGATATTCTTGCCCGTAACGGCGTCCAAGCGGTGGTATTTGATAAAAATCCACAGATTGGTGGTTTGCTCACTTACGGTATTCCAGCTTTTAAGCTAGATAAATCCGTTATGGCAACTCGCCGTGAAGTGCTCGAAGGAATGGGTATTGAATTTCAAATGGGGATTAACGTCGGCAAGGATATTGCTTTTGAAGCATTAGTTGCAGAGTATGATGCAGTCTTCCTTGGTATGGGCACTTACACAGCAATGAAGGCAGGTTTGCCCGGCGAAGATGCGCAAGGCGTTCATCAAGCCCTGCCCTATCTCATTGGTAACACTCACAACATCATGGGCACCACAGATCCTGAATCTCCCTATCTAAGCCTAGAAGGGAAGAAAGTGGTGGTACTTGGTGGTGGTGACACTGCCATGGATTGTGTCCGTACAGCCGTACGACAAGGTGCAGCCGAAGTCACGTGTGCTTACCGCCGTGATGAAGAAAATATGCCGGGCTCTCGACGGGAAGTACAAAATGCAAAAGAGGAAGGCGTTAAGTTCCTCTTTAACAGACAGCCCGTGGCCATTGAAACCAAAGAAGGTGTTGTCACTGGCATCACCTGTGCAGAAACTCAAATGGGAGAAGCTGATAGCAGTGGCCGTCGCCGCGCAGAAGCCATTGAGGGCAGCGAAGCACTTCTTGAAGCTGACGCTATCATCATCGCCTTTGGTTTCCAACCAAGCCCTGCTGCTTGGCTTAAAGACCATAATGTCGACTTAGATCAATGGGGACGCGTTATCGCGCCTAAAATGGCTGACAATCCATTCCAAACGAGTAATCCGAAAGTATTTGCTGGTGGAGATATGGTGCGCGGTTCAGATTTGGTGGTCACCGCCATCGCTGAAGGGCGAGATGCGGCATTAGGTATTCTTAATACCTTCGAGGACTAACTCTTCAAGCCATAATCGTTCGGGCAGTTTTGATGATGTCCAAAGCTAAAAGCGCATCCATTGATGCGCTTTTTATTACCTATATTCACAGCTTTGCAAAGATCAGCTTATTCGATGACCATATTCTATGATGCACTGTCTGTAGATCGCCAGTAGTTCAGTGTCTTTCACTGCGATACCCACTCGCTGAGGCGTATGCTTAGACCACTCATCATTAGGGTAGGTGCGATCATCAAACTTCTGAATGGTCATCCCCTCAGCTGGTCCTTCAGTTATCACACGTACAGGCCCTTCTCTAAGCGTAAACAGTTCTGGGTCTATCACATATGCAATAGCGGAAGGATCATGAACGTGGCAAGCATCGATACCCACTTTTTCTTTATAAAACTTCAAGTAGAAACGACTGACATCCCAGATAAACTGTCCCACCTCAGCTGCATCATCTCGGAGTCTATCAAGGTAATCCCCCGTAAAGAAACTCTGTTCAGTGACATCCAGACCAATAATCACCACAGGCCAGGCTGCGCTAAAAACAATGTCAGCCGCATGGGGATCATCATGAACATTGGCTTCAGCATAAGGCGTAACATTACCACGGTGATCATTCACCCCGAAAGCACCTCCCATCACCACCACTTCTTTGACAAGATTAACGATATCAGGCTCAGCCTGCAGCGCTAACGCCAGATTCGTTAAAGGGCCTATTGCCACAAGCGTGATCTCGTTCGGTTCAGCCTTAACGGCATCGATGATATATTGGTATGCACAGCGACTATCAACTTCACCAACAACCTTGGCTGGCACCTCAACATCACCAAAACCACTCTCACCATGCACCACAACCGTGGGTCCAACGGGAGGTCTGACTAATGGTTTGCTCGCGCCCTTAACCACATCAGCTTTCAATTGATATTTCTGTTTCAAATAAAGTGCATTATGCGTTGCCGTCTCTATCGACACGTTGCCGAAAACAGTGGTAATCGCCTTCAATTCTATCTCTGGGTGCGCTTCAGCGAACATGATCGCCATAACATCATCGATACCCGGATCTGTGTCTAATATGATTTTCTTTCGCATTGTACTCTCATCCTGTTGCTTCTATTGCCAATCTTCTATGCGACTTAATATACGAGAACAATCAGTCCAGTATTGTGATAAATCATCAAATTTATACTAAAAACAACCCCAAACCATTGAGTCCATAAAACTGGATATCCAAGCTTTGGGTGGATAATCTGATTAACTCCACAAGGATGCTACCAACTAAAAGGTTACGGCTAAAACTAATTTACGCTCTCGTTATCGGTCAACGTTAATCCACTCATGTAACCAATCAACAATTACACATTTTACACCTTAGTAATCAGCTAGTTAAAAGCATTTAATTTCTGCATTATTTACAAAAATCATTCCGTGACATACATCTCAATTTTGAATAAAGCTTGATAGTTACAGCTCTAACCATTAGAGTTGTTATTAATTGAACGTTCAATTAACAACGATACCAACAAGTACACTAACAATAACAACACTAGGAATTCGATTTTTTATGCCGCGCCCGCCAATGAAAACCGTCCGACAACAACAGCTCATCGACGCCACATTAGTCTCTGTTGAACGCCATGGTTTACACAATACAACAATCAACACCATTAGCGGCTTGGCAGGTTTATCATCGGGCTTAATCAGCCATTACTTTGGTGGTAAACAAGGCCTAATTGAAGCAACCCAGAAATACCTGCTTGAACAACTTAAGCAGGCACTGTTAAGTCGTACCTCAGGTCAAACCTTGCCGCCTCTTGAGCGACTACAGGCCATTGTTGAAGCTAACTTTACCGAGCTACAACGTTCAAGACCGGCCACCAAAACCTGGCTGAGTTTCTGGTCACAAGCCATGCATGAACAAGGGCTTGCCAGACTCCAACATATCAATAGCCAACGTTTATATAGCAACCTGTTGTTCTCTTTTAAACAACTTCTTCCCAATGCAGATGCTATTAACGCAGCAAAACAAACTGCCGCCATGATCGATGGCTTCTGGCTACGCAGTGCATTAAGTCCCGCACCGGAAAAAGAGTTCGAGCAGGCTCAAATTTTATGTAAAGCCTTTATCAAGGCAGTGTGCATGCAGTACGGAGAAAACCGATGTCACTAGTTATTCACTTAAATTATATCCATGGCCAAGCGCTCAAAAATAAAACAGGCGAAACCTTTGAAGTCACCAATCCAGCCACTGGAGAAGTAAGCTACTTAGTCGAAGTCGCCGACGAGAAAATTCAGCAAGCTGCCATCAAAAGCGCTAAAGAGGGATTCCATACCTGGTCAAAAATGTCCGCCATTGAGCGCAGCCGAATTCTATTAAAAGCTGTTGCCCTGCTACGTGAAAGAAATGACGAACTTGCCGCAATTGAAGTCACTGATACAGGTAAACCTTGGCAAGAAGCCTCAGTTGTCGATGTGGTAACAGGTGCCGATTCAATTGAGTTTTTTGCAGGTCTTGCACCAAGTATCGAAGGTAATCAGCAAACCGTAGGCGATGATTTTTATTATACTCGTCGTGAACCTCTGGGCATTTGCGCTGGTATCGGCGCATGGAACTATCCATTACAAATTGCTTGTTGGAAAGCAGCACCAGCACTGGCTTGCGGCAACGTGATGATCTTTAAGCCATCAGAAGAAACACCACTCGGCGCATTAAAACTCGCTGAAGTATTTACTCAAGCTGGCGTTCCCGATGGGGTGTTTAACGTCCTTCAAGGCGATGGCCGTGTCGGTGCATGGCTTACTCACCATGAAGAGATTGCAAAAGTCTCTTTCACCGGTGAAGTTGGCACGGGTAAAAAAGTGATGGCAGCAGCGGCAAGCTCGCTTAAGCAGGTCACCATGGAGCTTGGCGGTAAATCCCCCTTGATTATCTTCAATGACGCTGACATCGACAATGCCGTTTCTGCAGCTATGCTTGGTAACTTCTACACCCAAGGTGAGATCTGTACTAACGGCACTCGTGTATTTGTGCAGCAAGATATCTACCCGACCTTTGTTGAAAAGCTACTACAGCGCACTCGAGACAACATTGTCTGTGGCGATCCAATGGATCCTGCCACCAATTTTGGTGCGCTTATTTCCAAAGATCATCAAGATAAAGTCCTCAATCATATCGAAATAGGCAAAAATGAAGGCGCTGAGCTTCTTGCCGGTGGTCATGCACTCAAGCCAGACAATAGCCCCAATGGTTATTTTGTCGCGCCCACTATTTTCGGCCAATGCACAGACGACATGACCTTGAGTAAAGAAGAGGTCTTTGGCCCTGTCATGTCATTGCTGCCTTTTAGCGATGAAGACGAAGTGATCCGCCGTGCTAACGATACCCGTCTAGGGCTCGCTGCGGGTGTATTCACCCAAGATATCACCCGTGCACACCGTGTTATTCATCAAATGCAAGCCGGAATTTGTTGGATCAATGCCTATGGTGCATCGCCAGCAGAGATGCCGGTTGGTGGCTATAAAATGTCCGGAATTGGTCGTGAGAACGGCAGCGAGACACTCAAAGCTTACACTCAGCTCAAAGCCGTATACGTTGGTATGCAGCCTCTTGAAAGTCCATTTTAAGGAGCTGACATGACTCAATCTACAAGTGAAAAGTACGACTATATTATCGTTGGCGCAGGCAGCGCTGGCTGTGTACTGGCTAATCGTTTATCGGCAGACTCCAGTAACAAAGTGCTGCTACTCGAAACCGGCGGCAGTGATAAGAGCATCTTTATTCAGATGCCCACAGCACTTTCCATACCGATGAACACTAAGAAATATGCTTGGCAGTTTGAAACTGAAGCCGAGCCTTTTCTTGATAACCGCCGCATGCATTGCCCACGTGGCAAAGTGTTAGGTGGTTCCTCTTCGATTAACGGCATGGTCTATGTGCGCGGTCATGCTCGAGATTTCGATGAATGGCAACAAAAGGGAGCAAAAGACTGGGATTATGCCCATTGTCTGCCCTACTTTAAGAAAGCTGAAAGCTGGGCTTTCGGTGAAGATGATTATCGCGGCGTTGATGGTCCATTAGGCGTCAACAACGGCAATAACATGAAAAACCCACTGTATCAGGCTTTTGTCGATGCTGGAGTGGATGCAGGGTATTTAGCGACTAAAGATTATAACGGTGCTCAGCAAGAGGGTTTTGGCCCTATGCACATGACCGTTAAAAACGGGGTACGCTGGTCAACAGCTAACGCCTACCTTAGACCTGCAATGAAGCGTTCAAACCTAACGGTGATCACCCATGCATTGGTACATGAAGTATTATTTTCAGGCAAAAAAGCCATCGGTGTAAACTTTGAGCGTAAAGGTAAGCATGTCGAAGTTCACGCTAACAAGGAAGTCGTGCTATCAGCAGGCTCTATTGGCTCACCACACATACTGCAACTATCAGGTGTCGGTGCCGCCGATACACTGGCTAAAGCAGGCATTGAGCAGAGACACGAACTCCCTGGTGTCGGTGAGAATTTACAGGATCACCTCGAGTTCTATTTCCAATTTAAATGCTTAAAGCCAATATCATTAAACGGTAAACTCGATCCACTTAACAAGTTGTTTATCGGTACACGTTGGATATTGAACAAGTCTGGACTCGGCGTGACAAACCACTTTGAATCCTGTGGATTTATCCGATCAAAAGCAGGGCTTGAGTGGCCAGATCTTCAGTATCACTTCTTACCAGCGGCGATGCGTTATGACGGCAAAGAAGCCTTTGCAGGTCACGGTTTCCAAGTGCATATTGGCCACAATAAACCTAAAAGTCGCGGCAGTGTAAAAATCGTATCGAATGATGCTCACGTTGCACCCGCTATCCAATTTAACTATCTCTCTCATCAAGATGATATTGAAGCCTTCCGCGCTTGTGTTCGTTTAACACGTGAGGTCATCAATCAACCTGCACTGGATGAGTACCGCGGCGAAGAGATCCAGCCCGGAACTTCAGTGCAAACCGATGAAGAGATAGACCGTTTTGTCAGAAGTGCAGTAGAGAGTGCCTACCATCCATCTTGTACATGCAAAATGGGCGAAGATGCTATGGCAGTGGTGGACTCACAAACTCGAGTCCATGGTTTACAAGGTCTTAGAGTGGTTGACTCCTCTATTTTCCCCACCATTCCAAATGGCAACCTCAACTCTCCGACCATCATGTTAGCCGAACGTGCGGCGGATCTTATTCTAGGTAAGACACCGCTGGCACCAAGCAGTGCAAGCGTCACGATTAGTGACGACTGGCAACAGCAACAACGGCTCAAACTACCCGTAAGGTAGCTCCCCCTTTATTTGCTTGATTTACTATTTTTCCTAATACGTAAATTAAGCAATTTAGGCACAAGGTCAGCCTAAGCTGAAAAGCTAAATGACCCTAATCGCCAAATTGAATTTATCAAACCTTAACTTTCGTGAAAGCGATGGTTAAGGCTTGAGGGATTTGTGCAACCAAAATTTGTTGTACGACGGCATAACTAAAATAAAAACAAGGAACTAAATCTATGTTTTATCTAAAAATTAAGTCAGGAGTTCAATAATGACTACGTGGCTTACTATTGGGATATTATTTACTTTCGCGGCCATTGCCTTTGTGATCTATCGCTGGGGTAATGTTGAATGTATTGGTGTGACACCGGTACGTACTTTTACCTTTATCGCGATTCTGTTTACGTCAGGCTTAGATGTTGGCTTAATCATGTTCCCGTTGACTGAGTTTGCAGGTTATGCCGACTTAGGGGCCAGCCCTGAATATGGTTTTACCAACCCGCTGGCCATTGAGTTTGGTTTCTGGGCATTCTTAATCTGGGCATTTTACTTCTTAACGTGTTTTTACTTCTGTGTCATCGAGCCAAGAGTGAAATTCTTTGAGATCCCGCTGATTAAGTTTATCAATAATCTCGTGATTATTGGCACCTGTGCCTTTACCGCTTACCTCTTGTTGACTAACTTGCCTTGGTATCTGCCCGAGATGGGTGATGGTGAGACCATTGTCAGTAGCTTCTACCTGATTGTATTTGTGATTATTGCCGCCGCAGTCTACTCAAGCACCAGCATCCGTTATGTACGGATACTCAGCTTAGGCAGTACTTGGTTATTCATGGCGTTGATCGCAATCATGTGGGCCGGTGCCTTCCTCTCTGACGGTTCAGGTGTGGGTGAGTTCTTCACTACATTTGCCATGGTTGGTGACTACTTCGGTAATATCCACCACTTTGTTTTACCAATGAATGATTACCATGAGTTCTACCTATTTTGGTGGTTTGCTTGGAGCATCATGATTGGTCAATTCACATCACGCTTTGTCGGCGGTATGAAAACCTATCAAGTACTGATTGCCATGATGGTGTTCCCGTCTCTGCCAATCGCGGTTTGGTTTACCATCCTGTACTACTACAGCGCCAATGAGATAGCCACCACAGGCTTCTATAACCTCGCGATGGTCATTGTCGGCATCACGTTTGTGGTGAACTCTCTCGACTCCTTGATCCGTCTTTACACTGACAACCTTAACCTCACCGTTGAGCGCTTAGGTAAGACGAAATACATCATAGGTAATATCGTACTGATGAGCAGTCTCACTTTGCTTTTCCAATTGAATTTCTTAGAAATACAATGGGTAGGCGCGTTAGCGATTGGTCTGATATTAGCCTGCTTTGGTTATATTATGGCAACAAAATACAAGAAAGTGGCGGCCATTGAACGCTCACCAAAAGAAAACAAAATTGATTTCAGCAAAATTGAATTAGCTAACTAAAAAGAAGAGAAATGATGAAAAACACAATAAAAAAACTCGCACTAGTCGGCCTAATCGCCTTACCAACCACTGCGATAGCTGGAGTTAGTTCAACCATTAACGCCACATCAGATTACACCTTTAACGGTGTTAGCCAAACAGACAACAACCCTGCTCTGCAGGCGAGCCTCGATTACGCGGCAGATTCTGGTTGGTATGTGGGTTCATGGGCTTCAAATGTTGATTTTGGCTCAACTGATGACACTTGGTTAGAGCTTGATTTTTACGCCGGAAAATACTTCCAGCTAAACGACAGCGCTTCTCTCGACGCAGGTATTGCCTATTACACTTATCACGGTGATGATGCTTCAAGCGGATACCAGTATCCAGAGGCTTACGCTAAGTTTGGTTACGCCTCATCAATCGGTCAAAGTGAACTGAACTTCTGGTACACCTGGGATTACTTCGGTGCAGATGTTGGTCACTACATCATGATGGCTGCTCACACGTTTACCCTTACTGAAGGTCATGACATTCGTGTCAGCATTGACCGTTCAACATCAAAAGATGTGGCTAAATGGGCTTGGGATGGTGATGAGTCTTATAACCACTTTCGTGCTGAATACATGACCGGCTTTAAAGGTTTTGACTTCAATCTAGCCGTTGAGGGCACCAGCATGGACACGGATACTTCTGATACTCGTGCGATAGTATCAGTCTCTAGAACCTTTGATTTTTAAGCAGGCCTTGCTCAATAGCTAAAGAATGCGGTATAACGCTCAGGCGCTATACCGCATTTTTATTTAATGGCTACATTATTGACAGTTCAATCTCTGGGCTTAGGGAAGAGTATGGAAAAGTACGAACAACTATTGATTTCACTGCGCCGAGTGATCCGAGCCATCGACATTCATTCACGTCAGCTTCATAAGCTGTCTGGCCTAACTGGTCCACAGTTGATGGTCATGCAAAACATTGATCACCTTGATGCTCCACTAGCCAAAGAGATAGCCAAAGAGGTCGCATTAAGCCCTGCCACCGTCACCACGATTATCGACAGACTAGAAAGTCGCGAACTGGTCATAAGAACCCGCAGTGAAACAGACAAACGAAAAGTGCATCTGTCACTCAGTGAAGCTGGCAAGGTGCTATTAAGTCACTCACCAAAGCCACTTCAGGAACACTTTATTACTCGCTACCAGAACCTTGAAGAGTGGGAACAGAGTCAACTGCTGTCAGCGGTTGAACGTATTGCCTCTATGATGGACGCCAATGAATTAGATGCAGCTCCTGTATTGCTTGTTGGCCAAATTCAAGCTGATTAATCCTTATTGTATATCGATACAGAAATAGGATACCTAAAGTTCATAGTTCATAGTTCATAGTTCATAGAAGTTAAACAACCATCTTATCTGCAAATACTCAAGCATGACGGCAGGAAAATCCCTGTTGTCGCTGCGACTGTCAATGGCATTATTGTTAACTTAATCCTCTCACACTCTATTCACTCAAAGAGGTTTCACAGACATAACGCAACCCAGAAATATCCTCCTCAATGTAGGCTTCTCACTTTCAGTGCGGATCCCTTCCCTTCGAGACAAAAGTGCGCCGCTTATCTACGCTCAAAATAAAAACAACAAAAAGCACACAAAAACAACAGTAAACACCAATATTTACAACTTTATTGAAATATTATACCATTCAGAGCTGTATGAATTACATACAACATACTGAAATATGATGAGGTGTCACTTTGAACATAAAAACAACAGTTTTATTATTTATTGCGTTAATGGCGATAGCCTACCCACTTTGGCTAATAATAATAACCCAGGTGTCATATGCGCAGAAAAACAGCACATTACCGCGATTGATTTTGGATATGTGACTAATATTCATGGTGGTTCTGATTGGGCAAGTGCGCTTAATTTACATCTAGCTAATGGCGTGATCATCCCACTAAACTATAAATACAATGCGAATGATGATGGTGGAAAATCAATAATCGCCGCGCTTCGCATGGCTTTCTCATTCAATAGAGAGGTTACTATCTGGGATCATGACCATAATAACTGCGATGACTTTGATCAAGTTAGAGTTCACGCTGCCCTATTCTAATCCAGACTTATAATCAGCCTTGCCCATCATCTATTGATGGGTTTTTCACTCTACAACCTACATTCTTTTACTCGTCTTAAACACTTACTAGCACTGTTATCAGAAACCTGTATAAATTCCGAAAACCTATCTATATTAAGCTTCCCTCCCTCATCCAATCAAAACAGTAAGTACTAATATTCCTCCCAAAGGAGAATAGACATCCACCAGCATTTATTCGATGCTAGGACTAGAATTCTTAGTTGGAAAACAGATATGTTTAACAAACTATTTTTGATACTTGCCCTATTCAGCATCAGCGCTCAATCCCTTGCCAATGATCCACTCTCGGGCAACAAACATATTTACCTGATTGATATAAAGGGAAATGAGCTAATGATTGGCGATGTACGCTTTTCAACTGCAGGCGACAAAACCCACTATGACATTCACCTAAATCACAGTCTTTTTAAAGACTTCTTTCTGTCGATGAAAGAGATGAAGTGTTTAGAAGGACCTGAGCTATGGTGTCACCTGCCTTATCCGTATATGACTCCACGCGAAGTGAGTCAAAAGGATCTGAGCTGGTTAGCCCATGACCTACTATTTATGTACAAGAAGAAAGCCGACTTTGGGGCTAACTTTTATAACGGTATCTATTATCAGCTAAGCCTTAATGACGGTGTGATAACAGGCATTGCCCAAGCCGTTGATCTCAACCTACTCGCCTCAGCACCTGAAGACCAAACATCTGCACCGATCACCCAAGCTGAACTAGATAACGTTGAGGAGAACTTACGCTGGTTACCCAAGCTAGAAATAAAATAAGCGATAATGTAGATAGGCCTGAACTCATTATTCCGAGTTCAGGTTAATTAAGAATATTCTCACAGTCGATAATATCGTTTTTATTTTAAGAACATTACTTATAAAATATTCATTTCAAAATAATTACGTTCAATACATGAAACATAGAGTATGAAATGTACTATATATTCATCCAAACATAAATCATAGGCTCATTCAAAAACTATAAAATTTATATTATACCGAATGAACAACTAATAAAAACCTTATACTGAATAACAAAACATCATGTGAAATAGTATAAGTCAGAAACAACCCCACCGAAAACAAAATAAACACTTAAAAAAAATTGTTAAATAAACCACATTTAAACAAACAACAGTAAGCCGCTACCGAAATCATAATAAACACCACTTAGATACTTATGTTTTCATTCAAAGATAAAACAGCGTACGTTATATTAACAACCATTCACTCAGAAAGTTACATAAAATAAACTCATAAATGATTTTATTTTTATAATAAAAACAAAATTAGTGTAACTAACCGTCTCGATGAAATCGTGTCAATACACCTTAATTTATCAACAATAGTTATCAAGCTGACCTGAGTAAATATCACTTCAAGTCAGCTCATTTAATAATTATTATTGCTCAAAAATTTTACTGAAATGCCATTAAGCGATAACCCCAGGTTTGACTTTCATCCGGCGTTAACACCAAGGTGTAATCCAGATTATCTTTAAGCGTCAATGCTTGGCGATGCAACAAGTTTAACGTGTCGTTATCTCCCTTCTTCACGACTGTCACCGTGTAGTTGTCTTTTGGCAGCCAGATCTTTAGATTCTTAGTAAAGTCCCACTTGGTTACCTTGAATTTTGCGGTTTCCACAGTCTCATTGGAGCGAACAAAGTACACCTCTAACCCTGAGGGATCCCCTCGAATTTAATAGCATGCTTGTGGCTCCAGAATTAAGCCTTGTAGTGTTTTAATGGCTGTTCGCCAATGCAACCTCAGTAGCTTCAATTTCCTATCTTTATATGCTCT
>NZ_VKGK01000043.1 GCF_007197645.1 Shewanella hanedai
TTATGAGTTCATTCAACGTAGAAGTAGGCAGCCAAAAACACTCCTTACAGGCGAGTTTTAGCGGTTCTGATCCTGTGTTAACGAGCTTAACCGTAGAATAACTATGCTCTTCACTCGTTGCCTTGCTTCAGGACCGCTAAACTCTCGCTGAGCGATCAAATCTTTATACTGATTGGTATTATGCAACTGTATCCTCTCCTTTTTCTATTAGCCTTACACATAAAAAAAGCCCGCCGACTAGGCGAGCTTTTCACTAAATAATCAAACAAATCAGTTTAATAGAATTACTCCGCCTTAGGCTGCCCCTTAAACTTCTCTCTCATCGTCTGCATCATCACGTAGAACACTGGCACTAACAGAGTCCCCACTATGGTTGCTGCTAACATACCGCCAAATACAGAGTAACCAAGCGCGCGGCGACTGCCTGCACCAGCACCGGTTGCAAGCACCAGTGGCAGAACTCCCAATAGGAAGGAGAATGCCGTCATCAATACAGCACGGAAACGCAGTCTTGCAGCAGTTTCTCCCGCATCGAGAATACTCTTGCCCTCCTCTCTTAACTGCTTAGCAAACTCCACAATCAAGATGGCATTCTTACAAGCAAGACCAATCAAGAGCACTAAACCAATTTGCGCATACAAGTTCAGATCTGAGCCCACCAGCAAGATATTCAAAAATGCACCCAATACCGCAATCGGTACAGCCAAAATAACCGCAAATGGGATGGTCCAACTCTCATACTGAGCCACTAGGAATAGATACGTAAAGATGAGCGCTAATCCGAAAATTAACGGCGCTAAGTTACCCGCCTTAATTTCCTGATAGGTCTGTCCAGTCCATTCGAAGGTGTAACCGCTAGGAAGCGTCTCGTTTGCCGCTCTTTCCATCGCAGTAATCGCGTCTCCAGAGCTAAAGCCTTCAGCCGGAAATCCATTAATGGTCGTTGAGTTGAACATGTTGTAAGAGTTCATCACATCAGGACCTAGAATTGGCGTCACCTTAACTAACGTACTTAGCGGCACCATCTCTCCAGTGTTGGAACGCACATAGAACTTAGAGATATCTTGATCAGAATTACGGAACTCCCCTTCAGCTTGTAAAATAACCCTGAACACTTTACCAAAGCGATTGAAGTCGTTGACATACATAGACCCCAACATCGTCTGCATCGTCGTAAATATCTCATTAAGTGATATCCCCATCGCTTTAGCTTTATCCCTGTCGACATCCACATACATCTGTGGAACATCGGCGCGGAAGTTACTAAATGCCATGGCAATCTCAGGCTGCTCATTGGCCTTCATAATCAAAGCACGCATCACTGAAGCAAGCTCTTGAGGTGTTCGCCCTTGTGTATCTTGCAACACAAATTCAAATCCACCTACACTGCCCACACCAGGAATAGGCGGCAGTGAAAAAGCCATAGCCTTCACTGAAGGGTTCGCCGAGTATTTGGCCTGTAACTTAGCCACAATGGCAGCTTCAACCATGTCAGGCGAGTCTCGCTCATCCCATGAGGAGAGAGAAACAATCATCAAGCCACCATTAGAGGAGACTGAACCAGATAAGATACTAAAACCACTGGCATGAATCACGTTCTCAACGCCCGGCTCCGCTAACGTAAGTTCAACCAGATCCTTCATCACCGCTTCTGTACGGTTCAAAGAGGCGCCATCAGGAAGCTGAATATCAACCATGAAGGCTTTCTTATCTTCCATAGGCACAAAGCCCGATGGCAAGATTTTCGCAATACCTCCAGTAGCCGCAATCAAACAAGCATAAACAACTAAGACTAAACCAAGCTTACGAGTCAGTGATGAAACCAACCACATATACTTGCCAGTCACACGTTCAAAGTACTTGTTAAAGCCCGCATGGAAACCTTTAGTGTGCTTCTTTGGTGGTCGTAACAGCGACGCACAAAGCGCAGGACTAAGTGTCAGTGCATTGATTGATGAGATAAGAACAGAGATACAGATGGTCACAGAGAACTGTGCGTACATCTGGCCAGTAATACCAGGCATCACCGCAGTCGGTGCAAATACCGCCAGCAGAACTAAGGTGGTCGCAATAACAGGCCCCGTCACCTCTTTCATCGCTTTAATGGTGGCATCTTTCGGTGAGAGTCCCTCATCTTGCATCAGACGAGTCACGTTCTCGACCACCACAATCGCGTCATCCACCACAATACCAATCGCTAAGATCAGTGCGAATAACGACACGGTATTGATGCTCATTCCGAAGGCGAGCAAAAAGGCAAATGTACCAATCAATGAAACAGGGATCGCAATGGCCGGAATAAGTGTGGAACGTACATCTTGCAAGAAGATAAACACCACAAAAACCACAAGTGCCACCGAAATAAACAGGGTTTGCACGACCTCATCAATTGACGTTTCAACAAACTCAGTGGTGTCGTATAACACCTCGTAGCCAAGATCTTGCGGAAAACGCTCTGCAAGTTTTGCCATCTCAGCTTTAACAGCTTTACCAACATCCAGTGCGTTAGCATCCGGAGACTGATAAATAGCGATAATCGCCGACGGCTTATTGTTCAACTTACCTTGAGCATCATAAGTCTGAGAGCCCAGTTCAACACGAGCCACATCACCCACAATCACTTTCGAGCCATCATTGTTGGCGCGGATCATGACGTTCCTAAACTCTTTAGGATCTTTCAAGCGTCCCTTGGTCTGGAGTGTGTATTGAAACTGTTGATCTGGATCCACCGGTGCGGCGCCAATACGGCCCGCTGCCACTTGGATGTTTTGCTCTTGCAGTGCACCAATCACATCTTTGGCGGTGACGCCCAAACTTGCCATCTTGTTTGGATCAAGCCAGATACGGATCGCATAATCGAGCGAACCAATCACCTGAACCTTAGAGACACCATCTTGACGGGCTAATGCGTCGGTTACATTCAACCCCGCATAGTTGGTAATAAACAGAGAATCAAAAGTCTCATCGGGGGACACTAAGTTCACCACCATCAAGATATTAGCACTCTGTTTTTCGACGTTAACGCCCTGACGCTTAACCTCTTCGGGCAGCCTTGGCATCGCCTGCTGAACACGGTTTTGTACTTTAACCTGAGCCATATCAGGATCGGTACCCACCTCAAACGTCACACTCAAAGAGTAACTGCCATCATTGGCACTCTTTGATTGCATGTAGAGCATGCCTTCAACACCGTTCACTTCAGCTTCAATCGGCTGCGCAATGGTGTCTTTAACGATATTGGCACTGGCGCCAGAATAGCTGGTCGAAACGTTAATCTGTGGTGGAGCAATCTCCGGAAATTCCGCAACAGACAAAATAGGAATGGAGATAAGACCTACAATTGTCAGCACAATGGCAATGACAAAAGCAAACTTAGGTCTTTTAATAAAGAATTCACTAATCATGACGTAACCTTATCTTGATAGATGACTATTGAGGAGCTGATACAGACTCTTTAAAAGGGATGATCTCTTGCTCAACCGCTTTCACCTGAATGCCTGGACGAATTTTCTGTAACCCATCTACCACGAGTCGCTCACCGTCTTTAAGGCCACTTAATACACGCCAATCAATACCGAATCGCTCACCTAACTCAACAATACGTTTCTCAACTTCATCTTTATCATTTAGCACCATCACAAAACGGCCCTGTTGATCTTCTTGAACCGCAGACTGAGGGATAAGTAACGCATTCTCTTTAACGGGAGATTCGATGATTAACGTCACAAACATGCCAGGCAACATAAACTTATCTTCATTTTTGAACGTCGCGCGAATAGGCAAAGTTCCCGTTGCTGCATCAACTCGGTTACTGACAAAATCCACATAACCTGTTTCAGAAAAAAGACTGCCGTTAGGGAGACGTAAGCTAATGACGATATCGGAGATATCTATCTCTTTTTTCGCCGCTTTAGCAAAGTTTTGACGAGCATTTATCAAGGCTTTTTCAGCGACTTGAAAATTAACCCACATAGGTTGTAGTTGAACTAGACTGGCCATCTCAGAGTTAGAGCTGATGATGTCACCCGTACTCACTTTAGCGTTACTAATACGACCCGAGATTGGCGCATAAATTTTGGTGTAACTCAGTTGTAATTCAGCGCCTTGAACCGCGGCCTCTGCTTGAACAACACCCGCTGCAGTGGTGAGTTTACGTGTTGTCAGCTCATCCATGTCCTGAGCGCTTATCATGCCATCAGGCAGTAATCGACGACCACGTTCCCAGTTCATAACAGCTACATCACGTGAAGCGAATGCTTGTTTTAATACAGCCTTATGTTGAGCCAGTTCAGCAGCATAAGTGGCAGGGTCTATCTCGAACAACAGATCACCTTTGTTGATATCGTCACCTTCAACAAAAGCGCGATTTAATAACTGTCCCTGTATTTGAGATTTTATCATCACATCTTCAGAAGCATGAGTACGGCCCACTATCTCCGTTTTAGATTGTATCTCTTCTGTTTTAGCCGTATTAACAATCACACTCGGCAGCATCGCTTGCTGAGGTGCAGAGGCTTCACCACAGGCCGTTAACTGCAATCCCAAAACGAGAAAGACGCACCACTTTAATTTTGAAACGGTTTGAGCAACCATTTAGGCCTCCGGTAGATAGGGTAAACTTATAATTAATCTAGAAATTATACTCAGATAAGCTGTTATTTAACACCGATTTACAAACTTATTTCACAAAAACAACAGATTGGCACCATAACTAAAGCCAAACACTGCCGCAGTGACTTGTATGATCAAACTAAAGGCTTTCATTAGTTGTTGCTTTATTAACCAAGCAAAAAACAATAATCTAAAATGAGATCTAGCACATAGTTATCGCCAATTAACTCATGCTAAAAATAGAAATAGAGAAGCTTATAGATGATGTCTTAACAAGTTATTTTTTAAATAAGTAAAGACGAATTAAGAGTTGACCGAATACAAAAGCAATGTCTATGATGGCATTAGTATCCGCATATAGAAGGTAGGTAGCATATGACAGCAATTTCTCATGTTTACAACTATACAGTTCGATGCCCGCACATAAAGGATCCGTCTCACCCAACCACTTGGCAAAATCATGTTGAATTCAATCAATCATGTGAAATCGGCTTAAATAGACTGACTAAATGGCATGGTCGTTCTGGTCACCGAGTACTTGAAGTTGATGGTTTTGTGGTTCGAGAAGCTGACACTGAAAGCGCCTATTTCGCGATGCAAACCAGCCGACTCAAAGGTGACGGCCATGCAATTGTGACGTTTAAAATCTTTATGGGTGATGAAACAAAAGACACATCAGTTCAAGAGATCATGCAATATCTTATCGAAGATTATGGTAAGAAAATCGCTGATATTCAACTTTAGTTCCTATTACTGCATTCATTGATTTCTTAAGGTTATAATACCGTCTCTTCATTGAGGCGGTTTCCCTTTTCTCCTGCAATATCTTGCGCCTTAATTTTTCAACCTCTATTCCTTTAAAATATACCCACGCTCTTTTTATTTTCCCCAAAAGGGATAATATCAATACCACGAACCACCCACTGATATAAACATGATGTCAAAAACATTGAATCTAGCACTCATACTCGCAGTTCTCATTAGCTTGTCCGCCTGTGCGGAGTTAAAAGAGACTGGCAGATCTATAGGTCAAAGCACCAAGGAAGTCACCACCGAAATTGGCCATGCCACCCGAGATGCGACTAAGGCTATCGGTCACGCTTCGCGCGATGCGGTAAAATCTGTCAATGATGATCTCAGCAAGAAAGACTGAGACTCATGACATGATATCGCTCGCACTCATCCGAGCGATATCATTAACATTAAGCCGCGTTAGCCCTAATCCCATGTGGCGTCGGTAACCCTTTTTCATCGACATTAACAAATACCATTTTATTGATGCTCACAATGGGTAAATGCGACACTTTACTCCTGACTTCGCACCTAACCGTAATAGAGCTGCTTCCGGCACTGATTAATTCAAGCCCAAACTCAATCACATCACCTTGTTTCGACGGCGTCATGAAATTGATCTCAGAAATCAACTTAGTCACCAACTGTTGACTCTTCATCTGACAGCCAGCAAAAATTGCAGCCTCCTCATCAATCCAGCTCAATAGTTGTCCACCGAAAAGTGAATTCGCCGGGTTTAAGTGTTCAGGTTTAATAAATCTGCGACTGTAATATTTCATATCATGCCCCTTTGTGAATAAGTCGCCACTTCAAAAGTGACAAAGAGTTAACCATTAACCTTCAATACTAAGATCAAGATTAATACTCACAAATAGGTAGCAAGTTAAGTACCAACTAATAAACTAAACAAATACAAGGCATTATAAATTCCTCAATTAAAATCAATGCACCAAACTTGCACAGTTCTCAATAATACAGTGCAACTTGTATCAAAATTTTGCTGTCATTAGGCTAAAAGTGGTAAAATCGATGCGTTAAATTTACTGCTCTCCTTTAGTAAACTAACCAATCACTTTATGACTCTTCTTGAGCGCCATAGCCTCTTTTTACCAACGAAAACTAAGCTGATGAATACTTTGAAATTGACCTCTTGCATGGCGGGCAACGCCGATCCTTTTGTTAACGCGTTAACAGAGTACCTCTCTGAGAAGTTACAACGTTCAATAGAGCCAATCCTCGATATCAGCTGGCAAGAAAGGGAGCTGAGATTCGATAGTGGAGAGATAGATATCTGCTGGATCTGTGGTCTCCCCTACGCTTGGAAAGCTGATAAACCTGATAGTACAATCGAGCTGTTGACCACCCCTGTACTTAAAGCAAGTCGTTATCAAAACCTTGCGGTTTATTACTCCGACATTGTGGTTCCCGTTGACAGCCACATTCAGACCTTTGCCGATCTCAAAGGAGCAAGCTGGGCCTACAACGAGCCAAACTCACACTCAGGCAGCTATTTGATGAGAAGTCATTTGGCCAAACTCGGGCTAGATAGCAGTTATTTAGGCAAGGTTACCGAATCTGGCGCCCACCAGCAGTCAATTGTCATGCTGCTTAATGGTCTAGTGGATGCGTCAGCCATCGACAGCTGGGTTTTAGAGTTGGAGCTAGCACGAGATCCTTCGTTAAAATCAAAGATTCGAATTATCGATACCTTAGGACCTAGCGGTTTTCCGCCATTTATTGTCTCAAAGCATGTTCCGCAAGCATTACGTCAAGCACTGAGGCAAGCCATGTTAACCATGGATCAAGACCCATTGGGTCGTAAGATATTAGACTCAGTGCAGATATCTCACTTCACCCAAAATGAAGACAAAGATTACGACTCTATTCGCCACATGGCACAACAAGCGCAACGAATAGAGTGGACACAGTAATACAATTAGTCTGACTAACTTGTGCCTTTATGAGTTATCACTTCTTTAATCAAAATACAGGTCTGTGCCAGTAAAATAAGCGTGAATGGTACAGCGCCTAGTATGGCGATCTGCTTGTTCAAGTTGATATCATTTTTCAATATTAATGCAGTGGTGATCGCCACTAACGTCAAACTCCACATCAGTTTTGATCTCAACTTGCTACTGCCCGTCAACATACCACTGACGAAGATTGCAGAATCTGCGCTAGTAATAACAAACGTCACCAACAATAAAATCGCACTGAAAGCCAATATATTGCCGTAAGGAAGATACTCAAAGAAGGTAAACAGGCCATTGGTGACATCTTTATTCGTGGCAGCAATCACATCATCGAAAATACTCATCTCAAACACACTGCCACCAAAGGCACTAAACCAAACAATGGTAGTGATAGTCGGAATAAAAATAGTACAAAGTAAGTATTGGCGAACACTTCGACCTCGACTAATCCTCGCGATGAACGGGCCCACAAAAGGCGCCCAAGCTATCCACCAGACAAAATAAATAATACTCCAGCCCTCGCTCCAAGTACGAGAATCTGGATCGATAGAAAATGAGAGCGAAGGTAACAAACTTAAATAACTGGCGGTTGAGGTGATAACCGTACCTGCCACTTGAATAGGATCCACTAGGCTTATAACAGCAACGAGCATTGCAACCACAAACAGTAAGTTAAAAAGACTCATCTGCTTAATGCCCTTCTCCAGCCCTAATGTCGAAGAGACAGTAAAAGCCAAAGCAATCGCTAAAAGCAGGACTAAACGAAACATCAAACCTGCGATATCCCAAGGCACGAGATGCTGTAAACCACTTTGCACCAAAGCAATGGTATTGGCTAAGGTTCCCGCAACCCCAAAGATAACCGCAATGACTGCGAGGAAGTCAAAAACTTGAAATTTACTGCCTTTTGCCTTATCGGTAAAACTTGCCGAAATGGTCATGCTCCGAGAGCGATTAAAAGCAAACCATGCCATCACTAACCCTGAAATGGCATAAACCGCCCAAGCATGCACGCCCCAATGAAAGTAGGTCAGCGCCAAAGCGGTATCTTTTGCATTTGCGGCATTGGATAACAGTGGCGATTCAGTCACAAATGCCGGTGGGTGTGCAAAATGAACTATCGGCTCAGCCACTCCCCAAAAAATAAGACCAGAGCCCATACCCGCAGCAAACAACATCGCCGTCCAGCTGATAAATCCAAACTCAGGTTTTTCACCTTTCCCCCCTAACCTCACCTTACCAAACGGAGTACAGGCGATAACGAGTGACAAAATCACTAACAGCGAGGGAAAAACGATAAAACCTAAGCCAAACTCCTTGATCGCGTGATCAGAAATACTGGCCGCAAACGTAACCGCAGTTTCAGGAAACAGTAAAAAAACGGAGGCCAATAGCAGGCAGGAGATAAAACCAATCGCTTCTTTACTAAGAGAGCCATGATTGAACACACGAGCTTTTACAGCACTAATCTTGGATTTATTTGATAAATCATCGGGACGAGCAATCGTTTTTTTCATAGAAGTAATTGAATTTATTAGGGGAGATGAAGGCTAACGCGATAAGACAGCACGATAAGCCAGAGCTATAAAGACAAATCCAATCATAGTACTGAGCAAAAAATGAGTTGGGATTGCTGCATTGTGGCAAGCTCAAATGAAAAACGGGGCAACTCTAGCATAAAATACCGACTTTATTAACTCCCATATACCACCATTAACCTTGATTACCGATTAGGCTTAGAAGCCACTTATCGAGAGCCTGCAAGACTTTGGGAGCTAGATCACATTTCTGACGACTAAGGCCTATTGATTTAGATAAACCCATCGATGTGTGAAAGATTCGTCGCCCGTGCCCTTTCTATATCCACTCATAAATCAATTTATTTTAAGAAAGGAATTATTATGGTGCCCACTAAACTGGCAGTGCTCAGCCAAGTTTGTTTAATTTCTACCTTGTCTATCCTAGCCACGCCACTTTTTGCCAGTGAAAGGAGTATTCCAGAATTGGTTGATGCCGTGAATGGTACTCCTGATGATGCGAGCCGCGAAGCGGGTAAAAAAGTCAAATTACGTAACCATGCAAAGGGCTTTTGTACATCAGGAGAGTTTACACCTAACCCTGCTTTGCAAGACTTCCTTACTATCCCATTTTTTAATCAAGCAGAAATAGACATCACTGCCCGCTTCTCACTCGGAGGAACAAACCTGCACGCGTCAGATAAGGCCTCCGGCCGGTTTATGTCGCTCAAAATTGACAGTGATAAAGAGAGTCTTAACTTTGTCACCACGAATGCTGAACGCTTTTTTGCAAGTAATCTTGAGGATTTCTTTATCTTTCAAACCAAAGTGAAACAAGGGGCTGAGGGCAAACAGTGGTTGATTGATAACAAACCTGACGCAAGCGCTTTCTTTGATTACATAAAGCTGCTGCCACCGAGCGCCAGTTTTGCAAATAGCCGCTATTTTGGTGTGAACAGCTTTCTATTCAGTGCAAGCACTGGTGAAATAAAGCCTGGTCGTTGGATTTTTGAACCCGTATCAGGCGTTATCAATCTGTCTCAAACTGAACTGGCAAACCTTTCCGATGACTTCTTGAAAACCGAGCTGCTCACTCGCATCAAAGAAAAGCCTGCGGTATGGGATCTTTATATTCAACTCGCACAGGAAGGTGATGAGATAGATGATCCCACTGTACTGTGGCCTGAAACTCGTCAACGACTGTTAGTTGGCCAAGTGATTGTTAACGGTGATCGGGACACTGAGACATCAACTTTGCAGTGTGACAAAGGGATTTTCAATCCTTTATTACTGCCCAAAGGAATAGCACCCTCTGCCGATCCTATTTTAAATGCACGTACCGCCGCTTATGTAGAGTCCTTTATTCGACGCCTATAACCTAAAGTTCGATATCTAAATCTAGAGACACCCTTATTATTAACCTAATTAAATCACTCTACTCAGAGTGATTTATAGCAATAAAATTCAAGCATATAACCTTACCCTTCAAACCTATGTAACAAAACTGCCATCCCGTTGTCCTCTCACCGTCATATAAATACCCGACTATCGTCGCGTTAACTAACTAGGCTCAAAAATAGACCTCAATAATATAAGGGTGATGATAGTGATTAATATGAAAAATATAGCTGCGCTCGCTTCATGCAGCTTAGTGACAATGACTGTAACGATGGCAGCCAATGCTGCTGTACTGCCCTCGAATCAAACAAACAGCCAATGGTTTAAATCCAGCGCGCTTAACTTCACCGAAAAAACCCAACAAGAGAACAAAGGGAAAGCAAAAAATGTCATTCTTTTTGTGGGTGATGGCATGGGAGTGTCAACCTTAACCGCAGCACGTATCTTTCAAGGGCAGCAGGTACAAGGCAATGAGGGCGGAGAGGAGAATTTCCTAAGCTTTGAGCAGTTCGCTCATACCGCGTTAGTAAAGACTTACAACACCAATCAACAAACCCCTGATTCAGCAGGCACCATGACGGCGATAGCCACGGGCGTTAAATCGAAAGCTGGCGTCTTATCAGTCTCTGACACTAGCCTACGTGCAAACTGCTTATCATCTAAAGGAAATGAACTCATTACCTTGGTTGATCTCGCTAACGCAAAAGGCCTCTCTACTGGCGTTGTCAGCACTGCGCGTATTACCCATGCAACGCCAGCGGCTACCTACTCAAATACCCCAGAACGTAACTGGGAAGCTGACAGCAACCTGCCAGCAGAAGCCGTGGCTAATGAATGTAAGGATATCGCCTATCAGTTAGTGATGCGCGATGAAGCCAATGCACTTTCTGTTGCCCTAGGCGGTGGACGCCGTAACTTTATTCCCGATACGGTCACTGATGAAGAGAACAAAAAGGGCAGACGAAGCGATGGTGTCAATCTGACAAAGAACTGGACTGATAATTTGAGCAATGCCGCCTACGTGTGGGATAAAACAGGCTTTGATGCTATCGACACTGCCTCGACGGATCATTTACTAGGCCTGTTTAACTCTTCTCATATGGAATATGAAGCTGACAGACAGGATGATACTGCAGGTGAGCCCTCACTAACCCAGATGACCACTAAGTCTATCGACATCTTAAAAAAGAACGAGCAAGGCTACCTCTTGATTGTTGAGTCAGGTCGAATCGATCACGCTCACCATGCGGGCAATGCACATCGCGCCTTAATGGATACCGTTGAACTTTCAAATGCAGTTCAGGCTGCTGTAAACAGCACAGATCCTGATGACACCTTAATCATGGTGACCGCAGATCACAGCCATGTATTCACCATCGCGGGTTACCCTAAACGTGGTAACCCAATTTTAGGTTTAGTACACAATGTAGATGGCAATGTCGCCATTGCAGATGACGGTAAACCTTATACCACACTAGGCTACACCAATGGTCCAGGGGCTGTGATTGGCCAACGCGACGATCTCACCTCAGTCGATACCCAAGAGAAAGGCTTTATGCAACAAGCTTTAGTACCAATGGGAAGCGAAACTCATGCAGGTGAAGATATCAGCTTACATGCGACAGGTCCGGGTTCGCATCTTGTACAAGGGGTTA
Source organism: Shewanella hanedai (assembly GCF_007197645.1). GTDB lineage: Bacteria > Pseudomonadota > Gammaproteobacteria > Enterobacterales > Shewanellaceae > Shewanella > Shewanella hanedai. Next base: position 11,947 of record NZ_VKGK01000043.1, read on the forward strand.
TCGAGCAGAATGTTATCTTCCATATCATCAATCAAGCCCAGTCCCTTGGCGGCACGAAATACTAGTCAAACAGTACTCAATTTTGGAGCAAAAAAATGAATAACAAACTACTCGTACTGTCTATGGCAGCAATTTTAGGTCTAGCAGCATGTGGCGACGGTGATAACGGCACCAATGGCAATAATGGTAACGACGGGAACAATGGCGATAATGGTAACGACGGGAACAATGGCGATAACGGTGCTGATGGTAAAGACTGGACTGCTGTCAATGAGTGGTACATCGACGGTCAGCGCCGCGTCACGAAAGCAGCCGATATATCAGTCAATAATGACGCGGGGGCGGCAAAAAATGTCATCCTGTTTGTCGGTGACGGAATGGGCATATCCACAGTGACTGCCGCGCGCATTCTCGAAGGTCAATTGAAAGGCCAAACAGGTGAGGAGAACTCGCTGTCTTTTGAAACCTTACCTCATTTAGGGTTAGCCAAAACATACAATGTTGACGGACAAACACCTGACTCTGCTGGCACAATGACAGCAATGGTCACCGGCGTAAAAACCGATGTAGGCGTCCTATCTCAAGCAGAAGGTGTCACCCGAGGCAATTGCGCATCCACCTCTGGTCAGAACTTAGTGACATCTTTAGAGCTTGCCGCGATGGCAGGTCTGTCTACCGGCGTGGTATCAACTGCACGCATTACCCATGCAACGCCAGCGGCAACTTTTGCCCATGCCCCTGAACGCAATTGGGAAAGCGATGCAGACCTGCCCGCAGAAGCTGTCACCAATGGTTGCAAAGATATCGCCAGTCAACTGCTCGACTTTAGTTATGGCAATGGTATCAATGTGGTAATGGGCGGTGGACGTCGCGCCTTTATTCCCAATACTGTCACCGATGCCGAAGGCAAAAACGGTAAACGCCTAGATGGTCGTAACCTCACTGATGAGTGGACAGCTAAATACGCTAACTCAACTTATGTCGAAGACAGAGATGGCTTTTTAGCGATAGATCCAGCAACCACTGATCATGCCCTTGGTCTATTCAACTCATCTCATATGGAGTACGACTTTGACCGCACTGTCGATGGCGTAGAAGGTGAACCTTCACTGGCTGAGATGACCGCAAAAACCATTGATATTTTAAAGAAGAATGACAAAGGATTTATCCTCATTATCGAAGCGGGACGTATCGACCATGCACACCATGCGGGCAATGCAGCAAGAGCACTATACGACACTATCGCCCTGTCTGAAGCTGTGCGAGTGGCCATGGAGAAAACCTCAAGCAAAGATACTCTCTTGGTCGTCACGGCCGATCACAGTCATGTCTTTACCATTGCGGGTTATCCGACCCGAGGCAATCCAATACTTGGTTTGGTAAAAGGCAATGATGCATCGGGTCTACCGGGCGTGACAAATTCCACCGACAGTAATGGCTTACCCTACACCACCGTTGGCTACACCAATGGCCGCGGGTTTGCAAATCTAAGCACCGGTGGCGATGAACGGTACGGTTACCCAATAGAAGCTGGGCGTGTCAACCTTAACTATGTTGATCCTCAAAGCGCAGGCTTTCATCAAGAAGCACTTATTCCTTTATCGAGCGAAACACATGCTGGTGAAGACGTTGGCATATTTGCCAGTGGCCCAGGCTCGCACTTAGTACAGGGAACGGTTGAGCAAAACCATATTTTCCATGTCATTAACCATGCAGCCAACTTAGTCGTTAAAGCTGAGGCAGCTCAGTAAGCAGAGTCTCTTACTAAGCTGGGCCTCTGAGTCAATATGACTTATCCAATGATGGCCACTCAACACTGTATGAGTGGCCATCAGTTTTAAGCTCAATGGGAGTTGCTATGAAATATTCTATGCTAGGTGCTGCACTACTTACCGTAAGTCAGACAAGTATTGCTCAGTCTGACCAAGACACAAAACTGCTACAGAATAAGGGGGCACTAACATTTCAATGCGATCAACTTAACTCGACCAACATTGATGTGCGCTATGAAATAGTCCGCTCAAATGGAACAGATAGAGCGGTACCAACACAACAGATCCAGTTAATTAAGAACCAGCAACAAGTGATCTATAAACGTTCACCAATGACATTCGAAGCTTGGGATCGCAACGGCGAATATATTCGTTACTTCCCGCAGGAGCTTCGCTCTATTACTTATCGCCCAAGCGATCTTCGCTCACTCAATATGAAGTACGATCTTGCGCAGCAATTTCACTTAGTGTCGCCAAAGGTAAAGTCTCAACTGAACAGAGGTGAAGTCAGTCAAGCTTCCTGTTTCCAAGTGGTCCATTATTCAGGCCAACAAGCAGGACAAGAGGTTGAGCTAAAATGGATAGACTCACTCAACCTTCCCTTCGAATTCACGTTAACACAAGGGCAAGGAAATCTAACCTACCGTTTAATTGAAGCCAGCCCTATCAGCAATGAAGCAGTTAATGCTCTCACTCAAGGGTATAACGACTTAGATTTTGCAGATGTCGGTGATAGTGAGTCAGATCCCTTTATCGCTAAGATGATCACTCAAGGTTTTATCCAACATGGAGGTTTAGGATTCTATGACAGTAATGGCAACTCACTTTCAGACGGTAAACATCATGGTGGACATGCACATTAGCGTCAGAAGTCACAAAAAAGAAAAGTCTGCAGATGCAGACTTTTCTTTATTAAAGCCAACTTACTTATGACGTTAAGTGGCGTTTTAGCTCAGTAATAAAGGTATCAATATCTTGGCGACTGATATCAGCATGCGTCACTAAACGGATTGTTGCACTTGGACTGATGAGTATGCCATTTGCTTTCAATTTAGCGGCAAGCAGAGCAGTATCCAGCCCAGTTGCAACTTGAACATAAACCATATTGGTTTGCACTAAGGAAAGATCGACACTTAGTTCATCCAAATTTGTCAGCTGCTCAGCAAGGTATCGCGCATTATCATGATCGATAGCTAAACGCTCAACTTGATCTGTTATTGCTAAACTCGCCGCAGCAGCCAAGATCCCAGCTTGACGCATTCCGCCACCAAGCATTTTACGCCAGCGTCTGGCTTTACCAATCAAGCGTTCATCACCTAATAAAATGGAGCCTACTGGTGCACAAAGCCCTTTAGATAAACAGATAGACACGGAATCAAAATATTGGGTTATTTCACTTATCTCAATATTTTGTGCCACTGCCGCATTCGCGACACGAGCACCATCTAAATGTATTTTGAGCTTATTGTCGAAAGCTAACGTTTGCGCTTGAGCTAAATACTCTTGAGGAAGCACCTTTCCCCCAATGGTGTTCTCTAAGCTAAGAAGTCTTGTCTTAGCAAAATGAATATCATCGGGCTTTATCGCAGCTTTGATCTCGGCAAGTAAGATAGAACCATCGGCCTGATTATTCAAAGGCTGAGGTTGAACACTACCAAGTACAGCAGCTCCTCCACCTTCAAACTTATAGTTGTGGGCTTGTTGGCCACAAATATACTCATCTCCACGTTCACAGTGGGACATTAAGGCTAACAAGTTAGCTTGAGTACCTGACGAGGTAAAAAGCGCAGCATCGAAACCATACATTTCGGCTGACATCGCCTCTAAATGGTTTACCGAAGGGTCATCACCATACACATCGTCGCCAACTTCGGCATTGGCCATCGCCTTGCGCATTGCTGGCGTTGGCATGGTTACAGTATCGCTACGGAAATCTATCATAAGCTCACTTCAAAAGAGTTAAAATCGGTCAAGATTAGGCATACTAACCTTACCGCTACCAGGGCGCCAGCGTTAATCGAGCAGATAATTAACTGCTATACGATACTCATACAAATCATGACTCTGACAACAAATAAGAACAAAGTCTTCACTCACACAAATTTATAACACTTATGATTAGCATAACTATCAATCATTAACCCTGAAACCAAATAAAATAAGGGGATTAAGTAAATACAATTAATTAAACATTAGTAAATCTAATCTAAAAAATTAATAAATGTTTATTTTATTTTTGACATTTTTCATGCAAAATCCCCTCTCTTTTTTCACGATGGCTTTTCCAATGCAAGAAGTTCAATTTATCAGCCTACTCTGGCTTATCGGTATCATTGCTGAAGCTATGACTGGCGCGTTAGCTGCTGGGAAAAAACAGATGGATCTATTTGGTGTTGTCATCATTGGCTGTGCAACGGCCATTGGCGGCGGAACCTTGCGTGACATGATGTTAGGCAACTACCCATTAATCTGGGTTGAAAATGTGCATTATCTCATTGCGATTGCACTTGCATCGCTATTAACTGTGTTGATAGCGCCAGTGATGCGCTATTTATCTAAGCTATTTCTAGCAATCGATGCGCTAGGATTAGCTGTGTTCTCTATTATAGGTGCGCAGAAAACATTGATGTTAGGTTTCAGTCCTGTTGTCGCTGTCGTTATGGGGGTTGTTACAGGCGTATTTGGTGGCGTGATCCGCGATATATTATGTAACCAAGTGCCACTCATCTTTAAAAAGGAACTGTATGCCTTAGTGGCATTATTAACTGCATCTCTCTATGTCTGCCTAAAGCATTTAGAAGTGACTGAGTGGATTAATTTAGGGATATGTCTATCTTTTGGCTTCAGCTTTAGAATGTTATCAATTAAATTTCGCTGGGGAATGCCCAAATTCGACTATCAATATGAGCATGGTCACGATGGTACGTCACATTAAAAAAGGTCGGCTATTGCCGACCTTTTTTAATTCACATTACAGATAATTCAATCGAATTATACTGATGGAGTTTCCTTCACGTGAAGATCCATTTGTGGGTATGGAATACCGATGTTCGCTTCATCTAGGGCTATTTTGATCTGCTCTAACAATTCAAAATATGCAGGCCAGTAATCACTGCCCTTCACCCAAGGACGTACGACAAAGTTCACTGAAGAGTCAGCTAATTCAGAAACAGCAATAGTGTAAGCAGGATCCTTTAGGACATACTGATTACTCTCTACTATCTGTGTCAGAATCTTCTTCGTGTCAGCCAAGTTAGCATCGTAAGAAACACCAATCACCAAATCAACTCGACGCTTATCCATCGCAGAGTAATTAATAATCGTTCCATCCATCATTGCAGAGTTAGGCGCAATAATGAGTTTATTATCGGGCGTAAGTAGCTTGGTAGAAAAGATAGTGATCTCATTTACAGTTCCGGCAATACCTGCAGCCTCAACATAATCACCAACACGACAAGGACGGAATAACACCATCAAGACGCCAGAAGCAAAATTAGAGAGTGAACCTTGAAGTGCAAGGCCTACTGCTAAGCCTGCGGCACCAATTACAGCAACCAGTGATGCTGTTTGAACGCCGATCTGACCTAATGTAGCTACGATAGTGAACACAAGTACCAGTGCCCAAGCCATATTACCTACGAAAGAAGCAACAGTTTCATCGACTTTTCTCTTAAGTAGCAGCTTACACGTTATCTTTTTCGCTAATCCCGCTAAGTATTTACCGACAACGAAAATGACAATAGCTAAGAGCACTTTCATGCCATACGACACGATAAGATCAGGTGCTTGTTCAAACAAACCTTCCAAGTTTTCCATTTATTTACTCCCTAAATTAGCCAAATAGAGTTTGGCTATAAAATTTTTAACTCATTAATTAAACACAGTTAGTGAGTTAATTCAAAACAACAAATTCGAGACTATCGATAACAATCATTGACGTTACTCAAATTCGACAAACAGTTCCACCCTCCGGTTTATTGCTCTCCCTTCGGGCTGTACATTACTTGCGATTGGAGCCTTATCAGCCATACCTTTGACGATAAAACGCTCAGGTTTAAAACCGAGATCATCCACTAAAATCCGTTTAACATTCGCGGCCCGCAAATTGGATAACTCTACATTACCCGCTTCACTTCCTATGGAATCTGTATGTCCTACTAAACATAGGTTTACATCATGCTCCAAAAGGAAAGATTTAATACGCGTAAAGACCTGCCATTGAACAAACATAACGTCAGCTTTAGCAAACTCAAAGTTCAAAACCAAAGGGGTAGCTTGAGTACATGTCTCTGGATACAGCCCGTCATCCACAGTGAACAAACAGATCTTATCTTGGCCATTCATGACATGACAGCCACTAGAGTTAACTAATACCCCAACTTTTGTTCCCAAACAGGCATCTTTAACATCAGGTACACCGTCATTATCAAGATCTACCCAAGCCCAAGTTGAAGCAGCAAAGCTAAATAAAAAACCAACAGATACGATAAATCTCACGCCAGACCAATGACTCATACTTACCCACTCGCTAAAGTTTTCACTCTAGGTTTTAATCCTATATGAACCTTGTATAGCCCATGGAGGTAAAATAGACAAATCCAAGCACAGCCTCAATGAATTGCAACCATTTTATAACCTTCTGGCAAATTCGTAAACACTTAGAGCAAAACACTTAAACATTAGCTAATGACAACCAATTAAATCGAACCTTAATAGATCAACTTTAACTTAAACTGCCACCACTCGTGTCCTGATATTGTCGTAACACCAGTTAAAAGCGATGGCATAGAAAAAGAAGAAGATGAGAAAAGCAGCTTCCATCAAAAGTGCAGCACCTAAACTGATGCCTAGAAACCAGGCGACAAAGGGGACTGTGATAAAAATGATACCGGACTCAAACCCCAGAGTATGGCCAATTCTCAACAATAAACTTCTTGTTGCTCGCTCGCTACCAAACTGTTTATCAAACCAAATATTATAAAAATAATTCCAGATCACAGCATAGAAACTTAATCCAACACCAACGACCATCAAGGAGGACGCCTCTTTGTTGCTAAACATCGCAGCCGCAGGAATAACGATAGCTAAGGCTATCAGTTCAAATATAATCGCGTGAAACACTCTCTCTTTAGTTTGCATACCATAGACTCCAATAAGTAACTTGCAGCTATTATCATCTCTATATATGATGATTAATAATCACATACCATCACTTTTACTGATATTTCTACCATTGAACAACTCACGTCATTTGTCACTACCGTCGAATCTGGTTCATTTTCAGCTGCCGCCCGCAAGCTAGGTAAAGTGCAGTCAGCTGTAAGTCAAAATATCATGAACATGGAGATAGACACTGGGCTTCAGTTATTTGATAGAACGGGTCGTTACCCAACACTCACTGTTAAAGGTGAGAAGTTACTGCCGCAAGCTAGAGCTGTTATCGCTCAGCACCGCCGGCTTGCTCAACAAGTCGATGCGCTAGAGTCCGATGAGGTGAGTAAACTCACTCTGGCTATCGATGAAGGAATTCCCTATGGTAATCTTATCAAGTTGCTACCAGAGCTTGAAAAAGCCCATCCAGCTCTAGAGTTAGAGTTTCTCTGCGCTTCGAGTCAAGATGTGATCCAACTTGTGATAGATAAAAGGGCGAGCTCAGGCTTAGTCTTTAGTGACAACTTATATCCTGAGTCTATCGACTTCGAAACCCTAGGCACCGTAGAGTTCGATCTCTTAGTCAGTCCCCTGCACCCTTTAGCTCAAATGGATTCGGCTCACATTGATATCTTAAAGCTGCATAGACAGTTGGTCATCAGCTCTAAAGGCTCAAAAACAACCTGGTTCAATCAAGCTCATTCACCTGATGTCTGGCATGCTGATAACTATTATGTGTTACTGGAATTGGCTAAATCGGGGTTTGGTTGGACCTTGCTTCCTTTGCACTTAGCAAAAGACGCACTCGAGGCTAATGCACTGTGTAAAGTGCCGGTACAATTTGAACAACTCGGCTGGCAGGCAAATGTCGATGTGATACAACATAGCTCAGTGCAAGTCGCGGCTAACGATACCTTACGTACCTTACTTAGACGATTGCTGCAGATGTGAATGACAAAAGGAAAACAGGTTTGAGTTAATATAATTCAAACCTGAAATAGTATTTATGAGTTAAGCGAAGAAGCCTGTGCATACCAAGTAGACCACACTGTTTTTTCCGGCATATCAACCTGAGACTCCATCCCTTCGAGCAAACGGAGTAACAAATCTCTGTCTTTATTCACTGAAGAATAGAAAAGTGGATCATAAAAACAGCGTCGCTGTACAAGATCAAGCTGAGTATCGAAACCTAAGTCGACACCTTGTATACACAAATCTCTGGCACGTCGATTTAGTTCATTAACCTCACTATCAGCCAGCAGATGTGCAACTGGTCCCATGAGTAAGATCAACGACATCCTACCCGGTGGAGTTTTCTGCCAATCACTGAGTTTGCCTAACTTTGCGTCATCTAACAAGGCGCGCCAATGAGACTGAGTTTGAGCCGAAAGTGAATTCTTAACAACGCCTTCGCCCTTGTTGTATTCACTAAACCACTGATGTAAAAACTGATCCACAAAACCACCCTTAAATTGATATAAGTTAATAATCATGAACAGGTATCAGGATAGCTTTCTCTGAGTCTGCTTTTAAATAAGAAGCCTGAGGGTATCACTCTGTACAAGGGATTAGATGTTCGACTTTAGTCTAGACTGTCGACAACGCACACTATTTGAGTGGCTTGGATGCCAACAAACAGCCACAAAAAAGGCGACCTTACTGGTCGCCTTTATATATTTTAATGGCCCTAAGTGACTATTTCGCCTCAATCTTAGGAGGATAATCCATTAGCATGGAAGAAACGGCTTCATTCACAATTCCCACACGCTCATCTGGCGTATTTTCATTTCGAATGGTATCAGTAACGGTACCACGCCAAATTAATCTGCCAGACGCTCTATCAATCATATCTAAGATTAATGTGCCCACTTCATATTCGCGAACCGTAGTTTGCGTATTCATTGCACGGCTCATACCCCAACCATAACCATAACCGTATGGGTTGTAACCGTAACCATAGGGATTGTAACCATAGTTAGTGTTAAAGGTATCGACATTAATCTTCTTATCGACCTTAGTTAAATAATTTACCAACACATCTGCAGTTTCAGCATTAGTCAGCTTAAGGCCTTTTTGTGCGAGCTGCTTATCTACAGCAGCGCGAACACGTTGGTCCATTAACCCATCTAAGTGATAACTATTTTCCTGAGTTTGAGGTTCAACCCAAGCAAAAGTTTTAATATCGCCGAAATTAGCTGCAGGATCGTAATCCGAACTTGATCTCATTGAGCTACACGCGCTAAGGGCACTAAGTGATAGTACTGCTAAAATTAACTGAACTTTTTTCATGTTAACCTCGTAAAATCCTAGAAGTGCAATATATTAATACATATGTAGCCTGCCTAGCAATGTTATCTTCAAAAACCCAATTTTGTTGACATAACTGCCTCATTCAACTTGACTTAATTATTAATGCAAATGATAATAATTATCAATTACTGATTTTAAGAGATTAAACATGCTTTGGTTTATTGCTGCTTTTGTTATTGCTACTGGAGTGTACAAATTTGCTCCAGCAAACGTCACGACCCAAAGCATAGCCGACTCAAGCAAAGACGGCTTAGGGCATGTCGGTCTATTTATCTTACCCGGCCTTGTTTTACTTTGGTTACTCTTCACCATTTTACAAGAAGGGAGCAACAGCTATGGTGCAGCATCATTAGGATTTGTACTGACAGCCTGCTCTATCGCCATGACAAGATTTCACAAATACATGATCCCCTGCGCCTTTATCACCATCATTTCAACTATCATCGGTGCTTTGTACGCATAACTTGCCTAACATATTAGTCCCCTCCTAAATCCTAGAACTCCAATATTATTTAGAGAAAAGGCCATATCTAATGGTCTTTTTACTTCTAAAGCTCGCGATAAACTCCCACAAGTTTCAGCATTTTGTTAGACTCGAGCTAATTGTCGCTAATTAATGACTATCCCATGCAAAAAGATGCAAATGTAACACTTGTCTACAGTACTGATATTGGCCGTATAGCCCCTGAAAAAGAGGCCCTAGACGCGCCAATAGGCGATGGCATTGTTAGGATCCATAAAGACAGTAAAGGAAGGAAAGGTAAAGGGGTCTCTATCATCAAAGGGTTAGGATTAGATGAGAAAGAACTCAAAGCCTTAGCTCAAAAGCTTAAAAAGCAATGTGGCTGTGGTGGTACGGTTAAAGAGTTTACTATTGAAGTTCAAACTGACAATAGAGAACAACTCAAAACCTTACTTGAAAAACTAAATTATCAAGTAAAACTAGCCGGTGGGTAAGCTAGCCATTCGTTGAATTCATTGGAGCTAAAGATGGACAGTTTACAAAATCACTTGTTAATCGCTATGCCCTCTCTTGATGATACTTTTTTTGAACGCTCGGTGATCTACCTTTGCGAGCATGATGAAAAAGGAGCCATGGGGATTATGATTAACCAACCAATCGGTATTGATGTCAACGAACTCTTAAAGCAGATGCAGCTCGATGAAGAACCTGATTCCATCGTCTCGCTAGGTTCAACCGTGCTCGTTGGTGGACCAGTAAATCCAGATAGAGGCTTTGTGTTGCATACCCCACAACCGAACTGGAACAATAGCCAAGCTTTGACCGATGAAGTGATGCTCACCACATCCAGAGACGTGTTGACCTCTTTAGGCACAAGTGCCGCGCCCAATAACTTCATTGTAGCCCTTGGATACGCCGGTTGGAGCCGAGATCAGCTCGAACAAGAACTCGCTGATAATACTTGGCTCTCGACTCCTGCAACAAAAGAGTTGTTGTTCGATATAAGCTTTGACGATAGATGGCAACAAGCCACTGAATCACTTGGATTTGATATTTGGCAACTGTCGAGCCAGACGGGTCACGCATAGTTTTAATATTATATACGGTTAACAATTAAGAAGTTGATTATGAGTTCACAAACGGTTTTAGGTTTTGATTTTGGCACTAAGAGTATAGGTATTGCGATAGGACAATCACTTACTGGCAGCGCAGCCCCATTACAATCGATAAAAGCCGTCGATGGGATCCCTAAATGGGAAGAGATAGGATTATTGATCGAAGAATGGAAACCTGACTTAGTTGTCGTCGGCCTTCCCCTGAATATGGATGGGTCGGAGCAAGAGATGACCCAAAGAGCTAAAAAGTTCGCCAATAGAATCAATGGTCGATTCGGAGTAAAGATTGCCACACAAGATGAAAGACTGACCACAGCAGATGCTAAAACTAGACTATTTGAAATGGGTGGCTATAAAGCACTAACAAAAGGTCAGGTCGATGCCATGTCTGCAGTGTTGATCATAGAAAGCTATTTCGAGAATCAGTACTAATTTGTATTAGTACTGTAAAAAGACAAACATTAAAAAAGGGAGCTGAGCTCCCTTTAGTTATTTAGCATCACCTTACTTATAGATAAGGCCTGACTAAGTTTGCCATCATCTTAATGTGCAATTCATCATCGTTAAGTGCCGGAATGTACCGATATTCCTGGCCACCAGCTTCTTCAAAAATCAATCGATTCTCTCCAGCTATCTCCTCTAATGTCTCTAAGCAATCAGCACTAAAAGCAGGACACACGACAGCAATATCTTTAATACCTTGTCCGGGCAGTGACCCCATGGTCGCATCAGTATAAGGCGTTAACCACTTAGCCTTACCAAATCGAGACTGGAAAGTCGCAATATATTGATCTTCAGTTAACCCTAACTGCTCAACCACCAACTTAGTCGTCTTCATGCAGAAACAGTAATAAGGATCGCCAAGATGCAAGTTACGTTCAGGCATACCATGATAAGACATGACTAATTTCTGCGGCTGACCGTTTGCTTCAAAGTCACGTTTTATCGACTCAACTAATGCATGAATAAAATCAGGGTTATCATGGTAAGTATTGATAAAATGTAATGAAGGCATATACCGCCAACTGGTAAACTCTTTGGCAATGGCATCAAATACTGACCCAGTAGTGGGAGCGGCATACTGAGGATAAAGAGGCAAAACCACCATCTTATCCACTCCCTCATTGTGCATACGCTTTAACGTATCTGACACCGAAGGGTTACCATAACGCATACAAAACTCGACCGACACGTCCTGCTCAGCCTGACTGGTACCATTATCTTTAAAATAACGAGCTAGTTTCTCTGTCTGTTGACGGGTGATATCCATCAAAGGAGAACCCTTCTCAGTCCAGACTTCTTTGTACAACGCGGCAGATTTAGCTGGTCGGGTACGTAAAATAATGCCGTGTAAAATCAACATCCAAACTAACTTAGGGATCTCGACCACTCTAGGGTCTGACAGAAACTCGGCAAGATACCGTCTTACAGCCGAAGAAGTAGGTGCATCTGGCGTGCCTAGGTTAATCAAAATAACCCCAGTCTTTCCTCGTTTAGTGTGTGCTACGTCTTTCGATAAACCTGAATATTTAGCCAAGTTAGCCTCTTTAAAAATGGTGCAATTACTGCGTATTAAAGCATAATTTTAATCAATATCTTAAGCCATTTAACAGCAAAAAGTCGACCTAGGACAAACTTATACATATTTGCATAGCTGAGCGCATAAAAAAGGCTCTTGTAAGCATAACAAGAGCCTTGTTTGGCGAATAAAGTACCATACGTGAGTAACTGAAAAACGGATCACTTTTTCGTATTTAGTGATCTATTTCTAGTCTTATTTTAATTCAAATCTAACGTAACGCCTTCCATAAAGCCTGAACCACCGGTATCGGAACTTTGCAATTTAATCATCAAGCGTAAATCGTTTGGAGAGTCGGCATGATGTAAAGCATCTGCGTAGCTAATCTCGCCTTCAACATAGAGCTTTAATAATGCCTGATCGAAGGTTTGCATCCCCTGCTCATTTGACTTAGACATCGCTTCTTTAAGAGAGTGAAGCTCATTCTTCGCAATAAGGCTACCGATCCTTGGAGTATTGATTAAAATCTCAATCGCAGCCCGTCGTCCCACACCATCAGCTCTAGGCACTAATTGCTGAGCGACAATACCACGCAAGTTCAACGAAAGATCAAATAGTAACTGCTGATGCTTATTTTGAGGCACCAAGTTCATGATGCGATCCAATGCTTGGTTAGCGTTATTGGCGTGAAGCGTCGCCATACATAGATGACCCGTTTCAGCGAAGGCCAAGGCAAACTCCATTGTCTCTTGACTGCGTATCTCACCAATTAAGATCACGTCAGGTGCCTGACGCAATGAGCTTTTAAGCGCTGCATCAAAGGATTCAGTATCGATACCCACTTCTCGCTGAGTAACAATACTCTTACGATGCTCGTGAACAAATTCGACAGGATCTTCAATGGTCAAAATGTGTCCGCGTGAGTTAGCATTACGATACCCCACCAATGACGCTAACGATGTCGATTTACCGGTCCCCGTGCCTCCCACCATGATAATAAGACCACGCTTACTCATCACTAAATCTTTCAAAATCGGAGGAAGCTTCAGATCGTCTGCATCAGGTATCTCAGTTTCGATACGACGCATAACACAACCTGGCGATTCCATTTGCCAAAATGCACTAACACGAAAACGACCAAGCTCCTTTAAAGCAAAGGCAAAGTTACACTCACGCGTCTCATGAAACTCTTTTTTCTGTACATCAGTCATTAACGATTCAACAAACTCTAACGACTGCGCCGCCGAGAACGAGTTTTCACCTAAAGGTCTTAACTCACCGTCGATTTTTGCACTTGGTGGGAAGCCTGCTGTAATAAACAGATCCGACGCTTTGCGTTCCACCATTATTTTTAAAAAAGGACGAACGTCCATAGTTAAGCCTTATAATACTGAGTATGTATTAAAATGTAGTTTGCTTATTGGAGCTCTTATGCTGAGCATCCTCACGGGTGATCTGGCCACGGTTGACCAAATTTTGCAGACATTGATCTAATGTTTGCATACCGTGAGCCATACCAGTTTGAATAGCTGAATACATCTGCGCCACTTTATCTTCTCGGATCAAGTTTCGAATCGCTGGCGTGCCCATCATGATTTCATGGGCAGCCACTCGGCCGCCGCCGACCTTCTTAATCAAGGTTTGTGAAATAACTGCCTGAAGTGACTCTGATAACATGGTGCGCACCATGCCTTTTTCCCCTTCTGGGAATACATCCACTACACGGTCAATGGTTTTAGCAGCTGAGGTTGTATGCAGAGTACCAAACACTAAATGGCCCGTTTCTGCTGCAGTCATTGCCAAACGTATTGTTTCCAAATCTCGCATTTCACCCACAAGAATCACATCGGGATCTTCACGAAGTGCACTTCTAAGCGCAGCATTAAAACTATGAGTATGACGATGAACTTCTCGCTGGTTAATCAAACACTGCTTATTTTGATGCACGAATTCTATTGGATCTTCGATGGTCAGAATATGTTCATGGCGACTTTCATTGATATAATCGACCATCGCTGCAAGTGTGGTACTTTTACCTGAACCAGTAGGCCCAGTGACAAGAACTAACCCGCGAGGATATTCAGATATTTTTTTAAATATTTCAGGAGCGCCTAGTTGCTCAAGGCTCAAAATATCACTGGGAATGGTACGAAATACTGCCGCAGCCCCTCTAGATTGGTTAAAAGCGTTAACACGAAAACGGGCAAGGTTGGGGACTTCAAACGAAAAATCTATCTCTAAATGCTCTTCAAAATCTTTACGCTGCTTATCATTCATGATGTCATAAACAAGGCTATGCACCCCTTGATGATCTAAAGCAGGTAAATTGATCTTTCTGACTTCACCATCAACACGTATCATAGGAGATACACCTGCAGAGAGGTGTAGATCTGACGCCTTGTGCTTTACACTAAAGGCAAGTAACTCTGTGATTTCCATAATATGGTCTATCCATTCAATCAAAATAATTACATGATGACAACAATAGCAGACAGACTAGCTAACGCCCAGTATCGAATCATACAAGCGGCACAAATTTCATCAAGAAATCCCGATGAAATTCAATTACTCGCAGTGAGTAAAACAAAACCTAATACTGACATTATAGCCGCCTATGCTGCAGGACAGCGGCATTTTGGTGAAAACTATGTTCAGGAGGGAGAATCCAAGGTAATTGCCTTGAAATCTTCCTGTCCAGAAATCCAGTGGCACTTTATCGGTCCGCTACAATCAAACAAGACCAAGATTGTTGCAAATTTGTTCGACTGGATGCACACATTGAGTCGAGACAAGGTCGCTCAGCGTTTAAACGACCAAAGACCTGACACATTGGCGCCACTAAACGTGTGTATTCAGATCAATATAAGTGAAGAATCGAGCAAGTCTGGCGCTACAGCTGATGAGATGTTCTCTCTTGCAGAGTCGATTAAACTGTTACCGAACCTTAAGTTACGTGGTTTAATGGCAATTCCGACATCGACCCAAGATATACAACACCAGAAACGTGAATTTCAGAAATTGCAGGATTTATATCTTTCATTACAAAAGATTTATCCTGAAGTTGATACGCTATCGATGGGAATGAGTAACGACCTAGAGCAAGCAATAGAGCATGGTTCTACTATGGTTCGAATTGGTAGCGCTATTTTTGGTCAACGTGATACACCTAGCATTTAATTCGCTAGGGCTTATGGCACTGCTTTTAAACTTAGCAAAGCAGTTGATTTATCCGTATACGCCCAAATATTATAGTTATGAACACAGAAAAAATAGCCCCTATAATAAAGGTCAGCTTTAAGCTGAAAAAGAGAACAGATATGGTTGAGAAGAAGTTGTGTTTTATCGGCGCAGGCAATATGACACGCAGTATTACAAGTGGCTTGGTAAAAAGTGGTTACACGCCATCGTTGATCCATGCGACGAACCCAAGCACCGAGAAATTAGATGCGTTACAACACGATCTCAACATTAAGGTCTCTCAGGACAA
The DNA here is from genome assembly GCF_007197645.1 of Shewanella hanedai. Classification (GTDB taxonomy): domain Bacteria; phylum Pseudomonadota; class Gammaproteobacteria; order Enterobacterales; family Shewanellaceae; genus Shewanella; species Shewanella hanedai. The sequence continues at coordinate 27,764 of NZ_VKGK01000043.1, forward strand.
CCTTGCCGCAGCTAAAGATGCGGATGTGATTATCTTAAGTGTTAAACCCCATTTTATGCAGGCTGTGTGTGAACAGCTAAGTGTATTGGATTTAACTGATAAACTTATTATCACTATCGCAGCAGGAATAACTGCAAGCAGATATCAAGATTACTTTGCTCAAGAGATTACACTTATTCGTGCAATGCCTAACACGCCCACTCAAATAGGTGTGGGAATGACAGGACTGTTTGCTGATGGCAAGATTTCACAAGATCAGAAGAGTATTTGTGAGCAGTTAATGTTGAGCGGCGGTGAAGTGCTTTGGGTAGACACAGAAGCTGAGTTAAATCAGGTCATCGCCCTTGCCGGTAGCTCCCCAGCTTATTTTTTCCTATTTATGGAAGCGATGCTGGACACAGCAAAAGAGTCTGGAATGGATGAAACTAAAGCGCGTCAGCTAGTACAGCAAGCGGCTTTAGGCGCAGCGCAAATGGTGATACAAAATCCTCAACTAAGTACGGCTCAATTACGAGAAAATGTCACCTCTAAAGGAGGCACTACAGCGCAAGCCATAAATGCGTTTGAATCTGGTAATATTAGAGGATTAGTTAAGCAAGCTATGGATGACTGTGTCGCACGAGCCCAAGAGATGGCAAAGCAATATTAAGTTTTCACCGACCAATACCAATTGGTATAAAATTGAAATAACAACATAGAGAGTTCAGATGAATGCATTAAGTTTTTTAGTCAGTACCTTTTTCGACCTATACCTTATGGTGGTTATTCTTCGCATATGGCTTCAACTTGCTAAAGCAGATTTCTACAATCCATTTAGCCAGTTTATCGTCAAAGCGACTCATCCAATAGTAGCTCCTATGCGCAGAGTGCTTCCTTCTGTAGGCGCTTTCGATACTGCATCCGTAGTATTAGCTCTGTTGGTTGTCACTGCAAAATTTGTAGTGTTAAGCCTAATTGCAGGTGCGGCAATCGATATCCTAACCATACTGCTTATCTCTGTCGTTTCTGTATTCAAGCAAGCAGGCGTTTTACTATTTTGGATGCTTATCATCAGAGCGGTTCTTAGCTGGGTAAGCCAAGGGAACAATCCTATCGAAATGGTTATGGGCCAGCTAACAGAGCCACTGCTTTCCCCTATCCGTCGTATGCTGCCTTCTATGGGAGGATTAGATCTTTCTCTACTCGTGATGATGATCTTACTTAACTTCCTCAACATTCTATTGGCTCAATACGTACCTTTCTGGGCCAATGTTTAATGGCACCAGTTATTAAGCTGCAGAGTGATCTGCTGCTTAACCTTTATATACAGCCAAAAGCCAGCCGAGATCAGATAGTGGGTGTTCATGGTGAGGAGCTAAAAATTGCAATTACAGCTCCGCCAATTGATGGCAAAGCCAACGCACATCTAACTAAGTTCCTCTCCAAGGTATTTAAAGTCCCTAAAGGAGATATAAAAATCCTTAAGGGTGAACAGGGAAGACACAAACAAGTTAAGATTATCTCCCCCAGAATCATACCTGAAAATATAATTTCACTGCTCTAACGCACTAACCACATAATCGTACTTTAGAGACGTATCGGTATATACTCATAAAATGATCAACAGGAGGCTAACCATGTTAAAAGCCATATTATCAGCACTAATCCTAAGCCTTGCCTTTGTAGGCAATGCGTCAGCAGAGCAAAAAGAGAAAATTGGCAATTTTGATATCCATTATGTTGCATTAAGCAGTACTTTTCTCACTCCTAGCATTGCCAAATCCTATGGTATTAAGCGCAGTAGTTATACCGGATTAGTCAATATATCAGTACTCGATACTAGCCAAGAAGGCAGCCCTGCAGTAGCTGTCGAAATTTCAGGAGTCGCTAATAACTTATTGGATGCGCGGCTTGAACTTAAGTTTAGAGAGATCCGTGAAGGTAATGCTATTTATTATATTGCAGAAGTGCCCTATCGCGATGATCAAGAAATTAATTTCCGCATTGCCATTAAGTACGGCAATAAACTCAATACTCAACTGAAATTTAAACAGAAGTTTTACGTAGAGTAATGATTTAAACCAGCGCTGTATTTTCAAACATGTCAGCGCTCGTTAAACTCCTTCAATTCTCCTCAATCTCCGCTATCGTTTCCTCGCTTCCTTCGTTATCATTGCGCCCAAATAATTCCCATTTTAGTTCAAGGTAGCTCATGGATAAGTTCGTACTCGCCAGTGGTAATAAAGGCAAATTAAAAGAGTTTTCAGAGATCTTCTCTCAATATGGAGTCGAAGTTTTTCCTCAAAGCCAATTTAATGTCGTCGAAGTACCAGAAACAGGTACTACCTTTGTTGAGAATGCCATCATCAAGGCTCGTCACGCCGCTGAAGTCACTGGCATGGCAGCGATTGCAGATGACTCAGGCTTAGAGGTTGATCTGTTAGACGGAGCCCCTGGGATCTATTCTGCTCGCTACGCGGGTGAAAATGCAGGCGAGACCAATAACTACATTAAGTTACTCGATGCGCTAAAAGATAACCAAGATGGCCGAAGCGCACGCTTCCAGTGCATTCTGGTTTACATGCGTCACGCAAAAGATCCAACCCCAATTATTGCTCAAGCATCTTGGGAAGGTCATATAGGTTTTGAAGCTAAAGGCGATAATGGCCACGGTTATGACCCTGTTTTTATTCCAAGTGAACACAGCTGCTCAGCGGCTGAACTTAACAGTGAGGAGAAAAACCGCTTAAGCCATAGAGGCAAAGCAATGGAACTCTTAATTGCCGCAATGCAGAAAAAGGGCTTATTAGTTTAATGCTAACCTTACCTCCCCTGAGTTTATATGTTCATATTCCGTGGTGCGTACAAAAATGTCCCTATTGCGACTTTAATTCTCATGGTCAGAATGGAGAGTTGCCACAGCAGGAATATGTTGATGCACTCATCGCTGATTTAAATCATGACTTAAAGTATGTTCAAGGCCGTAAGCTACATTCGATATTTATCGGTGGTGGTACGCCATCGCTATTTGATGCTGCACAGATAAAAAGGTTGTTGAACCATGTATCTCAAGTTATCCCGTTTAAGGAGAATATTGAGATAACCATGGAAGCCAACCCTGGCACGTTAGAGCATGATGATTTTGAAGCTTACTGCCACGCAGGTATCACACGTTTATCAATCGGCGTGCAGAGTTTTTCCAGTGACAAGCTTAATCTACTTGGCCGGATCCACGATGAAGATGAAGCAAAAGTCGCTGCACAAAAAGCCCTCAACGCAGGTTATCAGAGTTTTAACTTAGATCTGATGCATGGATTACCCAATCAAAGTTTTGCTGAAGCGATGGCCGACATTGATACAGCAGCAGCCCTGTCTCCTCCCCACCTTTCTTGGTATCAGCTAACCATAGAGCAGAACACGCTGTTTCACTCAAGACCACCTCAGCTACCTGATGATGAAGCGCTTTGGGAAATCTATGAACAAGGCCAGAAAAAACTTGCAGCCTTAGGTTACGAGCAATACGAGATATCCGCCTACGCTAAACCTGGATTTCAGTGCCAACACAATATTAATTACTGGCAGTTCGGTGACTACTTAGGCATAGGCTGTGGTGCACACGGTAAAGTCACTTTACTCGGTGAAAATAAGATACTGAGAACGGTAAAAATTAAACACCCTAAGGGCTATCTTGCAGCCGAAGACTATAACTTCGAGACAACTGAAGTCATTATGGAAGATCGCGCTCTTGAATACTTAATGAATCGTTTCAGATTAATGTCACCGATCCCCAAGACTGAGTTTGAACAGAGAACAGGACTATCAAGGGATGTGTTAATTACCGGAATTAACAGTGCTAAAGAGAAGTTACTGCTCACTGAGAGTGTTGATCATTGGGAACTTACACCCAAAGGGAAATTATTTGTTAACGAACTTCTCTCTCAATTCTGTTAAGCCTAATAAACCTAAAGTCATACCTCTCTTTCAAGAGGCTAAACTCCACAATTTAGCCTCTTGAAACATTTACTAACACTAAGATCAAAACATTAACGATTAGCTTCTTTAGGATTAGCACTTGCGTTCCATTAATTCTAAAAAAATAAGACTAATTAATCATGCCTATAAAAACAAAAACGAGCCTAATAGCCTTAGCGTTAACAACTTTGATAGGGGGATGTGGCGCCTCATCAACCTCCTCTCCTTCGGTAAGTCAAACTCCAGCAACCGTCCAAGCAGCCATAAGTGAATCAGAAAGAGCCAATACCCTTTTTGAGACCCTGTTTATGGAAAATGTGATGGCAAGTCCAACTTCTCAAACCGAGCTTGGGATAAAGAAAGATTACGGGAAATGGGATGAACGTGGCGAAGCTGCTGATGCAGAAGATTTGGCCCGCACTCAGCGTCATTTAGAGCAGCTAATGTTGATAGATGAAAGTAAACTTGATAGCCAAACCCACCTAAGTTACAGCTTGCTAAAACAGAAACTCGAAAACAACATCAAAGACAACCAATGGCGACATTATACCTACCCAGTTAATCAAATGTACGGTGGGCACTCTATGCTAGCCTCATTTCTAATTAACCAACATCAAGTCGGCAGTGTTGAAGATGCAAATGCCTACATCAGTCGCTTAAATGGGATACCGAAATATCTTGAGCAACTTGAAGCAGACTTAGACATTCGAGCGCAGAAAGGGATCATAGCGCCAAAATTTGTCTTTCCCCATGTCCTTTCTGATAGTAAAAATATCATAAGCGGTGCCCCTTTTGACTCAGGTGCAGACAGCGCCTTATGGGCAGATATCAAAGGCAAGGTAAATTCATTAGCCGTCAGTGACAGCAAAAAGGAAGCACTTTTAACTGATGCTAAACAGGCCTTAATCACTCAGGTACAGCCAGCTTACAATAAGCTAATTGCCTTTATCACTCAGCTTGAGACTAAAGCGGATACCCGTGATGGAGTGTGGAAACTGCCTCAGGGTGAGCAGTTTTATAATAGAAAACTTGCTACGACCACAACAACAAATATGACTGCAGAGCAGATCCATGAACTTGGTTTAGCTGAAGTTGCCCGTATTCATCAAGAGATGCGCGGGATCATGAACAAAGTAGGCTTTAAGGGAGATCTTCCAGCTTTCTTGAAGTTTATGCGTGAAGATAAGCAATTCTATTACCCTGCAACCGATGAGGGTCGTGATGCATACCTTAATGATGCTACCGCGCTTATCGATACCATGTCATCGCGACTTGATAAAGTGTTTAATGTAAAACCTAAAGCCCCAATGATTGTTAAACGTGTTGAAGCATTTAGGGAGAAGTCAGCGGGTAAAGCCTTTTACAATCAACCAACACCCGATGGCAGTCGCCCAGGAACTTACTACGCCAATCTATACGACATGGATGCCATGCCTAAGTATCAGATGGAAGCGCTCGCGTACCATGAAGGTACACCAGGGCATCATATGCAGATAGCCATAGCACAAGAGCTTGAAGGCATACCTAAATTCCGTAAATTTGGTGGATATACCGCTTATATTGAAGGCTGGGGACTCTACAGTGAATTTTTCCCGAAAGAGATGGGTCTCTACTCAGATCCATATTCAGATTTCGGGCGCTTGGCTATGGAACTGTGGCGTTCTTGCCGTTTAGTTGTCGATACTGGGATCCATGCTAAAAAATGGACTCGCGAAGAGTCGATTAACTATTATGTTGAAAATACACCAAACGCCAAGTCTGATGCAGTTAAAATGGTAGAAAGACACATTGTGATGCCATCACAAGCCACAGCTTACAAAATCGGAATGCTTAAAATTCTTGAGCTTAGAGAAAAGGCCAAAGATGCGCTAGGCAGTAAGTTTGACATCAGAGAGTTCCACACTCTGATACTAGAAAACGGTCCTCTACCATTAGACGTACTTGAAACTCAGGTAGATGAATGGGTGGACGGTATAAGAAGTAGTTAAACAAACTTGGCTGGCAATTAATGTCAGCCAGTTCTTAAAAAGACATTAAAAAAGCCACATCAATGTGGCTTTTTTAATGTCTTCAGTACGTATTGGGATTCTACTTATACTAGTAATAATACCAACTGTAGGGTACAGAAGACTCTAGCTAGTTCTAGAAAAATCACCCCAGTATAAAATACTGGGGCAAACCAAACTAGGATGATGGTTTTAAAGGCTGACAATTGTTTTAGTTCTACAAACTCAGTCAGCATCAATACAAGACTGCTATTTAAGCCGATCTGTATACATTAAATAAGAGGGGTCATTCTTAGTTAATGTATAGGGGTCAGATCATCCTGAATCAATAGTTTAATTGTATTTATTTGAGAACAAAGCACAACCCCTATTCACAAATATCATTGTAAGCCTCTAATAGTTACATATTATTACAGCCAAAAAAAACAACCGTAAGAAACTGAATTACAAGAAAATATAAATAAAAGCAAAAAGCCACCCCACCACAGTCCACATTAGAGAACAATGTTTCCTTCAAAGCCACCAAACATATGCTCTTTAAGCATATGTTATTCACCATAGAGTACACACTCAGTGTCTAATCAAATGCAGGGAATTTATCCCGGATAAGTGCAGTAGAGTGGTAAGTGACACGTGAGCTAACTGATTGTTGTAATCAGCTTACCTTTAGCCTGACGCGCGTTATCCTGAGTTAGAATTAAGGAAACAAAAAAGCCCGAAGTGATGAACTTCGGGCTCTGGAAACTTAATTATGTTAGGTGAATATAAGCGTTATTTACGTTTAGCGTAAAGCTCTGCACATGGCGCGTCCCAATATGGCGGTGCACCAATATGTCCCTTAATAAAATCGATAAAGGCACTTACCTTAGGTGCCAAATGCTTTCTTCTTGGGTATACAGCTTGAAGTGGAAGGTGGTGAGTTAACTGCCAATCTTCCAATAGCGGGACCAAGGTACCTTTTGCTATCTCGCCTTCAAGTAGATAGCTAGCCAAATAAACTACACCAAGACCACTGACGGCTGCTGATTTCAATGCTGGGGCATTATCGACTCTAAAATTACCAGAAACCCCTATTTCACAGTAATCATCGCCCTTCTTAAACTGCCAAACACTATGTTCATGCCACTCACCTTGGTACACCAAACAGTTATGATCAACTAACTGCTCAGGGCGATCAGGCTGACCGTGCTTTGCTACATATTCTGGTGAAGCTACAAGCAGAAATTGACACTTCATTAATGGACGAGCAACCATACCTAGCGGTAACTGTTCAGACATGGTTAATAGTAAATCTAAGCCTTCACTCACAACATCGACTTTATGGTCTAATAAGCTCACCTGTAGCTCTAATTCTGGATGAGTCGCCATAAACTCAGGTAAAGCTGGAATGATGTGCATGGTGCCAAATGACTGGGAAATCCCAACCTTTAATACTCCACGAGTCGCATCGTTAAGGTTATGCACGCTAGCAACGGCTTGCTCTGCATCTCTGAGCAACTCTTCACCTTGGGTGTAAAGTAGCTGACCAGCCTCAGTTAGACTTAAACTTCGAGTTGTACGTTGAATAAGCTGAACACCGAGCTTATGCTCGAGATCTGCAACTTGAGTACTCACTTTAGACTTAGAAATTCCCAACTTCCTTGCTGCGGCACTAAAACTGCCAGCACGAGCAACATGAGTGAAAATTGCGATTGGTTCCAATAGTTCTAACATGTAAATCGCCTTAAGGTGTTTACGACACTATTTAATGCATTCAATAGACATATAAAGCAGAACAAAAAAGCGTAAAAACAACACTTTTAATACTGCTAATTAGATTAATGAAGCACGCTGAAGTAGAGTCAGACACATGACTGAGTCAATAAGATCTCGCCAGTGTTCTTATTATTTTGATTAGTATACCAAAGATTTGTACTTTCTAACGGCTATTTTATTTAGTGTATTCAATCAGGTTTACACAAAATATCTCTTTAAACGAAAAAACCCTGTATTCAAGTAAAATACAGGGCGGTTGCGAACAAGGGGCAACAGGGGTCCAAGGAGTAAAATAAATCTATAACGGTTACTCGAGTAACTGTCTTTCTGGAGCGTCAATTAAAGGATATTGGGCAAGTTCTGGTACTTGAACCCTTAACTTTTGTTCCAATTCAACTAGGTACATAAAACGCTCACACATTTTATCAGCTCTACTTTCTAAGTCTTTGGCCTGACTATCCATCTGCAGTTCAATATCCTGACCTACATTTTCCATTTTCATTGCGAACGCTTCCATACTCTGCTCGAAGGATTCACCATCACCAGATAACATCTGGCTACCTAAATTAATCATCATGCTGCCAATTGAGTTTTTAACTAACTGCTCTAATTCTTGCTCAAACTCTTCTCCAAAAGTGTCTTCAAGTGATGATTGAGTTGCGCCAAGATAGAATTTGTCTCCATTTTGATAGGCCACCTTCTCAACTCTCTCTTCAAGGCCATCCATCATCTCATCAAGCTTTGCACCGGCAGCATCTCCCAGTAATGGAGTTAATGCCATGCTTGCTGCTGAAGAAGCGATCTCTACAGCATCATGTACCAGACCAATCACCTCTGGAACTTGAGTTGATAACTCATCCGAATACTGTGTTAGCAGTTTTTTCTGAGCCTTGTTAAGTGGTACTGATTCACCTTCAATAAATAACTGATCGACCTCTATTCGATAAACTTCGGTGTCGCCAGTAGTCACTGTCAACATCTTAGGCTCAACTGAAATGTCATAATTTAGTGTCGCTTCACACTGGTTATTATCAGAATAGGAATTACCCTGCTCATGGGCTTGTGTCGTGCTTACGGCGCTGGCAGCGAATATTACAGCGCTGATCCCTATTGAAGTCGTCAGTTTTCTCATTGAATTTATCCTTAAATTATCTGGTTATTGTTATCTTGATAAATCATCTTATGTATCACAAACGCATTTTATCAAAACCTCATATATCAGAAGATAAAGCACAAGCCATGCCAAACATGCAAGACATTGATTATTAGTAACTTAATTTATAAAGGGATTAACATAACGAGTGAGAAAGTAGTGAATATAACCAGCAATTGGCAAATTCACTACTTTATAAAGCAGATATTTAATTGGATTGGTATAGCTAAAAAATCGAACGCCCTAATCGTTGACAAAACTCTTCAAGCGCTGCGGTTCCAGCAAGGGAATTACCATTAAGGTCAAGCTCTGGTGACCAGACACAGACTGACATATCTCCAGGAATAACCGCTATAATTCCGCCACCTACGCCACTTTTACCTGGCATACCAACACGATAAGCAAACTCTCCAGCACCATCATAGAGTCCTGAAGTGGCCAAAAGTGCATTCATCTGGCGTGTTTGCACAGGAGTTATCAACTGAGAACCAGCTAAACTCTTGCCTCGATTGGCAAGATATAACATGGCTTTTGAGAGATCTGCACAGCTCATGCGCATGGCACAATAGTGAAAGTAGCTCTGAAGCACAGTATCGACGTCATTATTAAAATTGCCAAATGACTTCATTAGATAAGCGATAGCTGCATTTCTGGCACTGTGTTCGTATTCAGATGATGCAACAACTTTATCGTACATAATACTAGGGTTATCGCTTAACTCACGAACAACCTCTAACATTCTATGCTTAGGTGCGCCTAATCTAGCTTGGAGCAAATCGGCAATAATTAAAGCACCGGCATTAATGAAAGGGTTTCTTGGCAGTCCCTTCTCTAACTCAACTTGAACCAAAGAGTTAAATGATTGACCAGAAGGTTCCTTTCCCACCCGAGACCAGATCTCACTCTCTTCATATAAAGTGAGCGCTAATGTAAGGCTAAATACTTTTGAGATGCTCTGAATAGAAAAGGGCTCGAGATAATCTCCAGCCCCAATTGTCGTACCATCGATTGTGGTCACAGCAATCCCAAGTTTATTGGGATCTACATTTGCCAGTGCCGGTATATAATCGGCGACCTTTCCCTGTCCAAGCAAAGGTCGAACTTTCTCGACCACTTGCTCTAACAATGCCTGTTCGGGCATTAGCTCCACCAGATGTCGTATAACTCACTTACAACAAGATCAGAAGCTTCTTGTCCTTTCCAAAAATCAGTCACTGCTGTACGATCTTCTTCTGAACATTTACCAATTTCTTGAGTAGCAATAATCCCTTCCCACTCTTTATGACCACCACCGTGGAAACCTAAATTACGTGGCTCAATAACGTCATCAATAAATTGATCAACGATAGTATCGATCTGTTCTTCTGTTACTGACTCATTAAATGTCCAGCTAATGTCAAAGCCAAACTCTTGAAACTCATCAACGCGTAATTTTTTGCGTAAACGACGGCTACGTGCTGCCATAATAATGCCCACCTTAAGTTAAAGTAATTTTATATAAAGAATTGATTAGTCAATACGTTCGAACATGATGTCCCAGACACCGTGACCTAATCTGTGGCCTCGAGCCTCAAACTTAGTCAATGGACGATGATCTGGACGTGCAACAACATCACCTGTTGCTGAAAGGTTCTTGTAACCAGGCGCAGCAGTCATCACTTCAAGCATGTGCTCGCTATAGTTTTCCCAATCCGTAGCTAGGTGGAATACACCACCTATCTTTAAAGAGTTACGTATGGTTTCAACAAATGCAGGTTGAACGATACGGCGCTTATGGTGACGCGCTTTATGCCAAGGATCTGGGAAGAATAGTTGAACACGAGACAATGAACCAGCAACAATACTGTTCTCTAAGACTTCGATAGCATCGTGGTGGAACACACGTAAATTAGTCACACCAGCTTCAGCTGCAACACTTAAACATGAACCAACGCCAGGCTTATGAACTTCAATACCAATAAAGTTAAGTTCTGGTGATGCTTTGGCCATTTCAACCAAAGATGCGCCCATACCAAATCCAATCTCTAAAACAGTATCTGCTTCTCGTCCAAAAATCTTAACAAGATCTAATGGCTCTGGAGAGTAATCAAGACCCATTGATGGCCATTGCTGCTCAATAGCAGTTGCTTGGCCTTTAGTTAAGCGGCCTTCTCTTAATACAAAGCTTCTCACTTTGCGAAGGTACTTACCTTCTTCATTAAACTCGGCCGTTGTTACGTCGCTCATTGTCGCCCTCAATCTGGCATGGTAAATAGAAAAATAGAGCATTATCCAAAGTTCAATGAACTGTGCAAGCCCTAGAACCCAAATAGCTTGGGAATTTAGTGGGGGGAAGTATACCAATTTTATCTACTGGTGCGAATCATCCAGTTTTGATAACCAAACATAACTTGTCTCTAATGCCTATGATGGATAGACTGCGCCTACAAAAACTCTTCGAACTGTTAACGACTCTACTATGCCTGTAACTGAATTAGCCCAAGTAACCCCTGATCTATTTTCATCTAGGATCATTGCCTGGTATGACAAATTCGGTCGAAAACACCTTCCTTGGCAGGAAAAGAAGACACCTTATAAAGTCTGGGTCTCAGAAATAATGCTGCAACAGACTCAAGTAAGCACTGTTATTCCTTACTATCTAAAGTTTATGGAAAGGTTTCCCTCTATTGAAGCCCTAGCCGATGCGCCACAAGATGAGGTGTTGCATTACTGGACCGGACTTGGTTATTACGCACGAGCCAGAAACCTGCACAAATCGGCGCAGACGATCAGAGATGACTTTAAAGGTGAGTTTCCTACCGACTTTGATGATGTACTCGCCCTTCCAGGTATTGGCCGCTCAACTGCAGGCGCAATTTTATCTCTCTCTTTAGGTCAACACCATTCCATACTCGATGGCAACGTCAAACGTGTACTCGCAAGACACGGTGCTATTAATGGTTGGCCAGGGCAAAAAGTCGTTGAGAACCAACTATGGGAGTTAACCGACAGATTAACGCCTAAACAAGATGTGCAAAAATATAATCAAGCAATGATGGATATGGGGGCGACTATTTGTACTCGCTCAAAACCAGCCTGTCCTCAATGCCCAGTAGCCATTGACTGTGAAGCTCAACTTATGGGGCGCCAAACAGAATTCCCAGGGAAAAAGCCTAAAAAAGTCACTCCAGAGAGAACTGCTTGGATGTTAGTCATCGCAAAAGATGATGAAGTCATACTCGAAAAGCGCCCACCAAGCGGCATATGGGGTGGTTTATGGTGTTTTCCTGAATTTTCAAGCCGCGAAGAGCTTGATGAATATATACAAGTAAAAGGCATCAAAGTTTCACGAGAGGAGTTATTGCCCGGATTTAGGCATACATTCAGCCATTTCCATCTGGACATAACGCCTGTTCTTATCAATTTCGATCATTGGATCGATAACCAGATCATGGAAGATAAACCATCAGTCTGGTATAACTTACCCAATCCACCTAAAGTTGGTCTGGCTGCGGCAACTGAACGCATCTTGGCAGGTTTAGGTTCAGTATTTAATAAGGAGTAATCATGGCTCGCACTGTAAATTGCGTCTATCTGAACAAAGAGTCTGAAGGACTTGGATTCCAACTCTACCCAGGTCCACTAGGTAAACGTATATTTGATAACGTCAGCAAAGAAGCTTGGAGCTTATGGCAAGCTAAGCAAACCATGCTTATCAATGAGAAAAAACTCAACATGATGAATGTCGAGGACAGAGGCTTTTTGGAAGTTCAAATGGTTAATTTCTTGTTCGAAGGCAAAGACGTAGAAATTGAAGGTTATGTTCCGCAAAAAGACGATGAGTAAATTGGGTATACACTCTATTCTTTAATTAACGATAGAGAAGCAGCCAGAACGATTGCAAACAAAGATCTCGTATAAAAAAGCGCCTTTAATAGGCGTTTTTTTATACCTGATGAAAGCAAATTGAAGCATTTTCACCATTTTGAACACTAACTAACCGAACAGTTGCGGAATGACAAAAAAGCGGTTGCAGGAAGAATCACACCGCTATATTATACGCGCACTCCAAACGAGACGGGTCATTAACCACCTAGTTGTTATCTGGTTTAGAGTAGTTAACTAACGCTTAGTTTAGTTGCCCGAATAGCTCAGTCGGTAGAGCAGAGGATTGAAAATCCTCGTGTCCCTGGTTCGATTCCGGGTTCGGGCACCAACATTTATTTGATTGATTAGTAAGTTAATCGATTAAAAAGATAAGCCGGCATAGCTCAGTTGTTTGAGTTGTGACTGGTAATCAAATAGATTACTCCCGAGTTTTCCATTTGAATAGATAAGCCGGCATAGCTCAGTTGGTAGAGCAACTGACTTGTAATCAGTAGGTCCCGAGTTCGACTCTTGGTGCCGGCACCATATTCTTCTTAATGAAGAGCAATAAGCCACTTTAATTAGTGGCTTTTTTGTATCTATAATTTATGACAACTCCAATCCAACCGCTCTTTATGCCTCCCCTACTGGCATAACCCTATTTTTGACAAAAACTGAAGACCTGCTGTTCATTTAGAACACAAAAATAGTCTTCTCTTCTCAGGGTGGCATCTTTCTTCCACATTTAGATAGAAATCACCCCTTTCATTTGGAATAAAGGTGCCTAAAAAGAATGCTCAATAGCACACCTAACAGAACTAATGCTTGTACACCGTGCATTAAAACAACGTTTCCGGTTCACATCTGATGTAAATAAAGCCTGATCGTTCAGTTTTTAATAAGTTGAACATCTTTGATAAAAAACTGCTTGCACGTATCAGGTCATCGCTATATTATACGCGCACTCCAAACGAGACGGGTCATTAACCACCTAGTTGTTATCTGGTTTAGAGTAGTTAACTAACACTTAGTTTAGTTGCCCGAATAGCTCAGTCGGTAGAGCAGAGGATTGAAAATCCTCGTGTCCCTGGTTCGATTCCGGGTTCGGGCACCAACATTTATTTGATTGATTAGTAAGTTAATCGATTAAAAAGATAAGCCGGCATAGCTCAGTTGTTTGAGTTGTGACTGGTAATCAAATAGATTACTCCCGAGTTTTCCATTTGAATAGATAAGCCGGCATAGCTCAGTTGGTAGAGCAACTGACTTGTAATCAGTAGGTCCCGAGTTCGACTCTTGGTGCCGGCACCACATAAGATAGCCCTGACATTGTTCAGGGCTTTTTTATATCTAAAATTCACCTAATCTGTAGGTCGCTATAACAAGAGTTTCGATTCTTAGAACCATCACTGAATCCTTCTTAATGAAGAGCAATAAGCCACTTTAATTAGTGGCTTAAAATTCATATGAAAAATTAAAAATCAGTAGTGCACTGTAATAAGAGTATCTACTCTCTGTGCCTGCACCATATTCTCACCCCTTAGGCCAGTAAGGCTCTCCACTGATACATACTCAATAGTACAAGTAAGCTCGTGACAGCGTTTAATACAGTATTGATAGACAACCTCAATAATTCTGCTATAGCTGGTTTAAAGGTTCATAGAGTTCAATTTCTTAGAGCTCACTCCCCTCTTGTTCAATAAAACATTCTATGAGCAATCTTAAGACTAAAAAAGAGCCTTAAGGCTCTAATGCCGGTAAGTTAAGCTTACTGGCATTTTTTATTCCTGGCGTATCTCTGAGGTCTTCGTTTAACCGTCCTAGGAAATGATCTCGTTCGTCGAGGCTCTAAAATTAGGCTTTCTGCCAT
>NZ_VKGK01000044.1 GCF_007197645.1 Shewanella hanedai
GTTGCTCATGCCTTTGAGTTTCAACCTATAAGCTCTTTATTTGTAGAGTCTAAAGAATGAATGTCCGGGTCCCCATCGTCTAGTGGGAACAAGACTAGGACACCGCGCAGTGTTTTCTTATAGAGAGTACGGCGGTAACAGGAGTTCGAATCCTTTGGGTTTGGGACTATAGACAGCTCTCTTCACTGAGCACTCTGGTTAAGAGTAAAGATGAGTCCGGGTCCCCATCGTCTAGCGGGAACAAGACTAGGACACCGCGCAGTGTTTTCTTATAGAGAGTACGGCGGTAACAGGAGTTCGAATCCTTTGGGTTTGAGACTATAGACAGCTCTCTTCACTGAGCACTCTGGTTAAGAGTAAAGATGAGTCCGGGTCCCCATCGTCTAGAGGCCTAGGACACCGCCCTTTCACGGCGGTAACAGGGGTTCGAATCCCCTTGGGGATACCACTATTTATAAAGCGTTGAGTTTTAGCCTATAAACTCAATGAATATTCACTCTTTGCAGAGTCTAATGCAGTCCGGGTCCCCATCGTCTAGAGGCCTAGGACACCGCCCTTTCACGGCGGTAACAGGGGTTCGAATCCCCTTGGGGATACCAATATTTCTTTTTAACTGATGTGATTCGGTTAAATGTGAAAAGATTCACTTCCTGAAGGGAAGTAGTCACATGTAACGTTGTTGCTCATGCCTTTGAGTTTCAACCTATAAGCTCTTTATTTGTAGAGTCTAAAGAATGAATGTCCGGGTCCCCATCGTCTAGTGGGAACAAGATTAGGACACCGCGCGGTGTTTTCTTATAGAGAGTACGGCGGTAACAGAGGTTCGAATCCATAGCCTTCGGAATTGAACTTATAGATAACTCTTTATTTGTAGAGTCTAAAGAATAAATGTCCGGGTCCCCATCGTCTAGCGGGAACAAGACTAGGACACCGCGCAGTGTTTTCTTATAGAGAGTACGGCGGTAACAGAAGTTCGAATCCTTTGGGTTTGGGACTATAGACAGCTCTCTTCACTGAGCACTCTGGTTAAGAGTAAAGATGAGTCCGGGTCCCCATCGTCTAGAGGCCTAGGACACCGCCCTTTCACGGCGGTAACAGGGGTTCGAATCCCCTTGGGGATACCACTATTTATAAAGCGTTGAGTTTTAGCCTATAAACTCAATGAATATTCACTCTTTGCAGAGTCTAATGTAGTCCGGGTCCCCATCGTCTAGAGGCCTAGGACACCGCCCTTTCACGGCGGTAACAGGGGTTCGAATCCCCTTGGGGATACCACTATTTATAATAATCAGACTTCGGTCTGGTTGTTTAAGCGTTAAATCTTAGCCTATAGATTTAATGAATATTCACTCTTTGCAGAGTCTAATGCAGTCCGGGTCCCCATCGTCTAGAGGCCTAGGACACCGCCCTTTCACGGCGGTAACAGGGGTTCGAATCCCCTTGGGGATACCAATGTTTTACAAAGTTTCATGCAAGTTCCAGTGCGTGAAATGGGGCCTTAGCTCAGCTGGGAGAGCGCAACACTGGCAGTGTTGAGGTCAGCGGTTCGATCCCGCTAGGCTCCACCATATCAATACTTGTTACTATAATCATTGATGCAGGCAGTAATAAGGAAAAAACCACCGAAAGGTGGTTTTTTTATGTCTGAATTTTACACTTCCTGTTTATTATTCTCTGCGTAAATAGGATAGAAGAGGGCGGCTAACGATCGACTGGTTTTCTATGTGTGTCTGTTTGTTATAATATTTTATCCAAATCTGTTGTTATGAATAATTGACAAAATTAAAGAGCAATGGGATTTGGGATAAAGCTGGCTGTACTGTATGACCTCTACCATTTGATCACAGTGCAAAGATACGATTACTTGGCAACAGCAAGCGCTAACTCAATGGCTTTTTTTATCAAGCCATTGTATGGGGACTTAGGATAAGATGCTGTGAAATGTAAGTTGTTAGGCACCCAGTTCGTATTGACTATTTCTAGTTTTCCGCTGGCCAATTCGGCATCAATCATTTTTTTGGGTAACGGACTAACGCCTATCCCATCAGTTACCATGCGCAAACATGCAGATAATGAGCTGCATGAAAATAGTCTAGGTGGTGGAATGTTTAATTCACGAAATTTATTGCTTATATCTTCATATGGACGTGTGTTTCTAGCATAAGTAATGACTGGCCACTGGCTTAGTTGCTCTATTGATGTTGTCATTTTTGCCATGCCTAACTTTGGGTTAGCTACCCATATCAGCGAGAATTCACATAAATCTACATTTTCAATTTTACTGTCTGATACTGGGCCCATTAAAAAAGCTAAATCCAATGATTGTGAAAGCAGTCCTTCTCGTAAATTGGTAGTGACATCAACGGTTATTTCTACGTCTAGCTTAGGGAAGGTATTATGAATTTTATTCAAAAATGTAGGTAGCCATGTGTGAACAATAGTTTCAGATACGCCTAGTCGTAATAATCCACATAATGGTGAGTTTTCATCGGCCACCTCTTTTAATTGCTCTGCCATATGCATTATTTTTTTTACATACGGTAATATTTCTTGTCCTTTCGATGTTAAAGATACTGGGCTGTTATCACGTTCAAACAGTTTTACCCCTAACTCTTCTTCTAATGCGATAATCCGTGCTGATATGGAGGGTTGAGTTGTATTCATTTTTTCGGCTGTTAGTCGGAAATTTCCTAGAACAGCAACCCACATAAATGTTTCAAGACGTTTAAAATTCATAACAAAACCTTAGCTCTCATCAATAAGCGAGACACGCTTATCTGTTAAATATTCGTACTGAACCAGACTGTTTAGTGCATTTTTGATTCTTTTTAACTTGGCTCGTCAGTTGTCATCTCTAGACTCATTCAATCAAAATAAGAGATGGCTATGTGTCTGTGAACCTACATCACTTCCTTTATAATAGCTATGTGGCTAGAGGGAGCTGTAAAGTGCTCTCTAAGGCTAATTTATTATTAGCTTAGCTCATGTGCTATTACCTGCTTGGGCCTAGTAATGAGACTCATGGGCTTTAATGTGTATTACTTGGAGTATATTTAATGTGGTGTAAGAATACTGAGTTCGTCGGGTGTCTATCATGGCAAATTTGGGCATGATCTTGTTTGATAATAAAGTCATCAGAATATGATTCTGTGATGACATAGTCCATAAAGGTGATAGGTTATAATTTCAGGGATCATCTGAGCCCATTATTCTGGTCTTATATATCTATTTCTTATCATTTTAAGCTGCAATTACCCCATGTAACGTCAGGGAAACAATGCTAAAAGGTGTGTTGAAGCGATATTGTCGATTCATAGTGCTCAATCTTTGATTTAGTCAGCATATCGATAAATAATCAGAACAATGACGATGAAGTTGTCGTTGTTCTGATTATTTTTTACTGTTCTTAATCACATATGTCCAAAGGTTTTAGCGATAGCAAGAATAGTGATATTTGATAGTTAAAAGGCATCAAAAAGCATACTTAACACCTAACTGTAAACGGGTATTATTCGCATCATCACCATTAAACTCCACTTTTCGATTGTGTTGCAGTTCAACAGAGTATTCAATGCCATCATCCATTTTCCAAAAGCGATTAATATGAAATTCAATCGATTTTTCAAAGGTGTCAACAGACAAGCCATCTTGACGGTCGATTTTTAACTGTGCAATAGATGCATTGAAGCTACCATCATCAAGTTGATGCTTAAATGCTACTGCGACACTCGTGCTTGAGACGGCTTGCGCATCTCCATTGCTATCAATGTATGCATTTGCTGAGTACCATTTTTCTTGATTATAACGTCCAGGAGAACCAAAAATTGTGCTAATAGAAATTTTATCTTTAGCGCCTAGATTAACGGCAAGACCTAGGTGAGCCGCAGCAGCAACAACAGAATCTTCTACCCCAGAGTTATTTGTTATGTCAGCTGCTCTTATAAGGCCAGCAACATAATAACTAAACAGATCCCCTTGCTTCCTATATTTGACAACCATGTCGGGTAATATATCGTTGGAATGACCCATATAAGTTTTCAGTTCAGGGTTCTCTAACGAAAATGACCAGTTGTTATTGGTATAACGAATTTGAGATTGCCTAATAAATGACACACCTGGACTACTGGAAAAATCAACAAATTTCGGATATGCAATCCAATCCATAAATGTTGACCAGTTTTGTCCAACCATCCAATGGTCACTTTCTATATAGGCAAGCCTTAAGCGTAGAGAATGAGAATTTGATACGACTTGGTTTCCACCGTTACCATAAAAGTCTGTTTCTATCACAGCTTTAATTCCATCATTTTTTGCCGTAAAGTTAAGCCTACTTTCTCTAGCATGAATACGAACACTTCTTTGTTCTTCAATATCTCCAGTTTTCAAACCACCAGTAAAAGCCAAGTCTCCTTGATCTTGATTACTATCGATAATTAAATCGACTTTTACATACCCTCCAATATTTATATCCCAATCGTTAACTTCAGTTTTAAGTAATGCAGCTTCTGCAGATGCCATACTTAATACTGTACCCGCTATAAATGTAATTATTATATTTTTATTGCTCATTTTTATTACCTGTGAAGTGAGTTTTTAATTCAACAAGTTAAACTTAGTTCTCATTTGATGTATTTTAATAATATGACAGTAAGTGATAATGTTTTTTGATGGACAATATTGACAGTCCTGTCAGTTGTTTTATTTAATTGCTATTTACGTTAAGCCTAATTACAGTACAGGTAATTAAAAAAATAAGTCCAATCGTTAATATTTACTGTGAGTGATAGATATTATCTATCGGTATGTGGTTTTGTGGTTCTATAACCTAGGCTTCTCACCTTTACCGTTAATATTAGTTATCCATAAATATTAAAGTAAGAGTGTGAATAATGAATTTAGTACCTATCGTAGGGGGGAATAATGTTGGTTATCATTAATTTAACATACTCATAACCAAAGCTTATCAATGCTGTTAAATAGTTTCAATTAGACATGCAGGCTTCGATGTAAGATAAATATTAGCCATCGGGATAGATATCTTTATGGATGGATTAGAATGCAGAAACCAGTAAATAATAATTTTAAAGAGTCATTGCTACACACTGTGGACTCTCTTAGGAAGAGCATACGTTCTGGCGAGATGGATGATAGTACAAGTGGCTTAGTGCCAGGTTTAGTTCAAGTAAATATCGTCATCTTACCTAAAATATGGGTACATGATTTCTTACTTTTTTGTCAAAAAAACCCTATAGCCTGCCCACTCATTGACGTTTTCGATGCTGGACAGTTTCTATTAAAAAGCTTAGGGAAAGATATAGATGTTCGTACAGATATTCCTGAGTACTGTGTTTTTGTTAATGGAGTTAAAACTGAAGTAAAAAAAGACATATCAGATTTGTGGCAAGATGACTTTGTTGTTTTTGCATTAGGATGCTCTTTTAGTTTCGAGTATGCGTTACAGCAAGCAGGGTTATCTATCGCAAACCTAGAGTCTAATCGTAATGTTTCAATGTACGAAACTAATGTTCCAACCAATAGTGTTGGAGTGTTTCAAGGTAATGTAGTTGTATCCATGAGACCGTTTACACCTGCTCAGGCGATAAAAGCGATTCAAATTACAAGTCAATTCCCTCTGGCTCATGGCGCGCCTATTCATATTGGAAAGCCAGAGATGATAGGTATTCACTCTCTAAGTAACCCATCTTTTGGTGATGCTGTTGAAATAAATGAAGAGCATATTCCAGTATTCTGGGGTTGTGGTGTTACACCTCAAGTCGTTATTAATAATGCTAAAATTCCGATGTTCATCACTCATGCACCAGGGAAAATGTTAATTACAGACAAGCTATATTCTGAATTACGTTAATAATAAATTCTGCTATAAAAATAAAATAAAGGTGAAATTATGAATGTATTATCTAAGGTTCTTTTTACAAGTGTATTGTTACTCAATACCAACGTTATATTTGCTAGTGACAATAACAAGGAGGATAACGCGGAGACGAGTAATGTTCAAATTGATGACGTTAAGGTTTCGGTTGTTGGAACTTGGAGCATGCTGTCTCAGTATAAGCAATTTGAACGTCCTTTTTGGAGTGAAACGATTACTGAGAATAGTAATGGTGCCGTCATTGCTGACGTAAAAGGCTTTAATGAGATGGGATTAAAGGGGAGTGAAGTCGTAAGGTTGATGAAGAGTGGCGTTATAGACTTTGGCTCTACAGTGCTAGGTTATTTGGCTGCTGACAATCCCAAAAATGAAGCGATAGATTTAGCTGGATTAAGTCCCAATATAGAGACTGCAAAGATAGTTTCCGATGCATATAAAAATGAACTTAGCGAGTTATACAATAAAACATACGATATTAAACTATTGGGGCTATGGCCATATTCAGCTCAGGTTCTGTTTTGTAATGTACCAATAACAGGGCTTTCGGATTTAAAAGGTAAGAAAATCCGTACATCAAATAGAACACTTGCTGAGTTTGTTGGTGCATTGGGAGGAGTAGGTGTAACGATGTCGTTTGGTGAAGTGGTACAGAGTTTACAGAAGGGGGTTGTGGATTGTGCTATTACAGGTTCAATGTCTGGCTATAGTGCAAAGTGGCATGAGGTAACCACCCATTTGTATACCTTACCGTTAGGTTGGGCCAATGTTATGCATGCTGTGAGTAATAAAGCTTGGAACAAGTTACCGAAAGCGACGAAAAATTATATTGAACAAGAGATCAATGGCCTTGAAAGTGGCATATGGAAAGGTGCTGCACTGGAAACGGAACAAGGAATCGCCTGTAATACTGGTCATGGTGAATGTCAATCTGGTGAACCTGCAAATCTAATATTAGTCGAGTATACCGAGCGTGAAAGTAAGTTATTGGATAATATTTTAAGTGATCATGTTTTACCATTATGGGCAGAACGTTGTGGTAAACCTTGTGTAAATAAGTGGAATGAAACGATTGGTAAAGCAGTAGGGAAAGAAATAGAAACCAAGTAACGTTTGCTAAGGTGATAATAAGTTAGGTTTTGAGGATGTAAAATGGTTAATACACAAGAATTAAATAATTGTGATTATTTACTTTGTTTTAATGAACAACGTGAGAATGTAACAAAAAAAACAGAGAAAGAGAGGAGAGATACATTAAGTATGTTAAGCACAAATTTTCCAACTGTACTTGTCGATGACAGTGAAACTGAAAGTTATATTAGAGGATATAATTAAACCCTCTTGATTTACGTTAACTTTTAAATAATATAATTATAAGAGATGTTATTAAATGAATCTTGATAATAATAAAACCAACCTTAATCCCATTACTGGCTTATTAGACTCTATGATTGCTAGAGTAGAGACTATATCTCAGTGGATGGCGATTGGAGGAGGTGTGTTGATACTTTTTTCTGTTTTCCTTATATTTTCTGAAGTTGTTCTTCGTAAGTTATTCAATGTTTCGATTGGCGGTGCGGATGAGCTGTCTGGATATGCATTAGGTATTAGCATTACCTGGGCTTTAGCCTATAACGTTATTAGACGTGTAAATGTGCGCATTGATGCTGTCTATCAAATGTTGACTCCCCGTTACGCCTCATTTGTGAATGTAATGTCACTCATATCTCTAGGCTTAATAGGTATTCTACTTGTCTACTATGCAGGGCTGACCACGTTAGATACCTGGGAATTTTCATCAAGAGCAAACACTCCATTAGGCACACCATTAATTATTCCACAGTTCCTATGGTTATTGGGTTTTGTATTGTTTGAAACAACAATTCTATTGTTATTTATACGAAGCCTTATCGCTATTTTTTCAGGAGACCATGTCAAAGTTAACGACTTATGTGGTGTGCGGACTGTTGAAGATGAAATTATGGCAGAAAATCTTGATTTTGATAAACCTAGAAAGGTGTAGTTATGTTGGCTTTTACTTTAGTTATTTTGTTGGTGTTGTTGGCCCTAAGTATACCTATTGCCTCATCACTTGGTATATTGGCATTCTCATTGGATTCAAAGTATTCATCATTACCTTTATATAAGGCAGTTGGTGAAATAGCTTGGTCATCAAGTACTGATTTTTTATTACTATCTATACCCTTGTTTATTCTTTTAGGGGAAATAATGCTTCGCTCTGGAACGGCAGAACGTATGTATGATGGTCTTGTAAAATGGATCTCTTGGTTACCTGGTGGCTTACTACATTCAAATATCGGTGCCTGTGCATTATTTGCCGCGACATCGGGTTCAAGTGTTGCTACCGCCGCAACGGTAGGCACTGTTGCTTTACCACAAATCAAAAAACAGAAATATAATGAACCCCTGTTTTTAGGGACTTTAGCTGCAGGAGGCACATTAGGGATATTGATACCACCGTCTATCAATATGATTATTTATGGCGTGTTAACAGATACATCAGTACCTAAGCTATACATGGCAGGCATCATACCTGGGATCGTATTAGCTGGGTTGTTTACTTTATTAATCGTTATTTTATGTAGTTGTAAGAAATCACTTGGAGGACAGTCTTTACATTATTCATGGTCAGAAAAAATATCAAGTTTACCATCGTTGTTACCACCAGTATTTATATTCATTATCGTGGTAGGTGCAATATATGGCGGTTTTGCTACACCGACAGAGGCGGCTGCATTAGGTGTTGTGGGTTCATTGGGGATAGCTTTTAAGCAAGGAAAGCTAAGTTTATCAATGATAAAACTAGCGCTTGAGGGAACAGTAAAAACGTCATCTATGGTTCTACTTATCATTATTTGTGCTTACTTTCTTAATTTTGTATTGGCGGGGATTGGTTTAACTGATGAAATAAATAGATTTATAGTTGAATTAGAGTGGAGCCCAGCCCAAACAATTTTGGCTATTATTGTTTTTTATTTAGTGCTTGGTTGCTTTATGGAAACATTGTCAATGATGATAACTACCGTGCCAATAATGGCACCGATAGTTATTGGTATGGGATATGATCCAATATGGTTTGGAATATTGTTGATGGTGTTGTTGGAAACAGCTCTGATATCTCCACCTATTGGATTGAATTTATATGTTGTTCAAGGCGTTCGAGAACGAGGTGATATATCGGATGTTATGTTAGGTGTGATCCCTTTCTTCATAGCAATGTTAGCTATGATTGTATTAATAGTATGTATCCCTGAAATAGTAATGTGGCTTCCTGAACTTATTTACAATTAAATATTATAAGGTGGTTCTCGCTACAATGGTATTGAACTAGTTAATTGTTATCTAAAGTTTGATTAATAATGTATTAATTAGTTCGTTTTTTATTAGTAACTGAGAGTTGAATTCAAATGAAAATTAATTGTGACTTAGGTGAAAGCTTTGGTTCTTGGTGTAAAGGCCAAGATGAGCTAGTTATGCCGCTGATTGATCAGGCCAATATCGCGTGTGGTTTTCATGCCGGCGATCCTCAAATAATGGAAAATACGGTTAAACTGGCTATTGAAAATAATGTAGAGATTGGTGCACATCCGGGTTACCCAGATCTTATCGGATTTGGCCGTCGACCGTATTCTTGTGATTTATTAGAGTTAAGAAGTATTCTGCTTTATCAAATTGGAGCCCTGCAGGCAATGTGCAGCAGTTTAGGCACCAAGGTATGTTATGTAAAGCCTCATGGCGCTTTATATCATTCTATGATGAAAAATGAGGAGGTGATGAAATGTATTGTGCAAACTCTTTCCAGCTTACCTTTCCAACTGTCATTAATGGTACAAGCATCGACTGAACACGGTAAACATATTGATATCGCATCTAGCTTAGGTGTTAAGTTGATTTTTGAAGCATTCGCAGATCGTTCTTATGTTGATCACAATAATTTGGCAGGAAGAGAAATACCAAATTCTGTTAAACATGACAGTGATGAAATATTTTTAAATATTAAAAATATGAAAGAAAACCATCAAGTAGTCAGTATTTCTGGTGAAGTTATTGATATGAACATGGATACTATTTGCTTGCATGGCGATAATGAAAGTTCATTGTTAGCGTTAGAGAAATTACACCGTGTAGGACTATGATTGTGGATATTAAAATAATAAATGAATCTTCACTTATTATCTATTTTGGAAATGAGATAACGCCAGAGAATGGAGCTTTGGTATCACAGGCATGTAACATCATTTTGAAACAGCTATCTTCGATTGTGATTGATTATATTCCATCATATTGTTCATTGCATTTAAGTTTTGATATAAGCCGAGTCAACATACTCTCCATCAGAACTGATATACAGAATATTTTGAACTGTCAGCAAAGTATCGCAAGTGTAGATAGTGATTTAGTTATTGAAATCCCTAGTTATTATGATGTGGAAGTCGGCTTAGATCTTAACAATGTTGCTGAAGAGTCTGGATTTTCTATAAAGGAGGTCATTGAGTCCCATAGCCAGGTTATATACCAAGTATACGCAATTGGTTTTGCTCCTGGTTTCGCGTATATGGGGAATGTTGATAAAGGCATATCATTACCAAGAAAAAGGACTCCACGAACTAAAGTGCCTAAAGGAAGTATTGCTATTGCTGAATCTCAGACGGCAATATATCCAACTGAATCTCCAGGAGGTTGGCACATTTTAGCCAGAACCCCGATAGAGTTAATTGACTTTAACAGTGAAAATCTTACCCCTTTGAGTGTCGGTAATCGCGTCAAATTTGTTCCCATTAATAGGATTGAATATCTGAAAATGGGAGGCGTTTTATGAGCTTTGATATAATTAAATGCGGTATGTTGTCTCTATTACAAGATTATGGGCGTTACGGATATCAGCGCATTGGTGTTACTTCAGGTGGGCCAATGGATGAACATGCTTTTTTATGGGCAAATAAACTATTGGATAATGTTGCCAATGCGACTCAGATTGAGATTACGTTTGGTGGACTAGTACTAGTTGCGACTAAGTCCACAGTGATTGCTATAACAGGAGCAGACTTAGGCACTCATATAAATGAAAAGGTGGTAAAACCCTGGAGAACTTATAATATTTCTGTAGGCGATACTATTACGTTTAATCAACCTAACACTGGCTTGCGAGCATATCTTGCCGTAAAAGGTGGATTCCATGTAGAGCCTCATCTCGGCAGTTCTGCAACTGTTGTTAGGGAAGGGATCGGTGGTATTCAACGAAATGGGGTGAAACTTGAGGTTGGTGATAAGCTAAAATACACCCCTTACACAAATCAATATTTTCGTACTGTTTCTTCTCATTTTATTCCTGACTACTCAGGGACAATTGAGTTGGGGGTCATACCATCATATCAATTCAATGGCTTCTCTAAACATCAAACTAATATTTTCTTTAGTTCTACATATGAAATATCTAATCAAATTGACCGGATGGGTTACCGTCTAAAGGGAGAGGCTATCACATATGATGGTAACGGGATTATTTCTGAAGGTATCTCTATGGGGGCGGTGCAAATCCCTCAAGACGGACAGCCAATAGTGTTACTTCGTGATAGGCAAACTATTGGTGGCTATCCAAAAATTGGTTGTGTTAGTGCTTTAGATTGTAATTTGTTAGCGCAAAAGAAATCTGGAGATACCATCACTTTTAAATTGATTGACCTGCAACATGAACAGGGCAGGAGATGTATCTTCAATAGGTTTTTCTTCGATTGAAGTATTGTTGTTTATTTTAAATATTCAGCTGCATTTTTGTTATACATTAAATTTATTACGTTCTAATTTAAAAGGTGTGAATACGTCGTGGATGTTTTTCATCTAAATTACTCATGGTTTAAATTTATCCGTCGTTTGTCTTTTTATTTTAAGGTGTGTTTTATGGATGTTTACCAGGCGATTATTACTGCATTAAATATTATGTTGCTGGGGATGTTTTGTGTATTTACTTTTCTTGGGGTATTAATTTTAGCTGTAAAGTCTGTCGCGTATTTTTATTCTGTCAATAATGAAGTTGTCTTAGATAAACCTAAAGCAATAACTAATAACAATACAGATGTTATTGCGGCTATTACTACAGCTATTTATCAATATCGAAAATCTCGTTGTATGCCACACAATAAATATAACTAAGGAATTATCATGTCTAAGCGTCTAGCTCTTACCGACGTCGTTTTAAGGGATATCGACCAATCACCATTAACGGCTCATTTTAGTTTAGAAGATTTGTTACCTATCGCTGAGAAGTTGGACCAAATTGGGTTTTGGTCATTAGAAACATGGAGTGAGGCCACGTTTGATTCATGTATTCGCTATTTAGGAGAAGATCCTTGGCATCGAATTCGTGAGCTTAAAAAAGCGATGCCTAATACTCGTCAACAGATGGTGTTATCTGGCCAAAAATTACTTGGTTATCGTCACTATGCCGATGATGTTGTGACTAAGTTTGTTGAGCATGCACACCGCAGCGGTATTGATATATTTACTCTTTTCGATGGGATGAATGATGTTCGAAATTTAAAAGTGGCTGTTGAATCCGTCGTCAAGATTGGTGGCCATGCTCAGGGAGCAATTTGTTATACCAGTAGTCCAGCTCACAATCTTCAGATATGGCTCGACATGGCTAAAGGGTTAGAAGAGATGGGGTGCCACTCAATAGTCATTAAAGATATGGGGGGGGTGTTAAATCCGTTTGATGCTTATGAGTTAGTCTCAAGCCTTAAGAAAACAGTTAACTTACCCATTTCAATGCATTGTCAGGCTACGGCAAGCTTATCTACGGCTATTTATCAAAAAGCGATAGAAGCTGGAATCGACATCCTTAATACTTCTTGTTTTTCAATGAGTCATGCCTATGGGGACGCCGCCACTGGTACGCTTATCACAATGACTCAGGGCACTGAATATGAGACAGGGTTAGATCTAGCATTACTGGATGAGGTTGTTACTTATTTAGATGAAGTGAGCCAGAAATATAAACAATGTGAAGCTTCCTTCTGTGCAACAGATGTGCAGATTTTAATGTCAAAATTACCTGAATATATGTTAACTGATATTGATAATCAGCTTAAAGAACTCAGTGCTGGCCACATGATGAGTGACGTTTTACAAGAGATCCCTAGGGTACGTCAAGATTTAGGCTTTCCACCGTTAGTTGGTTCGTCATGGCAGGTTGTTGGTACTCAGGCAGTTCTGAATGTATTAACCGGTGAACGTTACAAGACCATAACCAAAGAAACGGTGGGGGTATTAAAAGGTGAATATGGTTCGACTGCTGGTGCTAAGAATGCTGAGCTACTCGCGCTTGTTTTAGATGGTACAGAGGAAATTGTCTGTCGTCCTGCGGATTTAATAGATGATGAATTTGAAACGTTAAAGACCGAACTAGAACACATTGCCAGAGATAAGAATATTTCGTTATCAGATCAAATCGAAGAGGATGTACTCACTTATGCACTGTTTCCGCAAATTGGACTTAAATTCTTAGAAAATCGCAACAATCCTGATGCTGATAAGCTCGCTGTTGATACCGAAATTGCTACTGTTACTGCTACTCCAGTCAGCCAAGCTGTGGGAGTTTCAGAAAATTATAGTGTTCGTGTGAATGGTGTGGTTTATCAAGTCGAAGTTGCATCTGGTGGAGCTATTAGCAATATCGATCCAGTTGTTGATTCAACACCTGCGATACCTCCCTCAGCCCCTGTACCCGTTGCTTCAGCAGGTGGGTCACCATTGGTTGCGCCACTGGCGGGTAATGTCTTCAAAGTGTTGGTTCAGCCTGGGCAACATGTCGCTGCGAATGATGTCATCATCATTATCGAAGCAATGAAAATGGAAGCTGAAGTTTGTGCTCTTAACAGTGGTGTTGTGAGTCAGATTCAAATCAAAGAGGGTGACAGCGTTACCGTTGGCGATATATTGATGACAATAGGGTAGAGGTTGTAATGGAAGGGTTACTTACACTATGGCACGACACTGGATTATATAATTTTCAGGTTGGTCAACTTATCATGATGTTTATTGGCGGGTTATTATTGTACCTAGCAATAAGTAAGCGTTACGAACCATTACTATTATTGCCTATTGGTTTTGGCGCTATCTTGGCTAATATCCCAATGGCTGGGTTTACTGAAGAAGGCGGACTTCTCTGGTATATCTATCATATCGGAATTGAAACCGGTGTATTTCCGTTGATTATTTTCATGGGCGTTGGTGCGTTGACTGATTTTGGGGCGTTAATCGCCAACCCCAAAGTGTTGCTCTTAGGCGCAGCAGCCCAGTTTGGTATTTTTTCGACCCTGTTCGGTGCGATAGCGTTAAATATGGTACCGGGATTTGAATTCAGCTTGAGTGATGCAGCAGCTATCGCCATTATTGGCGGCGCCGATGGTCCTACTGCCATTTTTCTGGCCTCGCGACTGGCGCCAGATTTATTAGGTGCAATTGCCGTTGCTGCCTATTCTTATATGGCATTGGTGCCCTTAATCCAACCACCTATTATGAAAGCGTTGACGACTCATGAAGAACGTTCAATTGTGATGGAACAGATGCGGCATGTGTCGAAGATAGAAAAAATAATCTTTCCCTTAATGGTCCTTGCCCTAACAGTGATGTTTTTACCTGCTGCGACGCCATTGGTCGGGATGTTCTGTCTTGGGAATATAATGCGAGAGTCAGGTGTCGTCGATCGCCTCAGCAACACAGCACAAAATGAATTGATAAACATAGTGACCATTTTTCTCGGGCTGGCTGTTGGCTCAAAGCTATCGGCTGAAAAATTTCTTAATCTTGAAACTTTGGGGATCCTTGCTCTCGGAGCCATAGCTTTCAGTATCGGTACGGCATCGGGCGTGATGATGGCTAAGTTGATGGGGCGTTTTTCTAGTTCCCCAATCAATCCATTGATCGGTGCCGCCGGTGTATCGGCAGTACCTATGGCGGCGCGCGTTGCTAATAAAGTTGGATTAGAGGCTAATCCACATAACTTCTTGTTAATGCATGCAATGGGGCCAAACGTTGCTGGCGTGCTCGGTTCTGCGGTGGCTGCTGGGATATTACTGGCAATCATTGGTGGATAAGACTTCAGTTGGTATTGGATTGAACCATGGTTAAGTCATTTTTGAACATGAGAAAAGTGCCATTGTGTCGCGAAAACTGGATGTTTAATGTGTAGAAATGACTCAGTGATGCCTTGATCTACTGCCGGTTACAGTATTCCACTTTTTCTCAGTGAAAAAACTGTAACCGGCTGGCAAAGGTTAAGATAAATAGCAGTCGTGGGCAGAGAAGATTGGGGCGATAATTAATCTACTCCCAAGAAGCCACCGGTTTGATGAGCCCAAAGTTGAGCGTAGATACCACCAGAAGCAATTAACTCTGCGTGGGTACCTTGTTCTACTACATTACCTTGATCTAACACGATCAATCTATCCATCGCGGCGATGGTCGATAGTCGATGTGCTATCGCGATGACTGTTTTGCCTTCCATTAACTGATACAAGCTTTGTTGAATAGCAGCTTCAACTTCAGAGTCCAGTGCCGATGTTGCTTCATCGAGTAATAGGATGGGGGCATTCTTTAAAAGTACTCGTGCGATGGCGATTCGTTGGCGTTGTCCACCAGAGAGTTTGACCCCACGTTCACCCACTTGGGCATCTAAGCCTTGATTACCTTCAGGATCGGTCAGTGATTGAATAAAATCATATGACTGAGAATGCTTAATTGCACTTTGAAGTTCCTCTTCGCTGGCATCTGGCTTACCGTAAAGAATATTTTCACGAATAGAGCGATGCAGCAGAGAAGTATCTTGAGTTACCATGCCAATATTGGCGCGTAATGAATCCTGCTGAACATGTTTAATATCTTGGCCATCGATTTCAATGGTGCCTTTTTCAACATCATAGAAACGCATCAACAAATTAACCAAGGTTGATTTGCCTGCTCCAGAACGACCCACTAAGCCAACCTTTTCGCCAGGTTTTATTTTGAGGTCAAGTTGCTCGATCACGCCGCTATTTTCACCATAGTGAAAGCTGACATGATTAAAATCGATCGCACCATGAGAGACCTCAAGGGCTTTGGCGTTATCAATATCTTGGATCTCTGTGGGTTTAGATAATGTCGTAATACCATCAGCAACAGTCCCTATGTTCTCAAATAATGAGCTTATCTCCCACATTATCCATTGAGACATGCCATTTAACCTGAGTGAAAGGCTGACAGCGATGGTGATTGCGCCAATCGTTATCGCGTGGTGACTCCATAGATATATTGAGATAGCGGCGATGGCAAAAACGAGTAAATAATTGATTATCTGTACGCTGACGTTAATCCCAGTGACGAGTCGCATCTGACGATATACGGTGTGCAGAAAGCTTTCCATGCTACCGCGTGCATATTCTGCTTCATTTTTTGTATGAGAGAACAGTTTGACCGTGGTGATATTGGTATAACTGTCGACCACTCTTCCGGTCATTGTCGAGCGAGCATCGGCTTGTGCCATCGATGCGGCTTTGAGCTTAGGGATAAAAAGAAATTGAATGCCAACGTATGCACACAACCAGATGATCATTGGTGCCATAAGACGAATATCAGCATTGGCAATCATGACTAACATCGTGATGAAATACACTAAAATGTAGACGAGCACATCGAGTATCTTGGTGACGGCTTCACGCACAGCGATGGAGGTTTGCATTACTTTCGTGGCAATTCGACCCGCAAAATCGTTCTGATAAAAAGAAACACTCTGTTTTAGTAAGTATCTATGGGCCAACCAACGGATCGACATGGGGTAGTTCCCCAATAAGCCTTGATAGACAATCAGTGCATGCAGTAATACCAGTGCTGGGATAACGACTAATACCAGTACTGTCATGCCGAGAAGTTTTAATCCCTCTTTTTCGAATAAGCTAGCA
Organism: Shewanella hanedai; assembly: GCF_007197645.1. Classification (GTDB taxonomy): domain Bacteria; phylum Pseudomonadota; class Gammaproteobacteria; order Enterobacterales; family Shewanellaceae; genus Shewanella; species Shewanella hanedai. The sequence goes on from NZ_VKGK01000044.1 coordinate 16,843, forward strand.
GGATCATGGGCAATTAATAGATCGACAAGCTGTCCCATAAAGCCAAATAATGACACTTCCAGTACCGCTAATATGGCAGTAATGATCGACATTAAGATCAGTGGCAGCTCAAATCCTTTGGTGTAAAAACGGCAGAAGGCGTATATGCCGGTAGGGGGTTGCTCTGGCTCCTGTGGGGGCAAAGCATCAATCCATGATTCAAAACGTTTGAACATCTAGGTACTCAATTTATGTCGTTATTTCTACGAGAGAAGGATGAGTTGTAGCATATCGTAAACATGTCTGTTTTGGGGGGATTATTTATTTTAAATTCAGTTCCGTTTTCCGCTAGTTCAATAGCAAAAATATGCGTAAAGTGATCGTAATTCGTTCGCTATTCCATATGTAAGGTTCATTAATGTGCACCAATTCTAGTAGACCTCTATCACACGAGTCCTGTCGTAGAGCAAGATTAGCCAGAGATCCACGTTTTGATGGGGTGTTCTTTACTGGAGTGTTGAGCACGGGGATTTTCTGCCGCTCAATCTGCCCAGCAGCTCCAGCAAAAGAGGAGAATGTGCGTTACTTTTTTTCTGCTATCAGTGCTGCAAATGCAGGGCTCAGACCCTGTTTACGTTGTCGACCCGACAGTGCGCCAGGCTCCTCGGCGTGGAAAGGAACGCAAACAACTGTTGATCGCGCCTTATCACTTATCGATGCAGGATACTTGTTTGGCGACAATGGAGGCTCTTTGGAATCATTAGCGGAAAAGCTTGGGATCACGAGTCGCTATTTGAGAAAATTGTTTTTAGAGAAAGTCGGTACCTCGCCTAATAAATACGCCCAATTTCGCCAATTGATGTTTGCTAAGCAATTGCTACATCAAACCGATCTGTCGATAACTCACGTTGGACTGGCCGCGGGATTCAGTAGTATCCGACGCTTTAATGAAGTCTTTCAGCAGACTTTAGCTTTAACACCGTCTGCTTTACGCAAGAAAAGAGGGACAAACATGAGTCAAGATAAGCATGAGCAGGGTGAGGTTTGTCTATCAATGCAACTGGCTTATCGGCCGCCCTTAAATTGGCAGAAGCAGTTAGATTTCTATCGACTAAGAATGGTCGAGGGGATGGAGTGGGACAATAAAGCTGAGGGTTATAGTCGCAGCTTTCAAATTGGTAATGTAAAAGGTTTTTTTGAAGCTGAGCATGACGAAGCTCATCACAGGTTTAATGTGACTATTCATTTAGCCGATACTCAAGCTTTGCCTGTGCTGAAAGAGGTGGTGACACAGATAAAGCGTGTATTGGATCTTGATGCTGACATGGCTCAAATTCAAACAAGTTTATCGTCAATCGACATTATCAATAATGCGATATTAGATGGATTAAGATTACCGGGTACTTGGAGCGCATTCGAAGCAGGATGCAGGGCTATTTTAGGTCAACAAGTCAGTGTTGTTCAGGCAACTAAGCTGTTAAATCTGATGGTAAACGCTAATGGTGAAGAGTTGACTCTCTCTGGCAGAGTAATACGTCTTTTCCCGACTCCTGATGCAATAGCGAACGCAAGTTTAGATGAACTCAAAATGCCTGGCGCGAGAAAGGCGGCACTTAATGCATTCGGGCAATTTGTGAGTGAACACCCACACGCGTCGGTTGATGACTGGATTAACATAAAGGGCATAGGCCCATGGACGGTGGCATACGCAAAAATGAGGGGCTTAAGCGATCCAAATATTTTGCTGTGTTCAGATTTGATTGTCAAAAAGAAGGTGCTTAAGCGTTATGAGGAGTTACATGGTACTACTGAGCACTTAGTTAAAAAATCAGCTAAAAATTCAACTGACAACATGCCCACTGCGATTAATTACAAGGCTGTTACCGAGCAATTAGAGAGCAATATTGCTCCTTGGGGCAGTTACTTAACCTTTCAATTATGGAATTTAGCATGACAGATATCATTCAAACTCAAGCGCCACTTTCATCTTTTACGGACGTGACCGATAAGACGTTACTCATTCCGGTAGCTGACAGATTGGTTCAAAGCCCCGTTGGAGTACTGCATATCAAGGCAAATCAATTTGGTATCAGTCACCTTGGCGTAGCTAAAGAGGACGCTGAACTAATTGAATGTGTGAAAGGGGAGATTGTTGAATCTGCTCAGTCACATTTGCAGCAGCTTGAGCGTGAATTAGCGGAATATTTTGACGGTGAGCGTCACTCATTTACCGTGCCACTGGCGCCGAAAGGAACAGAGTTTCAAACTCAAGTGTGGCAAGCCTTGATTGAGCTAGGTTATGGCAATACCTGTAGTTACGGTGATATTGCACAACAGATAGCACGCCCTAAAGCGGTGAGAGCGGTAGGCGCGGCTAATGGTGCCAATCCCATCGCGATTATTGTGCCTTGTCACCGTGTGATTGGAAAAAATGGCAAGCTGACTGGTTATGCTTATGGTCTCGGCATGAAGCAGCAGTTACTTACCTTGGAAGACCAAAATAGAAGGGGGTAAGCGTAAGCGGGGATCACAATTACGGGCGTTATGTCTGATAGGGGGATTTTGCAGACTTACGTCGACTTGGCGTGATCAGCAAAACCTCGCCAGCGGGATACAACTAGCGTAGAATACGCCTCATATTTTTTTAATGGCCTCACCTGTAAATCTATGACCCACGCACTCTCTTGTGAAACAACAAACAGCGCACGCTTTGACGAATTGGGCTTAATCCCCGAGCTACTTAAGCGGGTCACCGAACTTGAGTATTCAGCGCCCACTCAGATCCAGTCTCAAAGTATCCCTCTGGTACTGAAAGGAAGTGACCTTCTCGCTGGAGCGAATACGGGATCAGGTAAGACTGCTGCCTTTGCTTTACCCATCTTGCAGCATCTACATACCCAGACAAAGGCTGCTGCGAAAGGTAACTTTGTTCGCGCATTAGTGATAGTGCCAACTCGAGAACTTGCACAACAGGTGGCGACAAGTTTTAAAAGTTATGCTCAGTGTTTAACACCAAGAGTAAAAATCGAGGCTGTATTTGGTGGTGTTTCTGCAAACACACAAATGCTAGCACTGCGTGGTGGTGCTGACGTACTTGTCGCAACGCCTGGACGTTTATTGGATCTGTTATCAAGTAACGCTATTAAGTTATCGCAAGTCACTCACTTAGTGCTCGATGAAGCTGATCGCATGTTAAGCCTTGGCTTTACCGATGAGTTAGGGGAGATCTTAGCTTTACTGCCAAAGCGTAAACAAACGCTACTTTTCTCTGCCACCTTTCCTGAAGAAGTCAAAGAGCTTACTGATGCACTGTTATCATCGCCTGTAGAGATTCAACTGCAGAGCGAAGAGGAAAGTACGTTACGCCAACAGGTTTATACGGTAAATAAAAGCCGTAAAACAGCATTGTTAGGCCATTTGATTAAAGAGAATAATTGGCGTCAAGTACTCGTATTCGCAAGTGCTAAAAACACCTGTAATCGTCTAGAGCAAAAACTGGGCAAATTGGGTATTACAGCACAAGTCTTTCACAGTGATAAATCTCAAGGGAGCAGAACACGTGTTCTCGAGGGATTTAAAAATGGTGAGATAAGTGTACTTATCGCCACTGATATCGCTGCGCGTGGTATTGATATCGAAAAACTTCCCGTTGTTATCAATTATGAATTGCCGAGAAGTCCTGTTGATTATATGCACCGCATCGGACGTAGTGGACGAGCTGGTGAAGCTGGTTTAGCGTTATCTTTAATCTCACATCATGAATATCAACACTTTAAGTTGATTGAGAAAAAGAACAAGCTCAGTTTGGAATGGGAACAGATTGCCGATTTTGAAGCTGATGACGAAGCTCCTTTAGATTGCCCATCAAGAGAGATTAAAGCGGTGGCAGCGCCTGAAGGCATGGGAAAGAAAAAGCGTAAAAAATTACCTCAAGCTAATGCTGACTTATGGGGTAAAAAGTCCTGAATAGGCATTAGGGTAGAGCTATTGCGTGATCATCATTTACTGATATCACGCTGCTAAATTTCAATTATTGTTAATTAATGTGTAAATAGGTAGTAATAATGCAGCATCTATTTTGGTTAGTCGAAGACAAGATTGCTGGACGCAGTGGACCAAACAAGGAAGTGTGGGATCTGAATGAAATTAAACGTTCAGGTATAGGCGCCTTACTCTCAGTTAATGGTGGTGAAGATTGCGATTTAGCTGAGATTGAAGCAGCTCAGTTGGTTTATGCATGTATTCCATTTTCGAGTAATATCCCACCTAAAGAAGAAGATTTAGGGCTTTGTGTAGAGCAGTTGCCAAAGGCGTTGGCCTTTATTCGTGATTGTGAAGCGAAAGGGTTACCTGTTTTAATCCATTGCCGCTCAGGTAAGGATAGAACCGCTCTATTGATGGCTTACTATTTGATGGAGAATGGCGCAGCGCCGTTGCATGCTGTGAGTCAAGTTCGTGCAGTGAGAGATATTGCATTCAGTGCTGAAGGTTGGGATCAATTTGCCTTTGACGTGTTGTACGCACTACAAGATTAAACTTGTTTTACATTGAAACTGAGCAGATTTGCTTATTTTAGGGCTTTATTTGATTAAGGTCCTAAATATTCCAACTACCTTTGAGCTAGATTGCTCGGTTTAAAACACAGAATATTCGTTTAATATAGTTAATCCCCCCTTCGTTTTACTCTGCTATTTTCCATCTGTTTTGGTCATCTAAATCCACTGGGTTTGAGTCATTTTTTTCGCTTAATCCTATATATAATCAAAATCTTAATCTAGGTTGAGCATTCTTTTTGAAATCGAGATATTTTTTCATGATTTATGGTTATACTTCATATTATTATAGTCATCAGAAATTGGTACCCTAATGAAGAGTAAGGCTACCCAGTCACAAGGGTTGTTACTTTTTAGATTGTCTCACAGACAACTGTTTGCTGTGGGGACGCTAAAGGTGCGTGAACTTGTACCTTACACTCCGCTCAATGCAATTCCTCATTCTCATCCAACCATTTTGGGTGCAGCCACGATTAGGGGCAACACGATTCCTGTTATCGATATGGCAGCCGCAGTTGGCTACAAAGGGCTGTTAAAAGAAGAGTTAGCTAAAAGCTACATAGTGGTCACCGATTGTCAGCGTATGGTGATAGGTTTTTTGGTTCGCAGTATTGATAAAATTATTGAGTGTAATTGGAGAGACATAGAATCTCCGCCAAATAACTTAGGTCCTAATGCTTATTTGACCGGGGTGACACGTTTTGAAGATGGTTTAGTGCAACTTCTTGATGTTGAGTTACTCCTTTCAAAAGTGTTTCCTGCAAGTCCTGAGACCAGCCGCCCAATTTTAACCGATGTGCAGCGAGAAAAGCTTAAACCTCTAAGAATACTCTTAGTCGATGATTCTAAAGTGGCGCGTAAGCAACTATCTGATGCACTTGATAGAATCAATATCCCCTACCAAGTTACGTCAGACGGGCATGATGCACTCGCGATAATGAAAGCGGCTGCTGAAAATCACGAGCCAATAGACATGTTGGTTAGCGATATTGAGATGCCAGGTTTAGACGGTTATGAGCTGGCGTTTGAGGTGAAAAATACCCCAGCCTTGGCAAAAGCGTACATCATACTGCATACATCACTATCAAGTGAGATAAGCGTAGGTCAAGCTCAGCAAGTCGGGGCTAATGAAGCGTTAGAGAAGTTCGATGCGCATGAACTGATCAGTGCCATGCTGCGCGGAGCTGATTGTATCAACCTCGCTGAATCCAGCTGATATTCATCGTATGTGGAATCGTGTTTTTGCAATGTCACATGCAGTTGTTCTACGCAAGAATACGTGTGGTAGCAATGGTATTGTAGGGCGAATATCCTGACCTTATCTACTGAGATTTAAATTCCCGCCGCAAGATCACAAAACTCGCCGAAATCCTATACCAAGGTAAAAGTTAGCACCTTGATACTTTAATGCTATTGATAGGTAATATTGTCGCCTATTTGTGATCTATGACTAGACATATGAAGCCAGTTTAGTTACAACTTCTGATTAAAGAAAATTAACCTATTCAGTTAGCGTCACTTCCCCGTTTATAGGGTGTGATTGTTAATCATCATAACTATAAGAGTGACAGGCTACTTCATGAAGCAAAATCAATCTTTATTGGCCAGACTGGCTAATGGCAGCTTAGTGCTGCAGATCCTATTTGGGATTATCGCGGGTGTTATTGTTGCCACTTTTTCTGAAGGTACAGCGAAAAATGTCGCGTTTTTAGGAGAGTTATTTGTTGGTGCATTAAAAGCTATTGCACCGATTTTAGTTTTTATCTTAGTTGCAGCATCGATTGCGAATCAAAAGAAAAACGCTAAAACGAATATGCGCCCAATTGTTATTCTTTATCTGTTTGGCACGTTCTCGGCAGCAGTGACAGCTGTATTGATGAGTTTTGCATTTCCTACTACGCTGGCATTGTCACTGGATGCTGCGCAGGCATCACCACCAGAGGGTATTGGTGAGGTTATTCATACCTTGCTATTCCAGCTTGTTGATAACCCAGTTAATGCGGTAATGACAGGTAATTATATTGGTATTTTGGCTTGGGGTGTTGGTCTTGGTTTAGCCTTACATCATGCAACCGATTCAACTAAGCAAGTGTTTGCAGATGTGAGTCATGGTATCTCTCAAATGGTGCGTTTTATCATTCGGTTAGCACCAATAGGTATTTTTGGTCTAGTGGCTGCAACATTTGCAACTACCGGTTTTGCTGCCATTGCAGGTTACATGCACTTATTGTTAGTACTGTTAGGCGCAATGGCAATTATGGCATTAATTATTAACCCAGCTATCGTGTTCTTTAAAATACGTCGCAATCCATACCCATTAGTGTTCACTTGTATTCGTGAAAGTGGTGTAACAGCGTTCTTTACTCGTTCAAGTGCTGCAAATATCCCAGTCAACATGGCATTGTGTGAAAAGCTGAAACTGCATGAAGATACTTATTCTGTGTCGATTCCGCTAGGGGCTACAATCAACATGGGTGGCGCGGCGATCACTATTACTATCTTAACGTTAGCAGCAGCTAACACCATGGGTATTGAAGTCGATATTTTGACAGCGATTTTATTAAGTGTGGTTGCGGGTGTGTCTGCATGTGGTGCTTCAGGTGTTGCTGGCGGCTCATTGCTTTTGATCCCACTAGCTTGTAGCCTATTTGGTATTTCAAATGATGTTGCTATGCAAGTGGTTGCTGTTGGTTTTATTATTGGTGTGATTCAAGATTCAGCCGAAACAGGCCTGAACAGTTCAACTGACGTGATATTTACAGCGGCAGCATGTGAAGCTGCTGAAAGAAAAGAAAACGCTGGAACGTAAATTTTCATCGTTAATACTGCTCAATAAAAATGCCTAACACTGAAAAGTGCTAGGCATTTTTTTATCCCGTCATGTCCAAGGGAATTAAGCCCCAACGATCCCTAGTGGCTTACCTGTCTTCCAGGCGCCGCGGGTAAAATCAGGGAAAGTGACAGAGTTGCTTCGGTTATTGACGGACTCTTCGCTTAAAATATTGACCACAGACCAAGCTGCTCCATCATATACATCTTGATCTAATGCTTCACCATTGCGTAAGCAGTAAACCATGCGCCATAACATTAAAAAGTCCATGCCACCATGACCGCCATTTCTCTCCGCTTCTTGGCCCATCTGCTGCCAAAGCGGATGATCATATTTGTCGTACCATCTCGTCATGTCCATGTCCCAGCGATGGAAGCTTTCAGCACTGGCTTGCTCACCTTGGTTAAAGGGTGATTGTTCTAAGGCTATTCTATTGGGAAAGCCTGCAAACACGCCGTTTGTTCCTTGAATTAAGTTATGGCGGCTGTAGGGTCTAGGTGTCGTCGTATCATGCTGAACCATGATAGTGCGACCTTTTACCGTTTTAATTAAACTGGTATTCATATCACCATTAACAAATTCAAGTTGATTACGTTCATGATCAGCCGGAAATTCACGTTGAGCATACAGTGCCCGCCCAAGCGCGGGAGAACTCATTGAGGTGAGGTAATCGAAACGATCGCCGCGATTGATGTTCATATACTGGGACACAGGACCTAAGCCGTGTGTCGGATATAAGTTACCGTTACGTTTAGTGTGCCAATGGGTGCGCCATGAGCCTGTTTTATGATCAAGCTCTTTCATCTGCCAACGCAGTTCGTGGATATAGGCAGCTTCACCGTGCAGCAGATCACCGAACACACCTTGGCGAACCATGTTTAATACCATCAGTTCATCACGGCCGTAATTGACGTTTTCCATCATCATGCAATTTTTTTGAGTTCGCTCGGCAGTGTCGACGATTTGCCAGCACTCTTCGACACTCATGGCTAAAGGCACTTCAACGAAGGCATGCTTACCATTTTCCATGGTATCAATGCCCATCGGTGCATGCCATTCCCAAGGCGTTGAGATAATAACGATATCGATGTCATCACGCTTAAGCATCTCTTGGTAGGCATGTTCACTGCCTGTATATGCGGTGGGTTTAGGTAAATCTTGCTCAACGACAAATTCGATTGCTCTGTCTAGTACCGTTTGATGCGTATCACAGATGGCCTTGATTTCGACGCCATCAAGGTGGCAGAAGTGCTTCACATGCCCATATCCACGTTGGCCGACACCGATAAAACCGACTCTAACAATGTCTAACTTTGGAGATACCAGCCCCATGACACTTTTACCAAGATGAGGTTTTGGTGGCATTTTAACTGTTTTTGCTGATGTAGGGAGGGCTAAACCTGCAGTGACAAGACTGGCTGTTGTTATACCGGCAGCTTTTAAAAAAGTGCGGCGATTATAGTTTTTCATAGTCTTCCTAGGGAACAAGTAGTTGTTAATTTTGACTAATTTAATTAACAAAAATGATAATAGTTAGCTGCTTTATGATTATTATTTTACCAATATCAGTTATATCAAATTTTAGCACTTGAGTTTGAGCATTTTCTACTCATCCGATGGGTTAGGTCATTTGGTTTGTGTTATTCAAAATAATGCATATAAAGTGATTTAGTTCGCGGTTTTCTTTTACTTTTGCGATACACTTTATTACATTAAGTTTATTCAATTCTTTATTTTCCTATAAGACGTAAGCGTTACAAGTGATTAGCATTTGTGGCGTCAATGGGGTGAAACAACAATGGTGTCAGCGACTGCAGTCAAATCGGAATCAAGTTTTAAAGTCCAGAATAGTGAATTACTCAAAGTGATTAAAATGTCAGTTGTCGAGAAAAGACAACGCCTAGGTTGGCAGGCTAATGAGGCTGAAAAACGTGATATTGTCGGTCGTTGGGTTGATGAACGTAACGGTGTTGAAGATAAAATCACGCTCTATCGAGAAGACGATAAGATTTTTCTGGAAACCTGGTACAACGATGGATGTCACAGTTTAGATGAGGTTCAAACAACATCGACCACTGAAGGGTTAAAACTTGAGGATATCGGTGGCAATATCTTTGGTGAGTATTTTCTTTTGTCGGATGGAAAAAACCTGCAGTTTTGTGATTCCTCCAGCTGTTTTTATACGGCTAAATCGGTTTAATAAAGTTAATCGCTAGAGTATTGATTTTAAACACTCTAGCGATTACAGATTTACTAATCAGTAAAAGGGTGTTTACTGGTAAAGGTTAAGCTTTTCCCTGAATAGGGATGAGTGATACTCAGTGACATCGCATGCAGACAAAGTCTGTGAGACGCTTCTATCAATTCCTCATCGCCATAAAAATCATCCCCTAAAATAGGATGCCCTATTGCTAGCATATGCAATCTGAGTTGATGAGTTCGTCCCGTGACCGGATTTAGCTCAACTAAAGTGCTATTCTCTCGATGCTCTAGCACTTTGAAATAGGTTTTAGATGGTTTGCCATCTTGCGCTATTTTTTGTAAAGGAGGGCGTTCACTATCGGCCTTCATGGCTAATTCAATGACCCCTTCCTCGGTTTTTAACTTTCCTTGTACCTCGGCAATATAGGTCTTTTTACTCAATCTATTTTGAAATTGTGTTTTTATATTTGATTCAGCTTTTTTATTGAGTGCAAATACCATGATGCCGGAGGTGGCACAATCTAAACGATGAACCAAGATCGCTTCAGGGTAACGCTGCAATAAACGGGTTAATGCACAATCGAATGTATTTTCAGCCCGACCTGGATTTGAAAGCAAGCCCGAAGGTTTATTAATAACAATCATGTCTCGGTCTTGATATCGAATATCTAACCAAGGTATTGAGGGTGGGGTATAAGTGAATATCTGCATGAGTTCTCCTGTTGCGAGGCGATACTAGCAAATATGAGTGTTGATTAATATCCATAATAACGTCCGTTTATCGGATATTTAAGCTGGAATAGGTGCGGGAAATCACACTTACTTCAGCTTTTATCTTTGAGGATCATTTTTTGTGAGTTTGCTATAAGCACTAAACGTAGTGAACTGGTATTTTCCATCGCAAATCTTAGCAAGACTGACTTCTGCTAATGCACCGACTCTGTTTATTATTTTGGAAAGCTTAATGAATGTAAAACGCTTAGCTATCTGTATTTTGCTTGCTTCAGGCGCCATGTTATCGAGTGTTTCCCAACCCGCTTTTGCAGGTGGTGATCTTCCAGGGACCTCTTCATCTGCGGTTGCTCAGGGTCAATTAGGGTTTGTGTATGTCGACCCTTATAAATTTAGCCCTTTGGTTGCCTTGATTGATCTGGGGGGGAAGCAGATCTCCGATGTGGCGGTTGTGGTCAAGGGGAAGGGCGATAAAGGGATCGATATCACTTATCAAGTGGGGCAGACTCAATTGAATACCCATGATGGTATTCCGATTTTTGGGCTTTACCCTGATACATTAAACACTGTCGATGTCGAATATACGCATGCTGGGAAGCATGTTGAGGAAACCTATAGGATCAGAACCAGTGCGTTACCTCAAATACACATAGATGGGCAGGACCGCAGCCAATATGAGTATGAAGTTGTCACCGCAAAACAGGGGTTTGAAGACCGATTCTATCTGGTTGATGGTCAGGTCATTCCACCAAACGTGCGGGATCACTGGGACTGGCATCCAACTCAAAATATCATCGACACCAATGGTGATGTGCGATGGCACATTGATGCCAGTGTTATTTATGACAGGCCAGGTGGCTCTATGTCATTTAAGCAAACATCAGATGGCAAGTTGATATTTGGTCAGGGATTGATGTTTGAGCAACACCCAGGTTTTAATGCTGCTTATTACGCTAAATATGACTTTATTGGTAAGCCAATATTAAAACGGGCTTTACCTCGTGGCTTCATTGGTTTTTCACACGAAATTACTGAAATGCCTAATGGCCACCTTTTGTTGCGCGTGGGCAAACGGGATTATGTAACACGAGACGGGCTTAAGGTTGATACGGTTAGAGACCATGTGATCGAGGTCGATGCCAATGGCGATGTCGTTAAGGTGTGGGATTTTAATCAAATATTAAATCCTTTGCGGGACATGGTACTTAAGTCGCTTGATATGGGAGCTGTGTGTCTTAATGTTGATGTGAGTCAAGCTGGGAAAACCAAGAGCGTAGGGCAGCTGGCTAATGAGCCCTTTGGTGATGTCGCAGGTGTGGGAACGGGCCGAAACTGGCTCCATATTAACTCTATTGGCTATGACAGCAACGACGACAGCATCATCATCAGTAGCCGCCATCAATCAGCAGTGATAAAAGTCGGGCGGGATAACGAGGTTAAATGGATTTTAGGTACGCCAGCAGGTTGGGAAGGGGAGTTGGCGAGCAAAGTGTTAACTCCAGTAGATAAGCAAGGTTTAGCGCTCAGTTGCGATGACAGTGGCTGTGAAGGAGAGTTTGATTGGAGCTGGACTCAACACACTGCTTGGCCTGTTAACGAGCGCGGCACGGTGACGGTATTTGATAATGGTGATGGTCGTGGGCTCAAACAGCCTTTCTTTGCCAATGATAAATACTCTCGTGGGGTTGAATATCGAGTTGATATGAACAGGATGACAGTAGAGCAGGTTTGGGAGTATGGCAAAGCACGTGGTTATGAATGGTACAGTCCTATTACATCAATCACTCAGTGGCAAAGCGATCATCAAACCATGTTTATGGCATCCGCATCCGCAGGGTTGCTAGAAGGGGATAAAGCCCCAGAGCACTGGATAACGGAAGTCGACCCTGAGACGAACGAGGTAAAGGTGGAGATTAAGGTGAAAACCTTAACCAAACATGAGCCGGGTTATCGAAGCACTGTCGTGCATCCAGATAGAATGTTTAATCAATAGAGATGGTATTCAGCTTGCTGTGAAATATGAACCTAGCCAATGGTTAGGCTCATATTTTATTCTTTATTCTACAGTGAGGTATTCTGCTGGTGTCTGTCTTGCCCAGATCCGGCTGTATGCCATCAGTTGAGGGTAAAAGGTTCTAAAGGCTATCTCTACTTCAATATCTAAGGTTTCGACGGCTTTCGTCGCTCCGTTAAATATCTCAGGTTTCGAAACTCTGTTAGCGACAGACTCAATGGTTTTATTGAGGCCTTGTCGATGTTGATAGGCCGTCAGCCAATTCTCACTGCGGATTTTAGGTGCGATCTGCTGTAAAGCTTCTGGCAGTTGTTCGCACGCTTCTATTTGATCGTATGCGTAAGTTGAAAACACCTGCAAACTGTCGTTGTGATACTCATCCCAGTACTTGGCTAACATATGATCGAATGCGAGATCGATTAAGATGGGCGCCGCTCGTCTCAGTGACGTTGGAAATTTAGTTAGCAGCTCTTTGGTTATTTCATGGCTATCGGTTAGCTGGTCTATCTGTCTGTGTAACCAAATCCCTTGTTGCAGATGCTTAGGATGATCGGCAATATTTCCTTTAGCGAAATCTCCCGCTAAATTGGCCGCTAGGCTGGTATTACAGTTATCGGCTAGGTGAAGGTGTGCAAGAAAGTTCATAGCTGTTCTGTAGATGTTCTAAGTTGAAAACGCGAATTTCACGGTATCATGCGCGCAGATGCTAAGATAGGCCTGAATAGATTTAAATGCTGGCTTTGTTCTTTCTCAAGGATTGTCCCCTCAAGGTTATTTTCTTATCCAATATCACTTTATAAGTTCAAGGATGATGAGTTTGTCTCAAGAAAGGCGCTTAAGGTAAGTGTGTAGAGATTATCTTTCTTTCGAATAGCATCGTTATCGAAGGGGAAATGTCGATATAAAATCCAATAATGGCACTGAAGAGGATAAAACCGCTCACTGATTGTTGATCTTATGCTGCTCTGCCAATAAACTAGCGCCCGATTTATGTTAAAGCAGAGACTAACCATGCGCGTTACCGATTTTTCTTTTGAACTTCCCGATGAGCTGATCGCTCGCTATCCTATGGCTGAACGAACGTCGTCTCGCTTACTCTCTTTAGAAGGTAACAGTGGCCAGTTAGGTGATCAACAGTTCACCGATATTCTAGATATGGTTAACCCCGGTGATCTAATGGTGTTTAATAACACGCGCGTGATCCCAGCCCGACTCTTCGGTCAAAAAGAAACTGGCGGTAAGCTTGAAGTGCTTGTTGAGCGCATGCTTGACGATAAACGCATCTTGGCCCATGTCAGAAGCTCAAAGTCACCTAAAGTAGATTCAAAGATTTGTTTAGATGGCGGCTACCAAATGACCATGCTTGCTCGTCATGACGCTCTGTTTGAACTTGAGCTTAACGATGACAAGAGCATTCTTGAAGTCTTAGAAGAGGTGGGTCATATGCCTCTTCCTCCTTATATCGACCGCCCCGATGAAGACGCAGATAAAGAACGTTATCAAACCGTTTATAACAACACGCCAGGTGCGGTTGCTGCACCAACGGCAGGGTTGCATTTTGATGATGAATTGCTACTGAAATTAAAAGAGAAAGGTGTTGATACTGCGTTTGTCACTTTGCATGTGGGCGCGGGAACTTTTCAGCCAGTTAAAGTCGATGACATCCTTGATCATAAGATGCATTCAGAGTGGGCAGAGGTTTCTCAAGAGGTTGTCGATAAAGTCGCCAATACTAAAGCTGCTGGTGGCAGAGTGATTGCTGTCGGTACTACATCTGTTCGCTCGTTAGAGAGTGCAGCTAGAGCAAGTGAAGCAGAGCTGCAAGCATTTTGCGGTGATACTGATATCTTTATCTACCCCGGTTATCAGTTTCAAGTAGTTGATGCCATGGTGACCAATTTCCACCTTCCTGAATCAACCTTGATCATGTTGCTGAGTGCTTTTGCTGGTTTTGATGAGGTAAAAAACGCCTATCAGCATGCGATTGCTCAAAAATACCGCTTCTTTAGCTATGGTGATGCCATGTTTGTGACTAAAAAAGCGAACTAATACTGAAATTTGGTTTAAAATACCCACCCACTTAAAGCGGTGGGTTTTTTTTAACTGCCTTTTTAGGATTAAGGGTTGATCCTCAATAGTTTGCCCTTATCTCTTATGTTTACTTCGGCTCGGTATTAAATACGAGTTTATGTCAGACTGTTTTTCTGGCGAGGATATAAAATGAAATTTGAATTAGATACAACTGATGGACGCGCACGTCGCGGACGTTTGATATTTGACCGTGGTACGGTCGAGACTCCTGCATTCATGCCTGTTGGTACTTACGGTACCGTGAAAGGGATGACGCCAGAAGAAGTGCGTGAAACCGGCGCCGATATCCTACTGGGTAATACTTTCCATTTATGGCTTCGCCCAGGCGAAGAGATCATGCGTAAGCATGGCGATCTGCATGACTTTATGAATTGGCAGCGTCCTATTCTTACCGATTCAGGCGGGTTTCAGGTATTCAGCTTAGGCGATATCCGTAAAATCACTGAAGCGGGTGTTCATTTCCGTTCGCCGATCAATGGTGAGAAAATCTTCCTAGATCCTGAAAAATCTATCCAGATCCAAAACTCATTGGGCAGTGATGTGGTGATGATTTTTGACGAATGTACGCCTTATCCTGCGACAGAAGATGAAGCGCGTAAATCAATGCAGATGTCATTGCGTTGGGCTCAACGTTCACGTGACGAGTTCGATAGACTTGAAAATCCAAACTCGCTGTTTGGTATTATTCAAGGTGGCGTGTATGAAGACCTGCGTGATGAAAGCCTTAACGGCTTAGTCAATATTGGTTTCGACGGTTATGCCGTTGGCGGTTTGGCGGTAGGTGAGCCTAAAGAAGACATGCATCGTATTCTTGAGCATGTTTGCCCACAGATCCCAAATGACAAACCAAGATACTTGATGGGGGTTGGTAAGCCGGAAGATTTAGTTGAAGGCGTTCGACGTGGTGTTGACATGTTTGATTGTGTTATGCCAACTCGTAATGCTCGAAATGGTCATCTGTTTACCAGTGAAGGTGTTATCAAGATACGTAATGCACGTCATCGTGATGATACAGCAACACTCGATGATAAGTGTGACTGTTATACCTGTAAGAACTATTCACGGGCGTATTTGTACCACTTAGATCGTTGTAATGAAATTTTGGGTGCTCGTTTAAACACCATTCACAACCTTAGGTACTACCAAAGATTGATGGAAGGTTTGCGCGGCGCTATCGAGACAGGTACATTAGAGGCCTTTGTTGAGGAGTTCTATACCAGTCAAGGTCGCGAAGTCCCTGAAGTTCCAGAATTAATCGTTTAATTTTTACACTTAAATATAAGAAGATAATACTATGTTTATATCAAATGCTCACGCTGCCGACACGGCAGTTTCAGGCGCCGGTGGCACCATGGAACTTGTTTTCATGCTGGTTATATTCGGCCTGATTTTTTACTTCATGATTTTCCGTCCACAATCTAAGCGTGTTAAAGAGCATAAAAGCTTAATGAGTTCATTGAGCAAAGGTGATGAAGTCCTCACTAGTGGTGGTATTTTAGGTAAGATTGCAAAAATTAATGACGAAAACGACTATGTGTTATTGTCAATTAATGATGCAACAGAAATCACAATCAAGAAGGATTACATAGCGGCCGTATTGCCTAAAGGCTCTATTAAGTCACTTTAAGCTAAGAGGGCGATGGTGTGTTAAATAAATATCCAATGTGGAAAAACTTTATGGTGATGATTGTCATCGCTGTGGGTTTTTTCTATGCGATTCCAAACCTCTTCGGGGAAGATTATGCCGTGCAAGTTGTGGCAACCCGAGGTGCAGAGGTTACGGCAACGACTCAGTCGACCGTAGATGAGCTGCTTGCAAGCAAGAATATCACGGTAAAACGCTCTGAGCTTGAAAATGGTCAGTTATTAGTTCGAGTAGGTAATGGCGAACAACAACTGTTAGCAAAAGAAGCAATTGTCGAATCGCTAGGTGATAAATACATCGTCGCCTTGAACTTGGCTCCAGCTACACCAGATTGGCTTGAGTCAATGGGTGGCAGCCCAATGAAGTTAGGTTTGGATCTACGTGGTGGTGTGCATTTCCTGATGGAAGTGGACATGGGCGAAGCAATTCGAAAGATGACAGAAGCTAAAATGTCAGACTTTAGAACCGATCTACGTGGCGAAAAAATTCGTTATGCGGGGATTCGCGATACACCTAGAGGGATTGAAATTAAGTTTCGTGACGCAGAAAACTTAGGCAAAGCTGAACGTTTTCTAAAAACCCGTGGTAATGACATGGTGTTTGATGATATTTCATCAGGCGACAACTATGCACTTCGGGCGAATCTTAGCGAAGCGTATGTTAAGCAAGTGAAAGAGGAAGCACTGCAGCAAAACATCACAACGATCCGTAATCGTGTGAATGAGTTGGGTGTGGCAGAGCCTGTGGTACAACGTCAAGGTGCAGAACGTATTATCGTTGAGCTTCCTGGTGTTCAAGACACTGCTCGTGCTAAAGACATTTTAGGTGCAACGGCGTCAATCGAGTTCCATATGGTTGATGAGAAAGCCGATGCTGCAGCCGCAGCAAGTGGACGAATCTCTCCGAGCTCTAAAGTCTATGAACGCCGAAATGGTGGTCAAGTCGTATTGCAAAAAGCAGTTATGCTGACCGGTGATCATATTCAAGGTGCGCAACCAAGCTTTGATGAATACAGTCGTCCTCAAGTAAGCATTAACTTAGATTCAAAAGGCGGATCTATCTTTTCAAATGTGACTAAGGACAACATTGGTAAACCAATGGCGACCCTATTCATTGAGTACAAAGATAACGGTGATAAGAATCCTGATGGCAGCATCAAGATGCAGAAGATCGAAGAGGTCATCTCAGTTGCGACAATTCAAGCTCGTCTTGGTCGTAATTTTGTTATCACAGGTCTTGAGCATGCTGAAGCACAAAATTTAGCCCTACTACTGCGTGCCGGTGCCTTGATTGCGCCAGTGACGATTGTAGAAGAGCGTACGATTGGTCCAAGCCTAGGTGCAGAGAACATCCAAAACGGTGTTCAGGCGATGATCTGGGGTATGGCTGTCGTACTGATTTTCATGCTGGTTTACTACCGTGGTTTTGGTCTTATCGCTAACTTAGCGCTAACGGCTAACCTTGTGATGGTTGTTGGCGTGATGTCGATGATCCCTGGCGCTGTTCTTACTCTGCCGGGTATTGCAGGTATGGTATTAACCGTTGGTATGGCTGTTGATGGTAACGTTCTGATTTACGAACGTATTCGTGAAGAGTTACGTAACGGTCGTAGCGTACAGCAAGCGATTCATGAAGGTTACGGTAATGCGTTTTCAACCATTGCTGATGCCAACATCACCACCTTTATGACAGCGCTTATTCTGTTTGCTGTTGGTACTGGTGCGGTGAAAGGCTTCGCTGTGACACTGATGATCGGTATCGCAACGTCTATGTTTACCTCTATCGTGGGAACCCGCTCAATAGTTAACGCTATTTGGGGTGGTAAACGCGTTAAGAAACTATCCATATAAGGAGGCTTGATTATGTATCAGATTTTATCAATAAAAGGCACGATCAACTTCCTTCGCCATGCAGTGCCGATCAGTATGATTTCGTTGGTATTAGTATTGGGTTCATTGACCTCATTAGCCACAAAAGGGATCAATTGGGGACTGGATTTTACCGGTGGTACCGTTGTTGAACTTGAGTTTTCATCACCGATTAATTTAGAGCAATTGCGCACTAACTTAGCCAGTGTTGAAACAGATGGCGCTGTGGTGCAGAACTTTGGTTCTAGCCGAGATGTGTTGGTTCGTCTTCCTGTTAAGGAAGGAGTCGCAACAGATATCCAAGTCGCTCAGGTGATGGATGCTGCGACAACTCTCGACCCACAAGTGATTCAAAAGCGTGTTGAAGTTGTTGGCCCTCAAATTGGTAAAGAACTGGCTGAGCAAGGCGGATTAGCGGTGTTAGTGGCCCTTATCTGTATTCTTATCTATGTTTCTTTCAGATTCGAATGGCGTTTAGCAGTTGGTTCTGTTGTGGCATTGGCTCACGATGTGATCATCACCTTAGGTGTGTTCTCTCTGTTCCAGTTAGATTTTGATCTAACAGTACTGGCGGGCGTGCTGACGGTGGTAGGTTACTCTCTTAACGATACGATCGTGGTATTTGACCGTATTCGAGAGAACTTCCTCAAGATGCGTAAGAGCACGCCTGAAGAGATTGTGAACACTTCTATTACTCAGACCATGAGTCGTACGATTATCACGACGGGAACGACGCTAGTCGTGGTTGTCGCGTTATTCCTTAAGGGCGGCACTATGATCCACGGTTTTGCTACGGCATTGCTAATGGGGATATTTGTCGGTACTTTCTCATCTATCTACGTGGCGAGTTTCCTAGCGATTAAGCTTGGTATTAACCGCGAGCACATGATGCCTGTTGAGATAGAAAAAGAGGGCGCAGATCAAGATGCATTGATGCCTTAATCTCTTTATAATTAGCCATCATGAACCTATGATGGCTAATATGGAGATAGAAAAAGAAGGCGCAGATCAAGACGCGTTGATGCCATAATCTCTTTATAGCTAGCCATCATGAACCTATGATGGTTGATATTAGAGATAAAAAAACCACCTTCGGGTGGTTTTTTTATGCCTTGAAAACCTTACAGTTCATCAGTTTTCGAATGAAGACTGAATATATTTTCGATTTAGCTTCTGACTGGTTTGGTATGAGTGGTGCGTTTGAAGGTCTTATCTTCACCTATGTTTATATACAATCGTATTCAGACGGTTAGAAAGTTGAGCCTATGTTTCCAACACGAATACACGCTTTACTATTGAGTTACGAATGGAAGCTCTGTAGGTTTAGTAGGATGAAAGTACGCGCTCTTGTACTTTTGTGATAACAGGCAAGATAAGAGTACAAATTAGTTTTATCCGAATGTGTATTGGCAAAACACGCTGGCCGCATATTGAAATGTTAGATTTCGCGTGAGTTGGCCCTAAAATGAAAACTCCGAATATCATAAGCTCTTAAACAAAGAAGAAACCGTTCCGCCAATGTGTTATAGGCGGAACATAAAATATTACGAGCTGGTTAGTTATGTAAATAATACTATTGCATGCTACTTATCCGGCAACTCTAAAGCGGTCGAGGTGTTTGTGGAAAGGTCACGTATTTTTATAAGTGATAACCCTCCTACGAATGATGTAAAGACTATTAAGAGTTGGTCCAGCGTATTTAATAGCGCTAGAGGAATCATGTTGTTGAAATTTCATCTAACAAGGCTATAAACAGGGCGTTATTTGTTCATCGTTATCACCATTACTCTGGAAGGATTTTCATATTAAAATAGATGCAAAAATGCGGTTTGTGGCTCGATTTTTTTTTGTTGTATTTACAATTGTAGTTATTAATATGCTGATAAATGGAGGGTATAAATCTACCACTATGGGCTCTGAACGTTTTGTTAGTGCGGCCTCCAATCCTTTAAAATATTACTTTGCACTTGTTTGGCAATCATTAATCATTTGCGTGTCATTTTATTTTGGCTTCATTGTTAAACTAGGGACTAACAACGGTGAAAAAAACTCTTAACAAGAGACGATGCTGTCAATCGTTAAATTTAAGACTATGACGCTTCTCACACTCATTCACCAAGGTGCCATCTCTCAGCATCGAATTAAAAATCATAGTCACCTTTATTCATATTTTAAATTCAAATAGCTTACTCAACATTACCACTGCATGTATTCCCCCTATACCTAGCCCTCTAAATAGCATTAAACGAGTTCATGTAGGGTTGATCTGCCTGCTAAAACTTTCTGATGTGAAAAGTCTTTTATGCTGTAAATTTGATGTGAATATGATAAATATATGCATGTGGAACAACTTTACATCGATTAAACACTATCCAGAGAAAGGATACTCAATAAGTATCAAGGCCATTAAGAGCAGCCCCGTAAGTAGTTGGCTTCGCTTTATTACAAATCTTAGCCTTTTACTTGTCCGCTTATTACGGCGTTCGCCTAAATAAGATATCTGCTTAAGTAAGGAGACACAAATGCCTTGGTACAGCACTAAACGCGCTCAGCATTGGTTGAATGAAGGAGCCATTCCCTTAAGCTTTCGTCAGAATAATTTTGTGATTCGCCGTGCTTTACTCCTCGCTATCGCTGCAGGAATGATATCCCATAACTTTCCTGCATCTGCAGCAGAAACGACGGGATCCACGCTGAGTGAATCCGACCCAATGCTGTTTATTGACTCGAAAGCATGGACCGTGCGTGGCCATTTTCAACTTGGCGTGAACGCAGTGGCAGAGCGCAACCTTTTTTGGGATCTCGGCGAGTCGGCGACCGGTAACACCGAGTTTAACGCAGACAAGGAATGGCTGGAGTTCTACGCTGAGCCAGGGATCAGTTTCGAGCGGCATTTGGCATCAGGCTCGGCTTGGTTTGGCAAGGTTTCAGCTGTGGGTTCATATACCGCAGGGACGGACGCGTTTGATGCAAGCAACATAGGTAGCGTCACCGCTGAGGAAGTGTACCTCGGCTATCGGACGAAATTTGCTGGTGATTGGGATATCGAAGTGTCGTTAGGACCTCGTGTGCTCAAGCTTGGCACGGGAATGTTGATTGCTAATGGTGGATCCGATGGCTTTGAGCGCGGCGCCCTTAAGTTAGGTCCCCGAGAAGCTTGGGAAAAAGCCGCTATCGTGCAGCTCACTGGGGGAGGTTTCAAAACCACCGCCTTCTATATGGCACCAAATGAGATGCCGTCCAATGACACCAAGAATCTTCTCAATGGGGTAGACCTACGCTGGGACGGCAAGCATGGCGACTATAGCGGACTGACGTATATCCACGTTCTTAAGTCCGAGGCCGCTTATCCGAAGGCTGCTCCAGGCGGAGTAGGCGCCCCGACTATCATTCCCGACGCACGGGCCAAGTTGAACGCCCTGAACTTCTATGGAAAAATGGACGGCCTTAGCGGTGCCCTGAGTAACCTGAGCCTAGCACTTGACATCGCCTATGAGTGGAACGACCGCATTGACCTTCGTGCCTGGGGCGGGCGTGTTAAACTCGAGTACGCTTTCACGAGTCAACCGTGGCAACCGACCCTAGGTTACTCGTTCCAGACCTTTTCGGGCGACGACCCAGATACCACTCGAATCGAGCGCTTCGACCCACTCTATTATGACGGCTCACCAAGTACATGGGCGACGGGGTCAAAATCTGCGATGGTATTTATTAACTCGAACGTGCTATCGCATAACCTCAGCCTTCGCGTCACGCCGACGGTGCGTGACACGGTTACCTTACGTTATTCCCATGTCCGTGCGAACGAACTCCGTAGTCCACTGCAGTTCGGGCAGGCTACCCGGCTAGACTTTTCCGATGGATTATCGACCGTGGTTTCAGGCGTCACCAACGCCCATCTTTCGGACGATGTTTTCATCGAATACAATCGCATCGTCACCCCTAACATTTATCTAACCGCAGGATTAAGCATCTCTATTCCAGGGGCGGGCATCATAAGTGCCGCTGGAGGGAATGCCCCTGACTGGAAAGGAGGATTTATCAATGTCGTCTTCAACTACTAAAATCGTATTCACACTCTCTGTTTTGGCCGCCACCTTTGTCTCGAACATCTGGGCGAGTGATGGGGCACAGGTTCCTCTGAGTGACAGCGAGTCCAATCCCATTAAGCTCGGTTGGATGCAGGGATTTCCGCCACCTCAGGATAAGCTCATCATGCAGCCGGAGTCTGATTTTTTTAGCTTTCCGAAGATGCGTTGGACCGTTTGTCACATCCGTGAACTGATGCCCACCAAAGAAGTGAGCAGAGGTATCGGTGCGCCTGTGCCGATGGCCTATGCCCTAGATAGCGGCATCGACTCAGTTAAGTTCAATCCGCTAGGCAGTAATAAACCCATGACTTGGAAGCAATCGTTATCGGCAAATTACACCGATGGAATGCTTGTCCTACATAAGGGGCGGATCGTTTACGAAGCATATTCTGACTGCCTCAACGACACGGGTAAGCATGCCGCCATGTCGATGACCAAGTCCCTTACAGGGCTGCTTGCTGAGATCCTTGTCGTTGAGGGGCGGCTCAACCCAACAGCCAAGGTTGCAACCATCATCCCTGAACTTAAGGACAGCGCGTTTGGTAATGCCACCGTGCGGCAAGTCATGGATATGACCACATCACTTAAATACAGTGAGGACTATGCGGATCCAAACGCGGATATCTGGGTCTATTCAAAGGCAGCTAGCCCTTTACCTAAACAGAAGGGCTATAAAGGCCCCAATGGTTATTTCGAGTATCTGCAGACCCTTAAACAGGACGATATCAAGCACGGAGAGGCTTTCGGTTACAAAACTGTCAACTCTGATGCACTTGGCTGGATTATATCCAAAGTCACTGGAAAGGATATTGCGAGTATGTTGTCTGAACGGATCTGGCAAAAAATGGGTGCAGAGCAGGATGGCTATATGACTGTAGACGCCAAGGGGATCCCTTTCGCGGGCGGCGGACTCAGCGCTGGCTTACGTGACTTAGGTCGAATCGGTCAGTTAATGCTGAACAGCGGAGAGATCAATGGGCAAAGATTGTTCCCAAAAGAGGTTGTGGAGAATATTCAAGCTGGTGGCGACAAGAACGCTTTTGCGAAGGCCGGATACAAAACACTCGAAGGCGGCAGCTATCACAGCATGTGGTGGGTCATGCATAACGAGCATGGTGCTTACGCTGCGCGCGGCGTACATGGGCAGACTATCTATGTGGATCCAACCGCTGAAATGGTTATCGTGCGATTCTCGTCTTTTCCATCGGCTGCAAACTCGAAGATTGACCCAACCTCGTTGCCTGCCTATCAAGCCGTGGCCAAGTATCTGATGCAAAATTAAGGGAGGCGATAATAGGGAACAAGGCGCTTCAGCGGATGCGGACATGGGTAAGTCGAGCCGCTGAACTTACACTCTAGAACGATTGTTCTAAGATGCTTTTCACCAAAGTTGGTTAGCCTTCAAATGAAGGTGGTTACATTTTTTATTTTAGCTTCAGGCTGGATGGTATTGAGTTTGATCATTGAAGGTCGTACCTTCATGGTTGTTTATCGCCTCCAGCGGGGTATGTGCAGACACTTCTGCGAGACGCTGTAAATATATCCCTATACGCTCTACGACTTCCAATAACTTCCCTGTTAAACGGCCAGTTCGGCGTCCAAGCCTCTCGTTCGAAGAGTATCACTTCGCGATACCTCACCCTGAAGTCGAAGCCCGCAGCCGTATCTACACTTGGTTATTTATCTCTTCGATTTGGCTTTACTTGGATTTCGACACTCATTTATGCCCCATTACAAGCTAGTGGTAACAACGATACTATTCAGTTCCAATCAAAAGCTCCGTACTTTTTCTAATCTTTCTTGAGCGCTTTACTTGCCACCCAAAAGACTGGTTGCCCGTGGCTTTTCGTAGACACTGGTATAACTGATTTGCTTCAAAGTGAGATAATTCTGGCATTAGAAGATGCGCAAAATGAGCTTTTTACGCATCGATAATTTTGTAACATTTAGGAAAAACTATACATATCAATCTACTGCGAAGTATTGAAAAGTGTTGTATAGACCTCTTAAACAAAGACGCATTCTTTTTCCTACGGTATCTTGAGCATTGTTTATGTATTTACGGAAAATATTCGATTTACAACAATGATTTAGTGGTGGTACCTTTGAAGTTTGAATTGAGCAGTCTGGAACGTTATCGTGCTGCTATTGAATAAGCTGTTATATTTAAAGGGAGTTACCTACACGTATGGAAAGTTCTGCTAACAGAGCCATTTTACTTCACGAAAAACTATCGAGTTCTGACACGTTTCTATTGCTCTCCGGAGTTTTTCTTTATACAGATGCGTTTTTATCTATCTTTCATCAAGTTAGTTTATATGATGTCGGCTTTTCGTGGTACAAAAATAACTTCGCACTTAGCGATATGGTGACTTATATATTCGGCTTCTCATTCCTATATGGAGCGCTTATTCCTTTTACATTGTGGCTCATAGATTTTTACTTGATGCCTAAGAGTATGGCTACCTCAGTTAAGTTCGAAGGTAGAATACGGTTAGAAGTATTGAAGCGAGATGCAATAGTTGAAGGAAATTCTGCAGCGTACAAACATTTTGAAAATTCAGCTTCAGAACTTGAAAAAATCGAGACAAAGCGAAGGTATGTACTCGCTATTATACTTTGCTTTCTTGCTTTAGTAGTCTCTATTCCGCTCTCCTCCGACCAGGGTGTTATTCAATCTATATGGGCAAGAGCTTCGGCAGATGGACTTGTTCCAACGTTCATTCGATTTAGTTTGTTTGGTTTATCAATGTGGTTTTTGGGTATTATTATGCACACTACAGACCACTATACTAATGATGAAACTATATCTAACTATACAGAGCGCTTAGAAAGTAAGTGGATTTCAGAGGTGAGCTCAAAGTTGTTAGATAAAGACAAATTATATGAACATCTAAATGAAACACTTAATGGTTTTAATTCTTTTGGGACAAAAGTCAGCTACGATCATAGCAATGAATCACATAAGTTCTGCAGAAAACATGGACTTATAAATAATGAAAACGAATTCAAGCTCACCGAAAAAGGTAAGTTTTTCTCCAAATATAGAGATTTGAATCAAAATTAAATATAATCGGGTAGCCGGAGGTATCTAACCTCCAGCCCCCACACCACCCTGCATGCGGCTCCGCACAGGGCGGTTCATTTAGAACACCTAATTCATTTTCTGATTAGGATATTGAACTGCGAT
>NZ_VKGK01000045.1 GCF_007197645.1 Shewanella hanedai
GTGAGTTCATTCAACGCAGAAGTAGGCAGCCAAAAACACTCCTTACAGGCGAGTTTTAGCGGTGCTGATGCTGTGTTAACGAACTTGACCGTAGAATAACTATGCTCTTCACTCGTTGCAAGCCACATGGATGTGGTGAATGTCATTAATGCAGGAGCAATTAATGACCTTGCCTCAGTACCGCTAAATTCTCGCTGAGCGATCAAATCTTTATACTGATTGGTATAAATAGAGAAACTCGCTTGATCTATTGACTTGAATACGTGCGTGCCTACTCCCTATGTTGAGTAGACTACGGTTCCTCAACAGCCTCAATATGTGTATTTACGGTTAACAGTAACGTTTGGCGGACTTTACGTTAGTCTTTCTCTCTTGCTCAAGAGGTTGGGGCTGGAACTGCAAGAATGGCTGAGAGTATTGAGCGACAAACTTTTCACCCGCTTGCTTACCTAGAATGTAATCTTGATTGAGATCGGATTCTCGACTTCCAAGTAATTTACTTTTTAATCCTTGTTCAGGAAAAACTTGAATCACTTCTACCCCTGATGGTGGTGATTGAATAAATTTTAGCGACTCTCGATAAGCATGCTCGTGGTGAACAAAGTAATCGATAGCTTTCGGGCATTGATTAGATGAGCATATCCATGATTTTAGTCGGTTAACCCAAGGGGTATGAGCTGCATATTCTTTCGGTAGAGTACGCAGTACGACTATCTTACGAGCGCCGCGTTTATAAGCTTCTTCTACAGGTAGCGGTGCCGAGAGTCCACCATCGACATGAAAGTCACCATCAAGTTTCACTCCTTTGCGGTACAAATAGGGTAGAGCACTTGAGGCCTTGAGTAGAGTAAGCCAGTTATCTTGATTTGGGCTGAAGAAGTTAGCTTGGTAATTAGAGCTGTTGGTGGTCGAAATGAGCAGTTGCCTCTGTTTTAACCGTTTAAAACCGCATTCAGTATTGAGTCTGTGTGTTAAAGGCCCCTTGACCGATCTATTTACTAATTCCACTTGGTTGAAATACCAATCAAGATCGACTGTGTTTTGCCCTTTTAAGGTTCGTCCAAGATTAAAAAACTGAGGGTTGCGTGACAACCTAGCAATGGATGCTTGAGCAAAACCAGCTTGATGGGTGATATAGCTTGATAGATTTTGTGCGCCAGCAGATGTGCCAATGAGTAATTCAAACGGGTTAAAACCCATTTCGAGCCAACTGTCTAGAATGCCTGCTGTAAATATTCCCCTTTGACCGCCGCCCTCAGCCACGAGCGCAGTCTGAGCGACGGGCTGTGATGCTGAATGGTCTAAACGATGTCCACATAAATGTTCAGACGCTGAAGCTTCGTATTGAGCAGACGGAAAAGAGGCTAATGGCATGATGTGACCTGATAAAAGAGATTCCCCCAGTGGAATGAGTTAAATCTATAGAATCAGGTTCCGCTTGTATAATTGATTAATTCAATCACTCAAATAGAGAAACTCTATAAGCTTTTGCTAAAGCTGTTATGGTCTGAATTCTGCTATCGAAAATATTACTTGGAAAGCAGGGATTCAATCTCGAATCCCTTGGCGATCTGGATGAGGTCGATACACGTAGAGTCGTACTTGATGTGTGACTAGTGTTGAGCTTTGTTTATCTTTGCTTTGAATTCGTTTTGAGTCGCTTCATCGGCTTGATTGTACCAAAAGTCGAGCATTTCACTGATGTTTATCTGATCTTTTAAGGCTGGCGTTGCTTTTACAATGGCTTCTTTTTCAGCTTGCGTTGATCTTTGAGTCAGTGAAATAACCATACTTGTAGGGGCTAAACCCTTGATAGCTGCTATCGAGTTAGTTTGGTTATAGGCGAGTATTTCGTCGTCATAGTTCCGCCCTAATTGAATGCCCTCTTTACGCAGTGTATCTGTGCGGATCTCAAGCTTATTCCCCTCGCTGTCTTCGACATAAACTTCGGGATCAAGATCAAATTTATCGGCTTGGTTATCGGATTTCAAAGTTGGTAAAGTTAAGTTGTAATCAGTATCTTTTGCAGCAAAGCTGAGAATAACAGCTTCTGAGCTAAAGCGTTTTTCTTGTCCATGGCTTCTGTACTTTGTTTGGTATCTGAAAACTATCTGATTGTCACCATTACCCAGCTCAATTTTCGGTTGGCTTGATGCTTCTTGACCATTGACCAATAATAATTCAGCAGATTTTGGCAGTGTTAAACTGACATTGGCAAATGCTGGCGCCACAAACATGAGTGATATTAGACCTGAAAGGCTCGTCGCGAGGAAGGTGTTTTTCATTGATGGATCCTAATGTAAATATGTACTTTTTCTATGTGCCTTTATAGCATCTTTTATGGAATAAATGATGCTCTCTTATTTGTTTGCTTGTTTTAGTCGCGCTTTATTTAGTGGTGTTGTAGAAGCTGACTAGGGGCGATAATTGTTTATTCATCAGTAGTTATAGAGATTTATAACAGTTTTATAAGTTAATTTTAGCTATAATCTTTGCTAGTTTTTTTCTCTAGGAGAGAGATGTGCTCACTAAAATTATCATTACTTTACTCATTATTTTTGGTGCTTGGTTTTACCTACGAAAGCCGAAAGCCAATACTAGCACTCAAGGTGCGAGTCGGCTTGGTCAGGAGATGATGTTCAAGTATGTTTTTTACGGGTTTATTCTTATCTCTATGCTAGCCAGTGGCGGTTATTGGTGTTGGAACTGGCAGGATGGAAACCAAGTGGTTACGGTGACTATCGTGTCGCCACTTGAAAACAGTTCAATGACTTATAAAGTAAAAAAGAAAGATATTTTAAGTCATGAAATCAAAACATTAGACGGATTAAATATACGTTTATCGAATCAGGAACGCGTTATTATCGCCCAAAAAACGCAAGAGTGATTTAGGATTGAGGCTTAGCTAGCTCTTTTAAATCGTGATTTATCAGGTAAAATGTTGTCCATTTACCCTGCGCTTTGCCAAACGTACTTAGGCCAAGTGTTTTTCAGGAGGTTGTATGATAACTGCATATGTCTATACCGACAGAAATTTAAGCATAAATGAATTAGATATTCAGGACGTAGTCCCTCCTGGGACACTGTGGTTGGATCTTTTCAAGCCAAGTGAAGAAGAGCGAGAATGGCTAAGTAAGTATTCAGTGGAAGAAGTGCCTGACGAAGAAGATATTAATGAAATTGAAGCGTCAGCCCGTTTTTATCAAAACAATGACGGCTTGCACATCAACTCCTTGTTTCCTCAACGGGTAGGACAAGATGTTCGTGGTGTAAACGTCTCTTTCAATCTAAGAAAAGATTTTCTACTCACGATCAGAGAAGATGACGTTGGTTTAATCCGTTTGCTACGAAACTACCTAAGATTAGGCCGTATTGAGGTGAATACACCTCAAGTGCTTTTTTTGGAACTCTTCAAGTTGAAGGTAGATTATCTGTCAGATCTAATCGAGGATATTTATACGGTTGTTGATGGGATCAGTGAGCAGGTTTTTGACAATGACAAATTGGATCAGGCTTTCAAACTTATCACTTTACAGGAAGATTCAAACGGTAAAATTCGCCTCAGTCTTTTGGATACTCAAAGATCATTGCGTTATATGCAGCGTTATTATCGTGGGCAATTAACCGATGAGAATTTTAAAGATCTACGTGAGATGCTATCAGATATCGAATCTTTGATGCCTCACAGTCAGTTCATTTTCGACAAGTTGAATTTTCTGCTTGATGCTGCAATGGGCTTTAGTGGCTTACAACAAAATAAGATCATTAAAATATTTTCAGTTGCTGCGGTTATTTTTCTTCCGCCAACAGTGATAGCCAGTGCTTATGGGATGAACTTCGTTAATATGCCGGAGCTAGAATGGCGTTTGGGTTATCCAATGGCCATTTTGATGATGATAGCGAGTGCTGCTGGTACCTATTTCTTCTTTAAGCGAAAAGGCTGGTTATAGCTTCTTAACTGGTAAGCTTAAAATTTTGGCATTTTGTTTTTTAAACTCATTTGGGTTATTGATTATATCATTGAGTGCAATAAACTTATCATTCATGATACTGATCGCAAGGTAGCATCGATGAAACGGATTGGAGCAACGAGACAGCTGTTGCTCCAGATGAAAATGCATGGAAATAAGCTGCTCCTTATTTGATTCGGGGCAGCGTTCAATAGCTTCTTCACACATCTTTTTTTGTAATCGTTCCAGTTCTTCCGGATTATTTTCCGCCAACCATTTAAGACTATCGAAGTTAGGTAGCTGAGTCATATCCTCTTCCACTAATAGAAAGTGATACCTTTAAGCTAGTTAAGGGAGCGCTATTGAGCAAGAAATTGAAGTTAAAACCACTTGATTAGTACTTTTCTATTTTATATTTTTGATTGTTAGAATATGGCTGAAAAGCTGAATTTACAGCAGTAAAAATTTAAGTTTATCTACCCACTTTACAATTGATTAACCTCTGTGTAAGCATATCTAGGCCTTTTGAAATATAAGAAGCTTATAATGGATTTTATTGAAGTTTACCCCGATGCTATCCCCGTTGATTTGTGTGACCGATTGATGGCCGCTTTTGAAAAGCATCAGGGTGTGACAGATGGTCGTACGGGACATGGTGTTGATACGACCAAGAAAGTTAGCCGTGACTTAACCTTAGACAGTTTTGAAGATCTCCTCCCCTTAAGGGATGAGCTTTTGTCGCATACCCTCAAATATTCTACCCGTTATTTTAATCAGTATTCTATGGCTTTGATGGGGGCTGTTTCAGTGCAAGTGGCAGATGAAAAAGGGCTTGGGGTGAGTTTGACGCCAGACAATTACCCGATATTGGGAGAGCCGAGAGCAGAGGCCTTAGTTAAGTACTTATATCGCAGTGGTACTATTAACGTTCAAAAGTATCCTCAGTCCCTCGGCGGTTATCCTCATTGGCATTCAGAGCAGTTCCCTCAAGCGGGTCATAATGAGGCGTTGCACAGAGTTGTGCTGTATATGTTTTACCTTAATGATGTCGAGGAGGGAGGGGAGACTGAGTTTTTCTATCAAGATAGAAAGCTAAAGCCTAAAAAAGGTACGATGGTGATTGCTCCGGCAGGCTTTACTCATTCTCATCGTGGCAACACGCCAATTAGTGGCGATAAATATATTGCCACATCATGGGTGATGTTTAATCGAGCTGAGCTGTTATACCAATCAGTATAAGAAGTTGATCTACTCAGAGTGTTTTTTGGCAAACTAATTCAAGGCGAATGGATGATGGAATGGTTTTTCCCTTGTGAGTTCATTCAACGCAGAAATAGGCAGCCAAAAACACTCCTTACAGGCGAGTTTTAGCGGTTCTGATGCTGTGTTAACGAGCTTAACCGTAGAATAACTATGCTCTTCACTCGCTGCCTTGCCTCAGGACCGCTAAACTCTCGCTGAGCGAGCAAATCTTTATACTGATTGGTATTATACCAACCAATATAAAGAAAAAGGCTTTAACCTTTGCGGGTTAAAGCCTTTTTAATCGATGGCGGCAAATTAGATTGGGATGGTGATGATGAACTTGGCGCCTTCAAGTTCTGAGTCTTCAATTTCAAGTTTACCGCTATAGCTGGTTACTATCTCATGACATACCGCGAGCCCGATCCCTTGTCCTGGTTTTTGGGTATCGGCCCTGACGCCACGTTGGATGATTTTTTGTTTGATGCTTTCCTCAATACCTTGGCCATCATCTTCAACGATGAGTACAAACTCTGAGTGGTCGTTGTAACTGGCGCTGACTCTAACCTTGCTAATGCAGAGTTTAAAGGCATTCTCCATCAAGTTGCCACAGAGCTCCATCAAATCGCCTTTGTCTCCGGGAAACACATGTTCTATTGGAATATGAGCTTCAAACATCACCTGTTTATCGCGATAGACCTTAAATAGCATCTGTGAAAGCTGATTAACAAGAGGTGCGACTAAGGTTTGCTGCTGTTTTAAGCCTTTACGACCTAACATGGCGCGCTTGAGTTGATATTTAACCAGCAGATCCATCTGGCTTACCTGCTCCATAATCTTCTCACTAGCACCGTGTTTATCTAAGGTGGCATCATCAGTGATGGCATGCACGGCCGCGAGTCTTGTTTTCAGGCTATGTGCAAGATCGTTCATCGCGTTTTGATATCTATCCTGCTGGGCGCTGGATTGGATTAGGAGTTGGTTAAGTGCTTGCGTCACGCCTTCTAACTCAACGGGGTAATCTTGTGATAAGGTTTTCAATTTACCACTGTTGACGTTTTCAAGTTCAGATCTCATGCGCACTAGAGGACGCATTCCCCAATAACCTGCGCTGATGAGCAATATCAGTGCTAGGGCCAATACCATGGCTAATCTTATGTAGGTTAGGCGACTGAACTTGTCCAGCTCTGCTTCAAGGTTGGCGGCATCCTTCATTACAAGCAAGTTGTACTTATTGCCAGCAATCTCAACGACTAACAAATAGATAAAATACCCATTATCATCAGCTAAGTTAAGGTAATAGGGAGGGGAGTCGTTACGAATTTCATTAAAACGTTCACAAGTATCAAATAACCCCCTATCGACCGCTAAAGAAGAGGTCCACACTTGCCTAAACCCGGTATCACAACTGGCGATAACATAGCGTTCAGGGGCGTTATTCTCATTGAGCCACTCACTGCTGTCAGGAATAAGATCGTGCTCTTTAAGTTCAGCTGCAACTTTGGGGATCTCAGCGATCAATTGGGCTGTTTCTTCGTTATAGCTATTTTGAGCATGAAGAATATTGATCATCCAAGCCAAGCCAAAACCGACTAAGGCAATAATGGACAAGGAAGTGAGAAACATCCGGGTGAGCAGACGTTTCTTGGGTCTAAATTTTAGCTGCATGGTAAGTTAAACTTATAGCCTTGGCCACGTATGGTGGCGATGGGGTTGTCTAGCCCGCCAAGGGTGAGTTTTTTTCTCAACCGCGACACCATCACTTCTATGGTGTTGGGATCTCCCTCTTTATCAGCATAAACCACATCTAAAAGTCGTTGTTTAGCGACGACTTCATGGCAATGGCGCATTAGATATTCCAGTATTTGATATTCAAATGCTGTTATCTCCATAATTTCGTCATGCATGGTGACCTGTTTGGCTGCGAGATCTAAATCAAGCGGTCCACTGGTTATCACTGGTTTGACAAAACCTGCACTTCGTCTGACTAAAGCGTCGAGTCTGGCAACGAGCTCCTCTTTTTGGAAAGGCTTAACTAAATAGTCATCGGCACCAGCATTGAGTCCTTCAACCTTGTCCTGCCAGTTCACTCGGGCAGTCAAGATGAGCACTGGTGCTTTTAACCCTTCATCTCGTAGGCTTTGGATCAGGCTGATACCGTCTTGATCTGGTAAACCTAAATCAATGATTGCGACATCAATAGGGTAATTAGTTGCTTGATAAAATCCCTCTTTGGCGGTTAACGCGACTTGGACTTGATTGCCTAACTCACTTAATTGTACTTTGAGATGATGGGAAAGGATTGGGTCATCTTCAACAACCAAAATTCTCATAATTTGATGCCTTTATAATTATTTAGCTCAGTTTACTCACATATCTAAGATGTGCCAACTGTGTACATATTGATCTTAGAAAATATTTTACCTGAGATTAACTTAACCAGAGCTGACTTATGTATTGAGCTGGCTGAGATATAGACATTTACTTGGCTTTATACTCAAGCATTCTCAACATGCATAATGTCGAGAAAATAGAGGGTTCGAGGTTGCTAACACCTCCTGCATGACTTTGCGTTGACTTCTTCTTTGTAAGACCATGAAATAGCTATTTGGATAAGGTGAAGTTATAAAGGATAAACTGCTAGTTATGTAACGTTAGATTCGTTAAAATGCCGCAATTTTGTTACCAATAGGAAACATTTCATGGGGCTGTTTAAAATAGCTGCGTTTATTACGTTAAGCACCATTACCTCGAGTGCTTTTGCTGCCGTTTTTACTTTCACTGCAATTCCTGATGAAAATGAGAGTCAGCTTCGTACACGTTTTGAGAAAGTTGCTCTCTACCTTGAAAAAGAATTAGGGATCGAAGTTAATTATGTGCCAGTTAAATCGTATTCAGCCGCAGTGACTGCATTTAGAAATAATCAAGTTCAGTTGGCATGGTTTGGTGGATTGTCCGGAGTTCAAGCACGCCGCTTGGTTCCTGGCTCTGATGCGATAGCACAGGGTAATGAAGATCAGTTCTTTCAAAGTTACTTTATTGCACATGAATCAGCGGAAGTCTTGTCGTCAGACAGTTTCCCTAACCTAAATGGTCTAACATTTACTTTCGGCTCAAAGGGGTCTACCTCAGGTCGTCTGATGCCACAGTTTTATATTGAGAGAAATTTAGGTAAGAAGACCAAAGATGTGTTTAAGCGGATTGGTTTTTCTGGTGATCACAGTCGTACCATTACGCAGGTTGAGGCTGGTGCGTACCAAGTTGGCGCTGTGAATTACAAAGTGTGGGAGACAGCGGTTGAAAATGGCACAGTTGATACCAATAAAGTGAAGGTTATCTGGCAGAGCCCAACCTACCCTGATTATCAGTGGACGGTAAGAGCTGGTGTGGATGAAACATTTGGCGAAGGTTTTAAAGAACGCTTAACCCAGACTTTGCTCAATATGAATGATCCTGATCTACTTGCCAGTTTTCCAAGAAGCTCATTTGTGCCTGCTGACAACTTAGATTATGAACCTATTGAAAATGTGGCTAAAGCGATAGGGCTCATCGATTAACCTATGGTTAATTTTGAAGATCTTACGCTAAAATATACTGATAAGCTGGCTATTAGCCAGCTTTCTTTGTCTATAAAGCATGGTGAAAAGGTGGCCATCATTGGTCCATCTGGTGCAGGGAAGTCGACCTTGCTTTTTCACCTCTACTCTTTACTCAAAGATAATGCAGCCTTTTGTTCTCAAAAGCAGGGATTGGTTGATGGCTTAAGTACTTATCACAATGTCTACATGGGGTCGCTTGCTCGACATAACTGGCTCTATAATGTGGTTAATTTAGTCACCCCTTTTAGCGTACCTTTAGGTGAAGTGAACGGCTTATGTCATGAGCTTTCACTTGATGTCCCTATGGCGAAGTTACTGGCAGAGCTCTCTGGTGGTCAGAGACAAAGAGTTGCTTTGGCTCGGGCTTTGTATCAGCGACAACCCATTTTTATTGGTGATGAACCTTTTTCGGCTCTCGATCCCTTGATGGCGGAACATCTGCTTAAGTTGGTGTTAGCTCGCCACTCAAGTGCGATCATGGTGTTGCATGATAAATCTCAAGCTTTGTCACATTTCGACCGTATCATTGGTTTACGGGAAGGAAAGTTGTGCCTTGATGTCACTCAAGATGAGCTGACGCCTGAGTTGCTAGCGCATTTTTATTCCCATGAGTCATTTCCGCAGCCCTGTAATGCCTAAGTCGTCTCCCTTTATCGGATATTGGCTGAAAACCACGTTAAGCTTGTGGGTCATCGCTTTTGTGTGTTTCTATTTATCCGATACAGAGATTATCTCGCTTGATCCTTGGAGCGAGCTGCAGCGTATGGGCTTGGGGCTAGTGAGCCCTGATTTCTTCGCTACTGAATACCTGCTTGAAGCATTATGGCAAACAGTCAGTTTCGCTCTATTAGGCGTCTTTGTTGGTCTCTTATGGGGGGCGCCACTAGCCCTTGTATATACCAATCGTTTTATTGCTGCGATGTGCGCCGTCATCCGTTCAATTCATGAGATATTTTGGGCGCTGTTATTTCTGCAAATATTTGGCTTGTCTCCCATTACTGGTATTCTCGCGATTGCGCTGCCCTATGGAGCGACGTTTGCTCGAGTATTCCACGATATCCTATTGCAGTCGCCCGTTACTACAGTGCAAACACTGCCCGCACATACCGATAAAATAAGTCGGTATTTTTATGGGCGAATTAGCCATGTCATTGTGCCCATACTCGCCTATATAAGGTATCGATTCGAATGTGCACTAAGAAGTAGTGCTGTATTGGGTTTCATCGGTATGCCAACACTAGGCTTTTATCTAGAAACGGCATTCAGACAGGGAAATTACCATGAGGGAGCGGCGTTACTTATTCTGTTTATTACGCTGATAGGCACAATATCGTTTTGGTGTAGGCCTACTTTAATTATTCTTTATTTGTTCTGCGCTGTGTTCACCTTACCCAATATTCCATCGGTTGATGGGATGTTGCTTTGGCGTTTTATCAGTCAGGATATCTTGCCGCCTGCACTGCAAAACCTTGATGGCTTTAGTCAATTTGATTTTACTCAGTTGCTGAATTGGGCGTATAAGATCTTACTTGAGCAAGCGCTCCCTGGGATGATATTGACTTTACTGTTGGCATTGAGTGCACTGGCAATGGCGCATCTAGTGTCTGTTTCTGCATCTGCATTAGCTTTTAAACCATTAACAGGCAGTATATTTTCAAGTGTGATGAAGTTACTTTTGCTGATATTAAGATCAATTCCAGAGTACATCTTTGCCTTTATTTTTATGATGTTACTTGGCCCTTCCATGTTGCCAGCCATGTTAGCGCTTGCTCTGCATAATGGGGCGCTTATTGCCTTTTTAACCTTAAGGCAATCGGATACTGTCTCGGTTTCGGCAGATTTCAATGGCCGTATTGATGGTTACTGTTACGATATTTTACCCAAAATATACCCCAATTTAATGGGATTACTTTTCTATCGTTTTGAGGTAATACTTCGAGAAACGGCTATTTTTGGGATCTTAGGGGTTGCGACTTTGGGCTTTTATATCGACAGTGCTTTTTCGGAAATTCGTTACAGCACTGCACTGCTCTTGATGGCATGTACAGCTTTACTCAATATTGTGGTGGATTTGGTGAGCAGGCGACTGCTGACACAAAGCACGAGAGGGGGATTAGCTTGCCGATAAGAAGGTAAAGTGAATGCCTGTTATCGGCGATGAAAGGCACTCACTTCTCGTACACATTAAGCCAAAGATCTAGCTTTATTCCATTTAGCGATGAGTCCATTACAACAAAGCGATGCTAAAACCGTGAATAGAGTCACCAATGACATGATGGCACTTAGTCGATACCAAGGCATGTCCATTGCGATGCGCATTTGAACATAATCATAACTGCTGAGTCCCCAGACAAACAGCGCACTCACGGCTAACACTATCTGAAGTAATCGAGTGAGTGTTGAGTGTTTTAACATCAGTAATAAAGGGGCGCCAACATATGCAGCGCAGATAAACATCTGTCCGTAGCGCATAAAATGTGCACCAAGAAGCAGATAAGCTAAAGTTATTATCGTTACACGCCACCACATAAAATAATCCAGTTACTCTTTTAGCCGTAGAATACGATATTCTTTAAGATGTATTCTATCGGCTTGTTCACAGTTTATAAAATTTGAGGTTAATTCAGTGCTTCTTTTATCGCTTGTTTATCCTCGTCAGTTAGATTGCTATTCTTAATCATCTTGATTAGATGCTCTGCCTGCTCATCCTCATCATGACCATTAATAATTACGATGCGATTTCCATGACCATTGTCATGAGCAAAATCGATGTCTATGTCCAGATCACCAAACTCAGAAACGATATCAGCGACATTTCCTTCAATCGATTCTACGATGAATGCATACTCATCTTCTTGCTGTTGATGGAGAACTTCAAATTCCATCGCGTGGGCTTCCATTTCAGCAGCTTTAGCTTCAAGTTTCATCGCTATTCTTTGCATCTCAGCTTCCTTGCCCTCCATTTTTTTAGCGATGGTTTCCAGTTTTTTTCTGGTTTTGGCATCAAGCTCTTTACTGTGAAATTGTGCGAACTTGCGATGCTCCATTGCCGTTAGTTTGGTTAAGAGCTTCGTCAGTGTTTTCTTGGGCTTCTCAGGCAGTTCAGCAAGCTTAGATTTAATCACTGCGGGGTCTTTGAGCTCCGCTGGCGTAAATGTAAACTCGTGTTTTTCTTTACCCAGTTTAACGGATACTTGGGTTAGCTCATTCTCATCCTGATTAATGTTCATCACCGTTGCACTATCCACAATTTCAATTTCACGCACATTAGAGGGAGCAGCGTTAGCGGTAAAAGCAAGTAAGCTTGTGCAGACAAACAGTATGGCAAGTTTTTTTGATTTCATGGGTTTTCCTTTTTCTATCAGAGTTAAATGAAGTGGTGGTTAGCAATAGTTAATAGCTAACAGTCATTAGCGAAGAGTGTGCCAAGTAGGTAAAAACCTTATTTCACAGGACTTGTGACTTATTGAAAGGAGAGCAGGTTTGCAGTTAAGCCTCATATCAGTAATAAGTTTCCGCATTTGAGGAATGTTGTTAAAATTATGCTAACGTCTGTCTGTTAAGTATCTGAAATCTAGCGCACTAGTCTTGGTATGTTTCTTGATGGACTGACTGAGGGCAGTGAATTTACTTTGAGGTTTGAATGTCGATAAAACGTTATCTGTTTTTGCTTTTTGGCACCTTAATCATTTTATTGGGATTAAGTCAGTTATTGATATCTCAGTACTATAAAGGTGAGTTACAAAGCGAGTTGAGTGAAAGCTCCAAAACGTTATCTCAAAACCTGGTGAAAGTGCTTATCGATAATGTCGGCATGGAACAGGAGTTTGTTTTTGAACTTGATGAAGATGACTTACAAGAGGCTATTGTTGATATTGAAGATGCTAGACATGATTTCAATCAAGATATTGAAGAGATAAGTCAGGAGATCACTCTACTGAGCGAAGATGTCATGTTATTGGAGAGCAGCTCGAATAATCGTGCCACAGTAGGGGAACGTGTCGCTCTCAAGCAGGCTTTGCAAAAGAAAGAGAGAGAGTTAAAGGCTCACTTGAAAGAGATGTCCCGTCATGAGTATGAATATAAACAGCAACAAAAGGCCAATATTGCTGACGCTCGACTGGAGACCGCAGTGGCTTACCGACAGCGACTACATGAGGTTGTCAGCCAGATAGAGATAGATGCTGACTCATGGCTAAAAGATGGTCACGTGGCGATTATAGAGTCGCCAGCTTCGCCAATTGGTGGTGAAGTCGCTTTTCGAGTTTCTCAAGATATTTCAGTACCGAGTCACCGGACTAAGGATCAACTTGAACGGTTTAGTGAGTCGATGCTCGCACTCATTTTACTGACTTCAATTGCGGCACTTATTTTTGCTTATATGCTGAGCCATTTTATTAGTTCACCCTTGACTAAGTTGGCTCAGGGACATCTGAAGTTAGGGGAGGGGGAGTTGGGTTTTCAAGTCGAGGAGAGAGGGGTTAAAGAGCTTAAAGCGATATTGATTGGTTTCAATAAGATGAGTCGACAACTCGAAAAACTCAGTGAAAAAGAGAGCTTGATGACACAGCAAAAACAGCTAGCGGAACTTGGGGAGGTCACTCGAGGGATAGCGCACAGCTTACGTAATCCACTTCATACTATAGGTTTGCTCTCAGAAGGGGCGCTGCAAGCTGAAACACCTGTTGAAGGTGAGCTATTACTTAAAAAAATCCAACAGAAAATTACCATGATGGATAAGAGTATTCAGTCATTGCTGACGTTATCCAGTAATGAGGTTAATCGGACTCACTCTGTACCATTGGATGCCATCATTCACGATATTTTGTTAGAGCTTTCCATTAACGGCTCTAAACCTAAAATAGTGTTTAAGGATAATGAAAAGCACTATAGCTTGCTTGGGGCTGAATCAGAATTAAGAAGCATATTGCATGCAGTGATCATCAATGCGGTTGAAGCAACACCGAATGATGGCGAGGTGACAGTCTCTATCAATGAGACAGAACATATTTATCAGGTCGTTGTGAAGGATACGGGTAAAGGAATATTACCGGGCGTGAGGGAGCGACTTTGTCAGCCTCATGTGACGACTAAAGCAGAAGGAACTGGTATGGGGGCATATATTGCAGAGCGACTGCTTAAAGGGCAC
Organism: Shewanella hanedai; assembly: GCF_007197645.1. Taxonomy (GTDB): domain Bacteria; phylum Pseudomonadota; class Gammaproteobacteria; order Enterobacterales; family Shewanellaceae; genus Shewanella; species Shewanella hanedai. Next base: position 13,941 of record NZ_VKGK01000045.1, read on the forward strand.
TACGGTGGGGAACTCTTGTTTGAAGATAATCCAGAGGGTGGCACGGTTGTGACGATAACGTTTTCTCGTCAATGGGAAGATAATAATACTAGTGGTGAAAGACAATGAAAGAGCCGACGCTTAAAATCCTTGTTGTAGAAGACGAGCCAGAACAGCGCAGTTTAATAACCAAAATGCTTGCAGCCAATGGTTACCAAACCAAGAGTGCGGAGAGTGTGGAAGAGGCCATTTTATCGATCAAATCCGATCATCCTGATCTAGTCTTTTCCGATTGGAAGTTGGGTCAACTCAGTGGAATGGACCTGCTTAATTATGTACGCCGTGATCACCCTGACATGGGGTTTATCATTGCAACGGCTTACGGAACCATTACGCATGCGGTTGATGCAATGCAAGCCGGAGCTGATGATTATTTAGCTAAACCCTATCAAAGGCAATCATTACTACTAGCCATTGAAAAAGTGGCCAAATCTATTGTACTCAAACAGCAAAACCGAATGTTAGCTTCTCAGTTATCTCAGCAAGAAGAGATGGTGGGGCTGGTGGGCAAAGCGCCCTGTATGCAGAAGGTGTATACCCGAGTTCAGCGAGTCAGTTCAACCGATGCCACTGTCTTAATTGGTGGTGAGAGTGGTACTGGCAAGGAGCTGGCTGCCCGAGCCCTCTATCAGCTGTCAGCCAGAAATAATAAGCCATTTATTGCGATTAATTGTGGTGCTATTTCCGAAAACCTTGCAGAAGCCGAGTTATTTGGCGCAGAAAAAGGGGCATTTACGGGGGCCACTGCATTGAAGATAGGTAAGCTTGAGGCTGCAAATGGAGGGACTATCTTTCTCGATGAGATTGGTGAGCTGCCTTTGTTGTTACAGACTAACTTATTGCGCTTTTTACAAGAAGGTGTGATTAGCCGCTTAGGGCAAAATGGTGAAATAAAACTGGATGTCAGGGTGATTGCTGCAACTCATAGAGATCTGCAATATGAAGTAGCAGAAGGTCGTTTTAGGGAAGATCTCTATTATCGTCTTAATGTGGTGCCGATACATATGCCACCTTTACGTGACCGGCAGGAAGATATTGGCAGACTGGTTGAACATTTTTTAAAGCTCCATGCGAACCAATATAACCATACGCCTTCAACACTCTCTGCCAGTACAATGAAGCAGCTTCTTGATTACCCTTGGCCTGGCAATGTCAGAGAGTTGGCTAATCGAATTGAGCGTTTTGTTTTATTAGGAGATGAAGAGGAGATGGTGGAGGAACTAAGTCGTCAACCTAAAACAATTAATACTAACGAGTTCTCATTACCTGACTCAGGTATACAATGGGAGGAGTTTGAAAAAAGCTGTCTTGAACAAGCGATGAATAGACATCAAGGTAACCGAACTAAGGCCGCTAAATTTTTAGGATTAACCTATAAGGCTTTTCTGTATCGACTTGAAAAATATCAGCTAGTCTAGCCAGTTTTTAAATAAGAAAGTTATTTTCAACAGCGCTACGAACATGATTTTATAAAGATAATATGCCTTGCTGTATTAAGAAAGGCCATCCTCTCCATAGTTATACATAAATAGATGCTTAGTTGAAAAAGTTATAAAAAAATAACATCTATAGCCAAAATCCCGTCAATACTTAAATCACTAATGCGAATAGGTAATTCCTATTCTATTTTTCAATCCCCATGGAATGAAAATGACCGTTTAGTTAAAGAACGGCTGGTTTTGAATGATTAGAGGTGCACGATGAATAGCAAAGTATTAAGTAACATGAGGTTTAGGACAAAAATATTATCAGGATATGGTTTGGTACTGGCCTTGATGTTTCTTATCGCGCTAGTCGTTTTCGCCAGTGTTAAGTCTCTGACGACAAACTTTGGTTGGGTTAACCATACACATGAAGTAATGGACACAGCTTCAAAGATTGAAGCTGCAGCTGTTGATATGGAAACGGGGATGAGAGGGTACTTACTTGCCGGTAAACCTGATTTTTTGACTCCCTATAATGAAGGAAAAAAATCTTTTAATAAACTAGTCGGTGAACTTAAAAGTACCGTGTCAGATAACGCGGCTCAAGTGACGCTACTGAATGAAATATCCACCACGATAGGTGATTGGCAGACTAATGTGACAGAGCCTGTGATTGCATTGAGGGCTGCGATTGGTGATTCAAGTTCCATGAATGATATGGCTGACTTGATTAAGCAAGCGAAAGGAAAAGAGTATTTCGATACCTTTAGGGGCCAATTAGCAACCTTTATCCAACGTGAGCGTGTTTTGATGGAGTCTCGTCAAGCAGCTGCAAGTCAAACACAGAATATTTATGAGCTTAGAGAGTTAAATGAACGGGTAGAACATACCTATAAAGTCATTGCTATGGCGCAAGCTATCGTTGCATCTGCTGTCGATATGGAAACAGGCATGAGAGGCTACTTGCTCGCTGGAGATGATAGGTTTCTTGAGCCTTTTACCAATGGTAAAGCCAGTTTCTATGCGTTAATTGACCAGTTGTCGAATACGGTTTCCGATAATCCTGCTCAAGTAACATTATTAAAGGAAAGTAAACTGACGATAGATGACTGGATAAGTAAAGTCGTTAATGGACAAGTGGAGTTAAGACATCAGATAGGTGATGGCAAGAACATGGACGATATGGCAGATTTCGTTGGTGAAGCCAAAGGGAAAGTCTATTTCGATAAATTTAGGGCGCAAATTAGCACGTTTAAAGAAAGAGAGAGTAGTTTGATGGGATCGCGAATGGATTCACTGCAAGCGACTGAATCCTTGGTTATTAATGCAACCATTTTTGGTACTTTAATTGCCATAATTATAGGGATTGGCATAGCACTTTGGTTAACAAAGCACATTATGAGTATTCTTGGCGGTGAACCTAGTTATATAGGCGAGGTAATCAAGCAAATTGCCGATGGTGATTTATCCCTAACCCTTGAAAGTAAAGGGGCTACTCTAGGTATTTTGGCTGATATAAAAAGGATGAAGACATCGCTGAGATCAAAGGTCAACCTGGCAGAAAGTATTGCTGAGGGAGAGTTAGATCATACCGTTCAATTAGAGTCAGATCGAGATGCTTTAGGCCTTGCACTGAGAGCAATGACTGAGAATTTAAATGAAGTGTTAGGTTCCACACAAATTGCCAGTGATGAAATCTCCCAGGGCAGTGCTAGTGTTTCATCAAGTAGTTCAGCACTTTCAGATGGTGCGTCAAGACAATCAGTTAGCCTGGACAATATCGCCAGTTCTCTCAATGAATTAAGCACACAAATTAACACCAATGCCCAAAATGCTAATCAAGCGAGTACTCTTGCTGGTCAGGCGCAGACTGCAGCACAAGAGGGCAGCGAGAAGATGGAAGGGATGATTGTTGCTATGTCAGAGATGTCAGAGGCGAGCAAGAGCATTTCTGGTTTTATTAGCACGATTGATGAAATTGCCGCACAAACTAACCTTTTGGCTCTTAATGCTGCAATTGAAGCTGCTCGTGCCGGCGAGCAAGGACGTGGGTTTGCTGTGGTTGCAGATGAGGTTCGTAGCTTAGCGGCTAGAAGTACGGCTGCTGCAGAGGAAACGTCAAAATTAATCGCTGGCTCTGTCACTAAAACAGAGAAAGGCAGTGCAATAGCGAATGAGACTGCAGAGAGTTTAAGAAGTATTTTTGAAACCGTTAGAAAAACCTCTGAACTTGTTTCTGAAATAGCAACAGCGAGTAATGAGCAAGCCATTGGCGCAGAGACCATCAACCAGGGCGTCGTTGAAATTGATGGCGTGACTCAACAGAACAATGATACAGCTCAGCAAAGTGCGACTGCAGCAGTGCAGTTGTCTCAACAGGCTGAGCAGTTACAGCTAATGTTGTCGCGTTTTAAGCTGAATCAAGCATAAAGATTTCACACAACAATAAATGGAATTTGAATGATGATTAGACAAACGACTCTCTTAGCAACATGTATCTACTGCTTGTACTCACCAGTACAAGCTATTGAACTCAATGTTTATGGACTAGGGCATCTATCTGTTGATAGTGTTGATGATGGGCAAGAAAACAGTATATATGTTGCCAGTAACTCCTCACGTTTAGGGCTTAATGGTGAGCATCAATTAACCGATGGAATGAAGATTATTTTCCAGTACGAAACAGGGATCGATTTAACTGCCCAAGGTGGAAATGATGGCAATGGTGGTGCTGAATCATCGGGTCAAATATTTACAAAAGGACGGCCGTCATACTTAGGTGTTGAAGGTCACTTTGGTACTGTTTTAGCTGGTCACATGCCGTTTCTAGATCAATATGCTAACGACTACAATCTTTTTGCTGATCAGATTGGTGACCTTGGTAATTTATGGGAAGCGAACGGTATTCCAGGTCGAGCAGATAATGTGATTTACTATAAAACACCTGATTTTTCAGGCTTTGACGCTGCGGTAACTTATGTTCCTGAAGAAGGAGTCAATGACACCGATTACTACTTGTTGAAGGGTAATTATGGGCGGGAGAACTTACAGCTAGGTGTAATGTATACCAGTATTGGGCAAGGTGAAGTAGCTGATAACAATCATACGGCAGCCGCAGTAACTTTGGGTTATTCTTTTGGACAATTTAGTGTCGGTGGGGGATATCAAAGTGAAATGGACATTGGCGGAGCCAGTGGTAACGACAGAGAAAGCTTCTCTGTCGGCGGCAGCATGGAGGTTGGTGAAAAAGGAAAGGTAAAAGCCCAGTTTGCTGTTAGTTCAGGTGAAGGCGATGCAAGTGATGCGACTCAAATAGCTGTAGGATACGATTATAGTTTTGATGAGCAGACAACCATTTATATTGCTTATGCCAATATGAATAACGATGAGAATGTTAACTTTAGTGTGAATGGTAAAGGTCATGGGGATAAAGTGATTCCGATGATGGGGAATGACCCTCATGCTATTTCACTTGGTATTGTTTACTCCTTTTCATATGGGATTGTCAATTGATCTAGGCAGAGCTATTTAGAGTGGCATGAAAGATTAAATAGTTTTTGTGCTTCATATATATGATTTTTCGTGTTGTAACCTGAGTGGGTAGAATGTCAGCATTGTGTGCTGGCATTTTTATATTTAAATGACCATAACTTTGAATGAGCGACTCTGTGGCTTAGTTTTGCAAAGTTACCAATATCATTAATTTACAGAGAGATATGCCTATGTTTTTAATACTGAATAAGTAAAGTTAGTCGCGTTAAACGAGTATTGGGATTGGTATTTATTTTAATTTAGCTCATAATATCGGCCTGTAAAATGAAACAATTTTTGGAGCTCAGCTTGTGAAAGGACTGATTTTACGTGAAATGAAAGTGCAACCAGCGATAGAGGCTGACTATGAAATTGAAAGACGGATTGCATTTATAAAGCTAAAGCTTAAAGAGTCACGCACACAAACGTTAGTGCTTGGAATTAGTGGTGGTGTTGACTCATCATTGGCTGGAAAATTATGCCAACTGGCTGTCGATGAGTTAAACAATGAAACTGACTCTGCACCATATCATTTTATCGCAGTGCGTTTACCTTATGATGTGCAGAAAGATGAAGACGAAGCACAACTAGCTTGCCAGTTTATACGTCCATCAAGCCAAGTTACGGTTAATATCCATGATGGTGTCGCTGGAATTCACCGTGAAACCATTGATGGGCTTGCATCTGCTGGCATTAATATCTCTGATAGTTCAAAAATAGATTTTGTAAAAGGCAATGTTAAAGCCAGAATGCGTATGATTGCGCAGTATGAGATTGCAGGCTTAACTGGAGGCTTAGTGGTTGGAACAGACCACAGTGCTGAGAATATTACGGGCTTTTATACTAAATGGGGTGATGGTGCTTGTGATTTAGCCCCATTATTTGGTTTAAATAAGCGTCAAGTACGTCAGTTAGCTGCCCATCTTGGTGCGCCAACGGTTTTAGTTGAAAAGGCCCCTACAGCGGATCTGGAAGAGGATAAGCCTCAGCTTGAAGATGAAGTGGCATTAGGGCTAACTTATGATCAAATTGATGATTTTCTGGAAGGTAAACCGGTCGATACTCATGTCGATGATAAGTTGGTTGGGATCTATAAGGCTACTCAGCATAAGCGTAAAGCGATACCAACTATTTATGACTGATTGATATTGAACTTACGATAGAAGGCGCATTATGCGCCTTTTTAATTGTTAGGGTTCAGCTAGACGTCGGTAATCAATTAGACTTTTTGAGCGATTAATTGACGGGTTTCTACAATTAATTGATTAGGGTATTGTCGGTAATCTAAGTAAGGCGTTATGAAGGTCGATTGGTTATTAAATAGTAACTTTTTCTTGTCATCGATAATCACAAAAGATGAATCCTCAATCTGCTTCGATAGTTCTTCTGACACAACCGCGCCGACAAGAAAATGCCATCGTACCCTTTGAATCTCCCCAGTAAACATTTGGTTTGATCCTATCATGATCACTTCGTTTTGCTTGAGCAGTTGTGTATCTCGATAGTGCTTCCAATTATCATCTGGTGCACAAATTTTTGCCATAATTGTCAGAATCTTACGCCAATGATTCCCATTTAACTCGATCAGTTTAGTCACTGCATCTTCATGGCTGAAATGCCAATGCTCAGGTAGCAGTGGCGGATTAGGAAGATAGAAACAGTATGTCGGATCCGGTGAACCTATATTCATTTTTTGTGTGCTGATAATGGTTGATGAGGGCATTGTTACTCAGTATTAGTGTTAATGAGGCTTTACTTGTTTAGACATGTAATACCATTCGGTATAAAGATATGAGCGCTGTGTAGCATGTGTTTCTGACGTTGCTCTACTTCTAGATCATGAGTAAGTCGTTAGGATATAAAATTAGCGCTATTTGGCAGTAGAGGTTTGGTCACAATCACTTTGTCCCTACCTTGGTTTTTAGCTTGGTATAAGTTTAAATCTGCTTGTTTAAACCACTCTTCCAAATTTTTGCTATAGCTTGCTTGGGCCATAATCGCACCAATACTCACGGTCATCATGATATCTTCTCCTCCTTGAGGGGGATGGATCACGAGTTCTTTTACCTTTGTTCTAAACTCATTTAGATGCTCTTCAACCATATCAGTATTGGTCATTGGTAAAATGATTAAAAACTCTTCGCCACCGTATCTTGCAATGACATCACTGTCTCGTTTGAAAAAGCGTTTCATGCACTTTGCTATCATGCGTAAACATTCATCACCAGCAAGATGACCGAAAGTATCATTAATTCCTTTAAAGTTATCAATGTCCAAAATGGCGACGATCATAGGTTCGTTACTTCTAAGGCATAGATTGTAAGTGGTACTAAATTTACTTTCTGCGCATCGGCGATTATATAGTCCGGTTAGATCATCTTTTTCAGCTAAAGATTGTAATTTGATGTTGGCTTTTTCAAGCTCAAAAGTGCGGATCGCAACTTTCTCCTCAAGTTCTAGTTGGTAGCTAACGAGCTCTTGTTTACTCTTCTTTATACTTTGATACAGGGTCAGAAACTCCTGAGGAGACTCTTCATCTATATGAAAGTCAGCGGCGTTTCTTTGGCCTTTATCTGCAAACTTATTGGCTATTATGGTCAAGGGCTCTGTTAATCTAGCGCTAATCACTCTGGTGACTATGACGGTGATCACTAAAGAAAGTAATAGAATTGCAAAAGTGGTGAGGTATTGCGTCTCTAAGAGTTGCAATAAAGGGGAGAAGGGTTTGACAACATAGAGCTCCCAACCGTTATTGAGTTGATAGTTGGTGTAAACAAATTCAGGATTAGGGTTTTTAAGATCATAGAGATTAATAAGCTGCAATGAGGTCTTATATTTTTGACCGCTTTCAACGGATTTAAATGTCGAGAGCACTGGTAACGCTAACTCTTTTGATGCATATATAATGCGCTCATTCTCATCGATGAGTATCATAGATTGATATTCATAAACCAGATTTCTCTGCTCAATATCGATAAAACCATTTAAATTTAGTGAGCCTTCGATAATCCCAATAGGCTTCTCAGACACTCCTTTTTGGTAAATAGGAGCGCTTATCGCCACAATGGGATCTGCACCAAAGCCTCGTCCCCAAAATGCAGGCGAGACGTAGGTTATCTCTTTGTGAAAAGCTTGCTGAAAATAATGCCGATCTTTGACTGAAAAACTTTTATTTTTGACGAGTTCAAAACCAAGTTGCTCAATGGGGGTCGCTGCGATAATTTTTGCTTGATCATCAGTAACCAGCATGGTGATAAAACCGGAATAACTGTGGTGAAGCTTGGTCAGTTTTGCTTGCCACCCTTGTATATCCGTTTGAGAGAGGCTTAACCAGTGAGAGGCGTTATCGATAGCTCTTTTGTGAGTGTCAAGAAACGCTTCGGTTGCTTGACCTAAGTGTATGGCGGAGTCATGTAAGTTTTGTTTGAGGCTAGCTTGTTGCTTCAGAATCACCTGATGATTAAAAATGAGGGCAGAACTGAGTAGAGAAATAGTGAGTACTAAGGTGAAGCTATAGGTTATTTGGGCATTGAAAGTACGTCTTTTTTTATCCTTAACTTTACCTTTGAGATGCCAGAATCCTGAGAATACCGTCACAGCCAGCGAACCTAACGCAGTATAAATAAAACCATTTATGCCTTGTTTTAGGGTAATAAATGAGAGATGACTTTGTGGCAATTCAGAGAAAATGGTGGCGTATAAGTAAAACAGTGGCATTCCAAAGAGAAGCCAATATCCTATATCGGCATAGAGCGCATAAATATCCCTTCGACGAGCAAATCCAAGCCAGAGTGCTTCGAGACAAAAAAAGATAAATACATGGGGACTTGCCCAAGTGATAATGAGCCCCATTGAAGATATTGCTGCACAAAGTAAAGCAAACCAAGGGCCTAACAGAATAGCAATAATGACAAAAAACAGATTACCTAGCACTAATTGGACATTACCAAAGAGTGGAATAGGGTAAAGATTTACGATGAAACCTAAAATACCGAGTAAGACTGAAAGTTTTAGGTGTTGTTGGTTTATCTTGAGCATTTAAGCCTTATCATTGTCACTTATTATGCTAAATATTGAAACTCATCGTTAGGAGTAGAAACCTAACGCAAGTGTAACAAACCCTTATATAAAATAGAATGCCTGTATTTTGTTAACATACGGTTCGAATGAAACACACAAATTTTCTTTATGAATGCTTTTCATAAAGGGGACTGAGTTGGCCGCTTTCTATTACTCATATCATTGATGATAGAGCCTTAAAAACAGTTTAGTTCACGACAGCTTACGATGTATTGGTTAATGAGGATATGTTTGATCAGGAGATATAATGATTGATACCAATCAGTATAAGAAGTTGATCTACTCAGAGTGTTTTTTGGCAAACTAATTCAAGGCGAATGGATGACATAATGGTTATTCCCTTGTGAGTTCATTCAACGCAGAAATAGGCAGCCAAAAACACTCCTTACAGGCGAGTTTTAGCGGTTCTGATGCTGTGTTAACGAGCTTAATCGTAGAATAACTATGCTCTTCACTCGTTGCCTTGCCTCAGTACCGCTAAACTCTCGCTGAGCGATCAAATCTTTATACTGATTGGTATGAGTTGCAGAGGGTTGATTTTGGGGCAGTTTTATTCTGAAATGGCAGATAGCAAAAAGCCGCTAATCTTGCGATTAGCGGCTTTTCTATATTTGGTCGGGATAGCAGGATTTGAACCTGCGATCTCTTGTCCCCCAGACAAGCGCCTTACCGGACTAGGCCATATCCCGATGTTTGTCATACAAGGACTAGCCTTGTTTAACGAGGCCGAACTTTATCAATTTGCCGTTGTTAGTGCAAGTAGTTAGTCACCAAGTCTTTTCAATTGCTTAATTTGTATGCTTTTTATAGCAAATTAAACAATTGTTCTAGTATTGGCACTAATGATTGTATAGGCGTCTGCCTTCACGCATCACTTCGATAAGTTCTGGCGCACTCATTTTTTTACGTAATCTATGTTCATAATTCTCATCATAAATACGGTATTTACCGTGACGGTCAATAACGGTTATTTCTGAGTCTTGATAAATACCAAAAACAAGATTGTCGCCCACATAGATCCATGACTCGCTATCAGGCTGAAGTAAACTTCGGCCCGCACTATAATCGGTTGGCGCATTAGTACAGCCAAGTACCTGACTCATTAAAGTGGGGGCAATACCATAATGACTGGTACGATAATTCACATCTTTTGCTGGTACTTTACCAGGCCAGTGGATAACCAAAGGTACATGAACATTGTCTGGTGACATATTGCTACGCACTTCATGTGGATTACTGGTAAACAGTTTGCCGCTAACACCAGTGATAATGACTAAGGTATCTTCAGGCAAGTTTTCAACTAGCTTCTTTAGTTCTTGATCAATAAAATTAAGCGATTGACGATATTGGTTGAATAATACTCTTTCAGCCGATTTTAACGTTTTCTTGGGGCGTACGGTTTCTATTCCCAGAAAACCGACGGGTGTATCGTAACTTTCAGGCGAACGTAAATTTAATAAGCTAAACCAAGGTGTTTTAGTTTTTGCTACCCACTGAGTAAAATTGGCAATTGATTCTTTGTCAGCGATAGCATGACTATTGTCGACATGGGAAATATGGTGTTCAAGACCTTTAAAGATAGCTTTAGGTTCTAGTTCGACATCATCCGTTGCAAATACCGCTGTTTGGTAATGCTGTTGTTTAAGGACTTGGGTGAGCAATGGCGCAGTGGTGCCTAACGTCATATCGTTGATATAACTGCCTTGAAGCCCATACATGATTGAAAACAAGCCGCTGGTAAATTGGGTTCCACCACTGAGGTGCTGATGAAAGTCCAAGTTTTCTTTAGCGTACTGACTCAGGAAAGGCATGGTACTTTCATCTAGCATATCAGCGCGTAAACTGTCGATAGTGATTAAGAGTATGTTGGGTTGCTCCTCACTCACACATTGTAATGGTTTAACTGGGTAACTGATGTTGCTTCTTGGGTTCGAATTACGGCTCTTGCTATGCTCACTATCGATACCATAACTCTCCATAAATGAACGTGCAGTGGCAGGATAAGAAAGCGGGTAGGCATCGTCTAGACGTGTGATCTCTTTGACTGAAGCTGAGTCTGCCCAAATATGAATAAGATGACTACTAACAAAACAGACGCCAACGAAGGCCACAACCTTGTTACCACATTTTGCTTTATGAATTTTGTCTATGCGCTTCCAGAGAAAGTTAGCCGCTGAAAGTTCAATGATGATGATACATAAAGGGGTAATGATGTAGGAGGTACCATGCAATAATGCATTGAGATCGGCCCACGCTAAATCGAACACAAATGGACTTAGATGCAAGCCATAATCATCATATATGACAGTGTCATATAATAAAATACATAGGCTGATGGTGGCTACCGTAGCTGCATACCCGCGTAATATTTTAGAATAGGGCAGGAGCAAGGTAACGGGGAAAATCAGTACCAGATATACGATAAAGGATAAAAAACTAAAATGGCCGATGGTGCTGACCGCCAAATATCCCCAGCCGATCCATGTTTCAGGATAACCGACGGTGTCTAGGTAGCGAAAACCCACGATCATGGCAAGAAAGCCGTTGAAGAAGGCAAACCAATGCCCCCAACTTATTAGGCGTGATACGCGATCACGTCCCATCTCTTTTTTACGCTCGACCATGTGGCTCCGCTTACTGAATTAGGTACTGGTGTATCTTAAGTGTGTTTTCGGTACAGTAATCTTGCTTAATACAAGAAGAAGGTATTAACCTTTCACTGATTGTGCAAGTGCTTTTGAGAATTGTTCAGCGACTTTTGCTCTTGATTCACTTGGCACTTTACGCGCTAAAAGATCCGTTACGCAGTTTCCTAGAACCATTAATCTAAGGTCTGTGGGTGCTTGATGCTTATCAAGGACAGCACTTAGTTCAGCAATTATTGATTCAACTTGTATGTTTGAATATTTGGATTGGATAGCCATAATTAAAAAATGTTCACTCTAAACTTGATTAACTGCATATGATAACCGAAATTCTCAGGGATCACGATATCCATACTGCGTTTTAATGCGCTGTTTTGAGTGTTTAATCATTGAGTCGCGGGCTTATGATTACGATTTAAAGTAATAGCGCGTTAAATGTGAAGTCATTTTTATGAAAAAGGTGAATTAGTCTCTTTTCTTATGGGGCGACTTGGTGAAGCTTTGGGAGAATTATCAAGCTTGATTGATGGTGGTAGTCTTATGACTATTACATAGCTTCGTATTTTTGCCGTGAATATAAATGAGCCAGTTAACATCCAATAGCGTTGTTTCTCACTTGCTGCCATAGCTCAATTGGGGCAATATAAGCGATATCGTTTAGGGTCGATTCTCTATCCTATAACTTCCCTTATTTTTAGCAACGAACCAATCGTTGTTCTTTACATTATTTTCAATATCGAGGCCTATGAGTATTAACGTCGAGCAAGCAATCATCCATTCCATTACTCAGAATAGTGAAGGTCAGCTTAGCTGTCGATTGCGTCCGCAACCCCTGTTGAACAGTGACGCTGTTGAAGCCATGCTTGAAGAGTTACATCAAACGTATACCACTAAAGCGGGTAAAGGTTTTGGTCACTTTGGCACTCATGGCGAAGATGGTGAGACGAACCCTAAGTTTGAGCAGTCATTAACGGCATACCGTAACGGTGAACTTGGGTTTGTTGAGTTCTCTGGCTTGGCAGGTAAATTGCTGCAAGAAGAGCTGTCGAAGTATGATTTTAGTCAAGGCGGCTTTCTATTGCTTTCGTGTTACACCCACATGACAAGTGATTACCTCTACGTCTCTTTATTAAATGCCAAGTCATCCATGACAGTATTAGATGATATGGAATTGACACAAAACACTCACTTGGATCTTAAAGATGTGCAGCTCGCCGCTCGCATCGATCTCACTGAGTGGCAAGCCGATAGCGACTCACTGAAGTACATCTCATTTATTCGTGGTCGTGCAGGACGAAAAGTGGCTGATTTCTTTCTCGATTTTATGGGATGTGTCGAAGGCGTTAACACTAAGGCTCAAAATAAAGAGCTAATGAATGCGGTTGAAGACTTTGTCTCTAGCAGTGAGTTGACTAAAGATGAACGTCAGCAGTGTCGTGAAAAAGTATTCGATTACTGTACTGAACGTTGCGATGTCGGCGCAGACATCGAAATTAAAGATCTTGCTGATGAGCTTGCAGATTCTGGTATGGAATCTTTTTATGATTTTGCTCGCGGTGGAAATTATGAACTTGAAGATGAATTTCCTGGTGATAAGCCGACGTTAAGGCAGTTGAAAAAGTTCTCTGGTACCGGTGGCGGTGTTACCTTGAGTTTTGATGGTGCACACCTTGGTGAGCGAGTCATGTACGATCCTATTTCAGATACCATTATGATTAAAGGTGTCCCTGCAAATTTGAAGGACCAACTGGATCGCCGCTTGAAAGGCGGGCAGTAGTGTCTAACTAAATCAATTGCTTCAATATGAGAAGGCGCCTGAGGCGCCTTTTTTATTAGTTGAAGAAGCTAGCTCGGTAAACACTAATTTATACCAATCAGTATAAAGATTTGATCGCTCAGCGAGAGTTTAGCGGTTCTGAGGCAAGGTCATTAATTGCTCCTGCATTAATGACATTCACGACATCCATGTGGCTTGCAGCGAGTGAAAAGCATAGTTATTCTACGTTTAAGCTCGTTAACACAGCATCAGAACCGCTAAAACTCGCCTGTAAGGAGTGTTTTTGGCTGCCTACTTCTGCGTTGAATGAACTCATAAGGGAATAACCATTATGTCATCCATTCGCCTTGAATTAGTTTGCCAAAAAACACTCTGAGTAGCTCAACGTCTTATACTGATTGGTATAACAGTCATTCTGGTGGTATAGGGCATGCCATAGAATGAAACTGCCGGGCCATCGTAGTACCATATATCAGAGTCAACTTGATGCAGGAGGTTTAGATGAGTGTGGCTTGCGTTACTATCTGACATAACCTCTCCGGTCATTGCTGTTTGGAAAGAAAATAGACTGTTCAAGTCAATTATCGGACTAATGTTGATGACAAATCAATCATACTTTTCAACTTTACAATTACAGAGAATAAACGTGTCGAAAAAAACCGTGTTCAGATGTAAACTTGCCATAACTGAAAAGATGATGTGAATCATTTTTGAACTATTTTGTCTTTTGGCTCCTGCCGAATGGACGTACAAAGGTAGACTGTTTTTCTACCTAGGAGATTAAATGCAACTTTTTGTTAGAGATTTAACCGTGATCGACTTTTCTTACCTGTGCCCCATTCGTGGCATGGTTGGAGAAAGTTGGATTGTCGATGTGCTACTTGATGGTGGATTAGATGATCAAAACATGGTCCTCGATTTTTCAAAAGTGAAGCGCACCATTAAAGACACGATAGATAATATTGCCGATCATCGATTACTGATCCCGACCGCGTGCAGTGAAATTCGCTGGCAGCAGCAGGGCGACACCGTCTGGATGGACTTCAATAGTCTTAAAGGTGATATACATTTAGCGTGTCCCGCACAAGCATTTGCACTTATTCCTAGTGAACTTATCGATTTCGAGAGTGTGAACACGTTTTTGCAAAAAGCGTTAAAGGCGGTGTTACCGGATAACGTCGATGGGATAGCTTTGACACTGAGAAACGAGCTGCACGAAGCGCCTTACTATCACTATACTCACGGATTAAAGAAACACGATGGCAACTGCCAGCGTATTGCCCATGGACATCGTAGCCCGATTAATGTTTTTGAAAATGGCATCGCTGCCCCTAAATGGGATGAATATTGGGCTAAGCGTTGGAAAGATATCTACTTAGGGACGTTGGAAGATGTTGTTAAGGTGGATGAACTCACATTATCGCCTCAAGCTAAAGTGAGCGATGACACCCACTTCGGTTTCCATTATCAAGCACCTCAAGGTGATTTTCAGTTGGCCATGCCAAAATCATCATGTGAAATTATCCCACATGACACCACCGTCGAGTTATTAGCTGAGTTTATTGCACATACTTTAGTTGAGATGTCACCGGGAAATCAGTTTAAGGTGATTGCCTATGAAGGCGTAGGTAAAGGTGCAATATCTGTTAAAGGTCATCAAGTTTAGTCTTTGGTGATACATTGAATTTTTTGGAGATGAATTTGAACATACCTAGCTCCCTCTCTCTAGTCTGGTGTTGCTTGGCGACGACTAGCTTGCTTGTATCACAAGGTGCATCGGCTCAAATTGAGCTCATCGGTCAGATGGAGCAAGGGGCATTAATTCGTGCTCAAGTTGAACCTGGGACCACTGCATTTCTTAATGGAGACTCGATTAAGGTATCACCTCAAGGGGAGTTTGCCTTTGGTTTTGCGCGTGAAGCTGAACTGACCCAAGAGCTTAAAGTTGTTTATCCCGATGGTTTGACTCAAATCATGCCATTAAACATCAGTGCAAAAGAGTACAAAATTGACAGAGTGAACGGGATCAGTAAAAAGATCATGAAGCCGGATCCCAAAGCGGTTGAGCGTTCTAGAAAAGACAGTAAACAGGTAAAAGCCGCCAGAGCCCAGTTTTCTGAGCAAGGGGCCTTCAATCAAGATTTTATCTGGCCTTTAACGGGGAGAATTTCCGGAGTTTACGGCAGTCAGCGGGTTTATAACGGTAAGCCTGGAAATCCTCACTATGGTGTGGATGTGGCGGCTAAAACTGGCACGGTTGTCGTTGCGCCTGCAGATGGGGTGATTAGTTTGTCTGTGCCAGACATGTTTTATTCCGGCGGTACAATTATTTTGGACCACGGCTATGGTGTCAGCTCTAGCTTTCTTCATTTGAGTAAACTGTACGTCAAAGAAGGTGAAAGCATAAAACAAGGCCAACCTATTGCAGAAGTAGGGGCTACTGGCCGTGTTACGGGCCCGCATCTTGATTGGCGAGTTAATTGGTATCAGATGCGACTCGATCCTGTCACGATTGTTCCTTCCATGAAGTCGGTATTGGCAGGGAAGAATAAATAAAGAATCAGTTACTAGGCTAATCTTTCTGATACTGATCTGAACCATCTAACCCCTCTAATATTTAGATGTATTTGGGGGAGGTTTAAGTTAGAAACGCATGTTAATTTCTTCAACATCATTTAAAGTGCTTATGTAAACAGCTGCTTTGGCAATAAGTCGCAATTGTTTACGGCTCTGTGAATCTCTATTGTGTTTGCTGGGTATATGAATGATGAGATAAGGAGCGGAAATGAGGCTTTTTCTATTAATACTGGGTTGGTCATCAGTTGTAGGCAGTATTGGTGATGGGGCGTTAGCTTTATATGTGCTCTGGATAAATGTGATGGATAACTGGGCATCAATAAACATATCGGTAAATGATTTTATCCGCGATTATGTCGCTATTATCTATTGGGTAAAACAAGTTGCCTTCTATGTGTTACCTGAAACGGTGGTTTTATGGCTGTTTAGTTTGCCAGCTTTAATGTATTTTCCTATCCGCATTATTATGAGCATTTTTATCGGCTGGTGGGCGTTAACCAAAGCGGCTCAATTATCAAAAAATGGCACAAAAGCTAAAAGAAATAACAGTCTAGAATTTGATAAATAACACTTTATTGTAATGCTCTTATAGTTTAAACGAGGCCAATAATACTCACGTTAGCAAGGTGTCACTGAAACTCTTAGCCTTTCTATATTCATGACAATATACGCACTTCTATTTCTATGGCTCTGACCTTTGCGTACCGTTCATGTTCAATATGTAAGCCAATAGGCAAAATTAAAGCCGTGCATATCAACAATTCCACTCGAACGTAAACCTCCAAAAGAAATTCACCAAGAAGAGATTGTAAGTGTGTGATCTCGTTCCTTCCCTGTTTATTGATCTCAATGGCTGCTTGCTGCGTATCTAATATCACTAACAACTGCAACGGATCGTGATATGGATGATGTAATTTCAACGCAAGGAGATTTTTTTGCAGAACGTTTACCTGTGATGCCCCTGCCTTTGGTGTTATTGCCCGGTGGTATTCAGAGATTAAAAGTTCATGACCCTAAGCACTTATCTATGATAAAAAGTGCCATAAAAGGAGAGGGGTTTGTGGCCAGCCTACTTAAACCTGACTTACCCTATACATGTTCTTCCTGGGGAGTATGGGTCAAGATCATCGATTTTAATCTTGGTTCTGACAATATTTTACTTATTGATATACAAGCTTTGGCCATGGTCGAACTCTCGAATCTGACGCGTGAGGCTACCGGTTTATTGTGGGCCGAATTAACACTACGTGAACATTGGGGCTACCGTGAAATAGAATCTAACGCTGAAGGGTTGGTTAAAAACCTACGTGATATTTTCAAACAACATATCAGTTTGCGCCAACTATATAAAAAAACACACTTTTATGACGCTAATTGGGTTTGTGCAAGATATATAGAGGTGTTACCTTTATCATTGAATAAAAAGGAAAAATTTATCTTTGATTATAGTTTTGACCAAATTGAATGTTTTTTACAGACTTTAATTCAAGGTACAACCATAAATAGTTGATCCTTTCTGATCTATGTCGCGTATCGACAGTAAGAGTGTTGAAAAGTGAGTACGTTGATATGCAGAAAAGCGATGGGATCCCACACTTTGTTGAGGTCAATAATATTATATCTAGTCAATCAGAAGATCAGGTTCCTGCAGAGCTATCCTCTTGGTTAACGCTTGTAGCCAGTCAGCGTGATAAGCGGGCTTTTACCGCTATCTTTACTTTTTTTGCGCCTAAAATTAAGCGCTTTGGTATCAAGCAACTCAATACCGAAGCCATGGCTGCGGAGCTGGTGCAAGAAACCTTATCCAAAGTATGGAACAAAGCACACCTTTTCGACCCTAGTAAAGGCGCGGCAACCACTTGGGTCTATAGCATCATGAGAAATGCCTCCTTCGATATGCTCAGAAAAATTAAAACGAAAAATGAGTTACTGCTAGGTGACGATATTTGGCCGATTGAAACTGAGGAGCATAGCGATAGCGAGGTTTATGCTGATCATCTGATGGAGCGTCAAATGGTGGCTTATGTCGACCAACTCCCAGAAGCACAGCAGTTGGTTGTTAAAGGGGTATATTTTCAAGAATTATCTCAAGAACAGCTTGCGAAACAATTAGATGTACCCATCGGTACCGTAAAATCAAGATTAAGATTAGCACTTGCAAAGTTAAAAGAGCAGGTTGGAGAATCACATGATTAAACTACATCCTGAAACACCCATGTTGTCGTCGTTTGTTGCCGGAGAACTTCCCGCTTCAGTGTCGGTCATTATTGCGAGTCATGTTGAGATGTGTTCTGTGTGCCAGCAAGAAGTTGAGCGATTGACTCTTCAAGCGGCTAATGCATGTTTTGGCGAAAGCAACGTAATGCCGATGGCAGGTGTTGATTCTGTCCAAATTGATGATGAATTTGGCTCTTTTTCTTTGGAAGCCGAACTTGATAGTAACGAGCTTTCAATGCTTGAGGCCATAACTGGCATGGCACCAGAAAGGGACACGATTGTAAATACTGCTGTTGTTGAAGACAAAGAGATTGAAGTGTCAGGCGTTCGTTTTACGATCCCGAGAGCGTTAAGAGCCGTTGAGATGAAACCGTTTCAAGGGTTAGGGAAATTATCTCGTTCGCGTCTGAGCCTTGAGGATGGCGATATTAGAACTAGTATTCTTCATATAGATAAAGGTGGAAGTGTACCGACCCATACCCATAAAGGCTTTGAGATCACCTTGTTACTCCAGGGCAGTTTCGAAGATGAAATGGGAACCTATCACGCGGGGGACTTTATCTGGCTAGACGGTAAGCATACTCACCAACCCGTGACTAAAACTGGCTGTGTCTGTTTAACCGTTTCAAGCAACGCGATCCGTTTTACCAAAGGAGTAAGTCAGTTACTTAATCCTATTGGACAGTTTATATATTGATTTGGAGATATAGGTTATGGATAAAAAATTAACAATAGGGATAAGTGCCTGTGTAATGGGAGAAAAGGTTCGTTATGACTCAGGGCATAAACGTTCCACTTTTTGTACTCAAGAGCTGGCAGAGTTTGCCAATTTTAAACCTTTTTGCCCTGAAGTCGCTATTGGCTTACCTATTCCACGTCCTACAATTCGTCAAATCATTAAAGATAACATCATTACTGTATCTCGGCCTGATGGCAGTGGTGATGTGTCTGATGCGCTGACTGAGTACGGTAAAAATATTGGCAGTAAACTGAGTCAGTTCAGTGGCTTTATCTTCTGTGCCAAAAGTCCAAGCTGTGGCATGGAAAGAGTTAAGGTTCATCATCATCACGGTAAAGGTTCAGATTCTAACGGAGTAGGTTTTTTTGCCCAACAAGTGATGAAAGCAAATCCTCTGCTACCTGCTGAAGAAAATGGTCGGCTTAATGATGCTGTGATACGTGAAAATTTTATGACGCGGGTATTTACCTACCAAAAATGGCTTGATTTACAAGAAAGCGGCATCACAAAACATAAGCTTATCCAATTTCACAGTGAGCAAAAATATTTGGTGATGAGTCACCATATTGAGAGCTACCGTCAATTAGGTAAATTGCTTGGCAGTGCTGATTTAGAAATTGAAGCATTGGCTCAGGAATATATCACTGGTTTGATGGAGGCGCTTAAAAATAAAGCTTCACGTAAGAGCCACACCAATACCTTACATCACATTCAAGGTTACTTTAAAAAGCAGCTTGATCATGCCAAACGCCAAGAGTTAAGTGATGAAATTGATGCTTATAGACTGGGGCTAACCCCACTGTTAGTGCCATTAACTTTGATTAAGCACTACTTATTGGAGTTCCCGAATGACTACTTAAAGCAGCAGGCATATCTGAATCCACACCCTAAAGCACTAAGGTTAAGGTATGGCTATTAATGAGTCTGTTGTGGATACGAAGGGATTTACGGAGTTTTGATAATCCAGCATTAAATCAAGCAGTACAAAGCGGTTGCCGATATGCATTGTATATATCGACGCCTAAGCAATGGCACTTGCATCATGATGCTCAGATTAAGCTCGACTTTATGCGCAGGCATTTGCTGGAAATGGGGCGTCATCTTACGCAATACGGCATTGAACTGGTGCATGTAAGTGTTACAGATTTTAATGAGCAACAGGACTGCTTGATAAACTTCTGTCATGATCATCAAATTGAACATGTTTTTGCCAATTCCGAACCAGAGTTTAATGAGCAACAAAGGGATAAAGCCTTGCTTGACAGCGGGCTAAATATTACCTTCTATGACTGTGATGTGATTGCTTCACGAGGCAGAATACTAAACCAGTCTGGTGAGATGTTTAAGGTCTTCACACCGTTTAAAAAAGCTTGGCTTAAGCATATTCGGGAGTCTGGGGCTGAATGCATAGGTTGGCCAAAGGTGCCTGATAACCTGCCTCAATCACACATTATTTTTGCAGAGCAAAAACTCGCATTACTTAGTCAGCAGTTAAACTCATTTGATGCCGATGAAAATCAATCAGAAGAAGACTGTCATTCATCATCGTTGTCGTCACAGTGGCCATTAGCGGATGAGTTGATGGAAAAGGTCGTGCCCCACTTTCTCGATGACAAAGTGGGAGTGTACTCAGAAACAAGAGATTTTCCCGGCATCAAAGGCACATCGGGTCTTTCTCCCTATTTAGCTATCGGCGCGCTCAGTGCCAGAACCCTTTATCAGCAACTTCTGCATCGATACCCACAGTTAATTGAAGATGTGAATCATCCGGCATTTTGTTGGCTAAATGAATTGATTTGGCGTGATTTCTACAAACATCTGCTATTTCACTATCCCAAATTATCGAAATGCAGTCCTTTCCAACCCAAGTATGCCCACACCAAATGGCCCGGAGAGAGAGTACATTTTGAGGCTTGGACAAGAGGGGAGACTGGTTACCCCTTAGTGGACGCGGCCATGAAACAGCTTATCAAGACCGGCTGGATGCACAATCGGCTGCGTATGGTTGTTGCCAGCTTTTTAACTAAGCATCTATTAGTGGATTGGCGCCTCGGTGAGCAGTTCTTTATGGAGCATTTAATTGATGGTGATTTTACGGCTAACAACGGTGGTTGGCAGTGGGCTGCAAGCACGGGGTGTGATGCTCAGCCCTATTTTAGAGTATTTAACCCGATACTTCAGAGTCAAAGATTTGATCCAAATGGGGATTTCATTCGTAGATATATTCCTGAGCTTAAAGAGATTCCTAATAAATATATTCATTTCCCCCATGAATATATGGCGCAGCAGGGATTGACGGACATCTATTGCTCGCTTTTGGTAGAGCATAAAGCCGCGAGGCTCAGGGCTATTGCATTTTATAAGGGGTAATACCAATTGTTATCATTGAGGGTTGATTATGGTTCATGCCTTATGGCTTCAAAATTTTATATCTGTTTACCGTGAGTTAGGTGTCAATAACTTAACCTCATTGGATCAGATATATCATCCGGATATCGAATTTAGGGATCCCCTGCATCAGGTTAATGGTCTCGATGCACTTTTGGACTATTTCGATTCCCTCTATACCCATTTAGAACACTGTGACTTTAGTATCGATAAGGTGTTCAGCTGTGACAACCAAGCAGCCCTTTATTGGACCATGTCTTTTTGTCACCCAAAACTTAACCAAGGCAGTGAGATTGTTGTTGAAGGACATTCCTATTTGGTTGAGCAAGACAATAAAGTGATAAAACACCGCGATTACCTCGATGTCGGTGCCATGTTGTATGAGCATATTCCACTGCTCGGTTCGGTGGTTAAAACGGTTAAAAGGCGGGCTGCTAAATGAGTACCGTGATGATAACAGGCGCCTCATCAGGGATTGGTAAAGCCCTTTCTCTGCATTACGATCAGCTTGGTTGGCAAGTGTTGGCTTGTGGCCGTAATAAAGACAGGCTTGCAGATTTAGCCTTATCAGGCACATCAATCCAAACCCTGGCTTTTGACATGACAGACAAACATCAAGTGCAAGCTACATCATCTGATTTAGCGTCGCTAGATCTGCTTATTTTTAATGCGGGTGATTGTCAATACATCAACAATGTGATTGATTTTGATGCTGACAGTTTCGAGTCCGTTATTCAGACCAATCTGATCTCGGTAGCATATGGGCTCAAGGCCTGGCTTAAGCATGTTAAAAAAGGCGGCAGAGTGGTGTTGGTGAGCTCGAGTGCTGAATTACTTGCCTTGCCAAGGGCTGAGGCTTATGGCGCATCTAAGGCGGCTTTATCTTATCTCGGGGAGTCGCTCAGTATTGATCTCGCCAAGCATGATATTCATGTGAGCATTGTACGCCCTGGATTTGTGAGTACCCCTCTAACCGCAAAAAATGATTTTCCGATGCCGATGCAGATAACCAGTGAGCAAGCGGCAATTAAGATCGCTAAAGGAATTGCGACAGGAAAGAGCCATATCGACTTCCCCTTTAGTTTTACTTGCATGATGAAAATATTGGCGTGCTTACCTTTTGCCCTCTGGCGCAAACTCGCCATAAGGATGTAACCCTCAATGAAGAAAATAGCCATTATTGGTTCCGGTATATCGGGACTCACCTGTGCTTATCTATTAGATAAAGCTCACACGGTGACAGTATTTGAAAAAAATGATTATGTGGGCGGCCATACCGCAACGGTTGATATCAAACACCAAGGAAAAAGCTACGCAATAGATACTGGCTTTATTGTGTTCAATGACCGGACTTACCCTCGCTTTAATAAACTGTTACAACGGTTGGAGGTAGAGAGACAAGCGACCGAGATGAGCTTTAGTGTTCATCATCGTGGCTCAGGTTTTGAATACAATGGTCATGGTATTAATGCCTTATTCGCACAGCGCCGAAACATTTTTAGACCCAAATTTTGGCGATTAATATCTGACATAGTGAAGTTCAATAATAAGTGTAAGGCATTGCATGAATCAGATGCTATTCCTGCAGAATTGACACTCGGTGAATTTTTAGAACAACATCAATTTTCCGACTTTTTTAGTCAACATTATATTTTACCTATGGGAGCAGCGATTTGGTCGACCAGCTTAGCTAAGATGCAAGCTTTTGAATTAACGTTTTTTATTCAATTTTTCTACCACCATGGGCTATTGAATATTGTTGATCGACCTCAGTGGTATGTGGTGCCAGGTGGCTCTCGTACTTACGTTAATAAGTTAACCGCAAAATTAACCAAAGAGGTGGTATTACAAGCTGATGTGGTAGGTCTCACTCGTAAAAATGAACAGGTTCAACTCTATTTTGGCGATGGACACGTTGAAGTGTTTGACGATGTGATACTCGCCTGCCATTCCGATCAAGCCTTGTCACTGTTAATGGATGCAACAGAAGCCGAAACGCGAGTTTTGTCGGGGATCCCTTATCAAGGCAATGAAGTGGTGCTGCATACGGATGAATCCTTGTTACCCAAGCGTAAGTTAGCTTGGGCAAGTTGGAACTATATGCTTGATGATAAACAAGATGCCCTAGCCAGCGTGACCTATAATATGAATATCTTACAGGGTATAAAATCAGATGATGCATTTTGTGTCACCTTGAATCAAACAGCCTACATCGACCCTGCAAAAATCATCAGACGTTTCAAGTATGACCACCCTGTGCTGGACAGCGACACCGTTCATTCCCAAAGACAAAGAGGGGATATTTGTGGAAAACAACATACGCATTTTTCCGGTGCTTATTGGTACAACGGCTTCCATGAAGATGGTGTGCACAGTGCGCTTGATGTGACGGAACGTTTTGGACTCAGTTTATGAACAGTGGGATCTACCAAGGGCAAGTTTATCACCGTCGACAGGGGAAATTCGAGCATGAGTTTACCTATCCTATTTATATGATGGCTATCGATATTGACGAACAGGAACAAGTGCTTACGAAGAGTCGTTTTTTCGGTACTCGTTGGTTTAATCCGATCCGTTTTTGTGAAAAAGATTACATTAAAAGTGAACCTTTCAATCTTAAGCAACGTATTGCTAATAAAGTTGAACACTTAGGTGGTAAAGGGTGCGAAGGGCGAATATTGATGTTGGTGCAGTGCCGCTGTTTTGGGCTCTACTTTAGTCCAATCAACTTCTATTTTTGTTATGACAAAGATGATGTTTGTCAGTACATGCTTGCTGAGGTGAGTAACACGCCATGGAATCAGCAACACTATTATCTGATTGATATGTCAGGAAGCATGGTTATCGATAAAGCGTTTCATGTTTCCCCATTTATGGAGATGGATATGCGTTATCACTGGCGTGTGACTCCACCTGCAGATAACACCTTTGTGCGGATAGAGAATCATAAAGAGGGCAAGCAGTTTGAAGCGAGTTTGGCGTTAAATAAGCGAGAGATCACCCCTCGAAACTTATTTAAAACCTGGTTAAGCCTGCCAATGATGAGTGTGAACATTGTGTTTGGGATTTATTGGCAAGCATTAAAATTATTTTTGAAAAAAGTGCCTTTTATTCGTCATCCCCAAGGGTGATTAAGCATTTAAAACCGACATACAACATAGATTACTGAGGTCAACAATGGAAAGTACACAAAAAGAGATCTCCTTGGTTAAGACTACTTGGCTGGTAGATCGATATCGAACCCTAGTTCATAAAGTTCTTTCGCGACTTGAAGGCGGATTTATTGAAATTGAGGAAGCGGGAAGGATCTTTGCTTTCGGTGATGTTCATTCACATCTGAAAAGTAAAATTGTGGTGTTGGACAGTGCATTTTATAGCTCACTTATCCAAGACGGCAGCATTGGCGGTGCAGAAAGCTTTATTGCTCATCATTGGACCTGCAGCAACTTAACGGTACTGATTCAGATCATGGCTCGAAACCAAGCTCAGTTAGATGAGCTAGAAAATAAAACACAGTGGCTGAGTAAAATTAAACATCAATTTTTACGCTTGAAAAATGCCAATACAGAGCAAGGGTCAAAGAAAAATATCTTGGCGCATTATGATATTGGTAACGATCTTTATCAGCGTTTTCTCGACCCAGATATGCTGTACTCCTGTGCAATTTATAATGTTCAAGCCGAAGACTTAGATGCGGCGCAGCAGAATAAAATGGCTGAGATATGCGGTAAGTTATCGCTAAATTCTGAAGACCATCTGCTGGAGATCGGTACGGGATGGGGCGGGCTGGCGATTTATGCCGCGAGTCATTATGGGTGTAAGGTCACCACGACCACTATTTCAGATGAACAGTACGATCATGCTAAACAACGTATCGAAAGCTTAGGCTTATCGGATCAAATCACCTTACTGAAGTCTGATTACCGTTTACTCGAAGGAAAATACAGCAAGCTCGTGTCGATAGAGATGATAGAAGCGGTAGGCCATGACTATCTTGCGGGTTTCTTTCGCATCTGTAGTGATTTGTTAAAGCCTGATGGAAAAATGCTGATACAAGCGATCACTATCGCTGACCAACGTTATGACAAGTACCGTAGTGGTGTCGACTTTATTCAGAAATACATTTTCCCTGGAGGATGCTTACCTTCGGTATCAGTGATGGCATCCCACATAGCTGAACAGACCGATATGGTGCTGGATAACTTAGATGATATTGGTGTGCATTATGCTCGCACTTTACATCACTGGCGAGAGCGCTTCGAAGCGCAGTGGTCAACGCTGTCATCACTAGGCTATAGCGAATCATTTAAGCGTCTTTGGTTATTCTACTTCGCTTATTGTGAAGGTGCATTTATTGAAAGAGTTATCAGTACGCATCACTTAGTGGCGAGAAAGCCTGCTTATCTGGGAGAGAAAAATGAAGCGGTTTTGGATTATTAATCTAGTCCTATTTCAGCTGTGTTGGTTTGTCTCTGCTGGTTTTACGGACATCGCTAGGCCCATTTTGGTGGTGATAATAATGATACATTTTGTATTATCACCCACACCAAAAAACGATTTAAGGCTGCTGTTATTAGTGCCCTTGGGCATCGCAGTAGATAAGGTTCTGATTGAATTTAACCTTTTCTTAGTGCCATCAAGTGTATTTCCCTTTTGGCTGGCGTTGCTATGGTGCATATTTGTCATCAGTTTTAATCATAGCTTGAGATGGCTAATGGATTTACGGCTACCATTTATTGCATTAATTGGCGCGATAGCAGGACCCATGAGTTATCGGTTAGGTGTGGAGATGGGAGCGCTGCAGTTGGGCTGGAATAGCATCAATGCCTTACTGTTTTTATCTCTCGTTTGGGGATTGTTACTGCCCACGCTAGCGGTGTGTTTTCGTTATATTACTCGACCTCGATTGAACGAAAGGGAGGCATGATGAAAAAGTTAATACTGTGCTTGTTACTTGTAAGCAGTGCCATTAGTGCTAGCCCACTACAGCAATTGACTAAGTTGGGTGAAGGGGAGATGAGCTATCTTTTTTGGAATGTTTACCGTGCTGAACTGTATGTGAAAGAGTTGCCTTATCAGCAAGGTGAGTATCCTAAACTCCTTAAAATTAAGTATTTTAGGGATATTGAAAAAGAAGACCTACTTAATGCGACTAAAGAGCAGTGGCAGCATATTGGTATTAGCGAAAGCGCAATTGCTGGCTGGCTTGTTCAATTGCAAACTATCTGGCCGGATATTAATGAAGGCGATCAACTGATTATTTATGTCAATAAGGCTGGGCAAAGCATTTTCTACTCAGACATCAGTGATGTGTCGACTCAAGAGTTAGGTGTGATTAAGGATGAAGAGTTTGGTCCGGCGTTTTTAGATATCTGGTTGTCAGAAAAAACCTCTGAGCCAGAGTTAAGAGTGAAATTATTGGGAGGTGTGAAATGAAGCTCATCTTAGTCAGTTTGTTAACCTGTTTGTTAACACTCGTACTTAGCGCTTGCAGTACTGCAACGTTAGACGATTATGAATTAACGACTCCAGAGCTGCATTTAGACCAATTTTTCAACGGTAAGCTGGTTGCTTATGGAGTGGTGTTTGATCGCTCTGGCAAGATGTTACGTCGCTTTAAAGCCGATATTGATGCACATTGGGAAGGAAAATCCGGCACCATCAATGAGCAATTTGTGTTTGATGATGGTGAGCGCTCAACACGCATTTGGCAGTTGACGAAGCAAGGTGATAATCAATATGTCGGTGAGGCGGCGGATGTTGTCGGTATTGCTCAAGGTGAAACCAGTGGCTCAGCCCTTTTTTGGCGATACGATTTGGATATCGAAGTTGATGGAGAAACCTATCAAGTGACCCTGGATGACTGGATGTATCTTTTTGATGAACAAAGGCTGTTTAATAAAACCGAAATGACCAAGTTTGGTATCAAGGTGGGGGAGGTGATCCTTTATATCGAGAAGCTAAATTAACCTTATTAGGGATTAATTTAGCCCGTCAATTTGGTTGGTAACTAGATATTAATACCAATTCAGTATAAGAAGTTGATCTACTCAGAGTCTGACGAATCCCCACAAAAAGAGATGAATAAATAATGAGATAGGTGAAATAGTGAGGAACATTCATGGCATTTGGTGATCAAATTTATCGCC
>NZ_VKGK01000046.1 GCF_007197645.1 Shewanella hanedai
ACCAAATTTCGTTACATTGTCTGGCTCGCTACTTTATTCAGAGCCATAGGGTCATCTGGTGATACAGATGGTTCACTCAAAGCGGTGAACAGCGCTTCATACGACTTCACGTCGCACGGGCTGAAACAAGTTAGCCCCTACCAAGCAAAGCCAAATCGAAGAGATAGAAGAACAGGTGTAGATACGGCTGCGAGCTTCGACTTCTGGGTGAGGTATCGCGAAGTGATACGCTTCGAACGAGAGATAGGGTCGTTCTTGGACTCCTGTCCTTCACGACATTGAGACTTCCTGTCTGGCAGATATCGAACTGGCCGTTTAACAGGGAAGTTATTGGTTTTGGTAGAGTCCACATAGCAGAAAATGTTCCCTACATTTTTCGACATTTCCTCCACTGACCCATAGGGATATGGGAAATGTCTTTAAAGCGTCTGGAACGCTTAAGACCTTGGAGATCGGACGTGCTTGCGGTGGTTCGCAAACCTTCTCTAAGAAATAGTACACATACCCAGCTGGAGGCGATAGATAACAATGAACAAACCACTTTCAAACACACCACTCAATACCAAGCCTGCTAAAAGCTAAACCAGAAAATGTAAACCTGTTCAAAGTAGATTTACCTCCATCTTTACCTCCGTGTACTCCGTGAAGCGCAGCGCTCCGTGGTGAGAACAAGCTTTTGCCTTTTAGTTAAACAATCCAAACAAAGACTATTCACCACTGAGGACACAGAGAAGTGCAAAAACATAGTGCAGTATCAGAAGCCAAATCGAAGAGAGGCTTTCTCTTCAAGCCATGGGTGTCGATGGGTGTGCCACATCTTTAGCTGTTCGATTGAATATTTATAGAAATATGTAATCTAATTGTGGTTCCAATACGTATAGGTTACCAAACAAGCCAAATGAGAAAGAAAATGTTTTCTATCTTTAAATCAAATCCGACAAAAAAATTAGAAAAAATTTATGCTTTAAAGCTTGAGAAAGCGATGTATGCGCAGCGGAATGGGGATATTAAGAGTTACTCTTTTTTAACCCTTGAAGCAGAGCAGATATACGAAAAGATTTTAGCGATAAAACAGAGTTCGAAAGGGTCATAATCTTTATGAAGTATATCTAAACCATTTAATGCGATTAGCTCTCTTTCGAAGGCTAATGGCATTAGAGGTAGATTGCAAAAGTCAGTAGGCTAAATCAAGAAAATGTTGCGAACCTTCATTCCAAGGTGGAATTATCATGTGCATCAATGAAGTTCTCTAACTCACGATTGAGGAGGGAGGCATCGCCAAGGTTGAGCTCTAATATGCGTCGAAGATGGCTGATGCTATCAACATCAATATGGACACATTTTAATCCCAAAAGATTGCCTGTACGGTACGTGAGTGTTGCTTCCATTTGTAATTCAATATCAGAGTCCGGAAGGGAGAAATCTAACATGATTAAGCCGTCGGCTGGGGAGAAGTCCTGCGGCTTTTCTACGAGCACGCCATTTAGGCTTAAATCATGAATTTTAGTTGTCCAGATATTATCGCCTTGGCTAAGGTTGGCTTTGGTATCAAATAAAATACGGGAAAACTGGCGCCTCTCATCCATTAGAAATCCTTAAAATACACGTTAATAAACATCATGAAAAATTTACATAGGTAGCTACAAGCATATGCCACTTTGCTATAGGTGTAAAAATTCTATTAGGTAAATTAACGAATGACGGGCAAAAATCATTAAATGTTGGATGAATATCATACAAAAAGGATATTTTACACATTGCTTATATGCAGATATGAAAAAATATGAAAAAATATGAAAAATTGAAGGCAGTTTTAGTGTGGAGAATATAAACCATGGCGTATAACGTATTGGTTGTCGATGATGAATCTGTCATTCGAGCAAGACTAAAAGGGTATTTTGAGAAGGAGGGATACCGTGTCCATCAGGCTCAAAATGGCGAACAGATGTGGGAGGAGTTTAATCGTCAGCATATCGATCTTGTGATACTCGACATTAATCTGCAGGGCATTAACAGCATGACCTCCGGTGTTGATGGGTTAAGTCTGACGCGGGAGCTTCGTAGTCGTTCCGATGTCGGCATCATCTTGGTCACTGGTCGTGATGAAGCCATCGATAAAATCATTGGGCTTGAAATGGGCGCTGATGATTATGTGACTAAACCTTTTGAGCTGCGTGAATTGTTAGTCAGGGTGAAGAATCTTCTCTGGCGTATCTCCCTTGTCCGCAAGGCCGAGAAAGAGATGATTGAGCAACTTGAACAGAAAGATGATGTGATTATATTCGATGGTTATGCGCTTGAACTAAACAGTCGAAAACTGCTCCATGGTGAAAACCTGATTAAGTTAACTAAGGCTGAATTTGAGTTATTAGCCGCGTTTGTGCTCCATCCTCAGCAGGTGCTATCTCGTGAGCGCCTAATGCAACAGACCAGCCACAGAAATCAAGATGTGAACGATAGAACCATTGATGTGATCCTTAGAAGGTTGCGTAATAAACTTAACCCTGAGCTTTTTGTGACCGTCCATGGCGAAGGTTATCTATTTTCAGCCAAGGTTGAAGGTTAGTTCACGGTATAGATGGGGTAGAAATCAGGTGGCGCTAAACTTTTATCCAGTTTACTTTTGATGTTGTGCTGATTTAGGTCCTTGCTAACGATTCCCTCGATTTTAGGTCCAATGTCCCCTGTGATAGGTTCGCCTTCCAAGGTTTTAACTACCACGTCTATTGCAAGCTTACCCTGTAATACAACGAGATCATCATTACTAAATGCAATCTTGTCTCTGAATAAACCTCTAAGTACGCCTGGAGACAGGTAGCTGCTAACCAGTTTTACCTGATTTTCTAATTTCTTAATGCGTATCTCTCCGATCGCAGCCTCTATGGCGACCGCACTGCCTAAAATATAATCAGGACTACGTTCATCGAGTAGATGATGCAGCTGGTCACGGTACAGATTACGGTTATTATCAGTGTGGCGGATTGAAGATATGGTTATTTTACTGTCTTTGAGCGCGGCTAAAATACCTTGATCGACCCAATCACTTTCCCCCTGTTTTTCGGGTCCAGTAAGCAGGGATACATCGACCTGCTTTTGGGCATTTAGTGCTGAGTTAGTTGCGAGGTCATTTTTGATAAATTGGCCAGCATTCAACCCCATCTGATACCAGTTCACCCCAACTCGGGTGGTGATACTTGGACTGTCGGTTCTATTCACCAGTGCGATAACTGGCTTAGTGATGGGCTCATGGTAATATGAGAGTAATTTTGGGGAGACGGCTCCAAGTAAAATCGCATCAAAATCACTTTTCAAGCAGTGAGTGAGTTGGCTTAATTGTTTCTTTTTCTCATAATAACTGCCCGCTTCAAATAACTGAAGCGTGATATTAAGCTTGCTAGCTTGTTGAACTAAACCGTAATCTATGCCAATCCAGTAAGCATCCTTTAGGTGCGGAACTAAGGCGCAGATTTTCCATGGTTTACTGGCTTGTTTCAACGGTGTGTAGGTAAGTTGACTGGTCGTTTGAATTTTGACATTGAAAGGGCTACGTTGCTCTAATGACCAAGTTTCTGCATGTACCTGTAAGATAAATAAAAATGGCACCATACAGGCAACCATTGATATTTTTTTGTTGAAAAGCACTTTTTGTTTCCATAAGCCAACGTAGTGTAGATTACATTGTATCAGTCATAGAAGGAATAAGAGTGAGCTCTTTATCACTATCAAGAAAAAGTTTGGTCGGACGATTAATGTTAGCTTTTGGCATCCTAGGCTTACTGTTATTGCTCTTGGTTTCACTTGGCAACATGAGTTTGTACTGGGTTAATCAAGCCGATGCTTACCTCTATGATAAGGCGCTACCAGCATCAGAAGCGGCTAGGGAGTTGGCACAAGCATCCAATGCGTTGGCTGAAAATGCCCAAGCGTTAGGCAGAGTCGAAGAGGAACATTTACGTCAGTTTATCGGACGTAATTTGTCGATCAACAGTACTAACATGCTAAGTGCGATTGCTAAGCTTAAAAGCTTGCAGGTTCAAAGTGACTGGCGCCTTGAATTGACCGCTGGTGAGATCATTCATGACTTATCACAACTGGGTAAACAAGTCGGAAAGCGATTGTCTGTCGCTGGGCAGCTAACGGAGCAGGGAGAAGCCTTAGTACTGGCATCGAGTAACAGTATCAAGCTACTTGAAGCCGAATTAGCCGTTGTCGATTCCTCTGTGCTTGCTAAGTTGAGTCTGGCATACCCAGAGATTGTTGGCGATGTGAGAAGTGCCGAGTTGCTGGATACTGTCATAGAATACGATATTGATATTCAAGAGCGCCTCAATCGAGCACTGAAACTTATCCATAATATCGCGCTTATTGGCCAGCTGCTTCAATCACCAGAGCAGGAAAGAGGCCTATTGACTGTGCTTACCAGCATGTCAAACAACATGCCGTCTACTTTGTCACCCATCTCCTATCGACCTCTACCGACTCCTCAGACATATATGGATCCCAATGACACGACGTCAGGTTCCATTGTGCAAGTGGATCTGATGGCGCTGGAACTGCTTAAGGGCTTGATCAGAGATCCCGTTCGTGCTGCAGATTTAGAACAAGAATTTCAGGTGCTACGACGTGTATCTGAAGGACTTACGATACAAAAGCAATATATCCACTTGATGACAACCCAAAATAAACAGCTGCAGATGCTCTCTAATAAGCTTTATGAGCTAAACCAAGCAGTGGATCATGCGATGTCGATTCAGCAGCAAGATGCAGAGCAGGCACGCCTTGATTATTTGGAGCGCATAGACTGGGCCAAAGCTGGGCTGATGGGGACAGGCATATTGATGTTGATTGTCATTTTATTTGTTGTCTATCGAGTGATATATAAAGGGATCGCAGTGAGGTTAAATGAGGCCACTTACGCGCTTTCAAGGCTAAGTCTGGGGGATACGCAAGTGGCCATCAACTCCTATGGCGATGATGAGTTAACTGCAATGGCGAGTGCTATTGAGGCCTTCAAGCAAAAAACCGCGCACAATCAAAAACTGCAACTCGAATTAAGAGAGAGTGCCGATGAACTCAGTGAACATAAAGCGGCGCTGGAGATCACCGTCGAAGCCCGCACAGAAGAGTTAGCTATTGCCAATAGGCATTTGGATTCGGAAGCGAAAGGGCATGCGCAAGCACGCAATATGGCCGAGGAGGCCAATCAAGCAAAATCCCTCTTTTTAGCGACCATGAGCCATGAGATCCGCACGCCCTTAAATGGCTTATTAGGTACGCTGACTTTACTGGGGCATTCAGAGCTGCCAGTCGCTCAGAAGCAGATGTTAGCGTTATCGCAATACAGCGGCACTTTACTGCAAACGGTACTTAACGATATTTTAGATTTTTCGCGACTAGAGCAAGGTAAGTTAAGCAATGAACCGCGCCCTGTCGCCATCAAAGAACTTCTCGATGATGTGGTTGCTATTATGCTCGCTGGGGCTGGGCTTGCTGGGCTAAACCTAGTGATAGAGTGCTCAAAACTGCCTGATTGGATCAATATTGATGGCCCTAAGTTAAGGCAAGTATTGTTTAACCTTATTGGCAATGGGATTAAGTTTACCCCCGAAGGAGAGGTGAGATTAAAAGTTTGGGTTGATGGCAAAGCGCTGTGTTTCATGGTGATCGATTCGGGAGTGGGGATTAGCGAACAAGCTAAAGAGCACCTGTTTAAAGCCTACAGTGCGCATCTGAATCATGGTCGTTCTCGAGGTACTGGTCTTGGTCTTGCCATCAGTAAAGAGCTGGTGGAGCTGATGTGCCATACGCCTGAGCATGAGAGCGTGATTGAGGATTGTTATCAACCTCTTTGGGTTGAAAGTGAAGTGGGTAAGGGGAGTCGTTTTGGTTTCAGTTTGCCGCTTATTTTTTGCTCTCAAGCGAATGAACATGTTGAGGCACCACAGCGTGAGGTGAATAAAAAACGTATTTTGGTGATTGAGGATAATAAAGTGAATGCCATGGTGGCTCAAGGTTTCCTCGCGCACTTAGGTCATGAGTCCGAACTTGCGAACAGTTGTGCTGAGGCGCGTCAGATCTATAAGACTAGTGTTCAAAGTTTCGATGCCATCATGTTGGATATTCAACTGGGTGATGGATCGGGGCTCGATCTGTTAAATGAATTAAGAGAGATGACGCATCAAGCCACCCATGATCTGGAAATTGCAGCATTTACGGCACAAACTCAGTCAGATGATATGGTTAATTATCAACAGATGGGCTTCGATATCGTGTTAGGTAAGCCGCTTAATATGCAGATGCTTGCGGCATGGATTGGGGCTGCTAAGCCTGAGAATATCACTGTCAGTGATGCATTAAATCCACAACCAGTAAATGAAGTTGTGGCGTTAACTCAAGCATTGCTTTGTGAAGATGAACTTAGTGATTTAATTG
Organism: Shewanella hanedai; assembly: GCF_007197645.1. Classification (GTDB taxonomy): domain Bacteria; phylum Pseudomonadota; class Gammaproteobacteria; order Enterobacterales; family Shewanellaceae; genus Shewanella; species Shewanella hanedai. Next base: position 6,433 of record NZ_VKGK01000046.1, read on the forward strand.
ATCAACAGCAGATAAAACAAGATATCGAATATTTAGGCGTTGAGGCTGTTGTTGAGATGATGGAGCTGTATCGAGAATCAAGTCAGGTTCAGTTGTCTGCACTCACTCAGGAGAGTGACAACAGAAATGCTGTGCTCCACGCGTTAAAAGGCAGCAGTGCGAGCATGGGATTAAAGGCGTTATCTGAACTCTGTAAACGCCTTGAAAAAACAGATTATCAGTTGGATGAACACCTAAAACTGCAACGATTACATCAGGATTCTTTAGCGATGTTAACGCAGCTCATTGAAAAAGAGCAGTGAACAGCCTCATCAGAATGCCACTAAGCCAGTTGACTTGGGCTGCATCCTGACTAAGCCATGATAGCTTTATGCTGATTGATATTGTGGCAGGCGCAGGCTTTCTCTAATTTGATAGCCGATGATGACGATAGTGATCACCTGATATATGACGCCTGACCATGAGTTGAGATGAAGCGATAAGCTTAGATTACAGGCATTGCTGACTAACATAGCCCATCGTAATCGGATCCCTGATGTGTGAATAAGCGCAAAACTCATGATGACGGCGGCAAACACAGCACACCATTCGCTCCAATGTTGAGCCCAAAACCAGCCTAGCAGTATGGCCAGTGACGCGAAAATAGGTGCGAGTATGGCTCGACGGCAATAACGGCCAGCGCAAAAGCGTCCCATATTCAGTAGCTGATTGGCCATGCCCAGTGGGCTTCCGAGTAAACCTAAATGAAGTGATGTCAGGCCCGCTGCCACGATGTTTCCGCTCAGCAGTTTTTGGTCATTTTTTTGTGCGTTTGCCCACCAAGCTAACAACATGGAGATGAAACCAATACCTTGGGCGATCAATAGATGAGATACGTCGAACACTAACAATAATCCGATAAAATATAACAGCGGGCTATTGTCGTTATTTTGAACAGAATAACTGTGATCTTGGTTGTTTTTGCTAATTTAATGACCAATTATTCTGTGCTTTGTGATCCAAGTACCTTTCTTTTGAGGGGGCGAGGAAAGTGACATATTGCTTTCAAGATAGCTATTAATATTCGGCAGCGTCATCTGACAAAATCAACTGATTTCTGTTACACTGCGCGCCAATTTTGTTGGGCTGATTACTGGTGTATTTATGTCTTTTTCTTCTATGGGTTTAGCTGCTGATCTAGTCACTGTGTTATCTGAGCTGGGTTACGAGATTCCAACACCTGTGCAGGTTGAAACCATTCCTGCAATCTTAGCCGGTCACGATGTGATGGCGGGAGCGCAAACTGGTACTGGGAAAACGGCGGCGTTTGCCTTGCCTATTCTTAACCAGTTAAAAGCACAGAAACTCAGCGATAAAGCTCAGATGGAACCAGTCAACAAAGAGGTAAAATCTGTTCGAGCTTTGATCTTAACGCCGACGCGTGAGCTTGCACTGCAAGTACATCAAAGTTTTGTTAAATATGGTAAGTTGTCGGGCCTTGATAGCGCTATTGTCTACGGTGGCGTGAGCATCGATGCCCAATCTGATGTGTTAAAAGCGGGCGTGGATATACTTGTCGCGACTCCGGGTCGTCTGCTTGATCACTTAAGACGAGGTTCTCTGACCCTTAATCAGTTAGCTTTCTTAGTGTTCGATGAGGCTGACCGCATGCTGGATATGGGCTTTAAGGACGAGATTGATGCCATCCTTAAACAGGTTCCCAAGCAGAGACAGACCCTATTATTTTCAGCCACATTTGATGATGCCGTATTTGGATTAAGTAAAGCTTTGCTTAAGGAGCCTAAACTTATTGAAGTGGGTAAGCGAAATGCGGCTGCCGGAAAGGTAGAACAACGCGTCTATGCTGTCGATGCAGATAGAAAAACCGAGTTGTTATGTCACCTACTACTCACTGAAAAGTGGCAACAAGTATTGATATTCAGTCGTAAGAAGCTGGGTGCAGATAAGATAGCATCTGCTTTACTTAATGCAGGTGTTAAGGCGATGGCGTTTCATGGTGATCTCTCACAAAGTGCCCGTGAAAAAGTGCTGCAGCAATTTAAACTGGGTGAGATTCAGGTGTTAGTCGCTACCGATGTAGCGGCTCGGGGACTCGATGTCGAATCATTAGCAGTGGTGGTGAATTATGAATTCCCCTTTATCGCTGAGGATTATGTTCACCGTATAGGCCGTACAGGTAGAGCGGGGAATTCTGGCATCGCTATCACTTTATATAGTGAAGAAGATGCCCTGTTACTTGAAGAGGTTGAGGCGGTGCTTGATACGCGTTTGCCTCAGCAATGGTTGGCTGGCTTCGAACCGGATCTCACTAAGAGCACGTCTGATGTAAGAAGAAACAATAAATCAGCACAAAAGCAACGTGCCAGACGCAGAGCTACAGGCAGTAAAAAAGCAAGACGCTAGAATGAGTGTAACAAAACAAGGTGTTGTATCGATTATATAATTAACGTCTCTAGTTGAGACGCGCTTAAGGTGATATTTCCGTGGTTGAATCGAATAATGAACATGACCCTAAACTTTTCGATATTGGCGATGTGATTCAGTTACTGACAGAGGTCGATGGTCAGGCTCAGTCTGCCTTGTTCGATGAGATCCTCGAAGGTGCTGAATCAGGCACCATTGCACTTTTATTAGAGTCACTCCCCTTAGATGATCGTTTTGAGCGATGGCAGCAAGTCAATTCGACTGAGCGGGTCACCGTGCTGAGCTTAATGCGTGCAGAACCTCGAATGGGTATCTTGGAGCAGATGACCACAGAGGCCTTGGATCATCTCTTTGCTCAGCTTAGTCCTGAGGATTTGATTGATTGGAGTGATCACCTTCCTGATAACTTAACTGCGCGAGCATTGGCGCAGATGGGTCTGCGCCAACGTAAACATTTTGAATTGTATGATCAATATTCCGATAACGAGATTGGTCGATACGCAGATCACCAGATGTTGGTGTTGGATCTCAACTCCACGATTGGTCAAGCTCAGAACTTTTTCCGCCGTATTAACTTAGATTGTAATGATAAAATTTTCATCATTGATGAACAGGGTAAATACCAAGGTGAGGTAAGACGCTTTGATATTTTCAAACATGATCTTACTGAACCATTAGTCTCTTTATTGTCTGAAGATACGCGCTCACTGTCTGCTGATACCTCTCTATTAGAAGCCGCTGAATCCATGGAGCATAGCCGTGAGGTTGAAATGCCGATTGTGGATAATGATGGGGTGTTGATTGGCCGTGTAACATTGAGAACTGCGACCATATTGGTGCGAGAGCATTATGAAGCTCAACTCATGGCAACGGCGGGTATGGATGAGTCAGACGATCTGTTCTCGCCCATCGTCAAAGGAGCACAGCGCCGAGCTATCTGGTTGGGGATTAACCTGTTAACGGCATTCTTAGCGTCCGCGACCATAGGGTTGTTTGAAGGAGTATTAACTCAAGTGGTTGCGCTCGCCATCTTGATGCCAATAGTGGCGTCGATGGGTGGGATTGCTGGTAGCCAGTCGTTAACCTTGATGATCCGTGGTATGGCCATGGGGCAAGTGTCTACTGGTAACCGTTTTTCATTAATGAAAAACGAGTTAGGGATTGGGGCGGTTAACGGTGTTTTATGGGCAGGGGTTATCGGAGCCGTTGCCGCGTGGTGGTTTGCAGATCAGACCTTAGGCATGGTGATGGCGTGTGCTATTTTAGTCAATATGCTGGTGGCTGCCGTGGCGGGGGTTTTAGTGCCGATTATTTTACAGAAGTGTCATCAAGATGCCGCATTGTCCGGTTCAGTGATATTAACAACGGTGACGGATGTGGTTGGTTTTTTCACCTTCTTAGGCATGGCGACCCTACTATATTTGTAATACTAATTAAGAAGAATTAGACATAAAAAAAGCGCTGAATGTTCAGCGCTTTTTTATTGATATTAAATGGTTTAGCTTTCTGACTTTAAATCATCAAGATCCGATGCAACCCAGTTTTTAGTCAAACGCGCGAGTGCGCAGTAAAACTGTCCACTGTCACATTCGATGACCTTAGCAGCAAAGTTACCTAACCAATTATTAAGGTTAGATTCAATGAAGTTTAGCTGAGTGGTTTTGTCGCTGTTCAAACACAGGTGTTCCACATAGGCTAAAATCACCGCCAAATGATCGGCTGGCTCAGGAAAACTTGTCTGAACCTGTAGCTTACTCTGCTTAAGGAATTGCAACATCTGCTGATGTTGCTCCCCAAAAAGAGGTGTTTCATGATCGCTGCCGTTCAGGTATAAGCTGGCATAAGGAGAGGCACTGTGCTTTGATCCCACTAGGAAGAGGCCACAATAATCCGCGGCTAGTTCCAATAGTGCCTTATCCGTTTTTAGCGTATTCAGTACAGATATTAAAGTATCGATATCTTGTTTGAATGCAGGCTCACTCGCTAGTTGTGCTAAGAAAGCTTGCGCTTGCTCACCTGTTAGTTCGTGTAGAATTTGATGATCAATTTCTTTAGCAAACAGGGATGAGAGAAGTCGATAGACCATCGCTCTTGCCTGATTGACTGCCGAATCATTCATATCACTTACATTCATACTTCATCCTTCATACGCTTAACAAATTCCTTATAGGTACAAGACTAAACATTAACCTGAATAGGGCCACTGAATGAGCTTACTTCAGGTACTTTACCTCGGTATTTTTCAAAATCAACCAAACAGGTATAGGCTGAACAAGCTTGCGCTAGTTTTGATGTACCGATATCCAGAGTCAGTGTATTTGGATCACCGTAGCTACAGATTGCACCGATTTCAGCGCCGCCTTCTTTGCTACCATTTGGACCAACAGGTCCATACCAAGCACCTTCTTGAATACGGATAATACTCTGAGGGAAGTTGTTTGAAACCACTGCACCTGCAAGTAATTGACCACGGTCGTTAAAGACACGAACAATATCACCGCTCTTAATGCCACGCTCTTTTGCATCTGCAAGGCTGATATAAACAGGCTCGCGACCTTTGACGGTATAGGTTTCACGGAACTCTTGCGATTCACACATCTGAGAGTGAAGACGCTTATCTGGGTGGCAAGACTGCATCCACACTGGGAATTTCTTCGAACCTGGACCACCATGGCTTCGCTCTGCTTTTTCCATCCAAGTTGGGTGGCCTGGGCAGTCGTCATAGTTGTATTGAGCAATCTTACGGCTGAAGATCTCAATCAAACCAGAAGGCGTACCGAGTGGATTGATTTCAGGATCGTTTCTGAAATCCGCATGACGAGTCCATGGCTTACCTTCGCCAAAGTAAACGTAACCGGCTTTCCAGAACTCTTCAAACAGAGGCATATCGAACTTGCCAGCGTTAGCCGCTTTACAGTCGTTATACAACATAACCAGCCAATCTTTTTCCGTCATACCACGGGTGTATTCTTTCTCTTTCCCTAGGATTGCCGCAAAGCGAGTGAAAATTTCAAAATCAGATAAACTCTCATACAGAGGCTCTACCATCTTCTGCATCGATAACAAACCACGGTTAGCGTAGCTGCCATAGATGTCGATATCGTTACGCTCAAATGTGGTACATGCTGGCAACACGATATCAGAGAAACGACATGTCGCAGTCCAGTTCATGTCGATAGAAACAACACATTTCAGTTTCATGAAGGCTTGCTTCATTCTGTTTCTATCTTGATGGTGGTTCCATGGATTGTTACCAGAAAATACCATCATTTTGATATCAGGGAAGGTCACTTTAGAACCATTTGAATCGATGATTTTACCTGGCTCTAAAATTGAATCAATCCAACGCGCAACTGGGATCGTGCTGCTTGCACCTTTGAAGTCATTGCTATCAAAGATAGGCTTTTGACCTTCATCCAAGTTACGTGGGAAAGCACCTGGTGCAGCTGCACCTGATGACGGAACACCGATACCAGAGTAATGGTGACCATAGCTGATACCGCCACCTGGTAGACCAATTTGGCCTATCATGGTGGCAAGTACAGCACCCATCCAGTAAGGCTGCTCGCCATGCTGTTGGCGCTGAATACACCAGCCCATCATCATTTGAGTACGGCCTTTAGTCATGACTTTAGCTAAGTCACGAATCACTTCAGGGCTCACACCACATATTTTAGATGCCCACTCAGGCGTCTTAGGTACACCATCACTTTCGCCCATTAAGTAAGGGAGAAATTGATCGAAACCTAAGCTGTAACCTTCGATAAACTTAGTGTCATGTAGGTTTTTGGTCACCATTTCATGGGCGATACCTAACATTAACGGCACATCGGTTTGTGGGTTTACATAAAGCTGCTCACACCCTAGGTACTCTTGAGTCTTAGTAACAACAGGGTCAATACTGATCACACGGATCTTGCCCTGTTTTACTTTCTCTTTAAGCTGCGCTAGATAAGCATAAGATTCATGTGTTTCCGCGTTCCAACCTACTTGTAGATTCTTGTAAGGATCGTTGGACCATAAAACGATGGTATCGGACTCTTCAAGAATTAATGACCAAGAGGTACCCTGTGCATACACTTCGGTAGAACCTAAGATATATGGCAAGATTGTCTGGCCCGCACCGGTAGAGTAATCGCCGATTTTTTTAACGAAATTACCGTGCATGCCAACAGCACGTTGCATATGGCTAGTACAAGAATGCAATTGACCGGTTGCACGCCAGCCTGTTTGGCCCGCGTGAAGACCCGATGGACCGTACTTAGTTTGTACTTCATCAAGAGAGTCTTTAAATAGGTGTAATGCCTTGTCCCACGTGACACGTACGAAACGGAAATCGCCGCGTTGACTGGTATTACTTTCAAAGCCATTCAGTAAAAAGTCTAAACGTACCATCGGGTAGCGAACACGTGATGGGTTATACACTAAGCCCTTTACGCCATTGATCATATCCGATGGATATTTATCACTGTCGAATGGAATAACTTGGTCGATAACGCCATTTTTACGCTTCATTTTGAATGCGCCAAAATGTGAACCAGTCGTCAACCAGACATCGTCGTCTTTGGCACCAGCTGCCGCTAGCGCATTAAGGGGAGCAAGTACTGATGCACCGCTTAGGACAACATAAGATGTTGATACTAATCCCTTTAGAAAATCTCTTCTTTTCATTTTCTTTATCCTATTAGTGCTAGTGCGCAGACTTATCGAAAGTAGATGAATGCTCTTGTAGGTATTTCTGTACCAAGGCTTGTGTATCTTGATCCATATTAACGAAGGCGATCATACCTTGGAACATACCTGGCCAAGTGTTGGCATCAAAGTGAGCTTCTGCAGGTTGAGTGTGACATACGCTACAGCTAGTGCTGTATGTTGAACGTGCGTAATCCCAAAGCGGTTGCAGATCTGTCACTAAGTAATCTTTGTCTGTCCAGATCTTAGCTTCAACACGCTGCCATGTAAGACCGGTTAATGGGTCTACTTTCTCTTCAAACACTTCCATTACACCCTCTTCAAGGGCGGCATCTTTAGTTAACTGAGCAGATAGAATGTTGAGACCGAAATCGTAGTAGATCACACGTCCTGCACCAATTCTCTTACGCCAGCCATCGATACCAATTTTTACACGGTTGCCGTCAGCTTCTAAAACTTTCACTTTAGTCGCGATGTTTAACGTACCGGCTTCAACGTCTGTTGTTGCATTGAAGAAAAGTGGTTTAGTCAGCGCAGAGTAGTAAATTTGTCCGTCTTCAGGTGAACTGACACCGCTACCGACTTGAGCGATTAGCTCAGGAGCACGAGCAACGCCCATGTTTGGTAGTTTATGTGCAATACCTTTGTGACAATCAATACAGCTTTGATCGAGTTCAGCTGCGCGCTTCATCTGCTTTTGAGCAAGTTTAGACATGCTTTCCCACTTCATTGAGTCGTAGCTATGGCAGTTTTTACAAGCAAGCGAGTTATCAAGATCGAAACGTTTCCATTCACGACTTGCCATCTCTAAACGCTTAGCTTCAAATTTTTCAGGTGTGTTGACCGTTTGTAGCATCCAGCCCCATACATCGTGAGATGCTTCGAGCTTACGGGCAATCTTACGACCCCAGTTGTGTGGAACATGACAATCAGGGCAAGTTGCCCGTACGCCTGAGTGATTAGACCAATGCACTGTTTTTTGTAGCTCTTGGTATGGCATGCTTTCCATACTGTGACAGCTAATGCAGAACTCTTCGGTATTGGTCATCTCTAGTGCGGTATTGAACCCGCCCCAAAAGATAACGCCCATTAGGAAGGCAGAAAGACTAATCGTACCTAAGGTAAGAAATTTGGCTGGCTTGGTTAGCGTGCGCCAAATATTCATGATCCACTTCATAGCAGTATCCTTTAAAATCTCAAATTCGTTATTGTTAAACTATTGCAGGCTTGGTTAGTGTGCAGCGACGCCACTTAACGTTTGGATAATCCAAATGAATAAGCCGTAAGCTCCAACGCCAGTGAAGGCAAGTATTGGGAAAAGAAGAAATATAATGAAACCTAAGGCTTTTAATTCTTTAGATTTCACCTCTGTTGCTGACTCTGTAGGTAGCTGTTCTGCCATAACCGACTCTCTTAAGTGATCTAATCTCTGATTACACCAATATAAAGCATGTTTGTGAACAGGAGTAATACGATGAATGAATGATATTTATGAAAATATGAAAAAATATGAACAGATTTCGCTTTCTGTTACTGATTAATTCGTCAGTTAAAATATGAGCGATAAGTTATTTTTTGTGCAAATGGTGAGATGATTATCTGAGTGAGGGGATGGCAATTGATATGAAGTTAGAGCGGAGTCATTATGGGACTCTTTTGAGTCAGTTTCACCTCCATTGAAGTAAATAATAAATCGCCAATCTTTGAAGGAAAATGGCACTATCTGCTTGTTACATATTGCTGTAGAATCCGCCGCCAACAAAGGCTGTGTTGTCATTGAACTTTCAGTGAAAAGTCCGTGATATAGCGAATATTGATGACGTATCGGTCACTATTTAACAGCATGCAGGTCACTTTAAATACTCAATAGTATAAGTGGATCTCTCACCCGATGTATCGTTTACCTGCCATAGCCTTTCAACTTTCAGAGATCAAAAAGGTATCAAGATTATGCAGTCCGAACAGACTCGCCCTACACAAAACGTTAACGCTACTCAAGCATCAAATTCAGTGCCGCTACTGGACCGTTATTTTTCGATCTCAGCACGAGGCAGTACCTTAAGACGTGAAGTGGTGGCTGGTTTTACCACATTCCTTGCGATGGTCTACTCAGTGATTGTGGTGCCTAATATGTTAGGCTCTGCTGGATTTGATACTGGCGCAGTATTTATTGCGACATGTTTAATCGCCGCATTTGGCTCGCTATTGATGGGACTGTGGGCGAATTTACCCATGGCGATCGGCTGTGCCATTTCGTTAACGGCCTTTACTGCATTTAGCATGGTGTTGGGACAAGGGATCTCTATTCCAGTCACTTTAGGTGCTATTTTTCTGATGGGAGTGGTGTTCACATTTGTGAGCGTGACTGGCGTTCGTCAATGGGTGTTGACTAACCTACCTAAAGGAATTGCACATGGAACAGGCATAGGTATTGGTCTGTTTTTACTGTTAATCGCGACCAATAGCGTGCAATTGATTCTAGCCAGTGATGCGGGTTTGCCCGTTAAACTTGGAGACATCAACAGCCTGCCTGTCTTGGCTACGATCATCGGTCTTGCTGCGACCATAGGCCTAGAGCGTCGTGGCACCCCAGGTGGGATCCTTATTGTCATTATGGCGCTGTCAGTGTTTGGCTTGATATTCGATCCAGCGGTGCAATATCAGGGGTTATTTGCTTGGCCTGATCTAATGTCGGAGCAATCACTCATTGGTCAGCTTGATGTTATGGGGGCATTAAACCCAGTGGTATTACCGATAGTATTAGCATTGGTGATGACAGCCATTTTTGATGCCACAGGAACTATTCGTGCTGTTGCGGGACAAGCTGAATTGCTTGATAAGAATGATAACATTATCGGTGGTGGCAAGGCGCTGACCTCTGATTCTGTGAGCAGTATTGTGGCTAGTGTGGTTGGTGGTGCTCCTGCTGCTGTGTACATTGAATCAGCTGCGGGTACCGCTGCTGGCGGAAAAACAGGGTTAACGGCAACAATCGTCGGTATTTTGTTTTTATTGATGATGTTCCTCGCACCACTGAGTTATCTTGTGCCTGCTTACGCTACAGCACCTGCGCTGATGTATGTGGGGTTATTGATGTTGAGCAATGTGACTAAGCTTGATTTCAACGATAAAGTTGATGCGATGGCTGGTCTTACTTGCGCAGTGTTTATCATTTTAAGCTGCAATATAGTCACGGGTATTATGCTTGGTTTTGTCACGTTAGTGATTGGCAGATTGTGTAGCGGTGAGTGGCGTCAATTGAAACCTGGCGTGGTGGCGATAACCTTAGGCTTGGTGATATTTTATATGGGTGGTTGGGCTATTTAATCCATTCGTTATCCTTCTTGAGAATAGGCTAGGTTCAGTATTGAATTTAGCCTCAAACGATCTCAATACGCAGGGTTTATACCCAAGCTACTTGGAAATGCAGAATTCAGTGGGAATTTAATGCACTTTAAGTAAGGTCAGTAATATGCTCCTGGATGACTGACATTCACACCATCCATGGTGATTACATTGTTTGCAGTTAATGGTTGTTCCCTTAGCAAAATCAATAACGCAGAATAAAGAGCATTAAAACCCATCGTAGAAGGCTTTGCGCAAGCCCACTTCGTTGTTGCATTAACTTAAAAGGGAGTCACCATTCCTAAGTCAATGCGTCTAGAATTGAACTCGCGCAACGCCTCTGAAACTAGCATTCTCAGGTAGTTTGGGTATAACTGTCTTGTTTTAGTGTTTAGAAGGATAAGGGATTAGTCGGACGTGACTAGAATTGACTTAGGTAGTGTTATGGTGAAAAGGCTACCTTCATCGATTGTTGAGGATACTTTAACCTCGCCTTGCAAAACTTGATTCACTAAGTTGTAGACAATGTTCATGCCTAAACCACTCCCACCTTTACCGCGTTTAGTGGTGAAGAAGGGAGAGAACACTTTCTCCTGTATTTCCGCTGACATTCCACACCCGTCGTCTTGATACAGAAGCTCAAAGCCTGATTCTGAGGTGATGACTTTCAGTTGTAGGTTGCCAATTCGTCCATCTGGGAATGCATGCACAATCGAGTTATTGATGAGATTACTGATAATTTGGTAAAAGGCCCCCGGATTACTCTTTACGATAATGTTATCTTCACATTGATAACTGTACTGATGTGAAGTTCGGGACAGCATTGGGTTTAATGATAAGAAGATCTCGTCCAGATAAGTCTTTAGATTAAACTCTCTGATATCTTCATGTGACTGATCTACAGAGACCTGTTTGAAACTCTGTATCAGTTTAGAGGCTCGCTCTAGGTTGACCAGCATTAACTTGGAACAATCGGCAATCTCAATTTGATACTCCTCAAAGTCTTCATGAGATACTTCTCCGGTAGCATAGAGTTTGTTGAACTTATCAACACTGGTTTGCAGGTGGGAAGCTGCCGTCACGCTGATGCCTATCGGGGTGTTAATCTCATGGGTGATACTGGCCACAAGCCCTCCTAAAGTTGCCATCTGTTCTTTGTCGACAAGTTCATTTTGGGTCAGTTCTAACTCTTGGAATGTGGCTTTTAGTTCATCGTTACTTTTTTGTAATTCGTTGGTTCGACTCAGTACTCTTTTTTCTAACTCTTGGTTTAATGATCTTAAGGCGACTTCTGTTTCTTTCTGTGATTGAATGTTTTTGATGGTGCCAGCCAGCCTTGTTGGACGTGTTAAATGATCCCGAACGATCACCTGTCCTCTATTTAATACCCATAGCCAATTTCCATCGGCGAGTTTGGAACGGTATGCCAGTTCGAACTTGTCTTTGCCCTTATTCATACAAGCATCGATTTCAGCGGCAATATTTTGCAGATCTTCGGGGTGAACGCATTGCAGCATGGTTTCATTGAGGTGAGTTTCGCTCTCTGGGTATTTAAGAAATACATTGGTGCGAACTATCTTTTTGTCTCCAATGTTCCAATCCCAGAATTCATCGCCACTGCCCCACAATGAAAGCTGCAATCTTTGTTCACTTTGCTCAATCTCTTTAAGTAACACATTTTGTGCATTGTATTTTTGATGCCTTGAATAATAAAGTAGGGTAAACAAGACGATAAAGATCAAGGTGTAGATGGTGTAGGCCCACCAAGATAGCCAAGGTGTGGCTAATATTTCTATGTCTAATCGGCGAATGGGACTGTAATTGCCATTGATATCTTTTGCTCTTAATAGGAAAGCGTAATCTCCTGATGAAAGGCCGGTGAACTGGGTTGTTTGGTTTGTATTGGCAACGAGCCAGCCGTCATGTAAGCCTACCATTTTATATTCATAGGTTAAGCGTTTGGCTCTGTGAAGTGATGGACTTAGAAAAGAGAGCGTAAATATGTCTTGATGGTAGGACAGTTTGATTTTATCCGTTTTAATGAAGCTTGACGTTTGTGCATCTGAGTTAGTTGTTTGATATTTATTTAAGATCGTAAGTGAATCTATAACTGGTTGCATAGGGGGCGATAACTTGGGCAGTTGCGAGGGGAAGAAGTGATTAAACCCATTAATTCCTCCTAGATAGATGTGATTATCGCTATCGATAAAACCTGCACCAAAGTTGAACTCGTTATCTTGAAGTCCATCAATATAGGTGAAATTTCTGATGGTAAAGTTACGCGTATTGAGCATGCTCAAGCCTGATGCCGTACCTACCCAGAGATTTTTTTTGTTATCCATGATCATTAAGTAAGCAAGGTTACCAATTAGGCCTGTTTCAGTGTTGAATAGCTCTGTTTCATAACTTTGAGTATCAAATGAGAACACTCCGTCGTTGCTACTTATCCATATAGTATTGTTATCACCCAATTGGATCGACATCAGATGTTGGGAGGGGATGGGGGATTTGGTTTGAGTGTTAAAGTGGGTAAATTTTCCCTGAAGGTCTAGTTTAGTCATGCCATTATCGTATGAGGCGAACCAGTAGTTTCCTTGGTTATCTTGAATCATGTCGGTTATTTGATTGCTTGGCAGAGAGTTCAGATCACCTTTGATATGATGGTATTGAATGAAACCCTGTTCTTCATCTATATATTTTGCCACACCAGCATCTTTGGTGGTGATCCAAGCCTGATTATCACGATCGAAGTACAAACTGTATAAATAGTTGCTAGGTAAACCTTTTGCATTGCCAGTCTGATATTGATAGTGGGAATAACTGAGTTTATCGGCAGAGAAAATAAACAGCCCTTCACCTCTGGTGCCAATCCATAATCTGTCCTGATCATCTTCTTTAATAAAACTAATGAAGAGGTTTCTCGTTTGTATCCCTGGAATGTCAAACAGGGTAAAGCCTAAAATCTCATTACTTTTCCCTTCTTGGGCTCTGTATAAACCTGTGCTTGTTCCAACCCACAGCTGTTGCTGGTGATCTCTGTATATGCTCCTGACATTGGTATTACCTAATACTTTGCCTTTTAGGTTAACCATGTTGTTAGAGCCAAAGCTTTCAGCTTCAAGATAGGTTTTGTGAAGTCCGCTGCCTTGGGTGCCCACCCATAGTTGGTGTTCACTATCAATCGTAAGCGAGGTAATGTGGGTACTGTATAGACTGTTACTGTCTTCAGCTGAGTGACTGATAATATTTAGCTTATTTAATTGTGGGGAATATTTAGCAAGCCCTTTACCGTGAATGGCTATCCATAAATTGCCATACATGTCTGTTTTTAGTTGGTTGATGCTATCGCTGTTCAGTGCCGAAGTTGCGTCTAAATGCTGCAAAGTCTTGGCTTGTTTATCGAATAAGTACAAGCCCTTTTCTTTCGTACCAATCCATAAGGCATGATTTTTATCGGCTTCTAAACTGGTTATGCTTCCTGCTAGGAGGTGATTCACTTCAGGATAGTGAGTGATATTATTGCCATTGCTTATTGATGATAATCCTTTATCTGACACGACCCAGAGTTGATCAAATTTATCACCTAATATCATGGAAATTCTATTATTTGTGGCATTTTGCCCTTGTTCATTTTCTGAAGATAAAAACAGATGATTAAGTATTTTATTTTGAGTGGGGGAGAAGTGGATAAGCCCGTTGTTGTGGGTTGCTAACCATAGATTGCCTTTGGCGTCTTGATAGAGGTCAATTATCTCATGGTTTGGTAACGGACTATTGGATTCATTGAAGGGGATGAAAGTATCAGAATCAGGTAAGTATTGGTTTATGCCATTACTGTTGGTGAGCAACCATAACTGCTTAGCCTTACCAAAAAAAAGCTTTTTAATATGTTTGTCTGTTGGACCTGTATTGTTTTGGCTTGTTTGGTAAAACTTAAAATGTTTGCCATCGTAACGATTTAGTCCTGCCTGAGTGGCAATCCAGAGGAAACCTTGGTCGTCTGTCACTATGTCGTTGACAGTATTCATCGACAGCCCTTGCTCGGCTTTATAAGCGTCGAAAATAGGTTGGTTTTCCATGGCTAAAAGGGGAAAACCCATTAACCAGATCGACATTATAAGGAGAATTCTCATCCGATAGATTTATTTCACTTCATGTTTGTGAATGTTAAGTCTATAAGTTTAGAAGTAAATCGTGAAAGTGCGAGGGTAAAAACGAGAAATTTATGAATAAAAAAAGAGTGGCAAAACCACTCTTTTTTAGTGCTGCAATCTCAGGCTAAATAATTAGAATATCAGATGAGCGACACCAGCAATGATAGGCAGAGTGACTAATGTTCTAAGGATGAACACGACAAATAGCTCGAGTATATTAACTGGGATTTTACTTCCTATCAGTAACGCACCCACTTCACTCATATAGATAAGTTGGGTCACTGACATTGCAGCAATGATAAATCGAGTCATATCTGACTGTATTGAACTGGCTAAAATCGAAGGCAAGAACATATCAGCAAACCCAACGACGATGGTTTTAGAGGCGGCAGCTGCTTCTGGTACTTGGAGCAGCTCAAGTAGCGGAATGAATGGCATCCCAAGATAATCGAAAATAGGGGTATGTTCAGCCACAATCAATGCGAGTGTACCGATGGCCATGACCACGGGGATGACACCAAACACCATGTCGATAACGTTTTTCATACCATCATTTATGGTGTGCTTCAGGCCGCCTGCTTTCGATGCTTTATTCAATGCCTGTTCTAGCGCCCATGAAAAAGCGCCTCTGCCAGCAGGAATAACCTCATCATCTAGTTGTCTTGGTGTGTCATCGATATAAATATCTTTTTTCCAAGAAAGAGGCGGTAATTTAGGCACGATGATGGCAGCCATGAATCCGGCAAAACAGACAGTAAGATAGAAGGGCACAAACAAATGCTCTAACTTAACTTGAGAGATGACCACCAACGAAAAGGTAATTGAGACAGCAGAGAATGTGGTACCAATCACTGCTGCTTCTCTTTGTGTATAAAAGCGAGCTTCGTACTGCTTGCTTGTCATCAAGATGCCGACACTGCCATCCCCTAACCAAGAAGCCATACAATCAATTGCACTACGACCGGGAAGATTAAACAACGGACGCATAATTTTTGTCAGTAAAGTGCCAAAAAACTCTAATAAACCAAAGTTAAGTAGCAGTGGAAGCAACATACCCGCGAAGATAAATACACAAAATAGCACAGGCAGTAGATCGTTAAGTACTAATGCTCCGGTGTCGCCAGAATTAATCGCCGCTGGGCCAACTTGTGCGAACGTCAGTACAATAAAAACGGCACCAAAAGTACGAATGATAAGCCACATCGGCGTGACGTTGAGCAATGAGTTTAAAAAGCTATGCTGAGTAATAAAGGCGGGTTTTAATAGCTTAGTAATAATGGATGCAATAGCGGTAAAGCAAACAACCCCGGTGACGATGGCGGTTAATGCATCACCAAAAAATGCTTGTAGCCCTTTAGATACAATCGCGATTGGGATAGTAATTGCGTCTTGATAACTGATAGGCGTCATAAATAGCAGTAGGCCAATTAATGACGGGATAATAAAAGTTAGTATGGTTTTTATGTTATGGGTTTGTTTTTCAGCCACTTTTTTACACTCTACATTATCTGTTTGACAAAGTTGCAATCAATGATCAATTTAGCGGTTTTTGAATATCATTGAATATTCATTCAACTCAAGAAAAGCAAGGGTACCCCCTTAATTCCTGTATGTAAAACCTTATCTAACACTGTGATTATTCGAGTTCTCGAAGAATAGTTATTGCATCTTTTTGATTATTTATATTGTAACTTACAGGTGTGATAATTGGCTATAAAGTTTTTGGTAAAAATTTTGTTAAAACAAAGTTTTGCGATGGTTTCTAACTCGTGTTTTTGAGTGTCGATTATCGGCATAATAACAATCTCAACAAGTGGATGATGAGTTGAGAAGCATGTGGGCTTTAATGCAGTAAGCATTGAGGATAAATGAGACTCGCACAAGGGGTAAATGGCATGCTTACTGCTGCTCAGATATCATGACTTGCAGGTTAGTATAAATAGCAAAAGATGCGTGTGTTGCGCTAGGTGCTCTGGATATTTTATTAACTACATTTTTGCGTGCTCCGGTGACTTAGTTCTCTCTGGTTTAAAGGCCTGGTTGGGATGAATGGATAACAGTTAGTTTCGTTCCTCCTTAAATATTTATTTGCTAGTTTCTACCTCTTTGCTTAGTGACCGTGGCTGATGTTAGCTGTTTGTTTTACCTCTATTCGATTCGGTTTTATTACCATTTCTAGTTGTTCTTAAAATAGAAGGGCTGAGAATTGGCGCTAGACCTCGTTAATAAAACCTGTTTCCATGTATTTTACGGGCTAGGTGAATGATGAATTTCAGGAATATGGTAGATAAGAGTAAAAAACTATCGAGTCTTGCGTTTAAATTTGGTGTCCTTGGGATTATCGGACTGCTTGCCGGTACCATTCTATCTGTTGTCGGTTTTCAAGATTTCGAAGGTAATCGCTTTAATTTTTTAAATCATACTCTGAGTGAATTAGGTCACTATGGTCACTCAACGCTTGCGGTAATTATTAATGGCGGGTTGTTTTTTGGTAGTTTGAGCATGAGCTTATTTGCTCTTTTCTCAATACAATTAGTCGATAATAAGTCACTTTTCCCGTTATGTTTCTCTTTAGCAGCGACGTTTGCTTGCTTGGCCGCGGTAGGGCTATTTCCTGTGAATGTGTATCATCTTCATACTGCAGCGCTTAAGTATTTTTTTTACTTAGGAACCAGTAGCTGTGCACTCTATTTTATATACCTGATGAGGCACGGTAAGCTGTTCTATTCACGATGGAATATAGTTACCGGATTGTTGACCTTGATCAGCTTCAGTGCTTTTCTTTTTATGTCTCATATTAGTCTTGGCTTTTTTGGTGATGATCGCCCCTTTTATCAAGAGGT
Organism: Shewanella hanedai; assembly: GCF_007197645.1. Lineage (GTDB taxonomy): Bacteria > Pseudomonadota > Gammaproteobacteria > Enterobacterales > Shewanellaceae > Shewanella > Shewanella hanedai. The sequence continues at coordinate 23,891 of NZ_VKGK01000046.1, forward strand.
GGTGATGGAGCTACCTAGGCCGAATATATGGTGGCCTGCGGTGATTGAGTGGCTGAGTCTTACACTTTTTATTGTTTGGTGCTCAGGTCTTGTCCGCAGTGTCAAAAAGCGACGATTGCGAGATGAGAACTAAAGCTTTAAGGCTTTCAAACCTTAAAGCTTGTGCTTTTAGTGAACTATAGATGATTAAATCCAGCTTCTTGATGCCAGTATCCATTGCAACTTAGATCGGCATTTTGATACTGCACTGAACTGGCACCATCAAATAAGTTATCGGCTTTTTCGATACACTTGATGCCAGAGGGAGAGACTCTAAAATAGTCTATCCCCATTTTATCCATTGAGGCAATCTCAGAGGTTAAGTCGATACAGGCCGCTGATTGAGTCTGTATGCCATTTAGTCTTAACAAAGATTGAGATTCTTGAGTTTGCACCAAAATCCCTTTCGGATTCTCGATACATATGGTTTGGCACTTATCTTTCACTAAGCCTTGTTGTCTTGCGGTAAAGCAACGGGCTGATAGTGCAAGCGGTAAAAAGCCATGACCAAGTACTTCGATTTCAAATGTTGGTTTTTCCTCAGCTATAACATGGTTAAGCCAATGCTTAGATAATTCAACGGGCATGACAAAGCGCTGCATTCCCCATTGATGAAGAAGCTTTAGACTGGCTAAGTTGTAGTTATTAATCGTCGGACCACAGATAAAGGGTAAGTGTTTCTCTTTCGCTGCTTGCACGGCACCGATATCATTGGCCTCTATCGTAAACTCACCATTTTCCACCTGCTTTTTTAATTCAGTGAACTCCGAAGGGGCCTCCAGCAAGGCTAATGTTGAAATCACGACCTCTTTTCCTGAAGCCTTTAACATATGGGCAAGATCCATATAATCCGCGAATTTCAGTTCGCGTCGGCGACTGCAGATGGTTTCCCCAAGATAGACCAAAGGGATATTGCTTGCTGCAACTTGAGTGTAAAACTCGTTGATTTTTTCTTTAGGCCAACAGTATTGAATAGGGCCAAGTGACGCTTTCATAGTCTTTTTCTCAATCATTGCCAAGTGCGCTCATAGGCACCTAAAGTGGTCGTTTGTCCTTCAGATACTTTTGCTAATGCTCTATCCCATTCACTTTGTGTTTGGTAGTTTTCTGGGTCGTGTAAATAGGTATCAATGGCACGGCGCCACACCGTCGTCACCTGTTCGACGTAAGCAGGGCTGCGTTGACGTCCCTCTATTTTTAGAGACACCACATTGGCTTTGGCTAATTCAGGTAACAAGCTTAAAGTGTTGAGGCTGGTAGGCGACTCTAACAGGTGTGAAGGGACACTGTTTTGCTCGGTAATGTAGCGACCTTTACAAACAACCGGGTATCCCATCTGCTCATTGATGCCAGACTTATCGATTAACACTTCATTCAGGCGAGTTAATCTGTCATGACCTTCCTCTTGCCAGCGCACATGTTTAGCCGGCGAGCATGATCCGCCAGTGTTTGGCGATTGACCTGTCACGTATGATGACAGATGGCAGCGACCCTCAGCCATAATACATAGACTGCCGAAGGCAAAGACTTCAAGATCGACAGGAGTTACTTTACTTAGATCCCTTACTTGCTTCATCGATAGGACTCTTGGCAGTACTGCACGTTCAATATTGAACTCTTTTTTATAGAGGGTTAATGCGCCAAGATTCGTTGCACTCGCCTGCACTGATAAATGTAGAGGTAGGTGAGGGTAGTGACTGTGGGCATAATCAAGCAGTGATAGATCTGCGACTATTAAGGCATCAATACCGGTATTTGCTGCAATATCAACAGCCTCATACCAACGCTTCTCTTCGCCAGGTTTAGGGAATGTGTTGATAGTAAGGAAGATCTTCTTACCCTGTTGCTTCGTATACTGGGCAGCTTCTTGCAGTTTTTTTGGGGTAAAGTTAAGTCCCGCGAATGATCGCGCATTCGTGTCATTCTTTAGTCCTAAGTAAACAGCATCGGCGCCAGCGTTAAGCGCAGTTTTCAGTGATGCCAAATTACCTGCTGGGCACAGCAGTTCCATATTATTGCTCCGAGATACTCCCAAAATTTGAATTTGGAGTTTAAAAGGGATTGGCAGCCGAATACTTGATATAAAACAGGTTTGTGATCATAAAATCTGGTTAAACTCTTTTTCTTTTTAACTCTCCTGTTATAGGAAGAGCTCAGTTCCCTCTATTAAGGATCGAGATTGATATGCAAGCACCTTTTTTGAACAATATGGCTAAGCAATTATTAGCGCTGGGCCCTAAGCTGGCTCGTCGTCCATTAGGTTTGATCCCTTTTCGTGTGAAGGCTGAAATATTAGAGCGTTTATTAGGTCAGCTTCTTTCGCAGCAGTCTGAAGATGAAGAGTTAGCGTTTTTAGAGGGCAATTGGGTAGCGATTGATGTTGTTGATATGGGGTTAGCGTTTGAGGTCAGTTTCGATAGTCGTTGGCATGTGCGTGAACCTCAAGCGGCAGCGGTGACTTTTTCGGGGCATTCTAAAGAGCTCCTTTTAGTTGCGGCGGGTAAGGAAGATCCCGACACACTGTTTTTTCAGCGTAAATTATCGATTGAAGGCGACACAGAGTTGGGATTGGAAGTTAAAAACTTACTGCTTAGCATAGAGTTCGACACGATGCCGGCTCCAATTAGATACAGTATCGAAAAACTGGCTATGATGATCCAACAGCTGCAACTTAAAGCAAACCCTGAATTAGCCTGAATTTACAACATAGAGATGGAGCTAAGGCTCCTTTCTGTATCTTCTCTCTATATTAATAATAACTTGTACAAATTAATTCTTCTAAACTTACTGCTATAGATGATTTTAAAGGGATTAATGAATCATTTGGTCACAGCGGTGGTGATAAGGCTCTTGCTAAGTTGGCTGACCAGTTGAAAAAGAGAGTGACTACGTCCTACCTGGCTAGGTTTAGTGGTGCTGAATTTTGCAGTGTTATCAGCAGTAAAAGTTTAACGGAAAACCGATCACTTTTAGAGGAGTTTAAAAAGGAAGTTAGCTTGCTTACACTGGATTATAAAGATCGTGAACTGCGCTTTACTGTCACTGTTGGTGGGGCTGAAATGGGAGATAAAACCACAGTTAAGAAATGGTTAACACAAGCAGATGCAGCTTATCAAGAGGCGCTGACAAAGGGCGGTGGTGGTCTGGTCATTCATGATTCATAAGACTGTGGGAATAACAAAAGTAGATGAATGAACTGCAAACCAAATGAATATAAGGTCAATTCATTTGGCGTAATTTAGACTACAGACTATTCGATTACTGGCTTTCCAGTAATGATATGATATTTCACTAACAGCTCATCATCGGACTCTTTGTGGTCAGGATCCGGGTCGATACAATCAATAGGACATACTGAGATGCAGGTTGGCTTATCATAGTGACCGACACATTCAGTGCAAAGATCTGAATCTATCTCATAGATCTCTTCGCCCATAGTGATCGCCTGATTAGGGCATTCAGGCTCGCACATGTCACAGTTGATACAGCTATCATCGATTAGTAAAGCCATTGTCTATCTACTCGTTTGTTCTTTCATTTTTATGACCCTACAAGTCGCTCGTAGGGTCATATTGTGCGCAATTAAGCTTGTGCGTGCGGATTACGGGTATCTTGACCTTGAGGTAAGTTACGCAGTAATACGGCCTTATCAGTGTCAACACCAGCAGGTAAAGCCAAGAATACGAAGTGCCCAGAACCTAACCCAGCCTCAACACTTTCACCTTTACGGTTGAACAGCTCTTTAATGGTCAACGTGAGATTACCTTGTGGGGTCATCACTTCAACGCTGTCGCCAACAGAGAATTTGTTTTTAACATCAACTTCAGCCATACCAGCTGTGTTCAGTTTACCGGTGAACTCGCCGACAAATTGCTGTGTATCACTGATAGAGTAACCGTAATCATAGTTTTGATATTCATCATGGACATGGCGACGCAAGAAGCCTTCGGTGTAACCACGATGTGCTAGGCCTTCAAGATTGTGCATTAATGTACGATCGAAATCCTTACCAGATACAGCATCTTCGATAGCTTGACGGTAAAGTTGTGCTGTACGAGCAACATAATAGAATGACTTAGTACGTCCTTCGATTTTCAGTGAATCGATGCCCATCTTACTTAAGCGTTCAACATGCTGAATCGCGCGAAGATCTTTCGAGTTCATGATGTAAGTACCATGCTCATCTTCAAAAGCTGGCATGTATTCACCAGGACGACCCGCTTCTTGTAGCAAAACGATTTGATCGCTCGGCTGACCTTCACCTAATGTCGGCTTTTCAATTTGGACACCATGTTGATCCACAAGAGCTTGTGGATTGACGGCAACAATGTCGCCTTCCATGGTTTCTTTTGCTTCATGGGCCTCGTATTTCCAACGGCACGAGTTAGTGCAAGTGCCTTGGTTAGGATCACGTTTGTTGATGTAGCCAGACAATAAACAACGGCCTGAATACGCCATACAAAGTGCGCCGTGAACGAAAACTTCAAGCTCAATATCTGGGCAGCGTTGACGTATCTCTTCTATTTCATCAAGGGATAGCTCTCGAGATAAAATGACGCGTTTAATGCCTTGCTGTTGCCAAAACTTAACAGACGCCCAGTTAATGGCATTAGCTTGAACAGAGAGATGGACCACTTGATCGGGGAACGCTTCTCTTGCCAACATGATAAGGCCTGGATCTGACATGATGATCGCATCAGGCTTCATGTCGACTACTGGTGCCATATCTTTAATATAAGTCTTTAGCTTGGTGTTGTGTGGCGCGATGTTACTCACGACATAGAGTTTCTTACCAAGTTCATGAGCTTCTTGAATACCCGTTGCTAGGTTTTCCAGCTTAAAGTCATTATTTCTTACCCTAAGGCTGTATCTAGGCTGGCCTGCATAGACAGCATCTGCACCATAGGCAAAAGCATAACGCATATTTTTCAGTGTCCCAGCGGGAGACAGCAGCTCAGGTTTAAACATAATTACTCTCAGTTAGCTAAAATTGGCATGACAAGCGGGCGGGTATATTACTTAATGTTTGTGTGGTTATCAAACTTTGCCCTTGAATCTTCCACAACCCTTAGTATATCAAGTTTTACTTAATAATATGCGGAGAAATATTTCCTAAAAAAGATAATATTACTCTCTAAAAATCTTAAAGTTAGCTAGAATACAAACAGATTGTCAACAAGGTGATCACCTATCGCGTCACAGGTTAACAAGTCGGTGGACTTGGTCACTTTCTTTGATGATAAAAAATTAACTAGGATTTAAAATAGGGATAAAAATGTCAACGGAACATCAACTGTTAGTCGGCCTTTTAAAGAAGTTGAAAGCAGATTCACTCGTGCTGCCAACTCTGCCTGAGGTAGCGATGAGAGTTCAGGAAGTGGTTTCAAGACCTGATTCAAGCCCCAAGCAAGTTGCTGAGATTATTGGCCAAGATGCGGCTATCTCAGCACGAATGGTTAAAGTAGCCAACAGTGCGCTTTATAGCAGGGGCATTAAAGCTGAAAATGTAAATTGTGCCGTCACTCGAATTGGATTAACTCAGATTAAATCGATTGCGACTTCTGCTGCGATGGAGCAATTATTCATCTCTACCAACGAGATGGTGTGGGAAGTGATGGATGAGGTGTGGAGCAGCTCTATTGAAGTGACTTCAGCAGCCTGTGCCATGTTGCATATTTACAGTAAAACCCACAAAGGTTGTGGACTCAGTTTTGATACACTGACCTTAGCGGGTTTAGTTCATAACATCGGCGCTTTGCCAGTCCTTAAAGAGGCTGAAGCACATCCAGAGCTGTTTACTAGCATTGATCAACTAAGGGCGTTGGTGAGAAAGATGCAAGGTCCGATAGGTCGCGCTGTGCTTAAGAGTTGGGAGTTTGCACCGGAAGTGACTGAGGTAGTTGAAAGATGGTCAGACCTATCTTATCTGCCTGATAATGTGGGTTATCTGGATTTTGTTAGGGCGGCAGCCTTCTATACTGGAGAATTGAGAGCGGGAGTTGATCTGGAGGAGAGGTTGGATCTGTATGCAAGACGCGGCCTACCAGTATCAGCTGAACAACTGGCTGACGATGAATTTTTAGAGAAGTACCACTTAATTAAGTCTAGTTACGAATAGTTGTGGTCTGAGGCGGTATTTAAGGTAAGCTTAATACTCATCATTAAGCCTAAAGTAACTTGGGAGTAGCATTACTCACGTGGGAATTGGCTGGGATTTAGTTCTATTATTGTTCGTTTTTGTAGCTGGTATCATCTTTTGGTACCGGCATAGAAAGAATGAAGCGAATTTTATTCAATCTTTCACGCAGTATATAGAACTGCTTAAGAGTAAAGAAGACACCCTTCATCTAGGACACATCGCTTCGAAGCCGTTTACTGATGCCGACGTGCCTAAAAAATATCAAGCCCTGTATCGCACATGGCACCAATTCATCAAAGGGTTGCCTGTACCAAATGACAAAGACAAGCTGACGGGGCTGGCCAATCGTGTCGCGCTTAAGTCTCGTTTTCTCAGCTTGATGCCTATTACTCAAGGTACGTTAGTGCTTATCGATATTTATCATTTTCGATTCGTTAACGATCTCTTTGGTTTCTCAGTTGGCGATAAACTGCTGCAGACATTATCTGAACGACTGCATGAACTGGACAATGCACCGACTTTCCTTGCTCGCATGAATGAAGATGAGTTTTTACTTTACTTTGAGCAACCTCAAGATGAAAACGCGCTGTTAACTATTCGTAATCAACTTCAGGCTCCTTTTGATATTCAAGCCATTCCGATAACGATTCAAATTCAGATGGGTTACCTGGATCTCGCTTTGCACCATACCTACGTCAGCCAACTGTTAAGGCGGCTCGACCTTGCACTGATTAAGGCTAAGGGCGAGAAACATCTATTTGCCAGCTACTCAGAAGGTGATGATCTTAGCCAGCAGCGTCAACTCAGCATTATAAATAGACTCCCTAAGGCGCTCGAACGAGGTGAGTTATATATGGTGTATCAACCTAAATTAAATGTATTAACAGGTGGCTGTAGCCAAGTTGAAGCTCTTATGCGTTGGGACCATGAAGATTTAGGCATGATATCCCCCGCCGAGTTTATCCCGCTGGTTGAATACGCAGGAATGATAGAGTTGGTCAGCCAATGGGCGCTGGATCAAGTGATCTCTCAACAGGCAAAGTGGCATGAATCCGGGCTTGCGCTACAAGTCGCAGTGAACCTCTCCTCTAAAGATATTATTAGCGGCACTTTGTGTGACGAGATCCAAGCCAAGTTCGATAAATATGGATTAGATACCAATCTGCTCTCCATCGAGATCACTGAGAGTAAATTAATGAATAATATGGAGATGGCGGTTAAAACCATTGAGAAACTGAAAGCGATTGGCGTCGATGTGGCAATTGATGATTTTGGTACGGGTCACTCTTCACTTGCTTACCTTAAATACCTTCCGGTCGATGAAGTTAAAATCGATAAAGCGTTTATTGATGATTTGATGGTCGACAAGCAAGCCAGACATATTATGAAATCAAGTATCGATCTTGCTAAAGGTTTGGACTTTAAGGTTACCGTTGAGGGAGTTGAAACTGAAGAGGTGAAGCAATTGTTGGTCGAGATGGGTGTCGACAAAATTCAGGGCGAGTTGTTTGCGAGACCGATGAGGGCCTTAGAGCTGGAGCTTAACTGGCAACAGTTACAAGGTCGCGAGTAGAGTATTTATCATTTTGATTGAATGGGTGGGCTGTTGCTCACCCATATGTAACCTTAGGTTGTCACGACTGAATCGAAAGACTGACTTAGCAGGGCAAGTAAGCTTGGCGTCATAGGTGCTAGTTGTCGTGCTTTATTCATGCACACCATCTCTATGGTCGCGGTTACTGCGGGCTTGCTCGCGTTGGGACGCCAAATCTCTTGTTTCCAAACCGTTCTGTATTTGCTCTCGAAAAAGAATTGGGTTCGAACATCGATAATATCTGCAAATTCAACACCATCATGGCAGAGCATATCGCTGCGATACACGGCAAAACCTAAACCTTGATCCTGCCAGAGAGCAGCGAGGATATCCGCACCGATAACATGTTCTCTTGCCCGCTCAAAATACTTTAGGAAGTTAGGGTGATAAACCACACCTGAAAAGTCGGTGTCTTCATAATAGATCTGAATTGGAAAGTGAAAGGTTTTACTGTAATTCATCTCTTTTTTATTTTGCATGGTGTCATGGGTCCAGGAGAAATTGGCGCTAGTCTAGCATATTCGTATTTAAGAGAGGTTATACCAATCCCACTAATAATGTGAGCTTTCAGCGGGAATTCAAAACCCTGTATTTGCTCCTGCAATACAGACATTCGCTACATCCATGTCGCTAGCGGATTTCAGTCATGTTTAGTTGCGCCATGAACCGCTATCTTAATAGCCAATAAGCAATGATTTTGGTAGACTCCCGCCTCATTTATTTTCCCCGGACACGCTTTCCATGAAATTCGAAACACTTGATTTATCCTCTTCAATTATTGAAGCCATAGAGGCATGTGGTTATCAAAAACTGACTCAGGTGCAATCAGAAGTGATCCCTGTAGCCTTAACGGGCTGTGATCTCATGGCTTGTGCTGAAACTGGAACCGGAAAAACAGCTGCTTTTGCTCTACCGTTATTGGAAAAATTGCTGGCGGAATCCTTAAGTGAAAGCTCACTTCGTGGGTTAATACTGACGCCGACACGAGAGCTTGCTATTCAAGTTGCCGACAATATTACCCGTTACGCTCAGTTCACCTCGCTTAAAACCTTGGCGGTTTATGGCGGTGCTAACATGAACCCGCAGCGTAAAGCGCTAAATGCAGGTGTTGACATTTTAGTGGCGACCCCTGGACGACTGTTCGACTTTATTGGTCAGCACGGTTTAGACCTGTCGAGCGTCACCAGCTTAGTGATCGATGAAGCTGACAGAATGCTGGACATGGGATTTGTGCGTGATATTGAGCGTGTGAAAGCCTTGGTTGCTCGTCAGCACGTGACTCACTTCTTTTCGGCGACATACAGCGATGATGTAAAAATCTTAGCTGAGAAGATGTTGTATGCGCCTAAGTGGATCAATGTCGCCACGAGCAAGTCTGCCTCGAGTGTCGAACAAGAAGTGTATTTAGTGGATAAGCGCAGAAAGTCTGAGCTTTTGTCTGAATTAGTTGGCCGTAATAACTGGCAACAAGTGCTGGTATTTGCCAGTTCAAAAGAGAGCGCTGAACATATTCAAAAAGAGTTAATCCTCGATGGACTTAAGAGTGCCGTATTCCATGGTGATAAAACTCAAGGTGCCCGTAATCGCGCATTAGAGGAGTTTAAGAGTGGCGCACTCCGCGTGCTGGTGGCCACTGATGTCGCCGCCAGAGGATTAGACATTCAAGCGCTACCTTTGGTGGTTAATATAGAGTTGCCGTTTGAAGCTGAAGATTACATTCATCGTATCGGACGTACGGGACGTGCTGGTCTCACTGGACACTCCATCTCTTTCGTGTGCCCAGCGGACGAGAAGAAACTTGCAGAGATTGAAACACTAATCGAGCTTACACTTCCACGCATCGTGGTGCCAGGTTACGAAGAGGGAACCCCGCTTCCTGCTCGTTATCGAGAAAGTACAGAAGAGTTACCGGCCAAGAAGCACGTAGATAGACGCAAAGGCAAGCCAAGCGCTAAAAGAGGCCAAGCCCATAAACGTTCAGGCGGTCAATCTGCCGACAAACCAAGCTATGCAAGTCGTAGAGGTGAAAAGAAGCGTTAATTGGGATGAATTAACGACACATCAATACTATCTTTAGTTTTAGTCGTTCAGCCTTCGAATGAAGGCTGAACACGTTTTCTGATTGATGTTACTTATAGTCTGCGACTCGCTAATTGCAGATACTTCCGTGGCACGCTGCAAGTATGTCCTTGTTAGCTGGATGACCGCAAAAAAACTCCATGTTTAAATGCCAGTTCAGCATCCCTGACTTTCGCTCTAAAAATCACATAGTGTGAAACCTCGCCTTGCTGTCAACGGCCGCTCTACGCAGGGTTATTCGTTGTTCAACTTTCTCAATCTAGTATTGATATGAACATTTTGAGACTAATGAAAACGAGCAGTAACGCGAACCCTTTTTTGAGTATGGGGACTGGTAGGTAATATGCCATTTTAACGCCGTATGGCGCCGTTAAAAAACTGGTGATAGACATTAACAATACCGCTGGGAGGTAAATATAACCGACTGCGTAGCTTGTAAGAGGCGTGCTATTCCAGCCGTGAATTAAGTAGCCTAAGGTTCCTGCTACAGAGATGGGTAATCCAATGGCAGCCGAAGTGCCAATTGCTTTTGTTATTTCAACATTTCGCCCTGTTAAGTAGGGGACTGTTAACGACCCGCCTCCAATAGAAACTAATGCTGATATCGCCCCAATTCCAGAGCCTGCTAGGAACATACTTCTTGTATTTGATATTTTTTGATCTGGTTTAACTGCTTTACTGAACAACATCTTCATCGACACATAGGTCATAAACAGGGCAAAGAAAAGTGCGAGGTAAAAGGCATCGACTTTAGAAGCGACAAAGGTTGAGGCGAAAGTACCCAAGGTAACCCCCGGTAACATGGTCATCACGACTGGCCAAAGGATGCCCTTTTTAGCATTGTGGACACGTAAACTTGATAATGATGTAAAGATAATTGCTGCCATCGATGTCCCTAAAGCCAAGGGGACGACAGTATTTATCGCCATGCCTTGATTTAAAAATATGGCAGTCAACATTGGTACCATAATTCCTCCACCGCCAATACCGAATAAACCAGCTGCAAAGCCGACAAATGCCCCTAATAATAAAAATGAACCTATAACATCGATTTCAAACATGTTATTTCCCCTACTTATTTAGTCTCAGAAATCAATGTTAAAGACATTAGGGAGTGGTAAGGTATCGATTATTTGCAAATTAATATCGATTATATGCCAAATAATATTGAACTTGCACCGTCGAGCGAGTCTAGAAGCCCTCTTTCTAGGCCCATTGTGGTTGTAAATCGAGAGTTGCTTATTCATTCAACCGTTAAAAAGCACTGCCATACTTGGGGGCAGTTTGTTTATGCAAGTCGAGGCGTGCTAGCGGTTGCTACAGCGGAAAACCGTTATATCGTGCCGCCAGAGCAAGGGGTGTGGGTGACACCCAATACCGACCATGAAGTGACGGCGATGAGCGATGTGGAGCTAACGAGTTTCTATTTTGATAATTCTATTCTCAGTGGTTTTCCTGATAATTGTTGTGTACTCAATGTGGGCGCTTTTTTTAAGGCATTGATTCTAGAATCTAGGAGTATTAATGCTGGCTATGAATGGTCTGGTGCTGATGGTCGACTACTCAGACTTATCCGAGATAAGCTCATTGTCGCGATAAAAATCCCCTTACACCTTCCGTATCCAAAGGACTTTAGGCTGCTTGCGATATTAACCAAGTTACAGCTTGAGCCGTCAAATCGTAACAACTTAGTGCAATGGGGGAACATTGTTGGTGCTTCGGCTCGCACGTTATCACGGCTATTTAAAAATGAAACGGGGTTAACTTATAGTGAATGGAGACAAAGGTTTAATATCCAAGTGGCCATCACTCAATTATCTTCTGGAGAAACCGTGAGTAATATCTCACTGAACCTTGGTTATGAGTCGCCTTCATCTTTTATCTACATGTTCAGAAAACTAACCGGCGTAACGCCCGGATTTTATAGTCAGAAATAATGTAAGGATATGACGCTATAACGGTACTGCTTCATTGTGGCCTATCGCTTCCCTGCATGTGGGGAGGGCAGTGTAAACACCCCGCCTCGAAACCTTACAAAATTGTATAGTTCAGGAAAGCTTGCGGAAAGATGACTCAGGTAAAGTTATCTCATCGACAGGGGAAACACCTTGTCTGTATCGAAACACTATGAGGACTTTACCATGAACAATACATCAGTTTTTAAAACAACGGCTATTACGACTCTCCTTGGACTGAGCGCCATGATGGCCATTGGATCAGCAAATGCAGATGATGCACCGACAGCGTTGAATCAAGATTCTATCTCTCTCCTCCAGGCTGTCGCATTGGCTGAAACTAACACGGGTGGCGTAACGATTGAAGCCGAGCGTGAAGTTAAAATGGGACAATCTTTCTATGAGATTGAGTTGATCGGTAAAGATGGTGAAAAAATTCATACCGCAATTAATACACAAACCGGTGATGTTATTTTGACAAGCCGTCGTAATAAGAATGATGGCGATCATGATGATAAATTGGAAGATGCATTGTTTCTCTCTGGGTTGAACAGTGGTCAGTATCTACCTCTAGCAGATGTGGTCAAACAAGCTGAGAAACAATTTGACGGTAAAGCGTGGAGTGTTGAACTGGATGATGACCATGGTATTGATTTTTATGAAATCAAGCTGATGACCGTCAATGGTAAGCAAGTTGAAACTGAAGTAAATGCACTGACATCATCGGTGACAAAATAATTCTCTCAGTGAACATTTGCGACGAACAATGAATAGTTAAAAAAGGGTGTGATCTTTGATGACACCCGAAGGAGATATCATGACCCAATCAGCAGAATCGTCAAATAGTACCCAAGAAACAGAAGATGGCCTGAGAAGTTCATCTTGGTCTAACAGCACAAAATATTGGTTTAACAAATCGAAAGAGTGGTCGTCAAACATACCATCAGGACTTAAAAGTATTCGTGAAAACGGACCAAAGTCACTGCTTGGTTTGGCCTCTTTCTCGCTGTTCTTTATACTTGGATTGGTTACACTGGGTGCGAGCTTATTGGCTGGTATCGCAGCGGTGATTATGATGAAATGGCAACAACATAAAGCGGAAACGACGCCAAGAAATGTGGCAGAATCAACCACAGTGGATCAACAAATAGTCCCTATCGATGTGGCATAAGTTGCAACGACAAATCCTATGATTGAGAGAGAACCGTCATGCGAGTGTTACTGGTTGAAGACGATGTGAGTCTAAGCAGTTTTGTTGAAAAGGGCCTGCGTGAAGCTGGGCATCAGGTAGAGGTGACGGAAAACGGCAAGTATGCGTTGACCCTTTGCATGACGGAACACTTTGATGTGGCGATCGTCGATCGCATGTTGCCGGGTCTCGACGGATTGTCTCTGGTTAAAGCACTTCGGGCTGCGCAAGTGGGAACGCCTATCTTGTTTTTGACTTCCCTAGGAGGGGTGGATGATCGTGTGCAAGGATTGGAAGCCGGAGGTGATGATTATCTCACTAAGCCGTTTGCGTTCTCTGAACTGCTTGCGCGTGTGAGCGCACTTTCTCGCCGATCCGCGTTGACATCGACCGATACTAAACCGCAACTGACGTTTGGCGATCTGGTATTAAAACTGTTTGAACATACTGCGACACGTCAAGGTAAGTTGTTGGATCTGCAGCCTAAAGAGTTTCGTATTCTAGAGTTATTTTTACGTCATCCTGGTCGCGTGATCACCCGTACGATGCTGCTTGAGCATGTGTGGGATATTCATTTTGATCCTCAAACCAGCGTCGTTGAAACGCACATTAGCCGTCTTAGGAATAAAATCGAGAAGCCTTTTGGTGACACATTGATCCAAACCGTACGAGGCGCAGGTTATAAGTTAGAACATCGACATGTTGAGGAGGCCAAATGAAACGCAGGCTCCTTGATATGTTGCGAAATAAAATCTCACTTCACTCTATGATTAATCGACTCCCTCTGTGGATGAAAAGCTCTGCTACCCAGCAGGGCGTGATGTTCGTTTTGGTGTCCCTTTTTAGTCTGGTACTTATGGCCAGCGTGACGATTCTGTATGTTGACTATGAACTGGGTCAGCAGAACAGTGAGATCGTTAAAGAGTCAAAGCAGCGGGCAACAGGTGATAAACACGATATCGACGAAGATCCGATTGAAGATGACGACATTATCGCGGTGCTTACCACAGGTTTTATTCTTGCTGGCGTTTTAGTATCACTCTTCACCATCGCCATTGTAGTCGCGATGGGCCGTTTGAGTCAGCAGCGGATCTCTCGTATTGAACAGGTGTTGAATGCAGCGGCAGACGGTGACTTGTCGGCACGAACGGGCGAGAAAAACACTTACAACGATCTGGCGAGAATATCGGTATCTGTGGATGAAATGCTTTCCCGTTTAGAAGGTTCTGTGGCGGCGATGAGCGATATATCCTCCAATATTGCCCACGAACTAAAAACACCTATCACGCGTTTGAGACACAATTTACTGACGTTACGTGATGAAGCTGATGCATCATCGACAGCGCACAGTCAGAGCTTTATGAATGAACTAGACCACGCCTTGTCTGATTCACAACGACTTGCTTCTATTTTTGATGCCCTGTTACGCATAACTCAAATTGAGTCTGGTGCGAGACGAAGCCGCTTTACTGAAACGGATTTGACTCAGATTGTCGATACCGTCGCCGAAATTTATGTTGATGTGGCAGAAGATGCCGGAATGCAGTTGCTGGTGCATAAAGTGCAATCGCCGTTGCTGATCCAAGGCGATCGAGAACTGCTGATCCAGCAAATTGCCAACTTGATAGAAAATGCGCTGCGATATTGTTCTGCCGGCAGCGTGATAAAGCTCAGTTGCGGTGCGGATGATAAAGCCTCACTGGTTTGGCTCAAAGTTGAAGATAATGGACTCGGTATTGCGGAGGCTGAAAGAGAGCGTGTTTTTGAGCGTTTATATCGTGTCGATAAAAGCCGTACCGATGGTGGGCTAGGGCTTGGTCTCTCATTGGCAAAAGCCGTTGCGGGTCTGCATCACGGCACCATTACCTTACAGGATTGCGAACCTGGTCTTGGTGTCATGATCTCTATACCAAGAGTTTAATCTGCCTTCAAATGAAGGTAGTTACATTTTTATTTTAGCTTCTAGCAGGATTGGTATTGGGTGATGTGTTTGAAGGTCGTATCTTCATGGTTGCTTATTGCCTCCAGCAGAGTATGTGCAGCTACTTCAGCGACACGACACGAGTATATCCCTATAGTCTCGGCCGTGACGTCTGATGTGAATGGATTCACAAATGCCGTGATGACATGGATGTCATAGAACGGCCATGTCACGGACGGTCACTGCCGCATCTACACCTGTTCATCTATCTCTTCGATTTGGCTTTACTTGGTAGGGGCTAACTTGTTTCTGCCCGTGCGACGTGAAGTCGTATGAAGCGCTGTTCACCGCTTTGAGTGAACCATCTGTATCACCAGATGACCCTATGGCTCTGAATAAAGTAGCGAGCCAGACAATGTAACGAAATTTGG
>NZ_VKGK01000047.1 GCF_007197645.1 Shewanella hanedai
AGAGCATATAAAGATAGGAAATTGAAGCTACTGAGGTCGCATTGGCGAACAGCCATTAAAACACTACAAGGCTTAATTCTGGAGCCACAAGCATGCTATTAAATTCGAGGGGATCCCTCAGCCTCAGGGCGCTTTTTGTGTTTTAGCAATAAGAAGAAAATGAAATTGCAGTAGATAGTTAAGTTAATGAGCCATGCTCAGGTATTCAATGATCAAAATCGTAAATAATATACGGTTTGTCGTATTGAATAGAATCGTTAAATAATATATTTATTTAATTAGATTTTAAAGGCTTAAGTCTCAAGTTTAAAGTGTGCTTTGGTTTTTTATCGTACGATAGTTTTTTAATTAAACATGTTTAATATTTAGCGTGGCTATTAATTAATGTAATGTGAGTATGTTAAGCGACAAGTAATTATGTGAGGCTAGCTTTATGATTGACTATTTTAATACCAATTATCCATCTGTCGAGTCGTTACGTTTAAAAGCTAAAAAACGTTTACCTCAATTTGCATTTGAATACGTAGATGGCGGATGTAATATTGAACAAGGATTAAAACGCAATACGAGCGATATTAGAAGGTTAGAGTTATTACCTTACTATCTTCGTGATTATAGTGATGTGTCAATGAAGACCACTTTATTTGGCGAAACATATGATGCTCCATTTGGTATTAGTCCAATTGGTTTACAAGGGCTTATTTGGCCAGGATCTCCTGAGATTTTGGCCAAAGCAGCTTTTGACCACAAGGTGCCATTTATTTTAAGCACAGTATCTACATCTCCAATTGAGAAAATTGCTGAAATTACAGAAGGTAAGGCTTGGTTTCAGTTATATCATCCCGTTGATGATAAAGTGACCAATGATATTTTAAAGCGTTGTAAGACTGCGGGTATCAAGACATTGGTATTACTATCTGATGTGCCTACCTTTGCTTACCGCCCTAAAGAGATAAAGAACGGTTTAGCCATGCCTCCTAAGATGACCCTGCAAAATATTTATGAGATTATTAAGTCTCCACAGTGGGCATTGTCGACGTTAACTCATGGTAAGCCGCAGTTTGAAACCTTAACGAAATATATGCCGGGCAGCATGAACATGCATCATTTGGCTATATTCATGGATAAGACTTTTAATGGCCGACTAAACATGGATAAAGTCCAACGCCTACGCGATAAGTGGGATGGCAATATGGTCATGAAAGGCTTATCTACCGTTGAAGACAGTGATAAAGCGATTGAACTTGGTTTAGATGGCATTATGGTATCAAACCACGGGGGGCGTCAGCTGGATGCGGGGCCTTCAAGTATCAGTGTCACTAGCGATATTGTCGCTAAGCATAAAGGTAAGCTCACCATTATGATGGACAGCGGTATTCGTAATGGCCCCGATATCGCACGAACCATGGCGATGGGAACTGATTTTACCTTTTTGGGGCGCACTTTCATGTATGGTGTTGGTGCACTTGGCCATAAAGGCGGTTATCACACGATTAATATGCTTAAAAAACAATTACAACAAGTCATGCAACAGTGTTGCTGTGAAAAGCCAACTGACTTCCCAAATCATCTATTAAAGAATATTTGGGAAAAATAACGTGGATAATATGGCTTAATTGAATAAAGACACTGCAGTAAACTTTTATTATTTACTGAGCATCATGGGCATGATGCTCAGCGTAATAAGCGGTGATATCATCACCGTGTCTTATCTTTATACTGATTGGTATTATTTAGCTGGGATCACTTAGCCGAGTATGCACCGCTACCGTAGTGCAATTCATAGCTGTGGCTATAAATTTCTAGAATATTTCCAAAAGGGTCTTCCATATAGATCATGCGGTATGGTTTTTCACCTGGGTAATAGTAACGTGGTGCTTTCATGCGTTTCTTACCGCCGGCCGCGACAATTTTTTCTGCTAGTGCCTCGACATTAGGATCTTGCACGCAGAAGTGAAATATCCCCGTCTTCCAGTATTCAAAGTTATTTTCAGGGTTTTGCTGGTTTTTAAACTCAAATAACTCGACCCCAATTCTGTCACCGGTTGAGAGATGGGCGATGCGAAAACGATCCCAACCTGCACCAAACACGTCGGTACACATTTCACCGATGGCTCTGTCATCTTCTACCACTTCAGAAGGCTCCATAATGATGTACCAACCTAGAACCTCGGTATAAAACTTTACTGCAGCATCTAAATCTGGCACTGAAATCCCAATATGAGAAAAGGATCTTGGGTAAGTGGTTGGTTGTTCTGCTGTGAGTGCTTGGGAAATCATGGTCATAAATACCTCGTAATCATATAGGGTTTAAAGGGGCTCCCTTTGTTGAACTAACGATACTTCAGCTAAATAAGAATTAGAAATTATCAATTTTTCTCATTATAATAATTTTATGTTATGAAAGTTGAGTGTGTTTATGTTGAATCTAAGTTGGCTGCATACTTTTAGAACATTGATCGAAGTGGGTCACTTTACTCATACAGCTGAAAAACTGTATATGACACAACCAGGTGTGAGCCAACATATAAAGAAACTTGAACATGCCTGCGGACACTCCCTGATAAAGCGTGAAAATAAAAGCTTTGAGATAACAGAGCAAGGGCAACGGGTTTATGAGTACGCCACTCAGATAGCGCGCGAGCAAACTGAATTACTTGTCAGTTTGAGTTTTGATGATCCTTATGCAGGAGAATGTAAACTCTCCTGCTCAGGATCATTAGCTTTACACCTTTACCCTAAGTTACTGGCATTACAGACTCGATATCCCAGCATCAGCATTCATCTGGAGGCTGCACCTAACGATAAAATCCTTAATGATGTTCAAAGTGGCATTATCGATATTGGTTTGGTTACTTACCTTCCTAACGCCAGTCAATTTCATGCCGAAAATGCTGGCATTGAGCCCTTATGCCTTATTTTACCGCTTCATTATCAGAACAAGTCGATCACCGTAAAACAACTTAACGATTGTGGTCTCGTTCAGCACCCAGATGCTGCGCACTATCTGAATCTGTATTTCGATCTTTGCGGTGATGCTGAACTTTCAAAGCTAAACATAGAGGAGATAACTAAGGTGAGTTATGTAAATCAACTTAGTCAGATATTACTACCAATCTCCATGGGGATTGGTTTTACCGTGCTGCCTAAAAGTGCACTTGAAGGTTTTGCTCATCGAGACAAACTGTATATTCACACACCGAGTAAACCCGTTTATGAACAAGTGTTTATGGTACATAAGAGAAACAGGCAATTAGCCAACCGTTATCAAACTATAAAAGACACCATTCATGAAAATTTGAAGATAGAGTCGAAGTAAAAAGTGGATGAACTCAATCTGAATATAAAAGAGATGTAAAAGTATTGGTAGCCAGTTTCCATACCATTTATTTATTGGTTTTTTGACGTTACTAACTCGTTGTTTAAACTAACTTTACTTTATAATGGTACGATATGTCGCCCATTTTTTTCAAATAGTTCTAACTCGTTTAAAATGTTTTTTGATTAATAAATTTTTTAAGTATTCATCTTTATGTGAATGTGAAAATATCGATATTCGTCACGGAATATTGAAAGCTTATTGTTTATGATCAATAATAGTATAATTTTTTTAAGTCGATGTTTGTTTTATGAAGATGATAATGTTGTGTCTGGCTGTAATATTAACGGGTTGTAGTTCAAGTGGCGAAGAACATCTTCAACAGCAAACCATAATGGACAAGCTAGATATACCGTCAGCATACGGTAAAAGTTGTTTTATGCAGAGTTCATTACGTAATAAATTCGAATTACTAGTGAGTCAGTATAGTAGTGGGGAATTAAGTCGTGATGAGTTTTTGACCTCTGGCGTAATATTATGTCCTAGTCAACCAGATAGAATTGTTTGGTTAAGCGAACAGATAAAAAAATCCAACCTGTAGCGCTTTTGTTAAAGTTGTTATTTATTTTGAATTGGTAATGATGTTTCTTTAAAATAACTGACGTTAAATTAAATAACAGATATATTTAATTTTAATTTGGTATGTAATTATACTAGTTATCATTTATGAGCTTAGGCTTTACCCTGTTTTATCAAATAGTGTCAGTCAATTTAATTTAATTGAACAGATGCTTCTCTTGAAGTAAGCGTTGCAGTGGTCTTCGGTTGCAAGGAGGGTTTCACACCGTAAAATTCTCCGAGCAAACGATAGTGTTAATCCAGCATCACTATTGGCGTATAATCTGAAGTATGCATGGGGTACTCGTGATTTAATGAGCCTATCTGATGCAATTTTTGCCCGCCTCTTTTGCCAAATACAATGCTTTATCCGCTTTTTTAAGCAACTCTGTTTGTTGTGACATCTGCGGGGTTTTAATGGCTAACCCTATGCTCACACTACCATTCCAGCATCCGTTGGTATTCAAATTAGTTTTACTGGCTCCAAATATAACAGACAGGGCATTCACTTTAATGTGCAGCTGTTTGGCGATATGTGTTAACCCATCCCGATCTGTATTTGGGCAAAGAATTATGAACTCGTCGCCGCCTAAACGGCAGACAATATCATCGGTGCGAACTGAATGTTGGAGTGCTTTAGCCAGCTGACACAGCACCAGATCACCAGCATCATGACCGTAGGTATCGTTAACTATCTTAAAATGGTCAGCATCTATCATCATGCAGGCGAGTGGGGATGAGCTAGTCTCTGATTTTTGCCACAACTGATTGAGTTTTTCCATGGCAAAACGGCGATTTGGAAGGTCTGTCAGCATGTCGGTCACAGACAGTTTTTCCAGATGGCTGTTTGCGTCAATAAGGTCTTGAGTACGCAGCCTGACCTTCTCCTCTAAGGTTTGATTTAGTTCAATAAGTTGTTTATTGCGTTGAGATACTTGTTTAAACAAGCCGTTCAGCGCTGTAAGTAAGGGAGCGGTAGCATTATTGGCTTGAGACTCTTCTGTATCAAATGCCTCTTCGGAGCTCATGCCTGCATCGATGGCAGCGATTTGACGGGCCATGTTCTTATCATCGCCCAAAATGTGGTAGGCGAGCCATTGAGTAAGAAAGTCCAATAGGTATTTAAGGGCTTCAGGATTGTCGATAGAGACAGAAGCTTGCATCTGTTGGACTTCATTGAGGAAGTAGCTATGGGCTTGTCTTTGTAAAACCTGATGGCGGATATCTACCTCCTTCTCGCGCATTAAGCGCTCTTCATCCTGAAAGTGTTCTTGGGTATAAAGCCATAACTCCTGCAACACCTGATTGATATCTTCGATAACAATCTTATCGCTGGCGAGCTGGTAACCAAAGCGATTGATGAGATTGACTAATTTTTTATGCTGCAGGTCGACGTCATCTATCCCGGTGACGAAGTTTCTATCCCACTGAAATGAATCCATTTTAAAATCAAAGCTCTGTCATTATTTTAATCATTAGATTCTAGGTTGAGTAAGGCGAACAGTCCTTGCTCTAGCGCACAGTTTCGTTTGTCTAGCGAGTAGATAGTTGATATGGTTTTAAAGGTCATGAATGCTATGACAGAGTTTTGATGGAAATTTCCTGCTGTGTTTGTATATAGGGTAGATTTCACGGATATGAATAAGGTAAATATTAATGAATAGCGCTACTGAGATGGAACTTGCTCAACTGAATATTGCTAAAGCGAAGGGGATGATGGATGAACCTTTGATGAAGGAATTTGTTGATAACCTAGAGTCGGTCAATGCAATGGCTGAGTCGAGTGAAGGATTTGTTTGGCGCCTAAAGGATGAAAGCGGTGATGCAACGGCAATTCAAGCTTTTGATGACCCATTGCAGTTAGTTAATATGTCTGTATGGCATTCACCTGATGCGCTTAAAGGCTTTATGTATATGACGCATCACATCAGTTTTATGAAGCGGAAAAAAGAGTGGTTTGAAAAGCTGTCTGAAGCAAATTATGTGCTTTGGTGGATCCCTAAAGGGCACATCCCCAGTATTGAAGAGGGCAAAGCACGATTAGAATATTTAAGAGAGCATGGTGAATCTGTTTATGCTTTTAGCTTTAAAAGTCGTTTTGAACCTACCGACTTAAATACTATCAAAACCGCCTGATTTTCGAATATTTAGTTTCAATGACAGCTAAGGGAATAACAAGGAATTAAAATGAGTAAAGTAATATTTCTGTTTAGTATTTTGTTCAGTGTCTTGTTCTGTGTAAACAGCTTAGCTGCTGACAATGTCTTTCATATCGATCGCTCAGTGTCTGACAATATCGATATTGAATTTGCTAATAATGATCATATTGAACCTGCAAGAAGTGATTTTAAAGTCGTCAATTATGTGGTTATGAGCAGTGAGGAGGGAGGACGTAAGGCGGTGGTGACATTGGTTAACACCTCATCTGGCAGCCGTATATTTCAATCAAATCAAGTTTATGCTCTTTTTGCTGATGGCAAGAGACGTGCTCCCAATGCTTATAAGCAAGAGTTCTCTGCTGGGGAGTTAATTTCAATGACACTCTCTTTTGGCATACGAGATCTGCCTATTCTTAGAATTTATACGCGCCAATAGTTAAGATTGAGGTATTAGATGCATCACGGTCTCAGGGTTATCTTGGCTAGTTTATCTTCTAATATGTTGACACTCATTAGGATTTTGCTTCGATAGAGATCGAATGAAAGTATTTTATAACGTATTTATTAATATGGTTTTTTTGACTTTATAATGATGTTTTAGTTTTGTAGACTAAGGCAACTCTTATAAAGGAAAAGATTCATATGGACCCCCAAGTACTCGAACCACACCTGCTCGAGATTAAAGATTTTGTTTCCTTCACCTTAGCCATTATTGCGCTTTTTATCGGTAAGGCCATTATCTCCCGTTATGAATTATTACGGAAATACAGTATCCCTGAGCCTGTCGTTGGAGGATTTGCTTGCGCCGCTATCGTTGGCGTTCTCTATTATGCTTTCGACTTGCAAATTGAGTTTAATCTGGAGGTCAGAGACATATTGCTCCTGTACTTCTTTGCGGGGATCGGGTTAAAAGCGGACTTTGCCACCTTGATAAAAGGCGGTAAACCTCTGCTCATTTTAATTGCGCTGTCGACAGTATTTATCTTCCTGCAAAACTTCATGGGAGTGAGTGTTGCTTCTCTGTTTGGATTAGATCCAAAAGCAGGATTGATGTCGGGCTCGATTTCGCTTATCGGCGGGGTAGGGACTGCAATGGCTTGGACTCCGACATTTGTTGAAGAGCTCGGTATCGCAAACGCCAGTGAGTTAGGCATAGCATCTAATACGCTAGGGTTAATCTCGGCCTGTGTAATTGGTGGTCCAATCGCAGCTTACTTGATGAAGCGTCATCATGTTAAAGCCAACCAAGATGATAGTTTAGACATTGGGGCTAGCCACAAAACGAATTCACAACACATAAGTGTTGATTACTTTGGGGTGTTAAGAGCCTGGCTTTGGTTAAATGTTACCTTGATTATTGGTTACTTCATCGATCTTGCATTGCAAGAAGCAGGGCTTAAACTTCCCATGTTTGTGGCGTGCTTATTGGCCGGTATCATCATAGGCAACAGTGGCCGAGGTTTACTGAGTCGCAAAAAAGATAAGGGTGAAGGTTACCTTAAAGATGCATCTCAGGGGTTGTCCTTGATACAAGATATCTGTCTGGGGATGTTTTTAACCATGGCTCTGATGAGTCTTAAGATATGGGAGCTTGAAGGCAGCTTACTCTATATTTCTGTGGTGATGGGTCTGCAAGTGCTGCTTTCAATCGTCTTTACCGTCTTTATCGTCTTTAGGATGATGGGCAAAGATTATGAAGCTGCAGTGATATGTTCTGGTTTTGGTGGGGTGACATTAGGCTCGACTGCCACGGCAATTGTGAATATGACGGCGGTGACTCAGCAGTATGGTGCAGCACACAGGGCTTTTATTATCGTGCCCTTAGTGTGTGGTTTCTTTATCGATATTATCAATGCCATGATCATTAACTTGTTCGCATATTTCTAATTTAATGTGTGGTTAACAGTGAATGAAAAAGGAGCTAAGGCTCCTTTTATTTGGCTATAAACGTTGTTAATCTTTATCGTCGTCGAGTTTAATAAACATAAGATCACAGGGAATATTGCGCAGAAGTGGCTCGCTGGGTGAGGCTAACATCTGCTTAATCAAACTGGATTTATGGTGACCCATAATCAATAAATCGATATGGTGCTTTTTGACGCTGTCGAGAATTTCATCGTCCACATGTCCGCTATGAAATATATGTTCATTGATCTCATAACCATGTGCCTTGATAAGCTTGTTCATCGAAGCGATAGACTCTTGCCTTAATGCTTGATCTCTTTCTTCAAAATCGACACCAAGCATACCTTCATAAGTATTAAGTATATCTAAGTCTACGTGGATCAAGCTTAGTAGGGAGTGATTTTGTTTCGCTATGTGAGCGGCTCTTTTTAATACTTTGTCACTGTCTTTGTTTAAGGCAACGGATAAAAGAATGTGTTTGTAATTCATAATAATCACCAGATGTTGACTAAGTAGGAAGTTGATTTTTGACTTGCCTTTCTAGCACCAGAGTAGATCAAATTGATGCGGGAGAACATTGAGATTATTTAACGCTGTGACTCAGTAAAATTGACTGTACATAGACGATAAATCGGAGTTGGTTAGGATTGGCAGTTTTTTAATAGGGAGTTTTGTTGGCTCCCTAGTTAGTATTGCTACCTATGTTAAGCTGGGAGCAGCTCTTCAACGATTAATTTCAGCAAAAAGGTTTCACGCTCAATAGAGAGTCCTTTTTTAGGGTTATTTGCGATTGTATGCTCATTGTGTTTAATGGCTTCATGGATATTGATCCACACTGGAACCATGCCATTTTGAATCTCATGTTGCTCTAACTTCGTTTCCCCCAGCTCTGGGTGGATGTCACAGACAAAGCAGTAAGATTCCATGTGCACGATATTGAACTCGCCTTTGTGCCAAGGGCGGAACTCTTCATATAGACCGAACTCGTTTACTATCTCAATATGCCTCGCACCGGTTTCTTCTTCAAGCTCACGAATTAATCCAGCTTCAATAGACTCCCCTTCATCTACTCCACCACCAGGAAGGCTATAGTCGTGGTAGCGCTCGGTATACAAGATTAAGATGTTTTCACCATCAAGAATAATGCCTCGTGCAGCTTTTCGAATGAAGGTTTTACCGTCGAGGGAATCGATATCTGGATGTGTGCTTGAAGCTAATAAACGCATGTGAAGATCTAATGTGAGGATGAAAGCCCAAGATTATACCTAGGTAGATTGAAAATACGAATTTGACGTTTTGCGAATAGGTTTGCAGCGATTATCCTAAACTGGGTTCAGAATTTTGCATGAAAAAGTTAAGCCATGGAAACGGAAGCATGGTTTATTTCGAGTTGTTGATAGTCAGTCATTACCTTACCTAAATCTCCGCTGCGAGAGTGTTGACTCATTCGCTGGTAGTGCAAAATGGTTTTTGCTAGGTATTGTCTATCTTCCTCGCGTTCAAAGTTCCACATTTGCGACCCCACCTTTACAAGGGGAATGTCCACATGGCTGGATAGATGCATGATTTCGTAGAAACGATTGTTCTCTTTGACTAGGCATTCTTGTATCAGGCCTAATTTCATCTCAATCAATCTTGATCGAACTTTATAGTTATGATGCACAGGGCAGAGAATAAACTCTAATGACTTGTCGCCATGGTTAGACAAGATGGTTTGCACTAACTCTACTAAGAGCTCGCCACCGACTCCAGCAATAATTATCAGGTGTGTTGCGTGCTGATTGAATTTATCCAGAGGGAGTTGTGCCACATCGATACAATGAACCAGCCATTGAGCTGACCCCGATATAACAGATGGTGTTAATGTAGTTTGAGGGGAAACAGATTGTGGAAAGAAACGCATAAGCTTGCGCTCTAACTCTGCCATCAAGTCATCCACCATATCGACAAAGTGGATGTTGGAGGCCGCATCTCTTTGCAAGAGCTTAGCGCCAAGCAAACCATGATCGCAGCAGCAATCCCAGATATGGTCATATTGACGTGTAATTAGCGTGTCGATTTGACCTAAGCGTTGGCTCAACTTCACTGACATTGTACTCTTAAAGACAGCCTGAAAAATTAAAGTACGAGTTCAATCTCTAGTTGGATATCGGTGCAATGTTTTTTACAAAACACACCGTAAGTTTTCCCTGAATCTTTTTCTTTAGGCACGACCAACTTAAGTGGCTGCT
This sequence comes from Shewanella hanedai, assembly GCF_007197645.1. Classification (GTDB taxonomy): domain Bacteria; phylum Pseudomonadota; class Gammaproteobacteria; order Enterobacterales; family Shewanellaceae; genus Shewanella; species Shewanella hanedai. The sequence continues at coordinate 10,233 of NZ_VKGK01000047.1, forward strand.
TACAGGTTTCACATAATACTGTGTTGCCTTTAAAGAGACGCTTGATTAGATTTTTTTGCTCATTAAACGACTTAGCCGTTGTTTGATTGATCATTGAAAAGTCGATTTTATTAGTCTCTGTAGTCATCATTATTCTTGGTTAGTCTCGCGATGACGGCATTATACCCAAGCTACTTTAGAATGCGAGAAATACCCAACTGCGGTTAGATACGGAACTAAGCCTGCCGAGAAGTGACACCGTACAAGCCAATAAATGACTCTTCGGTTAATGGCTATTTAGTCGATATTTCCCTGTGAACTTACAGCGGAACTATTTAGACTAATGATTCAATCATAATTAAGCACTGAATATAGGCAATAGATATATGTCTGCTGATATAAACCAAAGTTCAATTGATGGGGCTAGTGATGAGGTTAAGCTTGCCGTGGACCTCATCTATCTTCTTGAAAGTCATAATATCGACCCGCAAGTCGCATTGTCTGCACTGGAAATTGTGGCATCGGATCTTAAGGTTAAACTTTCTAAAGCCTAGTTCTGTGAGGTTTAATACAATTAAGATGTAGTGTGTCTCTGCTGAAATATTGTTCACTCTTGTACGGTCTAATTAAACAGACCCATTTTTTTGAAGTGAAGAAGTGAATCGGAGAGATTATGTGCGGCACACCTAAGACTAATATATCAGCGACGATACCCAAGACACCCTTTAGAAGTTTTATGGCGACAATGAGTTTGGCCCAACGCAAACGTTTTGCCGAAGTGGCTAACCGCGCTGAAGAGCGCCGTGAGATTAGAGAAAACTATCAACGTCAAATCACCGAAAAAGATAAATTAAACAGCCAACACCGCGCAAAGCCTAGTTTATTGGCAAAGCTAAAATCTTGGTGCGATCAAACCGTCAAGTTAATGGGGTAAACGAAGGGATTGTATTACTAGAACACTCCATTTTATGGTTTTCCTGCTCTCTTCACTGACTTTACATTTGCAATATTACACCTTATCTCGTCTGTCTCCGATAATTCGTGCTGGGTTACCTGCCATGATGGCGTAGGGAGTAACATCTTTGGTGACAATGCATCCCATGCCAATGACGGCGCAGTCACCTATGGTCACACCATCAACGATACCGGCCTGTGCGCCAATCCAAACATCCTTACCTATGGTGACACCTTTAGAGTTTGAAGCTTGCTGATAGATAGGGCTATCCGGTGCCATGCCGTGGTTGAAAGCGTAGATGGTAACGTTATTGGCAATGCGAGTTTGCGCACCGATTCTTATACCTGCGCGCCCTCCGTCCAAAGAGCAACCATGGTTTATTGCCACTTCATCACCTAGAGTGATGGGCCCGTGGAGAAAGCTGTCGGCGGCTATCATGCAGCGCGAGCCGATAATGATGTCTCGTCCGGGCTCTGCAAAGAGTTTGACTTCGGGGGCGATAAAGCAGTTTTCAGCAAATGATACCGTCTCCAGTGCCATAAACTCAGCTTGAACTTGTGCTTGCCAAGGCTCAGCCCAACTCAATAGCTTAGGTTTGAGATTAAAATAGAGCCAAGGCATATAAGAGAGACGCTTTTTATGCTGAGCTTGATAATCGGGTGTCGACAAAAATGCTCCTTTTACCCTTTGGGCCCAGCACGTAACTCGGTAACCACGATTCTGTTTTCTTGCATATGCCAGAGAATATCTAAGTCATACAGGGCAACTTGATACTCTTTAGGATCGGCCTTGGCTTTTTTATAAGCCGGACGAGGATCTTGTGCTAATACGCCGATGATGAGCTCTGCTAATCTGGGGTATTGCTCCAACTTTTCATAAGCGACCACTTGCTGATGGGCGTGTGCAGAAAACTGGACTTCGGCTAAAGCAGGCGCTTCATGGGCTATCCCGCCTTGTGCATCCGCTACGGAATCTGAAAAAGGAATATAGGGCTTAATGTCGATGACAGGAGTGCCATCGAGGAGATCCATGCCAGAAATCTCTAACGAAACTACGCCGTTCTGGTGATGGATTTTATGTAACTTCACCACTGATTGTCCGATGCCATTGGGTCTGAAGGTTGAACGGGTAGCAAACACGCCCAACTTTTCATTGCCACCAAGGCGAGGGGGTCTGACGGTGGTTTTCCATCCTTGTGACAGATTCTCATGAAAACTGAATAACAGCCATAGGTGCGAATACTGCTCTAAGCCTCTAACTGCGTCGATATGATTAAAGGGCGCTTGCAGCTCAACAAAACCACGGGCTGCGGTAACGAGTCCTGGTTGCCTTGGGATGCCAAACTTTTGCTTATAGGGAGTGCGGCACAGGGCGACAGCCTGGATTTGACTGGTAAATGTCATTTGGATTTTGCTTCTTCAATCAGGATCAGTGAGTGGTGGTATCGACAGTGTTAATGGCTTGACCGACGCAGATAGCACTGCTCACACACAGAGGTGTTTGCTCAGAAGCGAGGAAACAAGTCTTGATAATAAGACCATTTGCACCTTTATCTGCTGCAGCACGTCTGGCGATGGTACGGGCCTCTACTATGCTGGCTGGTGGATCATTTTTAGCTATCTGACAAGATTCACCTTCAACTAAACCTTTACGCTCAAAGTTGCCGCTGGGTAGGCTATTTTCATAGACAATGACATCAGATGCCTTGAAGTAATCGTTGATCGCTTCACCACTGAGATTACTGTTAAATTTGTATTCGCCGGCACATCCACTTAGGAGTATTACGAGAGCTGGGATTAACATTTTTTTCATGATTTAGGCCTGTGATCCAGATGTTTTTTGGGATTCTATCGCTTTAGGTACTTTTGATAAAGCTGTTGTTGTCGATTATTTAAATCCACTTTTCTGCCATCGATATACACCTGTTCTATTTTTGTCATCATGGGATCCAATATGTCGCCAGTGGATATGACCAAGTTTGCAGCATAGCCCGCTGCAATCGCGCCCATCATATCAGCGCCAATGATTCTAGCTGCATCGAGAGTGATGCTTTTCAACGCTTCCTCTTTGCTCAACCCATAAGCAACCGTTTGCCCAGCGGCTAAAGGTAAGTTACGGCTGTTCCAGTCAGAAGAGAAGCCCAGTGCGAAGGGAATTTGAGCTTGTTTAAGCAGAGCAGGGATCTTAAAACTCAGCTCTATGGGTTCGTCATTTCTCATGGGAAGGCTGAGGGTCTTGGTGTAGATCACCTGCGCGCCTATTTCATTGAGCTGCTCACCGAGGCGCCAAGCATCATACCCGCCGACGATCACTAACTTAAACTGATACTGTTTCGCCAGAGATACCGCCTCTTCTATCTGTTTTTGCCCATTTGCATGAACAAAGAGTTTAGCTTGACCTCGATATAGCGGTAGCAATGCTTGCCAGCGAATATCCTGTGTGGATATTTTGTTGGCATTACTGGCTAGAAAATAGCGATAGCCGTCAGAGAAGATGCGATCGATCTGCGTTAAGCTACTTTGGTATTTTTCCAGTGTCTTTTTACGCTTATCTTTATCTTCGGGCAGTGCTTCCTGATGCGGCCAATAGAGGTGAAAAGCCAATGTAGACGGTACAACTGCATCCTCTATTGTCCAGCTGTCGAGTGAAACAAGTGCTGACTGGCCGGCTAAACGTTCCCCTTGAGGAACAACTTGAGCATGGGTAATACCATTGACTCTAACCGTGGGAATAATTTCAGAATCTGGATTAAAGGCATCTATCGCTTCAAGCTGCGGGTTGCTTAAGCCTATCTCATAGCTGTCATTACTGGGGCGCATCATCTCAACTTCAATTAATCCCATACTGGTATCGAGCGCGATGAGACCCGGGTAAATATGTTTATTGGTGACGTCGACAATCACTGCATCCGGTGCGGTTAAATCCGAGCCTATGCTTTTAATGACGCCATCTTGAATTAACAGATCGGTATTGAGCTTCACTCCGTCGGTAACGGTATGCAAGGTGGCATTTTTAAAGAGGATGCTGGCAGCTTGAGCTGGTGCGGGCACCATATCATGGGCTAGCACGGCGGTTGATAATAGGGATAATTGCGCCAGTATTGCGATAGCAAAGGCGTTAGGTCGGTTTGATCTTCTCATTATATCTCTCCTCCCTGACGCGAGTGTTGCCACGCATCATACTGAGTATCGCAGTGCCATTCAGGCTCTCTTATTTCATCAACAACTTCTCCGGGAGGCTGTGGGTTGTCGCTGTTTTGGCTGATTAGGATTTTTTGAATCAATGCGGCTCTCTCTTCGTTCACTTTTTGCAGCATCTGTTTGTCGACTCTACGATCAAAATAGCGTTTGCCTTCAATCCAAGTAGATTCAACCTTGGCGTATACAGACAGGGGAGAGTGATCCCAAAGTACGATGTCAGCCTGTTTCCCTTTGGTAATAGACCCTAACTCCTCATCGATACCTAACTGAATTGCAGGATTAATAGTGATCATGTTCCACGCGTTTTCTGGTGACATGTCGCAGTACATAATCGATTTTGCTGCTTCTTGATTTAGACGTCTTTGCATCTCATAGTCATCGGAATTGATGCTGGTTAACACGCCACTATCTTGCATCAAACAGGTATTTTGTGGGATGGCATCGTAAACCTCGAACTTATATGCCCACCAATCAGAAAAGGTCGATGCGGATGCTCCGTGTGCGGCCATCTCATCAGCAACTTTGTAGCCCTCGAGAATGTGAGTGAAGGTGCCAACTTTAAATTTGTATGCTTCAGCTAGGCGTAGAAACATTAAAATCTCCGATTGTACATATGAATGAATATGCACTTCGCGTTTTTGCTCTAGCACTTCGACGATGGCATCTAAACGGTAGTTCGGTTGCGGTGCCACTTGGCGACGTTTTTCACTTCTCCTGAGCTTTTGATAATCATCTAGCGCTTGCTGATAGGCTTGGGCTTCATTAAAGGCTTCGGTGAACAGTGACTTCACTCCCATTCGACTCTGTGGGAAACGTCTGGTGAAGTTGTCTCCCCAGTTACTCTGTTTGACGTTTTCACCTAAGGCAAATTTGATACTTGCAGGTGCGGGAGTGTATTTTAGCGCTGTTGCATTCTCACCCCATTTCATCTGAATGACTTGTGCCTGCCCGCCAATGGGGTTGGCACTGCCGTGTAGTAATTGGGCTGTGGTCACTCCGCCAGCAAGTGCTCGATAAATTGCGATATCGTCAGGATTGATGATGTCACCAATGCGCACCTCTGAGGTGATGGCATCTGTGCCTTCATTGGTGCCGCCATTAATGGCGATATGTGAATGCTCATCAATGATCCCTGCTGTGATATGTTTGCCGGTTGCATCGATAAATTGATAGCCGGATGGGGTGGAAAGCTGTTGGCCTATACGCTCTATCTCTCCATGTGAAATGAGCAGATCACTTTGTTCGAGAATCCCTTGCTTGTCAGAAGTCCAGATAGTGGCATTACTGATGTGCAGTTTTTCCGACTTAAATGCTGCCTCCCTTCCATAAGCAACATTCGGTTGGGTTAATGTCGAGACATATTCTACTGCGGGTTTGGGCTCGGCGATGAGTATAGGGATAACTTGCTTTGTGGGGAGTCCAGCTATTGTTGTGACGGTATTATGCTTATCGAGCATGCGCCCATGTATACCTTGTTCATCAAACCACAAAGTAAAACGATTGATTCCATCAAAGCCTGCCTGACTCATCTCGGCGTTGAAGGTTAATCTACTGCCATGATAGTTAATATTAAACAGGGAAATCTGTTGTTCACCGCTGGTGAGAAAACCGGTCAATTGATCTTTATCTGTTTTATCTAATTCAAGATCAAGTGTGAGTTCACCGACTTGAAGTTGAAATATTTGATCGAGTAAATTGGTATTTCGATCAATGAGCTGTTTTTCATCTCCCTGTAGCCAAACGCTGTGGATCTCCCCCTCCTGAAATATATTTCCTTTGGTAATAACAAGGTCAGCCATAAACCCAGCCTTTAATCGACCGCTTATCTCACCAATCCCTGCAATTTCCGCGGCATCAGTGGTGAGGGCAGCTAAAGCCGCTTCTTCACTCAAACCTGAGTTGATGGCTTGCCTAAGTCGTGGCCAAAAAAGTTTGGCATCAATTCCGTGTTGGGTTAAAGCGAAGGGGATCTTCGCATCCTAGACGCTTTTGAGGTTACCCGGAGCTCGTTCCCAGTGGCGCATTCTGGCTAAACTGACTTCTCTTTCAATGTCATTGTCGCCTATTTTGGGGGATGCTGGGAAGTTTAGCGGGAGAATTAAGCCATAGGGGAAGGTTTTTAATTCATTTATACGGGCGTACTCTTTGCCATTTCCAAGTAAGTGAGCTGTTAGTTTATGCTCACTTAACATTTGTGCTGCTCTGAGTTGATTGTTTAAGTTACGAGCATCGAAAATGATAGTTTCATTCTTTATGTCACTTAATTTAGCAAAAGCACTATTAAATTCGACAAGGGTATTTTGAGGTTTAGAAAATGATTTACTTTTATTCTCACTATACCAATTCGCATCGGACAAGGTCTGGCGAATAAGGGCCATACTTCCCATTAGGGACTCGGGGTAATCTTGTGGTGAGCTGCCTTTGTCAAATGCCATAAAATGATTCGTTTTGGCTTGGTATATAATCTCATTTGCATACTTATCCGCCAGAGATAATGTCACTCCACGTCCACGGAATATGCCATCTAGATTGCTTGACTGTACGCTGGTAAAGCCATTTTCAACCCAATCAAGTGCTTTCTCTTTATTAGGATAAACAAAGTTAAACCACTCTTTTTCTGAATGAATAGCGCCATTTTCTGCATTACCACCTATTCGTTTGATTTCATAAACCGGAGACTGGTTCTCTGTTTTAGGGGGGGCAAAATCTATAGCGTAATCAGTAAAGGGATCAGTAAAGCCTGGATAGATAGTGTAACCATTTAAATTGATAACATAGGCATGTTCAGGAACCTTGTTATTTTTCACAATACCAATAATCTTATTCTTTTCGATTAGTAGCGTGGCATTTTCAATACGCTCACCAGGTTGCACCATCAAGGTTGCGTGGGTTAATGCAGTGATTTTTGGCGTGTTATCAGTAAGTTGGTCGTTTGCGTTTGTGTTGCTAGTGTATGCCAAGGTGAATGCAGTAATTATTATTATCGGTTTTATATTGTTATGCATTTGAAGGGTGAAATAAGGTTACTAAGACATAGGTAGAGATTATCTTAATCTTTATGTGAACACCAAATAATAAATGTTTCATTTGCGCTTGAATTTTATAACGTTCAGTTACAAAAAAACCGGCCTTAGCCGGTTTTTTATTTAACTTGATAATAAAAGCTTAGATTAGGAAGGCATCCATGTTACGGCCTTTATCAAGTTCATTTTTAAATACTGTAGGCATACGCCCTTGACCAGTCCAAGTTACTGTCTCGCCATTGACATCGACAATAGTATATTTAGCTGGACGTGGTGCACGCTTTTTAGGAGCTGCTTTCACTGCTGTAGAACCTAGGTCATCAATTGACAGTCCAACAGCTTCCATTTGTTTGCGGATCTCATCAATCTTAGCATTGCGCTCTGCCATTGCTGCTGTTTCTGCTTCAGCTTGAGATGCTCTTTCTGTGATGATTTTTTCTAGTTTAGTAGCTAATTCATTTAACTCTTCAACAGATAGTTCTTTTACAGCAGCCTTAAAACGTCGGCCGTGAGTTAGTATTTCAAGAAAATCGCTCATAATAATATTGGTCCAATTAATAGAAGTGAAGTAAAAATATATTTGATAGCTAATAATAGGAATTAATACCGCTAGGATCAAATAAAATTTGATATTAATTAGTATATATACAGATATAAGCCATAAAACTGTATTTTTTATTATTAAGATGAAAAAAATGTAACATATTTCGTCACGTAATCTAAAGAAAAACAAACGCACGTTTGAAGTGTTATTGACGTTAACGTCAACAGCACGTAAAGTAAACCTACTTAGTTATAGGTGATAACCTATATTCAACTCCGCTAAAATATGACGTAAGTAAGGAATCCCTATGAAAGTATTGGTGCCTGTTAAGCGTGTCGTTGATGCAAATGTAAAGGTCAGAGTGAAGGCTGACAATACTGGTGTCGACGTTGCAAACTTGAAGATGGCGATTAACCCTTTTTGTGAGATCGCTGTTGAAGAAGCGGTTCGTTTGAAGGAGGCCGGAATCGCTTCTGAAGTGGTTGTGGTTACTATAGGGCCTAAAGCCTCTCAGGAGCAGCTTCGTACAGCAATGGCACTTGGCGCAGACCGAGGCATTCATATTGAAACCGATGAGGAGCTTGTGCCTCTCTCGATTGCTAAGTTACTTCATAGCGTGCAGGAAAAAGAGCAAGCACAACTTATTTTACTTGGTAAGCAGTCGATTGACGGTGACAACAATCAAACCGGTCAAATGCTAGCTGCATTAGCTAAGATGCCTCAGGCAACGTTTGCATCAGAAGTGAAAATCGAAGGGGATGCCTTAACGGTAACTCGCGAAATTGATGGCGGGCTACAGAGTGTCAGTATGTCACTGCCTGCAGTTGTCACTGTTGATTTACGTCTGAACGAGCCTCGTTACGCTAAACTCCCAAACATCATGAAAGCCAAGCGTAAGCCGTTAGAGACATTCTCTATCGACGATTTAGGCGTTAGCTTGAAATCACATCAAAACATTGTGAAAGTCTCTCCTCCATCTCAGCGTAAAGCGGGTGTGATGGTGGCGTCAGTGGCTGAGCTGGTTGAAAAGTTGAAAAATGAAGCGAAGGTGATCTAATGGCGATTTTAGTATTAGCAGAACATGATAATGCCAGTTTAAAACTGGATACAGCCAAAGTTGTTGCCTGTGCACAGGCAATTGGCGGTGATGTCGATGTCTTAGTGGCAGGCCATGATTGTGTAGCTGTAGTTGAAGCAGCGCAAAAGCTTACAGGTGTTAGACAAGTGCTGGTTGCAGATAATGCTGCCTACGTTAATCATTTACCTGACAATTTATCTGAACTTATTCTCGATGTTGCTTCTGACTATGAGCACATTCTTGCGGCGGCTTCTAGCCAAGGTAAAGACACATTACCAAGAGTATCGGCGCTATTAGATGTAGCACAACTTTCTGAAGTAATTGAAGTGGTGAGTGCAGATACTTTCATTCGTCCAATCTATGCGGGCAATGCCTTAGCGACAGTGCAGAGCTTGGATGATAAGAAAGTCATGACGGTTCGTACCAGTGCATTTGATGCCGTGGGTAACGATGGTGCTGCAGCGGCAGTTGCAATTGAGAAAGTTGCGGATTCGTTGTCACAGTTTATCTCTCAAAGTCTGACTAAATCTGCGCGTCCTGAACTTGGCGCAGCCTCTATTGTCGTGTCTGGTGGTCGTGGACTCGGCAGTGGTGAAAACTTTGCCATTCTTGAGCAGCTTGCCGATAAGCTCGGCGGCGCATTAGGGGCTTCTCGTGCGGCAGTTGACGCTGGATTTGTGCCTAACGATCTGCAGGTGGGTCAAACCGGTAAGATTGTTGCTCCAGACTTGTACATTGCTGTCGGTATCTCAGGTGCGATTCAGCACTTGGCAGGGATGAAGGATTCTAAGGTTATCGTTGCGATTAACAAAGATCCTGAAGCGCCTATTTTCCAGGTTGCTGATTATGGGTTGGAAGCTGATCTGTTTGAGGCAGTGCCTCAGCTGACTGAGTCAGTATAAATAATACTCAATTGTATATTTGGTGTGAACCTAACGTAGCGGTAGTTTTAATTTTAACTAAATGAACGTGATATTGGTCACAATAAGCGGCTTTGGGGTAGAATCCCCAAAGCCGCTTATGTTTTTATAGCCTTCACGTTTTTTGAAGCCATTTCAAATTACGTCCTGAGAAGTAGAGGTGCATTAAATATCAGTAGTGATAGCCAGGGTGATTCCGCTTATCTATCATGAAAGGATTTGATGCCGAAGTAGTAAATGCACATCACGGCTTACTGCTGGGGCTGCCATCGAATAGGTGCAGCACTGCCATAGTATTTCTTATCTTGACGATAAGAAGATTTATACCTTTTAACATATGGTATTACTATGGAGCGCTACTGATAGGACAGGTGTATCCGATGTGTATTGATAAAATACATCTCTAGCTATTCCCACCAGTTCAGTCGGCCTCCATTCGTACTTAAACGAAGATTAAAAAATAAATGATAACTTTAAGTTACGCCGATTCGGCTCTATCTTTGCTACCTCCTGTGGTTGCAATTATTCTGGCAATAGTGACGCGCCGTGTGCTGCTCTCTTTGGGAGTGGGCATTGTGATTGGTGCTGTGTTGATTTCAGATTTTTCTGCCGTCAATTCAGGCCAGTACTTAACTCAGCAAGTGACAGGGCTTTTTTGGGCCGATGGCGCACTCAATAGCTGGAACCTCTATTTGTTAGGTTTCCTTGTTGTATTGGGCATGATCACCGCGCTTATTACGGTCAGTGGTGCCGCTAAAGCATTTGCCGACTGGGCAAGAACCAAGATACGCAATAAACGTGATGCCAAGCTACTGACCATGTTCTTAGGTTGCGTTGTCTTTATTGATGATTACTTTAACAGTTTGGTTGTCGGCAGTGTCGCGAGACCTTTGACTGACAGATATTACATCTCCCGCTGTAAACTTGCCTATCTGCTTGATTCAACCGCAGCGCCCATTTGTGTTATCTCTCCTGTTTCGAGTTGGGGCGCATATATTATCGCCTTAATCGGTGGCATCTTAACGGCTCATGGCTTTGCTGATTCTGGTCATTTGAGTGTGTTTATTCAGATGATCCCGATGAACTTCTATGCAATTTTTGCTCTGCTATTGCTGCTTTGTGTCTCTTTTATGGGACTCGATATTGGCCCAATGCGCCAACAAGAGCTTAATGCGCAAAAAGGTCATCTATATGATGAGTCTAAAGGTTTACCACCTGGAGCTAACTCAGATCTGCCTGAAGCGGATAATGGTAAAATCTTAGGCTTGTTCCTACCGATTTCCGTACTTGTATGTGCCACCTTATATTTCATGGTCACGAGTGGCGGAGATGTGTTGGCCACTAAAGGACTCGAGTTTTCACTGATTGGTGCGTTTGAAAACACCGATGTGGCTTCTTCTCTTTTCTTCGGCGCCGCAATTGGTTTCGCTGCAACGTTAATTTTAGTGATTAGCCAAGGGTTAGATAAGTCATACATTCTCAAAGGGATCATCACTGGCGCACGCTCTATGCTGCCTGCTATCTATATCCTGTTGTTCGCTTGGACAATTGCAGGTGTGATAGGCCAGATGGAAACAGGTAAGTACATGGCGAGTCTAGCGACAGGTAATATTCCGTTTGCTCTGCTTCCTGCTGTCTTGTTTGTCCTCGCTGGTTTCACGGCGTTCTCTACAGGCACAAGCTGGGGTACGTTTGGTATCATGTTACCTATTGCTGCCGATATGGCCATGGGGACTCACACGAATATGATGTTGCCTATGCTTGCATCAGTGCTTGCTGGCGCAGTATTTGGGGACCATTGTTCACCTATCTCTGATACGACAATCCTATCGTCAACTGGGGCTAACTGTCATCACATGGACCATGTCACGACGCAGTTGCCTTATGCACTTATCGTTGCAGTGATTAGCTTGGTGGGTTATACGGTTTTAGGCTTTACTGAATCGATACTTGCAGGATTTATCACGTGTAGTGTGCTGTTCGTGATAGCGGTTATTGGACTAAAGATTAAGGTTAATCGCAGAGCGGTTTAATTATTCTTAAAAAAGCCGCTCGATGAGCGGCTTTTTTGTGTCTGAACTTAAGTAATACCAATCTATGATTAGTTATATTGATGCGGGGATGGTGGTAAACTAGCGGGAACTATTTAATTAAGGAATACGAGTTTGGCGCAACTTTATTTTTATTACTCAGCCATGAACGCGGGTAAATCGACCTCTTTATTACAGTCTTCTTATAACTATCGCGAACGCGGTATGAATACCTTAGTGATGACAGCATCCATCGATGACAGATATGGAGTGGGTAAAGTCGCATCAAGAATTGGTATTGAAACCGACGCGCAAGTATTTGGTAGTGGCGATAATCTGGCGACTATGATCGGTAATGTTCACCAAGAACAGCGCATGCACTGCATACTAATTGATGAAGCTCAGTTTCTAAGTAAAGAGCAGGTTAAGCAGCTCACGTATGTGGTGGATGTTTTAGATATTCCAGTGCTGTGCTATGGCCTTAAAACCGACTTTCAGGGTGAGCTCTTTACAGGTAGTCAATATTTGTTGGCTTGGTCGGATAAACTCGTTGAGCTTAAAACCATCTGTCACTGTGGTCGAAAGGCCAATATGGTGGTGCGTCTAGATGGTAATGGCAAACCGATGCGAGAAGGTGAACAGGTCGCGATTGGTGGCAATGAAAGCTACGAGTCAGTTTGCCGTAAGCACTTCCGCGAATTCTTGTGGGACTAAGTTGTGCGATTAAGGCGGCAGGGCTAGCCTAAAGCGTGGATATTAATGTCGAATAAAGAGAGCACTGAGGGCTAACGTACCTTGGTGCTTTTTTATATCACATCAAGCATGACTAATTTAATTGAGACAGTAAATGTCTCACCTCATCACGTGTGTGATCAATCGCCTTCACCATGTTCATGGCACTTGTTTCAGAGCCACTGAGCGCTTGCCAGTTCTCTTGCCACTGCATTTTCAGTGCATTAGCTGATGTAGAAACCTCTGGTTCAGCTATCATGCTTAAGTCGGCAATCAGATTGACCTTTATCCAGCCTTTTCTTGGGTTGCCTTCAATCGTATTTTGGTCGTAGTGTGCGGCATAGACAATGGCTTCAAGCTCAGAAAGTTGTAGCAGTAACTCGAAACTAGCCGAGCGCATATTGCTGTTGTATTCGGTGATCTCCATGCGCCAGACGTTATAACTAAAGCCTACCAAGGCGAAAACCATACTAAAGACAGCCGTTATTTGAAAAACGGTGATTGGCTGGTCTCCTCTAATACTAAATCTCATCGTATCTCCTTTTGTTCATTTCTCTACTTTTGCTATTAATTATCTTAGACCGTAAAAATTGAATAATAAATTCAAGTTATTCGGTCTATTTTTAATATGAGGTAATTAAATATGAACGAGAGAAGAGAATGATGAAACTGTTGAAAAGTGTGTTGCTGTTGATCCTATTAAATGGAACAAGCCAAGCGATGGAAATGTTAAACATGGCTCCCGACTTTAGCCTACCGGATCCTCAAGGGAAGGTGCACACTTTAGCTGAGTATAAAGGTAAGCCGCTCATTCTGCATTTTTGGGCAACCTGGTGTCCTTACTGTAAGAAACTTCAGCCGGGGCTAGACAGTATTGCTAAGGACTATAAAGATGCTGATCTGCAAGTGCTGGGTATTAGCTTTAATGAAGATGATGGAGCGATGCCTGGTGAGATGCTGAAAAAACGTGGTATACACTTTCCAACCTTAATTAATGGCGAGAGTGTAGCAAAAAGCTATGGGGTTCCGGGGACACCAACGACAGTATTTATTAACCGAGCTGGAGAGATTGTCTGGGTCACTAATATCTCAGATCCTAATGACCCCAGTTTAAATGCAGCGGCTGAATTTATTTTAAAAAATTAGCAGTTGTTGGTAAGGGCTGAATAGATATGATCTGATATCAAATCACTATTTTCAATATGGCACTTGAAGGTGCCAGCCCTTATTTCTGATACTTTATTTTTGAACTTTATGGGAATAATAGAAAACTTGCTGATGGAATCAAACAGAAAATCATCGTCAGATAAACCCATCGCGGTACGATAGTTGTCTTCGATAATCGGAAAGCCGCCATGCGCCAGTGGGTAGCCCTTAAGTACAAATAAGCGAGTGCCTGAAACATCGACAAAGTAGTGACCAATATTGATATCCCAATTTGGATGTCCGTTGCAATCACTGCTGCAGTCGTCCTTATCAGCAATTCCAATCATTTGTGTCTTAGCGTGCACTATCTGGTTCATCGATGCTATAGAGCCAGCAACCTCTTGTAAACTGGATGCTTGAGCCTCACTGGACAGTGAGAGGAATTTGGACGTGGCAGTGACGCTTAATATGCCCAAAATGATGATGACAATGACTAATTCAATTAAGGTAAAACCTTGCTGATTCTTATTTAATTTCACAATTCAACCATGTTAATTACAAATGATGCGCGCACGGTACAGTTGGCATGAAGGCTAAACAAGCTAGCTTTGATAAAATGAGAGGTCTGAATAAATTTTGTTTGAGTTGTATCTGTTATGTTTTTGATGTGTGTCCTTGCTCAGTGTTTCATTGTTAATGGCTCGCGATTTTCTCTATGAAAATGTTATATTAAAAACGCCCATCAAGATGAGTCTTGTGGGCGTTTGTTTATTTAGAAAAAATTAATGTAGATCGATTTGAGATTAAAAGCGCATCTCAGGTACATAGTCAGGGACAATCAATGTACCGGCTGTCTTAGATACAATTTCCTCAACACTAACTCCAGGCGCACGTTCAAGTAAGTGGAACGCGCCGTCTTTAATCTCCATAAAGGCCAAGTCGGTCAGTACACGTTTGATGCAACCAAAGCCGGTTAATGGCAGTTCGCATTTAGTCAGGAGTTTAGAGTTACCTTTCTTGTCTGCATGCATCATGGTGACGATAATATTATCAGCACCAGCGACCAAATCCATTGCGCCGCCCATGCCTTTAATCAGCTTGCCGGGAATCATCCAAGAGGCGATAGAGCCTTGCTCATCCACTTCAAAGGCACCTAGTACGGTTAGGTCTACATGTCCACCGCGGATCATGGCAAAGCTTTCTGCCGATGAGAAAAATGATGCACCGGGGACGGCTGTGACGGTTTGCTTACCTGCGTTAATGAGATCGGCATCTATGGTCTCTTCAGTTGGGAACTCTCCCATGCCTAATAAACCATTTTCAGATTGCAGCATCACTTCAATCCCTTGAGGGATGTAGTTTGCTACGAGCGTTGGAATGCCGATGCCAAGGTTGACGTAATAGCCATCTCTAAGTTCTTGGGCTACACGTTGTGCGAGTTGTTCTCTTGATAATGCCATGATGTTTGCCTCCCTTATGCAGATGCTTTTACGGTGCGTTGTTCGATACGTTTCTCGAACGTTCCTTGGATCACGCGGTTGACGTAGATCCCAGGTGTGTGGATATGATCTGGGTCTAACTCACCGGGTTCTACAATATGCTCAGCTTCCACGACCGTAATCTTACCGGCGGTCGCCATCATAGGGTTAAAGTTAGCGGCGGTTTTACGGAACACCAAATTGCCCATGGTGTCAGCTTTCCAAGCGCGGACTAAAGCAAAGTCTGCTGTTAAAGCTGGCTCTAGTACATAGTGACGCCCGTCTATTTCACGGGTTTCTTTACCGTCAGCAACGGGGGTGCCGTAGCCTGTTGCGGTGAAAAATGCGGGAATACCCGCACCGCCAGCTCGAATTTTTTCAGCCAGTGTTCCTTGAGGGGTCAAGATGACATTTAATACGCCAGAGAGCATCTGCTGCTCAAACGTGGCATTCTCACCCACATAAGAGGCGATCATGGTATCGATTTGACGGGTTTTTAGCAGCAGTCCGAGACCAAAGTCATCAACACCTGCATTATTAGAGATAGCGGTCAGTCCTGTTACACCGGTTTTGACCATCTGACCGATAAGGCCTTCAGGAATACCACAAAGACCAAATCCGCCCACCATGACGGTCATATCATTGCTTAGGCCTGCGAGCGCCTCTTCATAACTTCCAACGACTTTATTGAGTCCTGCCATTATTCTTATCTCCGTTGACAATAATCATTTATGTGATCATTTCAGTATTCGTTTGGTATTAAGCACTCGCTAATGAGCAGCCAAGAGCGCGACTCTTTATCTGCTGATGGCTATTTTTTTACCCGCTGATGGCTCTAGCCACTTTTGAACCTGTGGTTCTGCCTAAGGCTTGGCTTATTCTGTTACCTGCTTGTGCAAGTAACTGTAAATCGATACCTGTCTCTATTCCTAATCCGTGCAGCATATAAACGAGATCTTCCGTCGCTAAATTCCCTGATGCACCTTTGGCATAAGGACAACCACCGAGTCCCGCAACCGATGAATCTATCACACTGACGCCAGTTTCTAAGCAGGCTAGAATATTGGCCAGCGCTTGCCCATAGGTGTCATGAAAGTGCAGGGCGAGTTTATCGACAGGGACTTTTTCTGCCACGGTCTCAAGCATTCTACGGGCATTATCTGGGGTGCCAATACCTATGGTGTCTCCAAGCGAAATTTCATAGCAGCCCATTTTGTAAAGGATTTCAGACACTCGTGCTACTTCGCTAACGGCGATATCGCCCTCGTAGGGACAACCCAGTACGCAAGACACATAACCTCTAACAGGAATGTTGGCGGCGATAGCGCGCTCCATCACTGGGGCGAAGCGTTCAATGGACTCCTCTATCGAGCAGTTAATATTACGCTGGCTGAAGCTCTGGGATGCGGCGCCAAAGATGGCAACTTCTTCTGCTCCTGCGTCAAGTGCGAGTTCCAGCCCCTTTAAATTTGGCGTCAGAGCGCTATAGGTTACATCGCTTTGACGTGCAATGTTGCGCAGTACCTCACCTGAATCTGCCATCTGAGGCACCCATTTAGGTGACACAAAGCTTGCAGCTTCAATGCGTTTGATGCCCGCTTTGGCTAATGCTTCAATTAAGATAATCTTATCTTGGGTGGTGACGGGGTTTTCATTTTGCAGGCCATCACGGGCGCCAACCTCAAAAATACTTACCGATTTTGGCGTCATCTTTATGCCTCTTTTTCATCAGCAGGTGTAACATCGACTAACAGAGCGCCGTCTGATACTAACTCACCAATGTCGAAGTAAAACGCACTGACAGTACCATCAAAAGGAGATTCTATGGTGTACTCCATTTTCATGGCTTCCATCACCATCAGACCTTGGCCTGCGACAACATTGTCGCCCACATTGACTAAGTGAGTCACCACAGTGCCATTCATCGGCGCTTTAAGTTTGTCGGCTAAACACTCCTCTTCCTCAGTCAACTCTGTTTGAATTGCACGGAAATGGTAGCTGGTGGAGCTGATAAACAACGTAAAGTCATCACCGACATGGCTTACTGGGATCTTAAATTTATGGGCTTGGCTCTTATGGGTAAGCGCCTTGTCACTCTTGTCTGTCTGGTTGAGTGATATCTCGGCGTGCAACACTTCACCCATAAGTTCACCGCTGAGCGTATAGAAGTTATCGTTAATCTGCAGTTGGAAAATTGATTTACCGCCAACGGATGTTTCAATCAAATCTAAGTGTTGTAGCTCATGATTATCATCGAGCAACGCCACTTGATGTTGACTGGCGCTGTTGAGCCTAAATCCACTGACAGAGCCCCAAGGGGAATATGGGTCATTACTGTTAATAGCGCAGACTTTTGCAGCCTCTTTACGGGCGCAGACTTGATACAGAGCAGCGAGAGCCAGTGCGGTTTGTTGCTCTTTGGCAACACTGCCACTCAGCCCTCGACCAATGAGGGCATCGCCATAGCGTTCGATGAAATCGGTACTGAAGTTAGCATCGCGAAATGCTTGGTGCTCGGCAATATTAGCCAGAAATTCAATATTGTGTTTGAGTCCACTGATTTGATACGACTCAAGTGAATGCACTAGACGTTGCAGCGCTCTTGGGCGTGACTCATCCCAGACAATCAGTTTAGAGATCATCGGGTCATAAAAGTTACTAATCACATCGTTTTCACGAATGCCCGAATCGATTCTTACATGGCTATTTTGCTCAGGCTCACGCAGGAAGTTGAGTTTACCGCTAGCGGGGAGAAACTCATTTTGTGGATCTTCGGCGTAAATACGTACTTCAAATGAGTGGCCGTGTATCCGCACTTCACTTTGCGTCAGTGGTAGTTGGTGGCCACTGGCGACCATTAACTGCCATTTCACTAAGTCTTGTCCTGTGACCATTTCAGTCACTGGGTGCTCAACTTGAAGACGGGTGTTCATCTCCATAAAGTAGAAACTGTTGTCGGTGTCGAGCAAGAACTCGACGGTGCCAGCACCTTGATAGTCGATAGCCTTTGCCGCAGCGACGGCTGCTTCACCCATTTTAACTCTTAACTCATCACTTAATCCCGGTGCTGGGGCTTCTTCAACCACTTTTTGGTGACGTCGCTGAATTGAGCAATCTCTGTCAGAAAGGTAAATACAGTGTCCGTAATTATCGGCAAAGACTTGCACTTCTACGTGACGAGGTTGACGCAGATAGCGCTCCATCAGGAGTTTGTCGTTACCAAAAGAGGAGGTGGCTTCACGTCTCGCAGAATGGATAGCGTCGAGTACTTCGCCTTGATTTTCCACGATACGCATCCCTTTACCACCACCGCCATAGGCCGCTTTGATAAGGAGAGGGAAGCCCATCTTTTTGGCTTCGTTAACTAACAGTTCATCGTCTTGCTCATCGCCATGGTAACCAGGAACCAGCGGTACTTTTGCCGCGCCCATGATCTCTTTTGCGGCACTTTTACTGCCCATGGAGTCGATGGCATCGGCTGTGGGTCCAACAAAAGCAATGCCTGCTTGTTCACACAAACGCGCAAAATCGGCGTTTTCTGACAAGAAACCGTAACCAGGGTGAATAGCTTGTGCACCCGCTTGTTTAGCAATATCGACAATTAACTCGCCCTTAAGGTAGGAGTCTGCTGGTGCGCTGCCGCCAAGATAGAAGGATTCATCAGCCATGGCCACATTACGGGCATCGATGTCGGCGTCAGAGTACAAGGCGACGGTACGTATTCCCATTGCTTTGGCTGTTTTTATGATTCGACAAGCGATTTCACCTCGGTTGGCAATCAACAATTTCTTAATGAGGAAAGTGTTACCTGTGGTGTTACTTTTTGATGATGCGACCATGTTATTGAGCTCCTTGCGCCGTGTCAGTGTCTGTTTTCCAGTCGGGGCTACGTTTTTCAAAGAAGGCATTCAAGCCTTCTTGGCCTTCGGCTGACACGCGAATGCGAGCAATACGCTCGCTGGTATAATCTAATGTGTTTTGATCTATCACCCCGTTTTCTAGAGTCGATAGCAAAGTTTTGGCCCAAGCCATGCCTTGAGGGCTATTAGCGAGTAAAGCGTCGATAATCGGTGCAGCTTGCGCATCAAGATCATCATCTATCTCATGGATCACGTTGAGTGACTTAGCTTGTTCAACCTTAAAGCGCTCGGCGGTGAGCATATAACGGCGAGCTGCTCGCTGCCCCATCGCTCGGGTGACATAGGGACTAATCACTGCCGGAATGAGGCCTAGTTTGACTTCACTTAAACAAAAGCTGGCACGGGTGTTAGCAATGGCGATATCGCAGCAGCAGATAAGGCCCAATGCACCACCAAAGGCCGCGCCTTGAACAAGTGCAATCGTCGGTTTAGGGAACTTGTCTAGGTTTGACATCAACTTAGCCAGCTCATTGGCATCAGCAAGATTCTGCTCGAAATCCATCTTAGCTTGATTGCGCATCCAGTTAAGATCGGCGCCAGCACTGAAGTTTTTGCCATTGGCCCTAAGGACTAATACTTGGCACTCATCATTGTCGGCAAAGTGGGCGAGGGATTGCAGCATTTCGCTTATCATCACTTCATCGAAGGCATTGTGTTTATCGGCTCGGTCGAGGATCAGCTCTCCGACTCCCTTATTTAGGGTGCAATTCACAAAATGTAGCGTGTTCGAAAATTCACTTGTCATGGCTAGGTTATCCATTATCTATTAGCCCAGAAAATATCTGTTCAGGTCTGTGTGCAGGTAAGGGACGAGCCCTTACATGCGGAACACACCGAACTTGGTCTCTTCTATCGGTGCATTAAGTGCAGCCGACAGGGCTAATCCAACCACGTCGCGAGTTTGGGCGGGGTCAATAATACCGTCATCCCACAAGCGGGCACTGGCGTGATATGGATGACCCTCTTTGTCGTATTGTTCGACGATAGGGGCACGGAACTTTTGCTCCTCATCATCGGACCATTCGACGCCTTTACGGGCGAGTCCATCACGGCGAACGGTGGCTAATACACCTGCAGCTTGTTCACCCCCCATGACGGAAATACGCGCATTTGGCCACATCCACATCATGGTTGGTTCAAATGCGCGGCCACACATGCCATAGTTACCAGCGCCATAACTGCCACCGATAATGACGGTAAACTTAGGGACATTTGCGCAAGAAACAGCAGTCACCATCTTGGCGCCATGTTTCGCAATGCCTTCATGCTCATATTTCTTGCCGACCATGAAGCCAGTGATATTTTGCAAGAAGAGCAATGGGATTTTTCGTTGGCAACAAAGCTCGATAAAGTGAGCGCCTTTTTGGGCAGACTCAGAGAAAAGAATGCCATTGTTGGCAACGATGCCGACTGGGTAACCGTGGATACGGGCAAAGCCGCACACTAACGTTGGGCCGTAGCCAGCTTTAAACTCATCAAAGTCTGAGTCATCGACCACTCGTGCAATGACCTCTTTAACATCATATGGTTTTTTAAGATCGGTCCCTACAATGCCGTAAAGTTCGTTGATGTCGAACTTAGGTGGCTTAACTGGACTAAGTTGAGACTCGATGGTTTTTTGATGATTGAGTCGAGTCACAGCTTTACGAGCAAGTTCCAAAGCATGATCATCGCTTTGGGCGAGATGATCAGCAACACCGGATATTTTAGTGTGAACTTCAGCGCCACCAAGCTCCTCTGCTGTCACTTCTTCACCGGTAGCAGCTTTAACTAATGGCGGGCCAGCGAGGAAGATGGTGCCTTGTTCTTTGACGATAATCGACTCATCGGCCATGGCGGGCACATATGCGCCACCTGCGGTACAAAGTCCCATCACCACGGCGATTTGCGGGATCCCTTTGGCTGACATCTGCGCTTGGTTATAGAAGATACGGCCGAAATGGTCACGGTCTGGAAAGACTTCATCTTGACGAGGCAGGTTAGCGCCACCAGAGTCGACTAAGTAGATGCAGGGAAGATGACAGCGACTTGCTATATCCTGTGCTCGAAGGTGTTTTTTGACGGTAACAGGATAGTAAGTGCCACCTTTAACCGTGGCGTCGTTGGCGATAATCATGCACTCAACGCCACTGACTCGACCGATACCTGCAATGATGCCTGCTGCGGGAACCAAGTCTTCATAAAGCTCATAGGCTGCAAATTGAGATAACTCAAGGAAGGGGGAGCCTGGATCCAGTAACTTTTCAACACGCTGGCGAGGCAGGAGTTTTCCTCGGGAAAGATGACGTTCGCGGGCAACGTCACCGCCGCCTTGTTCAATGATGTTAATTTTGCATTTTAGATCATGAACAAGGTTGACCATGTCGTCATGTTTAGCCTTGAATTCATCACTACGAGTGTTAATACGGCTGCTAAGTTGAGTCACGATTTCAATCCTTTTGAAGCTGAAAGCATAGGGGGGATGAGAACGAATACTGGGCAAGGCAGTAGTTTCAACCGCTTTGCCCACATGGGCTTACTTAGATTCGTTAAACAGCTCACGGCCAATCAACATGCGGCGGATCTCTGAAGTTCCTGCGCCGATTTCATAGAGCTTGGCATCACGTAAAAGTCGACCTGTTGCGTACTCATTGACGTAACCGTTACCGCCTAATAGCTGAATGGCATCGAGGGCCATTTTAGTGGCTAGCTCAGCAGAATAGAGGATGGCACCAGCTGCATCTTTACGTGTGGCTTCGCCGCGGTCGCAAGATTTCGCTACATTGTAGATATAGGATTTAGCCGCATTCATGCCGGTGTACATATCGGCAAGCTTGCCTTGAACTAGCTGAAACTGGCCGATGGATTTTCCAAACTGCTCACGTTCGTGAATGTAAGGAATAACAATATCCATACAGGCGGTCATGATCCCAAGGGGTCCACCTGAGAGGACTACGCGTTCGTAATCAAGACCACTCATTAACACTTTTACACCGTTATTGAGGCCGCCAAGGATGTTCTCCTCCGGTACTTCACAATCTTCGAATACTAGCTCGCAGGTGTTAGAACCACGCATACCGAGTTTGTCTAGTTTCTGTGCGGTGCTAAATCCTTTCGAGTCTCGTTCGACGATGAAGGCTGTGATGCCATGGGCACCTTTATCAAGATCGGTTTTGGCGTAGATGACATAAGTGTGTGCATCAGGACCGTTAGTGATCCACATTTTATTGCCGTTAAGGATATAGCGGTCGCCCTCTTTACGGGCATGAAGTTTCATGGAAACTACATCGGAACCAGCATTAGGTTCACTCATCGCCAACGCACCGATGTGCTCACCAGTGACGAGCTTTGGCAGGTATTTGGCTTTTTGTGCAGCGTTACCGTTACGGTTAATCTGGTTGACACATAAATTAGAGTGAGCGCCGTAGCTTAAGCCGATTGACGCTGATGCTCGTGAGATCTCTTCCATTGCCACAACATGGGCTAAATATCCCATATCAGCGCCACCATACTCTTCTGAAACCGTGACACCTAGCAGTCCCATATCACCTAGCACTGGCCAAAGTTCATTGGGGAAGGCGTTGTCGAGGTCGGTTTTTGCTGCTATTGGTGCAATTTCATTGGCTGCGAAACTTTGAACTGCATCGCGGAGCATATCGACATCTTCGCCCAGGCCAAAGTTGAGTGATGAGTAGAGTTGAGTCATGGCTAGTGTCCTATCAATTTAATTCAGATATTTATTATTATAATTATGTTTTTGCGGTGTTTTTAATGTGAGCTTAACAAGCGCCTTATTCGGTACTGTTTTCTAATGCTGCTCGGCACTGCTGTTCTGCAGAGTTAAGCTCCATTAATACCACTTTGATATCATCCATCTGCTGCAGTGAAACCTTCTTATCTTCGACAAGCTCAAGCATCGTATGCAGCTGTGATACGCTGTTTTTATCAGCATCATAAAGCTCAAATAAACGACGGGTTTCAGCAAGTGAAAATCCGAGACGTTTACCGCGTAAAATCAGTTTTAGACGGACCCTATCTTTTAGGATATAAATCCGAGTTTGCCCACGACGCTTAGGTTTCAACAGGCCTTGGTCTTCGTAAAAACGAATACTTCGGGTTGTAATATCAAACTCTTTAGACAGATCGCTAATTGAGTAAGTTGTCTGTGTGATCTGTTTATCACTCATTAAAAACACCATAATATTTAACTTTTAATTACCTTACATGAAGTTTACGTTAACGTAAAGTTGGTGATTAAGTGTTAACTGATTTTGTTGCCGTCTTCTCAGTATTTTATGGAAAGTAAATTTTCCAGTTTATCGATATAGAAACAGTTCATTATCCACCCTAATCATAAGGTCTAATGGGAATGATCTGCCTGTGAGCCTAATGTGATTAACTTAAGGTTAAGCACATTCATTCAGTTTTATGTTCTGGGGAGAGGGTAATGAAGAGCGGAAATCATGGGTTACATCAACAGATGCACACAGCCTCAATAGCGCAGCCAGAGCAATTTTGGGCTGATGCAGCAGAAGCGTTAAGTTGGGATAAGCCTTGGGATCGCGTCCTCGATGATCGTCATATACCACTTTATGCTTGGTTTTCTGGTGGTGAACTCAATACGTGTTATAACGCGGTGGACAGGCACGTCGAGAATGGCCGAGGCGATCAGGTCGCCATTCAATATGTCAGCCCTGTGACTGACACTGAATATGGCATCACCTATACAGAGCTACAAGCTCAAGTCAGTAGACTGGCTGGTTATATGGACTCTGTTGGAGTAAAAAAAGGCGATCGCGTCATTATCTATATGCCGATGGTGCCAGAAACGGCTTATGCCATGTTGG
Organism: Shewanella hanedai; assembly: GCF_007197645.1. Taxonomy (GTDB): domain Bacteria; phylum Pseudomonadota; class Gammaproteobacteria; order Enterobacterales; family Shewanellaceae; genus Shewanella; species Shewanella hanedai. The sequence goes on from NZ_VKGK01000047.1 coordinate 34,064, forward strand.
CGTGTGCGCGCATTGGTGCCATTCACTCAGTGGTGTTTGGTGGTTTTGCTGGTAACGAACTGGCAAGTCGAATTGATGATGCTAAACCTAAGCTTATTTTGTCAGCTTCCTGTGGCATTGAGCCTTCAGGCGTGGTGGCTTATAAGCCGCTGCTAGATGATGCTATTGCTCAATCAAGCCATAAAGTTGAGCAATGTATTATCCTCAATCGCAGTCAACACTATGCAGAACTGAGCCCTGAGCGTGATGTCGACTGGCAAAGTGTGGTTGCCGCTGCGCCAGATATTGCATGTCAAAACGTTAAGGCGACAGACCCTCTTTATATTCTCTATACCTCAGGAACAACGGGGCAGCCAAAAGGTGTGGTGCGCGATAATGGCGGCCACGCGGTGTCACTTGCCTGGTCGATGAAGCATATCTACAACATTGAAGCGGGAGATACTTTCTGGGCCGCGTCGGATGTGGGCTGGGTTGTTGGGCATTCCTATATTGTCTATGGGCCTTTGTTGGCGGGAGCGACCACAATTATGTTTGAAGGTAAGCCAGTTGGCACGCCAGATCCGGGCATTTTTTGGCGCACGATTGCCAAGTACCAAGTCAAGAGCTTCTTTACTGCCCCTACTGCGATACGAGCCATAAAGCGCGATGATCCCGATGGGGATTTTATTAAAGATGTCGACTTATCTTGCCTTCAAACGCTGTTTTTAGCAGGTGAGCGTTGCGATCCCGACACCTTGCATTGGGCTGAGCAATACTTAGGAAAACCCGTTATCGATCATTGGTGGCAAACAGAAACCGGTTGGCCTGTTGCGGCTAACTTAATGGGAACGGCCCCTGTTACAGTGAAAGCAGGATCGCCAGCACTGCCTGTGCCGGGTTATCAAGTGGAGGTTGTCGATGAGATGGGGGATATCGTTGAAGCGAATACCTCGGGTAATGTGGTGATCAAGTTGCCGCTGCCTCCGGGAACATTAACGACCCTATGGCAAAATGAGCAGAGATACCTAGACAGTTACTTATCTATGTATCCGGGTTATTACCTTTCGGGCGATGCAGGTTATATGGATGAAGACGGGTATCTGTATATAATGAGTCGTATCGATGACATCATTAATGTGGCAGGCCACCGACTCTCTACTGGACGTTTTGAGGAGGTTTTGTGTCAGCATGAAGCCGTTGCAGAAGTGGCGGTGATAGGCGTTGATGACAAGCTTAAAGGTCAAGTTCCTTTGGGGTTAGTGGTGCTTAAAAAAGGGGTAACCTTGAGTGATGAAGCGCTGTACAAGGAGTTAATCAATTTAGTACGCGAAAATATTGGCCCCGTGGCTTCATTTAGATTGGTCAGTGTGGTGCAAAAGTTGCCTAAGACTCGATCAGGCAAAATTTTACGCGGTACAATGCGCAAAATTGCTGATAATCAAGAATACAAAATGCCAGCAACCATTGAAGACCCACAGACATTAGAACTCGTGCGTAATGCGTTAACGCGTATGGGGTACGCCGATGCGTTGGTGGTCAAGAATCAATAGCCAGTCATGCGTAATCTGAGTAATTTGAGAGAGTGGATTTACCCGAAAGGCAGTAATCGAAATTTGGGTATTTTCGAGCATTTAATCATGAGCCTTGATAGACGACGTTGTTAACTTCAGAACGCAATTTGGCATATTTTGTAAACTAATCAGGCAAATCCTAGTAATTTACTTACCAAAGTATGTATAATCTTGCACAAATAATACCTATCGTCTATGCCCCAATGTAGGGTTCTCACGTATATAGAGAAGGCTAATAACACTTAATTCTTTGGGAATTAAGTGTTAACACGCCAATAATCGATAGGGTATGTCATCTTCTGTCACCTGCGGAAAAGATATCAATGGAAAACCACACCAAATTATATGATGTCGGCGTTATAGGCCTTGGCGTCATGGGGAAAAACCTCGCCTTAAATATTGCCGATAATCAATATCACGTCGCTGCTTTCGACCTAGACAACGTCAAAGTTCAAGGCGTACTCGAACAAGAACAATCTGATAGAGTCAACAGCAAGCAAGCAGATCAGCCTTTGCGTGTTCATGGCTGTAATAATATTTCTGAACTGTTATCTAGTCTCGATAAGCCTCGTATTATTGTGCTATCGGTTCCTGCTGGTGCGCCAGTTGACGGGGTATGCAGCACGTTAATCGAAGCCGGTATCGAGCAAAATGATATTGTCATCGATACGGGCAACAGTTTATGGACCGATACGGTTGAGCGTGAAGCGCGTTACGCCGATAAGTTTACCTTTTTTAGTTCTGCTGTTTCTGGTGGAGAAATGGGCGCGCGTTTCGGGCCTTCATTGATGCCAAGTGGAAATATAAAGGCTTGGGATAGAATCAAACCTATCTGGGAAGCGATAGCGGCCAAAGTCGATGCAGATACAGGTTTGCCGATTGAGCGTCAAGAGCCGGGTAATCCGGTCACTGAAGGCGAGCCTTGCACCACCTATATTGGTCCTGCTGGCGCCGGACATTATGTCAAAATGGTGCATAACGGCATCGAATATGCCGATATGCAGCTCATCTGTGAAGCCTACCAGTTACTGAGCGACGGCTTTCAGATGTCAGCCAATGAGATTGCCGATCTATTTGAACGATGGAATCAAGGTAGCCTGAACAGCTATTTGATGGAGATCAGCGCTGAGGTGTTAAGGCAAGCGGATCCGATTTCAGGTAAACCTTTGGTTGAAATGATTTTGGATAAAGCGGGCCAAAAGGGCACAGGTCTTTGGACTGCTGTGAGCAGTTTGCAGATAGGCTGTCCGGCACCAACGATTGCTGAAGCCGTGTACGCACGTGCTGTAAGCACACAAAAAACGCAAAGAGTGGCATTGAGCCAGCTTCTTAGCGGTCCTGCTGCTGTAAAGCCAAGCGATGAAGAGCGACACACCTTTATTGTTCAGCTGGAAAGTGCGCTTTACTGCGCTAAAATTGCCAGTTACGCCCAAGGTTTTCAGTTGATGGCGATGACAGCGAAAGAGCGAAATTGGACGTTGGACTTTGCTGAAATAGCGAAAATTTGGCGTGCGGGCTGTATCATCCGCGCCACCTTCCTGCAATCAATCACTCAAGCCTATCAAGCCGCAGCGACGACAGGTATCGAGCTAGAGAACTTGCTGATGGCTGAGACATTCAGTCAGGCATTATCGTTAAAGCAACTCGACTGGCGTAAAGCGGTATCGACAGCGGTACTGAAAGGGATCCCAGCACCTTGTATTGGTTCTGCTTTAGCCTATTACGACAGCTATCGCTGTGAGACCTTACCTGCAAACTTGCTTCAAGGTCAGCGTGACTACTTTGGTGCTCATACTTTTGAGCGTACCGACAAACCAGCGGGTGAGAAATACCACTTGAACTGGAGCGATGCGAAAAGAGAGATAAACAAAGTTTAACGATTGTTATCGCTTATCTTACTAAAGCCGAACTTATGTTCGGCTTTTTTGTGGGCTACATTTCACCAAAAAGAAAGGACTCATGACTTTCTAGCCAAAGTGGGTATTTAGCCATGGCTTTCGAGAAAAGTGGACTGTCGAGGTGAGCTTTCAGCCAGCTTTGCAGTTTGGGGTAGGGAGCTTGTAAGTACCATTGACGATCAACTTTGGCAAACTGACGAACAAAAGGGATAAGCGCGTAATCAGCTAGGCTGAGGGTGTCACCCATGATGAAGGTGTGTTGGTTTAGTTTCACTTCTAATTGTGCAATGAAGGCTTCGCATTGCGTTCGGTCATGGATCTCTGAGTCTTTATGGTAACGTTTTGCACTCTTGTACTGCTCTAATAGCGGTTTAAATACTTTGTCATTGTATTGAATGAGTTCGAGAATTTGAGCTAATATTTCTGGCGATTGTGGGTAGAGCAGAGATTGAGGATCATTTTTGTTAAGCGCCCAAAGCATAATATCCAAGCTTTCATCAATTACTTCAGTCGTGTCGCCATCTTCAATGATTAACACTGGTACTGTGCCTTTGGGGGAAATTTGTAGCATGGCTTCGGGTTTTTCTTTCATTACGATGGCCCGCAACATGACGCTTTGTTCTGCCAGCAATATTGCCATTCGTGCTCGCATGGCATAGGGGCAATGTTGCAGTGAGTAAAGTATTGGAAGGGGCATCAGTGCTCTCGTAGGCTGTGGTGTGTTTAGTAGAGATAAAGCGAATATGTCGGCTTTATCTCTACGGTATTTATGGGGTATACCAATCAGTATAAAGATTTGATCGCTCAGCGAGAATTTAGCGGTCCTGAGGCAAGGTAATTAATTGCTCCTGCATTAATGACATTCACCACATCCATGTGGCTTGCAACGAGTGAAGAGCATAGTTATTCTACGGTTTAGCTCGTTAACACAGGATCAGAACCGCTAAAACTCGCCTGTAAGGAGTGTTTTTGTCTGCCTATTTCTGCGTTGAATAAACTCACAAGGGAGCAACCATTATGTCATCCATTCGCCTTGAATTAGTTTGTCAAAAAACACTCTGAGTCTGAGGGATCCCCTCGAATTTAATAGCATGCTTGTGGCTCCAGAATTAAGCCTTGTAGTGTTTTAATGGCTGTTCGCCAATGCGACCTCAGTAGCTTCAATTTC
>NZ_VKGK01000048.1 GCF_007197645.1 Shewanella hanedai
GAATTCATCTACTTTGAAAGTAAACCCACTTTCAGAAAAAGTGGTGGGCCGTGAAGGATTCGAACCTTCGACCAATTGGTTAAAAGCCAACTGCTCTACCGACTGAGCTAACGGCCCATCTTTGTTCCGAAGAACAACTCACTAGTTACGTCCTAAAGAACACTAACTTAGCGCCTCAAGCGACTCTGCCGCTCTGAGGGCGCCTATAATACCTTTTTCATCTTCGCATGCAAGTGCATTTTATCTATTTCTTGTTGTTTGAATGAAAAACAGACTAGGAGTATGTTTTTCGTTTCAAATCAGATTAAAGAGCATTCAACTGCTGCTTAGCTATCCTTGCCGCTGCGCTGTTCGCGTACTCTTTTAACACTCTCTGATAATAAGTTTTCGCAGATCCTGCATTTCCAGTCTTTTCAGCTATCATTCCCAGCTTAACTAAACTATCTCCGCGTTTATTCGATTCTTTAAAACTTTCAACAACAGTGTTAAATGCTTCTTTGGCTGAATTAAACTCACCTTTATTATATAAAAGCTGGCCTAGCCAATAATTCGCATTCGCTGAGTAGGTTGAATTGGGATAGTTTTTAGTAAATGCACTAAAAGCTGGGATCGCTTCATCATACTTCTTTTGCTTAAGCACTAAATTAAGCGCACGCTCATAGCTAGCGGTTTCACTTAATGTTGACGAAGCTGAGCCTGAAGTCGATGTCGAAGAAGCCACGGCAACTTGCGCCGGTTTTACTGAGAGATTCGCAATATCGTCATAAAGCTGACGTTGACGTTGTAACATCTGTTCAATCTGATAGTTCTGCTGCTCAGTAAGACCTCGAAGGTCTAACACTTCTTGCTGTAAAGTCTCAAGCTGCTGTTGAGTCTGAAATTCAGATTGCTGCTTGGCTTTTAATATCCTTTCTAAACGTGCAACTCTCTCATCTGTTGACCCACCGGATATATCAGAAACCGGTGCTGGTGCAGCAGTAGCTGCACCTATACTGAGAAGAATTGCCGCACTTAATACGGCATTTTTCATCATCAATCTTACCTACACTCTTTTACTTACAAGATTAGTAAACCAATACCGCTCTACGATTAACCGCAAAACCATCATCGGTACGTGTCATATCTAACGGCTTTTCTTCACCGTAACTGACAATACTCATTTGGCTTGGTAACACGCCCATACCTTGTAGAAACTTAGCCACAGCTTTTGCACGTCTCTCACCTAACGCGATGTTGTACTCAGGTGTTCCACGCTCATCGGCGTGACCTTCAATCATTACGCGTACATTCGGGTGCTCAATAAGGTACTCGCCATGTGCTTGTAGTACTTCTGCAAATTGTGCCGACACTGAACTGCGATCGAAATCGAAATAGATAATGTGCTCTTTACGCAGTTCTTGATACTTGATGCGCTGCTGCTCAGCTGGAGTAAGTACTGGTGCAACGCCACCTGTTTCTACACCGCCAGTCGCAAGTTCACTTCCTGAGTTAGTGCTGGAATTAGAGCTAGTCGCATCAGTTTCAGAATCTGAAGTTGAGCTACAAGCACTAATCGCCATCATAGGAATTGCAACCAACATGGCTTTAAACAGCTTATTGAGATCCATTGTTAAATCCTTAATTTTCTTTATCGTTAAAATAATTATAGAAATGGTGACCAAGAGGGTGACTTAACCTCTCCTTGTCCTGCAGGCAGTCTGGCCTTAAATCGTCCATCCGTTGAAACTGCTGCTAAAACTTGCTTTCCTTGATAAGTCGTCCCGTAAATAACCATCGTGCCGTTTGGTGCAACACTTGGTGATTCATCGAGACGAGTAGACGTTAACACTTGCATAAAGCGAGTCTCGAGATCCATTCTCGCAATATTAAATTTACCATTAGTACGATTGACAAATATCATGCTTCGCCCATCAGGTGACACTGAACCACCTAGGTTCCACTCACCTTCAAAGGTCAATCTTTCCACTTTACCAGATGACAATGTCACCTTATAGATTTGCGGACGACCACCACGTTCGGAGGTAAAGATAAGCGACTTGCCATCTTTAAACCAAGACGCTTCTGTATCGATAGCATAGTGATTAGTAACACGCTTTAATGCCTTGGTCTCGATATCGACTACATAGATCTCAGGCTGACCATCTTTAGAAAGCGTCAAAGCTAACTTTTTACCATCAGGTGAAAAAACGGGCGCACCGTTGATGCCATCATAGCTAGTAATTTTAGCGCGAGATTGTGTATAGATATTTTGAATAAAAACTTCAGCTTTCTTATTTTCAAAACTCACATAAGCAAGCTTACTGCCGTCTGGCGACCAAGAAGGAGACATCAAAGGCTCAGGAGAGCGCAGTAACATCTTTTCATTGTGGCCATCATAATCGGAAATCATTAAGTGGTAGGGTGATTTCTCGCCATGCTTTACTACTACGTAAGCAATACGCGTCAAGAAGGCACCACGAGTTCCGGTCAGTTTCTCGTAAACAATGTCGCTGATCCTGTGACCGTATTGACGAAATTGAGCTAAAGATACCACGGTTTCACGGCTATCTAGTAAGTATTCATTGCTTGACTGCGGCCCAGCATTAGACTGCATCTGTGCCTTAACCAAATCCACCAGCTCAAACTTCACCAGGTATTGATCGTCACCGTAAGGCTTAACCGAGCCCATAACCACAGCTTCAGCTCCTACATTTGACCAGTCTTTTGCCACGAACTGAGACACCTTACTGATATTGGTCTGAGGCAGGCTCAATTCATCTAACGGTTTAAACGTACCACTGCGAGCCAAATCAGACATGACAACATCAGAGATCTGCTGAGGCATAGGCCCTTGTCCTTGCCAAACAAATGGGATCACAGCAATAGGACGCGCCGCATCCACCCCTTCTGTGATCACGATATCCAATGCAGCTCTTGCTGGCATGCTCATCACTACCAGCCCTAGAAAGAGCCATTTTCCCAAAGTCTTCATAGGATTCCTTTAATTAAATTCCGGTCTATAAATAATGTTTAGTTCTTTTAATTTGTCATAAACATCTGGTTCAGTAGATATAGGTAAGCGCTGTATTTTCTGTATAGCGGTTTGAGTTGCTCGACATAAAATAGGATCACCATCCACGATTCTACTCGATGTGACAAATCCATCTTTGGCTAGTCTAACCCATACTGTACAACTCTTTCCTCGCATTGATTCCTCTTGTTGAACATTACGAGAAATTGTCGCGATGATCATACTGGTAAAACGTTGCACTTCAGATGTAACCTGCTTATTACGCGTCTGCGATAACGATGCTTGCTCAGCAGCCAGTGCATCTTGCATCATCTGTTCTTGCTGTCTGCGTGCCTCCTCTTCAGCTTGACGTTTACGTTCAGCATCGGCCTTACGTTTACGCTCATCAGCGGCTTTCTTCGCTGCAGCCTCTTCCTGCTTACGCTTTTCGGCCGCCTTTTTAGCCGCTGCCTCTGACGCTTTACGCTCGCTTTCTTTCTGTTTACGTTCAGCTTCCGCTTTTTTAGCTAGCTCTTTGGCTTGTTTCTCTTGTTGTTGCGCTACTTTCGCCGCTGCATTGGCGTTTTTAGTCTCAAGCTCTTTTTGTTTACGTTGCTGTTCAAGCTTTTTAATTTGAGCTTGCTCATTCTCACGCTCTTGACGAGCCTGCTTTGCTTTACGTTCTAGCTCATCTTGTCTGCTTTTTTCTTTACGCTCGGCCTCTCTCTTTTCGGCTTTCAAGCGCTCAACATGTTGTGCGACCTTTTTTTGGTCTACTACTACAGCCTGAACAGCAGGCGAACTTGCTTGCACTTGCGGTTTAGGTTTCTCTGCAAAATCGACACCCATGATAAGAATAATTATCACGCCTATATGAATGCCAGCTGAAATAGCTAAAGGAAATGTAAAATCCGATCTTATTGCCACCGTCTACTCCTCAGGTGTATCAGTCATCAAACCCACTGAAGGCACACCTGCACCTTGCAACGTCACCATTAGCTGGATCACCTTTTCATAGGCAATACTTCTATCGGCTTTAACCACGACAGGACGTTCTGGTTCAAGCTGTATGATTGCACCAACACGTATAGCAATCTCTTCAAGATCTAATGTCTCACGAGCACTCGAACTGCCTACGTCTAGAAAATAATTCCCATCGGCATCAATTGAGGCGACGACAGGCGGCTTACTGTCTGCGGCTAAGGCTTCAGATTGTGCTTGTGGAAGATCAACTTTTACCCCTTGAGTTACAATTGGTGCAGTCACCATAAAGATGATCAACAGCACCAACATAACATCGATATAGGGAACGACATTGATCTCAGCCACCGGACGCCGGCGTTTACGCTGATAACCCTGCTGCATTATGCCTCTTCCTTTTCGCTGTAAGCTTGACGATGTAAGATGCTCGAGAACTCCTCCATAAAGTTCGCGTACGACATCTCAATCTTATCGACTTGTGTTGTGAAGCGATTATAGGCAATAACGGCAGGAATAGCGGCAAACAAGCCCATCGCTGTTGCGATAAGTGCCTCAGCAATACCAGGAGCGACCATTGCTAATGTGGCATTTTCAACTGCGCCAAGGGCGATAAATGAATTCATGATCCCCCATACTGTACCAAACAGACCGATGTAGGGACTGGTAGAACCAATGGTCGCTAACAAGGGGAGATGGGTTTCCAACTTTTCCATCTCTCTTGAAAGGGACACCCTCATTGCTCGGTAACTGCCATCCATCACAGCATCGGGCACTTTGTTATTTAACTTACTTAATCTGGCATATTCTTTAAAGCCGGTATGAAACAGTGTTTCTAATCCAGTATTACTGTCTTGTCTAGCTGATAGCTCTTTGTACAATTTATTGAGGTCAACACCAGACCAAAACTTATCTTCGAACTTAAGGGCATTTTGTCTGGCAGTGTTCAATAGTCGACGACGCTGAATGATCACCGCCCATGAAACAATTGATAAACTGAGCAAGGTCAGCATTACAAACTTAACTAATAAACTTGCCTGTAAAAACAATCCAATAAATGAAATATCAGCTTCCACTTTTTAACTCCTGAACAATATTATGGGGAATAGCTCTAGGTTTCATTCGTGACAAGGTAATACAAGCGACTAATATCTTGCCTTCACAATACACGACACCTTGGTGATCAACTAAACGCTGCTGAAATGTCAGCGACGCCTTCTTCATGTCTATGACAAGGGATTCAACAAAAAGGTCCTGCTCAAAGCGAGCTGCACGACAAAAATCGAGTTCAGCCTTCTTCACAACAAAAGCAATATCTTCAGCCAACAGCGCTGTTTGCTTAACACCAATTGCTTTTAACCACTCAGTTCGGGCGCGCTCAAAAAAATTAAGATAATTTGAATGATAAACAACACCACCCGCATCGGTATCTTCGTAATAGACAGAAATAGGCCAACGAAACATAAAATTTAGGCGCCAATCATTGAGATAAAAGAGGCCTACTATACCTAGAGACGGTGCAATTGTGAATGCTTCTCAGCATCATGAGAACACTATTGAACATAAATATTTGTTCATAAAAAAGAGACGCTAAGGCGTCTCTTTCAATCAGTAGAAAGTTTCACTTTAAGATTAGTTAATCTTAGCTGGGATCTTTAAACCAAAACTGTCAAACAAAAAGGTGTAAATATCGGCAAACTCATCGATCTTCATCGACGTCGGCTTACCTGCTCCATGGCCGGCATTTGATTCAATGCGCATAATAACAGGCGCATTTCCCCGTTGTTTAGCCTGCAGCATCGCACCAAATTTAAAACTATGCAGTGGCACAACCCGATCGTCATGATCAGCTGTCATCACCATCGTCGCTGGATACTCACGTGCCGTCACATTGTGATACGGTGAGTACGCCATGAGAGCAGGAAATTGTTCCGCAATATCAGCATTACCATACTCACTTGTCCATGCCCAACCTATGGTAAACTTTTGGAAACGAAGCATGTCCAGAACACCTACAGCAGGTAATACTGCAGCAAACAACTCAGGTCGTTGGGTTAATGTTGCTCCCATCAATAAGCCGCCATTACTACGGCCATATGCCCCTAACTTGCTCGTATTTGTATATTTATGCTCAAGTAAATATTCTGCAGCTGCATAATAGTCATCAAATACATTTTGTTTTTTATCGAACATACCCGCTTGATGCCAACTTTCACCGTATTCAGCCCCGCCTCGCAAGTTTGGTACAGCATACACACCACCGAGATCCATCCAGGCAATATTCGCCGGACTAAACTTTGGTGTTAACGAAATAGCAAAACCGCCATAGGCATATAGTAGCGTAGGGTTTGCACCGTTTTTCTTTAATCCTTTTTTATAAACGATCATCATCGGAATACGCGTGCCATCTTTACTGTTGTAAAAGACTTGTTCTGACACATAATCATTGGGGTCAAAGGAGATCTTTGGTTCGGTAAACAGGCTTGATTTACCCGTCTTAAAGTCAAACTTATAAGTTGTTTGCGGCTGTACATAACTATTAAAGACATAGTAAAAATAATCTTTACTGCGTTTACCATAGGGACCTGCAACTTTTCCTTTTCCAGGCAGAACAACATCTTCTGTCAATTCACCCTTCATATTGTAAATAGACAGTTTTCCAAGGACATCATGTAGAGAACTAATCACAAAATGGTCATTTATAATGGCAACATTGCTAATAGGGTCAACGCTCTCAGGTATAATGGTTACCCAGTTTTGTTTATCGCTATTATTAACATCGATGGCGATCACTCTGCCATTAGGTGCCGCTAAATCGGTTTTAAAGTAGAAAACCGATTTATCATTGCCTAGGAAACTGTATTCAGCTTCCAAATCAATGATGAGTTCAACCACATCAGCATTTTGCTCAAGAGATTTATAAAAGAAACGGTTACGGCTATCGGTGCCTTGTGAAATTGACAACAAAAGGTAATCCCCTTTTTCTGTCACTTCGATGCCAAAACCCCAGTCCTTATTCTGAGGACGATCATAGACCAAGGTATCCTGACTCTGTGGCGTCCCTATTTTGTGATAATAAACTTTCTGGTTAAAGTTCACATCGGCAAGTAAATTTCCTCCAGCAGGCGCATCATAGCGTGCGTAAAAGACACCTTTATTATCATGGTCCCAAACCGCACTGGAGAATTTTATCCATTTAAGCTCATCGTTTAATGGACTCCCGGTATCAACATCAACAAACTGCCACTGTTGCCAATCAGATCCTGAATTTGAAGTACCATACGCTAAGGTTTTACCATCACCGCTAACGGCAACACTTGATAGTGCAACGGTACCGTCACTGGATAATAAATTTGGATCTAACACCGCCTTTTCTACACCCGCTTCACCTCTCACGTATAAAACAGATTGGGCCTGCAGGCCATTATTTCGATAGTAAAAAGTATTATCACCATGCTCGAAAGGTGCGGACACTTTTTCGTAATCCCACAGTTCAGTAATTCGGTCGACAATCGCTTGCTTGTTATCAATACCAGCCAAGTATGCTTGACCACTTATCTGCTGCGCCTTGACCCATTTTTTAGTATCAGCTGATTCTACTTCTAAGAAACGATAAGGATCTGCGACCTCTACACCATGGAGTGTTTCTATCGTGTCACCCGCAATGGCCATCGCAGCCGAAGAGCCCTCTACTCCCTTAGTTTGGCAGCCCATCACTAACACAGATAATCCAGCGGCTAATAGTTGCTGCTTTGTCAGAATTGATTTCAATTTCATCTTTCCACCATTGTAGTTGTTTCGTTATATTTATTATTTTGGAGTAAAGTCCAATGATTAAATGATCTTTTCGCAGCTACTATACAATCTAAAATATACATGGCAACGAAAGAAAGACTGCACGCCTAGTGGTTGTTGGGTATAAAAGATTAATAACTCCGTAACATGGCCTACTTAATCTAACTGTAAATATATGCATGCAACTTGCTTAATCAAGCATAAATAGCCATTTAAATTGCATTACCGGATCAAGATCACACCTTTATAGATTATATATTCTAATGACTAAGTGCAATTTTTCTCGTTTGTCGACTTCCCTTCCCCGCCCTATAATGACCACGTTTTCAGGAAGTATCTGCTTCGCGGATATGGAAACAAGAACTCATAATTCCCGTGTCTTACACGTGAATTTATTCCCTGGTTCTTAAGCTTGACTTCCTTCCTTCAATTTGTTGATTGCAATTTATTTTTTGCGGCCTGCTTAAAAAATTAAGCGGGCTTTTTTTTGCCTAAAATTTCTTATCCCAATTTTCTCCGCCCATAAAAAAGCCCAGCTATTTAAGCTAGGCTAATCTCTATAAAACGTGAGTGGCTTTACATCGCTTTACTAATCCTTATAACCACACGCCTGTTTCGCGCACGTTCATCTATCGTGTCATTAGATGCAACATGATTACGTTCACCGTGCCCTACCGTATGGATACGATCTTTGGTTATTCCTGCAGAGATAAAGAACTCTTTAACGGAATCTGCTCGTTCGTCTGATATTTTTTGGTTAATAGAACGACCACCATAACTGTCAGTATAAGCATCAATTAACACTAACTCGACATCAGGATCATAGGAAAGATACTCTTGTACTTTAGCAATCTGTGCTTTGGCATAGCGAGTAAGCTCTTTACCACCAAATTCATAGGTCAACACAGTAAACGCAATATCATCAAAACTATAGGGTAACAGGCCAGATAAACAGGATTTAAACTCACTGTATTTTCGATTGAAGTTGACCGCTGACAGACCAACGGCAATTTTATTGCTGCGGTTATACCAATCGGCATAATAGAAGGTTGGCTGCATTCCTTGTTCTAGTTCGGCGAGCATAGACCAAGCAGCATTTCGTGGGACTTCGCCACTGAAATATTTCTGATAGGTAAGCTCTGTGATCTCTTTAGAGAGAATCCCAGGACGCCAAGCGGGCGCTAGACTCATCAATTTGGCTTGGGTCACTTGATCCGGTTTAACCCACATGTCTAAGTTAAAAATGAGGTTGTGATCTTTGCCTGCTTCGCTGGTAAAGACGGCTTTACCATAGGCCGGAATGTCATGTTCGAGACGACACATAATAGGCGTATTACCACTTAGCTCCCATTGGGATTGATCCAACGAGGCAACATAGTGACGCAATTCTGCACTCGCCGTGAGAGGCAGAAACACCGTTAACACTAGTAATACTCTTAGCCACATACAAAGTACTCATATTTATTCTATTACTTAGCCTATCGGCACATTTTTACATACCTTTAGCTTATAAAACAACCAATCAAACATGACAGCATTCACTCGTTGCCTCATAATAGCGACCTGCTAACTATTTGGACATGTTAATGAGCGAAATTTGCGACGCTAATAAATTAAGTAACCGTTTTCGAGGCTACTTCCCCGTTGTCATTGATGTTGAAACAGCGGGTTTCAATGCCCAGACTGATGCGTTGCTTGAAATCGCCGTCACCATGCTCAAGATGGATGATGAAGGTATCCTAAGTTTAGACAAGACTTTACATTTTAACATCGAACCTTTTGAAGGCGCGAATCTGGAACCTGAAGCGTTAGCATTCACAGGCATCGATCCCACGAATCCATTGCGCGGAGCTATCAGTGAGAAAGAGGCTTTTCTGGAGATCTTTAAAGAGGTCAAAAAGGCTCAAAAAGCCGTTGGCTGTCATCGAAGCATTATTGTTGCCCATAATGCCGCTTTCGATCATGGTTTTGTGACTCAGGCTATCGAACGCTGTGCCCTTAAACGCTCACCTTTCCACCCCTTCGCCACGTTTGATACTGCGGCACTGTCGGGCCTTGCACTTGGTCATACAGTATTAGCTAAGGCCTGTTCAATTGCCGGGATCCCCTTTGATAATAATGAGGCTCACTCAGCATTGTACGACACTGAACGCACAGCAGAGCTATTTTGCCTAATAGTTAACCGTTGGAAAGCACTGGGCGGATGGCCGTTGGCTGTTGATGACGAGAGTACTGAAGACAACAGTAGTGAAGAAGCTTAACTAGCAGATTTTATTAAATTACGGACACAAAAAAGCTGCGATAAACGCAGCTTTTTTTATGCTTGAACAACTATTAATTATTGAAAATTATAGAGCGTCAGCATTATCATTTAGGTAAGAAGCAACACCTTCTGGACTTGCATCCATACCTTTGTCGCCTTTTTCCCAACCAGCTGGGCAAACGTCACCGTGCTCTTCGTGGAATTGAAGTGCATCGATCATACGTAGCATTTCATCAACGTTACGACCTAGTGGAAGATCGTTCACAACTTGGTGACGAACTTGACCTTCTTTGTCGATTAGGAAAGAACCACGGAAAGCAACACCCGCTTCTGGATGCTCAACATCGTATGCTTTACAGATTTCATGCTTAACGTCAGCAACCAATGTGTACTGAACTGGACCAATCCCGCCTTGAGCGACAGGAGTGTTACGCCATGCATTGTGAGTGAACTGTGAATCGATAGACACACCAATCACTTCAACGCCACGCTTCTTGAACTCTTCGATACGGTGATCGAAAGCAATTAGCTCAGATGGGCATACGAAAGTAAAATCAAGTGGGTAGAAAAAAACTACCGTTGGCTTGCCTTGAATTGCTTCAGAAAGGTTAAAGCTATCAACGATTTCGCCATTAGCCAGAACAGCTGCAGCAGTGAAGTCAGGTGCCGGACGGCCTACTAATACGCTCATTTTATATCTCCATCTATGGATTGAAAAACTGTTTTTCATTTAAATCTTATCGCATTATAGGCACTGTTTACTCCTGCACAAGTCAATAACACGCCTTTTACTAAATATTCCTCTTTACGGTGCTTTTGTAGCCTTAATAACCTTAACAAAAGCGCTGTTATTTACAGTTCATGCTTATTTATCACCACAGAGAGTTAACAACTTACCGATTTAAGCAGAAAAATGTGCTCTTTACTGGACAAATCCACGTCTGCTAAGCAAAAATAACCGCCAATCTAACGCGTAGAAAAGAAAATATAGATATGAACGCTGTTGTTATCTCGGTTTGCCTGATGTTGGGCCTCAGTTTAGCGAGGGTAAATGTCGTCGTCGCACTTACCATCTCTGCATTAGTAGCTGGACTTATTGGGGGATTGGATCTCCATCAAACGGTCGAAGCCTTTAACACTGGTCTTGGAGGAGGCGCACAGATAGCGCTAAGCTATGCCTTACTCGGCGCCTTTGCGGTGGCTTTGTCGCATTCAGGTCTTACGACGCTCATATCAAGCAAGGTTATCGGTTTATTAGGTAAAGAACAAAACAGCACTAACAACAAACGAGTGCGTTGGATTTTACTGTTAACGATTCTATCAATGGCTATCGCCTCACAGAATATTTTGCCGATCCATATTGCTTTTATCCCTATTCTAATCCCCCCGCTTTTACATGTAATGTCTAAGCTAAAAATGGATCGTCGTTTAGTTGCCTGTGTGCTCACCTTTGGACTCGTGACCACCTATATGGTGTTACCCGTCGGATTTGGTGGCATCTTTTTGTACGACATCTTGCTAACTAACTTAAATAGCAACAATCTGCTTGCAGTTAGAGAGCAAGTTGCTCCAGCCATGTTGATCCCTGCGTTAGGCATGTTTTTTGGCTTATTGGTCGCCATATTTATCAGCTACCGTAAACCTCGCGAATACAAAGAAGAACTCATCTTGGCGACAGAGCCTGAAGAAGGCGTTAAACCACGTAATATCGCCATTGCCCTTATCGCCGTTGTCGCGACCTTAGTGGTACAGCTGTACACAGGTTCAATGATTTTCGGTGCTCTGGTCGGTTTTATCGTCTTTAGCTTTTCTGGCGCACTTAAGCATGTTGCGGATCAAGATATCTTCAACCAAGGCGTACGCATGATGGCCAATATCGGCTTTATCATGATATCTGCTGCTGGCTTTGCCGCCGTGATCAAGGGAACTGGCGATGTCGCTAGCTTGGTTGAGATAATGAACAGTGCCATTGGTGACAATAAGGCACTGGCCGCCTTCTTAATGTTACTGGTGGGTTTACTTATCACGATGGGAATTGGTTCATCATTTTCAACCATCCCTATTATTGCCGCGATTTATGTTCCTTTGGCGATGAGTTTCGGCTTCTCTATTGAAGCAACCATTGCGCTGGTAGGCACCGCTGCCGCACTTGGAGATGCAGGCTCACCCGCCTCCGAATCAACCTTAGGTCCAACTGCGGGTCTTAATGCCGATGGTCAGCATGATCATATGAAAGACAGTGTGATTCCGACTTTTATTCACTACAACATTCCACTGTTAGTGTTTGGTTGGATTGCCGCGATGGTGCTTTAGTCTGCGAGCTAATCAGAAATCATAAAAACAAAAAAGGAGCCATTTGGCTCCTTTTTTACTTAACGGGATTAACTAAAAAAATTATTTAGTGCCGAAGATTTTATCGCCTGCATCACCAAGACCAGGAAGGATATAACCTTGCTCGTTCAGGCAATCATCGATAGATGCGGTGTAAAGTTCGATATCTGGATGAGCTTTCTCAAGCGCCGTAACACCTTCTGGTGCAGCCACTAACACAAGGGCTTTAATCGAAGTGCAACCACGGGCTTTTAACAGATCGATAGTGGAGATCATTGACCCACCTGTCGCCAACATAGGATCGACAACCAAGGCGATACGAGAAGGCATATCACTGGCAAGCTTTTCAAAATAAGGAACAGGCTCGAGTGTTTCTTCGTCGCGGTACATGCCCACAACCGAAATACGCGCACTTGGAATATGCTCTAACACACCATCCATCATACCAAGACCAGCACGAAGAATAGGCACAACCGTGACCTTCTTACCTTTAATCTGCTCTACTTCAACAGGGCCGTTCCAACCTTCGATGGTCACTGTTTCAGTTTCAAAATCAGCGGTTGCTTCATAAGTTAGAAGACTACCCACCTCTGCAGCCAGTTCACGAAAACGTTTAGTGCTGATATCACCTTCACGCATTAACCCGATTTTATGACGAACTAAAGGATGTTTAACTTCGACAACTTTCATCTTCTTCTCCTGATTTTTTACATTTCAACAAGCAAATTCAGAAGATTTTAGTGTATTTGTCCGCAATGGAAAACATAAAGTTTTAAAAACCCAATAAATCGTGACCTATGTCAGGTCTTATATCTTCATTCTCCCCCTTTCGAGTGATGACACAAGCTGTTAGAATAGCGCCGCATAAAATCCAATAACTATTCTGTACCCGAGAGGATCTTCGTGAGCACTCCTACCCAACTAAGCTATAAAGATGCAGGTGTTGATATCGACGCCGGAAATGCACTTGTTGATAATATTAAGACTGCCGTGAAACGTACCCACCGTCCAGAAGTTATGGGCAATTTAGGTGGATTTGGTGCTCTGTGTGAGTTGCCAACTAAGTACAAACACCCAGTTCTGGTTTCTGGCACCGATGGTGTTGGTACTAAGTTGAGATTAGCCATTGACTATAAAAAGCACGACACGGTCGGAATTGACCTTGTTGCTATGTGCTCTAACGATTTAATCGTCTCTGGTGCTGAGCCACTTTTCTTCCTCGACTACTATGCCACTGGCAAACTAGACGTTGATGCGGCGACGGCTGTCGTTAAAGGTATTGCAGAGGGTTGTGTACAATCTGGCTGCGCCTTAATCGGTGGCGAAACTGCTGAAATGCCTGGCATGTATGAAGGCGATGACTACGACTTAGCTGGCTTCTGTGTTGGCGTCGTCGAAAAAGCTGACATTATCGATGGCACTAAAGTGGTTGCCGGTGACTCCCTTATCGCACTTGGTGCTAGCGGACCACATTCAAATGGCTTTTCTCTTATCCGTAAGGTACTAGAAGTCAGTGGCGCAGATCCAGAGCAAGAGCTTGAAGGTAAGGCCTTAATTGATCACTTACTAGAGCCTACAAAAATTTATGTTAAGTCACTGCTTAAACTGATTGAACAATCAGATATACATGCAATGGCACACATCACAGGCGGTGGATTTTGGGAAAATATCCCACGTGTACTACCTGATGATTGTAAAGCCGTTATCCAAGGTGATTCATGGAAGTGGCCTACAATCTTCAACTGGCTAATGGAAAACGGCAACATAGCAGAATTTGAGATGTACCGTACATTCAACTGTGGAGTCGGCATGGTTGTCGCCCTTCCAAGTGACAAAGTTGAAGCAGCGCTTACATTGCTAAATGCTGAAGGCGAAAAAGCCTGGTTAATTGGTGAAATTGCCAATCGCAATGACAATGAAGAGCAAGTGGAGATCCTGTAATGTCTGTTAGCTGTCGCGTATTAGTCTTAATCTCGGGAAATGGCAGTAATTTACAAGCCATTATCGACGGATGCGATGATAATCTTCAAGCCGATGTTGTGGGTGTTATCAGTAACAAACCCGATGCTTACGGCCTGATCCGCGCTCACCAAAGTGAGATTGATACCAGCTGTGTGATAGCTTATAAAGACGAAACTCGTGTCGAGTATGACGCCAGACTAAAATTGGCTATCGATAAGTACCAACCGGATCTTATTGTACTGGCAGGTTTTATGCGCATACTCAGCGACGAGTTTGTACAAGGCTTTGAAGGAAAGATGATCAACATCCACCCTTCACTTCTGCCTAAATACACCGGACTTCATACTCATCAACGCGCTATTGACGCTAAAGACCAAGTACATGGTGTTAGCGTGCATTTTGTGACACCTGAGCTCGATTCTGGACCGGTTATTCTTCAGGCTAAAGTGCCTGTTTATGAAGAAGACACTTGTGAGATACTTGCTCTGCGTGTTAACGAACAAGAGCATGCAATATATCCTTTGGTCGTTAAGTGGTTCAGTCAAAACAGACTAGCAATGCTTAATGGTAAAGCCGTACTTGATAGCGTAGAACTTGGCGCTGCAGGTTACGCTGTAGATTAAGCACTAACTCTGTCCTGTCCTCTCCTGAAATAGGTTGACGGTTTTATTAGACCAGTAGCTTCTGCTTCTGGTCTTTTTTGTGCACTTGATTTGACGTTTTCATCCCCAAGCTCAAATGCGGCCTCATTTCATTGTAGTGTCTTGTCGCTAAGCCTAAGTTTTATGACAAAGCCATTGTGCTCCCGCCTAAATGGGTTATATATAGAAGCTAGAAATTAACGAGTTACGTAAACAAAGCGCTTTAATAGCTATTTTTTCAAACAAAACCGCAAACCGAGAGCCACTAATGAAAAATATTATTTGCGATATCGATGGCGTTTTACTGCATGACAACCAATTAATCCCTGGCAGCGACAAGTTTATACATCGCGTGCTTGAACAAGGTAACCCATTGGTTGTCTTAACTAACTACCCAGTACAAACAGGTAAAGATCTACAAAACAGATTAGGCGCTGCTGGCATTAAGATCCCTGAAGAGTGTTTTTACACCTCAGCGATGGCCACGGCTGACTTTCTGAAACATCAAACGGGCAACAAAGCCTATGTGATTGGCGAAGGCGCCCTCACCCATGAGCTTTACAAAGCCGGCTTTACTATTACCGATATTAATCCAGATTTTGTGATAGTCGGTGAAACTCGCTCTTACAACTGGGAGATGATCCATAAAGCCGCTAAGTTTGTTGCCGAAGGTGCTAGATTTATCGCAACAAACCCAGACACCCATGGCCCATCTTTTAGCCCTGCTTGCGGAGCACTATGTGCCCCCATAGAGCGCATAACAGGTCGTCTACCATTTTATGTCGGAAAACCAAGTTCTTGGATCATTCGCTCTGCACTGAATCATATTGATGGTCATTCAGACAATACCATCATTATCGGCGATAATATGAAAACTGATATTCTGGCGGGGTTTCAAGCAGGCCTTGAGACGGTACTCGTGACAAGTGGCGTCAGTCAGCTTAGAGATGTTGAGCTCGAGCCGTTCAGGCCAAATCATATCTTTGCGTGTGCCGGTGACATTGACGTCGTGTAGACAAGGTTACATTGGCAATATTAAGCAACACATTTAACTGAATTAAACCCCTTGGTCCACTTGTCAACGTGGGCCTTTTGCATCCATTATGCTATTGGATTTATCACTAATACCTCATTAGTCGATTAACCTCTTTCACCCTAAGCCAATAATAACAAGAATAGGATACCCCATGCGATCACTACTTCCAGTATCGGCCCTTGCACTGCTCAGTGCCTGCGGCCAACAAGCAACAGAGACTCAATCACACGTTCAAACTCCAACTCAGTCCCAAGAAAGCGCCCAAGTTAACTTCGATGAGGCTCGATTTCGCGAAGATATTAAAACCCTTTCCTCAGATAAGTTTGAAGGGCGTGCTCCCACCACTCATGGTGAAAAGCTCACCCTAGACTACTTAACAACGGCCTTCAAAGAGATGGGGTTGAGCGGTGCAAATAAAGGAGACTTTTTGCAAGCTGTGCCAATGGTGAGTTACACCGCTGATGAAGAACAAGCAATTAGCTTTGCAGGCATCGAACTTAAGCATCGTAAAGATATTGTACTAGGCAGCCGCCATGATAACGGCGGCATCAATATTAAAGATGCACCCTTAGTATTCGTCGGATATGGTATCACTGCACCAGAGTACAATTGGGACGATTATCAAGGTATTGATATGACTGGTAAGATTGCTGTCATGCTTGTCAATGATCCCGGCTTTGCTAAACCTGAATCAGGCCTGTTTAACGGCAAAGCCATGACTTATTACGGGCGCTGGGACTACAAATATAAAGAAGCGAGCGATCATGGTGCATTAGGCGCGATTATTATCCATGACACTGCGCCAGCTTCATACCCTTGGTCTGTTGTCGAAAATAGCTGGACGGGGGCACAACAAGACTTGGTTCAAAGTAAAGCGAAGCGTGTTCAAGTGGAAGGTTGGATCACCTTGGATGTCGCAACACAACTGTTCACTCAATCGGGACTATCATTACCGGAATTGATGGATAAAGCCGCTAACGGCTCACTCAATTACCCCCTTCAACAAACTGCCAATATTCAATTTGCAAACAAGGCCGAATACGCCAATAGCTACAATGTTGTCGCGACACTCGCTGGCAGTAAAACACCTGATGAACACGTTCTTTTTTCCGCTCATTGGGATCATATCGGTGTTGATGAAAGTAAAACCGACGATAAAATCTATAATGGTGCACTCGACAACGCCTCCGGTACTGCCGGGATTCTAGAAATAGCGCGACAATTCGCCCAACAGGCCAAAAATGGTCAACCATCCGATCGTTCTATCACTTTTATCGCCACTACGGGGGAGGAGCAAGGATTACTCGGTTCTCGTTACTATGCTGCTAATCCGCTCTACCCTATTGATAAATCCGTCGCTGTCTTTAATCTCGACAGCACCAATATTTATGGCAGAACAAGCGATTATACGATTGTCGGTAAGGGTAAGTCAGAGCTAGAAGAGTACCTAATTAAGGCATTAGAGCCATTACAACGTATAGCGAAAGCGGAGAGACACCCTGAATCTGGTGGTTTTTTCCGTTCAGATCATTTCAGCTTTGCACAAAAAGGCATTCCAGCCGTCTTCGCTGGAGGCGGTAGCCAACCCATCGATGAGGCCACTAGCCAATACAAAGCCAAGATGAAACTGATAATGAAGGGTTGTTATCACAATACCTGTGACGAATACCGTGAAGATTGGGATCTCAGTGGCGCACTAGAAGATATCGGAGTCTACTTTAACGCAGCTCACGCACTGGCAAACAGTGATGATTGGCCAGGTTACTACCAAGGAACCGAATTTCATCGCCTACGAGCGGCTAAATCAACAGAAGCTCAAGCAGCAATTAGTGCAGATGAGTAATACCTAGCCACAAAACACGCCCAGCCTTGCTGGGCGTTTATATTTTAACCACACCATGAATAATTGAAAAAAAATAGCTATTTTTCTCAATTGTTCAAACTACTAACTATCGATTATCAAAAGATAAATTATATACGCCTCAACAAGATTAAAAAGAAGATTTCACATCAAAATGCGCATTAAATTATATATTACTCAATTTGTAATTTGTAAAAATAGATTTAACCACACAAAAAAGGCGTTTTTATCGATGATTTGTCATTTCCACATTTGGCAAACTCAGCATTTAATGGCACAGTGATACTCAATTGAGATTTACACCGTTTTGTGGAGCTAGCCTATGTGTTCAATATTCGCCATTTTAGATATCAAATCAGACTCAACACCTCTGCGCCAGGTTGCACTAGAGATGTCTAAGTTAATGCGCCATCGTGGACCAGACTGGTCTGGTATTTACAGCTGTGACAAAGCGATTCTGGCCCATGAACGTCTCGCCATTGTCGACATTGAACATGGCGCACAACCTTTATTTAGCCAAGATAGCAACATTGTATTGGCAGTTAACGGCGAGATTTATAACCATAAAGAGCTTAAGGCTGAACTGGGTGATAAGTACAGTTACCAGACAAACTCAGATTGTGAAGTGATCCTAGCCTTGTATCAGGAATATGGCACCGAATTTTTAGACAAACTCAACGGCATTTTTGCTTTCGTATTATACGACAAAACCAAAGATTTCTACCTGATTGGCCGTGACCATATGGGGATTATCCCACTGTATTCAGGCCTCGATTCCGAAGGCAACTTCTATATTGCCTCAGAAATGAAAGCCCTGATGCCCGTTTGTAAAACCATTGAAGAGTTCAAGCCTGGTCACTTTATGACGAGTGAGAAAAGCAGCTCTGATGGCTATGTTAGCTATTATCAGCGGGACTGGAGAGAGTTTGATGCAGTAAAAGAGAACCCTGCCAGTGTTGATGAACTAAGAGAAGCACTTGAAGCTGCTGTTAAACGTCAATTAATGTCTGATGTACCTTATGGCGTACTACTTTCAGGTGGCTTAGATTCATCAGTTATCTCAGCAATTACTCAAACTTTTGCAAAACGTCGTATTGAAGATGATGGTGAAAGTAATGCTTGGTGGCCACAACTTCACTCGTTTGCCGTAGGCCTCGATGGAGCCCCTGATTTAATTGCAGCTAAAAAAGTTGCCGATGCGATAGGCACTATCCATCACGAGATCACCTTTACTTTTCAAGATGGAATCGATGCGATTAAAGATGTGATCTATCACCTTGAAACCTATGATGTCACCACCATACGTGCAGCAACACCCATGTACTTAATGGCGAGAAAGATTAAGGCTATGGGCATTAAGATGGTGTTATCAGGCGAAGGCGCTGATGAGCTATTTGGTGGTTACCTTTATTTTCATAAGGCCCCTAATGCACAGGCATTTCACGAAGAGTTGGTGCGTAAGCTCGATAAACTTCATCTGTTCGATTGCCTACGTGCGAATAAGGCAATGGCAGCTTGGGGCTTAGAGGCACGTGTCCCCTTCCTTGATAAAGAGTTTATCGATGTTGCCATGCGCATCAACCCAGAAGCTAAGATGTCTAAAGATGGCAAAATTGAAAAGCATATTCTGCGTCAAGCTTTCGAGCACAAGTTACCTAAAGAGGTTGCATGGCGTCAAAAAGAGCAGTTCAGTGATGGTGTCGGTTACTCTTGGATTGATGGTTTAAAAGAACTAGCAGCTGAGAAAGTGGATGACCTAAAACTGGCCAATGCTAAGTTCAAGTTCCCATACAACACGCCAGAGACAAAGGAAGCTTACTATTACCGTTGTTTCTTCGAGGAGCTTTTTCCGCTTCCAAGTGCCGCAGAAACTGTACCTGGTGGAAAATCAGTCGCATGTTCAACGCCAGAAGCATTAGCTTGGGATGTGAGTTTGCAGGGAATTATTGACCCATCTGGCCGAGCAGTTCAATCGGTTCACGAAAGCGCATACTAATCAAATAAGCTGTGGTGATGTTTATCATCACAGCTTATTCTTTGCTTGTTCTACACCACTTGGATAAGCATTCATTGAGCCGTTTATGAATTTGGAAGCAGTGAGACACCACGTTGCATATGGAGTAATTCGATAATACTAAGAGGCTTAAAGAAATAGCTGCCTTGAGCAAAATCGCAATGGTGATCTTGTAAGAAAGCCAGCTGACTATTGGTTTCAACCCCTTCGGCAATCACCTTGATCCCTAGCGAGTGGGAAAGTTCGATAATAGTTGATGCTATCGTTCTATGGGATGGATCAATATCTATTTCTGCGATAAAAGAGCTGTCTAATTTAATCACCTCAATAGGGAGTTCCTGCAGATATTTGAAGCTTGAGTAGCCAGTCCCAAAGTCATCTAAACTGATTGAAAACCCCATCCCGTGCAGCTGAAATATAATACTTTTAGCAGCTTCTATATTCATTAAGAATACCGCTTCGGTGATCTCAATTGTCATGTATTGCGATATGTCTGGATGAGTATTGATTAGCTCCTGTAACTGCACGATGAAGCTTTGCGATAAAAAATGTGAGGGGATAATATTAATCGTTAACTTTTCTAACCGCTTTGCAGACATAATTCTATCTACCTGTTGCACTAGCAACTCAATAGACAAGCCACCGAGTCGCGTAATTAACCCACTCTCTTCAGCCACAGGGATAAACTTTTCCGGAAGCATCTCGCCTTTTTTAGAGTGTTTCCAACGAAGCAAGGCTTCTGCAAAAATCATTTCACCACGAGTTAGATCAATTACCGGCTGAAAACGCATAAAAAAACCTTTCTCAGTAATCGCTTTATCCAACTCAACACTTAACTCTGTTCGTTCAATATTTTTATTAATATGTTCCTGTTCACAAAACTGATATCCACTGCCATTTCCCTTATCTCCTTTCGCCTTATACATGGCTAAATCCGCATTAATCATCAACTCTTCGCGGTTTGAACCGTACTCAGGGTAAATCGCAATTCCCATGCTCATTTTAGGCATGATAAGGTTTCTTTGATAATAAAACGGGCTAGAGATAGCTTCTATTATCTGCTCACATTTTTTAACCACAAATTGAGGGTCACTAACATTCGTTAGCACGATAGAAAACTCATCGCCGCCTAATCTCGCGACAATATCGCTCTCCCTGATATTTAATTTGAATTGGCTCGCAATATGATGAAGTAGATGATCACCTGCACTGTGACCTAATGTGTCGTTAACTTGCTTAAAGTCATTAAGGTCAATCAAAATAACAGCAAGACTATCTTTATTACTCTGAGCCTTAGATAGGGCAACATCTAATTCTTGATTGTATAAAACCCGATTGGGTATCATGGTCAAATGATCATAATGAGCCATTTTTTCAACTAATTTAGAGTTTTCAACCCGCTCATCAATATCGCTAAAGGAACCTGCAATACGAATTACGTCACCATTTTCATTCCATACCGCTTGTCCGACAACCCAAAACCATTTGTATCGCCCATTACTTGTCTGAACGCGGCATTCACAATCGAAGGCTTTCCTTTCTCTAAAATGTTTCTTCAGCACATGTAACAATGTTTTCTTATCTTCATTGTGAATAAAAGAGAGGTTTTTGAATCCAAATAATAGCTCTTCTTCGCTATAACCAAACATGGAGGTTAAACGTTCACTGAAATACCAAACATTATCGACAATATTTTTCTCCCACACACCCGCACTCGTCGCCCTCATCGCTAATTGAAACCTTTCTTTCGCTTTTTTATGTGCAAAACTCTCAAGCTCAGCCTTTGTCTTAGCCATCTGAAGTTCGCTCGTGCGGATCTGAACGATTTGATCTAACTGTTCATTCACCTGCTGAAGTTTCTGATTAGTATTCCACAGCTCTTTGCTTTTTTCGTTCAGGATTTGTTCTGCTTCCTTTCGAGCACGCCTCTCCCTTTCGACTCTACGAAGCAAAACTTGTTCCCGATCTTCCATTACACTCATGATGGAATAGGCGTTCTTGTAATATTAAAGATTACATCGGTCTCGGAGTCTTTTGTTTCTGGAGTACGTGTTATCTCAAAATGCTCATTAAAGTGATTAGCACACCCATCGAGTAACCCTTCAGCAAAAGAGGCGAAAGGTCGGTTAGATTGATAATGCAGACGAATAGCATTATCACCTAAACGTTCACAGCTGAATTTAGGCAGTTCAGCTTGAGGATAAAGCTTATAAACTTCGACATGAATATAACTGTCTATCTTGGAGAGCAGATCAAAAGAGTCAGTCATTTCACTCGCAATTTCAGGATGACCGCCTATCAATTCAACAAACAATTTTTTACCAAACAATTTGACGAGCTCTGTCACAGGAACTGAAGACATTTCACTTAATTTGACCACCAATTGAAGCAGTTCTTCATGATTATAACTGCCAACTGCTGTGTATATTCCTTCACTATCGAGCTCACATGACTGGAGTAATGCATCTAACGTTTCATACCCAAACTCATCTTCAATCAATTCAATAAACCCAGTAAAAACCATTCCCATCATAAAGTTAGCCTCAATTATCAATGTGTAAATTCACTTTCTATCTGGCAGTAATTTACTGGTTATTAAAGAAAGAGAAGTTAGAGAGATGCAATATACAAAAAGTATAGTCGCTAGGAGGCTTAACGCTTGCTCAGTTATGGCTGCGATTTGCAGCTAGGGTTAATTGGTGGATTGATGTAGGAAAGAGGTACAACGGGGAAACAGTAAACGGCAAGGCTTATATCAATCAGTATAAGCCTTGTTGTCACCAACAAAACAACTAACGAATATGGTTACTCAGACCAAATAGCAAATTCATTGCCATTTGGATCTTTAAAATGAAACCGTCGCCCGCCAGGAAACGAAAAAATGGCTTTAGAGATTATGCCGCCGTGCTGCTCGACGACCTGCAGTGATGCCTCCAATGCCTCAGAGTAGATAACAATCAGTACACTGCCACGTGCCAAATCAAAGCTTTGATTCGAGAGATAAAAGCCACCTGTAATCCCTGCATCGGTAAAGCAGGTGTACTCGGGCCATAGTCGATAAAGCCCCAGCCAAATACTTGACTGAAAAATTGTTTTGTTTTCTCGATATCTTTAACAGGAAGTTCAAGATAATTAATCGTATTGTGGGAATTCATTAACGTCTCCTTAGTATCACACTAAGTTAACGTAGAAAGGGAGCTAATGCTCCCTTTTTGATACATCAATATCCCATTCATTAGCGATTAGATGTTAAACAGCGCCGCAATTAAGCCAATAATACCGCCGAATACTCCACCCCAGACCACCAGCCAACCTAAATGCTCGCGGATCATCTCTTGAATAATATCTTTTACTAGCTCAGGTGTTAACTCATCTAGCCTTTGCGTGACGATCTCACTGACTTTAGTACGCATATCAGCAAGTACATCAGGACGTTCGAGCTCATTCTTAACAAGATTAATGAAATCTTCACTCTGTGATATCTCAACTAAAGAAAGCTTCATTTTTTCAATAAAAGGCTCTCTCAATGGTGCAATAGCTTCGGTGCCACCAAACATCGCGAGCATGCCACCTAATGATGACTGTTCAACCGTAGTGACTAATGCATCAAAGGCCGGAGCCAAATCCACTTTTTCTATCACAGGTTGCAAGTTGATGTGCGACTCCATTCCTTCTGAAGAGAGAAAGCGGTCTATATTTTCATCGGTAAAAAACTGCTTCATCATTAAATCAGAGATACCCGCTTTAAACTCTTCGAAACGCGTAGGGATCACGCCAGATCCATATAACCCAGGCACTTTTTCAAACAGCATATGTATCGCTAACCAGTTGGTGACAGCACCGGAAAGTGCAAACAAACCAACACTAAAAAGGATAGGCAACGCTAACAAATACCCAGATACCACCAAGATGGCAGCAATAAGGTTAGTTATTACACTCTTGTTCAATCTCTTGCTCCAACATGAATAAATATACAACCTGAGAATAGCGACACTTAAGCTCGCTCAGATCGATATAGAATAAAAACGCGACATGATATCATAGGCATACTTGCTTTTATCAATTAGGGGACTGCTTAACACTAAATAAGTAAAAAACCCTCTCCATCAATTTTACCCCGGCGCACAGCTACCACTTGAGTTTCATCAGCTAACTCTTTTGCTTTAGCGACCAAGTCGGTGCCAATCCCCGTACCTCTATATTCATCTGCGACATATAGGTCGTCAAAATACCATAAAGGTTTAAGTAAAATCGTAGAGTAGGAGGGAAACAATTGGATAAATCCAACAGGAACATTCGCTTTAAAAGCAATAAAAATCACTGAGTCATTCTCAAAAAGTCGAGCCTGAATGAAGCTTCTGCAATCACTTAAATTACTTTCCTTTCCCAAACACATTCGATAACCATTAAAAAGTGTGGCTAACGCATCGAGGTCATCAGTAATTGCAATTCTTATGTACATATTCATTCCTTAACATTTATTTCCATTTTAGCGATGAGAATAAAGGTAATATAGTTCAAACAGTTATTGTGTTGATACTAACAACTTTTCTATGAATTACATAACGTTAACTTAACTAACTATTACACACCCTCAAAACAAATCTAGCTGTAAATACATTTTTATTCCTCAAAGCTGGACTACACTTTACTTCAGAGAAGGCTCACAGTGCCTTACTCAAGCCTCAAACAGCTAATATTATTTATGTGAGTGAAAACTCACAGTAATGACACTCATTACACGGCTAAAAGAGATCCTTTACCATCAGCATGACGATTAACTCGTTCACACTATTTATCGTTAAGGAGATGAGTATGCAAACACCCTATAACACCCCTGGAGCTTTAGGCTGGCATGAGTTGACTTCTAACTCTTGTGAGGATGCATTTAGCTTCTATGGAGCAGTGTTTGGTTGGACATTTAAAACCATGCAAACATCACATGGCCCCTATCACATCATTGAAAATGAAGGTGAGAAAATAGGAGGCATTGCCCCAAATCCTTGCCCAGAACAAGAAAGCCACTGGACGAGCTATGTCACCGTAAAAGATGTTGATGAGGTCGCGATTAAAGTCATATCTTTGGGAGGAGAACTGCTTTATGGACCAGAAGATATTCCAGAAGTCGGTAGGCTCTGTTGGATCAAAGATCCTCAAGGGGCAATCATAGCGGCAATCACTTACCATAAAGCTGATAAGTGACATTTAATACATAGTAAAAAGAGTATTAGCCTCCTTCTCGGCATGTTTTCCAAGCAATGCCTAACTGCTATACCAACATAATTGTGCATTATTGCATTTTCCACAAGACCTCCAAGGATGGAGGAGATACCTAAAACATACCTGTAACAGCCACAAGCAAATAAGCCTTATGAGTGAAAAAGATCATTGAACTTGATGTTAGATTGTTAACAATTAATCAGAGTCGAACACTTGCGGCTATTCATCGTGATTAACCTTCCCTGGGGGACAATCTCAAATCTATATAATCATAAGTGAGCGCGTGGATCCGATCCAGTGGCGTACCATTTAAGAATATTAACTGCTGCCCTTTGGTCACAAAACTTGGTTCACCACATAAGAAAATCCGTTGTGGAGAATCGGGTAATGTTTGACTGTCCATCTTGTGCATATTCATCGCCACTTCAAATGGATCGCCAACTTCAACTCTTGTTGAACTGACCGCCTTTTCATCCATGTGATCGACACAGGCTAAATAGGTCATGTTTCGATGCTCTAACATCAACTTCAATAACTTATTATGATGATAGAGATCAGCAACATTTCTGGCTCCATGGTAGAGATATATCTCTCCTTTATGACCCTGAGACAAGGCATCTCGCGCAATACCATATACGGGGCCTAAGCCAGTACCAGTACCAATTAATATCAGAGTGTCATTTCTATAACTTGCCTTATAGCAACAATCTCCCCAAGGCCCTTGAATTAACAAACTCTCACCAACACTGGCATGGTTGAATAACCAATCGCTAAATTGTCCGTTATATTTTCTTCGTATGTGTAACTCAATCAGTTTTGAATCAGGATCATTGGTAATAGAGTAACTACGCGTTAGCCCATCAAAACGTCTTAGATTGATATATTGCCCGGCACTGTGGCGAAACTCTTCGGTAGGCTCAACTAATATTTTCACCACAGATTCAGAGAGGTACTGCTTCTCATGGATATGAGCTGAAACGAACAGGTTCTGAGCAATAATTGATTTAAGCTTCTGCCCAGCTGTTGGTTTACATAGACATGCACAGATATAAGCATCTGATTTGAGCTGAGTCGTTAGCCCCCGTTGTGCACCAGTAGGGAGATAGCCACTCACATGCTGCACTAGACAGGTCTTACACGCTCCTTTTTTACAGGAGTATGTGACGGAATGCCCATGACGGATCAAGGCATCAAGTACGGTTTCACCTTTGATGGATTCAACACTTTGTTCATCGAAATAAAATCGTGTCATCGTTTAGGTTGCCTAATCAGCTGATTTGTTGGTATTGACTTCAAAAAAAGATAAATCAAACTGTTTGAAGTCATTGATAATGGCTATTTATATGCTATAAATTTAGGTAAAATGCCCACTCTATAAAAATCTCTATATTCGATTAAGGTAAGTATGTCCGCTAAACCCAAAAAAGCGATAAATTTGAGAAAAATGTATCGTCAACTTCCTCGGTACCAACAATATTTAACTATTGTGTTAGCGATTTACCTCTCCTTTATTACCTTACTCGGCCTCGTCGTTCCTTACATTGCCTTGCAACAAATTCCAGCTCAACTAAGCACCTTGGTAAAAAGACCGGTCAGCTTAGGGGATGTCTCAATCAATCCTTTTAACTTGCACGTCTCATTATTGGATCTTCACCTCTTTGAAGAGAATAAAACAGACTTTACTGGATTTGCTGAACTCAGCTTCGAACTCAGTTTTTGGCACTCGCTTATTAACGGTGCTATCAGCATCAAAGACGTCTCTTTAATCCGTCCTTACTTGCTAGCTGAACGATTAAATCAAAATGTGGGTGCAGAGTTCAATTTCTCTGACATCATCAATGAGCTAACCAAAAAGGAGGCTGACGCCAATACAGTCAAAGCTCCTCCGACTGAACTGCCTCACATCATGGTCAACAAGTTAGCCATTGTCAGTGCCAATGTTAAGTACACTGACATGCTAACAGATAGTCAATTAAACTATCCGGATATCAACCTTAGCATCGAAGGTTTCGACACGTTAAAAGAGCTTGATAGCCAACAAGATGCATCGAATCGATTTTCAATCCGTCTACGCGGTAAGAACGGAGGCGAAATTGCCACTCAAGGTCAGCTTCAACTGGCACCGTTAAATGTCATCGGCGCCGTGCAATTAAATGCCATTGCCTTACCAGATTTTTGGTCATTTATTTCTGACGAGTTTCAAGCTCATTTAGACTCAGGTAAGTTTGATTTCAGCACTGATTTTGCATTATCGAGCAATCCAGCTTCAGCCGACAATCCAATTGAACTCACGACCAGTAATGGGCAATTTGCACTAAGGGATATCGTTTTTACACATGACAAGCGCTCCCTACTCTCTTTGCCATTATTTGCCGCAGAAAATATAGCTTTAGACCTTAACCATAAGCAGGTAAAAATTTCACGCCTTTACAGTGAAGAATTCACTTTAGCTAGCCGAATTTCAGCGGATGGACTCGATCTTGTCCCGCTTTTCATGCCTAATTTTATCTCGACTCAGGCAACAAAACAGACAAGGGCAACTCAGTCCACAGCTCCCAAAGAAACGAAAAGTGAAATTACACCTGCAAGTGAAGAGTCAGTGCTTACTGAAACTGATAAGCCAAAGGTTAATGCTGAACCAACTTGGTCAGTCATTGTCGATAAAGTTGAACTAAAAGACTTTGATATCAAGGTAAATGAAAGCTTAGTGTCGAACAACACAGTGTGGCAGATTGCCCCACTGAACCTTGTGACAGGTAAAATCTATTCAGATCTTCGCGATCCAGTACAATACCGACTTGATTTTTCCATCAATGATCAAGGTAAATTTGAGTCTAACGGAGCAGTAGATCTTAAACAGCAACACATAGAAAGTGCCGTTCAACTCACTGACTTTTCCTTGCCGCAACTACAAACTTATCTCGCCCCTTATCTAAACATCACCCTTGAACAGGGTGAGTTGAGTATTGAAGGGCAAGTTAAGGCCAGTTCAGCCGATGACATCACCTTTATCGGCGACAGTACTATCAAGGCGTTATCAATCAAAGATAATGTGCAGAATAAAACTTTGTTGAAATGGCAATCCATGGCCATAAGCAAGATTAATTTAGATCAACAACAGCACTTGTTATCCATTGACTCAGTAGACTTCGTCAAACCTTACAGTCGACTCATCATTGCTAAAGACAGAACCACCAATATTGGCGGGTTACTGATTGAGCAACCTAAGCTTAATCAAAACGTAGATCAGAGTACTAAACTCGACAAGTCTGGAGAGAAAAAACTTAAACTTGTTATCGGTAAGCTTGGTTTTAGCCAAGGTTCTACCTTCTTCGCTGATAACTCCCTTACCCCCAATTTTGCTGCTAGCATTGAGCAATTAGAGGGAGAAATTAGCCAGCTTTCCTCAACATCAACCAAGCCCGCTAAAGTCGATATCAAAGGTAAAATAGATAAATATGCCCCTGTTACATTAAAGGGAGAAATAAATCCCTTACTGGCGATGCCTTATCTAGATTTGGCCCTTAAATTTGCCAATGTCGAGCTGACCTCAGTCAACCCATATTCAGGTACTTACGCAGGCTACTATATTGATAAAGGCCAACTCTCTATCGATTTGGACTATCAATTAAAAGATAATCAACTATTGGGCAGCAACCATATGGTGGTCGATCAACTCACCTTAGGGGAACCTAGCGACAGTGGCTTAGCCACAGGCTTGCCCGTTACGTTAGCCATTGCACTACTGCAGGATAGACACGGCGTAATCGATCTTGGACTTGAAGTTTCCGGCGATCTTAATTCACCAGAATTTAGCTTTGGCAGCATCATTTTGAACGCATTTACCAATCTGATCACTAAAGCCGTCACAGCACCATTTAGTCTACTTTCAGGGCTATTTGGTGATCATGAATCTTTGGACAGCATAGAGTTCGAACCCGGCTTGGCAGTGATCAGCGATAAAGAAGCGACTAAGCTCAGTACATTAACCAGCGCATTGATAGAAAGGCCAAAACTCACATTGAGTATTGAGGGTGCGGTAGACCCAATGAATGACAGCCGTGAGCTTGAATCCTTCATGCTAAAGCAGAAACTTGCAGAGATTAGTCACATCGAGGTAAGTGCAATGCCAACGCCATTAACGGCAAGCAACTTCCCGACCGAAGGCCCGTTATCACAAGCGCTTATCGCTCTGTTTGAAAATGAAGTGGGTGGTGTCGCTAATGACATCAAAACACAAATAATTGCGAAAAATGAGCAAGACGAAACCTTGAGCAGTGAACAAGTAATAAACACCCAATGGCATATCGCCCTGTACAATCAAGTACTGAACCAACAACAGGTCAATGAACAGATGTTGGGTAATTTAGCCAGTGAGCGAGCCTTAGCCGTTAAAGCCCACTTGGTGGATATCAATAAGCTTGCCCCCTCTCGGATATTCTTGCTCGACAGCCGTATTGATATTAACCAAGACGCTGAGGAAGCGATATTGACCTTAGGTGCTGAATAACCTAATACCAATCAGTATAAAGATTTGATCGCTCAGCGAGAGTTTAGCGGTCCAGAGGCAAGGCAACGAGTGAAGAGCATAGTTATTCTACGGTTAAGCTCGTTAACACAGGATCAGAACCGCTAAAACTCGCCTGTAAGGAGTGTTTTTGGCTGCCTATTTCTGCGTTGAATGAATTCACAAGGGAACAACCATTATCTCATCCATTCGCCTTGAATTAGTTTGCAAAAAAACACTCTGAGTAGATCAACTTCTTATACTGATTGGTATAATCTTGCTCTTGCATGGGTTACACTCTGGCCGATTTCGATTCTATCAGAGGTAACCCATGTTTATTGTTCGTTGGTTTTTAGGTCGCATTATCTTACTGCTCAACTTTATCTTCACCCCGAAGAAGCTCAAACGTCCTTCGGATGAGCAATCTGTTATAGATGCAGCGACTCAGCAGTTAGCCTTATATCAATATAAAGCCTGTCCATTTTGCGTTAAAGTTCGCCGCGCAATGCGCAGACAAGGTTTAAACATCGCAACCTTAGATGCGAAGCAAGATCCACACAAAAGTACATTAGTGGATCAAGGCGGCCAGGCAAAAGTGCCGTGTCTGCGTATCGAAGAAGATGGTGTAACCCGTTGGATGTACGAGTCTTCAGAGATTATCAGCTATCTCGATAAGCGATTCGCATAACAGCACATTTATTCAAATAAAAAAGCGACCTTTAAGGTTGCTTTTTTATTTGAATAAAGTCTCGCTAAATTTGAGCCATCATCCCTTTGAGCACCAAATCCTGATAACTCACTAAACCCAAAATTTCACCATTTTCAATAACGGGCGCTTTAGAGATACGCAACCGCTCAAATAAACGTGCACAATAGCGTACATCCATCCCAGCGCTGACCGACAACACAGGTTTAAGCATTATTTCGTAAATATTGACGCGTTCAGGCGCCCTATCTTTCGCCAATACTTGTTTGGCAATGTCACTCATCAATACAATGCCATATTCGTCATTCTCATGACGTTTATTCACAAACAACACTTTTACATCTTGCTCTATCGCATGTTTAACCGCATCGGCGACAGTATGAAGTCCATCAACCATCACAAATTTATTCGTCATCACATCTGAGTTTCGAACTAGTTTTCGCTGACTCATATATCATCCTCAATATCTTTACTGATCTCTCGTACTTGATGTGCGACACCCACTGCATCTTCAACATCTATCTGGATGGCAATCCCTTGACCGGGGTTTGTATCAAACTCGCCAACTCTGTTAATCGTTTCAAGAATAGAACGGCTTTTATGCTCTTCAACTAAAAATAGCACCACATCTCGCTGTACATCTAATGTGAGTCCCATAAAAGTCTTCTTCTTCTCTATCCCCTCACCTCTGGCATGGTTGATCACGGTAGCACCGGTCGCGCCAGCCTTTCTCGCCGCATCAAGAATGCGATTTGTCATGCCATCATCAATAAAGGCAATAATGAGTTTAAAACGCATCGTTAACTCCTCATAATCTTCAATACTTAACCTTTAATACTTAAGTTACTTGGTATTTTTTTACTTGAGTAACTGCGCAGCTCTTTAGTTCTGAGGCCGCAATTGGGTCAAGACATATTGTTCTGCTTTTTTAACGCGCGTCTTTTATTCAACGCATCGACAATCTGTGCATATCCCATAACACTGATCATAGGAAAGAGGCTGGCAAAAGCGATTAAACCAAACCCATCGATTAAAGGATTACGCCCTTCAACATTGGTCGCCAATCCTAAGCCTAATGCAGCCACTAAAGGTACGGTGACAGTCGAGGTTGTCACCCCACCAGAATCATAAGCCAAAGGTACAATCATCTTAGGAGCATAAAAAGTTTGAACTACCACAATGATATAACCTCCCATAATGTAGTATTGAATAGGATCCCCTACTACAATTCGAAAACACCCTAACGCAATACCAAAAGAAACCCCGATAGCCACTGAAATACGTAATCCCTGAACACTAATAGCACCTGCTGAGACTTCGTTGGCCTTTATTGCCACTGCGATTAAGGATGGCTCTGCGATGGTGGTACTAAAACCAATTGCCGCAGCAAAGATGTACACCCATAGATAATCTTGCCAAATAATGGTTTCATCTGGGCCCAAATTAGGATGAATAAACTCAACTGAAGTCAACTGCTCAGCCATACTCTCACCAATAGGAAAAAGCGCGAGCTCCAGCCCGACTAAAAACAGGGTGAGTCCTACAATCACATAGAAAAAACCTAGCACTACCTTATGCCAGTTGGCAATGGGACGTTTTAACACTCCAAGCTGAAAACCAAACAGAATGACAGCAATTGGGATCACGTCCCTTGCGGTTAGTAACAAGGTGTCGAATAATCCGTAAAGCACTTCCATTAAAAGACCACCATGCCGTAAATCAGCACAAAAATCATCGGCGTTAAGCTCGCAAAAGCAATCAAGCCAAAACCATCTAGCATGGGATTTCTCCCCTTAATCACACTGGCTAAACCAACTCCTAGTGCCGTCACTAGCGGTACCGTGATAGTCGATGTCGTCACGCCACCTGAATCATAAGCAATACCTATGATGCTATCAGGGGCAAAAGTGGTCAGCACCATCACGATAATATAGCCACCAATGATTAAATAATGGATAGGCCAGCCTTTTAATATCCTCACCACTCCTAACAAGATGGCTAACCCCACCGCTATTGCCACAGTAAACCTAAGTCCCATCGCATAGCTATTCATTGACGCCTCATCCGGCTTAATAGCCCCTGCATCAGCCGCCACTTGCGCCGCTTCATTCGCCACAGCCGTTAAAGCGGGTTCTGCCAATGTGGTGCCAAAACCCAAAGAGAATGAAAACAGCACCAACCAGAATACACTGCCTTTACGAGCAAGCGCTTGAGCCAGAGATTCGCCTATCGGGAACAGACCCATTTCGAGTCCAAATACAAAGAAGGTCAAACCAAATACGATAAAGACAAGCCCAATCATGATTGAAGCGAGATCTGCAGGGGCTTGTTGCAAGATAAAAATCTCAAAGAAACTCACGACCAATATAATGGGAATAAGGTCTTTAAAACTCGACAACAAAGATTGAAGCAGTTTGAAAATAGCAGGCATTAACACTCCATGTGTAAACACGCAAAAAATCATAAAATAGAGCGAATAAGCTAAACCTCAACCTTATATTTGCTCTCACAGCGTTCAACAGTCCAGTGAACCTAGGTTAATTTAGTGTGCCACCAGACAAGTAAATAGCAACAACTAATCAACATTAGTTGTTCTTTTGTTGAGCAAAATCAAGTTTATTCCTGCTTATATAGATTAGGACGCTGAAGGTAAAAACTTGTCAGTTTGATGCCAACCCGTGGCGAATTGAGTTATGCTGCAATAATCATGTAAGTAATGTCGTGGTTAAATGCGCGGTTTTAATATTATACCAATCAGTATAAAGATTTGATCGCTCAGCGAGAGTTTAGCGGTACTGAGGCAAGGCAACGAGTGAATAGCATAGTTATTCTACGGTTAAGCTCGTTAACACAGCTTCAGAACCGCTAAAACTCGCCTGTTAAGGAGTGTTTTTGGCTGCCTATTTCTGCGTTGAATGAACTCATAAGGGAACAACCATTATGTCATCCACTCGCCTTGAATTAGTTTGCCAAAAAACACTCTGAGTAGATCAACTTCTTATACTGATTGGTATTAGCCGTGCTCGGACACTAGAATAACCACCAAAATAATAAGAAAAAATATGATTAGTTATAAAATAGCCATTTTACTCTCACTCACACTCATGAGTGCCTGTTCAAGCAAGAAAACCGATCCCAGTGATTTCAATCTAGATGTAAAAGACAGGTTCAGCACAAACATTAAAGGAGACGGTATTAAACTGTTTACCTATAAAGCCCAACTTGCCACTTTGGGTGACTCTGACAATCTACTTCCCCATAAAGAACGTATTGATCAAGCCAAACGAGCACGTTCAGGTAAGCGCTATGAACAACCGGATCTAAGTGACTGGACCCAACAAATAGAGTTGGGACTCTCAAAGACCTTGACCATGACAGGTTTTTGCCGAGAAGGGTTTATGGAACTAAGCCGTATTATCGAAGTGGGAAGAGCTGAGATCCGTGGTGAATGTAACGAAGGGGCTAGCGAAGTGGATAAACAAAAATTCGCCTTATAATGCAGTATAAATTGCCCAGTTCATAAAGCAAAACTAGTGCTAACCAACAAGAAAACGCATATTTTATGGCTTGAAGCAACAGATTGAGTTAAAATCCGCACCCAGTTTACAATCTGCTGCTAAAGAGCGGCAGATTTATGCAGCATTTTGGTAGAGAGTTTATGAACAGAAAACAGAAAATGATTAAGATGACGGCGAAACGTGCCAAGGCTCGCCTGAACAAACATACAGCTCCTACAATCAAAAAGTATGTATCAAAAGGTGATCGCGCCAAAGCATTAGCTCAAGAGCAAGCTGAAGCCGCACTGTCTGGTAACAAGACTAATGACGAAGGACAGACTGTTGTTGTCGAAGAGACTCAAGATGTCAACGTCGAGTCGACTGAGTCAACTCAATCTTAAGTAATACCTTTACTTAAATAAAAAAGAGAGCTTGGCTCTAATGCCGATCATTTAGTGATAAATCGATCGGTTGACTGATCTTCTAGATGCTTCAGAATCCGAGTCCTACCTCTAGGTCTCGGATTTTTTTATGCAAGTATCTCAAGCTTTTGACA
>NZ_VKGK01000049.1 GCF_007197645.1 Shewanella hanedai
GTGTTCATGACAATACTCCTAGGATGGCAACCTCAATTAGGCGCCTCTAGAAAGTATTTAGGATGAGAGCATAGATATGTGTTTTTATCTTTTTTGCCGCATAGCGGCTTCGTTCAACAAGGGCTTAAAGCTGGATGCTGCTCTTTTATCTCTAATGGTAACCAACTTTTCTAGCCTATTTACAAGGCGTTAGCCATCAGACCTTAGGAGTAATAAATGAGCATTAGTGTAAAACGAGCAACATTAGAAAATCTAAATGAGGTTAGTGAGTTATTTAATTCTTATCGTGTTTTTTACAAACAAGATAGCGACTTAAAATTGGCTATGAGTTTTATTACCGACCGTTTAAAAAACAAAGACTCTGTAATTTTTTATTCGCATGATGCAAATGGTAATCCTTTGGGTTTTACTCAATTGTACCCAATGTTTTCTTCAGTTTCTGCTAAGTCTAGTTGGGTGTTAAATGACCTCTATGTATCATCTTCTGCTAGACGTTTAGGTGTCGGTAAAAAGTTGATGGATACAGCTAAATCATTTGCGATTGAAACAAACTCAAAAGGTATCGCTCTTGAGACAGGCGAAGATAACCTAAATGCTCAGGCTCTATATGAATCACTTGGTTATGAGAAAGGTGTTGGCGTCTATAACTATTTTTTAAGTTTATAAAAGGCTTAACGAACGACTATGGCGTCAATAACTTATTTTTACCAGTATTCTCATCCCACATGACGTCATCCCTCAACATCGAATTTAAGATGACGACCATCTTTCTGACGCATGCAATGATGGCGACTTTTTTGGGTTTTCCTTGCCCAATTAATCGCTGATAAGTTGCTTTAAATACTGGGTTGCACTGCATCGCCGACATCATTGCCATATAGAGTACCGTACGCACTTGTGCTCGACCGCCTTGGACGACACGTTTGCCTTTATAAGCACCACTTTCTTTGATCATTGGTGCAACACCTATTAGCGAAGCGGCTTGTTTATTCGTGATATAGCCTAACTCTGGCACATTACTGATAAGAGATGCAGCTGCTATTTTCCCGATCCCAGGCATGCTCTGTAATATAATATTTTTACTTTGGTACTCTTCACATTCCTCAATCAACCTTTCAATTTTCAGCTCTATTTTACCTATTTGGTTTTTTATCGCAGTGAGTATAGGCTTAATTGTGGAAGCTAGTGTTTTCGGCAGGATTTGAATTCGGTTTTTTTCCATAGTTTGCAGAGTCAGAAGTTGATTTCTTCGTGTAACTAAATCACTCATTAGTCTAATTTTTTCTGGCTTAAGCTCAGTCAGCTTTGGTTTGATAGCATCTGCATAATGAGCGATAAGTTCAGCGTCTAATCGATCACTTTTAGCTCGTTGGCCGATAGCACCTGCGAACCGACGTACATGCATAGGGTTAGCTATTACGAAGGGAAGCTTCACTTCTGAACAAGCTATAATGAAGGGTATCTCAAGTCGACCTGTAGCTTCTATTACTATACGTTCAGGTTTGTATATTTTGATCTTGTTGATCGCTTTTTTAATGCCATCTTCATTATTAGAAACAGTGAAAAAGATATCGAGAGGGCGGATATAAATATCAAGATGTGATTTACCTGTATCAACTCCGACATTAATGTTTTCTTTTGTATTGGTATGCATAATAAGCGTTCTCTTTATTGCGAA
Source organism: Shewanella hanedai (assembly GCF_007197645.1). Taxonomy (GTDB): domain Bacteria; phylum Pseudomonadota; class Gammaproteobacteria; order Enterobacterales; family Shewanellaceae; genus Shewanella; species Shewanella hanedai. The sequence goes on from NZ_VKGK01000049.1 coordinate 1,679, forward strand.
ATACGGGTTCATGACCCAGTCGACTATTCGAGGTTATTGCTTGGAGTTCTATATGATGCTCATGTTCGTTATCGGTCTCTCAACAGAGGAGCCATTAGGATATCGAGCTATCACATAGAAGGCTTAAGTTGCAGCAAAAGCTTGGGACTCACTTTACCCAATTTCACTAGTTATTATCCATACAATAAGGATAGGCCCCGTGGTAGATACCATAAACAACAATAACGTAAAAATCATTAGTCTGGTCGGGCAGTATGTTTATGACCATAGCGACCGGACTGTCAGTTTGGACGATCTGGCAAATTATACCGGCTTTTCCAAGTATCATTTTAATCGCATATTTTTTGCTGCGACGGGTTACCAGTTGGGTGAGTTTATCCAGCGGCATAAACTGGAAAAGGCACTGTACTTAATTAAATTGGGAAACCACAATATTATCGATGTCGCTCTTAGCGTCGGCTATGATTCTCCTTCATCTTTTTCTAGAGCGTTTAAAAAGAACTTCTCTGTTACGCCAAGCGACGTGGTTCAAGGTAATTTGCCGATCAATGCTCGTGCTGGCAGCCTAAAACCAAAAAAACGACTAACGGATCCCAAATTGGAACCTGTTTGGAAAACGTTACCTGAGCAAATAGTGTACGGTTTCTATGGCAAAGGTTTTAATGAGCAATCTTTTTCCGCGGTGGCTGGAGAATTATACGGCCGTTTAGCCGCTATGGCCGAGCCGTTAAGTTATGGTGAGTTACAGCCAATTGGCGTTTCTGTTGATAACCCGTGGGCGGGAGAGCAAACTGAAAGCCGTTTTTTTGCTGGCTTTGTTGAAGGTCTGTCCGCTCACCATGAAAAGCTGGACGCTTTTAAATGGCAGGCTGGCCGTTGGGCCTGTTTTACACACACAGGTCCACACAATTGCATGTGGCAAACTATTTCTCAGGTTTATGCACAATGGGTTTTGCCTAACCGCATCAAGCTCAAAGACCAACAAATAGTGCAGCAATATCTGAATAACCCGATGGAAACTGAGCCTGAAGCACTTAAAACAGAGTTATATTTTGCAGTGGAAGGCTTCGCAATAGAAAATTTTGCCGCAGAAGAGAAAGGTTAACATTCTGCCTGAAGTGACGTCTTTCATACGAAACGCACTTTCTGCACAGCTCAATTTTAATAGTGCATGTATATTTTCGGCATCGAATGTTCAATAAATAGAGAGAACTATGAGCCTAAAAATAACTAAACTTTGCTGTACTAGTCTTACGTTACTTACTCTTTTTGTCAGTGCTCAAGCCTTGTCTAGCGATGCTATTCAACTGAAGACAACAGAAGTTGACCTTTTTAATCAGCAAGATAATCGTCCAACTAAAGTCAAGTTTTGGTATCAAGGAGGGGCAGAACCTTGTAAAGCGAAGATTTGCTTATCACCGAAACAAAGCCGTCACCGCGTTGCTATTATCTCTCATGGAGCCTTTGGCTCTCCCCGTGAAATGAACTGGCTGGGTTATGCATTAGCCTCGCAAGGTTGGGTTGTTGCTGGGGTAGCTCATTTTGGTGAGTCTTGGGTTTATGGAGCAGAGAATATCGACCCCAGTTCGGTTATGCGCTTCTGGCAACGCCCACAAGATGTAAGCTTTACGATCGATAGTTTATCTGATGAGGGGTTATTTAATACCTCGCTTAAAACGGACAAGGTAATAATGCTGGGTCATTCATCAGGCGGATTTACCTCTTTAGCATTGGCAGGAGCTAGTTTAGAAGTGGGTAAGTCGGAAATCTATTGTGCGTCAGAAAAGGCAAAGAATGATAAGGGCTGTAGCTATGGCCAGCAAAGTAAACGTAAGGCAATGAGTGAGGACATGTTAAAGAAAATTGGTTTGCTACAAGGGCAAATGCGAGACGAGCGAGTTGCAGCTGTTATCGCTTTAGATCCAGCCTTAGGCCATGCGGTTAGCGAACAAAGCCTAGAAAGCATAAAGGTTCCAGCCTTAGTTTTGGGTTCCATAGAAAATGATTTCCTGCCGTACACTGAACATTCCAAATATTATGCGACTCATATTCAAGGTGCGAGTTTAATAGGCCTTGAACGAGGTGCGGGTCATTTTGTGTATATAGATGAATGCGATTCTGACCGAAAAGTTAAAGGCGTATTTTTATGTAAGGATCGAGAAGGTGTAGATCGTAAAGCAATACAGAATCAAATACTCGAACATGTATTTGGCTTTTTTTATAGGAATGGTTTTAGCTAAAACCATAAAGTTCGAAACGCTGATCTTTTTATCAGTTTTAGACAAACTGGGGTGAGGCGATCAAGATGGGCGATGAGATGAATACTGGCTTCTCAGAAAATGGTGCTACAGTGACCCCTGATGGGAAATACCTTTTCTTTAAAGAAGGCACTTCCGACCAACCACAGCCTTTAGCTTTCAATCGAGAATCACCACGTCTTTTTACATAGCCAAAGCTGTCTCGCTTCGCCACACGAAGCGATGACCATCATTTATTTCAATAAATACCTCAGCGTTTCGACGACTTGCCTGACATCGGTTGCCCATGCGTGAGCCGCGCCATCAACTTCTTTAAGTGGATGAATGATATCCTCACTGTGCAGGGTGATGTAGGGTTTGTTCAGTGCTGCGCAGTAGCCAGCATCAAACGCGGCATTCCATTGTTTGTATTTATCACCAAAGCGAATAACGGCAATGTCACAAGCTTCTATTAGTGTTTTTGTTCTCATGGCGTTGATTTTCGCAGAGCGGTGATCGCGCCAGTAACCTTGACCTTCATCGGTATTGGCTTGCTTGAGTAAGTCTCCAGCGCTGTCGCTCTCGTCATGATTGGTGACAGCAGACGAGAATACGATATTCAAATCTAACATCTGACAAGCTTGAATTATTTGATCTCTCCAATCGGTATGGATCTCTCCTGAAAGGTAAACATTTAACTGCATTTTGACTCCAAGGTTTAATCATCAATGGCAATAGTAAATAAAGCGAAGTTGCACGTTAATTCATATAACTACAGATTGAAATAGTTTGCTTGTCCTTGGACTTCTGCTAACTCAACTGCAGCTGAGGCGACGGCTAAGTCTTGTAGGCCGACACCCGTGCCATCAAAAAGCGTGATTTCCTTATCTGAGGTTCGTCCTGGGTGGGTGCTATTGATCACGTCGCCAATAGGGATGATGTCATTTGATTGAATCAATTCTGCTGAGACGGCGTGCTGCGCCTCACCAATGGTTATCGATTGTGCTAACTCATCGGTAAATACAGTTGCGTTGGAGAATAGTCTGGCATCAACCTCTTGCTTTCCTTTCGTGTCGGTCCCCATGCAGGCAATATGCGTTCCTGGTTTAATCCACTCTTGCTTGATTAATGCTTCAAATGCCGAGGTAATAGTAATGATAACGTCAGATTGCGCACAGAGTGTTTCACGATTAACTGATTCAAATGGCAGTGATCGCTCTTCGCATATCTTGGCCAGTTTCGTCAGTTTTGAGGCATCGTTATTCCATGCGACCACTTTTTCAAACGAGCGTTGATCTAACGCTGCTTGAAGTTGATAACCCGATTGATGACCTGCACCTATGATGCCTAATGTTTTAGATGCTTTACGGGCTAGATGGTTAATTGATACTGCAGATGATGCCGCTGTACGTATCGCTGTCAGGTAGTTGCCCCCAATCAGTGAGGCTAATTTTCCGGTATCGGGATCAAATAAAATAATGGTTGATTGATGATTGGTTAATTGCTTTTCACTATTTCCCGGCCAGTAACCACCTGATTTTAATCCTAACACCATCCCGTCGCGATCAAAGCCTGATTTAAAACCATAAAGGGCATCAGCATGACCAATGGCTTCACGTATGACGGGGAAGTTATACGCGGTATGTCGAGCCATGGCTGAGAATACGTTCTGTACAGCGACAAAGGCATCTGCACGTCCCATAATTTGCTGACATACCGCTTCAGATACAACGATTACGCCTTTTTCTTTGCCTAATCCAGTACTCGCTATTGAATCTGTAACAGGGATTAAATGTGAACTTGGTGTTGAATGGTTCATCGACTATTCCTAAATAAAAAGCTCCCATTGGCGAGTTTAAAAGGCTGTCATAGTTCAATTATGCTCCTGATAGGCAGGGGCAAACTGTAGTTGGGAACTAAGTCACTATGCCTATAAAAAACGATAGAAAATCCTTTTGCGCTTGCTCAATGGGAGAAACGTGAAACTTATTGACTCAAGTGTATTTATCTCTTTGAGTTATCTTTATTTGCCATTGTTTGTTGTCACGAATTAGTAAGCTTTACCACGAGCAGAAACAGGCCAGAGCGTCTCCACTTTTCCGTTGCGAACACCGACGTAATAATCATGCACATTACAGGTTGGATCACAGTGTCCTGGTACAAGTTTTAATTTCTCATTTATTTTTAGCGCGCCAGTGGGATCTGAGATAACCCCGTGTTCATCAGAACATTTGATATACTGGACATCATCACGGCCAAAAATATAGGGTAAACCACTGTCGACAGATTGTGCTTTTAGGCCTGCATCACAGATTGCTTTGTCAGCTTTGGTATGACTCATTACCGAGGTTAAAATGAACAGGGCGTTTTCAAATTCAGAGATCTTTTGACCATCTTTATCATGAATACGTTGATAATCAGCGTCCATAAAGGCATAAGAGCCACACTGTAGTTCATTAAAGACACCTGAGTTACCCTCGAAATAATAAGACCCAGTACCACCTCCCCCTACGATGTCACATTCAAGCCCTTCCTTTTTCAACATCTCGATAGTGCGAGCGACCATGGCGGCTGCAATATCAATTTTCTCTTTACGCTCTAGGAAGTTTTCCATGTGCTGCATCGCGCCTTGATAAGCCTGAATACCGGCAAATTTGAGGCCTGGTGTTGCAGCGATTGCAATAGCAATATCTACAACGGGTTGACCCTCTTTAACGCCACAACGGCCGGCGCCACAGTCAATCTCGACTAGACATTCAATTTCAGTATTGTGTTTTTTAACGGCTGCAGCGAGTTCTGCCACATTATCAATATCGTCAACGCAACATAGGGTACGTGCGCCAAGTTTCGGCATGCGGGCCAAACGATCGATTTTTGCTGGATCGCGAACCTGATTTGAGACAAATACATCTTTAATCCCACCACGGGCGAACACTTCTGCCTCCGATACTTTTTGACAACACACGCCACAGCTGCCGCCTAAGCTCTCCTGTAGAAGAGCAATATCGACAGATTTATGCATTTTTCCATGGACTCGATGGCGAACGCCCATCTCTTTTGCAAACTGTCCCATGGTATGAATATTTCGCTCTAATGCATCAAGGTCGACCACCAAACAGGGGGTTTGAATGTCGGCTTCATCCATCCCCGGCAGGGCTGGAACGTCGTAACCCACAGCCAAGTCATTTGTCGTTGTAATTGTTGTCATTGTTCTCTCCATCTGTTTATCGTGATACCAACTGGGATCAAATTTACTGGCTCATCCAAGGAAGCTTGTCTAAATCAACATTGCCTCCGGTAATAATTATGCCAACTCGTTTACCTTTAAATATTTCAGGGTTCTTTATGATTGTTGCCAGTGAGACCGCGCTGCTAGGTTCGATAACGAGTTTCATGCGTAACCAAACCAGTTTCATCGCGTTGATAATTTCATCTTCAGTCGCCGTTAAAATATCGGTAACATGGTTTCTGACGAAATGCCAAGTTAGCTCCTTCAAAGGGACTTTTAGGCCATCCGCCACGGTGTTTGGCGCATCATCAGCGATGATATAACCCACTTTAAATGAGCGAGCAGCATCATCGGCGTTAACAGGTTCCGCTGCATAGATCTGTATATGTGGGGCTATCGTCGATAGGGTTAAGCAAGTACCTGAGATCATGCCTCCACCGCCGATGGGAGCGATGACAATATCCAGCCCACAAACCTGATCCATCAGTTCCTTAGAACAAGTGGCTTGGCCAGCAATCACGCGTGGGTCGTTATAGGGGTGAACAAAGTCAGCACCAGATTTTGCCACGACTTCGCTAAATACCGCTTCACGTGAACTGGTTGAGGGCTCACATTCAACAATAACGCCACCGTAACCAATCACGGCATCCTTCTTCGCTTGGGGCGCTGTGCTTGGCATGACGACAGTGACATCAATACCACGTTGACCTGCTGCGTATGACAGTGACAATGCATGGTTTCCCGATGAATGCGTGGCTACCCCAAGTTTTGCTTGCTCATCGGTCAATCCAAATACAGCATTACAGGCACCACGAACTTTAAATGCGGCAGCTTTTTGTAAGTTTTCACATTTAAAAAATAACTCAGCGCCCGTTAAGTTATTTAAGAAGCTTGAGGTGAGCACGGGTGTTTCATGAATGTAGGGTTTAATGCGCTTGTGGGCGATCAGCACATCATCATAAGTAGGGATGTACATTGCTGATGGATTTTTATTGTTCATATTGTCATCTCGATATTCATCCTATTACTGGTGTATTGATGAATGAAACGACGGCAACTGATGCGTTATTATTCATTCATATTCATGTTTTAATCACTGACTGTTGAAATTAACCTTATGGAAACTTCAGGAATCACGCAAAGGCTTTGGATTCCACATTATGAAATTATGATGGAGTTGTAATACTTGGTAGGGCTTTAGTGTATTGAAATATAAGGAGGTGGATTGAATATTAGCTTCTTGCGGCCTACAGTTTCCACAATACGAAATCAATTTGCATCATTTAGGGTTTGGTTTTGTTGTACTTTTAGCTATATATTCGAATATGCACCGTTATCGGAGTTCAAATAACAATGAATAAAACCAAAGTGAATGAAACCAAAGTTAATGAGATAAAGGTTCAGCCTCGAATTCAAGTGATCGACAGAGCGGCGACTTTGCTAGACGCGATTTCTCGTTACTCTATGCCTGTTACGTTAAAAGCGCTGAGTGCTGATACTAATCTGGCTCCATCTACCGCTTTTCGTATCTTGCATTCGTTAATCGATAACCGTTTTGTTGAACGAGATAGTAAGGGAAAGTACTTGTTAAGTGGCAGGTTACTTAGACTCAGTAATTATCCAAATAACAGCGTCGATTTCCGTAAGGTTGCGATACCGTATATGGAAAAACTGCGTGATAAATTTGGTGAAACCATCAACCTAACAACACGGGAAGGGGATGTGGTTATTTATGTCGAGAAAGCGCTCCCCAACCGGATGATGCATGTGCAACAGATGATCGGCAGTCGTGCTCCTTTGCATGTCACTGGCGTGGGGAAGATGATGCTAGGCATGGAGGGAGAGGAGGGCATTAAAGGCTATGCTCAGCGCACCAATCTACCGACATATACGCGTAACACGTTTTCTTCATTAGATGAACTCGTGAAGGAATGCATGGGATGCGCCGAACAAGGTTTTGCTTTTGATAATGAAGAAGCTGAGATTGGCGTTGGGTGTATTGGTGTACTGCTTTATGACCGATATGGCGAAGTGGTCGCAGGTTTATCTGTCTCAGCGCCTATTAATAGACGAAGAGATGAATGGCTTAACGGCTTGATGGCTGCAGGCAAATCACTTTCAGCTGAGCTTGGCTATGTCGACAATAACCAGTCTGATTAGTCTCTAGGTAGTTTGTATCGATGAGAGATAATGCTAGAGAAGAAGAGTTAAAATAATAAAGAGGAAGATATGTTAACCATAAACCGATTAAACCTAACCGAAGCCAAATTGATCATTGAAGGGGCGGTACAAAAAGCCGCTAAAATGGGCGTGCCTATGTGTATCTCTGTTGTTGATGAATCGGGCAGTTTAATAGCCTTTGAACGTATGGACGGAGGTAAAATTCACAGTGTAACCCTCTCTCAAGATAAAGCGTTTACCGCTGCATCGGCGCGAAAGGCCACACATACGTTCAACCAAGTGTGTATTCCTGGCGATAAAAACGGTTTATTCGGCATTCATACCGCGTTAGGTGGTCGTATGTGTATTATTGGTGGTGGTTTACCCATTAGCCATGATGGAACCGTGATTGGTGGAATAGGCGTCAGTTCTGGCTCTCCAAAGCAAGATGTAGAATGCGCGCAGGCAGGCGTTGATATGTTCAATCGACTATCATCACCAGCGCTGAGTGAGCATGTCTTATAGCTCACCTATTTCCATTCAAAACACTGAATATTTGAGTTATTCAGTTCAGCATAGCGTTAGCGGGGCTATTGCAAGAAGGGATACTTGCAATGAGTAGATGTTAAGGCCCTCTCTTGAGAGCCGTTTTTAACACTGGGTATTAACGCTTACGATGCAGATTGCTGTTTCAAATAATTCAGCGCGGCGATTCTGGTGGTAAAAACATGATCTGTTGAAATTTTATCCAGTAGTTTGATTTTATTAAAGTCCTTTCTGACTCGGTCACCGACATTGGATAAGATTATCTGTTTCCCTTCATTTTGATAGCCGACAATGATCTCTTCAATGGCGATAGTACTGGTGATGCCGACAAATCGGGCATCGGATAGATCGATCAATAATGTTTTATCCTGATCCGCTGTCGAGACGCATTGCTTCAGGCCTCTGGCAACACCAAAACCAATTGGGCCAGTGATGTGGAGTAAAAGCACACTCTCATCTAACGATTCAAATAATCGCTTCTCTTCGTCTGGCAAGTACACAGCATCTTTAGCCGTAAACAGTTTGATATTATCGAGTTGAATTTCAGATAATCGTCTTATCGTCACCAAGTTATCAATAAAGACCCCTATGAGCACGGCTGTGACTAAGTCAAACGCTACAGACATCAACATGACAGAAATCATCAAGACAACACTGAAACGGGGAATTTTGTGGATCCGTTTAAGAAAATTCCAATCAATAATGCTGATGCCAACATGCGTCAATATTGCCGCTAATACAGCAACGGGAATATAGGCGGTATATTCGCCAGCCCATAACACTATCGCTAAAATGAACAGTGCATGTAAAATGCCTGATAAGGGGGTGGTGCCACCCGCTCTTAAGTTCGTAATAGTTCGCATTGTTGCACCGCCACCAGGCAGTGCGCCAAATAACCCAGCCACAAAGTTACCAATCCCTTGCCCCACAAGTTCCTGATCGGAATCATGAAAATCATTACTTATTGTATCAACCGTTAAGGAGGTCATTAATGAATCGAGTGTGCTTAAGGTCGCAATAAGCAAGGCTGATTTAACCATTTCTCCGGCTAAGGCATTATCCCATATCGGTAAGTTAAGTGAAGGCAGATCACCAGAGATGGCACCAACCACTGGGATTTGTACACCACTGAAAACATAAAATAGGGTTGCGCCAATGACTGCAATGATACTGGCTGGCACGATATGGCGGTATTTTTGCGGCCATATAAAGAGGATTAAGATACATGCCAGTCCCACCAATGTATTGGTGCTGTCAAAAATGCTGAATGATATTGGTAGCTGGGTTAATGTTGCGCCAAACAGAGGCTCAAGTTGTGAAAGAATAATCAAGATCCCAATGCCTGATGTGAAACCGGATATCACTGGATACGATACTAAGGTGAAATACTTACCGAGTTTAAAAAAGCCAAATAGTATTTGGAATATGCCCGCGAGGCTCACCACTGTGAAAGCTGCAGCGATTCCATGTTCTGGAGATTGTGCAACGAAGCTGGTCAATATGGCGGCCATCGCGACGGTCAAACCGGTATTAGGCCCTGATATCTGTTGATTGGTTCCACCAAACAGTGAGGCAAATAATCCAGTGATGATCGCACAGTATATTCCTGCGCTAGCGCCGGCTCCAGAAGTGACACCAAAGGCTAGCGCAAAAGGCAGCGCCACAATGGTAGAGGTGAGTGCACCAAATATATCACCCTTGATGGTTCGACGATTAAAGTGGGATAAAGAAAGCATAACGACCTAATTAATATGGTTTGGTGAGTGGAGTTGATCACAACTCAAACATTATCACGATATGTTGATAAATTGATACGGAACAAGGATAGCAGGGAGGCTTACGTCTCACTATGATTTAAATTTCAATCGGTTTTACGATGTGAAATTTAATGCGATATCAGTCGTATTAAATGAGCCGTTTATCTATCACTTCTTTTAACACCCACAAGACAACCTACCGTGAAACGAATACTAATCTAGTCAGCATAACTCGCCTCAATATCTAATTTTCTAGCACCTTTAATGGATTTCAATGCCATCACGAACTTGGTATTTACCCAATGGTTAGCCGAGCTAAGTTAGTTATAAACGGCAGAATATATGAACTGAAGTTAAGATTGTTTTGCTAAACAATGTTGGATTGAACGTGGTTAGATCCCAGCTTAAAAATCTCCCTCTTTCGACTGAGTGCCAGATAAAACCAGTTGTTTCCACATTGTGAAATTAAAATGAATTTATTGTGGTTAACATTGGCGGTTAATTGTGCTCTATTGAATGAGCTACACAGAAATTGGGTTTAACACAGCCTCTTTCTAATCAATAGCCGCAGCTGGTATTACCTTTTTGTTCACTGGGTCAGCACATAACAGGTCTAATTTAATAAATATAAAAATGACCTATTTTTCAATCAATAAGAGTACTGTAGTTATGGAACAGGTTAATCAAACACACGAAAAAGATGAAAAACCGGGTGGGATTTTAGAGCGACTTTTTAAACTTTCTGCACATAGTACCACTGTAAAAACTGAGATAATGGCGGGTCTTACGACTTTTGTGACAATGTCATACATCATGTTTTTAAACCCTATTATTATGTCTAAAACAGGTATGCCCTTTGAAGGATTATTCTTAGCGACCTGTCTTGGTGCTGCCATCGCTACAATTTTGATGGGGCTCTATGCCAACTGGCCCGTCGGGCTTGCACCCGGAATGGGACTCAACGCTTTTTTTACTTTTTCTGTCGTTGGTGGAATGGGCTATAGTTGGGAAATTGCGTTGGGCGCAGTTTTTCTCTCTGGCGTGTTGTTTGTTTTAATGAGTGTTACCCGCCTAAGAGAGTGGATGTTAGACAGCATTCCCATGAGTTTACGGCTGGCAATGACCGCTGGTGTGGGTCTGTTTCTTGGTTTTATCGGTTTGCGTTTCACCGGTATCGTCATTCCGAACCCAGATAATGCACTAGCCCTTGCGGATCTGACTCACTTCGGTTTTGGTGAATTCGGCCCTGAAGCACCTGCGCTTGGTTTCCTCAGTTTTCTACTTATTGCGGTGCTTAGCTATCGTAAGGTGTTCGGGGCAATAATCATCGGTATTGCAGCGACCACTTTTATCGCATTTGTCATGACTTGGGTGTTACCCACTGATTTCTTTGTGGTTTCTGAAGCTGCTAAATCTTTTGCTCCAGCTTCTGGCTTTATGAGTTATAAAGGCATATTGGCTGTACCTGAGTTTTCTGCAATAGAGCCCATATTGTGGAAAGCCGATATCGCGGGTGCATTTCAAATTGCACTCATTCCTGTGATTGTGACTTTCCTATTTGTAAATATTTTTGATACGGCCGGCACCTTAATGGGCGTGGCTGAACGTGCAAACCTGCAAGATGAAAACGGTAAAATTGAAGGATTAAGCAAGTCGCTAAAAGCTGACTCTCTTGCATCTGTCATCGGTACTGGTTTTGGTTGTCCTCCGGTGACCTCTTATGTTGAATCTGCGGCCGGTGTGGCTGTTGGTGGACGTACGGGTCTTACCGCCGTGACTATCGGTTTGTTGTTTGCGGTAGGCATGTTCTTCTTACCGCTAGCACAGATGCTGCCTGGATTTGCAGTGGATGGTGCTCTTATCTACGTAGCCATGTTGATGATGAGCTCATTGAGAGGCTTAGATTGGGATGATCTTACTGAGTACGCTCCAGCGGTTTGCACCACAATAATGATGGCGTTTACCTTCTCTATCGCTAACGGAATCGCTTTTGGTTTTATCACCTACACGGTATTGAAAGTGGGTACAGGCAAGTCTAGTGAGATATCTAAGGGGATTTGGGCGCTCACAGCACTATTTGTCGCGAAGTTTATTTTTATAAACTAATCTTCAAAAGCTAAATGTCATCAATCAGGGTTTTCTATAGTAAGTTAACCCTATCGTGAGAACGAGCGACAGCTCTATAATGACAAAACCTATTAAGCCTTTCTTCAGAAAGGCTTTTTATTGGCTGTATAACGTATGTGGCCTACTATGGTACAAGGCTTCTTTAGCAGGAAGTGACCAGCGAAACTTCACTGTCACCATTATCTCATCTTCCATTCCAATCTTTATGGTAGACCTCTATCAAAGCGACAGGAAGTTGCCATGCAATAGCAGTACTTGCGATGTCATAGCCCTTAGTGCTTTAATTGCCTCCATTAACGATATACAGCCTTTAATGTGATGAGTTGAGCAATGCTATTAGAGGATTATTAAGTTAAACAGAGACGAGTATAGTTCCTGCCATAACCATATTTAAGTGAACTAGGCTTATTATTTATGTAAATAGAGTTGGGATATGATTAAATATTTGTAGTTACTGTTTTATGGGGCGGTTCTAATCAGTAGTTTAATATGTTTTACAACTTATTCAGTAATGCTTTATTTATAATTAAAGTTATATTAATAGTGACTTGGTTTCTAATGTGTCTTATTTTATTTTTGTTATGATTGATGAGGTAAATAGATTTATTTTTTTAAGTTTTGTATTAGTAATGGATTTTAAAATATCACTGTTAATAAAGTTGGAAGAAAATATTTACTGTTTTTATGCCTATATTGCATTCGAATATTAGAAATTAAACCCCGGTTTAGACCTAAAACGTCATCTCACATTATGGATTTATCAGGAGAGGTAGCCGTTTTCAATTCCACATTATGGAAACGCAAACGGCTATATTGTGGCTATTGATTCAAGGCATCTTCAAGTGCTGCTAAACATAAAATGACGTTTTCACTTCTTGCAGCATAGCCCATAAGGCCAATTCGCCATGCTTTACCTGCTAGATCGCCAAGGCCAGCACCTATCTCTAGATTGTACTTATTGAGAAGGTAGTGGCGGACTTTAACGTCATCAATTCCCTCTGGAATGTAGATAGCATTCAGTTGTGGTAAACGTTCCTCTTTTGGGACAATGAATTCGATGCCTAATTTGGCTAAGCCTTCAGCAAGCGCTTCATGCTGTATTTTATGGCGTTTTATGCGGTTTTCAAGACCTTCACGGTGCAACTGAACGAGTGACTCGTGCAATCCATACAATGAGTTAACTGGGGCGGTATGGTGGTAACTTCGCTTGCCATTTCCTGACCAATAGCTCATTACAAGTGATTGATCTAAAAACCAACTTTGAATTTTCGTTTTGCGTTCTTTAATCACATCAACGGCTTTTTGACTGAATGATATGGGCGATAAACCAGGGACACATGACAAGCATTTCTGGGATCCGGAATAGATAGCATCAATTCCCCATTCGTCGACTTTAAGCTCAATTCCTCCTAAGGAAGTGACGGCATCAACAATAGTGAGGCAGTGATGCTTTTGCGCCAGAGCACATAAAGTTTTAGCATCAGATACCGCACCAGTGGAGGTTTCTGCGTGAACAAAGGCGACAAATTTCGCGTCAGGATTAGCGATAAGTGCTTGTTCTACTTTGTCTATCTCAACTGCTCGTCCCCAAGGTGAATCAACAACAATAGCTTCAGCACCAATTCGGGTGACGTTCTGGATCATGCGGTCACCAAAGACGCCATTACGACAGACGATCACTTTATCGCCAGCTTCTACAAGGTTAACAAAACACGCTTCCATCCCCGCAGAGCCTGGCGCTGATAGTGCGATTGTAAACTCATTTTTAGTTTGAAAAGCATACTGAAGTAAGGCTTTAACTTCATCCATCATTCCGACGAACAGGGGGTCTAGATGTCCTATTACTGGTCTTGAAAGTGAAGCTAGAACTTCAGGGCTTATATCTGAAGGACCTGGGCCCATTAAGATCCTTCGAGGAGGATTAAAAGATTGAAAGTTCATGTTATATGCCTTTATTTGAGAGAGGGTTATTTAATTAATATTTGATATCAAAACCTGTCACAAGTGTCAAGTTTATGGCTGGCGTATCGTTTTCATAAAACTGTTGAATCCTTTTTGGAAAATAATTGAGTTGACACTGAAGTCAGGATTTGTAAGCTTGGTTAAGATTTAGTCAGAGCACAATTTGTCGTTAACAGTGTTATTTTCTCTATTTTACTTGTCATAAAATATGAGTTTGATTAAGACTGGAATTAATAATGAAATTAATTTTATTGTGCTTTATAAATTTACTGTCTGAATGTTATTTAATAATAATGATGTTTAGTAAAAATATAAATATAATAACTAAGAAGGAATGATTATGAGGTTCTGTAAAACAGCGAGTGCTATTGCTACAAGTTTAATTGTCTCGTCAGCGCTAATAACGACAAATGCTACTGCGGAGAATTGGAGCAATACAGAAGTACAACTACAAGCATTGGGTGAGTTGGAGGTTGTTGGCACAGGTGGTACTGCTACAACAACGATTGTGACATTCCAACATGCTGGTGGATGGGATTACGGTGATAACTTTTTCTTCGTCGACTATAGCCGTTACGATGTCAATAACGATGCTAATTTTCCTGTCGAAGACAGTAGTGAATTCTATGGTGAGTGGTATTCAAACTTTAGTTTGGGTGCCATTACTGGCAATGATCTCTCATTTGGTCCAGTGAAAGATATTGGGCTTGTGGCAGGTTTTAACTTTGCGCCAGAAGTGGATAGTGCATGGCTTCTTCCTGGTGTGAGGTTTTCATTGGACTTGCCTGGCTTTGCTTTCGCACAGGTTGATGTGACTGGTTATATCCATCAAGGTGGTGGCAGTGCTTCCTCTTCTGTTTTCACTGTTGTGAATGAAGATTCAAGCTTCATGGTTGATTTTGCTTGGGCCTATCCTTTTAAAATTGGGTCTACAAGCTGGAGCCTAGAAGGGCACTTAGAATATATCGATGGTCGTGAACAGACTAACAATTTTGGCAAAACGGATCTTGAGTACTGGATCTTGTTTCAACCGCAGCTTCGTTTAGATTTAGGTGAACTGTTAGGTACGAATGCCAATCAATTGTTTGTTGGTATTGAGTATCAATATTGGAAAAACAAACTCGGTGAAAAGGGTACAGATGATAATGCCGCACAATTCTTAGCGGTATGGCGATTCTAATCTAACTATTAGCTGTGATCTGTAGCCAGTGATCATAAATCCTAATGATCACTGGCAAGCCCCTTTATGGTGAGATTACCAGTAAACATATCCCCAGCAACGGGCACTGTTACTGAATACCTTAGTTAACCTCATTAATGAGTGTTTGTTGGCAATAGGCGAGTCGTTGACGGATCCCATCAAGATATTGCGAAGCGAGGTTATGGATTAGATACCAGTGAGTTGGTGTCGATTCAGGTGTTTGGTTGAAGAAAAGGCTTTCGCAGGCTAAGAGCTTGTCTTGGCTTGAATGGTTAAGCCAAGATGAGATATGGCTAGATGACATCTCTTCTAACTTCGAAATAGATTGTTGGCGTTGTTCTTCTGCACAATCAATGTGCTTTCCTATCTCTATCAACTGAGTAAATGGACATTGGCTATCTATCGATGGCATCAAGTTGTGTTCTATAACGCTTGTATTTTTACGCTCTGGCTCGGTCAGGTAGAGCTCTCTCCAATTAAGGTTATGTGTCTGTAACGCTAGCGCTATTCGGCGCTCACCTAGCCAATTATGCACCATGCAAGGCAAGTGTTCTTGCTTGGACATCATTAGATCACGACTGAGACTTGGCAGTAAAGACATGCGCTTAACATGTAGTTGCCCTGATAGCTGAGTCATGAGTACTGTGGTGACTAATCCTGTTGATGGCCAACAATTGAGCCTTCCTTCCAACTGTTCTGCGACTTCGACTAATTGTTGAGTTAATAACGCTTCTTCTGCTTCGTCCAAAAATCCAGTGACAACAAAAGGGGCCTCAGAACCGACAAATGGACCGTTTGAGATATTGATTAGCGAGTCGGGTGTGTCCTCTTTACTGCTTGGAGACTCGGTTCCGTTAAAAATGAAAGTGACACCATTTGCTGCTATGTCCCAATTTCCTGACGCGTTTCCTACAATGGTTGCAGTGGTAAATAGGGATGATTGAGCGGGAGAGTTGACTATCTGCATTGGAGCCTTTGAGTGTGGAACACTGGGTAAGCGATGATTATCAAGCAGATGTTACCTACTGATACCGATGTGCTTAAAATGTACCAATATACAGGTGGTTTGTAAATTCAAGTGATTGGCAAATCATCACATATCTAAAATTAGTCAAGCTGGCGTGGTATTGAGCCAATGTTGCCTTACTTTTAACAACTATATTGACATTAATGAGTCTACACTTGTTAACTTTTTGTCGACAATATCGAGGTTTATTATTGACCAGTATGGAATAGTTGGCTATATTGTCGACAATGTATTTGTAATGTGATTGTTAGAAGACTATGACTTTTTTCAATGAAGAACCTATAACTGCTGCAGATAAAACATTTTTTCAGCTACGAAAAGATATTGTTGAAGGTGGTATTTTAGCAGGATCTAAATTGAGCGAAGCTGAGTTGTCGACAAAGTACTGCGTCAGTCGTGCCATTATTCGTGAAGCTATTAATCGTTTAGAGTCATGTAATCTTGTCGAGCGTAAAGCGAATATCGGCGCTCGAGTTGTCGCATTAACACCAGCCGGTTTAATTGATCTCTATCAAGTACGTGAGTCATTAGAAGGCATGGCAGCACGTCTCGCCGCTAAGAATATGACGCCCGAAGAGATCGACAATCTCAATTCGTTACTCAATTCCCATTTTCAAAAAGTGAAAACGGGTGAGTCATATTATCAAGAAGCAGGTGATGTTGATTTTCACTATCGCATCATCTTAGGCAGTAAAAATAAACACCTAATCACAATGTTAATTGATGGGATCTATCATCTGGTTCGCATGTATCGCGTTCAGCTTGGTATGTCAGGGCCTAGGATCACCACGGCTTTTGATGAGCATAGACATATCGTTCAAGCCATATCGAATCGTGACGAAGAGCTCGCTGAAATGCTGATGCGTCGCCACATTATGTATTCAAAGAAAAATGTAGAAGCCAAACTCGTTAAGAGTTAACACCCAAATTATATATTTAGTTTAAGAGCTAGCTTAAGGAGATGAAGATGAGTGCAGGGAAAAAGTTTCGTCAGGCATTAGTAGACAATAAGCCACTGCAGATAGTCGGTACTATTAATGCTTACACGGCCATGATGGCCAAACAGATCGGTCACAAAGCCATCTACTTATCCGGTGGTGGTGTTGCGAATGCATCATACGGACTGCCGGATCTTGGCATGACATCGCTTAATGATGTGATTGTTGATGTGCAGCGCATCACCTCTGCATGTGATCTCCCTTTACTCGTTGATATTGATACGGGTTGGGGCGGAGCATTTAATATTGCCAAAACAGTGCGTGATATGGAGAAAGCAGGGGCTGCTGCGGTTCATATGGAAGATCAAGTGGCGCAAAAGCGTTGTGGTCACCGTCCTAATAAAGAGATCGTGTCGACGGAAGAGATGGTAGATCGCATTAAAGCGGCCGTTGATGCTCGTACAGACCCTGACTTTTTCATCATGGCTCGCACAGATTCATTTGCGCAAGAGGGACTAGAGGCTGCAATTGCGCGTGCTAAAGCCTACGTTGCTGCTGGCGCTGATGGTATTTTTGCTGAAGCGGTTAAAACTGAAGCCCACTATCGTGCCTTTTCTGAAGCACTAGATGTGCCGATTTTGGCCAATATCACTGAATTTGGCCAAACAGAACTTTGGAACAAACAAGAACTAGGAGAGTGGGGCGCTGACATGGTGCTTTATCCTTTAAGTGCATTTCGTGCCATGAACAAGGCTGCTGAGATGGTGTATTCATCAATACTTGAAAATGGCGATCAAAAAGCCGTCGTTGATTCAATGCAGACGCGTATGGATCTGTATAACTATCTTGGATATCACGATTACGAAGAGAAGTTAGACAGTTTGTTCGCGGAAGGTAAAAACAAATAATCTCAATGATATGAACCCTACAACTTATGCATCAATAACAAGGCAACACAACAAAATAGCCAGAGCATAAGTCGATCAATAAAGAAGGAAGAGGAACAAGTTATGGTAGATAAAAAACTAAGTGGTGCAGGTCTTCGTGGTCAAAGTGCAGGCGATACATCGCTATGTACTGTGGGCAAGTCAGGTTCAGGATTAACCTATTGTGGTTATGATGTGGCTGACTTAGCTGATAACACCACGTTTGAAGAGGTGGCGTATCTGTTATTTAACGGCGAGTTACCCAATAGTGCACAACTTGATGCCTATAAGATTGAGTTAATGACTCAGCGTGATCTTCCTCAAGCGTTAAAAGAGGTTCTGCAACGCATACCTGCCGATGCGCATCCGATGGATGTAATGCGCACGGGTTGCTCATTTTTAGGTAATTTAGAGCCAGAAGCTGATTTTAGTGAACAAGCTCAAGCTGCCAATCGTCTGCTTGCCGCATTCCCTGCCATTATGTGTTACTGGTATCGATTCTCACATGACGGTCTTGAAATAGATTGTGTTACTAATGAAGACTCTCTTGCTGGCCACTTTTTGCACCTACTAAACGGCAAAGCGCCATCAGAGCAGCATCGACGTGTGATGGATGTGTCATTAATTCTCTATGCAGAGCATGAGTTTAATGCCTCGACCTTTACTGCTCGTGTATGTGCATCAACATTATCGGATATGTATTCTTGTATTACTGGCGCTATCGGTACTTTGCGTGGACCACTGCATGGTGGAGCTAACGAAGCTGCGATGGATATGATTCAAACATTCTCATCACCTGCGGATGCAAAAATCCAGATGGCAGGCATGCTTGAACGCAAAGAGAAAATTATGGGATTCGGGCACGCGATTTACCGCACATCGGATCCTCGTAACGTCATTATCAAAGCTTGGTCTGAAAAGTTAGCCCATGAAAATGGCGACACTTCTTTGTATGACATCTCCGTGGCGTGTGAAGAGTTTATGTGGGACACCAAGAAACTGTTCTGTAATGCTGACTTCTTCCATGCATCGGCTTACCACTTCATGGGCATTCCTACTAAGCTGTTTACGCCTATTTTTGTCTGCTCACGTCTAACGGGTTGGGCTGCCCATGTGATGGAGCAGCGCTCTAATAACCGCATCATTCGTCCAAGTGCTGATTACACTGGGTCGGAGCCAAGAAGCGTTAAGCCTATCAGCGAAAGATAGGTCATAATTTTTGATGGAGATAGTTAACATCTATCTCCATCAAGATTAAAGTTGATATTAGACACTAATAAGTATGAATTTGTTGGTATTAAAAAATTTCACACTTAATTAGTCAATAGAGCAATGAATAGAATTAAACCAGTATCTAAACTGGGGAACACCTTATGAATACGACCTACCGTAAATCTTTACCGGGTACTGAACTCGACTATTTCGATACTCGTACAGCTGTTGATGCGATTACGCCGGGCGCCTATGACAAGCTACCTTACTCTTCCCGTGTTTATGCTGAAAACTTAGTACGCCGTTGTGCGCCAGATAAGCTCACGGCGTGTCTTGAACAGATCATCATGCGTAAACGTGATTTGGACTTTCCTTGGTATCCAGCCCGCGTGGTATGTCATGACATTTTAGGACAAACCGCTTTGGTTGATCTTGCCGGTCTTCGAGATGCCATTGCCGATAAAGGTGGCGACCCATCGAAAGTGAACCCTGTGGTACCGACTCAATTAATTGTCGATCACTCTCTTGCTGTAGAGCATGCGGGGTTTGAAAAAGACGCCTTTGATAAAAATCGCGCGATTGAAGATAGACGGAACGAAGACAGATTTCATTTTATCAACTGGACCAAAACAGCATTCAAAAATATTGATGTGATCCAGCCGGGTAATGGCATCATGCATCAGATTAACCTTGAGAAGATGTCTCCAGTGATCCAATCCCTAGACGGTGTTGCTTTTCCTGATACGCTAGTGGGGACAGACAGTCATACACCCCACGTGGATGCACTGGGCGTGATCGCTATCGGTGTGGGCGGCCTTGAAGCTGAAAGTGTCATGTTAGGCCGACCTTCTTATATGCGTCTGCCTGATATTGTGGGTGTGGAGCTGGTGGGTAAACGTCAACCGGGCATCACGGCGACAGATATTGTATTGGCTATTACTGAGTTTTTACGTAATGAAAAAGTGGTGTCGACCTATTTAGAGTTTTATGGCGAAGGCGCAGCTAATCTCACCTTGGGCGATCGTGCCACTATCTCAAACATGACACCAGAATTTGGCGCAACGGCTGCCATGTTCTATATCGATGACAAAACCATTGACTACCTTAAGTTAACGGGTCGAGAAGATGCGCAAGTTAAGTTGGTTGAGACCTACGCGAAACAAAGCGGTTTATGGGCTGGTAGCCTAAAAGATGCAGAGTATGAACGTGTATTGCATTTTGACTTGTCATCAGTGGGCCGTAACATCGCAGGGCCTTCTAATCCACATCGACGTGTTTCAACCAATGAGCTGGCTGAAATGGGGATTAGTGGTACACCTGATTCTTATCAAAAAGACATTGAGAACGGCATGATGCCAGATGGTGCTTGTATCATTGCAGCCATCACTAGTTGTACTAATACATCTAATCCTCGTAATGTCATTGCCGCAGGTTTACTTGCCCGTAATGCTAACGCAAAGGGATTAACCCGAAAGCCTTGGGTTAAAACATCCTTAGCACCTGGCTCAAAAGCTGTGCAGCTGTATCTTGAAGAGGCTGAGTTGTTACCCGAACTTGAAGCACTCGGCTTTGGTATTGTTGGTTTTGCCTGCACAACCTGTAACGGCATGAGTGGCGCGTTAGATCCCGTTATTCAACAAGAGGTGATCGACAGAGATTTGTACGCGACAGCGGTACTGTCTGGTAACCGAAACTTTGATGGCCGTATCCACCCGTATGCAAAACAAGCCTTTTTAGCATCACCGCCTTTAGTTGTTGCGTATGCGATTGCGGGCACCATTCGTTTCGATATTGAGAAAGACAGCTTAGGAAAAGATAGCCAAGGTAATGAGATAACTCTGAAAGATCTCTGGCCATCAGATGAAGAGATAGATGCAGTTGTGGCGGCGAGTGTTAAGCCTGAGCAGTTCCGCAAAGTCTATGAGCCTATGTTTGATATCAAAGTAGAATACGGCGCGGATGTGGATCCACAGTATCAATGGCGTCCACAGAGTACCTACATTCGTCGTCCTCCTTATTGGGAAGGTGCATTAGCGGGTGAGCGCACCATGAAAGGCATGCGTCCGTTGGCAGTACTAGGCGATAACATTACGACTGATCACCTTTCTCCTTCTAATGCAATTATGCTCGACAGTGCAGCTGGAGCATATCTGGATAAGATGGGATTGCCAGAGGTTGATTTTAACTCTTATGCCACTCACCGTGGCGATCATTTAACTGCTCAGCGCGCAACGTTTGCTAACCCTAAGTTGTTTAATGAGATGGTGACTCACCTTGGTAAAGGCGGAACAACGGAAGTTAAACAAGGTTCACTGGCGCGCATTGAGCCTGAAGGTCAAGTTTCACGTATGTGGGAAGCGATTGAGACGTATATGGAACGTAAGCAGCCACTCATCATTATTGCTGGCGCTGATTATGGTCAAGGTTCAAGTCGTGACTGGGCAGCTAAAGGTGTTCGTTTAGCTGGTGTTGAAGTGATTGTTGCTGAAGGATTTGAGCGTATCCATCGTACCAATTTAGTGGGAATGGGCGTATTGCCGCTAGAGTTCACTAATGGTGAGAACCGTCATACCTATCAAATCGATGGTACTGAAACTTACGATGTCATAGGCGATCGAATACCTGGTGGGATGTTGACCGTGATTATCACTCGCACGAGTGGTGAGAAAATAGAGGTCGCGGTGAAGTGTCGTTTAGATACGGCTGAAGAGGCATCGATTTATGAGGCAGGCGGAATATTACAACGTTTTGCTCAAGACTTCCTCGAGTCATCTGCTGTGGCTTAATTGACATTATTTCTATATTTAGCAACATAGAGAGTGGCGCTGTAATGCGCCACTCTCTATTAAAGGTGGTATACATGGGACAAGAAGCTAAAACTCTGCCATTTTTCTCTCCTCAAATAAAAGTACCCGCAACTTATATGCGTGGCGGTACAAGCAAGGGGGTGTTCTTCAATCTTGAGGATCTGCCGGTACAAGCACAAATAGCAGGTGATGCGCGTGATGCATTGTTGCTTAGGGTGATTGGCAGTCCTGATCCCTATGGAAAGCAGACTGATGGCATGGGAGGGGCGACCTCCAGTACCAGTAAAACAGTGATCATCGCTAAAAGTACTCAAATCGATCACGATGTTGATTATCTGTTCGGCCAAGTCGCAATCGACAAGCCTTTTGTTGATTGGAGCGGCAATTGCGGTAATTTATCGGCTGCGGTAGGGTCGTTTGCCATCAACAATGGATTAGTTAACCCTGAGCGTATACCTGAAAATGGCATCGCGGTGGTACGGATTTGGCAGGCAAATATTAGCAAAACCATCATCGCGCACGTGCCTGTGACTCACGGTGAAGTGCAAGAGACAGGTGATTTTGAACTTGACGGCGTGACTTTCCCTGCCGCTGAAGTCTTGGTTGAGTTTATGGACCCCGCTGATGGAGAGGGGGCAATGTTCCCCACAGGTAATTTAGTTGATGACTTAGTGGTACCAACAGACGTCGTTGCCGCTGGTGTATTAAAAACCACGATG
This sequence comes from Shewanella hanedai, assembly GCF_007197645.1. GTDB lineage: Bacteria > Pseudomonadota > Gammaproteobacteria > Enterobacterales > Shewanellaceae > Shewanella > Shewanella hanedai. The sequence continues at coordinate 24,527 of NZ_VKGK01000049.1, forward strand.
ATCAACGCTGGGATCCCAACGATCTTTATTAACGCGAACGACTTGGGTTATACAGGAGCTGAGCTGCAGGAAGCTATAAATGGCGATCCAAAGGCATTGGCGATGTTCGAGGTTATTCGTGCTCACGGTGCAGTTAAGATGGGGCTCATTAGTCATATCGATGAAGCAGCTGGGAGACAACATACGCCTAAAGTCGCCATTGTGGGTGGGCCTGTGGATTATACCTCCTCAAGTGGGAAAGCCATTTTGAGTACAGACATAGATGTGAATGTGCGGGCACTTTCAATGGGTAAGTTGCATCATGCGATGATGGGCACCGCCGCAGTAGCAATTGGCACTGCAGCAGCGATACCCGGTACTTTAGTTAATCTTGCTGCTGGTGGCGTGGACAGAGAGTCCGCTGCAAATGGACATGTTGTATTTGGTCACCCTTCTGGGACGTTGAAGGTAGGCGCTGAAGCTAAGTTTGAGAATGCGCAATGGCAAGTGACTAAAGCTGCGATGAGCCGAAGTGCACGAGTACTGATGGAAGGCTGGGTGAGGGTGCCTGGAGATACGTTGAAATAAAGCGATATTCTAATAAATGAAACTGTCTAAAAAAAGATAGTTGAGAACAGTAAAAGGCAATCTCCAACTTTGGAGTTTGCCTTTTACTGCATCTATTAAGCCTAAATGAGTGCTTTTTTTGCTAGAACGCGTTCAACAGTATCGACAATAGTTTGTGTTTGACTGTCGATTTCAATGTTGACTTGCTCACCTATTTTGACAAGATCCAGATTGGTTAATTTTAGCGTTTCGGGGATCAGGTGTAACATAAAGCTATTTTCGGTCACAGCGCCTACCGTTAAACTACAGCCATTAACCCCCACAAAGCCTTTATAGAGGATATAGTTCATCCATCTTGGTTCCACTTCTAATTGCATATTGTAATGTGTACTGGTATTGCTGATGTCGACAATCTTGGCCTGAGTATGGATATGACCAGATAGAATATGTCCGCCGATCTCACTACCAAATGTGAGAGACCGCTCGATGTTGATCTTAGAACCAAGTTGCAATTTTGAGAGGTTTGTCACGCTCAAGGTCTCTTCCATTACATCGAAAAACACCCTATTATCGTCAATTCGTGTAACCGTTAAACAGACACCGTTGTTCGCAACACTTGCGCCTGTTATGAGCCCTTCACGTAAACTGGGTTCCATAGCGATTTCTAGCGTATTTAAGCCATCTTTCTTATTTATCGCAACCACTTCGCACGTGGCTTGAACTATACCTGTAAACATATTTTCTCTCGTTAGTATTAAAGGCAATTTCCATGAATCATGTCGGCTTTCAGGCCAAACGCTTAGTACAGCTTGCTCTACCTGTACTTATTGCTCAAGTAACCCAAACTATGATGGGTTTTATCGATACTGTTATGGCTGGTCGTGTCAGTGCAGTTGATATGGCTGCAGTAGCCATCGGTACCAGCTTATGGTTACCAGCACTCTTGTTTGTTCAGGGGTTATTAATGGCCTTTACCCCTATGTTTGCACACTATCATGGTGCAAATGATCAAAAGGCGATCCAACCTCTCGCTTTTCAAGCTGGTTATATTGCCATAATTGGCAGTATAGGTGTGGTGGTATTCCTCACTTTTGCAGAACAAATTTTTTCTATGATGGCATTAGACCCTGAAATGGCCAGATTGAGCATAGGTTATCTTGAAGGCTTTGCATGGGGCGTCCCTGCGTTTATCTTGTATCAGGTTTTACGTGGATGCAGTGAGGGTATATCTTACACTTTACCCACTATGGTGATTGGCTTTGTTGGCTTAGCCGTTAACATCCCGGCTAACTATGTCTTTATCTATGGTCATCTTGGTATGCCTGCGATGGGCGGTGCAGGTTGTGGTCTTGCGACAGCTCTGGTTTTCTGGGCGATGCTCATTGCGATGATAATCTATATGCAGTTTCATCAAAAGTTTAAGGAGCTTGCCCCCTTTAAAGCTTTTCATAAGCCACACCTACGTACCATGTGGGATATGACTAAGCATGGTCTACCCATTGCTATGGCGCTGTTTTTCGAAGTCAGTTTGTTTGCGGTGATAGCACTATTACTTGCTCCATTGGGTGCCATTGTTGTCGCAGGACATCAGATAGCACTTAATTTCTCATCCATCGTCTTCATGCTACCACTGTCAATTGGTATCGCGGTTTCGATACGTGTTGGATATTACTTAGGACAAGACAAACCAGAAATATCAGCCTTGATCACGAAACTTGGATTAGCCATTGCTTTTGCGCTAGCGGTGATCACCGCAATATTTACGGTTGTATTTAGGTATCAGATCGCGCACTTATACAATAGTAACCCTGAAGTGGTGACATTAGCAGCCAGTTTGATGTTCCTTGCTGCCTTGTATCAGTTATCTGATTCCGTCCAAGTTGTTGCTGCTGGAGCGCTTCGAGGATATAAGGATACAAGGAGCGCCTTTTATATCACCTTAGTTTCTTATTGGGCTGTGGGTATGGCATTAGGTTATACATTAGCAAGAACGGATTTGATTGTTCCTGCTATGGGCGCCCATGGCTTCTGGATAGGCTTAATAGCAGGGCTTACAAGTGCTGCATTACTGTTTGCATTAAGATTAAGGTATATACAGAAGAGAGGTTTTTCAAAAGAAGTCATATCGAATACATCAAATCATTAAAATATAATGCTTGTTTTTCGAACGCAAAGAGGAGCTAATACAGCTTCTCTTTGCATATATGCGCCTTAAAAGAGCAAGTTGGGCAGCAAAGCAGCACTTAAACAGAAACTTCATCTTTTTACTTGCAACGAAAACTGTATCCCGTATTATGACGCTCGTTCCAAGGCAATAGCCAAACGGACACTAGGACGCGGGATGGAGCAGTATGGTAGCTCGTCGGGCTCATAACCCGAAGGTCGTTGGTTCAAATCCAGCTCCCGCAACCAATACAACCGTAGCTCAGTTGGTTAGAGCACTACCTTGACATGGTAGGGGTCGGTGGTTCGAATCCACTCGGTTGTACCAATTCTTTGTAAATAGAATCAAAATAATTTTCAGCGTTTATCGGACGCGGGATGGAGCAGTATGGTAGCTCGTCGGGCTCATAACCCGAAGGTCGTTGGTTCAAATCCAGCTCCCGCAACCAATTCTTTGTAAGCAGAATTAAAACAACTTTCAGCGTTTTATCCGACGCGGGATGGAGCAGTATAAAAGCTACTCGGACTCAACTTTTTATGTAAATCAAGGCGAAGGTCGTTGCCCTGTTTTTATAAAGAGTAATCCAGCTCCCGCAACCAATTCTTTGTAAGTAGAATCAAAACAACTTTCAGCGTTTTATCGGACGCGGGATGGAGCAGTATGGTAGCTCGTCGGGCTCATAACCCGAAGGTCGTTGGTTCAAATCCAGCTCCCGCAACCAATACAACCGTAGCTCAGTTGGTTAGAGCACTACCTTGACATGGTAGGGGTCGGTGGTTCGAATCCACTCGGTTGTACCAATCTTTTTGTAAAAGATTAAATTTTATTCTAGTATGACACAATACAACCGTAGCTCAGTTGGTTAGAGCACTACCTTGACATGGTAGGGGTCGGTGGTTCGAATCCACTCGGTTGTACCATTTATTGAAAACTAGAGTTACTTAGCCAGCTTAGGCTGGTTTTTTTGTACCTAAAATTTGCCATCTCAACTGGTAGGCTAATTACCTGAGTCGATATGTAACTCTATTATTTGCTGTGATTCGTCTAGATGAATACGCAAGTGGATAGCGTTGCAGCATATCCTACAATCGTCATAATAATCTTGATCCCCAGAAGTACCATCTATATCAATATGTTGATGATGACCACAGTGTGGGCAGCAAATTGTCTGCGTAGAAAACTTCATTCGACCTCCAAATACAACCAACAATAATAAATAAATAAATGCAGAATTCTCACTATGCTCTTCTAAATTGAGCTTTGCTAGTGAAGTCATTCATAGTTCATTATAGTGATGGAGGCACATCTATTTCCCTGTGTGCTATTTGATTAAGCTATCTATTTGCCATTTATCAAATTTCCAGCTTCTTTATACTTATTGCTATTGCTATTGCTATTGATAGAGGCTAGTTTTGCTTTGAGTAGAGATTGACCGAAGTACGAGCATCTAGGTTGAGTGTTAACTCTTCATCTATTGTCACTACCATACGTTCAAATTCCGCTTCCAAATTCGCCTGTATTTCCATTGATAATCCACTATCGATATCATGAGTAACGACTAAGCGCTTTGATTGGGTTGTTATTTCAGGTGTAAATTGATTCATCGCTGTTTTTTGCTGTGTAGAATCAGCAGAGATCTGAATGAGTGCACCGGTAAGCAGTATTAAATTAATCATATTAACCTCCTATGTTGTCTTCGTTACAGAATAGGAGACGGTTATGAAGTATTCATTACAATAAAATTGTAAAATCATGACATTGCACAGTCAGAACCCAGCATCTTTGTTGCGCAAAAATACATACAGACGCTTGCATTAGGCTAGTGTGATCTCGTAGAATTACGCTCTTGTGCTTAAGGTGACTAAGACTCTTGTAATGGCTTATCCCATAAGTGCGTTTTCTTTTATTATTTATTAGCAAGTGGCCCTACGTAGGGGTCACCACTGGATAAGGATTTTTCATGCCTGTTATTACACTTCCTGATGGAAGCAAACGAGAGTTTGCTAACCCTGTTTCTACTTTAGATGTTGCTGCCGATATCGGTCCTGGTCTCGCGAAAGCGTGTATCGCAGGCCGAGTAAATGGTGAGTTGAAAGATGCGTGCGACATCATTGATACTGATTCAGAGTTATCTATCATTACGGCTAAAGATGAAGAGGGCGTTGAGATACTTCGCCATTCATGTGCTCACTTGCTAGGTCATGCATTCAAGCAATTATGGCCTGAAGCAAAAATGGCAATTGGTCCAGTTATCGATAATGGTTTTTACTATGATATCGATTTAGAGCACAAGCTGACCCAGGAAGATATCGATGCGCTTGAAAAGCGCATGGTACAACTTGCAAAAACTAACTATGCCGTTGAAAAGCGTGTAGGCAGCTGGCAAGTGGCTCGAGATACGTTTGAAGCCCGTGGCGAAACGTACAAGATGGCTATCCTAGATGAAAACATCAGTCAGGATGACCAACCTGCGCTATATCATCATGAAGAGTATGTTGATATGTGTCGTGGCCCTCATGTACCAAACATGAGATTTTGCCAAAACTTTAAGTTGATGAGTGTTGCTGGCGCATACTGGCGCGGTAACTCTGATAATAAGATGCTACAACGTGTTTATGGTACAGCTTGGGCTGACAAGAAAGCATTAAAAGTTCATCTTAATCGTCTAGAAGAAGCAGCGAAGCGAGATCACCGTAAGATTGGCAAGCAACTTGATCTTTATCATATGCAAGAAGAAGCACCTGGTATGGTGTTTTGGCATAATGATGGTTGGAGCTTGTACCTAGAGCTTGAGAAGTTTATTCGTCAGAAGCTTGGCCAATACACTTATCAAGAGGTAAAAGGTCCATTGATGATGGATCGTGCTCTTTGGGAGCGTTCTGGTCACTGGGACAAGTACTCAGATGCCATGTTCACAACCAGTTCTGAAAATCGTGAATATGCGATTAAACCAATGAACTGCCCAGGTCATGTCCAGATCTTCAATCAAGGTCTTAAATCTTACCGCGATCTGCCATTACGTATGGCTGAGTTTGGTTGCTGTCACCGTAATGAGCCATCAGGTTCTCTACACGGCCTAATGCGTGTGCGTGGCTTCACTCAGGATGACGCTCATGTCTTCTGTACTGAAGATCAAGTGCAACAAGAGGTGAGTGCATGTATCAAGATGGTTTATGATACTTATGAGACTTTTGGCTTCAAAGATATCGTGGTTAAACTCTCGACTCGTCCAGAAAAACGTATCGGCGACGATGATATGTGGGACAGAGCCGAAGAAGCCCTTAAACAAGCGCTTAATGCCAATGATATCGCTTTTGATATCCTACCAGGCGAAGGTGCCTTTTATGGTCCTAAAATCGAATTCACACTGCATGACTGTCTAGATCGTGCATGGCAATGTGGCACGGTACAGCTTGATTATGCTTTACCAGGTCGTCTTGGAGCAACGTATGTTGCAGAAGACAACAGTCGTCAAACACCAGTGATGATCCATCGTGCTATTTTGGGTTCATTAGAGCGTTTTCTTGGCATTCTTATTGAAGAGTATGCGGGTAAATTTCCAACGTGGTTAGCACCTACACAAGTCGTCGTAATGAATATTACTGACAAACAGTCTGATTATGTCGACGAAATCGTAAATATATTAAAAGAAAACGGAATTCGTGCCTCGAAAGACTTGAGGAATGAGAAGATAGGCTTTAAGATACGCGAACACACTCTACGGCGTGTACCTTATTTATTGGTCGTTGGTGATCAAGAGATGGAAAATAAGGAAGTTGCGGTGCGAACCAGAGATGGTATTGATTTAGGCAAAATTCAAATCTCTGAATTTGTAGCTAAAATAAATAAGCAAATTTCGCTCCGTAGTCTCAATTTGTTGGAGGAATAGGTCATAAAGATCAAAAAAACAGCAGGGCGCCAGGCGGCCCCGAACAGAATTAATGAACTCATCACAGACGTTTCAGAAGTACGTTTAAATGGTTTAGATGGTGAGCCCCTAGGGTTGATGACAATCAGAGAAGCACAAGAATTAGCTGATGAAGCTGGTGTTGATCTAGTTGAAATTAGTCCTAACGCTGAGCCGCCGGTTTGCCGTATAATGGACTACGGAAAGTTCCTTTTTGATAAAGCAAAATCTCAAAAAGAACAGAAGAAGAAGCAGAAAATTGTACAGGTGAAGGAAATTAAATTCCGTCCCGGTACTGATGAAAACGATTATCAGGTAAAACTACGCAACCTGAATCGTTTTCTAGATGACGGCGACAAAGCGAAAGTTACGCTTCGTTTCCGTGGTCGCGAAATGGCTCATCAAAGTCTTGGTATGAATCTTTTGAATCGTATTAAAGATGACTTGGCTGAAATAGCAGTCGTTGAGTCCTTCCCTAAAATGGAAGGCCGTCAAGCTGTGATGGTACTCGCGCCGAAAAAGAAATAGTAAGGCAACATAAAGTAGCAGGGTCTTTTATTAGGTCTCTGCTCGCCTTGCGTTTTATTAATGTCCCAATGCGGAGTTTTAGCAATGCCTAAAATGAAAACAGACAAGGGTGTAGCGAAGCGTTTTAAGAAAACTGCTAATGGTTTCAAGCGCAAGCAAGCCCACTTACGTCACATTTTGACCAAGAAGAGCACTAAGCGTAAACGTCACTTACGTGCTAAATGTTTAGTATCTAAAGCTGACATGCCTGCAATTGCACGTCAACTACCATACGCTTAATTAAAGGAGCAAAGAACAATGCCTAGAGTTAAGCGTGGTGTAACCGCTCGTGCTCGTCACAAGAAAGTACTAAAATTAGCCAAAGGTTATTACGGAGCTCGCTCACGTACTTACCGTGTTGCAAAGCAAGCCGTAACTAAAGCTGGTCAATATGCTTACCGTGACCGTCGTCAGAAGAAACGTCAATTCCGTCAACTTTGGATTGCACGTATCAATGCGGCATCTCGTCAAAATGGTCTATCTTATAGCCGTTTCATTAATGGTTTGAAAAAAGCCTCTATTGAAATCGATCGTAAGATCCTGTCTGACATCGCTGTTTTTGATAAAGTTGTATTTACAACTTTAGTAGAAAAAGCAAAAGAAGCTTTAGCTAAGTAATTAGTTAGATCTACTTTTAAAAGGGACCTTCGGGTCCCTTTTTTAATGGCTAAATTTCACCTTTCTCCAATTTCATATTTTTCAAATTATTCCTATACTGGCAGCTCAGCCACTCTTTTATATAGTGACAGTTACTGATGGATTCAGTTTAGCGCTTCTTGGGGAAAGATATGAACGAGCGATTGTATTTATCTTAGAGACGACTGCTTATACCAATCAGTATAAGAAGTTGATCTACTCAGAGTGTTTCTTGGCAAACTAATTCAAGGCGAATGGATGACATAATGGTTGTTCCCTTATGAGTTCATTCAACGCAGAAGTAGGCAGCCAAAAACACTCCTTACAGGCGAGTTTTAGCGGTTCTGATGCTG
>NZ_VKGK01000004.1 GCF_007197645.1 Shewanella hanedai
CCATTCATTGAGCTTTCAATTGCTGAAAACAAGCTTTGTCGACGAATTTTGTGCATTAATGGGGTGACAAGAGTGAGGCATTTTGATAAAACTTGCTTTGCATTCATGGCATTTACTCGTGGTAATTTTTGTTTGGCGATAAATTTGATCACCAAATGCCATGAATGTTCCTCACTATTTCACCTATCTCATTATTTATTCATCTCTTTTTGTGGGGATTCGTCAGACTCTGAGTAGATCAACTTCTTATACTGATTGGTATAAATACCAGCCGTCTTCTAAATATCCTCTAAGGTGAAACCAACTTTAATCGTCACTTGCCAGTGTGCGACCACTCCCGCCTCCAAATGACCTCGGGTTTCCACAACTTCAAACCAGCGAAGATGCTTTAAAGTTTGGCCCGCCGTATTAATAGCGGCCTTAATAGCATCATCTGAACTGAGAGGTGATGAACCAACTAACTCGATAATTTTATAGGTATGACTCATAGCGCACTCCTAATAATGACGTAGTCTCTAGCTAACAAACACTTTAAACGTTCATTTTTCATACTATCTAAAACTAAGAATTATTCCATCTTTAATGAGGATGTAGCTTGAATTAGCCTTTGTTATTCAGAAAAAACAGACCGATTTATGCTCCCCGTCTATCAAATCATTTAATTCAAACCGTGATAAAACAATCCTTATTTGAGTAACGTTTGTTGATGATTTGTAATGTATTTTGTGCTTGGTTGCTTCATCAGTGATGACTTTAGTATGATGTCGTACTTTCGACATAACATGTCAAAATGAGTTAACCATCACACTTCCTACAACAGGCTCATCTTACAACTAGAGGATATTATGCTAACTAAAAAAACTCTTCTTGCTACAACACTCACGACCTCAATCAGTATTGCACTGTTCAGTGGCTTTTCAGCACAAGCAGAAACCTTTAAGTTTGTGGAACACAGCAAGAATCAAGATGCTGAAACACTCATTGTATTTCAAGCTGGCGAACAGCGATCAAGCGAGTTAAGCCGTCTAGATAAATTATCTAATCAACAGATTTCAGCAGCCTTAGCAATCGACGCATTTACCGGTGAAAAGAATCACGTCGTTGAAATATTAATGCCCAATGGGATTGAGGTTAACCGCCTTGTAGTCATTGGCTTAGGTGACACTAAGGCGATGAATGCAGGGCAAATCAATAACATTGGCGCATCCGTGACCGCATATCTTAGCAAGAGTTCAACTGATGACATCAAGATTTTAACCGCCGGGATCAGCGACTCAAACAGTAATGCCAGCTTTGCATCTGAACTTGCTCATGGCATCAATTTACGTGCTTATCAGTTCGATAAGTATCTATCTGAAAAGAAACCTGCCGAGAAAAACTATACCATTAAGGTCGCAGAGCCCGTCAAGGCCGCTGCCAGTTACCAGCAGCTATCAGCCATTGAGCAAGGCGTATTCCTAGCGCGGGATCTCATCTCTGAAGTGCCTACAGAGATGGGACCAGTACAGTTTGCTGCCGCAGCAAAGGAGCTTAAGAAACTTGGAGTGAAAGTGACGGTTCTCGAACCTAAACAGATTAAAAAGTTAGGTATGGGCGCACTGCATGCCGTCGGTCGAGGTTCAGCTGAAGGCGCCCGTCTGGTCATCGCTCATTGGCAAGGCAATGATGAGGCTCCGATTGCACTGGTCGGCAAAGGGATCACTTTTGACTCTGGCGGATACAACATCAAAGCAACGGGTGATTCTATCTCACGCATGAAATCAGATATGGCAGGTGCAGCAGCTGTATTAGGCACAGTAAAAGCGATGGCGATTCAAAAAGCTGACGTGAATGTAGTCGCAGTGATGGCGATGGCTGCCAATATGGTATCTGAAACTGCTTTTGCACCAGGCGATGTAGTCATGACCGCTGAAGGCTTAAGTGTCGAAGTGCTAAATACTGATGCCGAAGGCCGTTTAGTGTTGGCCGACGGTCTCTGGTACGCTCGTGAGTTCTATCAACCACAAGTGATGATTGATGTCGCCACCTTAACAGGCTCTAAAGTTCGTGCTCTTGGTAAACGTTACACCGGCTTATTCAGTGATGATGACGCTTTAGTTAATGAACTGACAATATCAGGACTCGCTGTTGATGAGAAAGTCTGGCGTCTGCCATTAGCTTATGATGACCTACTTAAAAGTCCCATTGCCGACCTTAAAAATGCCGGTTACGGTGGACCCGGAGCAACGACAGCAGCCGTATTTCTACAACAGTTTACTGGCGACACCAAGTGGGCTCACTTAGACATCGCTGGTAGCGCCCTTGCTGCAAAAGATGTGGGGATTACGCCAACAGGAGGAACTGGACACGGTGTCCGTCTGCTTAGTCACTGGATAATGAGTCAAGATAAGTAACCTGAACTAGGGATAAGCCGTGCCGCCTAGTACCGCTATTATTGCCCCTATCTGTGTTGAGCTTTCTAGTAATAGCCAGCTATTACGTACAAAACCCCGCCTTGATATAGACAATAATCTCGGCACCAAGCAAGACTGTTTGTTATATGAGAATTAAGGGCGGTGATTAAAGTGCTGATTTAAATTGATATATGAAATTATCCTGACACTCTCTATCCCGAGTTCAGGTTAAATAATCTAATTTCTGATTAAGTCACTTGATGCATAAACAGCCCGGTCTCTAGCCGGGCTTTTTTATGGTAAGTATTTCAGATAAAGGTTTAAACATCTGGATGTAGCCTCACCAGTATTTTGTCAGCAACACGAAACACATTGGCATAGATGGTAAATGTAGGGGTTACTGAGCCGCCCATTTATGCCATGAATCATCTATAAGACTCAGTACATCTCGCCTCACGAAATCAAACTAACATCTGCCCTCATCCGTTCCAACATTTTGTCAGCAACACGAAATGCATTGGCGTAGATGGTAAATGTAGGGGTTACTGAGCCGCCATTAGGCATAAAACTACCATCAGTCACATAGAGGTTATCGCAATCATGCACTCGGCAATTCTTGTCCAATACTGAGGTTTTAGGATCATCACCAAAACGACAGCCACCCGCCACTAAATTCGAGGTGGGCTGGGTAAATACATTGCCCCACGATTTATGGGCGCCCATGGCTTTCATCACTTCTACGCCGCGATCCACCAGATATTGTGCCACCTTCTCATCATGGGGGTGAAAACCCGCTCTGACTTTGGCGACATTTTGCCCCCAGCGATCTTTCTCCTGCGTATCCAGGCTGACATAACATTCATCATTGGTGAGCCAGTCACAAAACACCTCAAACTTGAAATCTTTCGATTGGGTAAAGTGAGATTTGATTTTCTGTTTCAATGGAGTACCCCACAGTAGATTATCTCCTTGCCACTTCAAGCTAGATGTTGCTCCGGTAGGCGATGGCGGATCGAACACAAAATCTAGCGTACCGCCCTTTATTGGTTTGCCTGAAACCGCACTATCATCTATTTCATACCAATCTTGCAAAGCACGATTAAAGAAGGGTCCACGAACCTTAAGTTGTTTGGCCTCTAATTCTTTCAGCTTATCCATCTTAAACACACCATGGCCAGTTCCCCCTGCGCAACAATGCAGGTTCTTCCCCACCTGTTGATAGCGATTACCGATCCCATTTGGATGTTTGACTCCAGTGCTGCTCAATAGCAAGCGTGCACTCTCGATGGAATAACAAGCCACGACAAACAGCTTGGCCGTGACACGTTTTGAGCTATCCCCATCGGCTAGGTCAAAATAATCTGCCGAGGTGATGTTTCCTGACTCATCGGTATTGAGACGATAAACCTTAGCCTGAGTCACTATCTCACAATGACCGGTTTTCACAGCAGAATCTAATAAGGCAGCCCGTGAGCTGGCTTTTGCGCCAGAGTGACAACCGTAATTGCCGCAATAACCCGAATACTCACAACTGAGTCGACCATTAAAAGGAATAGAGAGAATACCGCGAGCCATCGGCAATGGATGAAGCTTTAAACTCTTACAAGCGATATCAAAGCGCTGAGCGACCGGATGCTCAGCTGTCGGCGGGAACGGAAAGTCCTTAGTTGAACGAGGCTCTAGCTGTGGATGATTAACCACCTTGCCAGACACGCCAACCACTTGCTCTACCTTGGCATAATAGGGCTCTAACTCATCGTAGCTAATTGGCCAGTCGACATTGTTTGCACCTTTAATGGCGCCATATTCCGACACAAGCCTAAAATCTTGTGGCTTGAGACGATGAAAGTAGGCACTCATAAAGTTAGTGGCACCACCAACAATATTGCCGCCCCAAAACTGCGACGTAGTATCCGATGACCAGCTGCCATCACCATTGGGTTCTTCAAGGGTATGACGCTCATCCTTAAACTGAGAACGGAACACACTGTGGCGAGCTAGCTGCTCATCTTTAAAAAAGTCTTCCTCTTTAAACCACTTGCCCTTTTCCAACACCCCAACTTTAAATCCAGCTCTTGCAAGCTCATAAGCGATGGGCCCTGCCCCTGCACCACTGCCGACAATGCAGATATCAAACTGTTTGCTACTTTTCATTAAGGTTCACCGAACTGAAATCTAAATAGGTTTTGCCTTCCACTGGACGAGGAAATCCCGGTTGGTGCTCCAGCCATTGCCAACCAATGCCATCAGTATTACCACCATAAACAGGGTCTAACGTCAGGGATTCTAATAAGTAATAGAGCAGTAAAGAGAGCCAGTTTTCACCCGCGCTGCTTTTTGATATTTGCTTAAGCACCGCATCTTGCTCACTAGCACCTAGCTTAATGAAACTGCTCCCTTGAGTGGATTTTGCCAACTCCTCAAGCCAACCCACGCCCTGTAAAATAAAGACTTTGTCACCATCGGCTTTGTTATCGGGATCTTCTAGCGCCCAAGTCAGATAACGAAACGCATTGAGGTCCCTAGCCGAGGGCCCGTCACCATCATCGGGAAATAGTTGCATCTGCACCGCTTCAATGACGGCTTGCGCATGGAAGCTAAAATCCTCCTCACTACTAACGGTTTCAGCTTCCACCTTATCAGCCGCAACCACCACACCAGGTTTTGCGCCAAGCAAGCCTAATAACATCGCGCCTGCGCCAGTCTGCCTTAAAAAGGCCCTTCTATTGAGTCCACAGCTATATGCACTGACTCGCTCTGGTTTGTTCGAGCCGGACTTCAACCCTTTATCGGTTAACATACACTTTCCTTGCTGCACCCTTTATGGGTGATAAGCTCTTGTGCAACTTGTGGGGATATCTGGTTCCACTCAACAATATTGGCACTCAAAGTATCCGTGATACCGTCGACCTGTCTGATGACACCATTGATATCAATCAAAAAACTCGTTGGCGTGCCGACCACACCGTAGCGATGCGCCACCTCTGCATCATGATCAAACGTCATCGGGTAATTCGTCGAGAAATGCCAAAAGTAAGCTGATTTTCCCTCTAAGGATCTTTGTGTCCACCTCTACCACCTCGATATTTTTCAATAAGAACATGTATTAGCAGACCGTAAGCATAAGTAAAACAGTTCAAGATAAATCAGTTTTGTATCCTTTATTGATTTAGAACAATTTTATAGACACAAAAAAGCCGATACGCAATCGTATCGGCCATCTCATTGGTTTATGTCAATCGAAGCTACATCCCTAGGCGACTAAGTGAATAACATGCGCAACCACATGCCAGGCAAGCTCGTAAAACCTGTTGTGTAATGTTTCAACTCACCATCTTTAAACACCATCAAGGTGGGAGTGAGTTGAACTGACCAGTCTCGAGCAACCTCATTATCACTGTCGTTGATGGTTTCAAACTCGTAGCCTTTATGGGCAAGATACTTTGTCATCTTATCATCGGGGCCTGAATTCATTGCCACTGTGACCACTGGATACATACTTGCCATGGTATCCACCGCTGGACTCACAAAGTTACAGACAGGACACCAACTCCCCCAAAAGTAGACTAATACAGCCTGATCTTGGCTAAGCTGTTCGATATCAATATCCGTTCCTGACAATGTGATGCCTTTGAGATCTGGCAAATTATCTCTAGGAATATCTTTACCACGCCAGATATCCATGGCGCCAGTCACGACAATCGCAAACAGCATAAACAGCGCTATCTGTTTAAGCCTGCCAAGCGCACGCTTTAAAGGGGTAATAGCCTCGTTATCTTGCTGAGCCGGCTTTTCATTATCGATACGACTCATTAGCCTTTGGCCTCTATCATCTCTTCAAGTTGCTCTTTTAATACATCATAAGACACTAAACCTGGAATGATTTTGTCGCCAAAAATCATGCTTGGAGTACCACCAATACCTAAGTTTCTCATCAACTTAATATTGTTATGCACCATTTCATCGACCCCAGCATCAGTCTTTCCCAACCACTGCTCAGTACCGGTCAATTTGGCCACTTGAGCAATCGACTCAGCATCCAGCCGACGTGGGCTCGACATCAACATATCCTTCAATTTGATGTACTTCTCTGGTTCATTGAGCCAGACCGTTTGCGCTAACTCAACCGCCATCTTTGAGCTTTCCCCTTGAAGCGGCACCATCTTGATAATGATTTTAAGTTGTGGGAATTCCTCGATAAGCTTATTGAGAGACGGTTCAATCTTCTTGCAATATGGGCAGTTAAAGTCGGTAAAATACACCATAGTGACTTCAGGATTTTCAGCCCCTTTCCACGGATCACTCTTAGTTTCATACATGGCAGTATGATTGACGTCTAAAGAGCTTTGTCTTGCGGAGTCAGCACCTTGTTGCTCACGAGCTTGCAAAGCAATAATGGCTTCTTTGAGTAGATCAGGATCGTTAATCAAGGCATCTTTAATGATGGCTCGAACATCTTGTTGTTGCTCAGCATTCAAACTCGTCACCCCAGCTTGTGCCGATGGGATAAAAGGTAACTGAGATGAGATCAATAATATCGATGCTGTTAGTCCTGAGACAGCCAACATCTGTATCTTACGAGATTGAAAAATACGATTTACCCAAGACACCTTTTTACACGACGACTTGGCCTTTGAACCTGCTTTTACATTTGAAAATAACGTCATAATAACTCCAAATTTGTGACTGTAATTGCACTTGATAACAAATCACAGCCTTGTTCTATTTTGCCTGCCGAATGCAATGCTTAGTGCTTAGTGACTGTTTAATAACAATCGCACTAATAGCAGGCATTTAAAATATCGATTAGAACTGACTCATCCGCTATTTAGCTGATGCACGCTCTATGGCTGCTAGCACATCTTTAGTCGATAAAATAACGGGAAGCTCAATGCCATTTGGCGCATTGGGACCGTAAACCACGTTAAAGGGCACCCCAAAACGATTATGGCTCTGCAAGTAGTCGGTAATGTGCTCAGAGGGCGTGGTCCAATCCCCAATCATTAACACCATATTGTCCTGTTTAAGGACGCTATAGACGGGATCCTGCAATATCACCCCAACCTTGTTGGCCTTACAGGTAATGCACCAATCTGCAGTCACATCAACAAATACGGTTTTCCCTTGTGCAACTTGCTCATTAATCAAGGCTTCACTCAATGGCGTCCACTGCAGATCTGTCGGTAAGGTTTTAGCCCACTGATCAGAAGTCATAAATGCGCTCACTGCGGCCAACATCAGCGTGATGCTAAACGTAGCAATGACAGCAGCAACACCTAGAGTTTTACCCATAAAAACGAAGAAGGTAATCAACAGAACTGCGGCGGCAGCAAATAGATAACTCACCGCGATAAAGCTGCTCAATAGGCTAATCAGCCACAAACTGGTGATCAACAACAGGACAGAGAAAACAACTTTAACCACACTCATCCAGCGTCCAGGTTTGGGGAAGTAACCCGCCACCTGAGGAAAAGCCGCAACCACTAACCAGGGCATTGCCATTCCAAGGGCTAAGGCAGTAAATATCACCAATAAGCTTAGGGTATCGGCACCCAATGCGAACGCCACTGCCGTACCTAAAAATGGCGCACTGCAAGGCGTAGCAAGTAAAGTTGCAAACATGCCTTGTAAGAAGTGACCACGGTTATTGTTGCCTCCAGTGGTTGCCAGTTTGGTCTGAAAACTAGACGGCAGATTAATCTCAAAAGCACCTAACATGTTCAGTGCAAATACAGAGGTAACTAGCGCCATAAAGCCAATAAACCAAGGGTTTTGGAACTGCACGCCCCAACCAATAGCTTGCCCCGTCAGCTTTAACACTAAGATAAAGCCTGCGAGCAACCAGAAAGAGACCAAAATCCCCAGTGCTGAGGCTAGAAATTGCTGACGGATCTGATTCTTTTGTAGATCAGGCGCCGCAACCACTGAACTCAACTTCATTCCTAACACAGGCAATACACAAGGCATCACGTTCAGAATGAGTCCCCCCAGTAACGCAAACAATAAAATGGTCAATAGAGAGTTGCCTGAATCGATAATTTGAGTCGCGTTTACAGGTGATAAATATTCAATGGCATGATTGCTATCAACCACAGTAATGTTTAAGTTTTTATCCAGTAACTCAGGCTCACCCAGCCAGCTTTCGCCATCAAAAATAGCAACTAGCTGCTGTGTACCGTCTTCCTTTTCAACCTTGTGAGTACCGACTAACTTAAAGACAGTATCGGGCTCACCATCGATAATTATCTCCGGTCTTTGCCATTGTTTTTCATCCAAAACCACTTCAAGTTGCGACTTTGCACTATCCCAACCTAACCCAATACTGTCAGCAGACTGCGCTTGAGTTAATTTCTGTGGCACCTTCGATACCGCCTTGTTATAGGCAAACATCGCGTCACTGTCCGCTTTGAGATCATTCGGAGTAAAATCGAGGTTAATCTCATAATCCGTAAGCACACAGATGGTAGTACAAGAAGATAAGGTGAACTTGCCATGCAACTGGGTGTTAGCCGACAGGTCATCTAAGGTCAGCAATAAGGGAAACATCACCTCACCTTGGTAACCAAAGGTTTGCATGCCTAATAGTGAAAACTTGTCAGGCGCTGGCCAGGACCATTCAACGTGATTTAAATTAGTCGACTTGTCCCACTTTATGCTGGGAGCAATACCGCCCTCACCAGGCGTACGCCAATAGGTTTTCCAATCACCATCAAGCTTCACTTCCAGCACGGCAGGCAAGGTTTTTGTGACAGGATCAAGCTCCCCTGTCAGCATAAGCCGGGTCTTAACCGGTGGGTGATTCGGATTTTCTATCCAACCCGTTGTTTGGGCGAATACAGAGCTGGACAGCAGGATTAACCAAAACCCAACTATTATTTTTAAATGTTTCAATGCTTTCTCCAACATTTATACTATTGAAAACAAGAGAATAAATATCATACATCCACCTTGAACAAGATGAATATTAATACGCAAAATGGCCTCACCTATTGAACAGTAATAAATGAGTAAATCAAAGACTTTTTAAATTAATAAAGAGGAGTCAGCATTTATTCCTGAAAGCGGCAAAACCGTAGATGTATTCGCCGAATTTTGGACTGTTGACGTGACACTGGAAGGAGGTAAGAGGATCGGGTCAAAACACAGATTAACGTTAAGACAAAGAGCAAGGTTAGCGGTACAACAGGGCTTTCTATGTCGATACACAGACGCATCGACTTTTCTGATAATTCACAGCTTTTAAATTCAAAGCCATCTAACTCACTGATGTTTTGCGTTAGGCAAAAAAGTGTCAATACGGTAAACACGAGTACCGTCCAACTTCTTGCTTTTCCTGGTTGTCTGGCAAACATCTTCAGTGTTCAAACTCTCTATTAGTTAATTTCAATCGCATTCTAACGACTCTTGCCAAATAAGACCGGATAATTGCAGAAATAGTTCATCAAAATTGAAATATTTATCGCCGAAGTCACTCTATAGAATAAACAATCATCGATTGCACATTTTTCACACTTGCCCTAATTTAGAAATTGAACGCCAAAATAATAAAACGACAATTAAGGAACAGGTATGAGCAAGCCTATTATTGCAGACAATAAACCTACAAAAGTCGAACTTACTAAGGGTCAAGAATACTATTTCTGCGCCTGTGGAAAATCTCAAAGTCAGCCATTTTGCGATGGTTCCCATGCAGGCACATCATTTAAACCTAAAGCCTTTACCGCTGAGCAAGATGGTGATACGTTTCTGTGCGCTTGTAAGCACACCGCCAACGCCCCCTTCTGCGATGGCAGTCATAAACAGTTCACCGCAAGCCAGATAGGCAGTGAGGGGCCGGGAATAATTAATGTCGCAAGCAATAACGCTTCCCCCGCTGCAAAGGCAACAATTGAGGAGCCCACCGTCGAGTTTATCCATCAGCTCGCTCGAGATGGGCTGTCTAAACTCGGCCATCACGGCCCGATGACTTCCATGGGAGTACCTAGACACTTGCTTCCTCATTGGGATGATCTGCAGATAATGACCGCTCAGATGGCGACTAAGCCTTTGCTTGAGGATCAGGCGGTTTCAACCGAACTCATCATAGGGCCAGAAGCTCGCAAGCCACTAAAATTAAAAATCCCCCTGTTTGTCTCCGACATGAGTTTCGGTGCGCTTTCAGAAGAGGCAAAAAACGCGCTGTCCATTGGAGCGGAGCTTGCAGGCACCGGAATATGCTCAGGTGAAGGTGGCATGCTTCCAGAGGAACAAGCTGCTAACTCCCGCTATTTCTATGAACTTGCCAGTGCTCAGTTTGGCTATAAAGAGGAGTTGATGAGCACCATACAAGCCTTCCATTTTAAAGGCGGTCAAGGGGCAAAAACCGGCACAGGAGGCCATCTTCCTGGCATTAAAAATCAGGGCAAAATATCCCAAGTACGTGGTATACCAGAAGGTCTGTCAGCAATTTCACCACCGACCTTCACCAACTTAAGTTCCAGTGCCGATTTTAAACGCTTCGCCGATCGCGTGCGTGAAATCAGCGGTGGTGTGCCTATCGGCTTTAAACTCAGTGCTAATCATATTGAGCAAGACATTCAATTTGCCTTAGATGCAACAGCCGATTACATCATTCTCGATGGACGCGGTGGCGGCACAGGTGCAGCCCCCGAGATGTTCCGCGATCACATCAGCGTACCCACCATTCCGGCTTTGGCACGAGCACGACGCTATTTAGATGAGCAAGGAGCAAGTGGACGGGTGACGTTAATCGTCACTGGTGGACTTCGCGTCCCCATGGATTTTGTCAAAGCCATGGCACTGGGCGCCGATGGCGTCGCTATCTCTAACAGCGCGATGCAGTCGATTGGTTGCGTTGCTGCTCGCATGTGTAACACCAATAATTGTCCCGCGGGGATTGCTACCCAAAAAGCAGACCTACGTCAGCGACTCAATGTTGAAAAATCATCCCAACAACTAGCCAATTTCTTCAATGCGTCGGTCGAGTTGATGCAAGTGATGGCACGCGCCTGTGGTCATCATAGCTTGAACGACTTTAACAGAGACGACTTGGCCACCTGGCACAGGGAGATGGCACATCTTTCTGGTGTCAATTATGCGGGAGTCGGTTCAATATAAATGCGAGTCACAAGTGTTTAAACAATAGGGTCCTCAGCTTCAATTGAAGCTGAGGACCCTATTAATCATCAAGTCATTAAAGTGATAAAATACCAATCAGCATCATTAACTTAACCCAATCTTCTTCTGAGCACTTTGGTTGCTTGAACTAGATTTTTCAGAGCGGGTTCAACTTCATCCCAGGTACGAGTTTTAAGTCCACAATCTGGATTGACCCAAAGTTGGCGCACCGGAATTTTACGTGCAGCCTTTTCGATTAATGTCACCATCTCATCCACTGTCGGCGTGTTTGGTGTGTGAATGTCGTATACGCCGGGACCGATCTCATTTGGGTATTCAAAGTCTTCGAATGCCGTTAACAGCTCCATTCGAGATCGCGACGTTTCAATGGTGATCACATCTGCGTCCATGGCCGCAATCGCAGCGATGGTTTCATTGAACTCGCTATAACACATATGCGTGTGAATTTGCGTCTCATTGGTAACACCTGCCGCGCTGAGCTTGAACGCATCAACAGCCCAGTTTAAGTAGTGTTCCCAATCCGATTTTTTCAACGGTAGGCCTTCACGGAAAGCAGGCTCATCGATCTGAATAATCCCAATTCCTGCATTTTGAAGATCGACCACCTCATCTCGAATCGCTAAGCCTATTTGTGTGGCTATCTGCTCGCGGCTGATATCTTCACGGGCAAAAGACCAATGCAAAATAGTCACAGGACCAGTTAACATCCCTTTTACTGGCTTATCCGTCAGACTTTGAGCATACTCAGCCCATTCAACAGTCATGGCTTTAGGTCGAGATACATCACCGTAGATAAGTGGCGGTTTTACACAGCGCGAACCGTAGCTTTGTACCCAGCCAAACTGAGTGAACCCCACACCTTCTAACTGCTCACCAAAGTACTCAACCATGTCATTACGCTCAGCTTCACCATGAACCAGAACATCTAAACCTAACTTAAGCTGACGTTCAACCGTGTCTTTCGTCACTTGTTGCAGTTGGTCATTATAAAATGTTTCAGTGATCTCGCCTTTACGCCAGCGACTGCGCAAGCCGCGAATAGCCGGTGTTTGTGGGAAAGAGCCTATCGTGGTGGTAGGCAATAGAGGTAACTTGAACTTCTGCTGTTGAATTGTCTGACGATGAGCAAACTCAGTTTCACGTTCATAGTCATCGCTATTGAGCGCTGCAACGCGATCTATAACTTGCTTATCAGCCGCGGCTTCACGGGCTTCTCGCCTTGCAACACACGTCGCTAAAATGGCATCGACTTCAGCTCTGTTGCTACAATTTTCTGGCGGACTAAGCAAGGTTTGTAACTGAGCTAACTCAGTGAGTTTTTGCTTAGCAAATGACAATTGTTGCTTTAACGCAGGAGCCAGCTCGGTTTCAACATCAAGATCCACTGGGCTATGCAGTAATGAGCAAGAAGGTGCAATCCAAACACGTCCAGGAAGATCATTGACCAAGGGGCGGATACGCTCGGCAATGACGTCAATATCTGCGGCCCACACGTTACGACCATTAATAACCCCTAAAGAGATCACTTGCTCAGCTTGCAGATTTGCTGCAAATACCGCGAGTTGTTTAGGTGCCGTCACCAAATCCAAATGCAAACCAGCAACAGGCAGAGAAGAGATTAATGCCTGATGATGTGCAACCGTGCCATAGTAACTCGCAAGCAAAATGTTTACCGACGTGTCGTTCAGTGCTTCATAGGTTGATGCTATCGCAGCTTGCCAATCAGCCTCTAGCTCCAGAGCTAGAATAGGCTCTTCAAGTTGAACCCACTCAACCCCTTGTGCACTAAAACGCACCAAGATGTCTGCATAGGTTTTAATCAGCTTAGGCAATAGAGAAAGCTTATCAAAATCACTGCCAACCGCCTTAGACAAAAATAAGTAAGAAACAGGCCCTAACAGTACAGGCTTGGCTTTATACCCAAATGCTTTTGCCTCTTCCACTTCATCAAAGAACTGCTCAAAGGCCACGCTAAACTCTTGGTCGGCCGTCAATTCAGGCACGATGTAGTGATAATTGGTGTTGAAGTATTTAGTCATCTCACCAGCGGGAGCATCTTTCCCTGTTGGGGCACGTCCACGTGCAACTCGAAACAGGGTGTCTAGGCTTATCTTTCCCGACTGGCTCTCGCTTTCATCGCGATGACGTTCAGGAATAGCATTTAGCGTAGCACTGAGGGTAAGAACCTGATCATAATAGGCAAAATCTCCGACAGGCAGTAAATTAACACCCGCTTCAGCCTGCCACTTCCAATGTGTGCTTCGCAGCTCTTTAGCCACTAAAGCTAACTCAGCTTGAGTTAGCTCACCTCGCCAGTATTTCTCCTGAGCAAATTTCAACTCTCGCTGACGACCAATACGGGGAAATCCTAAACTTGCTATCTCGACATTTTGCATATTGTATACCTTTTGATTTATCATAATCAGAATTCAGGGTTAACGCGTCAAGGTGTCGATTGAGTGCTTATAGATCTTAAGCTCAGATATCATCAATTAACCACCTAGGCGTCTGGACGTCTAGAAGTTTATTGTGATAGTCTGTCCTGAGACAAGGGAATTGATTT
The DNA here is from genome assembly GCF_007197645.1 of Shewanella hanedai. Classification (GTDB taxonomy): domain Bacteria; phylum Pseudomonadota; class Gammaproteobacteria; order Enterobacterales; family Shewanellaceae; genus Shewanella; species Shewanella hanedai. The sequence continues at coordinate 14,095 of NZ_VKGK01000004.1, forward strand.
CAAGCACAACATGAATATGATTCATGTCACTATGGGTAAAGTATATTATGATTGAGATTAGACACTTACGAACATTAGTAGCCCTAAAGGAGAGTGGTAGTTTGGCGGGTGCGGCTAAAAAACGTTTCGTGACTCAGTCCGCCCTCTCTCATCAGATCAAAGAATTGGAAACCAGAATTAACTCTTCTATCTTTATCAGAAAGAGCAAACCTCTCTCTTTTACCCAAGAGGGGGTCAGATTACTCAATTTGGCAGAGGAGATTTTACCTAAGATAATAGAAACCGAATATGATCTAAAACAGGGACTCAATCAGGAGGGAAGTCAGCTTAGAGTGGGTATTGAATGTCATAGCTGTTTTCGCTGGCTAATGCCTGTGATGGAGCAATTCAGAACATCCTCTCCACAAGTGAGTTTAGATCTTTCAAGTCGTCATCTTTTCGACTCACTTAATGCGCTTGAGATGGGGGATCTTGATGTAGTGCTAACCTCAGACCCTGTTCCGGGACAAGCTATTGCCTATCAACACTTGTTTGATTTTGAAGTTAAACTCGTGATTGCCAATGATCACCCATTAGCCAGTCTGACCCATGTTACCCCTCAACAGCTCGAAAGAATGCCCATCATCAGCTACCCAGTCCCCCTAGAGCGCTTAGATCTTTATCGACATTTTATGGAGCCAGCAGGAGTCAAAGCGGGCGAGCAATTAAGCTGTGATCTCACCATGATGCTACTGCAACGTATCGCCTGTAAAGATGGCGTCGCCGCATTACCAACTTGGTCAATCAGTGAATCTTTTGGATTGAATTTGACCTCGATAAAATTAGGTCCAGAAGGGCTTAAACGCCCTCTTTTCGGCGCTTATCGCAAAGACAGTACAAGCGCACGAGTGGCGCAACAATGGTTAACCTTGGTGGCAAAAGAGGGATTAGCAAAGCAGCATAAATTGAATTAAATAACAGTCAATTCAATCGCGATATCGAGCTGATAGGGCTAAAAAGTGCCGAGTTACAAATAAACTCTTATTACTTACAACTCGGCACTCTACTGTATTTATAACGGATTAAGTAACTGATTTCTCATGGACAATACACGTCTAAGCACTAATCCTGGTGAGTTAGGGTTGATGGTTTGACGCAAGTTATGCGCAATCATAAACTCCTCTTGTAACTCTTCATCTAGCCCCAGTGAATCAAATGCTTCTATGGTCAATGTCTGTTTCTGATTATCGATAAGTGACTTGATAATGCTCAGTGGGAATGATTCTTCAGACTCTGCATTTAAATAAGCGAAAGCCGTTAATGCAATGATTTCACCAAATACACTAAACAGAGCTAAGGTTTGCACCTCATCTGGATTGATATCAATCTCATGCATTTGATGCAGGCTATCAACCGCATTACTCGCGATACTTTCGGTTAACGCCCAATAACCCTGCACTAACTTCTTATAAGGTTGAGGCAGTTCATCAAGACGTTCCTTAAGATAAAAAGTGAATGCATAGCGGTAGATATTAACTTGACCAAGTCGGATCAATGCATCCTTCAAAGAACGATTTTTAGTTCCACTGGCATCAGCATTCGCCGCCGAATTACTGCGCCACAACATGTGAGCTGCCAATGCGGGATCCGATGATACGATATCAATGACATTTCGAATGTCACCATCTGCAATAATGGCTTTTTTAAGTGGTATTAAAATACCACGACGACCAATCACTTGCTCTTCGTTACTGATGATCGCACGTACTTGAGTGAATACTTGATGCTCAAGATCTGTCATGGGCAATATAACCTAATTTAATATTATTCAAGACGCTAACTCTTATTAATGAATTTACCCATAAAAAGCCTATCAGGGTCAAGTTCATTTCTCGTAATTAGTGACTTTACCTCTTTTTCTACTTTAATTTGCCCTAGAGTCAACTCACCCACGCTTAATTCCCACAATTAAGGTTAATTTATACGATGGCTAAGTCATCCTTAACCTCAAATAAATATCCAAACCTTGGTTTAACAGTGGATGTTTAATAGCAAATCAGTATAAAGCGCCCGCTTCAAGCAAGCTTAAATGAATCGCTTCAGCCAACGCACGATAACCCGCCTGATTTAGGTGAACTGTATCAGATTTCATTGCTGGGCTTTTTAAGAGATCAGCCAATGTATCTTCAATCAGTATTAGATCATAGTTTTCGGCTAACGCAGAATACAGGTTTGCATCCGTCAAAAAGAGACTCTTTTGCGGCACAGCAATTAATATGACGGGGATAGAATGAGCCTTTGCCATTTCTATCATCTTCGCTAAATTAGCTTCAGTAATATCAGGATCTGTATTACGTAAAAAATCATTGCCGCCTTCGAGTAAAATAAGCAATTGCGGCGATGACTGTTCAAGCAAGCCACGTAATCTTGCTAAACCTTGAGTGGTGGTTTCACCAGAAACGCCAGCATTAATGACGCTCAGTCCCGTCAACTCTGACAAAACCGCTGGGTAATCACCGCCGTCATTGGCGCCCTTTCCATAAGTCAGACTGTCACCAAAAGCCAAAATGTCCCCATTGGCTGAAAGCGGCTCAAGCTTAGGGCCTGAACAGCCTTGTAAAAACAAACAGGCAATACACAGCAACCCCAGCCATCTTTTTGTCATTCTGACTCTTTCTCCATATTCTCTGTAAACCTTGTCAGCTCAAGATCGAGCAAAGAAAACTAAATTTAGCACATAAAAAAGCCAGACTCTAAGGTCTGGCATTTTCAAACTGTCACAACCTACATCGAGAAAGGTATTTTCATCCCTCTAATAAGGCGATCACGCGCAGCAAAAAGTCATCTTAGAATCGATAACTTGCTGTTAGACGTACCGCACGCCCAGTACCCGAGTAATATCCACCGTAGTAAACAGCACTGGCATATTGCTCATCAAGCAGATTGTCGACACGAATACTGGCAAGCCAATTATCATGGGTATAATTAACGGCTAGATTCGATAACCAGTAAGCTTCTATCTTTGGACTCGCGTTACTCGCATCACCACCTTCATAACGAGACCCCGTATAAACAACCTCTGCAAACACCTGCCAATCTTGAGTTAAATCAACACTGACATAACCACTACCGGTATTTTGAGCAACCCAAGCGAGGTATTTACCCTCGTTAGCACCCTCAGTATATTTGGCATCGATATAGTTATACTCAAGACCAAGTTGGGCTGATTGAGTCACTTGCCAATCCCAATCTAGACTCGCTCCATAACGACGTGAAGAGTCAGCATTAACGTTAGCGCCAGGCCAGCTACCTTCAACAGGAGGCTTGGCATTAGAGTCGTAGAATATTTCATCTTCAAGATCTAAACGGTAGGCACTCAAACGTAATGAGTGAGATTTTGGTGTCCAGTCCCAACCTGCTTCATAGGAGCGACCTGTTTGTGGTTTGAGACCAATCACATCATAGGGGGTAAATGCTTGCTCATCGACCTTAGCAAAACGGAAGTTATCGTCAGCACGAATATAGAATCTATTAGCTTGGCTTGGGCGATAATTAACACCCAGTTCAAAGGCGGTAGCATCGTTATTGAGCTCAATACCATTCGGGTATTTGTTCGCATCAGTCAGCTCGTCTTTAATATCACTATAGCGGCCACCAACAACATAGCTCAATGTTGAAGTGAGCGGCACATCAGCCTGCAGATACACGCTAGCTAACGTCTGAGTGTTATCTCGGTTGATATAACTCAGTGCATAATCTGCATCGCCTTTACTAATGTCTGCGCCGAAAATGATATTAACGTCACCATTATCGGTTGCGTATTTAGCGATGGCTTTTGGATTAAACTCAAACAAAGAACGTTTAATTTTACCTGCACTTCCATAGCTGACAGAATTAACGTCAGTATCGGAGTAATTCATATCCGCTGATAGTAACCATTGTGAATTTAGCTGAGTACGGTAACCCATTCTCACAGCCGTGGTCATTTCATGTTGCTTATCATCTGGGTATAACTTGCTTGCTTGACGAGGATTATTTTCAAACTCCTCTTTTGTAAGCGAACCAGCAAGTTCTCTCTCGTTGTCGTAATAACTTGTTTCAACAAAGAAGTTATTTTTACTAGTTTGATATTCTAGTCGACCAAGCACTGAGCTGGTTTCATTAGCATTATGCTCACGATAATTATCACCTTGGTTATAACTCGCTGCCGCATAGTAACGCCAAGCGTCATTAATGGCACCAGAGACGTCTCCTCTTCCTTCATAGGTATCGAAGCTGCCACCAGAAAGTTGAATGCTGCCACCGGTCGCATCAGGTGCTTTGGTTATAATGTTAATCACACCACCCACTGCTTGATCGCCATAAAGCACACCCGCGCTGCCAGACATGATCTCCACACGTTCGATTTGATTAAGTGGAATGGCATTGATGCTAGGCGCGGCAATATCCATATTATTCAAACGACGTCCGTCAATCAAAATCAGTGTGTTATTAGCCGCTTGATCTGAACTAAACCCGCGCAGAGAAAACACAGCTCCAGAATTTGAATCAGAGATCTGAATGCCACTTTGACCACGAAGCACTTCGGTCAAGTTTACAGCCCCGCTCATCTCTATTTGCGCAGCATCAATCACATTCACATTCGCGGCAATATTAAGAGGGGTATTTTCACTACGGCCAATCACAGTGATCACTTCATCGACACTGTTTAATGATTGAGACTCTTTAGTGTCAGCAGCCGAGACCACGGATGCAAACGGTAGGCTTAGAGCACTGCCAACAAGCACTGCTACTTTTGATAATTTAATTGACGTTTTATTTGATTTGTTATTTAAGAATGTACCCATTTTACCTTTAACTCCTGAAAGGAAAACGGGGCAAAAATGTCACGACAAAAATGAGTTCAGCCCAAATATATTAAGCGCTCTATCGCATCTCGAGATCTGCCCGCCGAAATCTCAAAATCATCTAATGGGCCGGTCTCCGGACTTAGGCTATGCAGAGGTAACCCTAGAGGTCATCTGCGCAAGTTAGGGGTTATTGCGCTTCTTTTCACAGATAAACGCGGCTAACTTTCACCTTTCACCGTTGCGGGGGCAGTGCCAGATTTTCACAGGCTTCCCGATTATCCTTCTCTCTCCCATAAAAATATCGACTTTATCATTAAGTCCAAGGAGCAGATTCAGGCACCACAAAAGATTGACTAAAAATGTATTACTATACGCCCACCACCTGCTGATGCAGAAATGCGAGCGCGGCATTATAGACGTCTACATGGATAAAAGTCTAACTTTTGATTGACAATATCTTAACCAAACATCGAAAGTTAACGCTTTACAAGATGTTAGAGAGGCAAGCTTTCTGCCTCCACATACCCATTACTGACTCAATCCATACGGAGCTATTGTTGCCATAAACTCGCGGTAGTTACTGGATTCTAGCGGTGGAGTATCCACATTAAAGACCTCACCCCGCATAGATTGATGCAGCAGGTACATGTCTTCATCACCGGATATCGCAGTGTAGTGGCCAATTTCGCCTCTAGGCTCTGATGAATAAGGGCCAGTATTAAACGGAGTTGATTTATGGGTATTTGGCATAAGTGAACAGCCAATAATCGCGCCATAACCAGTATGCCCGTCCACCTCACTTTCACCCAACTTCTGATAGATAACCTCTCCTCGGCAGTTTTCCTGGTAACTCTCTGCAATCGAGTCGAGGAACTCTTCCGGTTCAAAGCTATCAGCTAATCCCTTAAATCCCTGAACACAAAACATCGAAGACCAGTCTCTAAGTTCATCCGACATCGGCGTGAATTCAGCCGCGTACATGTCATTTTCATTTTCAGAAAACGCCATTTTCCAATTCTTAGGGAGTGTAAAGCTAAGCTTCTGATCGAAAATAGACAGTTCATGATGATGAACAAGGGAAGGCGTTGACCCCGAGGCCGCATTGCTTCCTGCAACAGCTGAAGGGAGAACAATGGAACTCACTAATATCATGCTAATAAACAACGGTGTGTGACTTGATTTAACACGATAGCGAAACATATACCTATGCATCCTTGTTTAGGTTGGTTTAAACGTATTTTACCCTGAGCATAAAGCCGAGATAAAGCAGTTAGTTACAACTTTTGGATATATGTTAAATAAAATACTTGAAAAATAGGATTACATCTGTAATCTTACAAACAAAGGATTACAACTGTAATCTTAGGATAATGTAAACATGTTTGAGGAAGTGATATGAAAGAGATCAGTAATTCCGAGCTAGCAGTGCTTAATCTTCTTTGGCGTTCGTCTCCTTTGGGCTCATCTGAAGTGGTTGAGCAGCTTGCCATAAGCAACCAATGGCATGAAAAAACGGTCAAAACCTTACTCAATCGTTTAGTTAAAAAAGAGGCCATTGGGTTTGAGAAGCAAGGGCGTTCTTATCGCTATTACCCACTTATCGAACAAAGTGAATATCAACTAAAAGAGAGCCAATCTTTCATCGAGAGAGTCTTTTCAGGCAAGCTCACGCCTTTGGTAGCAGGCTTTGCCAAAGAGAATAAGCTGAGTTCAGATGACATTGCAGAACTAAAGCAACTTATCGATAACTGGGAAGAGGAGAAACGATAATGTTTAGCTGGTTAATGGAACAAACCTTACTCGTTAGCTTAATTGCGACTCTTTTTCTTCTGAGTCACAAGCCAGTACTAAGGCTGCTCGGTGCTCACCACACCTATGCACTGTGGATGGCAATTCCGATGTTGTTATTAGGCTCCGTCCTCATCCATTTGGTGCCTAATTTATTATCAAGTTCTCGTATCGTACAGATTGAGCACTACCGAGTACTGGCAGATAACACATTAGCCAATACGGCGTTTTTTCTATCAACGCCTAACCTGCTAATCATCTGGTGTATTGGTCTAATAGTGATGTTATTTGCCATTGGTTTACAAGCCAGAAAACTCACACACATTATTGAACACAGCACGCCATTTGCGGCCTTAAATGCTCAGCTCCCAGTAATACAACATCCACGTATTCACTCACCAATGCTGGTAGGGCTGCACCGCCCTAAGATTGTTGTCCCCAGCGGATTTGAACAACTTAGCTCCAAGCAACAAAGCGCCGTCATTGAGCATGAGCAGTATCACCATCACAGAGGCGATATTGCGATCAATATTATCGCTTACGCCATACTCAGTATTTTTTGGTTTAACCCTATTTGCTGGATCGCTTACCGTCGCTTTCGAGACGATCAGGAATTGGCTTGCGACGCACAGATCACTGCATCAATGAATACCGATGAAAAAATAGCCTACAGCCGAGCTCTGCTGACTTACTCTCAGCAAGCCAGTATCGGTATGCTTCACACCCACTACGGAAATAAACACATACTAAAAGAGAGGATCTTAGAGATGAAAAAACAACATGGAAAAAGCACCTTAGCCATTATTGGTCTCACCCTTGGTTTAGGCTTTACGGGGTTACTGCTGAATCAACAAGTGCAGGCAGGCGATCATCAAAATTCAACAAAACAATCTGCTAAAAAACATGGACAAGATATCCGTCCGCTAACCCGCGTCGAGCCTAAATATCCTATAGAAGCTGCTAGAGCGAACCAAAATGGTTATGTTCAACTTGAGTTTGATATTAGCAAAGCGGGAATGGTATCTAACGTCAGCGTGATTAAGTCATCCCCAACCGGTGTATTTGATCAATCTGCAATTACAGCCCTACAACAGTGGATGTATAACAAATCTACACATGGCGCAAAAGGCGCACAGGTCCAACTGGATTTTGTTATCGATGAGCCAGAAGCTGGTGTGGAACGTATCAAGGTCACAGCACATTAATATGAGACATTAACAATAAACTTACCTGTAGAGGTAACATTTTGGAAAGGGGCCGCGTTGCTCTTTTTCTGTATCTAGCGAAAGGTAAAAAAGAGTATCAGGTAATAAGCTTGGAATGTCACCTGAACGTAAAAATAATAAGGAGGCCGTAGCCCCCTTTTATACTATCTTGTGAGCAAGAATAAGTACTCTCTGCGCACACCCACACTTCTTATACTGATTGGTATTACTCTTCTACGAGTTTTGGATTTGCACCATATTCGTTTTCGCCAAGGCTGTCCTGTACATAAAATATCAACAGTACGATTGCGCCAATTAGTGGGATAAAACCAATCAACTGCCACCAACCTGAACGACCAGTATCGTGTAAACGACGAGCAGCGATCGCTATAGTTGGGATCAGTAAAGCTAACGCATACACACCTGAAAATATAACCGTCCCTAAGGCAACATCGATCGCAGAAGCAATCGCGTAAAAAATAATATAAAACAGGGTATACATCCAAAACTCTTTACGACGAGCGCGACCAGTAAAGTCAGCATACTTTTTTAATCCACCAATAAAATATTCCATACTATTCCTTGTTAATTAATTTTAGGTTGGTATTTAACTTCATCGATAGGCTGTTTGAAACCAAAGAGGAAACAGCTAACGATAAACAAAAATAAAGACAAATTTGTTTCATATTGCCTCTTTTGCAATTGAAACCTTCAATGCACACAGCTTTTTACAAAACCACTCACAAGTCAACAACATTAATAAACGCATTTACCTTTTATTTGATGGAACAAACATGAATAACCTTTTTTCCAAATAATTTACATGTTAACGATTCTCATTAAGATTTAAATTCATTAAGATGTAGCCGTGTTTATCACGCCTAATAATCAGAAAGGACTTAACATGAAAACATCAATCCAACGTTTAAAGACAATCAGCGCAGTGAGTTTAATCAGTTTGGGAACACTATTCGGTCTCTCATTTAGTGCAATGGCTAATGCAAATGAATGTGAGTTGGCAATCAGTGCCAATGACGCTATGCAGTTCGACACTAAAGAACTTAGTGTTCCTGCCAGCTGTAAAGAGGTAACGCTGACCTTAACTCATGCAGGCCAACTCCCTAAAGCCGCCATGGGGCATAATTGGGTGTTAACCAAAGCAGCAGATATGTCTGCAGTTGCTAATGAAGGTATGGGAGCCGGTGCTGCACTCAGTTTTGTGAAAGAAGGCGACGCACGAGCTATTGCTCATACAGAGGTTGTCGGTGGCGGCAGCTCTACCAGCATCACGTTCAGTACAGAGGGAATGTCTCCTTCAGAAGCTTACAAGTTCTTCTGCTCTTTCCCTGGCCATTGGGCGATTATGCAGGGTAACTTTACTATTAGCGCTTAAATTTATATAAGACAGAGTCTTAAACTGAATTTTTAACGGCGATAAGCAATAACACTTATCGCCGTTCTCATTCAAACTTCAGTTACTTATTTTTATACACTTGGCCGCCTTTCATCACAAAGTCCACATCTAACAAGGCTTCAATCTCCTTAAGTGGGCTGATATCCGTTGCGATAATATCAGCGTATTTCCCCGCTTCAAGCGTACCAAGCTTGTCTGACATACTGATCAAGTCAGCGCCATTTACCGTGGCAGATTTAAGTATGTCAACATTCGACATACCAGCCTGATGCATCAACACCGCCTCACGCGCATTGGTCCCATGTTGAGACACGCCACTGTCAGTGCCAAAAGCAATTTTCACACCTGCTTGATGCACGGCGATAAAGTTTTCAGTCATATCAGCGCCGACTCGTTTCGCTTTAGCCTTAATCGCATCGGACATAAAGTCAGATGTTTTAGCCATTCCTACCACGGTATCCCCCGCCAGTAATGTAGGCACAAGATAAGCGCCATTTTTCTTCAATAGCTTGATGCTCTCTTTATCTGCATAGCTACCATGCTCAATGCTGTCGACCCCAGCACGCAATGCGGCATTAATGCCTTGAGTCGCGTGAGCATGGCTGGCGACTTTACGGCCAAGCCCATGTGCCGTATCAACAATCTCTTTTAGTTCATCATCAGCCATCTGCTGACCTGTACCAGTATTGGTATCAGACAGGACGCCACCTGTGGATGTTATTTTAATCACATCGGCACCAAACTTAATTGCGCGGCGCGTGGCGCTACGACAATCATAAGGTCCATCGCAGATGGTTTTAGAGGTATATTTGTCCAGTAAATCTGGACTCATGCCATCCACATCACCGTGGCCACCCGTAACGGACACACCACCAGAAGCGATAATGCGCGGCCCATCAACCCAGCCCTTGTTTATCCCATCTCTCAAGGCATAAATCTGTTCCGGTTTAGCCCCTAAATCACGCACTGTTGTAAAGCCTGCCAACAAAGTATTTTTAGCAAAATAAGCGCTGCGGATCGCAACATCGGCATCTGACATGCGCAGTCTTTCACTGTCATTCTTAGGCCCTAGTTCTCCCTGAAGATGCACATGCATGTCCATCAAACCCGGCATTACAAAGCGCTCTTTAAGATTGATAAGTTTAACGTCATCACCAAATTCATCAGCGGCTATATATCCCGCTTTAACCTCTTTTATCATCCCTGCTTCTATCACTAACGTCTGCTCTTTAAGCGGCTTCTCACCAGGAATAGCGAGTAATTCCCCCGCATGAATAATAGTGATGTCTGATGCCATTACTGATGCGCTTAACATCAATGTGGTCATGCCAGCGAAAGCAATAGTAGATAAGCCCAATGACCTGAATTTCATCTCTGTATTCTTATTATTTTTCATGATCCATCCCAAGGTAACCCCTACTCAAACGGTTAGGGGCTTGTGAAGCCAATTTGCACTGGCAGGTATTACTGATGTCAAAACGATTTGATTTAAACTGCCAAAGCTAGGAGTAAGTTACAAGTGATAACTCATTAAGTTTTTTAGAAGGAATTCGATTTACACCGAGATTATGCTTTTATATCTAACTGCTTAATACGCCGATATAAGGTATGACGTGAGATCCCGAGTTGTATGGCCGCTTTATTGCGGTTGCCTTGATGCGATAACAATACCGAGCGTATATGTTCAGCCTCAGATCGCTCTAAGTGTTCTTTTAGCGATGTGCCGCGAGCACTCGGCGTACTAAACTGTATATCTTTGGCGTAGATAATATCTCCATCCACCAAGATAGCCGCCTGGGTGATCACATTGTGTAGTTCACGCACATTGCCCGGCCAATAATGCAAACACAACTGTTGCTCCGCATCTCGCGATAACTGCTTAGAAACATGATGATTAGATTCAAACTCCAATAAAAAACGTCGCGCTAAAGGCAAAATGTCATCCTGACGGGCGGCCAAGGGAGGCACCTCTAAGGTAATAACATTAAGTCGATAGTAGAGATCTAAACGAAAATTCCCCTCTTGAACCAGCTCAAACAGATTACGGTGACTGGCGGCTAAAATACGGGTATCGATTGGCCGTTGAACACTACTCCCAACACGCTTAATATGCCTGCTCTCAAGTACCTGTAAAAAATTGCCCTGCAATTCCATAGGCAGATCGCCTATCTCATCAAGCAGTAAAGTCCCCCCATTAGCCTGTTCAAAAGCCCCCATATGCTGTTGATCTGCACCGGTAAAAGCCCCCTTTTCATGACCAAAGAGTTCATCTTGAGCTAATGTCGCTTGTATTCCTGCACAGTTAAGGCTGACAAAAGGGCCTGTTTGTCGGGCTGAGTGCTTATGAATATAGCGAGCCAAATACTCTTTGCCGCTGCCCGATGGCCCCTGAAGCAACAAGGTCACATCGGTTTTTGCCACTTTACACGCAAGTTCGTAGAGCAGACCTAGAGACTTAGTCGGCCCCTCTGTATGCACTTGAGGCTCTGACGTATTCAGCTGCTGCATTCCAATGCAATGGCCTATCATGGCGGATAGAATATCGAGATCGACAGGTTTATGATGGTAATCATAGACATTGCTCAAGGAGAGCCCCTTAGCAACCTCTTTCAGATGTGATTGGTCAGTAATCACTATCCATTGACAGTGCCGCTCTTTTTCTAGCACCGCCCTAGACTCTACCAAAGAGTTAAGATCGATAAAAGCCAGTCCAACCGAAGCCGTACTGCCTTTCTTTAAACTGCGGGTCTGAAACTGCCAACCTAAACGCTCTAGGCTTTCAAGCAGTTGCCTATCGACGTCGGTCTGTAACGACTCAGGCCACAGCATCACGGAACGATTCACTAGCGAACTCATCATAACTGCTACCTTTTTTATTGATAGTGTAGCAGTTGTGAGACAGTTTTCGGTTAAAAAGCGAGCTGATGACCCGTAACTCAATCCGCTTAAGATTAGCCATATTCAGTCACTAAAAGCTAAGCCATTAATAGCCTTAATTTTTTAAATGAATGTGCTATGTTATTAGTCAATATCAAAGACAGCATCGCTCGTCATAATCATTTTATTTAAAAGGGCTTACCATGCAAAGCTTGTGGCAAAATGAGATTGCAGATCAAATTAACACTCCGTTAGCGTTCAGGGTTTACACCTCTAGACTGCTTGGCCAAGAACCAGCACTGGTACTTCATGGAGGCGGTAATACCTCAGTAAAAACCCAAGTCACTAACCTTTTCGGTGAAGTCGAAGAGATACTCTATGTTAAGGGCAGTGGTTGGGATCTTGAGACCATTGAAGCGGCAGGATTTGCACCGGTAAAGATGGACGTGCTACTTAAGATGGCTCAGCTGCCAACACTTAGCGACAGCGACATGGTCAAATATCAGCGTGCAGCCATGATAGATCCAAGTGCACCTAACCCTTCAGTAGAAGCAATTCTTCACGCCATCATCCCCTTTGCCTATGTCGATCATACTCATGCTGATGCCATCGTTACGTTAACAAATACACCAGACGGCAAGGCGATGATTCAAGAGCTGTATGGCAAACGTGTGTTCGTTATCCCTTATGTGATGCCCGGATTTGCACTGGCAAAGCTAGTGTATGAGATGACTCGTGATCTAAAATGGCAATCTATAGAAGGTATTGTCCTGATGAATCACGGTCTGTTTACCTTCAGCGATGATGCCAAAACAGCCTATGAAAAAACCATTGAACTAGTCACGGAAGCGGAGCAATTCATTGAAGCTCAACTGTGCCTGAAATCAGAGGCCGTTGAAGAGGCAAGTGGACAGGCACCAAACGGTTACCCAGAACAAGATATCAGCATCGATTTAGTCGAGCTGGCTCGAATACGTAAACTGGTTTCGGCGCAAAAAGGTGCAGCACAAGTGGCCCTGCTCAATAGCTCTGTTCCCTCATGTCATATCGCCAGCCACCCCAAGCTAAAAGAGATCGCGACTCGTGGACCGTTAACCCCCGACCATGTGATTCGCACTAAACGGGTCCCTGTTATTTTTGGCGAGAATATTGAAGCTGATTTGAGCGAGTATGCCAGCAAGTATATTGAGTATTTTGAGGCCTACCAGCATGAACAAACCATGCTCAACTACGCACCAAACTTTGCTATTTGGCAGGGAAAGGCCGCCATCTCATTCGGTAAAACCGTAAAAGAAGCACTCATCATTGAAGACATCACCAGCCACACCTTCGATGCGATTTTAACGGCTGAACAATTTAGTCAATATCAGGCATTAAGCGCGCAAGAGATATTTGAGGTCGAATATTGGGAGCTTGAACAAGCCAAGCTTAAAAAAGCCGCCAACAATAATATGCCATTATTAGGCAAGGTAGTGATGGTCACTCCGGCAGCCACTGAAGTCATGCAAGCAGTTGTTGAACAACTCATAAAGCTGGGCGCGAATGTCCTCGATCTGAATGAATATCATGGCTTCGATACCTTAGATAAATGTCAGGAAGCAGCTGAAACCGCTGTCATTGATTTTGGCGGGCTAGATATCCTTGTTTGCTTAAACGATGATTCAACCAACCTGATGCTGATCAATACCTGCGAAGCTTTTTTAGAACACGGACTCTGTCCTACTGTGCTTTGTGTCAATCATCTCACTCTGCCCGTGATGAGCAGTGAGAACATTAATGTGCTCGCACTTAACTCTTCTGTGAATACAGATATTGGATCGACTGAAGATAAACATGCAGGTCTATTCAACCTCACCAGTGCCATTACGATGATTCTGTCTCCTGAATATGTGCCAAATAACGATGAAGTTAAGGTTTAATACCAATCAGTATAAGAACAGATAAAACATGCTAGGAGCCGTTTTCCTCTAGCCTCGACATTTTTGTAGATTAGGAGATGAGTATGGAAACCTATCTGTTAGCGATAGATGCAGGAACTGGTAGCGGGAGAGCGGTACTGTTTGATCGTAAAGGTCAGCAAATCTCAGTGGGTCAGGAGGAGTGGTCACACCTCGCCGAAGAGGGAGTTGAAAACTCCATGGGCTTTGACTGCCAAAAGAACTGGATACTGCTTTGTCGCTGTATTCAATATGTGCTCAAAGATGCCGACATCTCCCCCGAACAGATAGTCTCCATTTCCGCCACCAGCATGCGAGAAGGAATCGTGCTGTTCGACAAAGAGGGGCAAGAAGTTTGGGCCGTTGCCAATGTCGATGCTAGGGCGGCCGAGCAGGTTCATGCCTTAAAAGAAGCAACGACAGATATTGAACATGAGTATTATCTTCAATCAGGTCAAACTTTTGCACTCGGTGCCTTACCAAGAATTCTCTGGCTGAAGGAACATCACCCAGAGATATACGCTAAAGCGGCATCGGTCACCATGATCAGTGATTGGATTTTGGCGAAACTCAGCGGCGTGATAGCCACAGAGCCTTCAAATGCTGGTACCACAGGTATATTTTCATTGGCTGAACGGCACTGGCTTCCTCAGATGGCACTCGAGGTCGGAGTCAATGAAACCATCTTTCCTCCCGTTCATGAAACTGGCACTAAAATTGGCGAGGTTACTGAGCTCGCGGCAGGCCAATCGGGCTTAACTATCGGCACTTCCGTTGTCATGGGCGGTGGTGATGTACAGTTGGGTGCAGCAGGCCTTGGGGTCGTGGAACTGGGCGACATGGCAGTATTAGGCGGGAGTTTTTGGCAGCAAGTTGTTAATATCCCGTCATCGACGCCACCACCAGAAGACATGTCAATTCGCATCAACCCCCATGTGATCCCTGGGATTTCACAAGCTGAAGGGATCACCTTTTTTAGTGGGTTAGTCATGCGCTGGTTTAGGGATACTTTTTGCCAACTTGAGCAGCAAGAAGCAGAGCTACGTGGTATTGATGTGTATGCGCTACTGGAAGAGATGGCCAAGAAAGTCCCTGTCGGTTCCCACAATATTCTGCCCATATTTTCTGATGCGATGAACTACGGCCACTGGTACCACGCCGCCCCCTCTTTTATTAATCTGTCTTTGGATCCTGAAAAAAGTAGCAGAGCCTGTCTTTTTCGCAGCCTAGAGGAAAATGCCTGTATCGTCTCGGCCATCAACCTTGAAAAAATTCATTCGTTCATCGCCAATGAACATGATGTCGAAAATGACACCTTAGTGTTTGCCGGTGGCGCCAGTAAGGGAGTGCTTTGGCCTCAAATTTTAGCCGATGTCACAGGTAAAAAAGTCAAAATACCTAAGGTTAAAGAAGCCACTGCACTAGGTGCAGCCATGGCCGCAGGTGTTGGGATAGGCATCTATGCCGACATGAAATCCGCTGCCAAAGAGTTGGTTGTTTGGGAAAAAACCTACTCGCCTAATATGGATAACTATCTCACTTACCAAGCATTAAAAGAGCGCTGGCTACAGGTATATCAACAGGAGTTGAGTTTAGTCGATCAGGGCTTAACCACCTCAATGTGGCAAGCGCCGGGGTTGTAATAGTAATGAACTCAAGATAAAACTAACAAAGTGTCGAGTCACATTGAAATGAACACCGCCAACAATACAAAAAAATAAACAGGAACCACTATGTATTTAACGAATGAATCAGAGCATGACTATCGCTTCGGTGAGTATGGTCCTAAATATGTCACCAATGGCCCAAGAGTCGACTTTGGCATTGTGGTCATCACGCCCGGTGAAGCTCATCCTTGCCACAAACATGTCAAACAGGAAGAGTCATTCCTAGTATTAGAGGGTGAATGCGCCGTCTATGTGGATGGGGTAAGAGTGCTGATAAAAGAGGGGGATTACCTTAGATGCGAACCCGGTGAGTCTCATCTTTTTCGCAATGAAAGCGACAAAAACTTTAAATCCGTCTTCGTCAAAGCGCCCTATATGGAAGAGAAAGACAGTGTTTATATCGACTGGCAACCCGGGCAGGAATTTATTAAGCAAGCGTGATCGTTTTCTATCACCCGCTAAACACTGCAATATAAAATGAAGTTAACGATAAAGAACCTTAGTCATCAAGCCCGTGGTCAATGGCATATCGAACTAAACCCGCGCTGGTTTTGATGGCTAATTTATCTTTTATGTTTCGTCGATGAGTTTCAATGGTGCGCACACTAATATCGAGCTCTCTTGCCAACTCTTTATTATTCAACCCTGATGCTAATAAACGCAACACCGTCTGCTCTCTTGTGGTTAAGACCGTGCTCTTACTTGGCTCTAGACTGCTTTTAATCAGTAGATCTGAGATGGCTCGACTGTAATATATCCCGCCGTTGTAGATCACTCTTAAGGCATAAAACATCTCAGCAGCACTGATGTCCTTCAGGGCATAACCATTCACCCCATGGTTAAGCACACTCAGTACGTACTCTTTATCATCATGCATGCTCAACACGAGGATCTTGATGTCAGGAAACTTATCTTTAAATATCTCAGCCGTATCCATGCCATTCATTTCTGGCATGCTGATATCCATCAACACAATATCAGGCATCAGCTTAGGCACTTTTTCAAGGGCTTCTTTGCCATTTGCAGCTTGGCCAACCACCACAAAATCATCATCCATGGATAAGCGTGCTATTAATCCTTCTCTAAAAATAGAATGGTCATCCACAATAAAAATTCGCATCATCTACCTCTTGTTTGAATTGCTATAGTTGAGTAGTTTTTTGGGTAGTTTGCTGACCACTTTTGTGCCAGATGAAGAGCTGTAAATATCAAGCCTTCCGTTAAAATAGCTGATACGCTCAGACATATTTCTCAATCCTATGCCCACAAAAGGAGACTTATTTCGACTCAGTTTTTGAGTATCAAAACCACAGCCATTGTCGGTAATAGACAGAATAAACCAAGACTCATTCACATTGATTTTAACCGTCACAGCTGTCGCATTGGCATGACGTTCGATATTGGTTAACGCCTCCTGTGCAATACGATACAAGGTGGTTCTTGCATCACTTGGCAGCAATTTTTTAATGGCCAAGGGTTCGAAAGAGATATCGATATTCAATCGATTTCGATAATCTTCAATCAAGGCTGAAAGGGCTGCAGATAAGCCGTGGTCTTCTAATAAGTTAGGGTGTAAATCCCTTGATATTCGTCGAACGTCATTGATCGTGGCGTCTAAATACTGCTCGCATTGAGCCAATTCCTCAGTGGCAGAATCGCCTTTAGCGAGCCTAAAAATAACATTCTCAACCACATACTTAGTCGACACCAGCATCTGGATAATGCCGTCATGAAGCTCTCGAGATACCCGTTGACGCTCCACCTCTTGGCTATCGACAATCCGGTTTGTCAGGACTTTAAGTTTTCCATCAGCCAATTTTCGCTCACTTGCTTGCAGGAACAGACCGGAAAAGAACACCACGATAACACCCGCCACGGTAAGCACGAAAATGACAATAAACGTTTGATTAATATACCCATTAATCTCTTCTTGTAGCGTAATGACATCACGATCAATATCATCAATGTAGATCCCAGTCCCAATCATCCAACGCCATTTGTCCAGCATGACTGAGTAAGCCAGTTTTTTTGCAATTAACCCCGTTGAAGGTTTTTCCCAAAGGTATTCATGGAAACCGCCGCCTTGCTCGGCATTCGAAATCAAAATCTGAATTAACGGGTTTCCTGAAGCATCAACCCAATCCCACCAATTCTTTCCTACTCGATAGGGCTGTCGAGGATGAACAATATTAATCCCCTCTTCGTTGTAAACAAAAAAATAGCCATCGTCACCGTGTTGCAGCATGTTGAGGATCTCAGCGACCTGTTTTTTGGCAAGGGGATCGTGTTCATCTGCAGCTTGATAAATATGGCTTATCGCCCCCAATGCTAACTCTATGTTGGATTGTAACTGCTGCTTTCTCAGCTCGAGAATCTTCTCTCTGTAGGAAGATCCACTTTGCTCCGACAAGAGTTCCGATTGGTAATTTAACGCCAAAACGATAATTAACATTGAGAGCACTAGCGGAAGAATACTGAGTGCAATAATCTTCTGTTTGAAGTCCAGCATCAGGCCCCATCTTTGTCTTTTTATTTTATTATTGTCTTTATATTAGTGCACTAGACTCCGTAAATTACAACTCCATCCCCCTTCAGCCCTCTCAATTCCAACGATTTTTGAACAACCATAACCATGTTAACAAAAGGTAAAGAACTGTTTTTAAAAATGATAAATCAATCAGATTTCACTTATAAAAAAGTTTCAACTCACTGCGTCAAATCGGCTTTAAAAGACCAAGATAAATAAAAAACAACCATCACAGCTTTCCCCATCTACGTGATAACCCTTAGACAACTCAGTAGTAAAACGAATATCTAGCCTTTGGAAAAATCACTAACTTGGCAGTCCACCAATAAAAATATGGGACACCAAGATGTTCAAACATGCATTTAAGACACTCATCATCTCCACGCTAATGTTTTCCTCAACAGCTGCGATGGCTGAAATGGAGAAAACCTACCGCTGGCGATTAGCCGAAACCTGGCCGAAAGACTTTCCTGTATTTGGCTACACCGTTAAAAGCATGGCTCAACGTGTGAAAGTCATGTCTAACGATCGCCTGGTTATCACCATTGACTCCAAGAATAAGCATAAAGCGCCTTTAGGTATTTTCGACATGGTGCGAGCAGGCCAATATCAGATGGGGCACTCCGCTTCCTATTATTGGAAAGGTAAAGATCTCAACACCATGTTCTTTACTACAAGGCCATTTGGCATGACTGCAACTGAGCAATATGCCTGGTTCTACTACGGCGGTGGCATGGAGCTCATGCAGAAAACCTATCAACCCTATGGGCTACTCTCCTTCCCTGGTGGCAATACGGGTAATCAAATGGGTGGCTGGTTTCGTAAAGAGATCAATTCTGTCGAAGATCTAAAAGGCCTTAAGATGCGGATCCCAGGATTTGCTGGCGAGGTGATATCGAAATTGGGCGCGAGTCCAGTAAACATCCCAGCAGGTGAGCTATATACCGCACTTGAACGAAATACCATTGACGCATTGGAGTGGGTTGGCCCCTCTCTGGATCTACGCATGGGCTTTCAAAAAGTCGCCCCCTTCTACTACACAGGTTGGCATGAGCCAGCAACTGAGCTGCAATTCTTAATCAATGAAAAGGCCTTTAATACGCTACCAAAAGATCTGCAAGAGATCTTAGTCATCGCTATGCGTGCTTCAGCCTATGACATGTACGCACAATCAATGCATGAAAACGCGATTAACCTAGAAAAAATACATAAAGAACACCCTGAAATCCAGATCAAAACTTTCCCTAGCAACGTCATGCTCAAGCTCCAACAGGCAAATGATGAATTGATAGAGCAGTTCAAAAAATCTGATCCGCTCACCAAAGAGATCATCGAATCACAGGAGCATTATCAAGGTATTGCACGTCCCTGGACACGTATCTCAGATCAAACCTACTTAGAGATTAGTCAGTAACGACTTAAGGGCTTGAACAGCTTCAAGCCCTTTTAATGAACTGGAATTGCTCAAGTCAATTCGGTATTCAATGCCGACTCTAACGCCAACAAATATAAGAAAAGTCGTATGAAAAAACTACACACTCTACTCGGTAAGCAACTTGATTATCTTGGCTATCTCTGCGCGATATTGATGATCTTGATGTTATTTAATGTCTTCTATGATGTCGTGATGCGTTACCTGTTCAATAACGTCTCAATTGCGATGCAAGAACTTGAGTGGCACCTTTTTTCAGCCATGTTCATGTTCGGTATCGGCTATACGCTCAAAGAGGATGGGCATGTAAGAGTTGACGTATTTTACGATACGTTGAGCCGCAAAACTCAGGCAATCATTAACACGGTTGGCATACTTATCACCGTCTTCCCCTTTAGTCTGTTGATCATCTATTTTGGCTTAACATTTGCAAATGATGCCTACCTATTAGGAGAAAAAAGTCCCGATCCTGGAGGACTCCGTTATTTCTGGATAATTAAGTCTGTCATCCCCCTCTCTTTTTTCTTTGTGATCACCGCTGGAATATATCGCCTTATGGGTGAGATATCTGTGCTCATCGGCTCACCATTGGAGGCGAAATAATGACAGGTTTAGCCCTCTTTCTTATCGCGATGATCGCCATATTCTTTGGTTTCCCTATCGCCTTTACCTTCGCTGGCGTGTCTGTAGCAGTGGGCATCATGGTGCTCGGCGTCGACCTATTTGCGTTTATGCCATATCGAATCATGAGCACAATGCAAAATACCATTCTGATGGCCGTCCCTCTGTTTATCTTTATGGGGATAGTGTTACAGAAAACTGATTTAGCCGAAGACTTGCTTGAATCCATGGGCAAGCTCTTTGGTGGACTCAAGGGCGGATTGGCCATCTCAACCATCATTGTCGGGCTCTTTTTAGCGGCATCAACAGGGGTGGTTGGCGCAAGCGTTGTGGCTATGGGCGTGATATCCCTGCCGGTGATGCTCAAGCACAAATACGATCCTAAATTAGCCACTGGCATTATTTGCGCTGCCGGCACCTTGGGCCAAATAGTCCCGCCTTCCATTATTCTAATTATTCTAGGCGATGTCATGGGATTGCCGGTTGGCGATCTGTTTACCGCCGCACTTCTCCCCTCATTTATACTGGTTGTCGCCTATCTGATTTACATCATAGTCATCGTTAACGTAAGGCCCAATATTGCACCACCAATCAAAACTGAGGTAGATGAACCTCGCTTAACCATGGTATTGAGCTCACTTAAACTCATCATCCCACCGCTATTTTTAATCGTTGCAGTTTTAGGCTCTATCTACACAGGACTCGCAACCCCGACAGAGTCTTCAGCCCTAGGCGGAATTGGCTCCCTGCTGTTGGCCATTATTTACGGCAAATTCAAGTTCAAATTACTTTTCGACAGTGCACTTGAAACCGTCAAAGTATCCTCTATGGTCTTTGCCGTGCTCATCGGTGCAACAGCGTTTTCAATGGTGTTTAGTTACAGCGGAGGGGAGACGATTGTAGAGGAGTTCTTTATCTCTTTGCCCAATGCTCAGTGGACGTTTGTACTTATCGCGATGCTGACCATTTTCATCTTAGGCTTTTTCATCGATTTCATCGAAATCGCTTTCATTATCGTGCCCATTTTGACGCCAATTGCGCTGTCATTAGGGCTCAATATGAACTGGCTGGCGATTCTCATCGCCATGAATCTGCAAACCTCATTCTTAACCCCGCCCTTTGGCTTCAGTCTGTTTTATCTCAAAGGCGTCGCACCACCACAAATTAAAACTTTAGACATCTATAAAGGTGTACTGCCATTTATCGCCATTCAGATGCTTATTCTGGGACTGCTGGTTTGCTTCCCTGAACTGTTTGGCCTCAGTCGATTGAATTAAAAAACGTGAAACAAAAACTAAAAATAAGGAGAAAGATATGAAAATTTCGACACTCACCCTCATCACATTAGGCCTGTTTAGTACCTCCAGCTATGGCGCATTCGAGTTTGATCTCGGTGAAGGTAACAAGCTTAAATTTGGTGGTTATATTAAAGCAGATGTACGCCATGTTTCTGGTGAGGTGCCCTATCGTCCTTTTTGGATTGCGACAGGGAGCACTAGCGAAGATGCATCGCAAACGAACTTCAACATGCGTGAGTCCAGATTCAATGCCACATACACCCATGGCAAAGTCAGCGGATTTGTGGAGATGGATTTTTATGGCTCAGATGGCAGTGAGGCGGTCGTGAACAATTACGATCCTAGACTACGCCATGCCTTTATCAAATATGAGAATTGGTTAGTCGGTCAAACATGGTCAACGTTTATGCCCCTCACCGCGATCCCTGAAACCTTGGATTTTGGTGGCCCGCATATTGGTGAAGCGTTTATCCGTCAAACTCAGATCAGATACACCTATGGCGGATTTCAATTCGCATTGGAAAACCCTGAAACAACAGGGGCCGACAACAAAAACGATTCAATTCCCGATATTGTGGGTCGATACATACATAAAGCAGATTGGGGAGAAATTGGGGCTGCTGCGTTAGTTCGACAACTGGACAGTGACGGCATAGATAAAACCACCGCCGCTTTTAACCTTTACGGTAAGTTTTTAATCGGTGAAAAAGATGACTTTCGCTTTCAAGTTAACCTTGGAAAGTCAGGTCGATACGTCGCTCCAGGACTCACCACAGACATCACCCCAGATGGGGACATTTCTGCAGCTGAAGAGACCACAGCCTATTATGCTGCCTACCGCCACTTCTGGAGTGAGGATTATCGCAGCACACTCTTTTATGGCCATGCCGAAACAGATATTCAACACAAAGAGAGACAGATGTGGGGAATCAATCTAATCAAACAGATCACCCCACAACTTTGGGCGGGTGTTGAAGTGGGTAACTACGAGGTCACAGATGCCGATGCAGATTCAACTTACCTGCAATTTTCAGTCAAATATGCACTGTAAACACTAGAAAGTTCATCCAAGGCCTCCCAACCTTGCTTTTAACATGAGAGTTAATGTTACCGCTTAGTATGCCCCTAAGCGGTTTTTTCACAGGTTAGTCAGCAAGCTTATTAACCGCCTCAGTCAAAGCCTGTTTCAACTCTTCATTGCGCATTGCGCCGGCTTCCATGTCGAAATTGTCGAAGAAACTAGGAACTGACAAACTCGCCTTCACATCAGCGGCAAAATACGGCGCTGAACCCGTGGCCGCTGTTAGCACAGTATTGGCGCCACCAGGTCCCGGAGAAGTAGCAAGCAGTACTAAAGGTTTTCCTTGAAACACCTTTTGGTCGATACGTGAGGTCCAATCGAATAGATTCTTATAAGCTGCAGTATATGAACCATTATGCTCAGCAAACGAGATGATGATGCCATCAGCTTCGCCCAATTTGGCAAAGAACTGCTGTGCTAACGCAGGATGCCCTAACTCCTCTTCTCTGTCTTGACTAAAAAGGGGCATTTCATAATCATTAATGTCTAGAATTTCAACATCTGCCCCTTCGACTAAAGATGCTGCATAGGTAGCAAGTTGCTTATTGATTGACTTAGAATTGTTGGTTGCTGCAAAGGCTAATAATTTCATTCGCTTCTCTCTTTATTTTGATTTAAAAGACGAATTGCCTTCAGGCTGACAACTCAATAAGAAGCAGTGTATATTAACCACTATTAAAGATTAATAAGCTAATTTATTAAAGACTGTTTCCATATGACTATGAATAAACTGTTTGATGGTATTGTGATCTTCACCCAAGTGGTCAAAAGCGGCGGCTTTTCGGCAGCGGCTGAAGCCTTAGGCCATTCAACCTCTTATATCAGTAAAGAGGTCAATAAACTTGAAGCACGCTTAGGGGTGAGATTACTTAACCGTACCACTCGCTCTATTGGCTTAACCCCAGAGGGTCACGCCTATCATCAGCAGTGCTTACAATTAGTCAGTGACGCAGAGCAAGCTGTTCAGTTGATGACTCAGCATGATGTCAGCCCAAAAGGGAGTTTAAAGATAAGCAGTCCGGTGGGATTTGCGAATAACTATTTACGGCCGATATTGAGTCAATATATGCTCAACTACCCGAATGTGAATTTAGAATTAGATCTTAATGATCGCCGCGTTGATGTGGTTAGCGAAGGCTATGATCTGGTCATTAGGGCATCTGAAAATTTAGAAGAGTCCAGTCTCATCAGCCGAAAGATATACACTTGCAAAGCCTACACAGTTGCCACACCTGAATATCTATCGAAACACGGTCGCCCCTATCACCCCCAAGAGTTAGCCAACCATAACTGCCTCTGTTACTCCAATCTAAAAATGCCTGCTCGCTGGCAATATACTGACAAACAAGGCAAGCATTTCTCTGTCGATGTCCGCCAGAAAGTTCTCTGTAATAGTGGAGAGATGGAGTTCGCCATGACATTAGATGGCTTAGGCGTTTGCCGATTGCCTGAGTTTTATATGCAAGACACCATCGAAACCGGCAAGCTTGAAATCCTCTTCCCCGAGTATCCAGCGGTCGATATCGACGTTTTTGTCGTCTACCCGAGCCGTAAGCATCTATCCCCAAAAGTCAGGGCTTTTATTGATTTGACTGTAGATCATCTTTCCAACAGATGAATTCTGGTTAATTTAACGCATTTACACGCCTATTTTCAGACTTTCAGGCGTTAAATTAAGTAATGATTAATATTCAACACCGATGATCCGCCCCCAAAAAAATGGCTCTGAGTAACAACAGGCCAAGTATATTGTAAAGTGGATCAACACATGAAAAAAACACTCGTAGCAAGTTCAGTCACCCTCTTCTTAATCGGCTGTGGCGGTAGTAGTGATAGCGACAATACTCGCCCTGTTAACTTACCCGCTAAACTAACGGGTCAAGTTCAGCGCGTCTCTGATAACCAGCAAACAATCACAGTTAACGGTTATACCGCCTCAACTGAACATGCTGCTATCGGTTATCAGGATGACGTATTTAACCTGAACGATTTAGCACCGGGTATGCGTATCAAAGCGACATCCCAAGGTGACACGTTTTCAACCATCGAGATGGACCCATCAATTACTGGTGCAATCAGCCACATTGATGGTAATAATTTCATCGTCAACAATATAGAGCTTAACTCTGCAAATGGCCTTGCAGGACTTGCGGTTGGCGACTGGGTAATGGTCACCACTTACCATCACGCTGATGGCAGCACAGAGGTCACCTCGGTACGTAAAGTACCACAGACCATCGCTGTTGAACTTGAAGGCAAAGTGACTGATTTAACCAGCACCCATTTCAAAATCAATAATGTGACTGTTGATTATTCAAATGCCGATATTGATCAAAATGACGTGTTAGCTGACGGTGTTTGGGTCGAAGCATTCGGTCAGTTTATTAATGGTTACCTCATCGCCGAAAGAGTTGAAATAGAAGATGAAGGTGACTACCACAAAGCAGAACTTGAAGGCGTGATAACTTGGGTTAACAACACCTTCACTCGTGTTGAGCTTAATGGACGCATTCAATTTAATGTCGATGGCAACACTGAGTTTGATGATGGTAATCGTCAAGAGTTAGCATCAGGCCGCTGGATTGAAGTTGAATTGTCTGAACGCAGCAACGGCCTTTATGCCGATGAAGTCGAGTTTGGCAGTGACCAAGGGATTAAAGGCAAAGAGTTCACAGTTGAAGGTTACGCCTCGATTGATGGTCACCAACTTTCAATCAACGGCATTGTTATCAGCACGGATTCAAACACCGAATTCGATGATGGCCTAACATGGGACAACCTACATGATGCTTGGGTTGAAGTAGAAGGTAATTACTTCAGCGCAGATAATCGTTTCGTTGCCAAGGAGATTGAGTCTGAAGATAAAGAGAGCACGCTCAAACTTGAAGGCCCAGTTAAAGACAACTCACTTTGGGGTTATGAGACCAGCGACAACTCGCTTTCATCTTATAACGGCAAATGGATAGAAGCAGATTGTGACTTTGACGGCAGCAACATCTCCAATTGTAAGCTGGATGATTAAATTCCAACAAAGCTAATTGCTTTACCGATAAGCGAGTTCAGGCTCGCTTATCTACTTTGCGACCTTTCCAGCATCACATTTCACTTTTCCCCTCTTCAGCTTTGTCACTCGCCCTCATAACAGTCTCTACCTGCTCCCAAACTAATATTAAAAGTCCATTAGAACACATGTTAGAATATTGAACGGTTTATCAAATAACATTGTTAACTTTCATTAGCTTCCGCCCACTATTCTTACGCATTAAACGGGCGAGATACACTAACAATTACTATATGGGTCTCATTCGTGGTTAAAAAAATATTGTCTATGACCAGCTCCTCTCAAATGTTGGTCGCCATGTTTATCGGCTTTGGTGTCGGTCTGTTTTTCGGTGAATCCGTTGGCTGGCTTAGCACCATAGGTAATGCCGTTATTCTACTGATGCAGATGACTGTATTGCCCTATATTCTGGTCTCTCTCATTGGGGGAATTGGCAAGCTGCAAAAAAGTACTGCAGTGCTCATTTTTAGCCGAGCTGGATTGATCATGTTACTGCTTTGGCTGTTGGCCTTAGCCATCATAGCGTTAATGCCACTCTCTTTTCCCTTTGTAGAATCCGCCTCTTTCTTTAGTACCAGTATCATAGAGCCTGCGGTAACAATCGATTACTTTAAACTCTATATCCCCTCTAACCCGTTCGAATCGATGGCGGCAGGCTATGTGCCTGCGATGGTGGTTTTTAGTATCGCCATGGGCTTGGCCCTTATTGGTATGGAGGGGGATCATAAACAGCAAATACTGACCTTTATGCACACCACCAGCGAGATTTTTTCGCGTATCACGCGCGGCTTAGTCAAGGTGCTTCCCATTGGTATTTTTGCCATGTCAGCATCAGCAGCAGGCACCATGGGCGTCGATGAGTTTGCCAGTATGCAGGTGTATTTGATTAGCTATTTTGTGCTTTGTCTGTTGCTGACCTTCTGGGTATTACCTTGGATTATCGCCTCATTAACCCCAATCACTTTCCATCAGGCCTTGAGCATTTCTAAAGCCGGAATTGTAACCGCCTTCGCAACAGGCAATATCTTCATTGTTATCCCGGTGATTATTGAAGAGTGTAAGCAGATTTTGAAGGAGCACAACCAGCTCACTGACGATGGAGCCACGTTAATTGAAATCTTAGTGCCTATCGCTTTTACCTTCCCCAATATCGGTAAGTTAACGGTGATTCTGTTTGTCTACTTCGCAGGCTGGTTTAACGGTACTCCAGTGGATATCAGTACTATCCCCTCACTCTCCATCAGTGGTTTGTTGTCACTATTTGGCAGTGTCTATGTCGCTATCCCCTTCATGCTAGATCTGGTTCATCTGCCGTCAGATCTGTTCCAGCTATTCGTTATGTCGGGATTTATTACCGGTAAATTCAACTCTATTGCCGCGGTGATGAACCTATTTACACTCACGCTGCTCACCGCTTCACTATTTCACAAATCCCTTAAACTTAGCCCAGCCAGACTGCTAAAAATGAGCCTAGGGATTGCTGCGGGTATCGCTGTCACTTTAGTCCTATTGCGTGTCGGCATGGGCATGTTTATTCATAGTCCCGAGGTCACCAGCGGCGTCATTGCCAATATGCAAGTCGCCGATAAAGTGCCTACTAAAGTTAAAAGACAGTTCCCAGAACTGGGCAAGACGCCCGCATCCCCCATTGCAAACCTTGATGACATTCGTGCCCGTGGCACACTTAAAGTGGGCTATATCCCCAGTAATGTTCCCTTTAGTTATTACAATAATGCCGGACAATTGGTGGGATTTGATAGCGCAATGGCAAGTAAACTGGCGGAAGATTTAGGCGTCAAAATTGAATTCATCCCTTTTCAAAAGGACAAATTAGCGCAATCGCTCAAAGCGGGATTTTTCGATATTGCCATGTCAGGGCTCGCCATGGATATCGCGCAAATGGACAAGCTCAGCTATGCCGAGCCAGTGCTCATACTCAACCTTGCCATTGCGACTCAAGATCATATGGTCAATCGCTTTAAAAGCACTGAGAGTATCTTAGCATTAGAGAATGTAACCATTGCTTATGTAGAGCACAGCGACACGATTGAAGAGGCAAAAAAGAAATTCCCTAATCTGGAATTTATCAAAATTGCTGGATACAAAAACTTTTTCAGGCAGAAAGGGGATAAGTACGATGCGGTCATCATTAGTGCTCAAGCAGGCTCAGCCTGGACCCTTTTCTTCCCCGGTTACGGCATTGCAATTCTAGAACATAGCGTACGTTACCCTGTCGCTTATGCAGTGGCACAGAACAACCAATCACTACTCAACTATGTCAATAACTGGCAGAAGCTACGTAAAGTCGACGGACATCAAGATAAGCTCTATGACTACTGGATGCTAGGGCAAGGCGCAACTCAAGTTAAACCCCGCTGGTCGATTATCAGAGATGTTTTGCACTGGGTGGATTAGACACAAATACTGTTCGTACTCCATCCATGGCTCACAGCATAAGTGTTCTGACCTCCAAGGACGGAGGAAATGCCAATAAATGTCTGGAACATTTATGGCCAGACACAAAAAAGCGAGCCATTAGGCTCGCTTTTTACCATCAGAGATGGGGAAATTACATTCCGTGGCAGTCTACACACTCAGCCATCTTCAATGACTCTTCATGTAGGTCCATATCAACTTCGTGTGCATCTGCGAAGCCGTGACAATCGTTACAAGTACCAAGAGTCGCTTCAGCTTCTACGTGGACAGCTTGATCGATTGGTTCATGACAATCAGTACAATCAACAGCGGCAGCAGAGCCAGCAAAAAGAAGAGTAGCAGCAAGCAGAGTTAGATATTTCATTGTGATTCCTTAAAGATAGGGGGGATAACCCTGGCTAGATGAGTTACATACCTAATTAAAGGTAGTTACTTTTAGCATTATGGCAGCATGGAATAAATATTCTCATTACTCCGCTCCCTGTTTAATATTAGTTTTATCCATAATACTTAATTGAATCTTAATAAAAAATAGATATCTTAATACTTGCTGAATAGATCATATCTCATCGTTCAAAGCTGTGATCTCCGTCAATATCCCAGCCTGGTTTTCATGCCCTAGTGCTACCCCTAAAGGTTCAAAATAAGCAATAAGCGCAGGAAAAATTAATTGGCGATGTTCAAGTGTTGGATATCCGCCCGCGATTGCTAACGAAGAGTTCAAGGTTTCATTCACTAAATAGGGATTACTGATATCTGGATAAGATTCGATGCAGGCTTCAAAAGCTCTGGCCATTAACTCTGTCGGTTTAGCAAAATATTGCCCACCATAATGCTTATCTAACGCGACAGCCCGATTAACAAAATCATGGGTATCATCACCATCATGAGACAATAAAGCCACAGTGAATACCTGCTCTAATCGCTGATTTAATGGGTGCTTTATCTGGGAAACATCAGCCAACCAGCAACTACTGGCAAAAGAGTGTCCTACAGGGGAGGTGAAATAAGCTTTCGAGGAGATATAGTGGTCGAAAGCGTGCCAAAACTCATGTGCCAACGCCCCCGCTCCTGCATTCTTCGCTAAAGCTAATTCTCGATGTGCTGGAACATAGTGTGCTTGAACGCCTTTTTGCCCACCAGAACCAAATGCTAGGTTTAACGTTTGTCTTAACCCTAAAGCGTGGGGAGGCAGCTTAAGGATAAAAGCAAGATCGGCTAACGAATCAAAGATGAGGTTAGCGGCCTTATCTCGCTCATCTTTTTCGACCCAACGGCCAAGCCGAATATGGTTTAACCCAAAGGTGTGTTTAATATCGTTAAAACTAACCTGTTCACCGAAGCGATAATCCGGCCCCTCTCTTCGATACTCTTTATGTTTTAACACTCGGCTCTTCTTACTTTATTTGCACTAAAGTTTACAGTTTATTCAGCAAGGTTAATTGCTCTCGTCACGTACTCTAATATAGTAATTCTTAACAAGACAATCTAACAGTTTCTCACTCTTAATATATTTAAACTTGCCGCGATATACACTAGATTACAGCTCATGTTATTGACCCCAGAAATGTTCAAGTAAATACGACTTCCCACACAGCGCGATTGTCATTTTATATGATGATACAAGATATGTAATCTCAGCTATCAAGAAAAGCCTATTTCTGACATAATATCGCGCAGAAAATAGCTAGTTATGGCTTGCCCCGAACGCATAGGAACTATAGATGACGCAGATCACCCTACTTACTCCCGATGATTGGCACCTTCACTTCCGTGATGGTGATATGTTACAAGAAACCGTTCCAGCAACAGCCCGATTATTTCAGCGCGCCATTGTTATGCCGAACCTGCTGCCTCCCGTGACTGATGCAAAGTTGGCAATGGCTTACCGTGACCGTATTCTGGCTGCACGTCCACAAGGGTCTAACTTCGAACCTTTGATGACCATTTTCTTAACCAATGACACCAGCAAGCAAGATATTATCGATGCTAAAGCTGCTGGCGTTGTTGCTGCAAAGCTCTACCCTGCCGGTGCGACCACCAACTCCGATGCAGCGGTAAAAGCCCTTGATGCACTGTTTCCTGTATTTGAAACCATGGCTGAACAAGGCATGTTATTGCTGGTACACGGTGAAGTCACCGAATCACATATTGATATCTTCGACCGTGAAGCCCTGTTTATCGAACGCAACTTAT
This sequence comes from Shewanella hanedai, assembly GCF_007197645.1. Lineage (GTDB taxonomy): Bacteria > Pseudomonadota > Gammaproteobacteria > Enterobacterales > Shewanellaceae > Shewanella > Shewanella hanedai. The sequence goes on from NZ_VKGK01000004.1 coordinate 44,464, forward strand.
CACGCATCGTTGATGCTTTCCCAGCTCTTAAAGTCGTGTTTGAACATATCACCACGAAAGAAGCGGCTGATTTTGTCATGTCAGCATCTGAAAATGTCGCGGCGACGATTACACCGCAACACTTATTGCTGAACCGTAATGACCTGTTAGTGGGCGGCGTTCGTCCCCACAACTTCTGTCTACCGGTTCTTAAGCGCAGCACCCACCAAGAAGCCTTACGCGCAGCCGTTGCAACGGGATCGAGTAAGTTCTTCTTAGGCACCGATTCAGCCCCTCATGAGAAGCATCGTAAAGAGTCTGCTTGTGGCTGTGCGGGTTGCTACAGTGCTTGGAGTGCTCTGGAACTGTACGCCCAGGTATTTGATGATTTAGGTGTGATTGAGAAGCTTGAAGGCTTTGCCAGTACTCATGGCCCTGACTTTTATGGTCTGCCAAGAAATACCAGTACAGTGACGCTTGTAAAAGAGAGCTGGACGGTACCGAGTGAGATAATCTTGCCAAACGGCAACCCAATTGTGCCCTTCTTCGCCGGTGAACAAGTCAACTGGAAAGTGAAGTAATACCAATTACGACACAATTAGACCAACAAAAAAGCCTGCAATTTGCAGGCTTTTTTATGCTCATAAGAGTCATTAACGAATAGCTGAAACCAGATAGTCGATAATCGACGGCGGCTGAGGCGTGCTAAGCTGCAAATCAAATAAGGATGTCGGCTTAATCAATAAGTTTCTTTCAACCATCTCATTGATAGTCGGTAGATCCAACAACCCTGCTTTACCCACCAATAAATTATCGAGCGGCATGGTTTTGCTTAGACTCACAATATCTCTAAACCCTTTTAGGTAAAGATAATCTTTAGTGAATCCACCACCACGGTACACGCGAGTCGTTAAGGTAAACGCATCATCATTACTTACACCATATTGGTGAACCAATGTCTGATAGGTACTGGTGAACTCTCTTTGCTGTAGCATCAAGTTAACGGCAATAACCCTAAGTGCCAAGATCTTCAATCGACTTAGCGTCAGGTTACCCGAACAGTATTCACTGTAAATGGCTAAGCCTTCTTGAGCTTGAGTGTTACCCGTTAGGCCTAATGAGAACACCTTCAGATCTTGGCGCTTAGCATTCACAGTCGTCAGCATATGTACGCCTAACTCATGATAAGCAAATGCCACTAACTCTTTGGCTGTAAACACGGCATCTTTGTTGATCAGTAAGCTGCCTTTATCATTATCAACCATGGCTTTAGCAACGATTCGAGAAGACAGCTCTATTTTACAATTAAAGCCCCATTCGTTAGCTTTAACCCGGAAATAATCAACTGCATACTCTGCCGAATGTAACTCAGTTTCCTCTTCACCTTCAATCATAGGTGCACGCAGAATAAACTCAGCATTAGCCAAATCATTCTTATCGGGCTCACCATAGTATTTCAATGAGTTGTAAACAAAGTTATCACTGCCAATCGAAGAAATAAGCTCAATCTTCGTCGCCAAATTATCGATAACATGGCGATATAGTTGCTGAATATCGGCATCCATCACACCTTCAACAGGAAGCTTATACAGCTGCTCCCTGAATTGATAAGGATTGATATTCAACTGCTTATAATTAAATTCAGGTGCAACAAGCCCTTTCTTACTAAAGAACTTCTTCCGTTCACTGCCAATATTAACTGGGTTAATAAATTTCAGTGTCTCTACACTTCGACAAAGCGAATATAACTGCTTGTCCAAGTTAAGAATGTCAGGTGCCAATGAAGAGGAAAGCAGATCCACATTTCTCACTTTTTTACGCTTACCAAAGCGACGCATAAAGTGAGCGGCAGTTTCTGAAATAGCGTGTTTAACACCCGCCTTTAACTCTTCAAGAACAAGGGGATACACCTCTCCTTTGCTCTCATCCATGAACACCTTCTTCACCTCAACAGGTAACACCAATGTATTGTCGAAGTGAGCGTTAATGTGAGCAATTAGATAACCGCGTCCCTGAAAAACTTCATCAGTCGCCGCCCTAACATCTAAGTTAGGCAGGGTTATCTTATTTAACTCGCATTCAAAATGCTGGCAGATCGAGCCCCATCGCTCAACATCAATCTGACCTGAGCCGATATTAAACGTCGGCGTGTCCTTTTCAATCCGTTGATGATTGTATGAGTGCATATCGAAAATGATGCTGTTATTAAACATCATCTCTAATCGCGTAATAATGGCTTCCAGCACATTATAAAATGACTCATGCTTAGCATGGCTAAACGCCCTTTGCTTAGGCGATAAGGGCTTATCCCAAACTTGCTTATTCCATGCAGTTTTATAATAAGTCGACAAGGTTTTTGCACGATTGAGATCATATTCAAAGCGTGAGTCATTTCCGATCAAGACGATAGGAAATGAAGAGACTAACTCATCGGTATAAGGGTCTTCTTCATAAAACCGTTCATCTTTGCTCAGCAAAAAAGCTTTTTTGAGATCATCTCTTAATCTGTGACCGTTATGAATCGCGGTACAGACCATAGGGGAGTACTCGTCGATTTTGACGATGAATGCACCGCCCTCAACTTCAGCTTGAAAGCACTCACCCTTTTTGATTAACTCAATACACTCAAATTCAGATAACGTGAGCATCGTCAATCGCCTTTCTGAATTCAGTCTTACGCTGACTTAGCACTTCTTTAGCGTTAACAACGCTTTCAACGAAGTCGATAACCTTCTTTTGCAGCTTAACGTTATTCAGTTTGTTAATACGCATGATCCCACCGGGGCTCTGTACGTTCACTTCAATCAACTTCTCACTGATAACATCAATACCAACAAAGAACAGACCATCTCTGACCAATTTAGGACCGATGTGCTTACACAAGGCTTTCTCATTCTTGGTCAAAACATGCTTAACAACACTGCCACCAGCATGGATGTTTGAGCGCACTTCGTTTTGTGCAGGAATACGCTTCATAGCGCCAATAGGCTCACCATTTAGCATGAGAATACGCACATCACCAGCATCAGCACCCTCTACATATTCTTGTAGAATAACGTAGTTGCCGCCCTTGCCACTGTTGATGTAAAACTCAAGTAAAGAGTGAAAACTCTTTTGAGCGTGCTTCTCAACTAAAATAACGCCCTGACCACCGTAGCCATCAAGTGGCTTCATGATCATCTTGTCAGTTTTAGATTCTCTTAGTACTTCTTCTAAGTACTCAGGGGTTTTAGAAACATGAGTAACAGGAATAAATGCGTTAGTTGGATCGTCAAATGAAGCGGTATACAGCTTATTATTAGCAATACGTAAACCGTCAATATCATTCATGATGAACACTTCATCGCGAACTGAATCTAAAAAGTTAAGCGCGATTGGATTTAAAGGCGGATTAGCACGCATGATAATGGTGTCAAAACCCGCTAACGGCAAACGTGACTTTTTAAACACTGCTCTTTTGTAAAAAGAGACGATGTTATTCGGCACAGCTTCATCTTTGCTGAATATTTGACAAAAAGCACTCGCCTCAGAATCTCTCATGGTTAAGTTATCTGGCGTAGTCAGCGCAACAGTATGGCCTCGAGATACACACTCATGGATCATTCTTAAGGTTGAGTCTGTTTCAGGCTCAACACTGCTCCATGGATACATCAGAAATAAAATGTTCATTACAAATTCCTTTGATAGCGAATGCTCTAACGATCTTTGCCACATAAAGGCTTAGTGAGTAACTAGAGGATTCAAATACATTACATAGTGATTGAGATCTCAAAAAATAGGAGACTGAAACAATCGGATTTTAATTAGATTTAGCTAACGCAGGGCTAGATAAGGCCGCGTAATTTACACCAAAACATTAACTTAAAATACTTATAAATTAATGCGTAACTAGATAAAAAAAATAACCCTGTAACTACATGTATTAAATACAAAAAAACCTTGATACAAATGTACAACAAACATTAATCTTTGGAGAACTTCAATAAACACCACCCATTAATACGACTCATTCGAATTAGCGTGCCGTGATTCAAGGCTCAACAAAATTGAACTCTCAGGGATGAAAGGGTAAAATTGCACAACATTCGTCCCAACTTCCTGCCCTCATAGCTTAACGCTGTTTAGGCTAATCACTATAGATAATACCATGCTCTCCTCTGAAAACTGTTTTACCCATTTTAAAGAGTCTATCGACGATCTAGCCTTACCTGAACATTTCACTTTTCCTTTTTATTACGAACCTCATCCCTTATGTTTAGTGGCGGTAAAAGAGCTCCAAACACACCTGAATACACAAACACAATGGCAGCATAATTTCGGTCATACAGGCGATGAAGACTCAGCGATTGGTAAAATGTTCGGGGTTTTAGTGGTGCAGAATAGTCTTGGCGAAATAGGCTATTTATCTGCATTTTCAGGAAAAGTTGCCGACCAGAATCTGCTACCTAATTTCGTTCCGCCAGTATTTGATATGCTGACTCAAGACAGCTTTTTTCTCGCCGGGCAGAAAAAGATAAACGCCATTACAGAACAAATTAATCAGCTAAGCGCCAATCCACAAATTGCGCAACTCCAGATTCACTTATCCAAAACTCTCAATACCGCAGAGATTCAAATTGAAGCTCAAAGACAGAGCGTCATTGAGGGGCGAAAGACACGCAAAGTACGCAGAACAGCCGCTAAGGCTGAACTTAATGAAGCGCAATTGATTGCGTTACAGCTAGAACTGAGTAAAGAGAGTGTGCACGATAAAAATCAACTAAAGGCACTGACTCTTCACTGCAACGAACAGGTTTACTGGGCAAAACAACAGTTAAGCCAATTAACTGATGCAATCGAACAGCTCAAAAGCCAGCGAAAAGCCTCGTCAGCGGCTCTACAGCAAGCATTATTTGAACAATACCAGTTCTTAAACATCTTAGGCGAAAGAAAAAACTTAGCGGAGATTTTCAAGGGAACAGTTCACCAAACCCCACCGGCAGGTTCTGGCGAATGCGCCGCCCCAAAATTGTTACATTACGCCTTTAAACAGGGCTTAACACCCATAGCTATCGCCGAATTCTGGTGGGGAAGCTCTCCTAAATCAGAAATCAGACAACATAAGAATTTTTATGCCGCCTGTCAGGGAAAGTGCAAACCTATTTTAGGCCATATGCTTGAAGGAATGACCTTAGATGAAGATCCATTACTGACCAACCCTGCGATTGGCAAAACCATCGACATCATCTATCAAGACAGTGAGATGGCCATCATCAACAAACCGCCTGAGTTTCTGTCGGTACCGGGGAAAAACATTCAAGATTGTGTATATTCTCGCATGAAGCAGCAATTCCCTAACGCCACGGGCCCCCTTATTGTTCATCGACTTGATATGTCGACATCGGGATTGATGGTCATCGCCTTAACCAAAGAAGCCAACAAAAGCCTGCAGGCACAATTTATCGCTCGCACGATTAAAAAACGCTATGTCGCGCTACTGTCGGGTTTGCTTGAACAAGACGAAGGAATTATCAACCTGCCCATGCGCGGTGATTTCGACGACAGACCTAGACAGTTAGTCTGCTTTGAACATGGCAAACCCGCAGAAACGAAGTGGCAAGTTATTAGCCGTAAAGATGGCAAAACGAAGGTCTATCTATCCCCTAAAACAGGACGAACCCATCAACTTAGGGTTCATAGTGCCCATGTTCAGGGATTAAACATGCCTATAATCGGTGACGATTTATATGGCATAAAAGCCAATAGATTACACTTACACGCTGAACTCTTAGTGCTCAACCACCCTAGCACCAAAGAGTTAATGACCTTTAGCGTTGAAGCCGAATTCTAAAATTGAACGAAGAGATGCTGTAGCAAAAAAGCATCTCCCCTTCCACGATAAACGTGTATTGCCATAATCCACGTTTATCGATTTATTCTCGTTTCATTGTCGTTTTTTTATTTTTTACTATTCTAGCCATCACGCATATTGTTACTCTGATGTTACCAATAGACAGAATTGAGTAACCATGAAGACATTAATCACTCCACTCCTCTTTTTACTTTGCTTTTTCTCCCTTCAAGGCGTGGCAGAAGTACTGCCTTTAGAACACTTTGCCAAACCAGCTCAATTCTCTAACATCAAACTTTCCCCTAACGGTGAATACTTTGCTGCAACGGTACCCAAAGAGGACACCAATGTTTTGATTGTCGTTGAACGCAAGAGTAAAAAAAGATTAATAGCCTACGGCTTTGGCCATAAAGAGTACATTGGAGACTTTTATTGGGGCAATAATGAACGTCTGGTCTACACCAAACAGTATGAGGTTCAAGGTAGAGAGAGAAAGTTCTATAGAGGTGAGATATTTGCCGCCAATATAGATGGTAGCAAACGAACTCAATTATACGGCTATAGCCAACAAGGAAAATCAGCGTCTAAACGCGGTGAAAATGCTTGGGGCTATATCGCCCAGATGCTCACCAATGATGACAAACATATTCTTATTCTCTCATCAAAGTGGAACACCGACAGAGACTCATCAGATAAAATTTATAAGGTAAACATCTACAACAAAAAAAGAACCCGAATTGCGACAACACCAATGGGGAACATAAGCGTAGTCACCAATATTGATGGCATTCCCGTTATCGCCAAAGGTAAAAATAGTGAGGGTGAAACTAAACGGTTTTTCTACACTAACGGCAAGTGGCTAGAGATCAGTAAAAAAGACCCCCTTTCAGATTACTCATATAAGTCATTAAGCAATGACGGCAAACTTCTTTATATGAGCAAAGCGGTAAATGACGGTACTTCAGGCTTATATCAATATAACTTCGACACCAAAGAGATTGCATTACTTTTTAATCACCCAGATGTAGATATCAACGCCTATGTCCGCTCACCAGATAGCAGAAATATTGTTGCCGTTGAAACCATGATGGACGGCATGCAATACCATTATTTAGATGATTCGCATTTTAGTAAGATTCATCAACAAATCTCAGCCAGTTTCCCAGATGCAGACATCAGTATCAGAGCTAACAGCATCGATGATGAAGAGATGATAGTGAAAGTCATCACAGATAAAAACCCAGGTGATTTTTATCTGTATAACCAAAAGAAGAATACGATAAATTATCTGTTAAGCGCGAAACCTTGGATCTATCCAGAGCAGATGAAAGCAAGAAAACTTATTCATTTCAACGCCCGTGACGGTCAGAAAATCTATGGCTATTTAACGCTACCTAAAGCCAATAAGACTCCACACCCACTCATCGTTGATGTTCACGGCGGCCCATATGGACCGCAAGATAAATGGCACTATAACTCGAGCGCTCAAATGTGGGCTAACAATGGGTTTGCCGTACTACAAATAAACTTCAGAGGTTCTGGTGGCTATGGCAAAGATTTCAAAAAAGTCGCCTATTTAAAGCGCAGCACTTTGATTCAGGAAGACATTATAGACGGTACTAAATGGGCATTAGCCTTAAAGAATATCAGCGATGATAAAGTCTGTATTACTGGTGGCAGTTTTGGTGGTTACGCCTCTTTAATGTCCCCCCTTATCGAACCTGAACTCTACAAGTGCGCAATCCCAATGTATGGCGCCTATGACCTTCTTTATCAAATGAAAAATGCTGACTACATGGACGGTAGCTCTGTCTCAATAGGCGCAATGGAAAAATATGGTGATAATGAAGAACACTGGCGTAAAGAGTCGCCACTGACTTATATCGACAAACTACAAACACCCTTAATGATCGTCACTGGTGGAAGAGATAAACGCGTCCCCCCACAGAGTGCTTTTAACCTTCAAGAGGCACTCGATCAACGTAACAGCAGCTATGAGTGGCTTTATAAACCAAAAGAGGGGCATGGATTCGTCAATATCGAGAATAAGATTGAGCTCTACCAAAAGAGTCTGGCCTTTGCACGTAAACATATGCAGTAATCGCGAACCAACCAGCAAGAAGCATGTTTAATTGGTATAAATCGTGGTGGGAACAAAAACCGACTCAAAGTAAAAGGTAGATAAAACCCCGACTCCCGCCTCTATAAGGCGGGAGTCATTATGTTGTCTAGCTCCCAAATCTCAGCGTAAAAGATGTCCAGTAAATCTGTATTCCATTACTATCTGCTACTTTTTTTAAAATGTCAGGTCAAGAGTTGTATGAAAGCTGTTTCCATCGCCACTGTTTTGCTATTAACGTTAGGCTTAAGCGGATGTATTACGTTCCCAACAGATGACTCTAACCAAGTCAACGTTCTCTGGGATGTGTCAGAGTCTATAAGCCAATGTGAGCATAAGGGAACAGTCATAGGCTCTCAAGGTCACTTTTACGATTACTGGCTCCATGCTGACCGAGATATGGTGTGGGGAACACTCAATGAGATGCGCATTAAAGCCGCATTGCTTGGCGCTGATACCATCTATCTATATCGCCCTTTAGGGTTCACCGGCTCTGTGACCATGATGGCTAATGCTTATAAATGTATCAACATCCAAAAAACAACAACAGAAAATGCAGGTAGTTAATACCTGAGGTTGCCTCCTTTGGTTTATAGCTAAGTCACTTGAAAATGCAGAATAAATAGCATTTATTCCCACTATAAGTGGGGCTTTTAGTTATTTAGCTGTCGAAATGATATATTTGAAGCTTGCAAGATTTGCGGTTAGCATAGCGGGTACTGTTAATTTTTTGACCTATTTAAAGGGGATTTTATGTTAGGTGAAAACCACTCTCTTATCCACGAGTTTCCCGAGCACAAAGATCTCATTGTGATGCTTTCCCAAAGCAATGAATCTTTTGCAAAACAAACCAAAAAATACAATGCGCTTGATAAAGAGATTCGAGAACTCGAATTAAATGGCGCTCCCATTGATGATGAAGCGATGCATCAATTAAAACATGACAGGGCAGTATTAAAAGATGCTTTGTACCAGTGTCTAGTCGCTGAAAAACAGTAATCAAGCTTGCTAACTTAAAGTCTAGAGCCAAAGTATCGAGCAAAAGCCTCGAACAGTAGACAATGAGCCAGAATACACTGGCTCTTTAATTTTTTGACTATTCCAACCCCGCTATAAGCGAGCCGTATTCACTGCCATACAATATTACTTTTTGAGCTTTATATAGAGTTCGCCATCACGTACTTGAATGTCTTCAACACCATCAGCAAACGCATTCCAAAATCCAGAATCACCAAACTCGCCGACTAAATTAACCCTTTTCATATTCCCTAGCCAAGCATTCGGAATAGGCACGCCCATCAAACTAACCCCAACTAAAGCCACTACAGGGCGGCGATTTTCGTCAAGATGAATATCAATACCTGCATTCACTCTCAAGATCTCACCCGGCATAAAAGGAAAGTCTTCTGGGATCGGAACTAATATTTTTGCGCTGGTAAGATTATCAGAAAAATCGATGGCCACCCGACGAGCAAAATCAGGGTTATTGCCAATCATCGAATTGACCTCTTTCTCACTAAAGCTCACCTGACGCTCCCCATCTAACTCCTGATACGCTTCAGGTGTTAACTCATCCATGTCAGACTTAGCGACTTGTGTCGTATCAGTTTTCACGCCACTTATCGACTCTCTTTGAGCCGCTTTGGTCGAACTCGCATTGGTCTCTGGCTGCCAACCGAGTTGATGCAGTTTGTTGTCTAGCTTCAACTCTTCCTTCACATTTAATGTCACAGGAGTCAGTTCAGAAGGGAAAATATAAGTCCGGACAACAAAAACAGTAATCCCAACAGTGAGCAGTATCGTCACCAACACAATCAGCAAAACCTTCACACCGGAGAGACCTCTCTGATAAGCCAATCCTGTACTTCTGTTCGAGATCCAAGTGTGCATTTAAGTTCCTCTGCCCTCTTATAAAATTAACACCATGGTAACCTCGTCACTAAAGAAAGGACAGTGAAGTGCTATCCAACGACATTTCAGGCTAAAACGACAATGCAGATAAGCATAATGGGGCACATCTACATATTCAGTGTCGATTTCGAAAACGGCTAGATAGTTCCCATTATCTCCTTTTGGGTTCTAGGTTAATGGGGACTTTGAGTATTTTCCAAACTTCATTTAGATTAGAGTCGAGCTTGAATCCTTATAGTTAGACTGCGTCGTGGGTCTCCAACAAACACCTAGGCAAGGAGGACTGCTCGTCTTCATCCTCCTTGCATCCACCATGACGCCCGGGCGAAGTTGTCATCCTTTATTAAGCAGAGAAGGTCGGGCTTCGCCCTGCTAGGACGGCACTGCGTGCCTGCGAGGTCGTTCGCAAGCTCACTGCTAGGACGCTTCGCTTACGGATAACAGAACGCTGCGCTCACGGTAAAAGCCAAACTGAGCATCTGCCATTGCCGTCATCCTGGGCTTGTTCCGGGATCCATTCTTTTGAACTTAAGCGATTAAGGGCGCTTAAATACCAAGATAAAAGCTACTCACCACGGAGAACACGGAGGCCCACGGAGAAAGGCAACGGCCAATAGTAAAGATGATACAAAACTACCAGACAAAAAAGCTGGCTAGCCCCCTTTCTATAGTACATGAGTCTACTCATCACCTAAAAACAGTTAATCTTCATACATTTCAATACAATACACTCTATCACATTGAATACCATAGAATATGTAGGGTATTCTTTAGCCTATAAGGGAATGTAGGAAGGACTCTAGTCTCACAAGAGAAAGTCAAAATGCGATAAGCAGATGACAAGAGACACCGCCGTTCAGGGAAGAAACTAGCTCGCCGCTCATGTATCCAAGACGCAAAGAGTAAGCCAGTCATTTACGCTTCACGCAAGCGACTGATTTAAAACAAATTCCCCTATCTATTTATCACGAAATTGTGACGAATATACATATCCAGAAAACACTAAATCAGCTAGATTTAACAATAGTAGCCATGTTACTTCTGGTTAATAAGTTATTTTTGGTTCACCAGGAATAAAATGTCTTCTCTACAAACCCCTATCATTGAGTATTACTCGATTTATGATGTTGATGTTAAAGAAGAAAGCTGCCATAAAGTCGAACTAGCTTCGCATGCTGATGGTGATTTACTTAAACTGTTGAAAAAAGTTGCAGCGAATACTCGGACGAGTAGCTCAAAGAGGCAAGCTACATTTGGATTAAGCTCTCCAGTAAAGTTAGCGCTAGAAAAAGTTGTTAACAATGAAAGTAGGGAACTACATAGTGAAAATATCGCAAAAATTCTACTTGATGCAGAGGTAATATATGGCAAGAAGATGGAGCGACTAAAGAAAGAGCTTAAAAAAGGAAGCTTAGTTATAACTATTTTTTCAATGGGCTCAATTAGATTATTAATGTTGTCAAAAATAGACTTTGAAAAGTTTCTTGAAAAAGATACTTTAAAAAGCACATTAGGCTTACCTGAAGAAAAAGCATTATTAAAATCTTGCCTTATTGAAATTGAAGATAACAACATGAAAGATGGTATCTTACTTGCTGATTCTAATGGTGCTATTGCAAGATACTGGTGGGACGAATTTTTAAAGAGTAATTTAACATATACCGATAAAGAAAATACTCAAAAAGCATTTAGCACACTAGAACAAGCCATATCTAAAGTTAAAAATGACTCACCAGAAGATCATCGAGATCTAAGAAATAACCTAATTTCATATTTTAAAACATCTAAATCTTATGATCATGAAGAAATGATCGAACGCGTTATTGGGAATTTCGAACCTCAGAGCACTCAGGTTGATATGAGTAGTATTAGAAAAAAATTGGAGAGTATTCCAGAAAAAGCCAAATTCGATGGTAATTTTGAGATTGATGTTAAAGAAGTTAGAGCTAAAGCGAAAAAAGTATATGATTTAGGTAATGATATAGAGCTAACTACACGTTCTGGAACCGATAACATATACAATATAAGTAAAGGTGAAGATAATTACGTAGCCGTGAGAGTGAAAACAAATAACAATGAATTCAAAAGCATAGAGCTATAGTATGAATATCGTAAAGGAAGTAGATGAAAGAGTAGATCTATTTTCAGTATCGTGGTTATTTTTAGGAAACACTAACATTCAAGAAGTTGAAAAGGAAATTTTCAAATATAACTTCCTATCTAATAACCATGAAGTTACATTTATTTTTTATCAGAACAACTCAGTAATACACGAATCAAACAGCTGGGGGGAACTAAGTTCAAAACTAAACCCATTATTATGGGATCACGATGAAAAGCTAAAGGTGTCCTGTACTTTTGATAAAACAACTGTCACAGGCCTGATAATAATCGATCAGAAAGAATTTATAAAAACATTACCAAAATCAACAAGAAAAATAATAGAATTCTGGAATGAGACACTCTTAAACAACAAGAATATATCAATCTATAATAATAGCATTATTGATATTAAACTATCAACCATTGATAAAAAAAGAACAAAACGCCTATTTAGTGATTTAGAAATTTGCAACACCATTTCTATTACACCGGAGAACCTGTTCTATTTTGGAGAACAACTAAAAAAATCAGAACTAAGTCTACTTCACCGACATATAATACAAGTAACATCACTATTCTGTTTAAAAGTATTTTGTTCGAAGTTTAGAGAAAATCCAGATGCTCAATTTATTTTCGAAGGTTATAATAGTTATTCAATAGAAAACCCTGAAAAAAATAAACTCGTGGATGTAGCTGACACTTTATACACTATTTACCAATGGATATTCTCTGACTCAAACACATCTTCCAAACTTGGAATATTGAGAAATTTAGTATCACTTTCAAACACTAATGATTTCAGAACTTGCTTCTCACAAAATCTATTAAAGTCATTATTTTCAAACCATCAAGTATATATGAAAGAGAACATAAAACAGTACTTTGAAATTAAAAACAAAGTAACTGAGTTCATGTTTAACTTACTAAATAAATCTTTTGACATATATGACCAATACAAAATAACATCACGAAATACAGCTTTAGCAGTACTCTCATACTTTTTCACTGTTATTGTTATAAAGTCTATCAGCAAGCAGAAAACGGATGTTTTATTTTCACCAGAAATCGCTTCTATTTCAATAGTCTTTATTTTATCTGCAATTATATATGTTTTTATGATTCACTCCGATCTAATCAAGAAAAATTCAAGTATTAAAATAAGTGTAAGTGAGCTAAAAAGTAGATACGAACAAATATTATGTGAAGATGAAATTGAAGAGATTTTTAATAGTAAATCATTATCAAACTCATTGAATGATAATTCTACAAACAACTATCACCTCTATGTTGTCGGTGTACTATTCGCCATTCTTATTTGTGTAATCTATTTTTCAATTTCAAATTTAGGTTTAGATTTTTTTGTAAAATTAATTATTTATTAATAGACTAAAAGACAGGACGTATACGGTCACATTGAGTTTAGCAATCTCAATGTCCTGTTTTTTTGCTTCAGGTTAGCGTTATTCGATAAATAACCCTTCACAGCATGGCATAGGTCGCGGTCTTGCGACTTTATGTAGAAAAGGCGGGACAGGCATATCTTTTGTTTTCTCAGTCAGTCTTCAACTAGTTTTTGATTTACCTCCATCTTTTCCTCCGTGAACTCAACAACGTCCTTGTTTAACGGCTAGCTCGCCAATCCTTGGCTCTCTCTCATAAGCTAATGGCTTCGCCATATTCGCTGTAGCGAAGCACAATAACGTCCCTGTTTAATAGCCAGTTCTACAGTCCCTGTATCTCGTTCATAAACTTATGGCTTCGCCATATTCACCGTGGTGAGAATAGCTTTGTTTTTTTACAAGAAAGAATGGATCCCGGAACAAGCCCGGGATGACGGCAATGACAAATGCTCAGTTTTGCTTTTACTGTAAGCCAAGCGTTCCTGTAGCCGCAGGCTATTCCGTGAGCAACGCGTTCTGTATTCAAGTGAGTCGCCCTTCTTCACTTAAATTTGCTAACTATTAAAAAAGACAGGACACCCACATCTTTTTCACCATAAAATAGCCTTAGTTTTCCCTCCATCTTTTCCTCCGTGTAGCGGAGCCTCCGTGGTGAGAATAGCTTTGTTTTTTACAAGAAAGAATGGATCCCGGAACAAGCCCGGGATGACGGCAATGACAAATGCTCAGTTTTGCTTTTACTGTAAGCTAAGCGTTCCTGTAGCCGCAGGCAATTCCGTGAGCAACGCGTTCTGTATACGGTCGCCTCCATTTTTACTTAGAAGCGAAGCGCACTAGCAGTGAGCTTGCGAACGACCTCGCAGGCACGCAGTGCCGTCCTAGCAGGGCGAAGCCCGTCCTTCTCAGCTTTAATATTCCGTGAGCAACGCGTTCTGTATTCAAGTGAGTAGCTCTAGCATCTCAGCTTTAAACACCAAGATTAAAGCTATTCACCACGGCGAATATGGCAAAGCCATGTGCTAATAAGCGAGAGCTAGGGATAGCGAACTGGCCGTTAAACAGGGACGTTGTTGGAACACGGAGGGCCACGGAGAAAAGCAACAGCCAAAAGGTCAATGTACTTTAAGCCTTTATCTGTTGAACTTACCGAAGCGAAGCGCTCTAGCAGGGCAAAACCCATCCTTCTTCGCTTCACCTCCATCTTTTCCTCCGTGAACTCCGTGTAGCGAAGCCTCCGTGGTGAGAATAGCTTTGTTTTTTACAAGAAAGAATGGATCCCGGAACAAGCCCGGGATGACGGCAATGACAAATGCTCAGTTTTGCTTTTACTGTAAGCGAAGCATTCCCGTAGCCGTAGGCTATTCCGTAAGCAACGCGTTCTGTATACGTTCGCCTCCATTTTTACTTAGAAGCGAAGCGCACTAGCAGTGAGCTTGCGAACGACCTCGCAGGCACGCAGTGCCGTTCTAGCAGGGCAAAACCCATCCTTCTTCGCTTCACCTCCATCTTCACCTCCATCTTTTCCTCCGTGAACTCCGTGTAGCGAAGCCTCCGTGGTGAGAATAGCTTTGTTTTTTTTACAAGAAAGAATGGATCCCGGAACAAGCCCGGGATGACGGCAATGACAAATGCTCAGTTTTGCTTTTACTGTAAGCTAAGCGTTCCTGTAGCCGCAGGCTATACCGTGAGCAACGCGTTCTGTATTCAAGTGAGTCGCCCTAACAACATAAATTTGCTAACAAATCAGGTATTGACATTTTCTGGCAATCTTAGAATATAAAGCACGTTATTTAACAGCGACCTACTTTAAGCAAGGACACCTATAACAATGAAAAAATCCTTAATCGCTATCGCATTAACCAGCACTTTTTTGGCTAGCTGTGGCACATCAGATACAACCAATGCAGACATTAAGAGTACTGAAGTAGAAAAGAAAGTGACAGTAGCCAGTTCAAACAAAGCTGAACTCGGTAGTTTTGGTGTCGATTTAACGGCGCGTAACGAGGCCGTTAAACCTGGCGATGACTTCTTTATGTATGCCAGCGGCACTTGGTATGACAACTACATTATGCCAGCGGATAAAACCCGCTTTGGTGCATTTACAGGCTTGGCAGAGCGCAGTGAGAAGCAAGTTAAAGCCATCATCGATGACATAGCCAGTCGTAGCGGTCTTAACGCTGAAGAGCAGCTGATCGCTGATTTTTATCAAGCCTACATGGACACTGATACCGCCAACAAGCTAGGTATCACGCCAATTCAAGCCAGCTTAGATCAAATTGCAGCCATTAAATCCACCGATGATTTAACCAAGGTATTCGGCGGTGCATGGCTCACTGGTGCCACCTCGCCTATCGCTGGCGGCATGTGGTTTAACCGCTTAGACCCGAACCAGTATGAGATGTCTATCGGGGCTGGAGGATTAGGACTACCTGACCGTTCATATTACCTTGAGGACAGCGAGCGTTTTGTTAACATTCGCAGCGCTTACGTTGAGCATATCGCCGAAATGCTTGCCTTTGCAGGTATCAAAGACGGTAAAGCCCGTTCAACGGCAATTTTAGCCTTAGAAACCAAGATGGCCGAAGGTCAATGGCCGAGAGAAAAACGTCGTAACCGCGATCTGACTCTTAATCAGGTAAAGCGTGCAGATTTAGCTAAGCAATACCCTGGATTTAACTGGGATCTTTACTTCGCAGAAACAGGTTATCAAGTACCACAGCTAAACGTATCTCAACCTGATCCAATCAAAGCCATGATCGCATTGACCAAACAACAACCTTTAAATGTTTGGCAGGATTACCTCACTTTCCACACGATTAGCAACAACGCGAGTTTATTGTCTGAAGATATCTATACCGCCAACTTTGCTTTTAATGGCAAAACATTAAACGGACAAGAAGAGCCGCGTCCGCGTTGGAAGCGTGCGATTTCAGAAATGTCTGATACCCAATCATTGGGCTTCGCTATCGGTAAGGTCTATGTCGGTCGTTACTTCCCTGAATCATCTAAGCAGCAGATGGCTGAGTTAGTTGAAAACCTGCGCACCTCTTTAGGTCAACGTATCGATGGTCTCGACTGGATGGGCGCAGAGACAAAAGTTAACGCGCACGCTAAGCTTGCCGCTTTTACGCCTAAAATCGGTTACCCAGATGTGTGGAAAGAGTTTGATGGTTTAACCCTGACCAATAAAGATCTTGTGGGCAATGTTCAAAACTTACGTCAGTTCTTTAAAGCCGATAGCATCGCGAAAGAGCTTGAGAAAACCGACCGTAATCGCTGGGGCATGACACCACAACGGGTGAACGCCTACTACAACAGCTCATTTAATGAGATTGTATTCCCAGCTGCCATCTTACAACCGCCATTTTTTGACCCTAATGCCGATCCTGCAGTTAACTATGGTGGTATTGGTGCTGTGATCGGTCACGAAATGGGACATGGTTTTGATGATCAAGGTTCTAAATCCGATGCCAATGGTATTCAACGCAACTGGTGGACTGACGCCGATCGCGCTGCTTTTGACGCAAAGGCCGATCGTTTGGCTGCTCAATACAGCAAATACGAGCCGATACCTGACAACTTCGTCAACGGTCGCAACAGTTTAGGTGAAAATATTGGTGATGTAGGTGGTCTATCCATGGCTTATCACGCTTACCAACTTAGCCTAAACGGCAAAGAAGCCCCTATCATCGATGGCCTAACTGGCGATCAGCGCTTCTTCCTTGCTTGGGCTCAAGTGTGGAAAGAGAAACGCACTGAGCAAAGCATGCTCAACCAGCTTCGTGCTGGCACCCATGCACCTGGTCAATATCGCGCACAAGCACCGCGTAACCACGATGCTTGGTACAAGGCATTTGATGTTAAGCCTGGTGATGAGCTTTATCTGCCAGAAGATCAGCGTGTACGCATCTGGTAAACCCCTCAGTATTTAGCTACTAAGCGAATAGTTAAAATGCCAGTCTGTTGACTGGCATTTTTTATTAAACAGGATAAAACCCAAAGCAAAACTTAACATATCGAACTACCAAACACACAAAGTAAAGACAGTAAACCTACCAGCCAACAAGTTAGCGATACAAAAACCTACCAAAACACCGCTATCGAATCAATCTGTTACATCAAAAGATAATAAATAGAGATAAAAACGAGCTTTAAGAGGTTTGTTAACTATCCAACACCCTATTTGATGATTTATTGGTCAGCACGGGGAGTGAGTGCTGTCTAAACAATGACCTTAGCCAATGAACTGAAAACAAAAATAGATAAATTGATGGAGGTATTAAAGTGAGAGATACATATCGCAACTTATACGGTGCTATAGCCTTATTACTCTTTTCTGCTCAATCTACTGCAGCAGATAATGACGTTATCACGCTCGATGTTCGCTTTCTTGTAGCAGCACAAGATAACGAGGGAACAGATGCACAAGCAAATGATGCCGCACTCAGGGAAGGTATAGACAAATTAAATGTAAGTTACCTGCCTATGGGAGTGCAGTTTAATCACAAAGACACGGTTTATATTACTAATGAAGATGTCCCTGGTTTTCACGACCCTGAAAATGGTTGGGACTACGAAGGAGAGGAGTTAGTCAGACCTTTCTTCGCGCTCGATAGCTACAACATACTCGTGACTGAACTCAGACGGGTTAATGGTCACGCTTGGTGGCCCTATGAAGCAACCGATGCGGTCGAAGTCGACCCAGTCGATCTGGTTCGTACCACTCCTGCCCATGAAATAGGCCATAACCTCAGCATAAGACACACTTATCAAAGTAACAGTAATGGCCCGATCTCACTGCTTGCAGGTGAAATGGGGTGGAAATATGGCGACCATATTATTGATACACCGCCGGATCCCGACAGAGATGACCTCATTGAAAACTGTGTTTATAACGGCGATGTTGTCGATGATGAAGGCGTACTCTATGCCCCTGACGCCATGAACTTTATGAGCGGAGGCAGCAACAGATGCCGAAACCGATTTTCACCTCAACAGCAAACTCGCATGTTAAGCCTAATCTCCACTGACAAATACCACCTTTATGATAAATATGGTGATGGGCGTACCGTGCCGACTTGCGCTAACTCGACACAAGTCATTCAATATCCTCATCACGAAGGTTTTAACGTCAACGAGGCTGTGGCCGAAACACCTTGGGTTCAGGATGTTAAAAACAACCGCTATAACTGGCGGTTTGACAGCGACACCTCATCATCACGCACCGGAGCAGATGAACCTGTAGAGGGTCACAGCTTTATCCACGTAGACACCAGCAAGATGGATGATTTTATTAGCTATGGTGATCATGTTGCCATGCTCAGCCCTTGCTTTGATTTAACCACTAAGAATACACCAACACTAGATTTCTCCTTCTCCATGTATGGTGAAGATATGGGGACTCTGTCAATTGAAGCCACACTCGATAATGGTCAAAATTGGCTTCCACTCTGGCAGATGAGCGGCCAGAAACACACAGATGGAGACTGGGAACAAGTCAGTGTTGATTTAGAGGAGTACGCCGGACAGAAGGTTCAGCTACGACTTGATTATCAAGTCAAAGGGGAAAAAGGTGACGCATCAATAGATAGCATTCAGCTCAATGCCCAATCACAAGATAAGGTCTTCACCAGTAAAACATCTGACGACGTTGACGAAGATGCACAAACCTTCTCATTTACCCTACAAAGGGAAGGCACGGTAACTGGCGAAACATCCATATTGGTCGCCACTGAAGATCTAACCGCCATTGCAGGCACTCATTATGAAGCCATTAACTCACATGTGATGTTTGCCGCTGATGAAACCACTAAAACCGTAACCATCAATATTTTGGACAACGATGATCTAGCTGGTGATACTCAGTTCAATATCATACTGTCTGGTGGTAACGCCCCTATCGATAACCCGCCTTTAGTGGTCACAATTAAAGAGGATGAAGCACCGAATGTTGCACCAGTAGCCAGCTTTACCGTTAATGCTCAATATAACGTGGTTAACTTTACCAGCACCTCCATTGATGAAGATGGTGAGCTAGTTAGTTATCAATGGGATCTCGGCGATGGTCAAAGTGCCGATACCGACACTTTAAGTCACACTTATGCTGAAGACGGCGAGTATACGGTAAGCTTAACGGTTACCGATAATGGCGGCCTTTCTCATACCAGCACACAAACTGTTTCGGTATCAACAGAACCAGAAAAACTAAAACCTGTGGCGGTGATCAAGCATGTGGATCTTTGGTTTGTTCATCTGTTTGTGTCGCTAAGCTATGATGAGGATGGCTATATTACTCGCCATAGATGGAAGTTTAATGATGGCAGCCGAGCATCGGGTCTTGTCGCCATCAAATTTGGCTCTCGAGCATCGAAAGTGAAACTTATCGTGAAGGATAACGATAACCTCAAAGGCCGAGCCAAGCTTAAATTTAGATAATAAACGTGTAGATATTTAAACGTTAAAAACCAGTATCAACATAGGTTAATACTGGTTTTTTATTCCATCGGCTAGCAGAGTTTACTAAACAGCAACCTGGTTATCACTCACCACTGCAGCGACTAAGACGCACTATGATCTCTTTGTGCTCAGGGTACAGTTCTAACAATGACTCTTGGCTAAACAACTTAAAATCTTCAAACGTAAAACCCGGTGAAACCATGCAACCAACTAACGAAAAACCCGGCTGGTTCATTGCTGAGCCAAAAATAGAGCCTTTAGGCACTAAAAATTGCGGCCTTTGCCCCGCAGCTAAATCTAACCCTAACTGAGCAGTGGTTAACGTCCCTTCTTGATCAATCATGTAGATCGTGAGTGATTCTCCAGCATGGAAATACCACATCTCGTCGGCGGTCAAACGGTGAAAGTTTGAAACTTCGCCTGTACGCAAGAGGAAGTAGATACTGGTCCAGAGCGCCCGCTTATCATCGAACGACTCGGCAGAGCGATAAGATGAACAGTAATAGCCTCCTTCAACATGTTGCTCTAGTTCTAAATGCTGGATAAACTCGTCGGCCGTCTGCATATGAATACCTTTCAGATTATAAAGTAGGATTGATCTTAAGGCCGAGTATACTTAAAAACTGAGTGTTCGAATGAGACAATCGTGACAATTTTACAATCACCAACAATCAACTTTATTGCGCCTGTACCATCACGTTCAATGCTGTCATTAATTGCTCCATTTTCTGATGATTATCACCATCAGGATGAGGAGCTGAAAATCGACCTGAATCATTGTCAAAGTACTCACCTGAGTGGGTTGAAAACTGCTCCTCTAGTGCTAGTTTAGTCAAAATATTTGCACCAATATTGATGTCTCCCCCTGCAACCCCAAATCCTTCCTGCACCATTTTACTGGCGAGCATAGAGCCTGGGTTAACGGCGATAATGACGGGACCACTCTCGCCTAGTAATTTAGCCAGATGCGCTGTCCACATGGTAATTGCCAGTTTACTCTGGGCATAAGCATCCATAGCAGAAAGCTGAGTGTTACCAAGCAACGCATCTATCTCCACTGCGGATTGCGCTGCAGAAGAGAGATTAATAACGCGACTCTCGGTACCCATCATTGGTAATAATTGCTTGGTTAATAAGTATGGAGCGATAGTATTGACCACAAACCTGACATCAAGCCCCTCTTTCGTCATTGGTTGATCAACTTTAAATACACCTGCATTGTTGATAATCACATCTAGGCTGGTGTGCAGTAATTGAATCTTTTTGGCCATCGCCTTTACATCGGCAAGGTCTGAGAAATCAGCCAAGTAACACTCGATAGTGCCTACATTGGGCAACTGCTTAAGTTGATTTTCAACTTGCATCAGCTTCTCTGCATTGCGCCCATGTATTAATAAATGATGGCCTTTTGATGCCAGCATTTTTGCTGTCGCTAACCCTATGCCATCTGTCGCACCGGTCAACAGTATTGTCTTACACATAGAAACTCCCTTTATTCATATTAAAGTAACGACTGATCTATCTCGTCGTCAGGACATAAGTCGAGCAACTTCAGAGCTTGCACCACCATGACTTCCATTTGGTTTTATCTCAATAGAATGGCTAAAAACAGTATAATTAATGGTGTTTATCTTGATAATAAAGCAGAGTAAGGAATAACTTTTTAGTTTTCGTTGATAATGATGAACATTGAGCACCTCAAACTTTTTGTCCGAATAGCCGCAACGTACAATATCAGTATGGCGGGGCAAGATCTTGGCTTATCCCCTGCAGTGGCAAGTGCACATATCAATAAACTTGAGGAAGGTCTTGGGGTGCGCCTTATTCATCGCACCACACGTAAAGTGTCATTAACTGAAGAGGGAAAATCGTTTCTTCCCTATGCAGAAGACGTGCTCTCAAGTGTGGATGCAGCGCTATCATCTGTTGGTGTTGGCAGTATTTCTCCACAAGGGACTTTACGTATCACAGCGCCCGCATCCTTCGGGCGTATGCATTTACTCCCAGCCTTGAACCAGTTTATCGCTCTGTACCCAAACCTGAATGTGGACTTAAAGCTTTCCGATACCATTGTCGACTTGGTTGAAGGTGGGTTCGATATTGCGATTCGCAACTCATATCTAAAAGACTCCAGCTTAATCGCAAGGAAACTCGCAACCGACAATCGCATCCTGTGTGCATCACCTCAATACTTAGCAACCTATGGCGAACCAGAAACTCCTAAAGCGCTCAGCGCGCATAACTGTATCACCCTGTTTGGACTTGAAGACTGGGGCTTTGCTACCCCAAACGGCCAGCTAAACATAAAAGTAAAAGGGAATTTTCGTACCGACAATGGTGAAGCTATCCGAGATGCCTGCGCCAATGGTCTAGGCATAACGATAAACTCAAAGTGGAGTGTATATCAACATCTTCAACGTGGTGAGTTAGTCCAAATATTGAAAGACTATCCTTTGGTGCCCGAAGCTGCGATCTGGGCCGTGTACCCAAGCTCGAGATTATTAGCCCCAAAGGTGAGAGCATTTATTGATTATTACATTGAGTATTTTGGCGACTCACCTAACTGGGAGATAAATAAGAGCTCTTATCATGCTTAAACAATATCAATCCTTATCAAGCTTAAGCTATAAAAAAAGCAGCCTATGATCTCCATAGACTGCTTAATCGATGCCATTATTCAACACTGAGCCAATATAAAGTTGATAACTAATGCTTAGCTCATATTGAATTAATGCTTGGGTTTTACGCCGTTACGCACCATATCTTTGCCCGTTTCAAACACATCCTTGGTGATCCAACGTGCGTGTAACACCTTGTGGTTGCTATCGAAAACCGCAACAAAATGACGGCCATCAGCATTATTGGTCGCCATGCCAACGCCTTCGACGCCATCTAGCCCTAAACCACCACTTTCAACCGAGAGTAAAAAGCGCCCTAACTCATCTAGGTTATCGATTACATTCAGTTCATCGTTCATTCGTTAATACTCTTAATTGCTGTATATCTACTTAGACGCAAAGTTTCTCATAATCAGCGGCGATTTACACTGAAGAAAGGCGACAAAGCATACTTCTTGTCAGCCATTGAGCATTAGCATTGAATTTCGGCGAAGTGATACCAACCCCAATGCCTCATTGGACACCAACATATAGATAGGTTATCTTATTTTACCGTACGAATATTAAGCTAATTACGGCACCGCTTTTTATTAAGCTACCCGTTAAAACATAAACGCTAACTTCAAGCCACTTCACTTATTACCAGTTTAAGTTATTCGTTCAATATTAGAATTGCCGCCATCGAAAGGAATACGATGCATCTAATGGCTAATCACCAACTAGCACTTAACCTTACCTGGCTATTAGCTACGCTGTTAGCCAGTGGCTGCTCACTAAATAATATAGGACTTGCCAGCGAATCTCATATTGAGCTTTATAAGCATGCAAAAATTGTCACGCATCAAGCCTATGGCTTACACCTTTATACTGAACCTGTCGTCGGTATACAGTTAGGCTATATAAAACAACGACTAGTCTACCCCTTATTTAGCGACAACCATGATTTATGTATTGACCAAGTTATTGGTGAAAGTTCGGAAAATAACAATCCATCAGACCAACAAGAGTATTCAGCCATTCCCCTGTTTGTTAGCAGTCAACAAACAGGGTTGGGACTATCAGCTTCCTCTTACCATATTCGTGTAAACCTAGGCACCACTTCACGTAACACCCTCCGAATTAACCAAGCAGACTCTGTTTCTATTTATTATATAAATGAGGCGCAGCAGCGTGATGAGGACATTTGCGCCGTGTTAACTTCAAAACCCACAGATAAGGATATTAATGATGATATATAAACGATTATCAGGCCCATTACTGGTTCTGCTCTTGGCTGGCTGTCAGTCAAACTATTTAGTCTATGTACAAGAAACATCTTTAGGATTAACGATTGCAGCCAGTACCGAAGGCAGTAATAAAATGTCCCTTGGTTACGATAGGGATGTGTATGCCATTGTTCCTAAAAAAACAGAAGATTCAGATGCTATGTCGCTATTTTCTGTGAACAAAGTAAAAGTAACCGGCCTTGACGATATGGAAGTGTCGGAGTTTGTCGCAAGTGGAGAGGCTGCTGATAAACTGGCTGAAAGTGCTAACTCTATCAATCAGTTACGCGAAAAGGTATATGGAGAGATTAAATAATGAAAATCATACATTTAGTTTTAATCTCTCTCTTTGCTATGACACATTTAGCAGGTTGTAGCAATGCGGTCACTTATCACCATTCTGAGCGAAACAGTATTGCCCTCGAGACCCGGGCTACAGATCCACAACAACCGGTTCAAGGCAATATAGGAATTAAAACCCGCACCATAGTCGTCACCCCAAAAGTGGACAAACAAAGCGGAAAATCAACCAATGTCGTCA
Source organism: Shewanella hanedai (assembly GCF_007197645.1). Taxonomy (GTDB): domain Bacteria; phylum Pseudomonadota; class Gammaproteobacteria; order Enterobacterales; family Shewanellaceae; genus Shewanella; species Shewanella hanedai. The sequence continues at coordinate 68,686 of NZ_VKGK01000004.1, forward strand.
GTGACTTTGAACTAAAACGTAAGCCCAATGAGAGCTGGTACAAGTTTGGAACCACAGAGATCAGCAGTACATTTATGACAGGTAAAGCCGCTACACTTGCCAGCACCCAGAGCATATTAGCCGTAAAAGGTGGTTTAGGCAGCGATACATTAGGTGAGTTTAATGTTCGTAAAAAGTCGATTGCCCAAAGTATCTACCAAACTTTAAACACAATGAAAGAGGACGAAACAGCTAAAAGCTTAAGCAAGCGGTTAGATGACCTAAGTAAACTGCTACCTGATGTGAGCAAAATTAAATTTTATAGCTTCACTATGGACGCTAAAGGAAATGCTACAGGTATTAAAGACAATAAAATATCAAGCTTACCCAGTACTTTTAAAGGCGTGCTCAGATATATCACTGATATTGAAGGTAGCCTTATAGTCCTCGATGAGATGCTGGTTAATCGAGCGATGACCTACAATAGGCAGCCTATTGATAAAAATACACTAGATAGTTTAATCAAAGAAAAAGCCTCATTAATCAAGGAGAGAGAGACATTTGCAACCACAATTGGTAACAGCCCAGCCATTGATGCCGCAGCTGAGTATATTCTAGGGCAACTTTGAGGAGTCAGTCATGGACGAAATAACTATCACTGAGTGGGATAGCAACTCTATCGAGTTAAGCGTCGAGGACTCAATAAAATATTTCATTTTTTGGGATTCACAAATACTGCAAAGAGGCAAAACTCAAATACTAGATAGTACGTTAGCTTTAAAGCTCGTTGCCGAGAGAGCTGAGCTCTATGACTACGGCATTATTGAGGCTAAACGTAACACCCAAGACAATGCTTGGCTATGTAAATGTATGACTTGATGCTTTGGTGAACTCAATCCTGTTGCAAACTTTGACAGCAATGCTGAAAAAAGATTAACAGTCTGACTTTAAAGAACTTTATTCTCACTGAAGGCGCAAAATATTAGAGGGTGAGTATCAATATGGTCAGGCCATGCTGCGCTTCGATTTTTCGTATGGGTTGCCGTTGTCGAAATCAACGTGGCGTCGAATATCTTTAATATCGATGTCGATTAAGGAGAGGGACTGCTGGATTAACTGGTAGAGATACTCATCATGCTTAGCCATTTTGGCATTGCGAAACTCTGTGAACATGCAGGTGATCTGAATTGAACCAGCGACATTGCCATAATGCACCTTATGACTAATCCATTCAAAACCCTCGACGTTCTCCTGTGCAATTTCGCACACTTGAGTCAGGCTTTCTCTGATATTTTGCTCAATCTTCTTGTCTGATTTTTTCATCTCGTTTTAATCAAGTAACCTTCGAAGATTCCTTTTCATCAGTGTTACTCAAATCCCTCCTTTTTAGCTTTCTCTTTATTCAATTCTATAAGCATTCCTGATAGTTGCAAGATTTCAGCATTAATCATTTCTCTTTTCTTATCAGCGGCCTCCGATTTATCACCTTGTAAATCCTTAAGCGCTAGCTTCAATTCTTCTATCCGCTCTTTAATGCGTTCAATCTGTGTATCCACAATAGAAGCTGGGCCCACTTCGCTTTGTTCTGCAGCTTCTGCCACCTTTTCCTGCTTCTCTCCCATTGAGCGACCAACATCTAACTTATGTGCTGCTCGACCAGCATCGGAAATAGACACTTTATCAACGGCTTCAGTCTTGCTACTAGCAGGTTCTGTATCAGCTTTGGGGGCAACAAAAGCCTCTGACACAGATCGTGTTCCTGAAGAAACGCTACCAATATTCAACCCGTCAATATTCAAAACCATTCCCTTCATACTGATTAGTATTCATCGTAAAAACACATTCAAAGACAGCTAGATTCAAGTGGATTATTCATCTAACTAGGTAAGTAAGAAACAATCCGTATCATTATGTATCACCCTATCTCTTTTTATCGACAAAAGACGTATTTCCTTAAGCATTATCGTAAAACAAAAAAAGAGGTTAACCTGACGGCTAACCTCATTTGTCTAAAACAGACACAAGATTGATGATTTTTTTAGCAAATTTTTACACTAACTTTCTACACTAGGCTGGCCAACATCTCATCTGAATATGCCACCAACTCTTCACCAGCACGGACGCGGGCAACATAATCAGGATTGGCAATAAATGGTCTGCCAATCGCTAACAGATCAAATTTATCGTTACTAATGGCCGCACTGCCAGACTCTGCGCTGTAACTTCCTACGCCAACAAGGGTCTTGCTGTAAACACTTCGAACGTAACTAGATGCACGGCCACCGAGATAATCAAATTCCATCGCATCATCAAAAATCCCGATATGCAAAAAAGCCAAATTACGTTGCTCAAGTTCACCTAACAAATAGTCAAATACGGCACGATCTGTATTATCGCCAGCCATATTGAAATATGCACCAGGTGAAACTCGTAGTGCCGTTCTGTCGCTGCCGATTCTGGCTGAAATTCCGTCGACAACCGCTAGTGCAAAACGTGACATGTTTTCTGGTGTTTGCCCATATTCATCAGTGCGGTGGTTACTGGCATAGTGCAGAAACTGATCGATGAGATAACCATTAGCCCCGTGGATTTCGACACCATCAAAGCCAGCATCTATCGCATTAGAGGCCGCTTGAGAGTAATCAGCCACTAACTGGGTGATCTCATCATACGTGACCGCTTTAGGTACTTGGTAAGTTAACTCTCGCATTCTAGGTACGCTCCCTTCTACACCAATAGCAGAAGGAGCCAATGCCTGAGTTGAACTGGATTTCTTAAAAAAATGAGGATGCGCAACACGGCCTGTATGCCATAGCTGAGCAAATATTTTACCACCAGCATGATGAACAGCATCAGTCACCACTCGCCAACCATCTATCTGAGCTGACGTAAACAAACCGGGAGTATTGGGATAACCCTGTGCATCGGGGCGAATGATCACCGCTTCTGAGATAATTAACCCCGCTTCGGCACGGCGAGCGTAGTAGTCAGCCATGGCCTGAGTCGGAACTAACTCTTCATCAGCCATACAACGAGTCAGTGGCGCCATTAGAACCCTATTTTGAAGGGTAATGGTCTCGTTAAGCACAAAAGGTTGAAATAAGTTATCAGTCATAGAGAGAAAGTACTGAGATCGGCAATGACCGCTTTTATGGACAAGGGTTACGGCAAAACCAGTATGCAAGATCTGACTAAAGCCACAGGGTTACACCCCGGCTCTATCTACTGTGCCTTCGACAATAAACGAGGCTTATTACTGGCAGCTTTAGAGCAGTATAAAACCGATAGAAGCACTGAGTTTCTAGGTTTCTTCACTGGAAACAGACCCGTACTAGTTGAGCTCAAAGCCTATCTGGATAACACAGTGCAAGAGTGCATCAGTTGCGAGGCTGCAAAGGCTTGCTTGCTCACTAAAGCCCTTAATGAAATGGCTCAACAAGATGAAGAAGTGCAAAACATCATTACCGAGAACTTGGCAAATTGGCAGCAAGGGCTCGCCGATGTATTTGATTTAGCCAAAGCGAAAGGTGAACTCAGCTCTCAACGTGATAGCCAGCATTTGGCACGCTTTTTAGCCATGGGAATTTACGGTTTAAGAACTTTCGCACACACCCATCCTCAGGGTGAAACTTTACAAGAGCTAGCGGATCAGCTCTTCCAAGATATCTGTGCCTAGTCACTATCTTGAATAGGCTAAGTCAATCACGTTAGCCTACGCCAACTCGCCCTGTCTCGGAGTCGATTCGGTCGTTGATGATTGCCAGTTTCGAACATAAAACAGGTAATAGAAACTCGTCGAGACCAGCCAAGCGATGCCTAGACTCCATATTCCATGTGAAAAAAAGTGAGCACCACGTAGCTGCTGACTCAAACTAAAAACCCCACCTAGAACCAAGCCAAACATTAAGCCTTTCCACCTCAGTTTTGGACAATGCTGGTAGGCAAAATAATAGAGGGCGACCCAAGCAAAACCGCCACTGGAATGACCGCCAGGGAAACACACCCCAAGCTCGCCATGGGAAGGTGATATAGCAAAAATAGGCAAGTACTCGTGGCTTCCGCCAAATAGGGACAGATCCCAGGGACAACTAACATGACTAAGATCTTTTCCAAGCCGGACAAGCAAAACGGTGCTCAGTACGCTAAGAAACAACAAAACTAGGCTTTTTCTAAAAGGTTTTAGGCTAGATTTCCAGAAACTTACTATCATGGACACCAGTACAATAGCACTAATCAATATCACAAAATTACGGCCACCTACATGAATCACATTATCTAACACCCATGTGTGTCTTAGTGACCATTGAGTCACCCCGCCCTCAAGTTCAAACCAAAATTTAGCAATAGGGATATCGAGCTGTAGATATTCGAAAACAGTCGCCAGCGTGGCGAACATGAGTCCCGGAAAGAGGAGGTGTCGACGTAGAAAAACCTCTTTGCTCACTCTGTGCTCAGTTAACTTGCCCATTATTTTTACCCCAAAAAAACCAATAGGGATTTTCCCCCTAACAAGGTGAAAAAAATGTGAAGGCCGATGTTATTGAAAGAATGAGATGATAAAGATTAGCTTGAACCAGCCTCGAATAGATTACAATAAGCACAGACAAAGCCCCTGTTTCTGCTGTATTCTGTCGCCCTCAGATATTACGAAAGTTCACCATGATCATAGAAGTCACCAACATTCCAAACCCAGAAATAACCTGCTCCAACTGTCAGGCCTGCTGTTGTCGTCTTCAGGTCATCATTATCTCTGAAACCGGTGTGCCAGAGAAGTATATCGAAGAGTCAGATTGGGGCGGAGATGTAATGCAACGCTTAGATGATGGCTGGTGTGTAGCTTTAGATCGTGAAACCAAGATGTGTACCATCTACGAAAATCGCCCTTGGGTATGTCGCGAATTTGAGATGGCCTCCTACGAGTGTGAAGTTGAACGCAGTGAGAATGGGCTATAACTCTTGCCTATAGCCCTGCCTTGTTAACATAGTCTATCCTGAGTAAGCTAACGCTAGCCATTTATCTAATCGCTCGTCGCTTATTAAGGATATTCAGTGAAGTTAAGATCGATACACTATTTTCAGTCTGTCTATGAACAGGGCAGTATCACCGCGGCTTCACGCCAATGCTTTGTCTCTCAACCTTCTATCACCGCAGCGATATCTCAGTTAGAGCAGCAACTTAACGTCGAGCTTTTTGTACGTCATCCAGGTGGTGTTCGCCCCACTTCAGCCGCCGATAAACTCTATCCGCTGGCAAGAAAGATGAGTGAAAACCAACAAGAGATTCTACATCTGTTCAGTGACACTCCCACACCCGTTCCACTCCGCCTAGGATTAATGCGCTCTTTGGGCGCACAACGGATGAGTGAGCTGCTTACCGAACTCACCCAAAGGATCGATAATGTTGAGTTAACCCTTGTTGATCCAGATGAGCCCTGTGATGTCAGAGTCGTGCTAGCTCAATCGGTATCGAGCAGCGAAGACTTCATCCCTATCTGGGAAGACAAATACCAGCTTGCCATTCCCTGTAATTGGTCACTGGCCTCAAAGCCTATCATTGAAATTGATGATCTTAATGCACTGCCTTTTATCAATCGTACCCCCTGTGACGCCCTCGATAGATTAAAGCAAACCATGACAAAATCAGGTGTTCAGATGCAAACGAGAGCCAACATACGCACAATTGAATACACTTGGCCCTTAGTCTGTGCAGGTGTTGGCGCTGCATTGCTGCCTGATTGGCAAGAGATAAAACACAATAATGCCTTAGTGTTAAGACCAATTGCGGGGGAGAAACTGATAAAGCAGATAGGACTGGCTTATAATGCCAGCAGGATCAGTGAGCCTATGATTGCCGCTGTTATCTCAGTTTGCCGAAGAAAACTGTAAAAAGAGCAAGTTCAAAGGCGAAATGAACTCGCCTTTGCCTAAATCTAACCAGCTTATTTTACCACTAACACTGGGCACTTGGCCTTATTGGTGATTGCTTCAGCCACATTAGGGTTAAGTAGATGGGATAGGCCTGTATGACCATGGCTAGCCATCACTACCATGCCCACTCCCTGCTCGACACTTTCCTCTAGGACTTGTGATATAACATCCCCACTTCTGATCACAGGAATAACACTGAGTTCTTCATCTAAATGAGTGTTGATCTCTGAAGCTAATTTAGTGAGCTTTTCACGCGTAAAATCTTCCACTTTGTGCTCTAAATCGACCGGTGTTTCAACAATAATCCCATAATTATGCTGGCTATAAACATCGCTCATCACATGCAATAATCGAATGTTCACATGATATAAATTTGCCATTTCGATGGCATATTTTAGCGCATGTGATGCTGTTTCAGAAAAATCGGTTGGACATAATATTTGTCGAGTACGCACAATAACCTCCTATCTAACCCATTATTTAAATGTCTATTAAACCATATTACTGACAATTAACGGTTTACTAAATGTCACTTCACGACCAATACCGGACACTTAGCTTTATTAGCGACGCCTTCGGCGACATTCGTGTGTAAGAAATGAGATAAACCACTCCGACCATGACTGGCCATCACTATCATACCAGCATCGAATTCAATGGCGTCAGCTAAAATCTCATCGATAGGCGAACCTCGCCTAATCACGGTTTCCATGGGAAGCTCACTCTTAAGCCCAGCGAGAAGGTCGCGCATTTGATCTGCGGCCGTATCTTCCATACTTTGAGCTAGCTCTGCGGGAGTAATGGCTAGTATTTGATAGTTCTCAGCACCAAGCGGTTGATCGACTACATGAATCAATCTCAAACCCACCTGATAAAAATTGGCCATTTCAATCGCGTATCTTAAAGCATGAGACGCAGTTTCAGAAAAATCTGTAGGACAAAGTATTTGTCGGGTTCTCATAACGACCTCCTATGGTTCTATCATTATATGCTCAAGCCAGTTCAGATGCCCGTTTTAGGCTCACTTCCAGAGCCCTGTTCGATAAAATAATGACCACTTAACTCTCACTAAAGAGAAGGTTAATAATGTCACAATTTACGCTTTAACAACTGACCTTTACATTAATTCTAGTTTGAAGTTTGAATAAAAATCTTGACCAGGATCACACAAACCTTCAAGTCTGAAAAATCTCCCCTACCACAATATCCAATACCTACAGCTTATTTGTCCCGCACTAATACCACAACAAACACATACGTTAAAACCCGCTAAAAAAACGGATTTAATCGCTATTCAAACCGTGAACATCCAGATATTAAACCTAAATATCTATTCATAACTTCCATACTGATGAAATTTTAGCTCTCTATACTCGGTCTTGAATCTAGGTAGGTATGGTGGCCATTGAGACCAGATAAACAAACTGTTCGCAACACAGACAGTTTTTTTATGTGGTACCTAAAAATAGCCACTAATCTTATACCTGAGTTTAATAATTAATCAAAAAGGGTAATATCATGAATACTAAAGCTCAAGCCACTCTGACAGGTGCAGCACTCGCTCTCGCAATGGCAGGACTAACCGGTTGTAATAGCACTGACAAATCAGAGACGACTCAAGCTGCAATGGCAAAAGGTAGCAGCGATCTCGTTCACTGTTACGGCGTTAATGCATGTAAAGGCCATAACGACTGTAAAACAGCAACCAATGCTTGTGGCGGCCATGCAAGCTGTAAAGGCACTGGATTTGTCGCCATGCCAGCTAAAAGCTGTGGCGATGTGGGCGGAAAAGTACAAGATGATTGGGTCGGTAGTATCGCTAAAACAGATCTAGTGCATTGCTACAGTGTGAACGTTTGTAAAGGCCACAATGATTGTAAAACAGCAAATAACGCTTGTGGCGGACATGCTAGCTGTAAAGGCACTGGCTTTGTTGCTGCTCCAGCAAAAGCGTGTGCTGATATTGGCGGCAAAGTAGGCGCTTAATACCAGTCGGTATCATTAGAAATACAGGTACCTATTATCGCTATTGGTTATAGGTGCCTTCATTTATTTACCATTGATTGAGGTAACCACTGAGTGACAGAAACTGCACTGACACAAGATTTTCTTGGATTTGGATTGGGCTTAAGAACCAATCATTTTGATCATGTTCTGAACACTCGTCCCGACATAGATTGGTTCGAGGTTTTATCAGAAAACTACATGGTTGCAGGCGGTAAACCCAGGTATTACCTTGAATCGATAGCCGAACAGTACCCTATTGTTATGCACGGCGTGTCAATGTCCATCGGCAGTACAGATCCGTTAGACATGGAGTATTTAACTGCCCTGAAAAAATTAGCCAACGATGTGCAACCTAAATGGATATCAGATCATATTTGCTGGACCTCCATTCACGATGTGAATAGCCATGATCTCCTGCCACTGCCTTATACAGAGGAGACCATTAATCACGTCGCCGAGCGCGTGAGAACAGTACAAGACTTTCTTGGTAGACGGATCCTGTTAGAGAACGTCTCAAGCTACCTCTCCTATAAAGATTCAACCATGGATGAGTGGACCTTTCTCAATGCCGTTGCAGAACAAGCTGATTGCCTAGTATTACTCGATATCAACAACATCTATGTGAGCGCCAGAAACCATCATTTCGATCCCGTGACATACCTGAATAAGATCGAGCCTAAAAGAGTACAACAATTTCATTTGGCGGGTCACTCAGACTACGGAGATTATGTCATCGATACCCATGACCACGACGTACCAGACAGTGTTTGGGATCTTTACGGTACCGCTTTAGAGCGCTTTGGTGCGGTCAGCACAATGATCGAAAGAGACGGAAACATTCCCGAGTTTTCTGGCCTTGAGCAGGAATTAAACATCGCCAGAGATATTGCAATTAAGACATTACCTGGGTTACAAACTCACTTAGATGGCCTTAATAAAAACAGCAACAGGAATGTCTTTGATGGCAAGTCTTAAACAAACCCAAGAACTCTTTATGGCTTACATTTTATCGGATAAGAGCACCGACAACGCCCAAGACGATAAATGTTCAGCTTTTACCTCCCTTATCACAGCTAAAAGTGATGAAGATGGTCAAACTCGTTTGGGGATCTATGCCAGCGCTTATCGGCTGCGACTCATTGAGACGATAGAGACAGATCACGAGATGTTAGGCATCTATCTCGGCGATGAACTTTTTGACAAGATGGCACAAGAGTACATCAACGCTCATCCTTCATCTTATCGCTCCCTGCGACATTTTTGTGATGCTCTGCCACCATTTTTACAAGATGATGCCTTTTTCAGCCAATACCCTATTCTGTCCCATATTGCCGCTTTCGAGCGACGTCTACTTAATGCCTTTGATGCAGAAGAACAATCAAGAGCGAGCTTTTCTGAACTTGAGCAACTTGCTCCAGAACATTGGCCAGAGAGCCGCTTTAGGTTTCACTCTAGTGTGCAAATATTTAAGTGCCAAAGTAACGCGGTAGAAAGCTGGCAAGCATTGAAGAATCAACAAACGCCTCCACAACCCGACTACAGCATTGCCTGCGCGTGGTTACTTTGGCGAGGTGAAGAGAGATTGACCGAGTTTATCTCTCTTACTGAGTATCAATTGGTTTTATTAGAGGGATTTCTTCAGGGGCAAAGCTTGGCGCAACAGTGTGAATTAATGCTTAACTATTTCGATGAGGAGCAAGCCCCAACAAAAGTACTGCAAGCCATACGTGCTTGGTTCGAGATGGGGATCATCCGCGCTATCGCTTAAGCCATAAGTTTCGAGCTAGAGGCAAGATAAACAACGTCGCTAGCTCCGAGGCTAATCAACAGTCAATAGACAGCCCTCACCCTTTACAATATTCAAAAAACAAGAAACAGCTCTTCATTCCCTTTCAACATTCAACAACAAATATAAATACTGGACGTTTTTCACTCACTGGATTAGCATATCAACAACAGACCGACCAATCAGTCGGTTTTAATGATTATGATTAGAGTAATAAGACAACCACAGCAAAACAGGAGAGCGAGCGGATGAATATGCCAATTCAACAAACTGAAGATGAAGTCACTAAGGGAGTGAACTTAACCGAGTTACTTCAATCTCAGCAGCAAAGCTACCGTTCTCAACCTGCGCCAACTTATGAACTCAGAATCAAACAACTCAGTGCAATTAAAACTGCCCTACTCAAATTTAAGCAGCCGTTAGCCGAAGCGCTAAACCGAGACTATGGCAGTCGTTCTCTGGATGACACCTTAATCTCAGATATCATGCCCTGCATTAACAACGTCAATTACAGCCTTAAAAATCTTAAAAAGTGGATGAAACCAAGCCATCGCCATGCAGGCCTCTTACTTGCTCCCGCTAAGGTTAAAGTCCAATACCAGCCCGTAGGCGTTGTGGGCATTATCGTGCCGTGGAACTTTCCGGTCATGCTCTCCGTGGGTCCTTTGATCACGGCAATCTCTGCTGGTAATCGTGCCATGTTAAAGCTGTCAGAATTCACGCCTGAAACCAATAAAGTGATCACAGAGATGTTAACCAGCATTTTTGATGAAACCACTGTCGCAGTCGTTGAGGGAGAGGCTGATGTTGCTGCTGAGTTCTCTTCACTGCCTTTTGATCACTTGCTCTTTACCGGCTCTACCACCGTCGGGCGTCATGTGATGCGAGCAGCAGCAGCCAACTTAACCCCAGTAACACTTGAGCTTGGCGGAAAATCACCCGTGCTTGTGGCGCCAGATATGCCAATCGATACCGCTGTTGAGCGTATGATCTATGGTAAGTGTCTCAACTCAGGACAGATCTGTGTCGCACCTGATTACGTATTAGTGCCAAAAGCTAAACAGGCTGAATTTATCGCGGCCTACCAAAAGAAGTTTAACGCCATGTATGGCAAGGTTAGCGACAATAATGATTACGGCTCAATCATCAATGAGCGCCAGTTCGATCGTTTAACCTCTGTGTTAGAAGATGCAAAAGCTAAAGGCGCCACTGTAGTGAGCGCTAACGGTGAAGAGATCAACACCGCCAAACGAAAAATCCCCACTCAGCTCATCACCAATGTCAGCGATGAAATGACCTTGATGCAAGATGAGATTTTTGGGCCGCTTCTACCAATCATAGGTTACGACTCCTTAGATGAAGCGATTGTTTATATCAATGACAGACCACGTCCATTGGCACTCTACTTGATGAGCTTTAACCAACAAACTCAAGACTTAGTGCTGACTCACACCCATTCAGGTGGTGTATGCATTAATGAAACGGTCTTTCATGTCGCAGCCGATGATGCGCCATTTGGCGGTATTGGTCCCTCAGGTATGGGCCACTACCATGGTAAAGAGGGATTCCTCACCTTAAGCCATGCTAAAACAGTATTGAGCAGAGGCAAGCTAAACACAGGTAAGTTTGTCCACCCGCCATACGGCACGGGTATCCAGGCCATGTTATATAAGCTATTTTTACGTTAACAGTCGGCGGTAAAACACGATGTCGGTTAAAAGCTGACTACTGAAACTAGTTCAGAATGACATTAGAGTTGCATCCTGAGTGTATCTCAGGATCTAGCTTTGTTCTGTTAGTTATGAAAAGTCATTCGAAGAGAATTAAGTATTAGATGAGTAAACCAGATAAAAAACAGGCTATTTTAGACACCGCACTCACACTATTCGTCAGCCAAGGGTTTTATGCGACCTCTACGGCTTCGATTGCCAAAAAAGCGGGAGTTGCAACCGGTACACTTTTTCATCACTTCCCCTCGAAAGATGAACTGATGAAACACCTGTTTCTCTCGATAAAGCAAGAGTTTGCTGACGCGATTACAGCGTCGATTAAAGACAGCGGCGATCTAAAACAAGATGCAGAGCACCTTTGGTACAGTGCTATTCAGTGGGCCATCGATTACCCACTTAAACAGGAGTTTTTCCAACAATACTCCATGTCGCCGTCCATCGCCATTGAGATCAGAGAGCAAGCGATGAACTCAATATTGAGCTTTATGGGCAACTTAATGCAGCAAGGGCAAACTCAAGGGTTGTTTGCCTCTTACCCGCTCACCTTGATGCAAGATAATTGTCACGGTCAATACTTAGCGGCCACCCGTTACTTTCTCGATAATCCTGAAAAGTGGCAAGTGGACACTCATAAACAAGCCAGCTTTTCAATGTTTTGGAATGCTATGGTGCAAAGCTAAACACTCACTTATCCCGCTTTAACGAATACCGTTCGTTAAAGTGGGATAATCGTTATGACTACTGACACTCAGCTAATAATTGTTGGAAATGTGCACCTAAGTCTTGGCTGGCAAACTCACGACTCGATGCGACCATCTGCTGTAGGCTCTCTAATCCTTGCTCCATACCTTGATCTGCCACTATCTGCTTCGCATACACAGCAGCATCAGCGCCCTTCTGTAATAAGTTAGAGACCATCTCAAAGCTGATATCTTGCTCCATTAAGCCTTGTAATTCGTTTAGAAGCTCAGCAACTTGCGCCGACTCAACCAGTGACCCCTCAACATTGATAAACTCCCCTAACGGATCGCTATCAAGCTTACCAGCCACACAGGCGGCAACACTGCCAGCTTCAGCACCGGTAGCAACCGCATCAAGGCCCTGACTACGGATCTGCTCAATGACTAACTGAAGCTGTTCATTCTTGGCTAACCAAGCTTGTTCAAGCTGTTGTTTTTCATCAAGGTCGAAATAACCACAACCACTTAAACTGAGCAGCAACATCCCAGGTACAACAAGCGTTTTAAATGACATGAATCCATCTCCAAAACAGGCACTAGATGCCCAGTATTATACCTCTGTTATAGGGCGCTGACTTTTAATCATTGTTAATCTTGAGCAAAGTAAACTAAAGCGGTCTAAAACCAGCAAAAGTAACTGGCTTATCATTTAATTGTGGCGCTAATTGCGACAACAGATTCGGCTCACTCTTCTTGCTTGAGCAACCACAACCACCAGCTGAACCACCACAGCCGCTGCCACAACCGCCTTTCTTCTCATGATTTAAGCATTCACGACCTTGCTCCACATCCACTAAGCGACGAGAGAGATCGATGGCAGCAGAAAACAGTTCAGTTAACTCCATATTACGATTGCATCGACTCACGCTAATGCCCGCAGCAAGCAGCTTACCTAATATGCGCTGACCAATCTCTTCAACAAGTACAATCGACGTACCTTGGTCTTTAATCAGGGTTAACATGGCTTTTTTAGCGCTACAGCTGCCAGCTAATGCGGGGTTGTCGAAACGTGCAATTAATTGCTGTTGTTCATTATAAAAAGCAATTTCTTTGGCTTTAGTAAAATGGCTCGCCAATCTACCTCTACTCAGTGGTACTGCAATAATCATTCTATCTACCTGTTGTTACTTGCAAATAAATTGATATTACGCCCACAGAAAGTGGCTTACTGTGAGTCAATCTGCATGTCAGGTGTTTTTATCTGAGCTTTTATTAAAATATTTACCAAGAATCTGCATCAAAGCGCGCAGTTCTGGCTTCTGTCATTGTGCAATCTGTTATGTGTATCAATTCAGCAAGGGTGATATTGGGATTGTCAGTGATCAGACGAACCAACTTGGCATCAAGCGGTTCTAGCTTGTCGCTATGATCAAGTAAAGCGGTGGTGATTTTTTGTATAAGATAACGAAATTTATCACCATTTTCTATTTTCAATGTGACTGAAAACTGTTGAATCTTGATGGCTTCACCAGAAACGCCCCAATTTCTGGAACGTCGCACACGCTTAAGCTCACAGTCATGTTGCAGTGCAATGTCTTTGGCCTGTTTTACCTCTTCCCTGCCTATTCTATGAATAAGGGAAGGCAGTGAGATGGTGATTTTATCATTCATAACAGCATCTCATTTACTCTTGTATTTGCCAGAATAAACTATTCCTCTAACGAACCTCTCATCTTATGCAGTCCCGACATAAAATAAATCAAAATAATTCTGTACAATAAAAATTTATCGGGTAGTATTCAAATCACTCGGCTGTTTAGAGTTATTAGTGAACATAAAGTAAAAAGTAAAATCTCAGAATTTCTTCGTCATTGTTGTTATCCTCAGTTTTCCCTTATCTTCATCGCCACATTAAATAATTCAATTTCAGCTCATCGCATACTGCGATAATTTTATGAATTTAATTATAAGGGACACATCATGTCTAATTCAACAACTGGTATCGTAAAATGGTTCAACGAAGATAAAGGTTTTGGTTTCATTACTCAAGACAATGGCGGCGCTGACGTGTTCGTTCACTTCCGTTCAATCGCTTCTGAAGGTTTCAAGACTTTAGCAGAAGGCCAGAAAGTATCTTTCGAAGTAGAGCAGGGTCAAAAAGGCCCTCAAGCAGCTAACGTAGTTGGTCTGTAATTTCGAAAGTTGACGTAAATGGTTTAATGACCATTTACGTCATTTTTAAATCGATCGTTAAACATCGATTGTAGAACAATTTTTAATCGTCAATTTATACCGTATCTGCGAAAATATTAACATTTCAATCATCTGCTTTTTGTATATGTCGTTAGGTTTCTCATTCACTTCGTTATATCCCTATAAATAAACATTAATACTAAACGTACCCAGCTTAAGACTAATTTCACTTTGTCGTTTTTATGTCCTATTCAAGCTGATAAATTATTCAAACTTGAAGCTACTTATGTTTCAAAAATTAAAAACACAAACACAAACACACTCAATACTGAAAGGTAATAAATGAAAATAAATTTTAATATTTTTAAAGGCAACATCTCTTGGAACGCGCTAATCCACCAGTTAAATGGTGATGTACTATTACGTCATGTTTCAATGAAAGGTAATCTAGATAGCAGGAATGTAGATTTCGCCTATTGTGACGAAACTTGCCAAGGTAAGATCTTAAACGATGAAAATAAGCTTATCGGTAACTTCTCTGTCTCCTACTAGTCTTTTACATAGACACGCATATTAGAAAGAGCCCTCTTCATAAGAGATTTATGCAAGAGATTGATTTAAAAATAAATCATCTCCCTCACACTCTTTCTAATAAGTAGGCATTTCTTAAAACACCTACTCCCCTAACATTAATTTACTTGCGTTCAGCAATTGCTTTCGCCATGGCTGCATCGGCAATCAATTCAAGTTTAGCCAAATCGATATCTTTGTGGGACTCACAGATAAACCAAGGCTCACGTGAATCAGGCTCTAACATGATACCGCTCTTAATCAAGTTATGAGCAAACTCGGTATATAAGTTGCTGTCAGTCTTCTTCCAGTCACGATAGTTTTGCGGTACCTGGCAACCAAAATGAATACCGAACATCGCATCAGGGCCAGCAAACTGGTGCTCAATACCGTGCTTGGTAAATACGCGAGATAACACCTGTTGAATATCGGCACCGGCTTTATTGATGCTGTCATAGGCATTGGTTTCATTCAAAATGGTTAGCGTTGCTTTAGCTGCACTTAATGCAATCATGTTCGCGGTATAAGTACCACCATGAGTGACCCCCTTTTTCCCGAAGCTGATCACGTCCATAATATCGCTACGACCACCGAAGGCAGCAACAGGATACCCATTGCCCATCGCCTTAGCGTAAGTCGTGAGGTCGGCGTGGATACCATAAAGCTCTTGTGCACCACCTTTAGCCACACGAAAACCCGTTTTAACTTCATCCATGATCAATAGTGTGCCATTGGCATCACACATATCACGCAATTTCTGCATGTACTCTTGCGAGGATGCGATGCTGCCACAGTTACCCAATATCGGCTCTATGACGATGGCGGCAATATCATCACCAACACGAGTGAAGACTTCATCGATTGCAGCAAAATCATTGAGAGGAACGGTTTCCAGATGCTCACGACTCGCTTCAGGAATTCCGCCACCAAAAGCGGTGATCTTTGGTGCTGCTTGGGTTTCGCTATCCCAATTATCAACATCTGATTTCCACATCATCTCATCGTAGAGGCCATGAAAACCGCCTTCAACGACCACAATCTTGTTACGATTCGTAAAACCACGAGCTGTGCGTACTGCACCAATCACCGCTTCAGTTCCTGAGTTAGCAAAACGCATCTTTTCAATATTTGGACACATCTGCTTTATCAGTTCAATAACTTGAGAATCAAGCTCGGTTGAGAATCCTGAAATTGTGCCACGTTCAGTGATCGCTGCCACGACTTCTTGATCCACTCTGCTATCACGGTAACCCAAGATAATAGGTCCGTATGCTAGGCGGAAATCGATAAACTGCTGGTCGTCAGCATCTGTGATCGTACAGCCTAAGCTACTCTTAACGAATACAGTGTTCTCTTCGCCCCAATAACGGTAGCTATCGGCGACACCTAAAGGCATGTTGTTGTGGGCTTGTTTTAGTAGTGCACTGGTGGCTGGTTTATCAGCATTGCTCATATTGTTATCTGTCTACATCATAAAAAGTCTGGCACGTATGATACAGGTCACAATAATGCATTGCCATATAACGGATGGAGTAATGCAGTGCCATCCACCTTAAACGGGGACAGGTGGATGACACTCTGAATAGTAACCAGTTTGCTAAGCTGTAGGTTGCTCTTTAATGAAGTCGACAAAGAAAGACTTCAACTCAAGCTTTCTCTCATCATCTAATGGCTGGCCATCTTTGTCAGACACCAAAAATACATTGTCGACTTGCTCACCAACTGTGGTGATTTTGGCTGAGTGAATATTAAGTTCAAACAGTCTAAAGCCATTACAGAAGTGACTCATAAATTGCGGGTTATCAAGTGCCGTGACACTAATAAGCGTTCTATCCTTCTTACGAGAGCGCAAGAACTCCACTTTGGGCTCGCTGACAAAAGAGCTAATGTTATTATTAAGACGTTGTTTAGGGATTTTTTTATTTTCAAACAATACTTCTTTGATCTTTTGCTTGATACGGGCGCGTCGCCCAGTGGTTCTTATTGGAAGCTCATCATAATCCAGTATTTTTAATGACTCCACCACATACCCATCTTTGGTTTTGGAGATATTAGCTTGTTGAACTGAGATCTGTAATGAAGCCAAGGTATTAAACAGTGTCACAAACAGGCCTGGTTTATCCTTCATATAAACGAACAAATCACTGAAACCTTTAGTACTGCTTTCATCCAATAAAACAAGTGAATCTTCAACAGGGCTTTGCGCCATCGCGATAGAGTAACGAGCTATTTCACTGGGCTGAGCATTACTGAAAAAGGATAACGGCAATCGTTTCCAAAGCTGTTTAATTTCATCAGGAATGACCCTCAGCCCCATGAGTTCCAGTGCTTCATTCTTGTGCTCACGGACTATCGTTCGCTGCTCTAACACGTTTTCTAAGCCATTACGCAGTGCGAAACTGATCGACATATAGAGATCTCGCAGTAACGTCGCTTTCCAGTTAGTCCACAGATCATCATTTGTCGCCCTAATGTCGGCAACCGTTAAGCAGTAGAGCGCATCAAGTCTAGCTTTCGTCCCGATGGTTTTCGCAAGGTTATTTACTTCCGAAGGGTCATATATATCTAATCTCTGGGTGGATAATGATAACAACAAATGGTTTTTAACTAACCAGACGATCACTTTAGCTTGCGATGGTTTTAGCTCATGAAAAGTAGCAAATTGCATCGCATCGACAGCGCCCAATTCACTATGATCACCACCACGCCCTTTACCTAAATCATGGAACAAAGCGGCCAACAACAACACCTCTTTATTGGCGATAGCTTTGTAAACTGCTGAAGGGTGCGTAAGCGCCTGAGTTTCTGGTTTATCGTTGAGTGAATATAAGTACTTAAGGAGTTTATGTGTATGTTCATCAACGGGATAAACATGATATAGATCGAATTGCATCTGACCCACAATTTCACGCCACTGTGGAAGGTATGACGCTAATATTCCATGTTTATGCATTAACGAAAGTGCAAGTCCCATGCCCTGTGGATGACGAAATAGAGAGATAAACTCTTTACGGCAACTGTGAAAATCTTGCAGATCACCAAGCAGTCTTCGTCTAACCTGACGGATTAATCGAATCGTCTGCGGCGTAATACCAACAATATCATCCGCGTTTTCAGCAATATGCGTAAACAGCGCAATAAGCTGCTTACGATCAACAAAAACATCATCGTGGCATGCGTTGATCAATCCATTATTGATTTCAAAATGCTCACTTAGCGGAGTTGATTTTTTATCTGTTTGTTCAAGTATTTCATCTTTAAAGTACTGCAACAGCATTTGATTAAGTTCACTGATCCGCCTCATTGCACGGTATAGCTGGCGCATCATTTTTTCGATAGCAAGGTGACTGTTGTCTCCAAACCCCATCAGTCGCGCAACATCGCTTTGCAAAGAGATAAGCAATCGGTTTTCAGATCGTTGTGCTGCCGCATGTAGCGCCCAGCGTGTACGCCAGATAAAATGTTGTGACTCTAATAATTCGGCATATTCGTCGGCAGTAAAGAAACCAAACCGTCTTAAAGCTGCCATATCTTTTGCTGCGAAATATTTACGGGTTACCCAAATCAAGGTTTGAATATCACGCATGCCACCGGGGCTATTTTTCAGATTGGGTTCTAAGCTAAAGGCACTCCCCTGCGCCTTTTGATGTCGTTCATCTTGCTCATTTACTTTCGCTTTAAAGAAAACTTCACTGCTCCAGAGCGTATCGCCATAAAGTTTTTCTAACACCTCTTTAGCATGCGACTCAGGTCCGGTTAAATGACGGATTTCAAAGAGGGAAGTCGCTATCGTTACGTCCTCTTCACACACCTTATCAATTTCATTCAGCCCAAGAACGGTGTGACCAAGTTCGAGACCTAAATCCCAAAGTTGAGTAAAGAAATGACCAATCTGTGAGGCTTGATGAGGACTGAGTTCATGAGAAAATAATACACAAATATCGATGTCAGAATAGAGATGTAAAGTTTGACGACCATACCCGCCTACGGCATTGAGAGATATGTCTTCGGTAGCAAGATCTGCGCATTCCCAGAGGTGGAGAAGTAAGGAGTCAAAAAAATCAGAGCGTAGCTTTACAATTTCGTCGATGGCAACGTGGGTAAAGTTTTCATTAAAGTAGTTATCAGCATCTTGGATTATTTGTTTATAATCGGTAATGCCCATTTTTGAACTGAATTGAGGTGATATACCAGAGTCAGACATGTTTCTCCTGCGGTTATTTGCATCCAATATAACTTAAGGTTTATTCAAAAAATCAAACCGTTATGCAATGGCCTATATGAGAAATAGAGTAGACGATCCAAATATAAATTACAAATCGACAACAGTATGTCAACGTCACAGAGTATCAAGACGAATACTCTTCATAGTGATACTTAAGCGGCGACCTCAAACAATAATAACGCTTTGCTGTAAACCACTCCTCTCAGAGTGATTTACAAAATCTAACGGTAATGGCTAGATGATTAGCTAATTAACTCTTCAGGCGCTTGATAACTAATATGTTGATGGAACCGTACAATCAGTTCTTCACGTGATTTATCTAACGCTAATTCAGAAGTTAAACTCTTTAATGCCTCTTCTGCTCGATTTAAAAAACGACCAAGTCCGCCACCTTTACAATCTTTAACTCCTGCAGCAATGGTAAAGCTGACCATTTCAGCCAAATGATCACCAGCCCAATGACGAATATATTGTTGCTCTTCTACATTCGGGTCGAAACCGAGCATCTGCACTTCATCAGTGCCATCGACTTGATCATATTTACTGTTACGCACTAATGGTGTTAACCCATTAGCAACCATAGCAATCTGCTTAAGTTGTTTGGCTGATGTAGCTTGAACAAACGCATCCTCTAGCTTCTGATACAGTGGCGAAAAGTCGGTGGCTTGTTCAGGTAAAAAAGCCTGCTTGAGCTTGCGACTTAAAGGCAATTTCACCGTAACGTAGCATAATGAGCCATGCCCTTCTGGGAGCGGACAATCTCTTGCGGTATACCTGTCACTGATAGAGCGTAGCTTGTACCCATAGCTCTCTTTGTTGCCCTTAGCATGAGCAAACAGATCATAAGAGAGATGTTGATGATCACGAATTTTAATTGTGAGGTTTTTCTCAGGTAACTGAGGCATCAGTTTCGCGAGAAAATGCTGCACTTTAATATGAAAACTCGCTGAGTTACTGCGAATGTCTTCACCAGTTGCTAGGAATACAACTCGTATTTTACGGGCTCGGTAATCATCCTGACTATGCAGACTTTGCGCTTCATGATACTCAGGATTATAAAAAAAGATGATCTGCTCTGCCGTTGGGAAACAATACGCTTCAGCGTGGAAACGCACGACGGGGAGTTTATCGTTAGTGATAACGTGAAGATTATATAACTCCTCTTGCTCCGCTAGATTAAAAATGGTTCGACTAAGAGTTTGGTAACACGTTTTGTAATCAGGATAATGGGCCAACAAAGCGTCCGTTACTTTGATCTCTGCAGTGATATATTGATTGCTTCGAACATCCTTGGGTACGTACACTTTTTGCTGATGGCTAAGGGACATAAATACTCCTTGTGATAAGTTAACCATGTGTATCTTGGCGTAGATTATAGCGATAAGTTGTGACAAAAATGCTGCAGTAGAACACACTTTTAGCTACGCAACTTTATGGACACTTACTTATCCTAAGTTTGCATAACATCATACCGTTCGAATGTGATTTATTTCTTAAAATCAATCTGTAAGAGAATCAAGGCTGTGACAAATAACTCTGAAATATGTGAGCTTAATCACTTAAGCTTCAGGGCATTCGTACAATACAATATTACCTCCTAGTAAACTAAAATCAGAATAACTATGTCGTCACTGCCGAGAAACATTTTTTGGCGGTGTAAGAGTGCGCCATTGGTACTAAATCCCCAAACAAGTTCAAACCGCAAGGTTCAGCATCTTGAGATCGCTTGGAGATACTCATGCACACTTTGATCCTATTCGTTAGGGCGCAGAACTGCTAAATAAAATGGAAAAAAGCAATAAATGAGTACCCCAAACAATAAATCCGATCTTCATGCTAACGAATGTCTAGACGAAGATATGACAAACATAAATAAAGATGCAGACACTGCTAATCAAAACGGTTTTTTTGAACGTTTTTTTAAACTATCAGCCCATAACACCACTTTCTCGACAGAAATCATCGCAGGTATTACGACCTTCATGACCATGGTGTATATCGTATTTGTAAATCCACAAATTCTCTCAGCGGCAGGAATGGACCCCAGCGCGGTCTTTGTGGTTACCTGTATGATCAGTGCTATCGGTTGTATTGGTATGGGTTTAATCGCTAACCTCCCTATCGCACTCGCGCCAGCCATGGGACTCAACGCCTTTTTTGCTTTCTCTGTTGTAGTTGGGATGGGGATCAGCTGGCAAACAGGCATGGGCACCATTTTCTGGGGGGCTGTCTGCTTCACTATCATCTCGATATTAGGAATACGATCGTGGATCTTAAGCAATATACCTAAGTGTCTGCGTGTGGGTATTCCAAGTGGTATCGGTTTGCTTATTGCCTTTGTCGGCTTTAGCAATGCAGGATTTGTGGTCGCAAGCCCTGCAACCATGGTGACAGTAGGCGATTTAAGCTCGCTGCAATGTGTCTTAGGTGCCTTAGGCTTCTTTATTATCGTGATCCTCGCCTCACGAGGAATTCATGCTGCCGTACTGATATCGATTGCAATTATCACCACCATTGCCGCATTAATGGGAGATATTGAGTACACAGGCATCATTTCAATGCCACCAAGCATCACCAACACTGTAGGCCAACTCGATCTGGTTGGCTCATTAGATGTCGCGCTAATGGGGATCATCTTCTCCTTTGCTTTAGTTAGCTTATTTGATAGTTCAGGCACCATGATTGGTGTCACCGAGAAGTGTGGTTTTACCGATAAGCGTGGCCGTTTTCCTCGCATGAAACAAGCCTTGATGACCGACTCAGTCACATCCGTTGCTGGTGCCTATATGGGCACATCAACCGTGACCGCATACATTGAAAGCTCGGCGGGTGTCGCAGCTGGAGGACGTACAGGGTTAACCGCTATCGTGGTAGGTCTGCTGTTTATTTTAGTTATTTTCTTCTCGCCGCTAGCCGCGATGGTGCCTGGTTACGCCGTTGCTGGCGCCTTAATATATGTCGGTATTTTGATGTCATCAGAGCTTGCTAAAATTGACTGGGACGATCTAACTGAGTCAGCACCAGCCTTTATTACTGCCATAATGATGCCTTTTACCTTTTCAATCACCGAAGGAGTTGCCGCAGGCTTCATCACTTACTGTGTCTTGAAAGTCGGAACCAATCGCTGGCGTGAAATTCACCCCGGAGTTGCGATTGTAGCACTGCTGTTTATCTTCAAATTTATCTTTGTTGATACTCATTAACTGATACCGCAGAAAACTTATCTATTGCCCTGTGAATTAACGGCCTCTATATGGCAACCAAGAACAGAGCAATAGCGTTAACAGTGCGGCTTAACCTTTGCTATAAAAGACTTCAACAGTCCCTTTTACCGTCATCATAAGCGGTTGCCCACGACGATCTAAGGCTTTGTGCGACGGGACTTTTACCCAACCTTCACTGATGCAATATTCTTCAACATCAAAACGCTCTTTGCCATTAAGCATAATACCTATTTCGTGCTCGAATATTTCAGCCACATGATGTGGGCTACGAGGATTGACGGAAAGGCGATCCGGTAAAGTTGGTAGCGATGTAGTATCGTTCATGGTTGTGGCCTGTAGTAAAAATTGCTGTAAAAAATAGTCCGCTATTGTAGTCAATACAGGCCATCTGCTCAAGCGCGGCAGTAATAAATGTGAGTGTACTATTGCTATAATCTAAACAATAGCGCGACACGCTATCGGGACACAACGACAGGCAGTGTTATTTCTCTTTTGTTTTTTCTTTGGTTTCTTTACTCACTAACTTCCGGCATTCAGATTTTTCATACTCAGTTTGATGTCCACTTTGAGAGTGACACAAACCCCGAGCGACCAATTCAGTTGCCACATCACTTGGCAAGTTTGAGCACGCTGATCCCATCATCACAATAAAACCGATAGCGATAAATCCTTTGATATTTAACATTCTTTATCCTTAATATTTCCATAAGTCTACATATGACGACGATTGCGATCACTCATTCAGATTAATCCCATCACCTAGATTATCTTCCATATTATTATCTTAAGTAATCACGCTTCGCTAGTTTTATAAGCCAAAAAACTTAAGTTGCCCTCAACATCGCCAGCTCAAAAAATGACCGGTAATTATTGATTGCTATGTTTTTGACACCGTTAATTTCTTTTTAACTAAAGTAGGTTAGCTAAAGGTTGATTTATCATGATTCTCAATAGAAACTAGCACCTAATGAGAATATATTATTCAGTAACCTAGAATAGGAGTTGCTTTAAGATGATGACAAAATGGGCGACACGTTTTCTACAGATGGCAGAACTCGTCGCATCTTGGAGTAAAGATCCCTCCACTCAAGTGGGTGCGGTGATCACCGAAGATAACCGTATAGTCTCCTTAGGCTACAACGGCTACCCACACGGGATCTCCGATAGTGCCGAAACCGATAATCGTGAGATGAAGCTCCTCAAAACTCTCCACGCAGAAGAGAATGCTATTCTCTATGCTAAGCGCGATCTCAGCGGCTGCGAAATCTGGGTTACCCACTTTCCTTGCCCTAACTGTGCTGCGAAGATTATCCAAACAGGTTTGAGTACAGTGCATAGCCCACAACCAAGTGAAGACTTCCTATCACGCTGGGGTGATAAGATTAAAATAAGCCAAGATATGTTCAACCAAGCCGGCGTTAAAGTCGACTGGATGCAAATTGAGCCTTCAGCGGCTGTTAAATAAAGAACCTTCAGTGCCTTTTGAAGAAAATAGGGACAGGATTAAGGCCTGCCCCTATTTTGTTGCATAAATACACAAGATTTCTCATTTGAGATTGATAAAACCTAGTATGGAAAGGGATCCTTACTAGTATTAATCACTTGCTTTAATCTATATAAAGCAAGCAATCCCATCATTATATTTGCCAAAGAAATACCAATAAAAACGCCATAACTACCACCGTACTGCCCCCCTAAATACACACAGGGTAAATAGAACCCAACACATCGTAGTAGGTTAAGCATTAGTACATCTCGGTTCTGTTTAAAGCTATAACATACGGCATTATTAACTAAAAATAGCCCTGTTCCCGTTAGCGTCAATGGCACCCATTGAAAATAAAACTCCAACAAGTCAGCTACCAATGGATCCTTAGTAAAACTGATCACAATGAATGGATATATCAGCCAAAAAAACACAGCTTGTACAACTCCCCAGCCAAGCACAAGCCAAACCACAAAGCGAAGCCCTTCAACAACTCGTTCATGTTGATTTAAACTCAAGTTTTGCTTGATGAAAGGCACCACTGCTGCATTAATCGCTAACACAAAAGCCAGCGGCAAAGTGGTTAATAAATTAGTTAAACCAAAAGCTGCCACGGCAAAATCGCCAAACTGTGCAATCATGATGGTGGCGATAGCAGTACTAAGAGGAATAAGTAGACGGTTAAATGCAACGGTAGCAGTTAATGCGATGAATTCACTCCATAAGGCGATATGCCTATTTAGGCCTTCCAACTGGTGCTCATGAAGTTGATATTTATCTTTGAGTATTTTTACGACGAACACGGAACAAACTAATCTAGCCAAAAAGCTAGCCCAGGCCGCACCAACAATACCTAGACCGTCCCATTGAGCGACGCCAAAAATCAATAACGGATCAATGACCACATTAATTAACGTCGCCAGCAATAACAAACGCCCAGCACTTTTGGCATTACCACCGCCCCGCAACAAACCTGTGCCAACCATGCAAAATGCCAATAGCGGATAACCTAAGAACCAAATTTTTAAATAGTCCTGACCCAACAAAGCTATCTGGTTATTAGCCCCCAATAAATTAAAAATTGCAGGAGCTGCAAAAAAACCAATGACACTTATAGGAAGAGTTATCACTTGGCTAAAAGATAATCCAGCCAGAATGGTGTGCGCAGTACGACGCCTATCATTTAATGCCACACTTTCAGCCACATGAATGGAAGCCGTCATTTCTGTACCAATCAATACTGCTATCAGTATAAGAACAACGGGCCCTAAATAACCCATCGCACTTAATGCATCAACACCCAGCTGACTGATAAACCAGGTATCCACCAGATTAAAACTAATCACAGCCAATAAACCAATAAGGATATGCAGAGTATTAACAAGCAGACGTTTTTTTACCGAATGGTGTAATAAAGGATTATCTGCACTTTGCGTCACATTCATTTTAATCTGTCAAAGCACTTTGTTTGTGAAACTTCGATTGCTTCCACTTTTCTGCATCTGCGAGAATATCGCAATACGCATCCATCTTGCGCACCGAATATGAGAATAAATCTGGGCTGTCAGCTAACGCCTGTATTTTGTAAGCCTGATATAAGTCTCTTTTGTCCGGTTCAGCCCTAAGATAATCGCGAAATAAACACGGGGCGACAAAAAGAGCTTGCGATGAATTAGCTAAATGAATCACATAACAACGGTCGGTTTCTACACGCCAATACCAACAGCTTTTTTCGTTAATTGGACTGCTGCCGTAAAACTCGTATCCCAACTTAGCCATCAAGGCTTGCACTGTTTCATCGTCAGGCATAAAGAGAGAGACCGCCACCATATCAATGATACCTTTGGATGTCATACCTTCAATAGATGTACTGCCGATATGCTGAACTTCACTTAAGCCAAGCTCATTTCCCTGCTGGTTTAAACGCAATAATTCTTTAGCAAACCATTGCGGCCATTGGTCATTGTAAGGCAGTTGTTCTAATCTAATCTCAGGTGCTTTCAACGACAGTAAACGGCGAAATGTTTTATCAACTGGCTCACCATTCAAGTCATCATGTTTATGCTTAAGTCCCTTTAACAGTCTGACATGTTCCATATTAATCATCACCACACTCCTAATTCTGATACCACAGGCTCAGTAGGTCTCGCTCCAATAACTCAGCAGTCGCAGCCACATCCTGACGATAATGATCCATCAAGTGCAGCTTAAGTGCCTCGCTCATATGTGCCGCTTCTTTGGTTTCGTGAACGCTAACATGATTTCGATGTAATTTGTTACGGACTGAATCTGGTTGACGCCGGAGTTGATGTAACGCGGTGTTACGCAACTTTAAGGTAGCCTGATGTTGGTCATATTCAATCTCAGAGCAAGGCTCTACACCTATAAATTCAAAGGTATCAGCCATCACCGCCGATGTTTTCTTGATAAAATCGTCAAATAAAATGACTTTAACCCGATCACCAAAGATATCCAGATAACGCTTCACATTGTCATAATAACTGGCATTACGAAGATACTGTAAACCGTCGTGAAAATAACTTGTTGACGGTATTTCCCGACCTTGCCGTCGTGATTCGCACAAGCCAATGGCCTTTTCAAGATCTGCTTGATCTTCATTAGTAGTACGTAAATAGAGTGAGTGTAATGATTGAATTTGTTGCCACGGGCGACGTAGCATAATAATAATTTTTGCATCTGGGCAGTGGGTTTGAATATTTTTTGGAGCAGCTTCACTTTGTAGGTACCACACTGAACCTTCAGCATTTATCGGCCTGTCAGTAAATAATCCTAGATATTCATCTTCATCTGTAACGGTGTGTGGTTGCACCATTAAATCGGTCGCAAAGTAATGCGGCTCTTTTAAAATTGATAAGTGAATTGACGGATGTTGTTTTAGATACAAACACATTGCCGTTGTGCCGCAACGTGGTGCGCCGACCACAAACAGGTTGGGATAATGATTTACCACGAAAAGGTTGCCTTATCTTTAAAGAACTCACCATTGGGGCCATCATCATCGAGCAAACATAACCAGACTGCGGTTTCAGCCCCCTCCTCCACATTACGATGTGCATTTAATCCACCCAGGCGTGTTCTTACCCAACCTGGCGTCATTGCATTAACCAAGATATTGTCGTTTTTAACCTCATCAGCCAGCATCACAGTCATGGCATTCATGGCCACTTTTGAAAATCGATAACCTGGATTTTGTTTATCCATTTTGCTAAATGAACCATGCCCAGAGGATATATTGACCACCCTTCCAAAATGGTTCTTTTGCATAAAAGGCACCACGATTTGACTCAAACGTAATGCGCCAAAAAAGTTGATATCCATGGTTTGTGCTGTTAGTTCTCTCGGTTCATTAAGAATGCTGTAGCGTATGCCCTGAGAGATCCCTGCGTTATTCACCAAAATGTCCACGACCAGCTCTCTACTTTCAAGCTTAGAACTCAGTGATTGCAAGTCAGCATCATTGGTTACATCAAGTTTTATACAGCTAACCAAGGGGTTATCGAGCTTAGCCATCGCTTTATCGCCTTTTTGAAGATCTCTAGCAGCCAAAATTACTTTGATATTATCAGCAGCCAATTGACGGCAAATTTCAAAGCCAATGCCACGATTGCCACCAGTCACCAGAGCCGTTTTTTGACGGGTCATGCAACCTCCTTATAATGAGAATATAGATCAAACAAAATACGTTCTCTTTGCGCCACAAAAGTTAGCGAGACATCAGTGTAATGTTTTCGCCAATCTCGATCATTTCTAGGCTGACCACCGTCCGGCAAAATACGATCACTTTGAATAATAAAGGCCAAATCTTGGGCACTATGCCCAAAGGCAGAAAGAAATTGATGCAAGTCCTGATTTAATGTTTCATTAAACATAAACGTCACAGGGTATTGCTGTTCAATAAACGCTTTGCTTTGAATATCAGCTTCGGTCAACTGATTAAAAGTATTTTTTGGCTCCCGAAAAAAAAACCTAAAATACTGTTCAGTGTGCCACCCCAATGGCGCAGCACTCTTATTATGATAACCGTTAGGTTCACCCTGATAAAAACCTTTAAAACACTTGTCGGTCAAATAAACAAAATATTCGAATTCTATTTTTTCGATATTTTGCTTACCGTCTTCAAAATGAGCGTAAAAATGCTCACGACCGCAATACAGCTCAAGGTTGCGCTGCCACCAACCATAAAAATACTGCGAAACATAACGATCAAACGGATTTCTTAACACAGATACAATCGGTAAATGGGCATATTTGTGTGGAATATCAGAACAGGTGCCATGTTTGTCCAGCTCAATGCCATCGGGGTAGAGTTTCTTAAGCATTTTGGTGACAAATGTACCGCCAGTTTTTGGCATATGCACAAAGACGAAATCAGGCGTAATAAACATAACCTCTCCCGTTACTCTACCGAATCAAGCAAGTGACGACTTAACGACTTACCGACAAAGTCACCGTAAAATATGCCTTTGCGGGTCATTTTTATGGTTTTATCCAGTACTATTACAAATTCATGCTCAATCAGTTTCTGCAGCATATTGTTATTTTTTGACAACAAATTGACGCCATGCTTGGCTTTTATCCATCTGCAATCAAGGCTCGATGTTTTCATGCCCAACACGATATCTCTGGCAATCAAATCCATAGAACTCAGCCTCATACCACGCTCTACGGGCAACTCACCCTTGTCGATAAATTCAATGTACTTATCTGTGTTCGATGTGTTTTGAATATATTCTCGTTCCAAAGAAGAGAAGGCTGAAACCCCAAAGCCATAAGTGTCTTCCCCAAGCCAGCGCTGATGAAGGTGTTTTTGTCGATATTCGCCATTTTTGGTGAAGGTAAAATAAGTCGAATTAAGGTAATTATTTGCATACAGCTGCTCCATGGCATAATTCATAAAAACCATTTCTTGATCGTCTGTAGGCAATATGATGCTGTCACTACGAAGATCAGCGTAATACTTAGAATTTTGATACAACTCCATTTTGTATACAGTGATCGATTGAACCCCCAGTGAAACGGCACGATCTACGCTATAACGCCAAGTCTCTTCGGTTTCACCTTCCAGTCCGCTAAGCAGATCAATATTTAAGATAACCCCAGTATCCAAGGCTCGTTTAATCGCCGCTACATTCATTTTTTCGGTGTCTTTACGGCCTGTTTTGGCAACAATTTCGTCATGAAATGATTGAATACCAAAACTCAGTCGAGTAATACCAAATTGTGATAGTTCTTTAGATTTGCTTTTTGAGTAAGTAATAGGCTCTACTTCGAAGACAAATTCCGACAGTGCCATATTAAAATGGTCATGTAATGCCGTTAAAATTTGGTCCATATGCCGCGCTTTTAATAAACTCGGCGTGCCTCCACCAAAATACAAGGTATCCACCGGACGCTTGAACCAACCATACAACTCGGAAACCATAACAATTTCACGACACAGGTAATCCACATAATGATCGATCTCTTTTTGATTGCTGTCAGACAACTCAGTGATCTTAAAAAAGCAGTAACTGCATCGCTGAATACAATAAGGAATGTGAATATACAAATTCAGCCTATCATTGGCCTGCGCCTGTGATTGAAACGTGCCCTTCCAATAACGGCTCGGTGGATAGTTAGTGATAAACCCTTTTCGATGCAGCTCATCGGCGGGTAAATCATCAACAGATGATGCCGTTTCGTTATTTTCAATATCCATAATGGTTTCTTAATACTCGTGATTATATAGGCCAAAATGCGCGACGATTAAAAATACGCTTAGCGAGTATGCTGAGCGATAGTCTCTGCAATCTTCTCCACGTTAGAAAAGTTTTCTACAGCCAAAGCATCGTCATCAAACTCAATTTTGAATGTCTTTTCCAGCAAAACAATAAACTCTGTAAATACAATAGAGTCCATCGCTAGTCCCCCTTCAAAAAGCGGGGTTGTTTGATCAAATTCGTCATAGCCAACGTTGACATCCAACTTTTCGACAATTAATTGTTTTATTGAATTAATCAAAATTCAGTCTCCTCATAATGCAGTGCTATTTGTTTTCGATTAATTTTGCCACTGACCAATCGGGGTAATTGTGGCTCAATTATTATTTTTGAAGGTGTTGCATACCGCGGTAAAAACTTACCTAGTTGGCGACGCAGCTCGTCAGGTGCTAACTCAGTTGTCGATTCCACGATGGCAACGATAGTATGTCCCTTACTATCCTTTCGCCCTTTTACCAGAGCAACATCCTGGATATGTTGATGTTGTTTTATTTGGCTTTCCAATTCGGAAAAAGCGATTAAACGTCCTTCCCGATTGATACTAAGCTTGGCGCGCCCAATCACGCTAAAACCGGTAATTTCATCACCACGAGCCAGATCACCTGTATTAAAAAAAACATCACGTGTTTGCTGATACAGATAAAAGTCAAAACCAAAAGGATGCTTTACTGCAATTTGCTCTGACTCGATTTTGATTTTTACCCCCGGCAGAGCTGTCACACAATCGTCAACGGCTTCGCCTTTACTTTGAATTTCTCCAATAGCAACCACACCCAATTCAGTGCTGCCATATAAGTTGAATACCCGGCCAAATTTGGTTTGAGCTTGTTGAAACGTTTGACGGTCAAAACAATCACCAGCGCTGACGATAAATTCATATTGAGATGATTTACATGAGCGTAGCAACAGGGCACCGACAGTCGATGGCGTCAAATAAGCCACGGTAGGAGCGAATTGTCGTTCGACCGCTTTAAATCTAAGAATGTTCAGGTTGCTGGTTAAGTGGATACTGGCTCCCACCAGTAAACAGGGCCAAAGTGCCGCGCCAAAACCATACATGTGATGCATCGGCACTGGAATTAACACGCGACTGGATGCATTTAGCGGTAAACGCGTTAAGACGTTACGAGAATTAGCAATCAAATTATGACGTTGATGGACCACCAATTTAGGTGTACCTAAACTGCCGGAGGTTTTAAAATATATTCTGCCCGGGGTGGCAACCGTTTTACATTGAGCCTGTTTCGTCAGTTGTATATGTCGTAACATGTCGCAAAAATGAGGTTTTAAGGTAAGTTGATCAGCAAATAATTCTTTATCTACATCAGTCGATTTAACAGGTAATAGAACAAAGTTTACTTCGTTGAACATTAAAGCTATCAACATCAGCAGATGTTCAATCGATTGTGCACAATAAAAGGCCATTGGTTGAGTAAATGAATTAGACGCCAACCAATCACTGTAAACACTAATACGCAAATAAGCCTCTTGATAACTAATCACCTGATGATCATCACTGAGGGTATTGTTAAATGTGTCGGATTGTTTCCATTGCTCTAATAAATCAAGAACATTCATTAATCGACCTCTATTCCAATTTCAGAATTTGCATGGTGTTGAACCTCCTAGTGCTCTTGCTAAACTTTGACAGCTCACCACCTCAGTTAAATTTGCCACCTTAATAGCACCGCTCATCAATTGGAACGAACGCTTGAAACAAGCCTTTTCTGACACCTTTAGTTTCGACAGCAGTGCCCTGTCGTGTGACACACAGATCCGCTCATGACTTTTACTGATATTATTGACACCTAATATGATTCCCGCAGGGATACTGGTATGAATTAACTCATCAACCTGACTTTTTGATAGGTTTTCGATGAAGAATACACCCGATGCAAGAAGAACAGGTTCACTGCAATCATTTATAAAAAGCAATGACTCACGATGAAGATAATATTCACTTAGTTGTTGATTAAGAATACAAACCTGCACATCGGAGCCAGCCAGATCATTAAAGAACTGAGTGGTAGATCCTTTTCTGTCAAAGTATCTTTTCAGGAGGTTTTTAGGTTCATCACCTTCAGGCAAAACGACTCTCCCTTTTATTACAATGAATTAAAAACAACATATAATAACAAATCAGTAGAGTCATAAAGTTAATTCCAACAAAATAAAATTAACCAGCCTCCTAATTAAAAAACATCAATAACATTTAACTAAAATTAATCAGCACAATTAAAAGAGCATCATAAAGACTTTTAAAAATAAAACACAAAGACAACAAACCCGCAAGAAAAACAAAGCAAACCTCAATCAACAAAAACAAAAAACCACTAACAACAAAATCAATAAATAAGTAATAAGTAGTAGCTGAAAAGCATAAATCAAGTGATTTATAATTAATAAGTCGTAGACTATAAGTGCTATTAGTAAGTGGTAAGTGGTATTAATAAACAGAAAATTAAAAGTAATTTATATTCTAAAAATCATCCATAAAATATGTAAGGAAATAATTAAATTAAGATATCCAAGGTTTCCGCCATGAAATACATCACTTAAAATCAGCCAAGATATGTTCAACCAAGCCGGCGTAAAAGTCGACTGGATGCAAGCAGAATAACCAAGTTGAACGAATTTGTGGGGACTGGGTAAAGCTTATATCAATATACTCAGTCCACTTCAGAACAGCTCACGACGGTGAGCCTTACTCTAACCCCAATGACACGCTTCAATGAATCAAACTCGAATGTGAAGTGAAATCAGCATCGCTAATCCAGGCGATCTTCTTTCAGCCTCAATTTCTCCCTGTTGTGCCAATACCAGCTCATTAACTAAAGCCAATCCTATTCCTGTCCCTTGCGTGGACCGAGTTAACTCATTACCGCCACGATAAAACAGTTCAAAAATTTTACTTTCTTGCTCCTGAGTTATGCCTTCACCATAATCCCGGATTTCCAGCTGTATCATGTCTTTATGCTTGGGATGTTGACGGAATATAAAATCGATTTTCTGTCGACTAGGATCATTGATCAGCTGCGAGTCAAAAAACTTAACGGCATTGTCAGTAATATTGATAATCACTTGGGAGAAAGTGTCCTGTTCGACAAAAACCTGCACCTCTTTAACGTCAGCTATTTCCATTATTATGTTCTGTTGAAAGTGACTCTTATCAATGATTGAAGAAGTTTTAGAACGAATAACATCCTGTAAAATAGTTAATAGGGTATATTCCAGCTGTATATTTTGCTGTTGATTGCTAAGTGCAGACAATTGCAAAATGTTATTGATTAATCGCGTAAGACGTTCACTTTCATCATAAATAAATGCGTAATAATTTTGCTTATGCTTCTCGGATATTACGATTCTCTCCTTAAGCATTTGTGAATACATACGAATTGAGGTTAGCGGTGTTTTTAACTCATGGCTAACCGAAGACACAAAGTTAAGCCTTTGTTCGCCTAATGCCAGTTGCTTAACCCCTAAACGATAAAAACCAAAACAAGCTGACAATATTGCTGCAATCAGAATAATAATCACAATACCGCTATACACCATCGCCGACGTCAAAGGTAACGAGTGCGTCGACAAGGATAATGAATAGCCTTCGTATGGCCATTCCAGCTTAGTATGGTAAATAGCTTGCTGTTCAAAACGGCTATCTAGTTGTAAGGGATGGCTCACTTTAGCTTGATCATCAGCTAGATTTTCAATGCTGCTTTTTTGCGTACCGCTAATTCCAGGGGGAGTGCCGGATACAACGCCTCTTGGTTGACCTTGTTTCCATCATCTTTTGTTTGGCTATGTTCTGATAAATCCTGCTTTGATAAGGATTCTGGCCAGATTGGACTATTAAAATGACCTTGGCTGTCATATTGAAAATAGCCAACTAATCCTTTTATTGGTTGCTCATTGTTTAACTGTAAATGACTTAAGCTTGAGAGTGGCGATAGTACTTGCTGTTGCTGCTTGGTGACCGGATTATACACTTGTTGATAGTAGTCAAATTCATTCACCGACAGGGTATTGGTAAAAGTTAATTTCTTATACAAAGTTCTGTTGATTTTCAGAGCCAAATTACATCACCTTCAATGACAGTTTCAACATCATTGAGCAAGTCGATCCAAACAGACTTAAGCTTCCACAAGGTTATGGCCCAGAATTTCCAAAAGGTGATGGGGTGCTTGTATCAAAAGAAATTTCAACCGACCTCTATCTTGTTACCGACTCCGCAGGCCTGCGTAATAGCTCATTTAAAATCACTGGTAATGAAATAATCGTGTTTGGCGCAAGCAGCACCAAAATAGCAGAGAGAACGATTAAACTTATACATGAGCAATTTCCAAAGCTGAAAATCACCTCAGTCCATGTAACTCATCCTCATGGCGATGAAATAGCAGGTCTCAACGTTTATGTTAAACAAGGTATCGAAATACTTGCCGATGAATATACTATTTCTGCCATCAAAGCATACCCACTATTTTCTGACGATATCGATAAATTCAAGTTTCGTCTAATCCAAAATACCCAAGTAATTAATGGTGCGAGTTTTTATGTCTTGGAGAGCGTGCACGCCAAACGCCAAAGCTTTGTTCACTTCAAAGACGGCGGGATTATTTTTCAATCCGACTTCCTTCACATACCATTCGATAACACCATCGCCAAGGTCATCCCCAATGACACTAGAACCTTTATTGATTTTGTTCGCAATAAACAGCTCAGATTAAACCGCATTGTTGGTAGCTATGGAAATAATAATATTTCCGTTGAAACCGTGAATAAAACCTACGATGCCATGATGTGACAACAGTGATATTTACCTTCTCAGTCACCACTATCGAGGTTTTCGTTATCTAAGTGACTTGAACCTCGATAATAATGGGATGCCTTCTACCACAATGCCAATAAGTCATGCCACTTCCCTCTGAGTTGGCAACAGCATTAGTCACAACGATCAACCTAGCTTTTATCGCCTCTTCAATACCAACGCCCTCCTGAACCAAATCATCAACCGCAATAAAGGCTATCGTCGTAAGGTTGCTGCTTTACATAATGATAAGCGTAACCACAAATGCTTTGCTTTAAGTTTTATAGTGAACAGCCTATAAAGTCACTGCACCTAAACATATATTAATAACGCAAAAAAACGTCTTCATTTGATTAATTAACCAAACTTATTAATAACAAGCAATCTAGGCATGCTATGGCTTCAGCTAGATACTAGTTAACTCATAAATTAGCCACCGCAAAAATCTTAAAAAACTACCTAAAAAAGCTTGAATTAACATAAATGCAAACTTAACCGTGCTGATTTTTACATCGATAAACACTGATAAATACAATTTACACGTTAAAAAACAATGCTATACTTAAATACATCGGAATTCCCGATGGATAGGCCAATAATATCCGAGTTTACACTAACGAGTCATTTACTCTTAACTGGGATGGTCAAGTAGTGACTATGCTGAACAATTTCTATAAGTTATTAGTATATTAATTGGAATAATGGCTAAGCTGATAGTATGTTAAACCTATGATCAGGCTGCTATCAACTGATACAGGTAATTCTAAACCCATCAGAGTAATTATCTAAATACTACAAGAGAGTATCGGCGTTGAAAATGACAATAAAGACAATAAGCTTGCCAATTACATACAACCATTTTCTTTCAATGCAGTAATGACTATCGAATAAGTCAACATATAGACAAGGGGTTAAAATGAAGAGCAGCCAATTAATAATATTACTAACATTAGCTTTTTCCTTTTCCTTATTTGCAGACTCTACTGTTCCTACAAAGGGAGAGAGAGTTGTACTTGAATCTTGTACATCACTTAATAATGCGCCTAAAGACCTAGCTGCAGCCCCTTGTGTTTATTACATTCAAGGATTTCTGGCTGGTTCCCTAACCACAGAATCAAATTATATCCTGCATGAAACATCAGGTGCATTTCTCGATAGAGCCTATCGAACGAGAGTAGGCAATCGGACTTCGGAGGAGCAACCGATCCAATTATGCCTGCCTAAGGATAAAAATATTGAGCAGTTAACTGAGCAACTCATTGGGAATTTCTCGCCCCCAATAGAATCGATAAAATTATTGCATACACAGATTTTCGATGCACTCGCGGTCGAACTTTCATGCTCATAACCAACCGGACACACAGGTTAAATACAATAGAAAAGCCATGTATCAGCCTTTAGTCAACCCAACAAACTCATGAGTAACAGTGAGAAAATGTCAATGAATGATAATAAAGTAACGCTCGAAGAGAAATCGAAGTATTGGCCGGTCCATACACTAAGTCTCGGCATTACCCTCTCTCTCTTTTGGTGGATTAACTCAAATTACAGCAACCTACTTCTACTGTCGCTCGGTGCAGCCTCTATCCTACTCGTGCTCTTCATTGCCTACAGGATGGATGTGATCGACCATGAGTCTCAGCCAGTTCACCTTTCAATAAAAATACCGGGTTATCTGCTTTGGCTAACCAAAGAGATCATCCTTGCCAATATCTCTGTGGTCAAACACATTTGGCTGGGTAATAGCAGCATCAGTCCCACTCTTGTCACGATCGATGCCAGTCAGCGTACAGATCTCGGCAAGGTTATCTACGCCAACTCCATCACTTTAACGCCGGGTACGGTCACAGTGGACTTAGTCGGCGATCGCATGACCATACACGCATTGATCAAAGAAAATATCGATACCTTAAAAGCAGGCGAGATGGATCGCCGAGTAACTGAACTGGAAAATAAATGTTAACTGCAGCCACTATCGCAATTCTTGTTGTCATGTTCCTCGCGATCATTCGCTGCATCGTGGGGCCTACGCTATATGATCGGATCCTAGCATTTAATATGTTCGGCACCAAAACGGTACTGCTTATCTCAATACTGGGTTTTTTGATGGGACGCCCCGAGTTTCTCGATATTGCCCTGGTATACGCCCTGATCAACTTTATCAGTGTTATCGGCGTACTGCGCTTTTCTGACTCTGTTGAATTTAAGCATCAAGATCAAGCGTCAACCAAGGAGAGTAAACAATGAATATCTTACTCGAGATCGGCAGCGGGATCTGTTTGCTGCTTGGTTGCTTTCTCTGTCTATCCGGTGGTGTAGGTATCTTACGCTTCCCTGATTTCTTTACCCGTATGCACGCAGTGGGCGTCACCGATACCTTAGGGGCCGGGATGATACTCATTGGCTTAATGCTACAAAACCCAACTGGGTTGGTACTGCTTAAGTTATTAATGATCTTACTGCTCACACTATTTATCAACCCTACTGCAAGTCATGCACTGGCCAAAGCAGCACTGCGTAACAATTTGCATATGGTGCTTGACGAATCAACTGACAAAGGAGGGGACAAGCCATCGAAACCTTAGTTGATGTTGTACTACTAACCTTTCTCGTCGTGATAGCGATTGCCATTGTTAGAACGAAAGATCTATTGGCCGTAGTGATGTTGACCGGAATTTATGGGTTACTATCGGCGAGTTTTTTTGTTGTATTAGATGCAGTGGATGTGGCCTTTACCGAAGCTGCTGTAGGCGCTGGAATTTCAGGTTTGCTAATGCTGGCAGCCATCACAATGACTGGACGCACAGAGGCACCTAAACGTCACAAACCTCTGCTGGCTTTATTGGTGGTATTTGTCACAGGTGGGATGCTAATTTACGGCACCTTGGATATGCCCTATTTTGGCAGCTTCGAAGCACCAGTTCATCAACATGTCGCCCCTCGCTACATTAACGACTCTATGCAAGAGGTCGGTGTTCCCAACATTGTCACTTCCGTACTCGCTAGCTACCGTGCTTTTGATACTTTAGGTGAAGTTGCCGTTATTTTTACCGCTGGTATTGGTGTGCTATCACTCCTGTCACTGCCTCAACGCCGAAGATCTTATCGCTTAGATGAGAGCAAAAAAGAGCTGATGCATGAACAGCATATGGTGGTGCGCATTGTTAGCAAAACATTAATCCCCTTTATCCTGTTGTTTGCACTCTACGTACAGTTTCACGGCGACTTTGGCCCTGGAGGAGGGTTTCAGGCGGGTGTGATTTTTGCCGCGGCAATCATCCTCTATGCCATGTTATTTGGACTCGACACCGCAAAGCGTGTCTTTAATCAGACGCTTATCCAACTGATCGCCGCAATCGGCTTGCTGCTCTATGCCAGCGTCGGTGTAGTCTCGCTATTTAGCGGCGTTAACTACCTAGATTACAACGTATTAGCTGACGACCCTGTTGCTGGCCAGCACTTAGGCATTCTGCTTATTGAACTGGGAGTGGGCTGCACTGTCGCCGCGGTAATGATCATTATCTTTTTCAACTTTGTCGGCCGTAGAGAAGCACAACAGGACGCTAATGAACAGAACAGCACTGAGCTAAACAACAGTCATGAACTAAAAAGTACTGAACTAAAAAGTACTGAACTAAACAATACTAAACAGAACAACCGTGAGGGGGAATGATGGTACTGGGACTCTATAACTACTGGATCGTGGTACTGCTGATGATGATAGGTTTCTATATCGTTATCGCTCATGGCAACTTGATCAAAAAATTGGTTGGCTTAACGATTTTTCAAACCTCGGTTTTTATTTTTTACATCAGCATGGGCAATGTCGAAAATGGTAGCGCGCCAATCTTGGCTGAAGGACTGAGCCGCTACTCTAATCCCCTCCCCCATGTGCTTATTCTCACCGCGATTGTCGTAGGTATCGCAACTACCGCGCTAGGGCTTGCATTGGTCGTCAGAATCAAAGAGTCATACGGCTCTATCGAGGAAGATGAGATTCAAATTCAAGATCAGCTGACTGAGGACAAAACATAGTGTTAGCCCATCTGTCTATTTTACAAGTTGTTGTGCCGCTGATGGCTGCACCTTTATGCTTGTTCCTAAACCGCTCCAAGCTAGTGTGGCTGTTTGCCCTATTAGTTTGCGCTTTTACCTTCGTTAATAGCATATTTTTACTGCAGCAG
This sequence comes from Shewanella hanedai, assembly GCF_007197645.1. GTDB lineage: Bacteria > Pseudomonadota > Gammaproteobacteria > Enterobacterales > Shewanellaceae > Shewanella > Shewanella hanedai. Next base: position 107,262 of record NZ_VKGK01000004.1, read on the forward strand.
GTGATGTCCTCTGGCACCATTATCTATCAACTCGGTGGATGGGACGCACCCTGGGGGATCGAATATCGCATCGATGAACTCAACGCCCTGTTACTGCTGATCATCTCAGCCGTTGGAACCATAGTGCTGTTTGCAGCACATACCAGTATCCAAAAGGAGCTGCCAGAAAGTCGTCATACGCTCTTTTATAGCCTGTATCTACTGTCAATAACGGGTATGTTCGGCATCGTCTCCACTGGAGATGTGTTTAATGTATTCGTATTTTTGGAGATATCCTCACTCTCAGGCTACGCGCTGATTGCTTTAGGCAAGGATAGACGCGCTCTTTGGGCCGCTTATCAGTACTTGATAATGGGCACCATAGGCGCCACCTTTATTCTGATTGGCATCGGCTTGCTGTACCAAATGACGGGAACGCTGAATATGGCCGATCTCGCCAATCGGCTTGCAGAAGTTAACCAAACACGTACCGTATTTGCTGCATTTACTTTTTTGATTGTGGGGATCTGTTTAAAATTAGCCCTATTCCCTCTGCATCTGTGGTTACCTAACGCTTACGCATATGCCCCTTCAATAGTGACCGCTTTTCTCGCCGCGACGGCAACTAAAGTTGCGGTTTACTTACTGATCCGCTTCACCTATACGGTATTTGGCATCGAGTTTTCCTTCTCCATCCTCCCCCTACAGAACTTATTTATTATTCTGGGGTTGGTTGGCATATTCGCCGCCTCTACCGCAGCGATATATAAAACCAATGTTAAACATATCTTCGCCTACTCGAGCATCGCTCAGGTGGGCTACATGATTATTGGCTACGCCATCAACACCACCACAGGACTTATGGCCACATTGCTGCACTTGTTTAATCACGCCTTGATGAAGAGCGCGCTGTTTTTAGCGTTAGGCGCAGTGATGTACCGCATCGGCAGTGTACAGCTAAGCCAATTCCAAGGGTTAGGACGACAGATGCCACTCACAATGGCTGCCATTGTCATCGGCGGATTAAGTTTGATTGGTGTGCCTCTGACAGTAGGATTTATCAGTAAGTGGTATTTGTTACTTGCCGTGATTGAGGCAGGAATGTGGCCGGTGGCAGTCTTGTTGCTGCTCGGTTCACTACTGGCAGTACTGTATGTATGGCGAATCGTTGAAACGGCCTATTTCAAGCCTCCCCTACCGGGTCGTGAAGCGGTGCAGGAAGCACCTTGGACCTTCCTCGCCCCTATTTGGATACTGGTGCTGGCCAATATCTATTTTGGCATCGATACTCGCCTTAGTGTGCAGGTGGCACAGGCGGCTTCTCAAAGCTTGTTTGGAATTAACCCATGAATCTATCTTTGGAGCTGTTATTACAGCTAACCATTATATTACCTCTAATCGCCACATTGGCGATTTTGGCAACGGGAAAACACCCCAACATCCGTGAGGCTGTAACGATTAGCATCAGCCTTGTCGTTATGTATTGTGTGATAAACCTATATCAAGGACTCAGTGCTGGCGAATCTATCGAGGTCTTTTGGTGGCAGCTTCTACCTGGCTTAGCCGTCAGGTTTGTGGTTGAGCCATTAGGCATGCTGTTTGCCCTAATTGCCAGTTTTCTGTGGTTCATTACCACCCTTTATGCCATCGGCTATATGCGTGGCCACCACGAGAAGAATCAAACTCGCTTTTACCTCTGCTTCGCGTTAGCCATAGGTGCTGTAATGGGGCTGGCATTTTCCGCCAACCTGTTTACCCTATTTATCTTCTACGAAGTGTTGACCCTGTCTACTTATCCTTTAGTGACCCATGCAGGGACAGAAAAGGCCAAACAGGGAGGACGCGTATATTTAGGGATCTTGCTCGGAACATCCATCGCTTTCTTCCTGCTGGCGATTATCTTGACCTGGTCTGTGGCCGGCACCTTGGACTTCAAACCTGGCGGTGTGTTTCATACCGATGTTGATACCAACTTACTGGGAGCCATACTGGTACTGTTTGTGTTTGGGATTGGTAAAGCGGCCATCATGCCATTTCATCGGTGGCTACCTGCCGCTATGGTGGCACCAACACCAGTGAGTGCCCTGCTGCACGCCGTTGCAGTGGTCAAGGCAGGTGTATTCACCATTTTAAAGATCTGCGTGTTTATCTTTGGCATCGAGTTACTGCCAACTCTCCCGACCACTGAGTTCCTGCTCTATTTAGCCAGTGCATCGGTATTGTTAGCCTCGATAGTGGCGATGCGTCAGGATAACTTAAAAGCACGACTTGCCTACTCGACGGTAAGCCAGTTGGGCTATATCACCATAGGCGCACTGCTCGCTACTTCATCTGGGGTTATCGGTAGCTCGATGCACATTGCTACCCATGCTTTTGGCAAAATCACCCTATTCTTCTGCGCTGGCGCCATTCTGGTGGCAACCCATAAATCGAAAATAAGTGAAATGCGCGGCCTCGGCTTTACTATGCCTCTGACCATGGCGGCCTTTTTTATCGCCAGCTTGAGTATTATTGGTGTGCCGCCCGCAGGTGGAACTTGGAGTAAATGGTTCCTGTTAATGGGCGCAATGGAAACTGAACATTGGGTCATTATGATAGTACTGATGGTGAGCTCACTGCTCAATATCGCCTACCTGCTGCCTATCCCATACTATGCCTTTTTCCCTGGGAAGGACCACCCAGCAGCTAAGACGGGGATCAAGGAGGCGCCTCTCATGTCATTAATCGCGCTATCAATCACCACTTTAGGTTGCTTGATTCTATTTATCTATCCGCAACCCCTCTATGAATTGGCAAAAACCATCTTAACTGCACCTGGAGTCAGCCATGGACACTAACAAGACAAAAGACAAGCAGTATCTCTTTGATAACCCAAAAAATATCAAAAGGGTTTTGTATACTTTGTATGCCAGCTGCTTCCTGCTTGTGGTGCTAGATTTTGTCATTCATCGCCATGTCTACCATAGTTGGGAAAACCTACCACTTTTCTATCCCCTCTACGGCTTTGTTGGCTGTGTCGTCTTGGTGTTTGTAGCAAAGTGGATGCGAACGTTTCTGATGCGCCCAGAAGACTATTATGACAACCCAAAAGACGATTATGACATCCCTGATGACGTTGATAGCGAGCACACGTTAAAAAATGCTGCTGATGAAAACACCCACAAGGGTCAAACAGATCAAACAACAAACACTATAGGTGGTCACGATGTGGATGCTTGAGTTACCGCCCTTCACCCTGTTCTTTATAGGCGGGCTTATTGCTGCAATGACCCGCGGTAAATTGCGCGGGGCAATAATGGTTGCGATTCCTGTTATTAGCGCTATTCACCTGTGGACGGTGCCTGAAGGCATTCATCTACAGCTGACGTTTTTAGATTATGAGTTGGTGCCATACCGCGCAGATAAGCTGAGCCTGATGTTTGGCTATGTATTTCATATTGCCGCTTTCATCTCCATTATCTATTCGCTCCATGTCAAAGATACCGTTCAACAGGTCGCAGCTATGTTCTATGCAGGTAGTGCGCTGGGCGCAGTGTTTGCTGGCGATCTGCTAACGCTGTTTGTATTTTGGGAGTTACTGGCCTTTACTTCGGTATTTCTGATCTGGGCACGCAGAACCTCTCGTGCTTATCATGCAGGCATGCGCTACCTGATCATTCAGGTATTATCCGGTGTCATCTTGCTTGTGGGCGCACTATTTTATGCTGCAGAAACAGGTTCACTCGCCTTTGGTTACATCGGTCTTGAAGGTGTCGCTGGCTGGCTAATATTTATCGCCTTTGGTATTAAATGTGCATTTCCTATTGCCCATACCTGGCTCACCGATGCTTACCCAGAAGCGACCCCTACCGGTACAGTACTCCTCAGTGCATTTACCACTAAGGTCGCCGTTTATGCTCTGGCCCGCGCCTACCCAGGCACCGAGCTGTTGGTATACATTGGCGCTGCCATGACCTGCTTCCCGATCTTCTTTGCGGTGATTGAAAATGATCTGCGCAGAGTACTGGCCTACAGCCTAATCAACCAAGTGGGCTTTATGGTAGTCGGGATCGGTATTGGTACTGCGCTGGCCCTCAACGGCGCCATTGCACATGCTTTCAACGATGTGATCTTTAAAGGTTTACTGTTTATGAGCATGGGCGCGGTGCTACATATGACCGGCAGAATAAACGGCTCAGATCTGGGCGGTCTGTATAAAACCATGCCCAAGACCACGATACTCTGTATCGTAGGTGCCGCTTCTATCTCAGCCTTCCCACTGTTTAGCGGCTTTGTCAGCAAGTCGATGGTGATGTCTGCCGCGCTTGAGACGGGTCATGACTGGGTCTGGTTGATGCTTCTGTTTGCCTCCGCGGGTGTATTCCATCATGCAGGGATCAAGATCCCCTATTTTGCATTCTTCGCCCACGACTCGGGACTGCGTGCCAGTGACCCACCAAATAATATGCTGTTCGCCATGTTTATTTCAGCTAGCCTGTGTATTGCCATCGGTATCTATCCAGCAGCACTCTATTCGCTGCTGCCATATGATACGGGTTACAACCCTTACGATGCGACGCACGTATTGGCGCAAACTCAGTTGTTACTGTTCTCAGCATTAGCGTTTGTTTGGTTAAATCTCAGAGGCATGTATCCACCGGAGTTGCGCTCGACTAACTTAGATGTGGACTGGATCTATCGCCGTGCTATTCCCGCTGCGCTGCAAAAAGTGTTTGCAGTGATTTGGAAAGCTGATGGCGCGCTGCGCCAAGCGATACGAGGCAAACTAAGCCAATATCAGTCTGCTATTGCCAACAAGCATAAAGGCTTAGGAGGCTTGCTCTCAGGCTCATATCCTTCGGGTAACATGGTGCTTTGGGTCGCCGTGATTCTAGCGTCTTACCTATTTATGGTCTTTATTGGCTAGGTTCGAGTAGGAGTAGAGTTAATCTACTGACGATAACGTTTAGCTTATTTTGTAAACGCAAGCGGCTTGCATAGCGATATGCAAGCCGCTTTATTATGGAAGATTAAAGCGCTAACACGAGAATCAATGCAACCATAACAATGACATCAAGCACCCACAAACAGCACCCAAACAAAAAGACAAGCAATTCGCCACAGAGTGCACGGACCCAACTCAGCCCTATTTATCCACATGAGTCGCTGCGACAAAGTGAATAATTACGCCAATGTGCAAAAGCCAACAAGAAAGTAGCAGCTAGTGTCGCCAGTTTTTCTCCTGTTTCGCCTAAAAAATCATGCCCATAAATAGCGGTTATGCCAAGCCCGATGATGCCGAAGAAAGCTAACACTAATACCATAGGGTCTTTGTGTCGTGTGCAACCGAGTAATACAGCAATAGAGCTTGTTGGGATAACAAACCAAACCATGAGAATATGATAAAAATGATCATCTACTGGAAACGCGAGCAGTGACGGGAACACGACTAATAACAATGGCCCCGCGATACAGTGCAATGCACATAATGCAGAACCTGTTATGGCAAGACGGTCTAGTAATATTTGTGCGGACTTATTCATATCAGTTCTCAACGTAATGATTGTGCTTAACGCCTCAATGAGACACCACTCACGACTACTTTTGAGCAACCTACCATTAGCATTATGAATAAACAATAAGCTATCGGTTGTATCCCTCGAAATTTACAATATGGCCGTTAAATAGGGGCGAATACTAAGAGGATACAAACAAAGAGCGGAGAGAAAAGACAATACAATCTTACTTTTTGTCTTTTCAGTTACTTCTATCGAGATTCAAGCTATCTAAGTAACTTGAACCTCCATGATAAATAATGGGGATGAAAATAATGGGATGCCTTCTACGACAAAGCCAATAAGTCATGCCCACTTCCCACAGAGCTGGCAACAGCATTAGCCACAGCGATCAATCTCGCTTTTATCGCCTCTTCAATACCAACGCCCTCCTGAGCCAAATCATCAACAGCAATAAAAGCAATCGTCGTCTGGTTGCTGCTTTCATAATGATAAGCATAACCCGATTCTACAACCCAGTTATCTTCGCATAAAAGCAGCTTTTTCTCTTCCAATGACCTGAGTAAAGTAAAATCAAAAGAGAGGATATAATCTTCATTACCGAACCATTCCGCTTTTAGCGCCGTAAAATTGATCCACATCTCCAGCTGGATCAACAACGGCTTAAGCGAATCTGAAAATTGGCCATCGGCCACTATCGTAATGGGAAATCCTTGCTGCATATTTGTCTTTTCCTTAGCTTTGTCGTAAAGAGTAAATCAAGGGTAGTGAATCATGGGACATTCTAATGATAACGTTAGATTTTGCTATCTAACAACCTCTGATGCAACTACAACAATGATATCTAATACGAACTTGAAATGGGACTATCAGATAAAAGCGATTCACCACGGAGTGCACACAGAAGTGCGTAACAAAGGGAAACCTCTACAAAAAGACAGGGCAGCCATTTAACTTAAGTTGAGTCAGAGTCAGAGCCAGCACCTCTTATTCACAATTATTTGCACTTTTCAGCAACAGTCTTCCGTTAAAACTGAATCATTCTTTTCGCTTTTAAATCCATATTTACACTTAATTTAACTGATTGCTTTTTCTTTGCTCTCTTACACATAAACCCACTTTAAAATAAGTGTATTAAAGCAATCTACCTGCTATCTTCGCCGCGAATTAGTGTCTTATATTAACTCACCATGTGGTTACCTTGGTCCTGATAGGCAACTAAGTTTCTAATCGATACCTTTAATAATTAATGAATTTATCTGCAAGGATAAATGAATAAAAGAAGAACTAAACCTTGATGAAAATAAATACAATCACTATCGCACTTACCAGCGTGATGTTCAGTGGCTATCTATATGCCACTGAAGCAATGCTAACGTCTGGTGTTGTCACTTTTGTTCCGGGAGAAACAAAAGCTCAGAACGGAGATATGGTTTCTTATAATGGCGAATGCTTTATTGCCAAAAACAACCCTGGTGTATGGGAATCCCCAAACGGAAGTTCATGGTTTTGGGATACTGCAGTATGTTCGGGTGAGCCTGAGCCAGAACCTGAACCTGAACCCGAGCCAGGACCAGATTTAGGCGATATTATTGCTTTTGTTCCAGGTAAAACTCAGGTTGCAAATGGCGTAGTTGTTTCATTTGAAGGCCAATGCTTTATTGCTAAAAACAATCCTGGTGTATGGGAATCGCCAAGTGCAGATTCATGGTTTTGGGATCTAACTGAATGTTCAAGCGAACCTGGCGAGCCAGAAGCAACCGAATTATCGATTCTGTCTCCAGTGGCAGGTCAGCAGCTAAAAGTTGACGCTGCGACGCTAATTCAAGCAAGCATTGACGGTGAATTAGCAGCAAGAGTTGAGTTTTGGGTGAACGACCAGAAGTTGTCTCAAAAAGCGATTGACCAGAGCCAGACGATTTACTCGCAAAGCTGGACGCCAAATGAAGCAGGCAGCGCAGCGATTAACGTGTTTGTATTCGACAAAGACAACCAAAAAATTGAACAGAAATCTGTCTCAGTCACCGTAGAAGCCGATGCTGAAGAAGATTTTACCGCACCTGTGGTGACATTCATTACACCAACCAGTGGTGCAACTTTCAACGAAATCGATACCGTCTCTATTTCTATTAATGCCACAGATGCTGATGATGATTTAACCACACTGCTTGTTACAGCCAATAGCAAACAAATTTGTACATTTGATGGCGCTCAAGTCGCCACATTTGCCTGTGACTGGCTGCCGACTCAAATCGGTAGCGTAACACTAAAAGCTGTCGCCATTGACGCTGAAGGACTGTCTTCAACTGTCAGTGTAAACATCAGCGTTGAAGAGGAAGCCGTTGAGCCGCCAGTAACACCACCAGGTGAGTTATGTACTGAATTCAATGTTTACCCAGACTGGACGCGTGGTGACCATGCAACAGGTGGTGACATTATGGTGCACAACAACATCGCATACTCTGCGATTTACTGGACTAAAACCCTTCCAGGTAGTGACGCCTCATGGGCTCTTCACCTCAATTGTGACGGCACTGAGCCAGGTACCGCACCGCTACTTGCGCTACAAAACCCGATGGATCCTGTCCGTCTAGAAGTGGCTGGTTGGCCAAATACCTTGGTGGTTGCGAGCCCATCATCGCTAGCACCAGTTACATTGACCATCAAAACGAGCAGCAGCGAAGCATTAGCTGATTTCGATAAGCTAACAGCGTCTTTCGTGTCAATTATGGAAATGGCTGCACAAGCGGAATCTTCATCCATTATCATCAGCAGTGATGTGCTTGATAAAGCCACACAAGATAAAGCCTTATCTTCAGGCAGTATTGCTGTTAAAGAAGCACTAACCACAGCGATGGATATCACTGGCAATAGCATTGACATTGATGACATCAACGCGCTTAGCAACGACGTGAAAGGCTGGGCTCAAGCTCACCACCTCATCATTGCTACCCTAGCGCCACAAGCAAGCTACGGTTGGTCTTTAAGCATTGGTGACTTTGCTTTCGATACGCATTCTGGTCGACAGTCTGTTTGGGATGAAGCATCGGTATTCACAGCCGATCTACTGGACAAGCTTGAATTATATAAAGCTGACGCTGCAAACAAAGCTGACTTTGTTGCCTTCACTAAATCAAGCTCAACAGCAGCCTTGTCAAATGAGCAATGGCACAATGCGCTAGAGTACGTGAAGCAAGTTACTGACTTTGTTAACACACCTGCAATGCTAGACAAGATCCCAACTAAGCAAGCCGCTCGTTACTTCATGGGTGACAAGACCAGCAAATCGCAAATTCGTAAAGCGGCATTCAGTAACGTATTTGCTATTTTGTTTGACAAAGACACTGCAGAATTGACAAGTAAAATTGAGCATTACCAAGCAGCTAAAATGCCACTCTACTATGTAGGTAAAACAACAGAAAGCGGCAATCTAACGGTTATTGAAGCATTAAACCGTGAGTTAGCGAACGCTGCAGATGCAATGAACAACACTGCATTTTTGTATGAAACGCCTCAATCACAATGGGTTCCGTCTACTGTTTACAAGTGGGCTGACTTCATGAAGGGCTTAAATGCAATGCATAACGTCGGTGTAGCTGGTAACAAGTTCTGGCTACTAGATGAAAGCCTTGATGATGCAACCAACATCAAATATGCAAAAGTGGCAATTGCAGCCTTCTTAGCACAAAGTATGCAAGAGACCATTCGCTACAATGCTTGTGATGAGAATAACTGGGCTGAAATTAAATATGGCGCAGCTACAGATTACCCAATGTCAGCGAGCTGTGGTCAACTTGGCCAGAAGTACGCAGATTACGGTGTGAACGCTGAGTCTGGTTTAGATTACGCTTACTCTTGTCCTCGTGATGATAAAATGGAAGTAAGTGCCTTTACTCATGCTAAATGGTATGGCGCTCCAGCTCCTGTTTTCGCAGCACCAAATGCAGTACTTGAAGAACGTGGCTTACTGGTTAACGGTAGCGTTGGCCGTTGGACTAACAGCGGTCACTGTAATGACGTACCCACATCAGTAGATACATCTAAGCAAGTATGGGAACGTGACGAATGTAAAACTTACGTTGACCAAAAAGCAGGTTCGTTTATTTGGGATGGCAGCAGCCAAGAAGACGTGCAAGGTTGTGGTTGGTGGGGTCGTGGTGTAATTCAAACTACCGGACGTCAAAACTTCGGTACGCTTAACCATTACTTAGGTCGTTCACATGTTGATCCTGAGACAATTGGTAAAACAATTGATGGTGTTACTGTTGAAGCACCACCTGAGAACCCGTTATACGCAGATCTAGATTTCTGTTCGAACCCAGGTCTAATTTGTAGCTCTGAAGAAAACAAAGAGATCAAGTGGATTGCAGGTCTGTTCTACTGGGTAACCTCAGTACAAGCATACCCTGACGAAACAGGTCAATACGGTAACTGGAACTACCATGAAGAACTTAAAAAGTATGTTGATGGTGGCATGAAAGGTACAGACTTTATTGATGACGTATCTGGTATTGTTAACCGTGGTTGTCCTGATTTAACCTGTTCAACGGGTGACGTTCACAACGTGAAAGAGCGCCGTGAGAACTTTAAGTTAGTACTAGAACAGCTAGGTCTTACTCCGCAATAAGCGCTTAGACATCACTTCCTTGTTAAAAACAATGTAAAAACAAAGCCAGTCAGTGCAAACTGACTGGCTTTGTCCTGAATAAATAGTGCTTAATAGGATCAGAGTCTGACCCTATTTACTCAGTTCACGATCCAAATACGTAACGCTACTAACAAAGGTACGACTATCGGAAATGATAAGTTTACGAAAGTGTATTTATTTCCGTTAACTCTTTGAATTGTTCTAGTAATGAACGCTGTTGTTCCGTTATATCCTGCGGAATTTCCACTTTAATTTTCACAAACAGATCACCAGTAGCTCCCTTACGATCCGTAACACCTTTACCCTTTATTTTGAACTTACGCCCCGGTTGAGTCCCTGAAGGCACTTTAAGCTTAAAGCGCTTATCCAATACGTTAACTTCAATCTCTCCACCCAGTGCCGCCATCACCATATCGACGCCCGTAGTATAAATGAGGTCGTTGTTTTCGCGTTCAAGAAACGCATGTTCGCGGGTTGCAATGACAAGCAATAGATCACCTGCGGCTCCACCATGCACGCCTGCACTACCTTTGCCAGTGAAACGTATTTTTTCACCGTCTTTAATACCTGCAGGGATCTTAACCTTTATCTTTTTAGTTTCTCCATTAACCGGTAATTCAACTACAGTCTCTGCACCTTGCACTGCATCAACAAAGTCCACAGTGAACACAAACTCTTTATCTTGCCCTTTTTGAGCTCGACTTTGTCCGCCTCTTGATTGAGAGAAAATATCATCAAAATCAAAACCACCAAAACCTTGACCACCAAATCCACGTTCACGCTGACTAAATCCGCCACCGTACGCGTCGTTAAATCCACCTTGGCCATTGTTTTCAATCCCTGCATGACCAAACTCATCATATTTACGACGCTTGTCAGTATCGGTCAGAATTTCATACGCTTCTTTAGCATTTTTAAATTTAGTCTCTGACACTGCGTCACCAGGATTTTTATCTGGATGGTATTTCATCGCCAACTTTTTGTAGGCTTTTTTTATCTCTTGATTTGAGGAGGCTTTTGAAACACCTAGCACGCTGTAATAATCTTGTTTAGACATGCTAAACCCTCATAATGTATATCGAAAAAAGGGCCATGAGTTTATCTGTGCCCTAAAAAGTAACAAGCTTGAGTATCTGCCCAAGCTTGTCTATACCCAAGCCACCTCAAGATGCTCGTTTCAGAGCCCCCGTAGGATAGCTGAACAAGGCAGTGATTGAGGATAATGGTTATTCCCTTATTAATATCACTAACATAGTGCAGGTATTCTACGGGAACTCCCAAAGGGCACGGCGAGAAGCAACATGTTTCTGCGTTATGAAAAAGTGAATTAGAATAACTAGTCCAACTATTTCATGCCTTGAACTCTGTCACTTCTCGACATGCTGAATCCTGCATCTTGAAGTAGCTTGGGTATACTCGCGCTATTATAATCCAAAAAGCCATTGCCACCCATCAATAATCAATGGCAACATTAGAGACTGACAGGGCTGTCAGATAAAAGCGATTTACCACGGAGAACACAGAGGGCAACGGAGAGGAGCAAAAGACAGAGAAGAGATAAAACCGCCAGAGCAAAAAGCTGGCTAAAGCCATTGAGTTAGTATTTCTCTCCAATTATCAAAATAAGTCAGTACAAACCCTTATATTTCAGTGAACTAGATCAATACACATTGAATCCTATAGATTTAGTAGGTTATTGTTTGCAGTTAGGGAATACTGGCAACTAGAAGCTCTTAAGAAAGAGTTAGAACAGCCATTCAAGCGAATGAAGGCAAGCAACCGAACCAATCTTCCCCTCCTGTTTTTCACACTAATAGCCGTGAGAGTGTGCCCCAAAAAACACCTAATTAGTTTGGTTTAATTGTGGGTGTCTTAGTTAATTTGTTGGCTTAGCCATTTAATATGGCTGGCTCTGTTTATGGTCTTTTATCAATGACCGCACTCATCTAGCAATACACCTGACTTCAAAACTCACATAATAACTATCAGCCTCAAAATCTGCTTTAGCATCGCAGGTAAATACTCGATGCTTCCAACGCCAGCGCGCATATCCATACTGAAGTCCTTGAAGAGACTTATCTTTTAATCCAAGCTCCATTAAACGACTATTTATATCATCAAATGATATATTAAAAAAAAAGCTTCTATGAGCGTCAAGCCAATTGCTTTTCAAAGTCGATGATTTGTAGATTATTTCACCTACGCCATTAGCAAACTTTGCACTAATCGTATGTTTGTTATTTGAATAGCTATTATCTAAAGAGGGGTCTCCATCGAAAGCTTGAAAAAAGTTTGCAGGCTTATTCGTAAGAATGTAATTCTGCTCCAACCTATCTAAGTTCATGGTTACAATTTGGTTACGACCTATAAACTCCAATGCATCTTTGGCCGTTCTAACACGATTAGGCGTATTCGTTAATAATACGGTTGGGTTAATATCTGGCTTAGTTTGAGGTGCTGTTACTGTTTGATGCTCTTTCCTTTCACAAGGCATATCAGTAAAAATGGCTTTCCCTGAACTATCTGTACATTGGTAAATATCAGCTAAAGCACAAAAACTTTGAAATGTGACAAACAGAACGATTAATAGTTTTACCATGGTTAATACGCTCCTGCATTGAGAATTCTAATTTGTTCAGCGTTATAATCGATATAACATTGTTGTAGTGCTATTTGAACAGTCAAAAAATTAACGATCTTAGTCACTTCTTCTCTTTCATTTTGAAAAGCACTGTCAAGTCGTAACATCGAATTTTTCAACTGCTCTTTCAGTGCCACTTGCTCACGAACCTTCTCACTCCCCTCTCGTTCATAAGACATAATGCGCAATCCTTTTGAATAAGGATCTTTAATTAGGTCAGTCCGTTGGCCGATGCTCTCACCATCGCAATAGTAGATCTTTAAAAATGATTTTAATTTGAGTTTAAATCTATCCTCAATATCTTTTTCGTCGCGAATGGCCAATTCTTGCTTCTTTTTATCTGCTTTAGAGGCATCTGTTTTGTAACTTCCTACTATTGCCCCCTGTCCTTGTAAAGGCTGATCTGAATAATGAACCTTGCCAGTTTCATCAACCCATTTATAAATATCTTGAGCAGAAACGGTACAAATTGGCAGAAGTATAAAAATAAATAGTATAAATTTAGACAATTCCATGTCCTTTTAAAAATAGAGTAAAGTGATTAATTTAAAAAATCGAAGTACTGCAAGTAATTCTGATCAGCCTAGAAAAACAAGACCTAAGTCGTCTTATCATCAAAAAGAGCAAAAAAACATAAAGGCAACATTAAGCCTACCGTCCATCAACATGGAAGTCCACGATAAAACCTGTTTAGATAAAAAGATGGGACAGCCACATCTTTTGTCTTTAAAGCTATCTAATACTAGGCTTTAAGTTATCTTGACTCAGCTTGGTATGGGATAGTTTTATGACTTCAGCTCGCCGAACACTAATCGAAGCAGAAACAACTCCACTCTATCACTTTATTAATCGTTTTATTAGAATGACTTACCTCTACGGTGAAGATAATATGACGGGGGAGAGTTTCGAGTGATAAATATGGGCAGAGTAAGGTTTACATCCACCCACAAAAAAGCGAACCAATCGGTTCGCTTTTTTAATGCTTTTAAATCTCACAGCCCGATGAAATCATTGAAGCCATAATTGCGTTGCTGGCGATGATAAGACAATGAAGTTTGACGTTTTCGCCGTGGAGTTGACTCCAGTCAAACTCTTTATTTCGAGACCTACGAAAACAGACCTGAGCCTTATTCTCACCCAATAAAAAACGCACCACTAAGGGTGCGTTCTAATCAAATGACGTTACTGCCGACGGTAAGACAAGGAAGCCGATGGTTATCGCCGCGGAGTTGACTGTTGTCAATGAGCAGCGAAAACCGGAGGCTGAAGCCGTATTACCGAGGTTAAGTAGTCATTTATTCGTAATCGGAGATTGGGGCACAGCTACACATCAAATTACGATCACCGTATACATCATCAATTCGATTAACCGTTGGCCAGAACTTGTTCTTCTTAACCGCTGCCGTCGGGAACACGGCAATCTCACGACTATATGGACGTGAATCAAATTCAGGGTCCATGATGTCAGCCAGTGTATGCGGGGCATTGTGCAGTGGGTTATTGTCCACCGGCCACTCGCCTGACTCGACGCGTGACACTTCGCCGCGAATAGAGATCATCGCTTCGATAAAGCGGTCAAGTTCAACCTTAGACTCAGATTCCGTTGGTTCAATCATTAAGGTGCCCGCAACTGGGAAGCTCATGGTTGGCGCGTGGAAACCGTAATCGTTAAGACGCTTTGCAATGTCCATCTCAGTGACGCCTGACGCTTCTTTCAACGGACGCAGATCAATAATACATTCGTGCGCTACGCGGTCATTACGACCAGAGTAAAGCACTGGATAGTGCTCAGATAGCTTCTTCATCACGTAGTTCGCGTTGAGCAGTGCCATTTGAGTTGACTGTTTCAGGCCTTGCTTGCCGAGTAACTTGATGTACATCCAAGTGATAGGCAAGATACCGGCACTACCAAATGGTGCAGCAGATACCGCGCCATTGTTGTCAGAATCTAAACCGTGCTTCACTACCGCATGGCCAGATAGGAAAGGTGCAAGGTGCTTTTTAACACCAATTGGGCCCATACCTGGTCCACCGCCGCCATGTGGAATTGCGAAGGTTTTGTGAAGGTTAAGGTGAGATACGTCAGCACCAATAAAGCCAGGTGACGTTAAACCCACTTGTGCGTTCATGTTGGCGCCATCAAGGTAAACCTGACCACCGAACTGATGAATCACTTCACAGATCTCGCCAATCGTCTCTTCGTATACACCGTGAGTCGATGGGTAAGTCACCATGATACAAGAAAGATTATCGGCCACTTCAGCAGCTTTAGTCTTAAGATCTTCCATGTCGATATTACCGGCTTTATCACAGGCGGTAACCACGATTTTCATGCCAGCTAGCTGTGCAGATGCTGGGTTAGTGCCGTGGGCAGACTGTGGAATAAGACAGATATTTCGGTGTGCGTCACCGCGAGACTCGTGGTACTGCTTAATCGTCAACAGACCCGCGTACTCGCCCTGTGCACCTGAGTTAGGCTGCAGTGATACTGCATCGTAACCTGTGATATCCACTAACCATTCAGAAAGCTCATTCAAGAGTTGTGCGTAACCTTGCGCCTGATCTTGTGGGCAGAACGGGTGCATGTTACCAAACTCTGGCCAAGTGATTGGCATCATCTCAGTGGCAGCGTTGAGCTTCATGGTGCATGATCCCAATGAGATCATTGAGTGGTTAAGGGCTAAATCTTTATTCTCGAGACGCTTGATGTATCGCATCATCTCGGTTTCGCTGTGGTAGCGATTGAACGTTGGGTGAGTCAGGATAGCATCTTGACGCACGAGTTCACTTGGAATTGATTTGCTGCCATTGGTCACGATGTCGCTATCAAGCTGAGCCACATCAAGGCCATGGCCTTCACCTAAGATCACATCGAACAACTGCGCCACATCTTCACGTGTCGTGGTCTGGGCTAAACTGACGCCCATCACGGCTGCATCGCTGTCAACCCGCAGGTTAATACCCGCAGCATCAGAGCGCTTGATGATAGCGGCAACATCGACGCCTTTAAGCGAGATAGTGTCGAACCAAGTGTTGTTAACCAGCTCTACGCCTTTAGCCGTTAAGCCAGCAGCAAGAATGTCAGTTAGACGATGGATACGCTCAGCGATAGTTTTAAGCCCTTGTGGGCCATGGAACACGGCAAAGAAAGAGGCCATGTTCGCAAGCAATACCTGCGCGGTACAGATGTTTGAGTTGGCTTTTTCGCGGCGGATATGTTGCTCACGAGTCTGCATCGCCATACGTAGGGCGCGGTTACCACGGGTATCTTGTGATACGCCGATAATACGACCCGGTAATGAACGCTTGTGGGCGTCACGTGTCACGAAGAACGCAGCGTGTGGACCACCGAATCCCATTGGAACACCAAAACGCTGTGAATTACCAAATACCACGTCAGCGCCCATAGAGCCCGGAGACTTAAGCACGACAAGTGACATCATATCGGCAGCAACCGATACAAGGGCTTTCTTCTCATGCAGTGCGGTAAATAGGTCAGTAAAATCAGTGATTTCACCAAAACGGTTGGTGTACTGGAATAGCGCACCAAAGATTTCGTGGTTCACGGCATCTTCAGCAGGACCAACAATAATCTCAAAACCAAAACACTCGGCGCGGGTCTTAATCACGTCTAGCGTTTGTGGGAATACATCATCAGCAACGAAGAAGATATTGGCTTTTTTGGCTTTCGATACACGCTTAGCCAGTGCCATTGCTTCAGCAGCAGCCGTGGCTTCATCGAGCAGTGATGATGACGCTAAGTCAAGGCCAGTAAGATCCATAGAAAGCTGCTGGAAGTTAAGTATCGCCTCTAGGCGACCTTGAGCTATCTCTGGCTGGTATGGCGTGTAGGCCGTGTACCAACCTGGATTTTCAAGCACGTTACGCTGGATAACTGAAGGGACTTCAGTGCCGTAGTAACCCATACCGATGTAGCTCTTATAGACTTTGTTCTTATCTGCGATACCGCGGATATAAGCCAGACCTTCGGCCTCACTCACATGATCGCCAACGGCAAGATCGCGGTTAAGGAGAATCGAACCAGGGACGATTTGCGCGGTAAGATCTTCTAGAGATTCAGCACCAACATAATTCAACATATCCTGACGTTGTTCGCTATCAGGGCCGATATGGCGACTGAGAAAGAGATCGTGTTGCTCAAGTTGAGTAAGCGTTTCAGTGGTCATGAATCTAATTCCATATTTGCCAGTATCCGCCTGTAGGGGGCTAAGTTACCGGTCTCGTTGTGGTGTAATTATACCTAAGCTACCTCAAGAGATGCGCAGTGGAGCACCTTAAAGTAGTTTAGGTATAAATAGGGTTTGTAATCGGGTAACCCTATAACGAACAAAGCCTCATTTTCGAAGAAATGAGGCTTTGTTTTTAATCGGCGATTACTCTTCGTCGATGACTGACTGATAACCTTCTGCATCAAGCAAGTTATCGACTTCAGTTAGGTCAGTTGGCATAACGCGGAAGAACCAACCGTCACCAAATGCATCGCCATTAACGAGCTCTGGAGAATCTTCAAGGGCTTCGTTTACTGCAACCACTTCACCAGATATTGGCGCGTAGATGTCTGAAGCCGCTTTGACTGATTCAGCAACAGCACAATCTTCACCAGCACTGATTGAATCACCCACTTCTGGAAGTTCAACAAATACCATGTCGCCCAATAACTCTTGAGCGTGATCACTGATCCCAACAGTATATGAACCATCTTCTTCTTTACGGATCCACTCGTGAGACGAAGCGTACTTTAGTTCAGCAGGAATGTTGCTCATTGTTCTTAGTCCTTATTCGATTATTCTAATTCTGAATGTTTAGCCAATTTATCGATTTTTGTATTTATAGGTACAGACGATAAAGCGCTTAATCATGTCTCTATTATTTGACAAGGTTAGCTGATATTTGATTTGAGTTATAGGAGATAGCGCGCAGTTGATATGTATCAATGAGCACTATCGACAACTAAATCGAATCAAATAGCGATAAACCCGTTAAATAACTAGAATGCTTGTTTTCCGTTACGTACAAAGCTTGGTGCGATCACTTTAACCGCTACGCGCTTCTTACGCATTTCGACTTCAGCCGTATCACCGATACTTCTAGGAACACGCGCCATGGCAATAGAGTAGCCTAACGTTGGCGAGAATGTGCCACTGGTAATGGTGCCTTGTTGCTCAGCACCATCAGCATCAGTGAAGAACACTGACATACCAGGACGGATAACGCCTTTGGCTTCCATAATCAGGCCAACCAGCTTTTCAGTTCCTGCGGCCTTAATTGCCGTTAATGCTTCACGACCGTTGAAATCACGATCAGCAGGTTCCCATGCGATAGTCCACCCCATGTTAGCCGCAAGTGGATTAACCGTTTCGTCCATATCTAGGCCGTAAAGGTTCATGCCCGCTTCTAAACGTAATGTATCACGCGCACCGAGTCCACAAGGTTTAACACCGGCTTCAAGTAATGCTTGCCATAGGGCCTGCGCTTCATCTTCAGGAACAATGATTTCGTAGCCTGTTTCGCCAGTGTAACCTGTTGTCGCAATAAAGAGTGAGCCTGCTTGCACACCGAAGAAAGGCTTCATGCCTTCCACTGCGGCATTTTGCTCAGCATTAAATACGGTCGCTGCTTTGGCTTTTGCGTTAGGGCCTTGAACGGCAATCATCGCCAGTTCAGGACGCTCAGTGATCACCACGTCGAATCCGTTAACCTGCTCGGCAATCCAAGCTAAGTCTTTTTCACGGGTCGCTGAGTTAACCACAATGCGGTAATGAGTGTCAGAAAGGTAATAGGTGATGAGATCGTCAATGACGCCAGCATTATGATCTAACATGCCGCCATAAAGCGCTTTGCCCGGCACCTTAAGTTTTGCCACATCGTTTGCTAATAATTTACGTAGGAAAGCACAAGCATCGGTGCCAGTCACATCAACAACAGTCATGTGCGACACATCGAACATGCCCGCGTCTTGACGTACTGCGTGATGTTCTTCGATTTGAGAACCGTAGTTCAGTGGCATATCCCAACCGTGGAAATCTACCATCTTAGCGTCTGATTCTAAGTGCTTGTTAAAGAGTACTGTTTTATTAGCCATTATAATCTCTTCTTTTATGCCCTTTTCGGGTCTTACCTGGCGTAGGGTAACTCAGGCCAGTGTGTTTTTCGCATTCGACATGTTAATCGAATGCGACAGATAAGATGTATCAGACCCATCAAGGGTCTTAAAATGCGGCGAAATTATACCTTGCATCTTCATTTTGTATACAAAAAAATTTTCTAATCCGAGTCGTTTTATCATTACTTTTTCTCATGTGAAACATTCGTTATTTTAGTGTTTGAAAAATGTTTACAGAAAAAATAAGAACAAGTTACTGAAAAGTCAGACTTATTACCCATAAGTCTGACTTGTGCCTATTGAGCTTTACATAGCTTAGGCAGGCTGTTTTTGTTGCCCATGGCTTGTTGCATAAACAGTGTTTTCACAGGAGCAATATTATCGACCAGATTTAGGCCGAAATCACGCAACGCCTTCTTAACGGGGTTGCTACCTTCGAACAATCGCTTAAAACCTTCCATCGCGGCGATCATCTCCAGCGCGTCGGCCTTACGCCAGCGCTCTAATGAACGAAGGTTTGCATAATCACCAATGTCTTTTCCTTCAAGCTTTAGCTCACCTAAGGTCTGAATAATGGCGGCAGCATCAAGCAAGCCCAAGTTAACCCCTTGGCCCGCTAATGGATGAATAGTATGCGCCGCGTCACCAGCCAAAAACAGACGATGACGACCAAAGTGACGGGCATAACGCATGCGCAGCGGGAAAGCTTGTGGCTCACACTCTAACTTGCACATTCCCATACGGCCATCGAACTCAGCCGTTAAGGTACGCTCAAGTGTTTGTGAGTCGCTCTCCAGCAGTTGCTTGGCTTTTGCCGGCGGCACTGACCAGACGATAGAGCAAAAATTAGGCTCATAAAGTGGCAAAAAAGCTAATGGGCCATCTTTAAGGAATACCTGACGGGCTGTATCTTGATGGGGGATTTCGGTGCGCACGGTAGCAACAATGGCATGGTGGCCATAATCCCAGAATGTCATCGGGATCTTGCACTGCTCACGTACCCAAGAATTAGCGCCGTCGGCACCAATGACTAATGCGGCACTGATGTTTTCACCATTATCTAAGGTTAACCAGGCTTCACGCTCACCGAAGGCTATTTTATCTAATGCGTGATTTTCGATATGGGTTATCTCATCGAACTCAGCGGCTCGCATAGACAGTGCATGGGCAATGTTATCATTTTCGATAATGCTACCGAGGTACTGCTCACTCAGGCTGTGGGCATCGAAACTAATCTTACCTATGCTATCTTTATCCCACACGTCCATCTTTTGGTAAGGACTGAGGCGGTCGTCATCGAGATAAGCCCAAGCGCCGATATTTTGCAGTAACCGCTGACTTGCCTTGTTGATTGCACTGACCCTAAGTTTAGGCTCACCAGTGACGGTAGGAGTCTCTCCTGCGTCGATAACCACAACACGAAAATTCTCCATAGCCAAGCCAACCGCAGTGGCTAGGCCAACCATGCCACCTCCAACAATCGCCACGTCATAGGTTTTAGTGCTCAACATTTCTTTTCCTTAAATTTGGTTTATTAACTTATACCAATCAGTATTACGCCTTCCAGCCCATTGCAGTACGAGCAACAGGCGTTTTAAGAGGCGGTAGCCACGACAGCATTCTCAGGCCTAAGCTGCGCCCTGCCACTAAGGGCCAATAATCATTTGAGAAACCACGTACTAAGAACTCGATATTCGTCATGGTCTGTTTTCTATCTTTTTCGCGGCTATTCAGATACGCATAAGTCACTTGTGTGCTACCCAAGTCAGCTGGAGCGGCACTGGTCTCATCTAATAAATGTTGTTCAATCACCTGAATCAAACTCACCAGATCACGTAAGCCTAAATTAAAGCCCTGACCCGCAATGGGATGTAGGGTTTGGGCGGCATTACCGATAAACACGGTTCTGTGATAGATGGGTTTTGACATATAAGAGAGCATTAGCGGGTATGAATAGCGCTCACCCACTGCGGTAAATTGACCGGCACGGGAGCCGAAAGCTTGCTGAAGCTCAATCAAAAACTGATCTTTAGGGATACTGAGCAAGCGCTTTGCTTTGTCTGGATTTAATGCCCAGACTAATGACTTTCGCTCAACCCCTTTAACCGATGACATGGGGAGTAGTGCTAATGGTCCGCTATTGGTAAAACGCTCATAGGCCCAATTTTCATTGATCTTATCGGTTTCAACATGCGCTAGCTCTATATTGGCAATGATCGCCACTTGCCCGAAATCCACTTGTTCTAACGGCTGTTTAAATGCCGCTCTCACTTTAGAGTTCACTCCGTCCGCCGCCACCAATAATGAAGCACTTAGGCGGGTGCCGTCGTCAAGAGTTAACAGCTGCGCATCAATGGTTGCCTCCACAGAGGCCAGCTTATTGGGACAGTAAAGTGATATATCGGCTTCATCGAGCAGTTTGAACAGCACCTGCCCTATTCGCTCTAGCTCAACCACCTGACCTAAATGATTAAGGTGAAAGGCTTCGGCATTAAGCTCCGTCATTCCCATGTGACCACGGTCTGAGATATGAATATTATCTATTGGCGTGCCTAAGTACGCCAATTTAGGCCATAGGCCAAGTCGAGTTAACTCAAAGATAGAACCGTGGGCAATAGCGATAGAGCGGGCGTCGAACCCTGGATGGTCTTGATTGGGATGGTGCGCTTCGATTAACGCGATTTTTAAAGGACGTTTAAGTGATTCCGACAAAGCTTTAAGGCCAAGGGCTAATGTCGCCCCAGCCATTGCACCACCTACGATGGCGACATCGACACTTATATAATTAGCATCTTGTTCAGTTTGCGCTTTCATTAACCTTCTCTATTTCGTCACAACATGGTTAGCTGCGACGATAGACAATTAACATGGACTCAGGGCAAGGTTTAACATCGGCGCCCGAGACTAGTGGATAACACCGGCTTCTTGATCCGACGGCTCTGGGCCAAACTCGGAATAACAAAGCAGGGCAGCCATCTTGGCAAACTCTGTCAGTTCCATATAAGCCGCTTCAGACTCATCGTCATCGGCAACATCAAACTCAACCAAGGCGATCTCGGCCAAATCTTTAATCACTTCACGCACATCCCCCGACGCATTATTCAGTTTAGGTTGCACAATCGCGAGGCCAGTTAGGAAGCTTTGCACCCAAAGTGATAGCGCTTCAACCCGCTTTGACACAGGCTCTTCCTCTTCAGGCTGCATAGGAGAGAAACCGAAGTCGACATCTGAGATCCTAGCTAACGTGTCTTGATACAGTTCATCGATAAGCTGTTGCAGTGGATCAGGCAGTGCTTGACCATCATTCATCAGCTCAAGTAGAGAGGTATTCCACTCTCGTTTAGACTGCTCTATACCGCCACAAATAAGGCCAACCAGAGCGCCGTGAACTTCGACAGGATGCTGAGCAATTTCAGCTAGATCCAATGCCGCCATTAAGTTATCAATACGTAAAGAAGGAGGGGTCGCCATAACAAGATTCCAATGACACAAATTTCTAAGTTCATGCTAGCAGAAGTGGGACGTTCGGCCAAGAAAACCCGACACTCGTCTGATTGTACTCTGATCTAACAGAGGTTATGGGTGAAATAGCAGCAAGATCGGTATTCTGTCGAAATAAAGAGTTTATACACGTGCGTTTAGACAGAGTCTCTAACAAAGCAGACCTTTGAAGAACTGTATAAAACCCAACTAAATGACTATAATTTGTTCAACGCTGACTATCTTAACAACATTTAATCTAAAGTTAGGCATCTAAAGCCTTACTCGTGTTGCACTTTGAAAGGCAGACCTTTATAGTCCGATCAAGAGACCAACTTAAGGACCAACCGCTTCATGAGTAGCCATGCTATCGAGATTAGCTTACTAGGCCGCACTTACTCCATCGCTTGCCCTCCGGGACAAGAGAAGGCATTGCAGCACGTGGCAGAAAAACTCGAGAAGCAATTAATCTCACTTAAGTCGAGAACCAACAACTTAAGCCGTGAAGAGATTTCCATTATGGCGGCCTTGAATATTGGTTATGAACTCTTAGAAGAACAGCAGAAAAACCAAGATTATAATCGACAGATGGATGAAAAAATCGGTCTGTTGCAATCAACTTTAGAAAACGCGTTAGTTGAGCGTTCGATTAAAGAAGATTAAACTCTGTAGCAAGAGCTTAGTGATAACTGAGTCAATGCAAGAGAAACGTAAAAAATTATAGTTATTTAATTCGCTCGTAAAGACAAAATAAACGCTATAGTTAAGCTATAGAAACAAGACAGTAGAAATGTTTACAACGAATTAGATACACCTGTTTTGCTCTCTGGGTTTCGCGTGAGCCGGCAATGTCCCTGTGCCGATAATTACAAACCCAGGATGAATGTATTAATGACATTGTGCAGGCTCGGCTCGTATCGAGAAGCCTTAGGAGTTATTCATTTACCCGCCTTGAACCTACGGTTCAAGGGCTACGCTGGTAACGGTAGCCTGGAGAGTAATTTATAAAAGAAAATCGCAAGGACTTTAAGTCGCGAGTTTCCAGTAATAAAGAAACCACTGTTAGCAATAACTGTGGTTTTTTTATGCCTGAAATGTGAGGGCCCAAGTAAAGCTGGATTCTGAAACAAGTTCAGAATGACGACCACTCTCAACTTTGTACGTTAATCAAGTCACTCTCCCACCTCTGTGGCCTTCAGTTCTAGTAAATTAAGCCTTTCAGTAACTGATTACACTATGAACGAGAGGTTATTGAATTAGCTTTTCCACTGTTTCAAAGAGAGACACTGGCCTTGTAAAATGACCCTACCGCCGTTATCTGCAATCAACTCCATCCAAACAGCACCTTGAATAAATTGCCACTGGGTGTCGGATAGCTGAAATTGCTGGGTATCTTTAACTTGAATGGGTCCCATGGAGAGTTTGCGGCCCTTGTCATCGGTGATCCATAAGCTGGCAGCCTCATTGGATTCAGACCAAGGTTGAGTCAAATGTAAGGTCATCATCCATGGGGCATTTGGAGCATCGGTTTCCCGATGAACAGCCGCAGCTAGACTTGTCGTCGAATCATGGCCATTTAAAATCCCAACATAGCTGATAGGCACATATTCGGAGCTAACTTCACTTGGATCTTGTATCTGTAAAGTGAGTACCAATAACAACGACAGCGCTAACGCACCAGAACTTGCTCGCCAGTAGTTACCCTTTTGCCACCAGCGAACCGAGTGCCAGCCTAATTGAGCCTCTATTTTATTCCAGACTTGAGCCTTAGGAGGAACCTGTACTTGATTGGTGTGTAGCGATTGAAGCTGAGCTTCAACCATCAACAGTTGCTCCTCTAATTGCGGGATCTGTTGTAATAAGCTCGACATTCGCCTGCGTGCCCGATAGCTCATAGAACCACTAACATAGTGGTTGATAAGCAATCTTTGCAATTTTGGATCGTAGTATCTTAATGGGACACGCATTTTTGCATAAACTCCATTCCACGCCTTAACCAAGACTTAATAGCACCTAGTGGGTGCTCTAAAAGACTCACTAACTCGCCTTGTTCATAGCCGTAGCGATAACTCAATATCAGCACCTGACGTTGATTGTCTTTCAACTGAGATAAGCAATGATCTACTTTATTCAGGGTATTTTGACTCGATAATGACTCGCTGGCAGTTTCAATCTCAAATGCGATCTCCAAATCCGTCAACTGTTGAGTGCGGCGTAAGGATAAACGACGCAGATGATCCAGAGCGAGATGGCGCGCTATGGTATAACTCCATGTATAAGCCCCACTTTTATTTAAGTCATAGCGAGATGCTTGATTCCAGATCCGCACAAAGGTCTCCTGAAGAAGATCCTCTGCTAGCTGATGATCATGCATTAACTGCATCAATACGGGGAAAAGTCGTGGCGAAAGGCTCAGATACAAGCGTTTAAATGCCCCCCTATCCCCCATCGCTGTTCGTGCTAATAGGATCTCATCTGTCTCACTCAATGAAATAACTCTCTAATTGATGCCGCATATATTTAAAAACATTGGGATGAAATCTGCTATCGATTTCATCCTACTCGCTAACTTTCAATAAACTTTCCGTAGAAGGTAATGGGGATTTGCTGGTTTATCGACGCTAGCCCCATCACGTCAATCAACTTTTCGACCCCTTTATTCAACTCCAGTTGCTTAACATCAAGCAAAATAGGCGAAGTAGTCGAAACATAAATCGAACCATTTTGGCTTTTGACTAACTGTAACTCAGCCTCTAAGGGAATCGTCTTACCGTGTGCTTTTAATATCAAACCTTGTTTAATACGTAAAGGCTTACCAACGGCTAATGCGTTCAAATTGGCCTTCGTTATCTTGGCAGAAATCACCGCTTCTTGGTATTTTGATACCTCAAACACCCAATCTCGTAAACGTTGATCACGAATAGGGACTTGGGTGTCAACACTGGCAAGCTTAACCTTTAGCGTTAACTCTCCGTCATCAGAAACTGCACCTGATAATGTTTGAAAACGTGATTGTTCGGTAATACTGTTCATATTCGACAGCACTTTAGTCGATAAAAAGTTCAGCTCTGCCGACGATGGGGCTAGTGACCACTGGGCAGAAGCGTTCATGGAGATACATGACGCGATAGATAGAACTAACACTGTAAAAATAGGTTTCATAAATGACTCTCTTAATTAATAACTACCACTTATACGGCTAAGAGAGTTAGGTGGATGCAAAAAGATAAAAATATTTTTTATTCAGCTTTTACGCTAAAAACAAAACAGAGTTCAACCTTATCCAAGCTCGCGCTTAGTGGTAAGATATTTATATTGCTAGCAATTAAAGGTGACCACTGTGGAGCAACCCCCTACCAATGCCCCAACGCTATCGAGCCTCCCTCAAAAAGAGAGGGTTCGCAATGAGATCAGAGCGAGCATACGTGCAGCAAGGCGCAGTATCTCCCCAGAGCAACAGACAAACTTAGGTCTACAAGCTTGTGCTCTGATGCTCTCAAAACTCGAACCTTTGACCATTAAACATCTGGCTATTTACCTCACAAATGATGGAGAGCTCGATACCAATCCTTTGATACAAGCACTTTGGCAACGCGGCATTAATGTTTACCTGCCCAGACTTCACCCTTTTAGCAAAGGTAACTTACTCTTTTTGGCTTATACCCAGCACACTCCCATGCAACGTAATAAACTGGGAATATTGGAACCCGTGCTTGATATTCGCACTCTCATACCCGCAGAGCAGCTCCATGTGATCATTACACCGCTCGTGGCCTTCGATGGAACAGGAAATCGCATGGGAATGGGGGGAGGATATTATGACAGGACATTGGTTAATTGGGAGAAAGTGAGGGCACCTTTGCCTATCGGCTACGCCCATGATTGCCAACAAGTCGACCATTTACCTTGTGAGCATTGGGATATTCCATTGCCTATCATAGTGACACCGACAAAGCTGTGGTGCTTTTAGTCACACATTAATTAACAACCACTAAGGGCGTTTTTATACTCTGCGTGAGTTCATAATCCTGCAGGATTTTATCTAGGCTGCCGTCTTCTCGCATACTATCTAATCCCAAGTTAAACTCCTTGATTAACTGTTTGTGCCCAGAAATATTTTTAGAAGCGCCAAAGTGAAACACCTCAACACTCAATGGCTCCCCCACCTCTTCAAAAACGTTAGCGTACTCATCTGGCCCTGTACGAATAATGTATCGCGCTAGCTCCCGTCCTATCAAAACTAGATCAATACGCTTGAGAAATAGCTTCTTCATATTCAATTCATCAGAGCTGGACTCTTCAGTAGTTAGCTTTGCTTCAGTGAATACCGCTGGATTGGCATACCCCCTGCCTATGCCAATACGTAAGCCTTGCAGATCAGCGAGTGTTTGATAACTGATGTCACTGTCTTTACGTTTATAAAGAACAATGTTTAATGGGACAATAGGCTGTGAATACTCCGCCCACTGTTCGCGCTCTTTGCGGTACCAAAGCCCAACAATACCATCAGCCTTACCAGTTTTAACCAGTAAGGTGGCGCGAGTAAAAGGATAAAATTTATGTGACACGTTATAACCACGGCGTTGCAATGCCGTCGCCACAATATGGGCCACAGCCCCATTTTGGCTATAACTTTCGCTATAAAATGGTGGGTAGTTAGTCGACACAATATTCAAGGTTGGTTTGTTATCACCAGCAAGCACACTAGGAGTTAGCCAAACTAGCATCAAAACGAGTACATAAGCGCTCTTTAAACTCATTTCGTTATCCTCCTTGTCGTTTATGCCGCCACTCATAAATTATATGACACTTATTAGAAAGTCGGAGGTAAAACGACGCATAATGACATCACAATTAAGAGATATATAAATGAACCTAGGTATAATGCTTTTACGACATCTATTTCTTAAGGATTATGATGAAATTACAACTAATTGCACTTCCATTGCTGGCAATAGGCCTTTTGGCCTGCTCAGAACAGAAGCCCAACTCAACTGAAAACAAGCCGGTTTCAGAAGTTATTCAAAGTGATGTAAAGAATGAAGTTCCAGCAGCTGAACACGCTATTGGCGACAACAGCCAAAATTCACTTGATTGGAATGGCACCTACTCAGGCATTACTCCCTGTGCCAGTTGTGAGGGAATTAAAACCACTCTGTTCCTCTATTCTGACAACACCTATAAGCTTAATACTGAGTACCTAGGTGAAGAGGACAATCTCTTTACCGAAACAGGTAAACTTAAGTGGAATAAGAGTGGCGGAAAAATCACTCTCATAGCCCCCAATCAAAAAGGTCCTGACATGCAATTTTTAGTCGGTGAAAACCAGCTATTTATGTTAGGTAGCCAAGGGCAAAGGATCACGGGCGCACTGGCAGATAACTACCGATTGACCAAAGAAAAGTAACGTTTTCATACATCATGAAAGCAAATAAAAAGGAGCCAGTGAGCTCCTTTTTATTACAGTTTATACCTGCCAATTTATGACTGGCGTTCCCATTGCCATCAACAGCTCATTAGTTTTAGAAAAATGCTGGCAGCCAAAGAAACCACGATAAGCAGATAACGGCGAAGGGTGAGGCCCTGATAAAATATGATGCTGTTTGCCCGTGATCACTTTGCCCTTTTTGATCGCGTGAGCCCCCCACAAAATAAAGACAATAGGCGATGTTTGTTGATTTAGATGTTCCATCACATGACTGGTAAACGTTTCCCAACCCGATTTAGCATGGGAATGTGCTTTACCTTGCTCTACGGTTAAAACCGTATTGAGCATCAATACCCCCTGCTCAGCCCACGTTGAAAGATGACCATGTTCAGGCGTAGTAAACCCGGAAATATCGGTCGCTAACTCTTTATACATGTTCACTAATGAAGGAGGAGTCTTAATTCCATGCTTCACCGAAAAGCAGAGACCGTGTGCCTGCTCAGGACCATGATAGGGATCTTGACCAATGATCACCACTCTCACTTTATCTATAGGAGTCAGGTTAAATGCAGTGAACACTTCGTCCTCAGGTGGGAATATTGCCTTTCCGGACGCCCGCTCTTCAGAGACAAACGCTTGCAACTCGCTAAAGTAGGCTTTGCTTTTCTCCTCAGCAATAAAATCATCCCAACTCGGTAATACAGTCATACATTCCTCATCATTTTCATACTCACGCCTATCAAAAAAGTCCGAATAAGATTTCACTCGTCTGATGTCATCATTTCAGGAGGGAACACGTAAATAAAAAGTGATACAATCCTGTAATCAATAAATCTAGGTTAATCATTTAAATGAACCATCGCTCTTGTCTCAGCTCGCCAAAAAGACATACAGGCTTTACCCTGATCGAGCTCGTTGTGGTGATCATTATACTCGGGATCCTTGCTGTGGTCGCCTTGCCTAAATTTATGAATTTATCTGAAGATGCTCATGTCGCAGTAGTGTCAGGTACTGGCGGAGCCTTTAAATCCGGGATCAATTTAGCCCACAGTGTTTGGGCCGTACGTGTCGGTTCAGGGCCTGCGGAAAACCTGCCAACCTTTGGTGATAGTGAAGCTGGAGAGATGGACTTCAATGACGCAGGATGGCCAGCCCAGCACTACTTTACCGATGATGAAGTATCGCCAAAGTTAGATAATGTAGACGATTGTATCTCTGTCTGGGTAACCATTTTTGCAGGTGATGACCTTACTGTTTCATCAAGTACAAGCACTGATGAAACAGAATATAAGGCAAACTACATTCCCCTACATCAATGTCGCTATGACTATGCTGATAATCTCAATTTGAGCATCAGTTATGACTCCCGTAATGGCAGCGTCACTGTCGACAAAGATCCAAGTAACTAAAAAAACAAATAGAGTCTATTAGGTCAAGTTGAAGATCAAGCTCGTAGCTCCCCCTTAACTTACAAGCCATAGCTCAAGCCCTAGGCTTATCGCCTGATTCAGATCTCAATTGTTAATCCCAAGGGTTCATTCGTCACTTATTTAAGTTAGAATCCAAGCAGTATAATAATATTAAACAGAGAGGCACCATGTCAGAAGCAGGTAAAGAGACCACCATTTTTCAGTTAGCCGATCAATTTATTGCCCTTGCTAACGAACTTAGCGCAACAGAGCAAGATGTTAGCAAAGTCGGCACAGCCCTGCGTTTCGCAGCGTCACGTTTCAACGCCTTTGAAGCCGCACTTAAATCTGCCGATCTTGCAGCTGAGAAAGAGAACGCGCTTGAATGGTTTGTTAATGAATACAAAGGGATGTTGAGTGACAACCTCGACGACCATATCAAAAACCCGCCAGTATCGGATACTGAGCCAGCTGTTGAAGATGAAGCTGTGCAGGTTTTTAAAGGCTAAGAAATATAACGATGAGCTAATGAAAGAACAAAGAAAGCCGCCAAAGGCTTCCAGTTCGACACTCATAGCTCGTCGTTTTATTTTGTAACGACCATCTTATAACTGATATTTTATATCTCTAATCTCATTGCTTAATATTAGATTGTCACTAGCACTCTAATAGCCAACAAGATCAACACCACACCGGATAACTTATCGATCAATGCCGCTTTTGCCCTTAGCTTAGGCAATACAGAGGGATGTGATAACACCAGAGCAATGATGGTATACCAGAGTCCGTCGACCACCAAAGGCGTCAACACGATTAATGACTGGCCCACAAAATTATCGGCAACCATCACAAACTGACTAAACAGTGCCAGAAAGAAGAGCATGATTTTGGGATTAAACAGTGAAATAGCGATACCATCACGCGCTGCGGTCAACCCACTTGTCGCCTCTCCCGCCGCTAACTTATCAGACATCCCGCCTTTAGAACGAAGCGCCTGCACGCCCATCCAAGCCAGATAAAGCGCACCTATAATGGCAATACCATTAAAGACCATTGGGGCTTTTTTTAACACGACGGCCAAACCTAAGAGTGTCACTAACGCATAGATACCAATACCTATGGAGTGAGCCCAAGCACAGATGATCCCTTTACCTCTGCCGCCACCTAACGTGTGCCTAACCACCATGGCCAAACTCGGTCCTGGTGACATGGCCCCTAAACAACAGATAGCCAGTAATCCTAGCCAAGCAGTAAAACTCATGGTGATCTCCCGAATAAAAGAGCGCTAAACGTCTCTTTAAAAGTGAGTTGAATGGTAAAAGTTGCACGTACCGTTTGCAAGTGAGCTCTATCGTTTTGTTAATAGAGTTAGCGGCAAACGATGGAAGTAAAAAGCCCGAACAGTTGTTCGGGCTCTGGCTTACTCTTAACTAACCATTACAAAAGAGTTAGAAAGTGTAGGTGCCTTTAAGGTAGTAGTAACCACCATTAAATCCAAATGGCGATGTCTCATAATAGATACCACCCCATTGGTTATTAACACAGGGATCATCAGCACTATTACACGCAGCCGCTCCTGCTTCGGTAAAATTGATCTCAGTGGCATCTTGATCAAACAAGTTTTGCGCACCTAGAGCAACACTGAAGGAGTCATTAATAAAGTAGCTCAACTCCATATCCACTGTAACAGCAGCTTTGCCTGTATTGACGGTATCAATATAATCCACGTGCACACCTTGATATTCACCGAAATAGTTCACACGGGTAAACAGATTAAACTGATCCCAGCTCTGCCCCCAAGTAAATGTAGCACGGTGGTTTGGCAGATCGTTCTCTAAACGAGAAACTTTAAAGTCACCAGTAATTTCAGAGTAACTATCAACCTTAGTTTCATTCCAATTATAAGCTAAAGCAAAGGTTGAATCCCCGGCAAACAGCTGAGCAGTATAGTTGGCAACGACATCAATGCCCTGAGTGGTCGTATCAAAGTCATTAGTAAAGAAACTCACCTGTGACAAACCATCAACATTAGGCACACCAGCTGCTTTCAAGGTTGCCTTATCAGCATCGGTTAACTCAATCTTTTCAGATTGGCTAATACGGTCGTCAACTTTAATATTATAATAATCAACTGTTAAGAAGAAATCTCCTTCAGTATAAATGGTACCAAATGTGAAACTTTTTGACTCTTCGGGTGTAAGCTCTGTACCACCA
Organism: Shewanella hanedai; assembly: GCF_007197645.1. Lineage (GTDB taxonomy): Bacteria > Pseudomonadota > Gammaproteobacteria > Enterobacterales > Shewanellaceae > Shewanella > Shewanella hanedai. The sequence goes on from NZ_VKGK01000004.1 coordinate 138,680, forward strand.
AGTTGTACAGAGATAGGGTTGGTTGGCGGCAACAGCGCCGAGTCAACCAATACACCATCAGATAGGTTAGTTTGTACATTACTCACATTCGCTTGACCCACTGTTGGCGCACGGAAACCTGTATTAAACGAGCCTCGAACCGCAAGCTCATCGATGATGTTCCAGTTAGCCGCAAGTTTATAATTTACAGTTGAGCCGAACGAGTCATAATCTTCATATCTAACGGCAAACTCTGCCACTAAATTATCAAGAAGAGGCATGCTGGTATCTAAGTATATCGCTTTATTCTTACGAGTATATTCCCCAGCTGCTGATGGCTGAAAACCGGGAAAACCATTAGAACCGATACCAAAACCTTGCGAAAAGAGCGGTCCTACTTTAAAGGAAGCCTCATCTCCAGCAACCACTTCAAATGTTTCATCATGCCACTCTAAACCTGTCGCAATGCTCACGTCATCGTCGAGTCCCCAATCGACAAACTTGACAAAATCTGCATTAAAGTTCCACTCAGTCTGAATGTATTTGCCTGGATTAAAATCTCGTGGTGAGTCAGGGCCCATTGAAGCATTTAAGGTATTGACAATTTTATAGCTAGATTTATTACTGCCGTATGAACCACTGAAGTCATATAAAATGCCTTCGAGGAAATCCATCTGAAATTCACCTTTTGTTCCAACAAAAAGAGAGGTGTCGACAATATTACCGCCGAAATTAGGTGTAAACCCACCAGGAATTGTATTATTAAACGCAAAACAGTTTGCAGCCGCTAGCGAATCTAACGCAGCTTGATCAGGAAGACCGTTGGATTGGATCTCAACCAGTGGACAATTAAGTTGTTGATCCTGACTATCTAAAGAACCAACGAGTACAGTTGGAGTTGCTCCATCCCAAGCATCCATAGCGGCTTGTTCTGCGTCAGTAGGAGCATTAGCATCCATTGGTCTAGGACGATAACTATTTGTACCGTCCACATTACGTACTATCCCACCATACACTCCTGGTCGTGAATTGGGATTACGGTAGTAAAAGCCACCTTTTACATCTCGCTCCGAGTAATTACCAAATAAGTAAGCCTCTGAGTGGTCATCTAGATCTAGCCCTAGGTTTGCAAACAGAGTGATATCATCATTGATCTCAGGTGAACCCCAAATCTGAGCAGGGTTAGCCACGTCAAGTCCCGCATTAGCAAACGCAGCCGCGTCAGGACGCTGTACGCTTCGACTGGTTGCATCAGCATTCTTATATTGAAAGCTCAGGTTAACAAAGCCATCTTTAGTTAATGGCATACCAATATTGCCCGCGATTTCAGTTGTCGCACCATCACCTTCATAGTACTCGCCTGTTTTCACCTCTAAAGAACCGCCTTCTGCATTATCTTTCAGTACAAAGTTCATCACACCAGCAATCGCATCAGAACCATATTGAGCCGCAGCACCGTCACGAAGTACTTCTACTTGCTTAAGGGCAATGCTTGGAATAACAGAGATATCAGGGCCATGTGCACCGTCATTAATACCCCCGCCTAGAAAGGCAATCACAGATGAGCGATGAAAACGCTTACCATTAAGCAGAATAAGCGTGCTATCTGCTGACAAACCGCGTAGGTTCGCTGGTCGAACTAGACTAGCAGCATCACTGATGGGATTAGAGTGAACATTTAATGAAGGAACAGCCCCCTTCAAGATTTCAAGCATATCTGAGTTACCAGACTTTCGAATATCATCACCACTGATAATATCGATGGGTACCGTCGAATCACCGATTGACCTCGGTGCAGAGCGTGAACCTACTACGGCTATCTTCTCTACATTATCTAGCTTCTCACCTTCCTCATCTGCAGCAAATGCAAATGAAGTCGCTAGTGAGCCTGCTAGAGCTACTGATACAGCTAAACTCAACGAGTTTAAGCCAAATGTCTTCCTGTTTCTTGTTGTCATCATTTTTCTCTTTATTATTTTTTATCTCATCTCTACCCAAACTTAACCATTTTAATTGGCTTTAAGTTCGAATAACCCCACGGAAATGTAAATCATTCCTGACACATTTCTATAACAAAAGTTTCATAATTGCTATTGCTAAATTAGGGAAACTATCGAGCTAAAATGATTACTTCAATTATTCAACCACTTAAAGACACAATTAATTAACAACTTTTAGACGTTTTGGTCCATAAGTACTACAGCCTCAACTTCATCAGTCTATATTTTGTTCGGTTTACTCTCGAAATTTCAAAGGCTAAGGAAATAAATATGAAAATGCAGCTATCTAATACTAAAAGGTCACTTTTTCCCCATGATTAGACTTGGCTTATACTCACGCTATTTCGTGACCTGAGCAAAAAAGTTATACTGTTAACTTATTTATCACTTATGCGACTGACTTTCATATGGCCAATATCAATCTGGATGCAAACCCACTTCAATCTGAGTTCCTTCCCGAAAACCAGTTGATCCTTAACGCAGTCAGCGAGGGGATATATGGCTTTAATCTGGATGGTAATGCCGTGTTTATTAATCCGGCTGCAGAACGAATGACTGGGTGGAAGTCAGAGGATTTACTGGGAAACAATATTCATGATTGTCATCATCATAGCCACAATGATGGCAGCCACTACCCCAAAGAGGACTGCCCGATTTACAACACGCTTAATGACGGTATAGCCCGTGAAATCAGTCATGAAGTGTTTTGGCGTAAAGATGGTTCAAGCTTCCCAGTGCATTACACCTCTACTCCGGTTTATAAAGACGGCAAGATGATGGGTGTAGTCGCGATATTTCGTGATATCAGTATTCAGAAACAAACGGAAAAGTCTCTCAGAGAAGCCCTAGCACAGGTTCAAGCTCTCTCTGAAACTCTGTCTTCAGAGAATCAATATTTGCAATTAGAGTTGGCAGACAAAACGGGAGATGTGGGAATATCAGGTAACAGCCCTAAAATAAAACTGTTAATTCAACAGATTAAGCTAGTGGCTAATACAGACAGTACGGTACTGATCAGTGGTGAGAATGGCACAGGCAAAGAACTGGTAGCCCGCAATCTACATAAGTTAAGCAAACGGGCCGACAAACCTTTGGTCTGCGTTAACTGCGCCGCATTTTCTGCGGGTTTGCTTGAAAGTGAACTCTTCGGTCATGAAAAAGGCGCTTATACCGGAGCGACTAATCGCCGTAAGGGGCGTTTTGAACTGGCCGACAAGGGCACACTCTTTCTCGATGAAGTCGCGGAATTAAGCCTTGAGGCTCAATCTAAGTTACTGAGAGTGATTCAGGAAAAGGAGTTCGAGCGTGTCGGGAGCAGTGAAACGATTAAGGTTGATATACGACTCATTACCGCCACGCACCATGATCTGCTCAAACGTGTTGAGCAAGGTTTGTTTCGCATGGATCTCTACTATCGCCTCAATGTATTTCCTATTCAGGTTCCTGCACTGCGAGACAGGATCAGTGATATCCCTGAACTTGTGAGTCACATCATTCAGGAATTGAATAGAAAACTCGGTAAAAAGATCACTCGTGTCAGCCAACAAGGAGTGCAGAAACTGATGCAACATACTTGGCCTGGCAACGTACGGGAACTGCAAAATGTATTGGAGAGAGAAACCATCCTCTCACAAAGTCCGGTGCTTAAACTGACACAGTTATCGGCATCTCAAACTCCTCACAGCTCAGACTCGGCAGCTCACACCTTAGCAGAAGTTGAAAAGAGGCATATCATCAAAGTGCTAAAACAGACTAAATGGCGAATATCGGGATCCAATGGTGCAGCTGCCACTTTGGACTTGCCTCCTAGCACACTGAGATCTCGTATGAAAAAACTCAACATTAAGCGCCCGATTTAGCTTTAAACTGGGATGTTGTGATAAATCATTTCGCGATATAACACAAAAACGCGACATATCGTGATCTTAATTAATAACCCCTATAATAAAAACGTTTATTTTCAGCGAGTTAAAACCTCGCCTTATTGGCCTGACGATTGCTAAGAGTGGGTAAGTGTTGAGTTTATCCCCCCTTAGAGAAGCCAGATGAGCAATAATAAAATCAGTCCATTGAACAATTCCGCTAAAATATTCATTCCAACTCCAGAAACATCCAAATACTTAATTAATGAGCAGGCTATTGAGATAAGAGAGATCTCAGCGACCCCTCAGCCTGCTAAAACCAGTAAAAAATCACCGCTTGAATCGGGACACATTCATATTCGTGAGCAAAAAGGCACCTTTCAGCGAATACGGACCTCAACGAACAGTTTGTTAGTTTGTTTGTTCTTCCTACTGCCTTTTATCTCCTATCAAGGCCACCAAGCCATACTGTTTGATTTAAACGAACAACAGTTTTTCTTCTTCGGCACCACACTATGGCCACAAGACTTTACCGTATTAGCTTGGGTGTTTATCGCCGCCGCCTTTCTGCTGTTTTTTATCACGGTATTTTGGGGCAGAGTCTGGTGTGGTTACCTCTGTCCTCAAACGGCTTGGACCTTTATGTATGTCTGGATAGAAACCCGAATAGAGGGCAATCAAAATAAACGTGTCGCCTTAGACAAGGCCCCGTGGACTAGTCAAAAACTCCTCAAAAGGATGGCCAAGCACGCGGCATGGGGAATAACCGCTTTACTGACAGGTTGCGCCTTTATCGCCTATTTTGTACCAGCACGGGAACTCTATATCGATATAGTGAGCTTTCAAGCCAGTTTTTGGGTCGCTGTGTGGGTGTGGTTTTTTGCTATCTGTACTTACCTCAATGCTGGTTGGATGCGTGAACAGATGTGCTTGCACTGCTGCCCCTATTCAAGATTTCAATCTGTAATGTTCGATGCCAACACCAAAACAGTGACCTATGATGCCAATCGTGGAGAAAGTCGAGGACCCAGAAAACGTAAGCAACCCACCGAGCTTGGCGATTGCGTTGACTGTCACCTATGTGTCGATGTATGCCCAACCGGTATAGACATACGCAATGGCCTGCAATACGAGTGCATCAATTGTGGCGCTTGTGTCGATGCCTGTAACCAAACCATGGATAAGTTTGGCTACCAGAAAAACCTTATCTCTTATGTCAGCGAAAACGCCCTTAAAGGACAACATGAGCCTGTATATCGATCGCTTAAATTTATCGGCTATGGCGTGTCAGTACTCGTCATGTTGGTCGTGATAGGCCTCGACATGGCCAATAAAAGTGACATACAACTCAACGTACTGCGTGACAGGCAAAGTCTTTACCGAGAAACCTCAGACAATTTAATTGAGAACAGCTACACGCTCAAGATACGTAATAAAACCCAACAGACGAGACACTACCGATTATCGGTCGATAACTCGCGATTTCAATTAGAAAACAACCCTGAGCTGGTGATAAATCCAGGTGAGCAGCTAGATCACCCCATCACGCTAATAGCCCACAGCGATGCACTGGCTGCCAATAGAACTAAAATAAAACTCTTCATCACTGAGATCAGTAACCCAGAGAATAGTGTATTCCAACAAACCAACTTCTTCGGCCCCGGCTAATCCATATCAGCATGGGGTTATTGTTGAGAGCTAACTCCATACTTTTGATGCATAAAGTTGGCTCAAACCTGCATCAGTACTGAGTATTAGCTCTATTTACAACAAGCCACTAACAAAGATTTCAATTGCGGTCTATTTGATAATTATTGTTGACCTAAGCCTATTTTTAGCTCTAATCTAAACGCCTGTTTGATTTTGTATAACAATAATAAATACTGTCGAACCTAACTACTCTACTGAACAAGGGCATAGCATGGCATACGATTCAGATTTGGAACTAGACCTAACCCAATACACTTCACTTATCGATCTGATTGAAAAAACCAGTGAACGGTATGGTGATAAAACCGCGTATGCATGCCTTGGGCACCACACATCGTTTAGTGAAATAGAGCGTGACTCTCGCTATTTTGCCGCCTACTTGCAAAGTATTCAGGGCTTAAATGTCGGCGACCGTATTGCAATACAGCTGCCTAACATAACCCAGTTTGTTATCGCCGCCTATGGTGCAATACGAGCAGGCATGGTGATAGTGAACACTAACCCACTCTATACAGAGCGAGAGCTTATTCACCAATTCAACGACTCAGGTGCCAAAGCTTTAGTCGTACTATCAGACCTATTGCCAACACTGGTTAACGTGGTGGCTAAAACCCAGATTGACACCGTTATCTCAACCCATGCTTTAGATTTGATCACCCCAAAAGATCAACCTCAAGCTCAGCCTACAGTCCCCTTCCCAACCCTGACTTTTGCTCAGGTTTTAAGCCAAGGGGCTGAACTTGAATATCAACCCATCACGTCTCAGCTTGATAAGCTGGCCGCCTTACAATACACAGGTGGCACTACCGGCCTTTCTAAAGGGGCAATGCTAAGTCACGGTAATCTTATCGCCAATGCCATGCAGATTAAATCTCGGGTCGGTGACAAGCTCATTAAAGGTGAAGAGATCTTCGTCGCACCTCTGCCGATTTATCACATCTACGCCTTCATGGTGAATCTCGTGCTCTACTTTGAACGCGGCGCGTGCTCGGTGCTTATTCCGAATCCAAGAGATATCTCTTCACTCATCCAGACCATATCTCAATACAAATTTAGCGGATTCGCCGGACTCAACACCCTCTTTGTCGGCCTGTGTCATCAACCTGAATTTAAAGCCTTAGACTTTAGTCATCTGAAAGTGACTATCTCTGGTGGCACCGCCCTGACTCATGCCGCCGCCAACGTGTGGCAACAAACCACAGGCTGCACCATATCTGAAGGCTATGGATTATCAGAAACCTCCCCTGTGGTCTCACTAAACTCACCAGGGCTTGAGCAAATTGGCACCATCGGCAAGCCCGTTTTAGGCACCGAAGTCAAAATTCTCGATACCGGTGATAAAGAGGTCGCATTAGGTGAGAGTGGAGAAGTGGCAGTACGTGGCCCTCAGGTGATGCAAGGTTACTGGAACAAACCAGAAGAGACCGCAAATGTCATGACTCAAGATGGTTTCTTTAAAACCGGTGACATTGGCGTTGCTACCAGCGATGGATTTCATAAGATTGTCGATCGCATCAAGGATATGATCATTGTCTCAGGCTTTAACGTCTACCCTAACGAAATTGAAGATGTGCTCTCTAATCACGACGCAATATTAGAGTGTGCTGTGATCGGCGTAAAAGATGAGCGCGCTGGCGAGAAAGTGAAAGTGGTTATCGTGCTAAATGACCAAAACGCCAACCATGAAGAAGCTAGAGCTCAGATTGATGCTTACTGTCGAGAGCAACTCACCGCTTATAAAGTCCCGCGCATTATCGAATTTGTCCCTGCACTGCCAAAATCAACCGTGGGTAAAATTCTAAGACGTGAGTTAAGGGATAAATAATCCATAAGGTGCGAGTTAAATAGAAAGGGGCTATTCAGCCTCTTTTTTTATAAGTTCGCAACCACACCGACTCTTGCAGATCAATAAGAAAAGTTTCACTTCGATTTATGCTCTCTTCAAGCTCAAATATGTCTGCCCGATCATTTATAGGTATCCTATCTTTTCTTATGCCTGTGGCATAATGGCGTTAAGCACATAACAGAGTCGTAATAATGGACAATGAACAAGACAGCTACATGACTGAAGAAACCTTAATTGACACAGTCGAAAATCAAATTGCCGACGGCGAACCAAAAAAGGTAAAAGAAACCTTGATGCGTTTGGTCATGACAGGGACACCACGTGAAGAAGCGATGCAATGGATGGCCTGCGCACTGGCAGTCGAAGTATCCGATGTAATGGAAAATGGCGCCTCTTTTAACGCAGAACGTTATAACCAGCATTTGGATGAATTACCCAACATGGACTGGATAGACGATTAATCTAGTAGTCAATCAAAGTTAGCTAGCCTTCGAATGAAGGCTGGTTAGATATTGGGTAGGTTATTGAAGGTCGCTGCCGCACCTACACTCGTTCATTTATCTCTGCGATTTATCTTCTTCAAAAATATAGTAGCCCTATTTTTTAAGGCCCCACAACTTCCGCATCAAAATAAGCCGAGTCAGGTTTGCTAACCAATAATGGAAATACCTTGGTCATTATTGCTATGACGATTGGTTCTATTATGGCTGAATAAGTTATTCTATCCCCGTTTATTCTGCCTGCAACTTTGTTTAGTAAGTAACTCACTAAACAAAGCGTAAAATTCCGTTTAAAACACTCTCCCCTCTTTGACAATAAAACTACGAATTAACACAAGATACTGATTTTAAACCTGTAAATATATATTTACCTACGACTAATGTCTGAGTCTAAAGTGCTTTCTATTGTTCGCTATGCTTTCTGGCTTCAGATAAAGTGCTTCTAAATTTATATGGCATAGCACTTTTTAGAGAGTGAACAAAGGAATGATATGAGCAGTAATTCTGGATCTGTGCATGAGCATGAACAAAAAAGTGAACCTCCAAAAACCGTAGATGAGTCGAATTACCAGCAACAACATAAACCCAGTTCTGCGTTTAACTCCCGTGAAGAATATTTAGAACACGAATTGCAAATAATGGGCCCCAAACGCTGGCGTCCTAATTGGCCTTTTAAAGACTATCGATTTGAACTAGAAGACTCCATTCCAGCCATGGCGGCAACGATTGGTAAAGTCGTGATGGTAGGCGCAATCGCAACGACTTTTGCCACATCGTTGGGCCTAGAAGAGAGCTTTATATTAGAAAATGTGCGCTATGAGTTAATCATTGCAGCCTTCTTTATTGTTATTTTTTCAGGCTTCTTATTACCTACAGCAAACTTAGCGGGTACCCATGGCCCACTCATTCCCATTATTCCTATTGTGGTGGCAGCAGGGGGGCATCCAATGGCATTTGGTCTACTCATTGGTGCGCTGGGATTAATCTTAGCGATTAGCAAAGGCGGTAGTTTGCTGGCAAACTTGACCAGCAAAGGCGTTTGCGGCGGATTACTCTTGTACCTAGGCTTTGTTGGTACGGTTTCACAGGTTGAAAAATTGTACTCTTGGGCAAATGATATCGGCATGGCGCACATCGCCTTTATTGTTATTTTTTGTACGATCATTTTATATGCATTGCTTGAACATTGGCGTAAACGTTGGCTAGCAGTCCCTTTAAGCTGCTTACTCGGCGGCACATTAGCTTTTGCTCTGGGTGCACCCTTTGAGTTCAATACGGGCCCTGGTTTACCTAACATGAATCCTATGTATTGGTGGGGTGACAATACCGGCTGGATGCTAGGTTTACCCACCTTAGAGAGTTTTGTGGTCGTGTTACCCTTCGCGGTTTTAGCCGTAGCAATGTGGTCGCCAGACTTCTTAGGTCATCAAGTATTTCAAAAAATAAATTATCCAGAACGCACTGAAAAAGTACAAATGAACATTGACGACACCATGACAAGTGCCTCTATTCGTCAAACATTTGGATCACTGCTAGGAGGAGCCAACTTCACCTCATCTTGGGGAACTTATATCATCCCTGCAGCTATCGCTAAACGTCCGATCCCAGCAGGTGCGCTACTCACGGCACTATTTTGCATTATCGCCGCGTTATGGGGTTATCCAATGGATTTAGCGATATGGGAACCTGTACTGTGTGTTGCATTAGTGGTCGGGGTGTTTATCCCCTTACTTGAAGCAGGCATGGAGATGACCAGAGAAGGCAAAACAACCCAGTCGGCGGCCATTGTGGTATTTTCGTCGGTACTCGTTAACCCCGCTTTTGGTTGGTCGCTCACCATGCTACTTGATAACCTCGGTTTGATTGGTTGTAAAGATCGCAGTGCAAAATTAACTAAGATGAATCGCTGGATTATCCCCAGTATTATGTTTGTGGTATTGACTGGCGTTATGGCAATCGTTGGTTTATTACCTGGCATCCCAGCCATAATTTCAGATTTGAATTAATGGCCCTGACGACTCATTAGTGGGAGTCATAGCTTTCTAGTCAGCCTTCGAATGAAGGCTGATGCATTTTCTTGATTTGGACGGTCACTGCCGCATCTACACTGGATGTTTTACAAGAAGGTTGTCTCTTCGATTTGGCTGCATCAAAAAAGGAATGGCTCTCCTATCTTTTAGCTATCTCATATCTACCAAAAAGTGATTTAAGACTACCTGCCTTCAATAAGGCAGCCTAAACAGCTATTTTTACTGTAATAAAAAGATTATTATCAGATCATTATGTTTGAGAGCGGGTATCATTTAATGCTTTGGACTAAGGCGGAAAAGCTTACAAAAAGTGGCGTGCAATCGGGTGTATTACTGCCATTAACGGATGTCGATACATTAGTTGAGTGTTCTGGCGTGAGCTATGTTGGCAATATAGTGACAAAAAACATGACCATAAAACACCAGCCACAGATGTCGCTACACGATCCCTTTGTTGCGCCTTATGATCCCGCACTTTACATTGACCAAGTCGGGTCTGAGCATATCTGCTTGCTCAATAAATTTCCTATTCTCACTCCCCATATATTGATCTGCGCTAAGGACTATATTCCGCAAACATCGGTTTTGAGATTAGTCGATTTTGAGGCATGGATGAAGGGCTTTTCTTCGGCAGATACGCTAGGCTTTTTTAATGCTGGTCATGATGCAGGTTCTAGCCAAATGCATCTTCATATGCAGCTAGTTAAAACGCCTATTTTGTTAGAAGACTTGATACTCTCAGGCCAATTACCCTTTAAACATTATCTGATCCAATTTGAACAATTAGATGCTGAATTGTTGATGCAGCACTATAGCGCAGCCATGCTCCAGTTTGACCGCTACACAACGACATTGAACCAAGGTTATAGCGAGTGTTTACCCTATAATATTCTATTAACTCAACGATGGATGTTAATTGTGCCACGCTCTACCAATCGAGTCGGCCCAGTATCTGGCCATGGCCTAGGTTACAGCGGTCGATTCTTAGTTAGCTCCCAAGAGCAGCTTTGTTGGTTAACTGAGTATGGCTTTTTGCAGTTCCTGACTGATTGTGGTTATCCGCTAGACGCATAGTTTTTTATCCAGCCTTCGAATGAAGGCTGATTACATTTTCTGGTTTGGCTCATTTGATATTGAGTTTGATCATTGGAGGTCGCACCTTCATTGTCATCTATCGCCTCCAGCGGGGTATGTGCAGCTACTTCAGTGACACGACACGAGTATATCCCTATAGTCTCGGCCGTGACATCTGATGTGAATGGATTCACAAATGCCGTGTTGACATGGATGTCATTGAACGGCCATGTCACGGACGGTCACTGCCGCATCTACACTTGGTTATTTATCTCTTCGATTTTGACTTGTCTGAGTAAGTCGCTAACACGAATATTCCCCAAAACTTGCCAGCCTTTGAATGAAGGCTGATACATTTTCTTAATTTAGCATTTGGCTGAATTGGCATTGGATTTGATTATTGAAGGTCGTTCCTTCACTGTTATCTATCGCTACGGTTTGGCTTGTGATTTTGCACTTCTCCGTGGCCCTCTGTGTTCCAACAACATCCCTGTTTAACAGCCAGTTCGTATCTGCCAGACAGGAAGTCTCAATGTCGTGAAGGACAGGAGTCCGAGAACGACCCTAGCTCTCGCTTATTAGCACATGGCTTTGCCATATTCGCCGTGGTGAAAGCTTGTTAGCCTTGGAATGAAGATTGATTACATTTTCTGGTTTGGCTTTTAGTTGAGTTGGTATTGGGGTTACTCTTTTTTGCCGTCATCCTGAACTAGTTTCAGGATCCAGCTTGTTAGCCTTCGAATGAAGTGGTTACATTTTCGATTTGGCTTCTGGCAGGATGGTATTGAGTTTGACCATTGAAGGTCGTACCTTCATGGTTGTTTATCGCCTCCAGCGGGGTATGTGCAGACACTTCTGCGAGACGCTGTGAATATATCCCTATACGCTCTACGACTTCATCCCTGAAGTCGAAGCTCGCAGCCGTATCTACACCTGTTCATCTATCTCTTCGATTTGGCTTTACTTGGATTTCGAAACTCATTTATGCCCCTTTATTATTTAGAGTAAAAACTCATTCATATCTTGTTCATATGCCTTTCCCGTACAAAAAGTTATCCGAATTCAACTCATCTAGAAATTATGTATCACTGAGCAGCCTAATCTCCTAGCACTGTCACTAACCCATTAATTATAAATTGAAGTGATGAATAAAAGTCGGCATTCTGTGAGGATTAAAAGCGGCTGTTATAGTCGTCAAAGTAGAGTTAGTTGAATAAGGAAGTTTCGTGGATATATTAGGTCTATTTTCAGGTGCTTTAGCTCAAGTGTGGTACATCATACCTTTACTGCTCATCGTATCGATCTTTAGGAGTCGTTGGTTTAAAGGTGTGTTCGGCGAGTTTTTGGTAAATCAGATATTGTCACGGTTGCCAGAATCAGATTACACGTTAGTAAAAGATGTAACATTACCCACAGATGATGGTACAACTCAAATTGACCATGTTGTTGTATCTAAGTTTGGTCTTTTCATCGTCGAAACTAAAAACATGAAAGGCTGGATTTTTGGTTCAAAAAATCAAAAACAGTGGACACAAAAAATCTATCGTCACTCTTCAAAATTCCAAAACCCTCTCCATCAAAATTTTAAACACGTCAAAACCCTTGAATCATTGTTAGGCATAGATTCATCAAATTTACACTCAGTAATTGTTTTTATCGGTGATAGTACGTTCAAAACAGATATGCCTGAAAACGTTACTAATGCACGAGGGTGCTTGAACTACATAAAACAGTTCGTACAGCCTGTATTCTCAGAGACAGAGTACACTCAAATTATTGAAGTCATCAATGACGTCAAACTAAAGAGGGGCGTTGTTACAGACCTTAAGCATCAACAACATGTTACAGAGTTGGTCGCATCAAAAGTCGGCGTAAAGAAGTGCTCACGCTGTGGATCCGCAATGGTTATGCGTGAAACAAAGCGTGGTGACAATAAAGGAAAACAGTTTTGGGGTTGTTCTGCATTCCCCAAATGTAGGTCTGTGGAAGAATTAAACTAAAGAGTTGTTTAAGGTTTCACGATCAAGCCGAATCTGACCAGGCTCATACCTGCCCCAAAGCTCTAAAACGTTTTTGTCCAAAAATGAGCTAGATACTAGAAAAACCTAAATCGAAGAGATAAACAATCAGGTGTGAATTCGGCTGTGGGCTTCGATGACAGGGCCGTTCTATTACATCCAGTCACCACGGCATTTGTGAATCCATTCACATCAGATGTCATTGTAGAGACTACAGGGCAGAAAATGTTCCAGACATTTTTCTGCATTTCCTCCATCCCTGGAGGTCAGATATACTTGCGGCGTGTCGCAGAAGTATCTGCACATCGGCCTGCTGCAAGCAATAAATACCAATTCAGCTATGGTTCCCAACAATCTAATCAAACACAAACTAATCCCAATGAACAACACAAAAGAGACTTGAAACTTGATATCAGGCAAGTCGCCCTATTGGTGTGTCACAGAAGTATTTACACGTTTGGCGAGCCGCAGGCTATAAACTCAATAGAGGTTATAGTTCCCCATAAACCTCTAAACAACAATCCAGCCCAATGAACCCAATCAAAAAAGATATTTACTATTGGTTATCAGACCGGTTAAGCCTATTTGTTATCCCACAAGCTCCTAAGTTTCTGTTATCAACTGCAAGCTGGCAAACTCACGATAAAGCTCGCTTGATTGCATCAAGTCTTGATGACGACCGCTGGCTACAAGCTTTCCTTTATCCAATACCAAAATACGGTCAGCATTGAGTACCGTCGCCAAGCGGTGGGCAATAATCAAGGTTGTTTTGCCCCGCATTAGCGTGTCGAGTGCTTGCTTGACCTTCTGCTCACTAATGGCATCTAAGGCGCTGGTCGCTTCATCAAGTAAGAGTATGGGACGGTCGGCTAATATGGCCCTGGCAATGGCAATTCGCTGTTTCTGTCCGCCAGACAGTCTGACACCTCGTTCACCTAGATAGGTTTGATAGCCGTCTTTAAAGTCGCTGATAAACTCATGGGCCTTGGCAGCCTTGCACGCATCAATCACCTCATCTTCAGTGGCATCGAGTCTGCCGTAACGCACATTCTCCAATACACTCATGGCAAAAATCACTGAGTCTTGCGGCACCAAGGCATATTGCTGACGGAGATCTTGTGGCGTTAACTGAGCAATATCGATCCCATCAAGCTCAATCCCCCCTGAGTTTAGGTTATAGAATCGTTGTAGTAACTCAAATAGGGTGCTTTTACCGGCGCCACTTTCTCCGACTAAAGCGACTCGCTCACCGGGTTGAATATGGATATCCAAACCGCGAATCACCTCTTCATCAAGCTCCTCGTTTACCCCTCCCTCTTGAATATGTTGATAGGAAAAACGCACCTGATTAAGCTTAATGTCACCCGTTATCTTGGCAGGTAAAAGCGTAGGACTGGTCACGCTAGGAATATCGATAGGCGCTTCAATCAGCTCTATCAAGCGCTCTGTGGCACCCGCTGCGCGTTGGATCTCACCAATCACTTCACTAATGGTCGCCACCGAGCCTGCCACCATCACAGCATAAAACATAAAGGCCGACAGCTCGCCACCTGTGATAGTGCCACCCATGACATCTTGCGCACCAACCCAGGTGACCAATGAGATAGCTAAAATACTGAGAAACATCACGGTTGAAATTAAGATTGAACGGTATTTTATTCGCCCTTTGGCTGCATCCATGACCGCTTCGACTCTATCCCCAAACAGAGCTCTGTCTCGTGCTTCATGGGTATAAGCCTGCACTGTGTGTATCTCATGCAAGGACTCATCAACATAAGCACCTAAATCACCCACTCTATCTTGGCTCTTACGGGATAGGTCGCGTACCTTGCTGCCAAAAAAGAAGATAGGGCCCAGCACTAATGGCACGGCCAATAAAACAAGTCCGGTCATCTTAAGGCTAGTGACTGCCATCATCGCGATGCCACCAATCACAGTGACACTCGCGCGCAGTGCCATCGACAGACTCGATCCCACCACAGACTGCAACAAGGTTGAATCAGCAGTAAAGCGAGAAATCACTTCACCAGTACGTAATTTGGCATAAAAACCGGGGGAGAGTTTTAATAAATGGTCATACACTTTCAGGCGGATATCCGCACTCACCCGCTCACCAAGCCAGGTCATCAGATAAAAGCGACAAAACACAGCTGCGCTGCTGATGGCGGTGATACCGATAAGCAGAAAGATGATCTCATTCAGTCTGTCGCCGTTATCGTGCAAGAAGCCCTCATCCACCATCAAGCGGACACCTTGACCTAATGAGAGCCAGGCAAGTGAGCCAATAAACAAAAAGACAATGGCCGCAATAACCCGGGCTTTATAGGGCCGAAGAAAGGAGATAATCCATGGAAGCACAGCGTGTTTAGCCGACTTAGGAGAGATGGACTGAGCGGGTTCAGTCGCTGGGCTAGCAGCAATTGGCGCAGTGGAGATATCTTGACTCAAGGCAATATCCTTAGGAGCAATGACAAAAAATGAGCATGACGGTATTTGGGTATATAATAACAAAACCCGCGAGAGATCGCGGGTTTTGTTTGTATCAGTAAGTGAATATGCAACCTGAACTAGGGATAAGCCATGCTGCCTAATACCGCTATCCCAAGTTAAGGTTAACTTTTACATTGGCGCGGCTGGTGTTGAAAAAGCGGGCTGAGATGATGTCCCATGATGACCATCACGCTTCCAATTCACATCGAGTAGCTCTGAACCTGTCAGACTAAATGCTTGTCCAAACCCTTTCACATACAGGCCTTGCTGAGGATTGAGCTTAAATAGATTAAAGTCTTTCAGTTGCGACAGATTATCTATCATCTCACCAAATCGTTCCGACAGAGCCGCAACCCCTTTAGTAAACAGTTCGCTGTCTCGAGCCACTAATTCGGCCACCGCATCGAAGGTTAATCGTTTGCGAGCAAACACCGTTTTCGCTTCACTTTCATCTTCCAGTAACATCACTGAAACGGAAGATGATTCTTTTAAGTTGGTACCATGACGGGCAAGTTCGCTGACGAGAATATAGAATCCATCATCGGCCAAGGCGAATGGCGCATAGCTGGCATTCGGCAATCCGGCGGCGTCTTGAGTGGCCAGTTGTAACGTTGACCGTTCAGCTTTAAAACTCTCAATTTCAGGGAGTAATTTATCTCTGAGTCGTTGATTTTTGTCTTGCTGAGTCTCAGTACTAACTTCTGTGCTTTCGGTTTTGTGACTCTCTGTCTGCTTGTCTGACATCATCTTCTCTCTTACTTTAATCCTGCAAAAAATGTCTATAAAAGAAGGAGTCCTATGCTGCTAAGGATCGCTCTTTTAATGCGTTGAAGCGAGCCACTTGATCGGGAAGTAGCACTCGATTGCTATCGCGCCCCAAATACACCTTAAATATCATCTCGCCTTCACTGCCAAAGAAGTTGATTGAGTGGCTCTCTTTGCCTCTAAATGGTCTACTCACCAAAGAAATCGCGCCTAAACTGTCGAGTTTAAGGTGGCCATGTAAACCGTCATCTTCTGTGATTAGGTTGTAGTAACCGTAGGCATATTTCCCTTGGGGGAATTCGCCTTTAAATTCAAAAACACTGCCTGATACCGCTATGATGGTGGTCATCCGTCCCCAATGGGGTAAACACGACAGCAACTCATCCTTGTCTGATAATGGGAATTGACTCACCTGTGCTTCAGGCAGAGCTAACACCACTGCCAACTCAGAAACACCAAGTTCAATTGCGGCCTGACTTGGCATTGCATTGGGATTATCATCAAGGTACTGGCGTATCATGTCATTACTGGGCTGCATCAACAGACTCCTCATTCTGAAGCTAAAATCAGATAACAAGGCCTGACCCTTGCTATCTGATCCGCTCTTTTTAAACTAATTAGGTTAGAAATGGTAACGGGCAGACAACTTCATGTTGCGTCCCTGTCCATATAAGGTATTCCACGCTTGACGGTATTCATCATCTCCAATGTTCTCGATGGCAAAATCCACACGTAATCCTTCAAAGGTGCCCATGGCGGGTTCCCATGCAACATACACGTCCCACAAGGTATATGAGTCATAGTCATTAAGGTTGCCTTCTGGCAAATTATCTTGCTGAGCCACATGGGTCACTCGTGTGCCTAACTTCATGTCCCCTTCCATGATCCCTTGTGAAAGATCGACACCAAGTTTGTGCGCAGGAATATCACTTAAATACTCATTGGAGTCTCTATCCTTGCCCTCGGTTTGACCGTAATTGAGTATCATTCGAGTCTGTCCAATACGGTAACGTGTTGTAAACTCAAATCCGGTTAAACGTGCATCATCAACGTTATTCCAAGAGGTTGTTTGTTCAAGACCAGGAATACCCATCAGTGGGTTAGACACTGACTGCTCGATAAAATCATCCACGTCATTTCTAAAGACGTTAAGCGTAATAGCCAGTTCGTCGTCACCGGCTAAATCAGTGAAGCGCATATCTGCTTTCAGCTCTTTGTTCTTTGCCTTCTCAGCCTTTAAGTTCGGATTGGTTTCGAAGGTATTACACAGACCACCGGGTAGAAAACCGGGAATGGGTGGAATACAGTAATGGGTGCCTGTCGAATACATCTCTTCGATACTCGGAGCACGGAACGCGCCATCGTAACGAGCACTCAAGGTTAACCAAGAATTGGTGTTCCAAACTAGACCTAAAGAGGGTGACCAAGCATTGTCGTCTGAAGATTCAGACAGATTAATGCTCTCATTGTCATAGGTGTCATATCTTAGAGCTGGCTCAACATAAACCGACTCTGTGATGTTCACTCTTGCCTGAGCAAAAGCTCCCCACACTGTCGCTTTGCCATCGATATCATTCGGTCTTTGTCCTGCCTGACCAAAATCATCACGCACAGTGTTTATCTTGTCCTGATAACCATCAACACCATAAGTGAGGGTTGTGCCACCAAAGATAGAGGTGTTATTAATGCTAAAACCGACTGTTTCATATTCAGTGCTGTCGAGCTGATTTTTCGTCACCCTGTCTTCATCGTAATCGGTATGATTCCAATATAATGTGCTGTTAAGATCCAGATAGGGATTCGTGCTCGGGCTTAAGGCGTATTCTAATATGAAATTCCTATCTTTAGTCCTACGCTGAATAAGCGGTACTGAACTGCCCACTTCGACAGCTGGATTACTGGGAACCAATTCATCGGTATCAGAGAAGCGTCCAGAAAACTGCAGACGTTGATCATCGCTAGGCTCCCAACCAAACTTCATCAACCCACTGCTTCTTTGTGAACCACTGTTAGATAATGTTTTATCATTGCCACTTTTGATATTGTTGCTGTCGTTATAACTGCCGTTAATCAACCAATCAAATGTGTCAGCAACCCCGTACACAGCGCCACTGGTTTTAGTATTGTCGCCGTTACTTTCAAAACCTTGCTTAAGGTAGCCGCCAAAAGTATCACCCTCATCAAGCATCTCTTTGGCCGACTTAGTGTTTTGTGCCACTACACCACCAATCGCACCACTGCCCCATAAACTACTCGCGGGGCCGCGCACCACTTCAACAGAACTCAACAGTTCAGGATCCATAAAGTAAGTCCCTCTATGGCCTGAACTCGTATTCTGTCTTGCGCCATCTATGGTTTGCAATACTCGCTGACCACCCAAACCACGGATCTCAACCCCCTGAGAAGAAGCACGAGGACCATTACCCACATTCACATTGGCCTCATTTCTCAATATGTCTGCCACCGATGTCGACTGAGCTTCTTGCAGCTCCTCTTCATCAACCACCACCACACTGCGGCTGGAATCTGATGCCTTTTCGCTTATTCGGGTCGCCGTTACCAGCACTTCATCAAATTCAGTAATTTGCTCTACTTGTTGGGCATAAGCTGTTGAGCTAAAAGCCATGGCTAGTGCAACCACTACAGGCTTCTTGGTCATGATGTTCATCCTCGAGGTTTTATGGATTGGTAGGTCTATTCTCAGCACTTTACCTGAGGCAAAAAAATAGATCAAATGAAAATGATTATCATTTGCGATCCTATTACGATTCGTATATCTTTAATAAGTAATCAATGAACCAGCCATAAGCACAGCGTTAAACTTTGGCGTACACATCAATGATTACTATTTAATAACAATGACTTAAATCAAACCATTTGCGTTCAGTTGTAGCATTAAGAAGTTAACCGAACATGACACCTAAACGATATTTAACCTTTGCTTGTTTAACGGCCTTGATTCAAGGAGGCGTTATTGCATCTCAAAGCCAGCCATCTGAGCTGCGCACTGCTGGTGTCCCGATGGGATCGGTTCAAAGCATTAATCTCACTATCACCACCCCAACGACCCAATCGACATCTGCTGCTGCACCACCAGCAGCAGTAGAAAAACAACTGACTAAAGCAGCACCAAACAAACCTAAGGCTATAGTTAAGCCACCGACAGCGGAGCCTAAAACCAACCCTCTGTCGATAGTGAAAACGCCACCTGTAGTAAAGAAAATCGAGCCTGTTTCACATACTAAATCGGATGAGCAACTGACAGCTAAGCAGCCTGCCAGCGACAATAAGCTCCCCAAAACTAACACTGGTCCTCTCGTTGCCGACACTACACCACTGCCAGTTTCAGATGCTGATACACATGCACAGCAGCGTGAAACTCAGTCTAAACAGGGAGTCGCGCAAACTAATATTATGCTTAATCGTCCCACTTTTTCATCGCCGCCCTCCCAGCCTTTATATCCAAAATTAGCCAGAAAACGGGGATTTGAAGGCACGGTGACTGTCGAGGTGATGTTTAACCAGATTGGCGAACAACTCTCTCTCACCCTTATTGATAGTTCAGGCTTTACCTTGCTCGATAAGGCGGCATTAAACGCCGTCGAGAAATGGCAATTTTCAGCTCCGTCACCACAAACAGCCTACGCCTACACAGTGAGAGTGCCGGTTAAGTTTGCACTTAACTAACTTTCCATGAATATAAGCGACATCAAGGATCACCCATGTCTCACCCGCTATATCAAACATTGAATGAACAATTAGGCTACCTAACTTGGCCCCTCTTAATCTGTGCCTTTATCACCTTGATGATCACATTAGAGCGATTCGCCTTAATTCTGTTTGAACTGCCTAAGCGTGATATCTGGTTAGCAAAATTAAGACAAGACGCCGCCACAGCAACGCCTGAACAATGCCAAACACTGTTAACTCACTTGAGCACAGGCAATAGCATGTTGGCCAAAGGGAGTTATCTGTTGCTCACCCATAGGGAACAGAACCGCTACATGCGCGAAGAGATCATTAATCTTTGGCTAATAAAACAAAAAGGCAAACTGCAATCTGGGCTCAAAGTATTGCAAGTGATGGGACTCATCACTCCCCTACTCGGGCTACTGGGTACTGTGCTCGGGCTCATTGAAATGTTTAACCAACTCGGTGTATCTCAGGGTCCAGTGACCCCCTCTCAACTGGCTTCAGGTCTTGGATTGGCGATGAATACCACCGCAGCAGGATTAATCATTGCAGTGCCAGCCATCACCTTAGCTCACCTCTTTAGCCTGTGGGCCGACCAGCGCTGTAGCAATATTGCCCACTCGTTAAACCAGCTAAACCTCTGGTTAGAAGGATGCGATCAAGCCATGAATATCGGCCAAGACTCAGGCAGTAAACAGCAGAAAGTGGCACTGAAAAATGTCAATGAGAGCAACAAGAACAGCACTGAGAGCTTAGCCCTATGATAGGGCTCGATGACGCAGAGAGCAGTCCGATTTTAGGCTTAGATTTAACCGCACTTATCGACATTATCTTTATTATCTTAGTGTTTTTGCTGCTCACCGCGAACACTCAGTTACTCAGCTTGTCAGTGGATGTACCAACTGAATCCACATCACAGCTGGCTCCCATAAGCCAAGTTGAAAACATCACCGTTAACGTACTGGCATCTAAGCCTCACTGGGCGCTCGATGGCGTACCATTTGATAACTTTGCTGAATTTGAATCTGCGTTTATCAAACAGTATCAGTCACAAAGCGAAGCAAAAGTGATTATTGCCGCTGACAAAACAGCCCCAGTGCAACCTTTGATGACGCTACTGGCACTACTGCAAAGGCAAGCGATCACTAACACTCAAATTTTGATGGAACATTAGTTTTAAACTAAATCACCATTAGCACTTTTATCCATTTGGAGAGAGAAATGTCCGACCCGAAAAAATCCAAGTTAAGCGCCCTTATTCCCCCGAGCATTCTGACAAGCACTCTACTATGGGCCGGACTCACAGCTGCGCTTGCAACGAATGTATCGGCCCATGACTCAGCACAACATACCGAAACCAATCGCCTGGTCAGTGCGGGAGCTGGCATGACTGAACTTGTGCTTGCCCTCGATGCTGGAACAGAGTTGGTTGCGGTAGATTCCACCAGTTTGATCCCTGAAGAACTCACGACGGTAGAGAAGCTGGGCTACCACAGAATGTTATCGGCTGAAGGAATTTTAGCGCTGGATCCTAACTTGGTGCTGGGCACTGATGCCATGGGACCAGAAACCACCTTAGAGGTATTAAGAGGCGCTGATGTCAAAGTCGTTAAACTGACCGGAGCTGAAACGGCAGAGCAGCTACTGAATAATATTGATACGTTGGGAAAGTTACTCGACAGAGAGACTCAGGCTGAGTCACTTAAATTTCGCGTTGCTCAATCCTTCGATTCTATTAAACAAAAAAGAGCCGATTTAGCCAACTCAGGCAAGGTTCCCTCCATTCTATTTATGTTACTGCAAGATGGCAGACCAGTACGGGTTGGTGGTGAAGGCACCGCGGCAGATATCATCATCAAATTGGCTGGCGGTAAAAACATCGCTAACTTCATGGGCTACAAGAGTCTCTCACAAGAGGGGATTTTGTCACTGCAGCCAGACCTTATTCTAGTCTCCAGTCGCTCAGAAAAAGAGCAAATCAGTAGCGCCACTAAAGTGCTTAAACAGATGCCACTGCTACTTCATACTCCAGCAGGTAAACATAAGATGATCCAAACATTGCAATCACAAGCGCTGCTCGGTGGACTAGGACTGAGTTCGATTGACGCCGCAGATAAACTGGCGACAGATCTGATTGAGATACAAAAACGCTATTAGTTAACCACTGACAACATAAACTGAAGAGAAAGATATTCCCTATGCAAAATCCGCCTTGGCTCTGGCCTGGTATCTTGGGCCTATTAGCAATCACTTGCCTGTTATCTATCGTCACAGGGCCGCTGCAAATCACGCCTTTGGCCAGCTTTAATGCCGTGCTTAACTGGGCAACGCATTTAGATCTCGCCACTGTCGCTCCCCACGAACAGCTAGTGATCAATAATGTGCGCTTACCCAGAACGATTTTGGCCATGACAGTGGGGGCGATTCTGGCCCAATGCGGCGCCGTCATGCAGGGCTTGTTTCGCAATCCCTTAGCCGACCCGGGAATCATCGGCGTATCCTCAGGGGCCGCTCTTGGAGCGGCTATCTGTATCGTACTACTGCCTGGCAGTGGCGAATACACCGTGGCGTTCAGTGCATTTATCGCTGGGCTTATCACCACCTTAATCGTTTACCGCCTAGCAAGTAGTCCCTCTGGCACGTCGGTGGTACTTCTGCTGCTTTCTGGCGTAGCTATCGCCGCCTTGGCTGGGGCTGGAATAGGCCTGCTCACCTACCTTGCTGACGATATGGCCTTGAGGGATCTAACACTGTGGCAAATGGGCTCCATTGCTGGTGCTCAGTGGCAATATGTCAGTTTAAGTTTGCTTGCTCTGCTCTTGATAAGTTGGCAATTCTCACGCTCATCGACAGCCTTAAATGCCTTGTTATTAGGTGAAGCCGAGGCGCGCCATTTAGGGATTGAGGTCGATAAACTGAAGTTAAGGTTGATCGTGCTCTGTGCGATTGGCGTTGGGATCTCAGTTGCCGCCACTGGCATTATCGGTTTTATCGGATTGGTTATCCCTCACCTAGTGCGCATGGTCATCGGCCCAGATCATAAAAGATTACTGCCTATCAGTGCGGTATTGGGGGCAATCACTCTGGCGTTAGCTGATATTGGTGCCCGCTCCTTGGTTGCCCCCGCAGAACTTCCCGTGGGGCTGGTCACTGCCATGCTTGGGGCTCCTTTCTTTATCTTTATGCTGCTAAAGCAAAAGAACAGACTCATTTAGGCGCATATGATCATGATAGACATCAAACATGTTTCAGTCAGAATCAAACATAAACCCGTATTGACCAACATCAATTTGCACATCAAAGCCGGTAAGGTCACCGCCCTGCTAGGTCCCAATGGTGCGGGTAAATCCACCTTGCTCAAAAGCTTATGTCAGGACAACCAACTCGATGCTGGCCAAATCATGTTGGCTAATAGCCCCATTCAAGATTGGGATAGATTATCGCTAGCGAAAAACCTTGCGGTACTGCCACAGCATGCCAGTCTCACTTTTCCTTTTGAGGTTCATGAAGTCGTCGCGATGGGGCTCTATCCTCTCACCTTAAGCAGCAAACAAGGCATGATCCTTATCGATGAACAACTGGAATTATTGTCTTTAAGCGCGCTTAAACACCGCAGCTATCCAACGCTTTCTGGCGGTGAAAAACAACGAGTACAACTGGCTCGCGTGCTAACCCAGCTCCAACAAGCAACGCAACCACCAGTACTGCTCTTAGATGAACCCACTTCAGCCTTAGATTTGGCCCAGCAACACCGTGTGTTATCGCTTGCAAGAAGCTTGGCCCACCAGCAAGACTATGCCGTAGTGGTTGTACTGCACGATCTTAATCAAGCCTCACGTTACGCAGATGAACTGGTCATTCTTGAGCGCGGTCAAATTGTCAGCCAAGGCTCCGCTAAAAGCACGTTAACCCCCGATACCATCAAACAAGTCTGGCAGTATGAACCTCAGTTCATTAACGCGCCGGGCTGTGACACTCCTCTGCTATATTGAGTTATCAGGGTGTTTTGTCGTAATCAGGGGTGATTTTCGCTATAGTCTTTGCCATTCTCGCTTAAACAAATATTGATGATGGCAAAAACGATTTCGAACGAAACCCAAGATGAAGCAATGAAGGTGGCAAAAGCCACCCAAAAACCGGGTCAAACAAAAGAGCAAACTAAGCTCATTGCCTTAGGTGTCGAAAAAGGCATTGCCGAATTTAAGAAACAACACAAAAGCAAAGCCCGTGATAGAGATAAAGCGCGTAAGCAAGATATTAAAAGCAAAATGCGAGCGAATGCAGACTCTGATAATGAAGTGATTGAGCCTGAAGACAAGCCTAGTGTTCAGCGCTTGCCTTGGGGATTGCTGATCATCAGCTGGATAGGTTTTATTGCTTTTAGCTTTATGAAATAGATAGTTGTCTCGATGCTACAGCCTAGATGCTATGACCATTGCATCTAGGTCAACAAGCTTAAACCAACAGACTTTAATCAGCGGACTTTAGTCAGCAGGCTTTTAACCAATAAGTAAGCTCTCTCACCTTCCGTAACGGCCCCTTAAACCGATAGCGGCTCCAAGGCTTTTACCGCCGAATAGTGCATCACTAATTCAGCCACGGTTTTAGCGGAAAACTTCTTCATAATATTGGCTTTGTGGATCTCTAATGTCCTGATCGCCACGCACACTTCATCGGCAATCTGCTGATTACGCTTACCTTGAACCACTAGATTTAATATCTCCACCTCTCTCACCGTCAAGCTTCTATAGGCTGTAAACGCTGAAAGGTTCAGTGCTTTCTGGCGGGATATATCACAAGCTCTTTCTATCGCTGCGGCCAGCTTATCGCCATCTACCGGTTTTTGGAAAAAGTCCACCGCCCCGAGCTTTAGCGCCTCCACCGCCATGGGTACATCACCGTGTCCCGTGAGAAATATAATCCCCAGAGGACTGCCAACTTCGGTTAATTGTTGATGCACTTGTTGACCACGCAGTTTCGGCATTCGACTGTCGAGTACCACACACCCAGCTTGATTAAGCGGCGCATTGTCGATAAATGCCTGACCATCTGAAAAACTGGTGACAGCAAAGTCATAGCCCTCAAGCATAAAGCTAAGTGACTCTCGCACTGACTGATCATCATCGACCACATACACGGGTAATTTATTATTGATTTTCATTGGATTGATTTACTTCTCGTATTTAATCTTTCAGGTCGTCAGCGACTCATTTATAAGGAAGCGTTACCGTGGCAATACAGCCGCTAATCTGGGTGCTCGTCTGGGTGCTAGTCTGCGTGTTAGCCAGAATATTAGTGAGCGTAAACAGTCCCTCATGTGCCTCTACAAAATCGTGGCAAATGACCAAACCTAACCCTAAACCATCTTGTTTCGTGGTATAAAAAGCAGATGCCAGCGTATCTTGGTTCTTGTTCAAGCCAACCCCATTATCTGTGATCTTCAAGATCAGTTCATAATGACCATAATCCGTCTCAATCTTTATCTCAGCTGCATTACGCTCGAATTCCGTGGTCATCACACACGCATCGGCGGCATTATTTAATAGATTGAGCACCAGTTGCTGAAAGCCAACCGGATCGAGCAACATGCTACTCGCCTGCCCAGCTTGTTCACGTTGAATCGACACCCCCCGGCTTTCTAACTCATATTCCAGTAGCTGTAGCGTATCTGAGATCAACAGTTCAGGATCACACTCTCGTTTCTCAATTGGGCGCTTATTGATTAACGAACGGATCCTTTGAACAATTTCATCGGCTCTAATGACCTGCTGCTGCACTTTATCAAAAATAGGCGCTATCTCTTCGGCGGTATGTCCCTTGTTAATTCTCAGTAAACCACCCTGACTGTAATTTCGAATGGCCGCTAAAGGTTGATTAAGCTCATGGGCCAAACTGCTTCCAAGTTCACCAATCACCGACACTCGCTGGGCGTGTTCCAGCATTGCGCGTTTCTCTTTAAGATTTTTCTCTGTCTCAATCAGCTGTTTCTGACTTCGACTAAATCGATACTCAAGCAGGAAGTGATAGCCATTTAAGATGACGATTAAGAGCACAAAGAACCAGCCCCATTGCTGATTACCTTTCAGCCAAATCAATCCCGATTGCCACCAAGGTCGTTGCAGTGGATGTATCGCTAACTCACTATAAAGTTTATCGATAATCAACGGACTCGTCGGTGCAGTCCAGCCTAAAGACCGAGCAGCGATGGCCGCTTGATGATCCACTGGGAGTGCCAGCAATGCCAGCGTGACTTGCTTTGCTAGCACACTGGAAACATTATCGGTTTTGGCAAAAGACCAGTTGGGATAAAGGGCTGTTGATGCCTGACAGGAAAATCCTAGCGGCGCCATACTTCCTATCACTCGAAACTCATGTGGATTGAGTAACCCCTCCCCCACCATGGATTCGAGCTGGCATATTGGCACCACTGCCGCTTCGACGTAGCGCTCTTTTAATTGATATAAACTGACGTCGACAGGGAAACCGGAAAAGATCACGTTAGCGAAAAATCGCTCAGGATCGCTGCCTATATCTTTCAAGTGAAATTTAAGTGTTTGGTAGCCGCCAAAAGCTTGTTCTGATACCGCAGCAATTCGCTGACCCGCAACATCTTCAAACGAGTAATAATGGGATGGCGTGCGCACCACCAGCGCTGAACCAATCGTGTCTGTGGTACCACCGGATTTAGTGCTGATCAAGGTGGCCAACCAGGACAGTGAAAATTGACGACCTAACATCACCGCTTGACCTGGGTTGGTAATAATAAAATCAACAGTTTGATTTTTTACTGCACTTGCCAGCTCTTCTAATGTGAAAGGATGCAGCACAAAATTAAACTGCGGCAATTGAGACTCTAACCAAGTTAATGTGGGTAACCATCGGCTTTGCGCCTTTGCACTGCCCCTTGTCGCCAACACGCCAATATCGATAACTTGCATCACTTCAACACGGGATTCTCCCGATTGCTCCACAGCAAAGAGTCTTACCGGTAGGATGCAAAACAATGCAAATAAACTTAGCCTGCACATCTTGATTAACGACATACTTCCAACCGCATTATAAACCCATTAAAAACAAATAAATATCGCATTATAATAACGCGTATTTTGGGGCTGGGATATGCCTACAGCAGGGCTAAAGTGACACTATTTCTTGTTCTAAATCACAGTTACTTCCAAATTGCGGAAAACCACTATAGTTCATTTTTCTTCCATATCTGAGAATGACCCCATTAACTACAAGGGCAAGGGGTTTCAGATGGATAAAAGCAAAAGACGCTTAATTGGCAGTATTGGCGCCATCTCGGCAGGTGCCGTTATTGCACCTATCAGTAGTGCAAATGCAAGTGCTACAGTCATTATCCGCAATAACGAAGCAGCGGACCGTAAAGGGATGGTAGGTAAACGCTACGCCATGCTAGTCGACCTAAGAAAATGCGTGGGCTGCCAAGCGTGTACCATCGGCTGCAGTATTGAGAACCAAGCCCCAATAGGCCAGTTCCGCACCACAGTAAAACAGTATGAAGTCACTTTAGATAATGGCAGCACCGAAGCCAAAAATGTCACCAGCTTTATGCTACCTCGATTGTGTAACCACTGTGAAAATCCCCCTTGTGTTGCAGTATGTCCAGTGCAAGCCACCTTTCAACGTGAAGATGGCATCGTCATGGTCGACAACGAACGCTGCGTCGCTTGCGCCTACTGCGTACAAGCTTGTCCCTATGATGCCCGCTTTATCAATGAAGAAACCCTGACCGCAGATAAGTGCACCTTTTGCGCCCACAGAATTGAAGAAGGTCTGCTCCCAGCCTGTGTTGAAACCTGTGTAGGCGGAGCACGCGTAATTGGCGACATCAAAGATCTCGGCAGTGAAATAAGCCTGTTAATGGCCAAGCATAGACAAGAGATTAAAGTCCTAAAACCTGAAGCGGGCACCCAGCCCCATGTGTTCTATATCAGCTTAGATAATCAGTTTGTGTCGAATGTAGAGGGTAAAGCGGCCATCTACGATCCTAAAGGAGACAGAGCATGAACATTACCGAAATATTAGTCCCTCCCCAAGCACTCGCTTGGTTACCTTGGGCTGTACAGTACTTCTTTTATATCGGCTCAGCCTACGCTGCTGCGATCTTATTTGTCATCAGCTTCATCTGTCGCTCACACACCAGTCATCAATGGCGCAGTGCCTTAGTCTTAGTGATGGCGATATCTGCCGTGATTGGTCCTATCGCCCTTACTGCCGATCTGCATCAACCTGGTCGTTCGCTGCACTTCTTCCTGCACTTTACGCCTTGGTCTTGGATGTCGATTGGTTCACTGCTATTGCCAACCTTCTCAGGCTTAGCTGTGATCACAGCTTGGCTCTACTTAAGAGATGACATAGCTCAGCTTAAACAGAGCAGTAATATCTGGATTCAACGCCTGAGTTTACTCACGTTGGGGCAGTGGAAAACATCAAATAAACTGATGCTAAGCACCGCTTCACTGACGGGATTGTCTGGATTAACCATTGCACTCTATACAGGTTTAGAAATCGCAGTATTGGCCAGCCGCCCGCTCTGGCATCAACCCGCTTCGCCGCTACTCTGGTTTGTCACCGCCTTTATCGGCGCGATTGGACTATCAATGGTCATCGTTGCTTTGATGAAGAGTCAATCCGTCAAAAAACACGAGCGCATGAGTCTCACTGACCGTAAAATTATCAGACATACCTTAATCTTGATGTCTACGCTGGCGATGGTTTTTCTCCCTATATGGGCATCAAATCATGTCCACAACAACCTGTTTGATATCTACGAATGGCAACTCAGATTTGCCACTCTGTTCATCGGCTTTATTGCCTGCATCATTGTTGGCATATGGGTGACTCGCAGCACACTTAAACGACCACAACTCTTGCTATTTAGCCTAGTCACACTGCTGAGTTGTTGGTATCTGCGTTGGGTGACCATGATGGAAGTACAAACACTACCAAACTACGATGCTGGCCCTTATCCATATAGCTTACCCATGGGCCCTAATGGCTTACTGGGGATCTTAGGCATGCTCGGACTATGGCTAGCCATCGCCACTGTTGTCACTGAACTGCTCAACGTTAAGCAATCAACTCACACCCGCAAAAATCACGCTCACTCACACGAGGCATTAAGCAATGGATAATAAACGTCGTCAGTTTTTAAAATCAGGTTTAGTTGTCGGTGGAGTGGGCACATTTGCAGCAGGATACGCATCAACCACCAAGCATATGGTCCATGGACTGATTGAAGGTACCTCTGGAGAGAAAACCAAGCACCCACATTTTGGTAACTCACTGGATCCTGAATTTAAGGTCAACCAACAGGGGCGATTAATCGCCAATCCAGATCAAAGAGTCGCGCCTTCCATGTGCTTTGGTTGCTGGAGCTTATGCGGCGTTAGGGTACGAGTTGATAATAACAGCGATGAGATCCTACGCATCTCTGGTAATCCTTACCATCCACTGTCAAATGAGCATCAACTGCCGTTTGATACTCCAGTAAAAGAGGCGTATCTGTCGCTCACTGGCGAAGCTGGCTTAAAGGGTCGCTCAACAGCCTGTGCCCGTGGTAATGGCATGTTGGAGATCCGTAATAGTCCTTACCGAATCACGCAACCTCTCAAACGAGTGGGAAAGCGTGGCGAAGGCAAATGGCAACCCATTAGTTATGAGCAGCTATTAACTGAGGTCGTCGAAGGTGGAGATCTGTTTGGCGAAGGACATGTCGACGGCCTAAGGGCCATCCGAGATGTGAATACGCCGCTTGATAGTGAAAACCCAGAATATGGCCCTAAAGCCAATCAACTATTGATGACCAACGCTGGCAATGAAGGCCGAGACGATATCTTTAAACGTTTCGCATTCAACAGCTTTGGCACCCGTAACTTTGGTCACCACGGTTCATATTGTGGCTATGCATTCCGCGCCGGCTCTGGCGCCTTGATGAATGACCTTAAAAAGTTCGCGCACGTAAAACCTGATATCGAACATGCTGAGTTCATTCTCTACATTGGTATGTCACCCGCCCAAGCGGGGAACCCGTTTAAGCGCCAAGCAAGACAGCTTGCCACTGCCCGTACCCGAGACAATTTCGAATATCAGGTAATATCGCCCACGCTACCGAGTTCAATGAGCCTCGCCAGCGGTGATAACAACCGATGGCAGTCGATTAAACCCGGCACTGACTCTGCACTTGTGTTGGGGATGATCCAATGGATGTTCGACAATAACAGGCTCAACGATCGCTTTTTATCCCAACCGGGGCCCAATGCAATGCAACACGCAGGCACTGCCCACTGGTGTAACGCGACGCATTTGGTCATTAGCGATGCACAACATCCTCGTTTCGGCGCCTTCTTACGGGCATCAGAAGTTGGATTAACCTTCGAAGGCAAGCCTTTGTCGGACAGCGATCCCTACGTGATTGTCGATGCTGATTCCAACGCGCTTGGTTTGCATACCCAAACAGCGCCTGCTCAGCTATTTGTCGATCGCACCATTGAAGGCCCTAACGGAGACATTCGAGTTAAGTCTTCTCTGCAGCAACTTAAAGAAGCCACTTTTAAACATGAATTGAGTTTTTACAGTGAACAGTGTGGCATTGAGACCAATAAGATAATCGCACTTGCCGACAAGTTTACCAGTCATGGCACCAAAGCGGTGGTGGATACCCATGGCGGAAATATGCACAGTAACGGTTTCTATAACGCCTTCAGCATACTGATGCTCAATGCCTTGATTGGTAATATCAATCTTAAAGGTGGCGCAATGGCTAAAGCCGGCGGCTACCCAACATCAGGCAAAGGACCGCGTTATGATTTCACTCAATTCGAAGGCAAAGTACAGCCTAAAGGGATCTTCCTTTCTCGCAGTAAATTCCCGTACGAAAAAACCAGTGAATATAAGCGCCGAGTCGCCGCAGGTGAGTCGCCTTATCCAACTCGCTCACCTTGGTATCCGATATCTTCGCCCCTACTTACAGAGCATTTATCGGCGGCCATTGATGGCTATCCTTACCGACTCAAAGCGTGGATCAACCACATGGCGAATCCTCTCTATGGCGTACCAGGATTGGCGAACCTGCTAGGCGATAAACTCAAAGATCCAAAGGAGCTGCCTCTTATCGTGTCTGTAGATGCCTTTATCAATGAAACCACGGCATTGTCTGATTATATTGTGCCCGATACCGTGACCTATGAAAGCTGGGGCATGACCTCTCCATGGCATGGCGTGCCCACCAAGGCCGTCACAGCACGTTGGCCGATTGTCGAGGCGCGCACGACAAAAACCGCTGATGGACGTTCGATTAATTTGGAAAACTTCCTCATCGATACCGCAAAGATGATGGCGTTACCCGGTTTTGGCGATAATGCCATTGCCGATGCCAAAGGCAAATTACACGGACTGCACAGCGCCGAGGATTTCTACCTTCGCAGCGCAGCCAACCTTGCCTATGCGGCCAATGGAGTGCCACAAGCCTGTGGTGAAGATGTTTATTGGTCAGGTCTTGAGCGCTTATTACCCGACATGAAGCGGGTGCTTACCAGTGAGGAGCTAGGTAAAGTCGCCTATATATTTGCCCGTGGCGGGCGTTTTGAAGATGCTGAGAAATCCTATCAAGGCGAGCAGATGAAGCACAAATGGAGTAAGCCTCTTGCGATTTGGAACGAGAAAGTCGGCACTTCACGTAACACCATCACAGGCGAATACTACTCTGGCTGTCCCACTTGGCACCCACAGAAAATGGCCGATGGTACGCCGCTTGATGAGCAATACCCTAAGTCACAATGGCCGTTTACCTTAAGTAACTTTAAATCGAATATTCACAGCGCGGTGTCAAACCTCTCTCCACGCTTAAATTCGATTAAAGGGGTTAACCCTGTTTACATCAACCCTGTCGATGCGGATAAACATGGACTGAGTACCGG
This sequence comes from Shewanella hanedai, assembly GCF_007197645.1. Classification (GTDB taxonomy): domain Bacteria; phylum Pseudomonadota; class Gammaproteobacteria; order Enterobacterales; family Shewanellaceae; genus Shewanella; species Shewanella hanedai. The sequence continues at coordinate 170,589 of NZ_VKGK01000004.1, forward strand.
AGATATCTTTACCATCACGACGCCATCGAGCTCCATTGAGGCTATTGCGCTCATTGTTGATGGTGTAACACCTGGCACACTCGGGTTCGAACATGGATTCGGCCATAAAGAGCTGGGAGAACGCGCCCATTGGATTGGGGATACTCAGCAACCAGTGAAGATGAAAACAAGCGATGGAGTAAATATTAACGATTTGGGTCTAACGGATCCCACTCGCCAAGGTAAAGGTGTGCTACTCGACTGGGTTGTGGGCTCCGCAGCAAGACAAGCCTTGCCTGCGAAGATAAGCGTAGGGTAACGAAACGAAGTATTGAGTTAACGCTGGATGCTGAGTTTTCTCAGCATCCAGCGCAATACCTGTATCTTATGGCTATGGCTAGTCGCTCGACACTAGCCCTGATTCTTTTGCACTAACATCTCTTTCAGTTCGGCTATCTGGGCTTTCAACTCCACCACATCAGCAACGCTAGCGGGTTTATCGGCTTCAACACTTTTGCCTGATTCTAAAGCCAGCTCATCGGCCTCCTCATCACGCATGGCTTGGGTTTCCTGAGTCATCACATCAAGCACCGCTCCCACCATCATGTTCAAAAACACAAACGCGGTCAGGAAGATAAAGCTTAAGTAATAGATCCAACTCAACGGGTAAACCGCCATCGTTTCATACATCACCGAGGTCCATGATTCAAAAGTTGAAACCCTAAACAGGGTTAGCATGGCCACAGACACATCGCCCCAGAGGAAGTCATTAATATGAGCAAATAACATGCTGCCTATCGCGCCGTAAATGTAAAAAATCACAAACATCAGCAAGGCAATGTAGCCCATGCGCGGAATCGCTTTAAGCAGTGCGTTCACCAGCATTCTTAGCTCTGGAATCATCGACACCAGACGTAACACTCTAAAAATACGTAACAGTCGAGCAATCAAGATGCCCGAACCACCTGCCGGAATAAGGCTGCCTATTACAATGAGCGTGTCGAAGACATTCCAACCATTACTAAAGAATTTCTTGGGTCCATCACTGGCCAGAAAACGGATCACAATTTCGACGGCAAAGAACACCGTAATACCCACATCGAGTACCACCAGCGTTTGCTCTAACCAATAGGGAAGATGATAAGTATGGGCACCGATTGAAAGGGCGGAAACGATAATCACAAAAATCACAAAACCCTGAAAGGCTTTGCTGTTATCAATAAGCTTAAGCTTGCTCTGAAGGCCAGAAACATTTGCCAGCACGTCATTCTCCTAGAATGTATTCATTGTTTATGTATGGGTATTAAAGCGGGAATTCAAGACTAACAGACAAAGTGACTTGTCAGCCAGAGTCACAACCGAGCGAATCTAGCAGAGATTACTTAAGTTTGTCTTAATAAAAGAAGAGGGGGCAAACTGGTTTAGCAGAAAACGAGATTATAAAACAAGCTCAGAGTGATGAGTCATCACTCCAATCGGCAGTATCTAGCACGAGTCTGGCTAGTGCCTCTCGCTTTGCATAAACAGCCCCAAATTAGGTTCTGATTTAAGCAGCCAATATTTCAGTGATCTCATTTAAGTTGGCACTGACCCAAACACTATTGATGGGACCCCAAGCCTGGATACGATAATAGCCAGAATTGTTACGCTCACCATCCTGAATAAATTGGCATTCAATACCAATATCACCCAGTACAGCAATGGCATCTTGAAGCGTTCGTCTGGGCATGCCCGTTAACTTATTTAATGAGAGTAAATTGTGCTGTTCACTGTCGATATGATGCGCAAGATAGAGCTTACGTAAAAAGGCTTTCTTCTGTTTAGAAACTTCAATATCCAATGAGTACCTAACTGTGTTTAATTAATCCGATTTTATAAAGCCATGCTAACAGAGATAAATACCAATCAGTATAAATATAAAGGCCAGCAGTCCCTAAAAAAGCCCCAAGAAAATATCAAATGCAGATTTAGGGTGATCTGTATTAGCTACCTTGGGGCTTGAGTCAATATACCCATAGATCTGAGTATCAATGCTACTCCAGAGTTAACACCTCCCTGTTGTTAACAACTAACTTATCAAAAAACGATTACCGATTGGATCCGATAGATCATGTAAACCAAATTTGAGCATCTCACTCTCAGAAGGTGGCTCATTGCTCCATTTATTGCTGGGGGCTAAATTAAAATTTTGCTTCATTGATGCCAGCATCTCTGCTTGTTTAAAAGCGGCTATAAGTGGGTCAATCACTGGCACACCTAATATCTGCTGCACCTTTTCATATAAACCAAAATTACAGGTACAACCTAAGATCAACGCCTCCGCATGATCTTCCTCTATCGCCAACCTGCCCGCTTCGATAATTCGTTTAGTGGTCAGTTCGGTATCACATTGCAGTGAGTTTGCACTCATATCAATTGAGCGCATTGAGGCGAGATAATTTCCAAAACCATAGCGATGTGCCCGCTCCGTCATCTGCTCAATCCACTTTACTTGCCCCACAATCACAGAGAATTTGTTGGCAATATTGGCTGCGATTTGCATACTCGCCTGACACGGTGCAACCACAATGGCGTTTTGACAGATCTCTCGGCAATCTTCCAAGGCTAAATCATAGAAGCAGCCAATCACCATCGCATCAACACCATGGCTATCCCCCTCCTTAGCCACTTTAACTACATCCCCAATCACTAGAGATTCATAGAAACGGTATTCAAGATTATCCATCTTGGCTTCGGATCGCAGCGAGATCACCTCCACCTCGGTTCCCACTTCAGCAACCTGCTTTAGTGCCATCCCCATGGGTTCATCATAATGGGGTTGCGCGATGGGGTTTATCCAGCGAATACGAATTTTACGATTCTGACTACTCATGGCTTCCTCCCCGCATCACGCTGAATCCATAATGCTCCTTGGCGTACTCAAGGCTCACATAACCATTACGAATATCTTCAATTAACGAGGCGGTTTTTCGCTTCTTAGGATCACCAAAACCAGCACCATTTGCGGTAATCACTCGCACAATATCATCAGTATCAAGGCTCACTTCTGACGCCATGGCATACTCCTCCACTGCGCCATTGGTTCTAATCACTTCGACGCGATTAACACTGCCATCTTCGCCGTTATTTAACCCCCAAGGCGCAATCTTATTGCGAGTATAAGCGCAAGTTAGAAAGCTATTATCGGAACGAATAACGTAATCAATCACCACCCCTTTACCACCACGGAACTCACCAGCCCCAGCATCTTCATCGTTAAGTGCCACTTGACCCACAGTCACGCCATAACGGGTCTCTGCGATTTCAGCTGGACAGTTGAAAGTATCACCGTGCATGGCGCAGAACATGGCATTCGCACCATCAAAACCATCTCCCGCTCCCCAACCACCGATTTCAGGTTCGATAATAGAGTAATGTTGTCCAGTATCAGGATGCTTTCCGCCCATGATGGTGGCACAAATGGAAGAGAAGTTACCGCTTGGGAGGCTGTCGGTGATTTTTTCAGCCAAACAACGCCAGATGAGATCGTTAAGACGGATCATGGTTTCAAAATAGATCCCACAAGGCCCAGGCTCCCTAACATCATAAATAGAACCCACTCGGGTTTTAACGTCCAGTACTCTAAAGCAACCGCCATTAGCCAATTGTCTGTCACCAATCAAGCCCATTAATGCCATTTGGCAAGCCAGCATAGTGCCATCTCTTGATAGGTTTATCGGCAAAGCACTTTGTTCTGGCGCTTGAGTTAAATCGATAATCAGGCTTGTACCTGCAACCTCAATAGACACAAACAAGTGGCTACCATCGTCTTGCGCTTCATTAATCTCATACTTGCCATCGGGTAGCGCCTTTACGGCTTTTTCTGCCATCGCTTGCCCTAACTCAAGATAGCTATCAACGGCTTGAATATAAGTCGATTTACCGTATTTATTCATCAAGCTTAGAATGCGTTTGCTACCCAGTCTAAGGGCTGATATCTGTGCCCAAAGATCACCTTTGAGAAAATCAGGCATCCTAGAATTAGCCGTTAGCATGTCAAATACTGACAATATAGGTTCATCATTCACAAACAGCTTCACCGCAGGAATACGGATCCCCTCTTGGTAGATCTCCGTCGCATCCACAGACATCGACCCAGGTGATTTACCAGAGACATCATTCCAGTGAGCAATATTCACCGCCCAAGCAATGATCTCTTGCTCCATAAAGACGGGCTTGATGAGCACCACATCATTGAGGTGAGTCACACCGCCATAATAGGGGTCGTTGGTAATAAAGATGTCGCCGTCGTTAATCTGCTCTGGCTCAAATTTAGCAATAATGGCTTTAACAGATTTATCCAAAGCGCCCACGAAGGCGGGAATACCCGCACCGGCACTCGCCAGTTCTCCTTTAGGATCGGTAATGGCGGTTGCCATATCGAGCACTTCATAAATAATGGGGCTCATGGCCGTTTTAGCGATGGTGTAAAACATCTCATCACTAATGGAACGTAATGAATTTTGAATGATTTCGAGTGTGATGGGGTCGTTATTAAGCATGCTCGCCTCCCTTGTTTTTCAACAGCTCAACGATGACATTGCTGTACTCATCGAGAAATACGGTTTGATTAGGGTGAATAACAATGGTGGTGCCTGTTTGCTCGATAATGGCGGGGCCTGAAAAAGCCATCATCGGCTCCAACAGATCACCGTCGTAGATGACTGAGGTATGCACGCCATCTTCGGCGTAATCCACTTCACGCTCGCCTTTAATGGTTTCAGCAATTAAGCGACCACTTTGCTGCTGCTTCGGTAGCTTCACTTTGCCCACATCGGCTTTACCCACGAGATGTAAGCCAACAAGTTCAATCTCATTATCTAAGTTGTAGGTGTATTCCTGCAGGTAAAGCTGCTGAAAAGACGCTCTTACTGCTTCGATTGAACTCTCATCAAGTACCCGAGGTAAACTGACCTCAATTGAGTGCTCTTGATTCTCATACCTAAATCGGCCAAAAAATTGAAAGGTCGTTTTATCTGAAGTGAGATTTTCACTAATGAACTCGCTCTCTAACTCTTGATATAGCAGAGCCATCTGCTCGTTGATAAAAGGGAGTGTTTGATCATCCCAAGCACTTAAATAGGTCAATAATCTGTCTCGACGAATGTCAGACATCATCATCCCCCAAGCGGAGAACACTGCTGCAGTAGCAGGAATAATCAGCTTTTTAATACCCAGTTCAGCCGCTAATGCCGCTGCATGCATCGCCCCACCGCCACCAAATGCCACCATGGTGAAATCTCGTGGATCATGGCCACGATTCACCGACACCAACTTAAGGGCGTTGACCATATTGTTATTTGCAATTCGCACAATGCCACGTGCCACATCTTGGCTGGAGATCCCTAATGGTTTGGCGATCTCCTCAAGTGAAGTTTGCACACTCGCCATATCGGCTTTTAACTCTCCACCACAAAAGAACTCAGGGTTAATACGCCCCAGAGCAAGGTTGGCATCTGTCGTTGTGGCAGCTTTGCCCCCTCTGCCATAGGCAACAGGTCCTGGAGATGCACCCGCACTTTGGGGCCCGACATGGAGTTTATTAAAATCATCGACCCAAGCAATCGAGCCACCACCATTACCGATCTCAACCAAATCAACCACTGGCACCATGATCGGATAACCCGCTGAGACATTGCTTCTCTCGATGTAATAATCTGAAGTGATCTTAACTTCACCATTATTAATCAGTGCACATTTGGCTGTAGTACCACCAATATCTAAGGCGATAAGGTTGGGCTCATTGATGATTTTACCCAGCTCCGCCGCTCCCCAGATCCCGCTGGCAGGGCCAGACTCCACCATGGTGATCGGAATTTGCTGTGCAGATTTTAAAGTATCAACACCGCAATTTGACTGCATCACATAGAGTTGCCCAATAAAGTCTTTTTCCAGTAGCCCATGATGTAATCGGCTTAAGTATCGTGATGCAATAGGCTGCACATACGCTGACAACACAGTGGTGCTTGTGCGCTCATACTCCCGCCACTCACGGGATATTTGGTGAGAGCAGATAACATCAAACTTATCCGTTAATGCCGTGATCGCATTGGACAGGGCGATTTCATGCTGTGGATTTTTATAGGCATTCAGTAAGCAGATAGCCACCGCTTCAACTTGATTATCCTCTAACTCCTTAATGATGTTCGCCAAAGGAAGTAAACCTAAAGCTTGAGTGACCTCACCTTGATAATTAATGCGCTCGTTAACTTCAAATCTTAAATGACGAGGCACGTAAGCGATTGGCTTTTGGTAATTAAGATTAAAGAAGTCAGGTCGGTTTCCTCGACCTATCTCCAATACATCTCTAAAACCTTGGGTGGTGATCAGCGCCGTTTTCGCCCCTTTTCTTTCTGTTAAGGCATTAATAACCACCGTCGTACCATGGGCCATCACGTCAATTTGGTTAACATCGACGTTAGCTTTTTCCATGACATTCAATACACCCTGCTCAAAATTTGGCGGAGTCGTATCGACCTTGGCGGTTTTTAGCTGCTGTCTCCCAGTTTTAGGATCTTCACTTAAATACACTAGATCCGTAAAGGTTCCCCCCACATCAGTGGTAACAAAGACTTTATCTTTCATAGCTATGCCTTTCGTAAGTAAGTCTTTCATGAAGAGCCCTCCTCTAAAACAGGCAATAAAAAGGCGATAACGAACCAGCTATACAGCGCTTCAAACTGAGCAAAGTCGCAATCGAGGTATGCATTTTCACTGGAGAGAATATTCACGGTTCCAATGACTTTCTCCTCAACAATGACAGGCCAGTTAATCACCGCCCCTAAACCCATTGATGCGATAAGCTGATGATCAAAAAAGACCTCTGCCAGCGCTTTCTCGGTATTGCCGATAAAGGGCTCCCCCACTTCAAGCACCTGCGTACTCCAGCTATTGTCTTCAATATGCTTATAGCCGCCGATAGGATATTGAGCCGGCGCTGAGCTATATATTCGTTTAGCTAACTGACCTTGATGATCGATCAAGGTTAAGGTGAATAACCTGATGGAATAGTGCTTAGCCAGCTCCTGATTGAGAGCACTAAACACGTCACTGGCTGGCTTGTCTTTAACAGTGTTAGCCAGTTCACTCGGTAAAAAAGGCATCATGTTTACTCCATGTTCCAACGCAGTTCGATACCAAATGTGCGCTCTTGAGCTGGATGAGCAAAACCACCTAATACCCACTCAGCTAAGTACTCTTCATTACCTAAGTTTTTGGCCCAAAGATTAACGCTCCAATCGCCTTCATCACGGTTGAACCCTAATCTTGCATTCACCAAGTTAATGGCATCACGGGGACTGCTATTAGATGGATCCCAATACTGCTTACCTCTTTGCTCCCAATCTAGCGTCAGGGTTGAGAGCCAACCGCTGAAGAGTTCAGCGTGAAGTTGAGTACCAAAGTTGATGGTATATTCAGGAACATAAGGTGCCTTATTTCCCACATCACCCGGATTTAAGCTGTAGGCTTTAATCTCACTTTGCGTCATGCCAAACGAGCCAAACAGATCGATGTTTTCATGAACTGAGGTTTTGAAATCAAACTCACCACCAATCAGTGAAACCTCATCAATATTGGTCAACACCTGTGCCCCTAGAGAGCCGATAAACACAAAGTAATGTTGGTTATCGATACTGGTATTAAAAAGTGAGGCATTAAAACGAGTTGAAATATCCGGGTAGAGACCTTTTATGCCCACCTCAAAGTTGCTCGACTCTTCCGCTTTATAGAGATCGCTCACGCCCTCTAGTCCTGCGGTTGCCGCAAGTGCGCCTACACCACTTTGGTTAAAGCCGCCGCTTCTGAAGCCCTCTGAAAAATTGGCATAAAGATTTATATTGGGTAATCCGGTGTACACATAGGACACCTTAGGCTGGAACTTACTGAAGGTTTTTTCGCGCACTTGACCTGAATTAGCATCAAATTTCACTGGAGCACGGTTGGTTTGCTCTCGAGTATCAGAATCATAACGCCCTGACACACTCAACTCTTGAGTATCCGTTAAGTCATAATTAAATTGAGCAAATAACGCATAAGCTTGGTTATTGTTGTTGTCGGCTAAAAAGACCGTTGCAGGACTAATATCATCATTAATAGGCGGTGTTTTCTCAACTCGAGGGATCCCTTTACCAAGATCTAAACCATTAAACGATGAGATAAAACGATCTGTCTGCAAGTAATAAAGACCCGCTATCCAGCGAAAATCATTGTCATCATCGGAGGTAAACCTAAGCTCAGCACTCTGGGAACTGGTGTCTAAATATTGAGTTTGCACGCCGTCGAATACATTGGGCCCAAAAGGTGATGTGGCTGAGATATTACGACTATAGGGAAACTGATCACCCGATAGAAATTCAGTTAATTCATCGGCTGCGAGGATTAAACCTGCGGTCACATCTGAGATATTCCAATCTAGCTTTAGCGATGCAGAGGTGATTTGGCGATCATTCTCACCAACGTTATTCGCTTCTATCTTTGAGCTAGTGTCATTCGCATCATTAATGCCATGCAGAGGCTGGTAAATGTAGTTAACAGCGCCACCTTCTGTTTCTCCTCGTGCGATACGTAAATCAGCGGAGAAATCATCACTGGGCTCCCATATAAAGCGACCTCTGATGTTTTTATCACTTTGAAAATCGACTTTCTTGTTCAAATAAACATTATCAATCAAGCCATCAAAGTCTTTGTAAGAGGCGGTAATACGGTAATTTATCGTATCCGTCATTGGCCCACTTACCGCACCAGACAAGGCTTTTAATCCACCGTTACCAATATCTAACTCGGCGTAACCCGTTAACTCATCTGTAGGGGCTTTGGTGGTGATATTGATTGCCCCGCCAATCGCGTTGCGGCCATAAAGCGCCCCTTGTGGCCCTTTTAGGATCTCTATCTGCGCAATATCGTAAAGGTCTTGGTTAAATTGATTAGGGCTAATCTGCAATACCCCATCAACCGAAATCGCAACCGGTGACTCACCATTTCGAACTTGGGTTAATCCCCTGATAGTGATAAAGCTAGTACCCGCATTTTGCGCCTCAACCATAGTCATGTTTGGCGTAAGCGAGATAAAGTCGGCTGCGCGCTCTATGCCTAAATCTTCAATATCTTGCTCACCAAAGACGGTGATAGACATTGGCACTTCTTGTATATTCTCTTTACGTTGCCTAGAGGTAACCTCAATCACCTCCATGCTGTTTTCTTGCAAGTCGGTTTCTTTTACATCAGCTTCTTGGGACTCATTCTCTGCTGCTTGCAGTGAAAAGCTCACTAATGACGCTGTTAGTAGTGATGTTACGGTCAGGACTTTTGAATATATGGTCATCTCTCCCCCTTATCGATCTGCTTTGTTCACGTTCAAATGTGACTAAAGTGTTGCAATCCGCTAAGGTTTGTTCAATAAAGAGAAAGGGTAGCCAGTCAGACATTCTGATAAAAACTACCCTATCGGGTAGTTATGAGTGGGTAAGTGTGTTTCGACGGGTTTTTAGTATTTAATAGAATAGATAATAATAAGAAAAGGGAACAAAGGTTTGCCAAAAAGACCAACACCTAGCTTTCTGATACAGAAGTTTAAACCGCCTCAACAACAGATAAAACTGTCGATGAGAACCGCTTTGCTTGAGCAATTTACTCAAGCAAGCACCAAGGCTTTAATCACTGCTGTCAGTCCTGCTGGTTACGGTAAATCAACCCTGCTCTCGCAATATTTTGAGATTCTAACAAAGCAAGATAATGCCCAAGTTATCTGGATTGCCATTGATCCTTCAGATAATGAACCCAACCGTTTTTTTAATATCTTTTGCCATGCATTGGTTCATCATAATATCGCCGATAAACAATTGATTAATCGGGCAAGCAGCATCTCAGCCAACACAGATTATGAATCCTTTTTTATCGACGTTATGGCCATCTTGCATGAGATTAATCAGCCTGTTTATCTGTTTATTGATGACTTCCATTTTCTATCAGACAAAGTAATTTTGCATTTTTTCAATCAAATTTTGCAGTACGGCCCCCAGCAACTACAACTGATTATTGCCAGCCGAATACAACCAAGATTAGAGATAGGCAATCTACTCGCCAGTGGGCAGATGTTAATGCTGCAACCAGAGCATTTTAAGCTCAGTATTGATGAAGCGATTCAGCTCTATGGAGAGCTGTTCAGCCAAAGTGAAATAATGGCATTTCATCAAAAAACTGAGGGCTGGGTAGTCGCGATGCAGTTGATCGCCATTTTTCATCAGCAACACCCAGAAATTGCGCTCACCAGTCTGCTCACGCAATCCATCGATATTCTCGATCTCTATATGTCTGAGCAGATCTACCATAAGCTAGAGCCTGAAGTTCAGCGCTTTTTATTGCACACCTCACTCTTAGACAGATTTGATCCATTAATTGCCAATGATGTGTGTGAGATTGAAAACTCAGCTCATTTAATGTCGCAAATCATCCCCTTTAGCTCTTTGGTGATCCCCATTGATAGCCAGCAAGGTTTCTTTCGTTATCACCATCTGTTTGCTGACTTTCTAAAAAAACGGCTACTGCTGGAGGTGGGAGAGCAAACCTGTCGAGACTTAAGGTGTAAAGCCGCCAAATACTACGCCAACAATGACTACTTTGAAGAAGCCGTTAACCAGTATATTCGTGCAAATCACATTGAATTAGCCGTCGCACAAATAGCGTCAGCTGGAGGCTGGGAGTTGATATTAACCCACGGTATTGGTTATGTAGAATCACTCTTAAGCCAATTTAATCGTGAGCAGATAACAAACTCCCCGACCTTAGGGCTAATACAGTGTTATTTATACTTAAAGCTGGGTGAAGTAAATCAAGCCTCTATCGCCTACGAGCTCGCTTTTACCCTATTCAACGAATACCAATTACAGAACAAACCCAGCTCAAGTCATTCTCGTGATTTTACCATTATTAAAATGCTGATTGACCTGTATTTAGACCGAGGCACCAACAGTGAACTCGTTGAATCGTTAACCGAGTTACTCAAGTCCCTTAAAGATAATGACCATTTGGGTCGAGGCATAGTACTCGCAGGGCTCGGGCTTATCCATAACCAGTTGGGGATGTTTGATGATGCTGAGTCTGCTGCATTGGCCAGCCATCAGCAGATGCAACTGGCCAATTGCTGGGTAGGCATTAACTACAATATTTTTCATCAAGGGCAAAGTTTGGCTTATCGAGGTCAACTGAATGAAGCCCTGAGTTTATTTAAACAAGCCAGCCAAATGGCCAAAGAACACCTTGGTTTAGATAGCGGGTTACAATCCATGGCGAGCTGCCTTAAAGCCGATATCCATTACCAGGTTTACCAGATAGACAAAGCACAAGAGTTGCTCGCAAGCGGCATTAAAGTACTCGAAAGTAAAGACTGCTGGCATGACATTTATGCGGTGAGTTTTAGGTTGGCCATCAATCTTGCGATCGCCCACGATGATCACAACGAATGCCAGCGGTATCTTCAAAGAGGCTACCAAGTGGCTCAGTCGAGACACTTGGTGAGACTGGAAAAACTGCTCGATGTACTGCGTTTAAAGGTCACCGATAAATTTTGTAACCTCGATACCTTTAACCAATTAAACAGCCAAATCATTCGAGAGCCTTACTGGCAAGATCCACAGCCTATGTGGTTTGTAATCAGTGAATATTATTACGTCATCGCCAAGCACTATTTATCACGCAACATGAGTAATCAAGCACTCTCCTACAGTAAAAAACTCAATGAGATTGCTCAAAAAAATAAACAAAAAATAGATCAGGTCAAAGCCCTTGGGATTCACTGCTTAGTCCAAAGTGCCACAGGAGATGAAAAAAAAGCACTCAGCTTAGTGACAGAAATGCTCAACTTAGCCGCCGATATAGGCTGTAAACAGGTCTTCTTTGAACTGCCTCACCAAATAGAGGCACTACTGCTTAAGCTCAATCTGAATATCGATGAGAGTGACATCAATCAGATGAGTAAAACTTTGCTCATTTGGTTGATATCAGAACTCAAAAAATCCCATAACACCCAGAAAACCCCTTGGGATCTCTCATCACGGGAGCAACAGATCTGCCCCTTACTCTCTAAAGGGTTTACCAACAAACAGATCAGTCTCGCTATGGGAATTTCAGAAAACACGGTGAAGTTTCACCTTAAAAATCTGTTTCAGAAACTCGGTGTCATCAACCGACAGCAAGCAGTGCTTACTTTGGCGAATCTTGAATAAACTTCCAATTTTCATTTAATTGTAGGGAAATATGTCTACCTCTAGAGCTACAACACAAGTTGCTGATATAGTCAGTCACATAATAAAAAATGGATATCGATTATGCCTGAGCCAGTAAACTCTGTAACAGCGCAACCGGAAATGGAACTAAAGCCAGAAAATATCACTCATAAACCACTCCCAGAGCGTGATTGGCAAGGCTTCGACCAAATACCATTGACCCCGATTGAGAGCCGCTATGTCACCCAGATTTTAATCGAAACTGGCGCAGTGGCCCTATTCTTTATCACTGCCATGTCGAGTTTTCTGTTCATCGGTGCTGAAATCCCACTGCTTATCATGGCTGTTATCATTCCGGGCATGTTTTTTATCGCCACTTTTATTATCTGGATCAGAGTCAGCCACGCAAAATCCATTGCCTATGGTGTTTGCGATCATGAGCTCTTGCTGCAAAAAGGGATCGTCTGGTTCAAGCGTGTCTCACTCCCCTACACACGCTTACAACACATCAGTCTTTCTCAAGGTCCACTAGAGCGAAAGTTTGGCCTTAAAACCCTAAAATGCTTTAGCGCTGGTAGTGGCAGCGCCGAGATTGAACTCCCCGGCTTAGAAAGTAAAACCGCTGAGAAACTGAGACAACACCTGCTGAGCATGGCGGGGAAAGCGTCACAAAGCGGCGAATCTTTATCAATTGAAGCGAATCAAAACAGCGAACAAGAATTTAGTGAGGCATATCAAAGCGAGAGTGTTAATGCGGCTGAAATCCCCTCTGTAGAGCAACATCAACAACAAAAATCTGACGACTCCCAACTTGAGAACCAAACAGACACCGACAATAAGATTGCAAGTAACACAGAAAAGTCCGCTGATAATGACAAGCACTAACTCACAAGCTTCAACCGTAAAATGGTCAGGCCTATCTCCATGGTCAATTGTCAGCTATATCTTCAATACGATTCGGCAAGTATTAAGTAATGGCTATGCCATTATTCCGTTTGTGTATACTGGCTGGCAAAAGGGCTTTGACTCGCCATGGTTTATCGTAGGCGCAGCGGCCGTAGTGACAGTCGTCATCACATACGCCATCGTGCAATGGGCCATGTTTCGTTATCGTTTATTTGATGACAAGCTCGGGGTTCGACACGGATTAATTTTCAAGAAAGCCAATGAGATCCCCTTAAGTAAAATACAAAACGTGCGACTTGAGCAGCCCCTCTACTTCAGACCTATGGGGCTCTACAGCTTAGTGGTCGAAACCGCAGGATCGAAAGAAGATGAAGCTGTACTGGCAGCGGTAAGCTATCAAAGAGCCATGGAGATAAAGCAACATCTGGTTTCCGACATTCTGCCTAGCGTCGGCTTAACGGCATCACACTCAACAAAATCTAGCTCACCGTCAATCGCAAACGACAGCCTTGAACCTCAGGAAAAAACCTTAGTCGACAAGGGAGTTAAAGACCTGCTTCTTTTCGGTTTATATCAAAACAACCTATTTTGGTTTTCCATTATCGCGGGCCCTATTTTAAGCCAATTTGATTGGAGTGATGTCGTTCAAACTCAAGTTGCCAAAAATGCACTGGATTGGTATTACTTAGCCATTGACAACAACTTGCTCAATCAAATCCTGTTAATTACCACTCTTGTTATCGGTTTTTACCTGCTTCTGTCTTTGATATCCATGGCCGCATCGGTACTTAAATATTATCCTTATCGCTTAAGTCTAAGTGGTAAAACCCTGCATAGAACTGGCGGTATCATCGCCAAACAAAATGATGCACTGGCACTGCGCAGAGTTCAGGTCGTTCGTTTTTCTCAACCGATAGTAGCTCGACTGTTAAAGCTCTGGACTCTTAGCTTTAAACAAGTCAAAGGAACTGAGGTCGAACAAAAAGCGAAAAAGCATATGTTGATCCCCAGCATGAATAGGCAAGAAATTACTGACTTAATGCCAGCGATTAACGGTGCCGGGAGCATCAATAAAGTACTGCCCACTAACTATAATCCAATACACATAGGTTGGTTTTGGCGCCGAGCTCTGCTCCCACTTATTATCCCTGCTGTGAATACAATTGGTATGGGGCTCAACCCCATGACAGAAATGTTGTGGGTCGCAGGATTTTCCTTCACTGCCGGCCTGTACTTAAGATATCGTCAATGGGGTTACCTATATAACGACGATACTTGCTGGATACACACTGGGGTATTAGGCCAGTCTTGGCACCTAATCTCCCTTATAAAGGTGCAACATGTGGCAATCACCCAAACAAAAGGTCAGCGCAAGCGTGGCGTTGCCAATCTCGAGCTGGGTCTAGCCAGTGGTACCCAAACCATCCCCTATATGCCAGTTGAAGATGCTCGAGTTATCGCCGAACGAGCCCTTGCTATCACAGTAAATAATCCTAATAACTGGATATAAATGGCTATTACTTATCAGGGTAAGTGCCAAGTCCAACAGCCTGAAGATATGAAATAAAGGAGAGTACTCTTGAATTCCAATAAGCAATTACCAACACAGCTTATAACACCCGAAACCATCATCAATTTTTGGTTTGAAGAGATAAACCCTAAATGTCATTGGGTTAAAGACCATGACTTTGATGAGCAACTTCGCACCAGTTTCGGTCCACTACTTGAGCAAGCCAAAGCTGGCGAACTCTATCACTGGCGTGCGACACCACAGGGGCGATTGGCCGAGATAATTGTATTAGATCAGTTCTCCCGTAACATCTACCGCGATACCCCCCAAGCTTTCGAAGCGGATCCTATGGCATTAGTCTTAGCCCAAGAAGCGGTCGCATTTAAGGTAGATCAGGAGATTAACGCCACATACGTCCCCTTTCTGTTTATGCCCTATATGCACAGTGAATCGGCCAAGATACATGAAATCGCAATGGTGCTATTTAAACGTGAAGCTGCACAGGTGAGTTTAAGTTTTGAAGAGAGACATAAAGCGATCATCGACCGCTTTGGCCGTTACCCCCATAGAAATCAGATCTTAGGGCGCTCCTCCACAGCTGATGAGTTAGAGTTTCTGTCTCAACCAGGATCTTCATTCTAGACATCAAAGATAACCTTGCGGATAGCGAATGTTGAATGTCTAAATCGGAGTTAAACCTAATTAACGCTGGCCACACTAGTTAACCAGCGTCCAGTTTCCTAAAATGCGTTAATTCAAGTGATAAGATCTTTGTGTATAATTCCCGTCTTAAAAGTAACCGATTGATTTTAAATTTAAAAAATATTATGCATGATAAAAGACATAAATTAATTTAAGTCATCAACATTATTTACATTAAATTCACATTACATACCAGCAACCATTCTGTTACATTTATCTTGTTCGCATCGTCCCTTAACAGGCTAAAAACAAAAATAAGAACAACGATCATGAATGGAAAAAAACTAGCGCTATTAAGCGGATTGCTATTAACAACGGCTTGTACGTCCACAACTAAAACTAAAGATGTATTACCTTTAACAACGAATTCGCCGGTTTTACAATCGCCTGAAGAGGAAAAGCTGCTGAGAAAGTCACAGCGGGCGCATGATGAACTTGTCGAAAAAGGATTAATAGTTCGAAATGTCGCAGCTAATAATTATGTAGCAAGTATTGCTTCAACATTGGCACCTGCCTTTAACCATCCCAAAATAAAGCTCAATTATTACATCTTAAAAGATGCCTCCGTTAATGCCAGCGCATTGCCCAATGGTAATATTTATCTCAATGTAGGACTTATTACTAAACTCGCGTCTGAAGAACAACTCGCTTTTGTTATCGCCCATGAAATCGCCCACGTTGTTAAACGTCATGGCCTTTTAAAAACCATCTCAAGTAAAAATACCATTGCTTCTTCGCATGTTGTAAACATGTTTTTGATGGGCACTAATATTATTTATTTTGCAACCTTGAATGATTTAGCTTCATTTAGTCGTGAAACCGAAGACGAAGCTGATTACGAAGCGATGAAAATTATTGCACAAACAAACATAAACCTAAATGAAGGGGCGGAAGCCATTAGGCGGTTAAAACAGGTCAAACATGCTAAAGAAAGCTCTTCCATATGGGGCTCTCATGACAGCATTGAAGATAGAATTGATACTTACTATCAAAGGGTTGAACAGCATCAATGGAATCTATCGACGTCAGAACCAGCAATTGAAAACTATCAAATATTTCGAGCTGAATTGGCAAAGCAAGTCATTGATATAAGAATAAGAAACAAACAATTTGAATTGGCAGAAGATGTTATTTCTCAGGAACTAGAATTAGCCCCCAAAAATGCAATGTTGTATTTTTATTTAGGGGAAGTAAATCGCTTAAAAGTACAAGAATTTGAAGCCGCTGCGAAAGAGTACTCTTGGTTATATGATCAAAAAAATGATGAGCAACTAAAGGCTTTGCTTCGAGAGAATCATATTGCTTATCTCGACAGTGCCAAACAGAGCTACGAAAAAGCTATCGCTATAGATGAAACATTTACCCTAAGCTATCGTGGCTTAGGAATGTTGGCGCTTGCTGAAAATGAAAAAGAAAAAGCAAAATATTTATTTAACAAGTATTTAAAAACAGATGGCATTCGAGACCGTCGATATATTGAATCACTAAGAGATAGTATCTAAAGGGAGTTTAAAAATGATAAAAATAATTAAGAGTCTGCTATTACTAAGCATTTTAACTTGGTTAAGCGGTTGTGCTCAAACAACAGTTAGGCATCATGAAGATTTTCAAGAAGTTGCTCGAAACATAGAATCTGTAGTCATTATCCCTGCAGACGTAGACGTAGAACTAATTGTATTTGATGGTGATAACGAAAAGTTAGTTGATAAGGAAAAAATAATTCAAGCTGAAATTCATGCACTTGCAAAGGCTAAGTTAGAAGCTGAAAACTTGAAAGTTATCGATTTTGATTTCAAAAAAGAAGCTGAAAATGATGAAGAGTTTGCTTATGCCTTAACTCAGGCCCGCGAAGCCTGGGATATCTCAAAAAAAGACATGTATAAAAAGGGAGTAGTGGGAGAGAAAGATAAAGCTAACTTTCAAACTAACCTTGGTAGCGTACTAAACATTATTGCAGAAAAAACGGGGGCTGAATCAGCTCTATTAGTGCATTTTCGCTCATTTGAAAAATCAAAAGGTGTGATTGCAAAAGATGTAACCTCTAGCGTATTAATTGGAGTATTGACTTTGGGAGCTGTCATTCCGATTCAAGCTACCGAAGGTTCTTTTATTGACGTTGCTTTAGTTGAAACAACTGCTGGTAAGGTTGTTTGGGCAAATAGAAAAGTCGGAGCATCCTCAGACTCAAGTGCACTTCAATTTGCACTTAAAGAATTACCAGATTTGGTTTGGGAAACTGAAGTTGTTGCTGAAGAGCAAGCTAGCGCCTTAGCAAAAGAGGCGTCTACAGCACAAGTAGAGTCAGCACCTCAAAAAAATTAACGTAATAATTAAAAAGATAAAAGTGTCTAGGAAACAGAAGGCTTGCCATAACTCACCGTTCCTAGCTGAATGGCCTACCTCTTTACCTCATGAGGTAGGTCTCTGTCACATAACCCTGCACTGTTCAAACAAAAATAAGTGATTTAACCCAGTAAGCTAATGACGCTTTTCCATCATATTTCTCATCACAAATTTTTGAACTTTTCCGGTCACCGTCATAGGAAATTTAGAGACAAAAGAGATATGCTCAGGGATTTTGAAATGACTAATGCTATTTCTACAATAATCCTGTACTTCCTTTTCAGTCAATGCTCTCCCTTTTTTACATATAATCCATGCACAAACACTTTCTCCATACTTGGTATCTTTGATCCCAAAAACCTGCACATCTAAAATGCTCTGGTGTGTGTATAAAAAGTTTTCAATTTCTCTTGGATAAACATTCTCACCACCACGAATAATCATATCTTTCATCCGCCCAGTAATTTTTAAGTAATTATCGCTATCCATTTCACCCAAATCACCAGAATGTAACCAAGCATCTTCAGTGATCGTTTCTTTTGTTTTCTGCTCATCCTCCCAATAACCTTTCATGACAGCATAGCCACGAATGCATATCTCACCCTGCTCCCCTATAGGAACGATATCACCGCATTGATTAATTACTTTTACTTCTAAACCTGGACCAATTTTTCCTACCGTCGACACGCGTTTTTCAATAGCATCATTGATGTCTGTCATATGACTAACGGGACTCGTTTCTGTTTGACCATAGGCGATAAGCACATGTTTCATGTTCATATCATCGATCACTTTTTTTATCACCTCTATTGGGCATAACGCCCCAGCCATGATACCGGTGCGTAAACTCGACAGGTTATATTGCCTAAACTTAGGTTCATTCAACATGGCGATGAACATAGTCGGAACACCATGAAGCGCTGTACATTGCTCATCATTTATCACTTCTAAACATGCAACGGGGTCAAATGAATCACTGGGAAATACAGCGGTACAGCCATGAGTAATACAAGCTAAGTTTCCCATAACCATACCAAAACAGTGATATAGAGGCACAGGAATACATAACTTGTCCTCCGGACTTAACCGCATTTTTTCCCCTACTTGAAAACCATTATTTAAGATACTTCGGTGGGTTAACGTCGCCCCTTTAGGTTCGCCAGTTGTACCACTTGTAAATTGAATATTAATCGCATCATCAGGCGACAAGATCTCGCTAAGGTTAATCACTTTTTCAATTAAAGCTTCGGTGTAATATTCACTAACCTCATCAAAGCGGAACATACCTGCACGATTGTGATTCCCCATTTGAATGATGCTTTTCAACAGCGGGAAATGTTCAGAAACAATTTCTCCTGGCGCGCAAAACTTGAGCTCTGGCACTATCTTTTCAATCATTTCAAGGTAATCGTTTGACTTAAAATTTGTAGCTGTAATTAGCACCTTACAACCCACCTTTTTAAGTGCATAGGAGAGTTCTGAAATCTGATAAGCAGGATTAATACAAACCAATACCGCGCCTATTTTAGCGGTGGCAAACTGAGCGATACACCACTCCACACAGTTAGGGGCCCAAATAGCGACTCTTTCACCCGGTGCCACATTGAGTTTGATTAATCCTGCGGCGAATTGAGTCACTTCTTGATGGTATTGCTGATAACTCCAAGAAATATTTTGATGCTTAACAACAAGGGCTTTCTCATCTGGAGATTGTAAAGCGATGCGATCAAATGCCTGCCCAATCGTACTATTGAGAAAGCCCACATGACTCTCCCCCTCCCTGTAGCTTTGTTTCGTTAAGCCCTGCTTCATTTGTGTTCCTCTCAGCTATCTAACAAGTTTATAACTTATAAAACTTGCTTGTAAAACGCAACATTTATTCTCAAAGTAGAATATACCGACATGTAATATCTTTCTTGACACAATTAACATCATAGCTATACGTTAGTACTTTGAAATTAGACCAAGGATAAAAACAATGGCAATTAAAAGTCCTACTTTAGATGAGTTAAATTTGATCGCTAAAAGTCTCTTTATGGACTTATCTGACTCAGATTTGGAATTACATTTTTCTTTATTACAGCCCAACCTTGCTGCTTATGAACTCATTGATTCACTTCCTGATTATGTTCCTGATGTGACCTATCCACGCACCAGTGGTTACGAACCCGAACCGGAAGAAAATGAACTTAACGCATGGCATCGTAAAGTCTCAATCAAAGGCTCAAAATCAGGTTTGCTAGAAGGATGTAAAGTTGTTTTAAAAGATAATATTTTCCTTGCTGGGGTGCCGATGATGAACGGAGCATCGACATTGCAGGGATATGTTCCTGAGTTTGACGCAACAATAGTGAGTCGAATCCTCAACGCTGGCGGCGAAATTATTGGCAAAGCCCACTGTGAATATTTCTGTTTGTCTGGAGGAAGTCACACCAACAGTAAGAATCCAGTCAAAAATCCTTACAACCCACTGCACTCTAGTGGGGGATCTTCTTCAGGTTGTGGTGCCTTAGTCGGCGCAGGCGAAGTTGAGATGGCAATAGGGTGCGATCAAGGTGGCTCGATTAGAATCCCCGCCTCTTGGTCTGGTTGCGTTGGCATGAAACCAACTTGGGGTCTAGTGCCTTACAGTGGGATCATGCCCATTGAAAATACTATCGATAATGCAGGACCTATCACCAACAATGTAGAGAACAATGCCAAACTCTTGCAAGCCATAGCAGGTCATGACGGACTCGATCCAAGGCAGTACAGACAAGAAGTAGATAACTATCTTGTTGGTTTAAAATCTAATATTAACGATTTGAAAATAGGTATTCTCACTGATGGGTTTAACCGTCCAGAATCAGAAAGTGATGTAGATAAAGCTGTACTCGATGCCGTCGATGTATTTTCTAAACTTGGTGCAAGTGTTGATCAAGTATCGACTCCTTGGCACAACATAGGGCAATCCATCTGGCTGGCGATAGCATTAGAAGGTTTAACCGATCAAATGATGATCCGTAATGGTATGGGGCTAGGCTGGAAAGGGTTGTACAGCACCAGTTTAATTGACCGTCACTCAAGTTGGCGCATGCGTGCTAATGAGCTGCCAAATAATCTAAAGTCTTGCTTGTTAACTGGTCAATACATGCTTGAGAAATATAACGGTCATTATTATGCAAAAGCCCAGAATCTAAGTCGTCGCTTAACCGACGAATACAACAAACTCCTGTCGCACTTTGACATTTTAGTCATGCCAACGACCCCCATGCAATCCCCTCTTATTCCTACTACTGACGATGATGAGTTTCTGCATGTCCAACGTGCCTTTGAAATGATCGGTAACACCTGCCCCTTTGATACAACTGGTCACCCAGCTTTATCTATACCTTGCGGAATGCGGAACGGTTTACCCGTCGGAATGATGTTAGTAGGCAATCATTTTGATGAAGCGACGTTATATCGTGCTGCGCAAGCTTATGAGCAAAGCATTGATTGGAAATCCGTTTAGCCTCTCCATAGCCTAAATGTTCAATGTTTACTCGCTAGTTATTCTAACAATAAACAAATAAAAGGAATGATGAATATTATGAATCGATTAATAAATCTAACACTAATAATCTCAATGTCTTTCGCTATATTTCCTGTCTTAAGTGATGATTCGGAAATTGAAGTTATTGAAGTCAGAGCTCAAAAAAGAGTTCAGCCATTACAAAAAGTCGGTATCACTATGGCTGCATTTGGTGAAGATCAACTAAAAGAGTTAGGTGTAACCGATGTCGTTAATGTTGCTGCAAACGTATCAAATGTGCAGGTCAATTACGGGCTAGGCAATAACTTTTTCAATATAAGAGGATTAGGTTTAAACGAATTTACCTCCAATCTTGACGCCCCCGTTGCAGTTCATGTGGATGAAGTTTACATGAGTAAGGGCTTTATGACAGGAATGACACTGTTTGATATTGAGCATGTCGAAGTACTTAAAGGCCCCCAAGGGGATCTTTTTGGTCGGAACACGACTGGCGGAGCTGTTAATTTTTTCACCAACAAACCGACCTCCTATTTTGAAGCTGGGGTCAATATTGGCTATGACAACTATGACACGTTCACCACAGAAAACTTTATCTCAGGGCCTTTGTCTGAAAACCTCTCCGGAAGACTCTCCATGTATATCACAGAACAAGGTGAGGGCTATTACTACAATACTACTCGTCAAGATGATGAGGGGGCTGTAAAAGAAAAAGCCGTTCGTGGTCAACTTTTATGGGAAAATGATGAAGGAACATCCGCTTTGCTTTCAATACACTATGGTAAGGACAAATCTGAACTGCATCCCTATGAAGGGGTCGGTAATACGCTACCCGATGGCAGTGGGTTTTGCCCTGAATACCTCAATGGAACAGTACAAGGTGACAATGCTAATTGCTTACGTGGGTTAGATCTTATTTTCAATCCAGGTCAAGATGTCAGCCAATACTATCCTGGAGAAAATGATCCTTATACTACTCAAAATAATCTTAGTTTCGATGTCGATAATGAAAGTTTAGGGGGTTTAGTCAGAGTAGAGCACCAGCTTGATAATGCATTATTTTCTTCTATAACGGCCTATGAACAATTCAGCCAAGATCAACGCGAAGATTCTGATGGTAGTCCTGTGACCTCTGTTGAAGTTTATTGGCACACCGAATTTAAGCAGTTTACTCAAGAATTCAGATTAGCGTCGGATTTTGATCATAACGATTGGAATTACATTGTTGGATTATTCTATGAACATGACGACTTTGATAACGCAGATTATTTAACGGCTTATTTGCCATTTAATGGGCTAAACAATTACTCAAAATACAATCAAAAAGTCGATGCTGTCGCGTTATTTGCACACATAGAGAATGAGTTAACAGAAGAATTAAGGTTAATTAGTGGTGTTCGCTACAGCTGGGAACAAACAAATCTAACAGGCGGAACTTATAAAGGAGATGGACTGAAATCTATCAATGGTAAAGAGCAGCCCGTCACCATCACAGGTATCGCATCTACCGCAGCAAACCTTAGCGATGGCGGCCTACGAACGGATGAAAACGTCACCTTTAAAGCTGGGTTAGAGTGGACTCCTCAAGAGGACATACTGTATTACGGTTCAATCTCAACAGGGTTTAGAAGTGGAGGCTATAGTGTTGCTTTTGCTGCTACACAGGATGAACTGACGAGCTTAGAACCCGAAGAGATAATCTCTTATGAAATCGGATTTAAATCTACCTTAGCCAATAGAAGCCTACAATTTAACGGGTCTATTTTCCGTTACGACTTTCAAAATGGCCACATTGATGTAGATGCGCCTAACTCCCCTGTCCCCATCACGATTAACGCCGCTGAAATTGAAACCATAGGGGCTGAACTCGACCTACAATGGGTGCCTATTGATGGTTTGAAACTCACTTCAGGTGTGGGTTGGGTCGATGCTGAATTAAAAAGTGACCTCACGTTAAAAACAGGAATTGGTGAAGTTCAACTACAAGGAAACCGTCCGGCTTTTAACCCAAAATACACGTACAACGGACAAGCGCGATATGCGTGGGATCTAAACAATGGTTACGATCTGATTTTTGCCAGTGACTGGAGTTGGAGAGCTGAGCAATACCTAGAAGTTAATAATCAACCAAGTAATTTAATTGATGACTATTGGATCGTGAATGCGAGAATTGCTCTCGAGTCATCTGAAAATGATTGGCGTATCTCTTTATGGGGGAAGAATATAACAGATACTCAGTATGTGACTTACCTCAACGACCTCCCTGCATTTGGTTGGTTACTTAGAGGCTACGGTGCTCCGTCAACTTACGGCGCAACATTTGAGATGAAGTTTTAAAACGAATTAAAACACCGTTAACTTCAAATTAGCGGTGTTCTTTTTCAGTAAGTTTAATGGGATAGACTGATTAACAATAGAAAGAGAGAATGCTAATAACCGACACGATGAAGAGGAACAAACCCATTATCTTTTGCTTGAACAATAAACACATCCGCTTGGACATTTTTATTTAACAAGGTTATTTCGCCTCTTGGGCTGTGAAAATTAACCGCCGACATAGATGTTTTCTCAATATCATTCGTCAGTAAAGATTGGCTTCTCTCCGCTAAGTCAGCAAGTAACATAATACCTTCATAACTTGAAACGCTTATCTGATTGAGTCCAGGTGCCAACTCGCCAAAATTATTATAATAAAGCTTATTAAAACTCTTAGCCTCATTGGTATCTAAACCCTCGAAATACCCCATTGATGAAAATAAATTTCGACTGTTTTCATTACCAATCGCATACAACATGTTTTCTTCAATCGCGCTACAGTATCGAATGATTTGGGTATCTAAACCCCGTTGAGCAAACTGTCGATTAAAATCAATTGAGCCTTCACCAAGCAAATTAATAAAAACAACATCAGGCTTTTCCTGTTCAATACGATCAAGCGTGCTTGAAAAGTCTTTACAATGGAGAGGTAAAAGCTCGTTAGCAACAACTTGACGGTGCCTTGAATGGAGAAAATCAATCGCGGAGGAGTGAGTTTTAGCAGGCCAAACATAGTCACTTCCAACAAAAAACCAACGTTGAGATTTTACATTAATACAGAGCCATTCGAGTGTAGGTAACACACTTTGCTCTGTGGTAAGTCCGGTAAGGAACATCCCCGTGCATTGATCGCCGCCTTCATACATTGGGGTGTATATGTAGGGCACTCGCCCTCGAATGGCATGAGCAACCTCTTTACGTATATCACTCGTGTGGGTTCCAACCAATGCTGATATTTCGCCTGAGTGGACCTTGGCTGAGACTTCTTTGGCGACGGCACTCGGCGCTACACTGGCATCAATAAATTCAAGTTCAACTTTGTAATCAAGTATACCTCGATAACTATTGAGTTCTGCTGCGGCCAGTATAGAACAAGCCTCACAAGAGTTGCCCCAAAGGCCGATTGGCCCACTAAATGGCAACAGCACACCAATCTTGACGGTTTGATCACTCACTTTTTCATTCAAAGTATACCGCCATAGCTAAAAGAGAATATCAATTGCACAGTCATTGATGCAGATCATTCACACAACAACTGTTCATTTTATATACTCTATGGGATTATTTACTATTGTTCAATAAATTATAATCCTTTATAATTTATTCCAGATGTAGAATATCTTATTATGAAGTGAACCTCCCACTGTAAGGGTCAATAGATGAGTCCTACTGCAAGTAATTTAAAGTCAGAGCTAGCGAAGCTTTTAGTTCAAAATGAACGTCTTCTAGATAAAAAATTAGAGTCGGCTTTACAACAAAGAAAAAAAACGCTTGGTAACGTGCAGTGGCGGATACTCACCAATCTTATTGAAGCTAATGAAGGTCTGAGCATGAAAGATTTATCGCAGCTCACCCACACTAACGATTCAACACTCACTAAAGTTGTAGATAAATTGGTTAACGACAGCTTGGTATATCGTCGACCACACCCAAAAGACAGAAGAAAGATACTTATCATCAGCAGTAGCAAAGGCAAGGCACTGCACGCCAAGTTGGAAAGTGATGTGAACCAATGCTATGAGCAAATGTTCGAGCCATTATCAGCAGTTCAAATGAAGTCCTTACAAAGTATTTTGCAAACACTCAACAGTAAAAACTCACTGACTCTGTAGCATTGGCTCATGTTCGCATCATTGAAGAGAGCTAAAGTGGCTGTTATCCAGTACCGAAGACTCTCACCTCTTCAACCATCCCTAGCCTTAGTTCAATGGCAGATAGATATCCGTGATAAGTTCATGCTCAGCCACTTCTGGAAAGAAGTTTTGATAGTGAAAGAAGCAAGGTGAATCCCTGAGTGATTCGCCGCTTTGTGGCAACCACTGACCGTAAAGATAGTGTACTTTGGCATCGAGGTCATCGTGAGAGCCGTGATGACGGATCACCGCGCAACGTCCCTGCTCGATAGTGCGGTTTATCACTCCATGGGGATTTTGGGGCACCTCATGCAGTACTGAACCACAAATATCAAACCTGAAATCGTCACCTGATACCGATTTAGGATCTTCATAGATCAACCCGAAAGTTTGACTCTTAGTCACCGGCGATAACCCAGTTTGTTTACGCCAAGCAATAAACTTAGCCGCAGACTCATTAACTAATTCAGGCGCCCCTCTGTGCTCATAAACCGCGATTTTAGTCTCTGCAAAATTGACTAGCTCAACCTGCTGTTCTTTACCCATGGTTTTGACTCCAAATTGATATTTCTCATTCCATTCCAACCATTTTGGCTGGCGACGAAATTCAGTAGGAGATTGATCAAACGCTTTTTTAAATGCCCGTGCGAACGACTCTGGGTAACCAAATTTAGCGTCTAAAGCGATATCAACAATCTTAATTTCAGGGTCAAAATAGAGCCGATAAGAAGCTCTTTTTAGCCGTAAAAGCTGGATGTATTTTGCGATACCGATACCAAGGTAATCAGAAAACTGACGATGAAAGTGAAACTTAGAAAACCCCGCATACTGGCTCAAATGCTCGACTGTGAGTTCTTTATCCAAATTTGCATAGATATAATCACAAACGCAGTCCATCACCCTGATGTAGTTATCTAGTTGAGCATTGGTTTTCATATACTTCCTTGTCCGCTTTCATTTAGTCATCTAAATGGGATACACCTGTTTAACATATCCTCTACTGAATGTTTATACCAGTTCCACTAATAACGTGATTTTTCAGCGGGAGTTCAAAGCCCTGCAGGCAAGGCGAAGGCTTGAAGCTAATAGTTGTTCTATATCGAAAGCCTCTAACGTAGCATAAAGGGCTTTGCCATTTGCTTTGAACATCAGCCGCACTACGTGAGCCTCTCAGGTATTCCACTTCTGCTTTGCATTAACTTAAAAGGGAATAACCATTTCTTCATCAATGTGCCTTGAATTAAAAAACCTGAGTGACTCTGAATTGATCACTTATTTAATGGAATTGGTATTAGTATCTAGGGGATGGATGAGGCTGTCCTAACCAAAGTTGCTGACTTGTCGAATAACAAGTTTGAGTATTCTTACCTAACGTTTATCTCATGTGATCGATTGTTCGTAGCCATGACTTCATTTCTATCTATAGCTGCGGTTCGCCGAATATGTAAATGCTTCTGTGACATGGCACAAGTATGTCCCGATAGTCTCTACTAAAACATCTGACCCACATGGTCTTAAGCGTTCCAGACGCTTTAAAGACATTTCCCATATCCCTATGGGTCAGTGTGGGAAATGCCTAGAAATGAAGGGAACATTTCCGACCCTGTTTTGGAAGGTCACAGCCGCATTCACACTTGGATGTTTACCTCTTCGATGTTGCTCATTTAAGGTGATGAGTAACTAGCTCTATTCACTTGCTGCACCACAAGTATTAAAAAGCTTTAAGGCTGATTCGCTTTGTTCTCTTGCAGTACTTCTTTAAATGCGAACATCCCGTTTAGTGCTGCGGGGAAGCCGGCGTAGACCGACATTTGTAGTAGTACCTCTTTAATCTCATCTTCAGTGCAGCCTACGTTCAAAGCAGCATTCAGATGTACTTTTAGTTGAGGTTTACAGTGACCCAATGCAGTGAGGGCTGCGATGGTGGCAATTTCTCTGGACTTGAGGTCTAGTGCGGGTCGGGAGTAGATATCGCCGAAGGGGTATTCAATGGTGAACTTAGCCAAATCGGGGCAAATATCTTGCAGGCTTTGTATGACGTTATGCCCAGCTTCACCGTCGATTTTAGACAACTGTTCTAGGCCTGTGACAAATCTTGAGTTTTCCATGTGTGTACTCCTATTAATCATTAGAAGTACACCTTACAAGTTAGAGTTAACTCTAAGTCAACTCACTTTTTTCTGTTTATATAAAAAAATCTTCTCCTCTAGGGCTTTGAGGTGGTTTAGCTGCAATTCAATGTGAGCTTTTAGATTTTCTTTATGCTGTTCCAGTAAGTCCTGACGCTCTTCCACCGTGCACGAACCTAATGCGCGTAACTTGGCATAGTCCAAAATGTTGCTCAAAGGCATTCCGGTGTCTTTCAGACGAATAACAAAATTAATCCAATCCACATCTTTGTTGGTGTAATCTCGATGACCACTGGTATTACGTTGGACCTTGTTGAGTAGGCCCATTTTTTCATAATAACGCAGTGTATACGGTGACAAGCCTACCAACTCCGAAAATGCCTTCATGTTCATATTATGAACTCGTTAACTGCAGTAAATCCCATTTGGTGCCATACAAGTCTTTGAAAACGACAACCATGCCATACTCTTCAGTACGAGGTTCTTCTGTGAACTCAACGCCTTTACTTTTCATGTTCTCGTAATCGCGCCAAAAGTCGTTTGTATGAAGGAAAAGAAAAACTCGCCCACCAGTTTGGTTACCTACAGATTTCTTCTGCTCTTCATTACTCGCTTGCGCCAACAACAAGTTAGTCCCTGTAGAATTAGGAGGAGAGAGCAATACCCAACGTTTTCCGCCGCCTAAATCTAAATCCTCAATAAGCTCAAACTGTAATTTACTAGTGTAAAACTCAATAGCATCATCATAATTATCAACAACTAAAGCGACACTTCCAATTTTTTGTTCGACAGGTTTACTCATCTTAATCTCTCTATAACTATGTCTATCAATATAGTCTTAATACATTGCCCGCTCGCGTTTATCCCGAAGAGTATCACCATCTTCGATGCACTCGGTAGTCTCAATCAGCTTAAGATATGGCTCAGGGAGTTGGCTCTCATGCGCGCCGATGACAACGTGATTGAGGTACCATGAAAAAGGCTTTAGCGCCGGAGCGGTCTTGATGGCGTAATACGTAATCGCTGCAAACTGTTCACCGTTTTCACTGGTTACTGTCACCCATTTTTCATCATAGCCAAGACCTAAACTCTCGGCGATATCTAAAGCGGGCTTCTCCTGTTCATCGATGTCAAAAAGGACACCGTATACTTGAGATAAGGAGTCATTGGTTTGATAAGCATCGCACTTACCTGAACCATCATTGGCCAGCTTGTGAAAACGCAGCTCATGACCAATTAAGATGAAGGTGCCAACTCGCTCAGCACTTGGCGTACGCTCTCGTAATCTGGCAATCGACATATTTGAGCCATAGGCGAAATATTTCATTGCTTGATACTCCCAATGTTTATTTTAAAAGTACCTTAAGGCAAAAAGACTCTCACACACAAGCCACCACTATCACGATTGTGTAGGGTTATTCTGCCATCATGGGCTTCAATAATCTCTCTACACAGGGGCAAACCAAGACCGGTTCCGGATTGTTTTGTGGAGTAAAAAGGTAATAGTGCTTGTTTAAGCACATCAGCCGGCATACCTGAACCGCCATCTTTCACTTCGATAACAGTGCCTTGATAAACCTTACCTTCGTTATCCAATCCGCTGACGTTAGCGGTGTTATGGCCACTAAATAGATTCGATGGTTCAATGGTTAGCGTCACCTTATTGGCTGGAGTGCCTGACTCATGAGCATTTTTAAGCAAATTCAATAGCACTTGCTCCATCTGGATCAGATCAAACTCCCCCCCCTCATCAGGCAGCTCGCCAAGGAGGCTAAACTGATAATGCTGACCTAATTGGTCCACCAGTTTACGCCAGTTCACTTTGTCTTTTTTAGGTTGGGGCAGTTTAGCAAAACGAGCGTAGTTAGAGATAAACAGGCTCAAATGACGGCTTCTATCCTCAATCGTATCGAAGATCATCTTAAGCTTAGGGTCGTTAAGATTTTTGGTCAGCATCCGCCCCGAATTCACCATCGACGAGATAGGCGCCACCGAATTATTCAGCTCATGGCTAATAATACGTATCACCTTTTTCCACACCGCCACCTCTTGACGATTCAGCTCATGGGTCATCTGCTTAAGCAGTAATAAGTGATGATACTGACCGTTTAACATAAACTGGCCACGAGACAAGTGCCAAGTGTCATCCTCATCTTGGCCTTCCACAGGTAAGGTAAATAGCCCGTCTTTAGGTTTGCTCAACGCAGAAGACAATTCGGCACTCACCCGCTCTATCAAGTCCGGCAGTGCAAAACCCTCAATATGGTGACCTTGATTAAACAAATGCCTAGCAGCATCGTTGGCGTAAATGATTCTTTGTTCATCATCAAGCAGTAACATCACATTAGGTGAGCTTTGTATCACCTTATCAAGCAGCAATTCGCGTTGATAGATGTACTGACGTTCCCGCCTTAACGTTTCCGCAGAGTCATTGAATAGCGTCGTCAGCGCTTGCAACTGGCGATCGCCACTGACCGGAATCGTCACACTAAAATCGTTATCTTTGAAATTAAGTAAGCCCACTTCAAGGGCACTGAGACTCGTTGCCAATGTCCGAGTAAAAAAGTGACTCATTACCCCAGCGCAGAGACCTGAAAACATAAAGATCAGCACAAAAACAAACGTTGATGTGGCAATAAAGGTCTGCGGCTGAATTAACTGCATCACCATCCATAGCGACAAACCCGAGCCAACTTGCGAAGCTAAGACCGCACCAAAAATCAGCTTAGTGCGTAAAGAGAAATAGGACATAAATGCCATCAAGACAGCCTCACTTATCGATACCAAACTTGTCCATACGTCGATACAGAGCCTGACGGCTTAAGCCTAACGACTTGGCCACTCTAGCAATGACGCCGCCATGTTCAGCTATTGCCGCTTCAATGTCCGCTTTATCTAACGCTTCATTGCTCGACGCGACTTGCTGGCTATCGACACGGCTGGTATCAATATGCTCTGACTGATTAACACTGGGCTGGGCGAAAGCCGTTTGCGCATCCACGCTGCGTTCACAGCCACCAGCAACTTGCAACGAATCAACCAAAAGTGTTGGGCTTAATCCGAAATCCACGGGGGTTAGCACACTGGTTTTAGCTAAAATAACTGCACGTTTACAGGCATTTTCTAACTCTCTAACATTCCCCGGCCAACCATGAGCAATTAGCGCTTGCTGGGCTTGTTTATTCAATGAGAACTCTTCTCCGATAAAGTGTTTCACCAGAGGAAATATATCGTCTTGCCTTTGGTTAAGCGGTGCCAATTCAAGTTCAATAACATTAAGGCGATAGAAAAGATCCTCCCTAAAGCGCCCCTCGCGAATATCTTCAGCAAGGTCAGCATTCGTCGCACTTAATACTCTCACATTCACCTTACGAGTCTGGTGACTGCCCAGTCGTTCAAACTCACCGGTCTGTAACACGCGTAATAATTTTATTTGACCAGACAGGGGCAAGTTACCTATCTCATCCAGAAACAGAGAGCCACCATCGGCCGCTTCGAATCGACCAATACGGGTTTTGTTTGCCCCAGTAAACGCCCCAGCTTCGGCGCCAAACAGCTCAGCTTCGAGCAAATCCATAGGCAATGCGCCCACGTTCACCTTAATAAACGGTTTATTCTTAAGCGAAGAGTTAGCATGGATAATGTCCGCCAGTTTATCTTTACCCGCACCGTTCGGGCCCGTTATCAACACCGACACATCGGAGCGCGCAATTTGCAACGCTAAGTCCACGCATCGCTGCATAGCACCGCTACCAAAAACGATGCCACACAAATCCGCGCCTTTGATGGCCGACATTCGATCATTGTCCACTCTGACCAATTGGGTGTTGGCTTTCGATAATGTGTAGATGGAGATGAGATTGTTAATGCTGGTGAGTAACTTGGCATCATCCCAAGGTTTGCCCATATAGTCGGCCGCGCCCTCTTTAACCAGTTCAACGGCTATCTCAAGTTGAGTCCACGCGGTCAGTAATACAATCGGCAGCAGAGGTTGCACCTCTCTAAGGGCATAAAAAAGGGTCTTGCCCTCCTCCCCCGATGTCGTGTCTTGGGTAAAGTTCATGTCCTGAACCACCAAAGAGATCTCATGTAACGAGATAAGCTCCAGTGCCACTTCTGGTGATAAGCAGGTGATCGTGTTAAAGCCGTGCAGCTCTAACATCAATGACAATGCATTACACACGGCTTGGTTATCATCAACAATGAGGATTGTATCCATACTTAGTATCGTTCTTATGCTGTTAAAGGTTTGCAGACATGGGGTTAAAACTAACTGAAAAGACAAGAGAATTAAAGGTTAATCCTCTTGTCTTTACCCAAGGTTCTCGATCTAGTTCAGCGAGTTAAGATCAAACACTTCTTGTTGCGATAGCTGGAGAGATCTTTGCCGCTTTACGCGCAGGTAAAATAACCGCCACAGTCGTCAACAGTAATAGTCCCATAATTGTCATTATCGGATAGATAGGTTCAAGTTTAGGTAGGCTATAAACACTCATCAGCTGTTGACCTAATTGCACCGCAACCAGGCCGCCAATGACACCGCCCACAAGGCAAATGATATAGTTCTCAACTAAGAAGAAGCTGATAATGTCACGTTTTTTAGCGCCCAATGCACGACGGGTACCAATCTGTTTAGTGCGACGTTCAATGTTGAACATCACCATCCCAGCCAAACCTAATGACGTGATCAACAAGAGTAATACCACCATCATAGACAACACCGTAGCCATCAATTCGTGATTACGATACACCCGCTTTCTATGTTCGCTTATCAAGGTAAAACCTTCAATAACGCGATTACGGTTATCTTTATGCAACGCCGCTGGAATCGCCTCTTTTAGTTGAGCTAAGGTGCCAACCTCGGCGCGTACCAATACCTTAGTAAATACATTAACAAGGTTTATGTTTAAGATGACACTGTTATCCAAATATGAACTGTTAACCCATGCGCCTTGCAGCTTATCAACCACACCGATGATCTGGATGGGCTTATCACCAAAATCTCCCGCATACATTATCTGTCCAATTGCAGGTTCATCACCCCAGCTCGCTTTAGCAAACGCTTTTGATACGATGCCATGGGTCGCCAAATCTGGGCTGCCGGTCAACACCTCTTCTTCATAGAAGTTACGACCCTCTATCAAGTCCACGCCCAAGGTATTGAGCATATGCTCATCGCCATAATAGACGGCAGCACTCTCGGTATCTTTGGCTGTTTCCTCAGTGTTGCCGACCGTGTAACCCGATGACCAGCCACCACCACTCAATGGCACCATACTCGTTGCTGATGCGTCCATCACACCCGGCAGGTCGCGAATAGTTCGAATATCGCGCTGCAGTTGAGACTCAAGCTCAATACTGCTATCGAAACTATAAAGGCGAAAATTAAATACCTCCTCTTCGGCTGTGCCTGAGTCTCTGTCCATCAAAGCGATGCGTTCGCTGATAATAAAGCTGGCATTTGCCACTATTGCGACCGAGAGAATGATCTGAATAAGCAGCAATATCGGGCCACTCTTATTACGCATTAACGTACTCAAAATAGGTTTAATCTGTAACATAATGAACTCCTTTCTCTTCTCTACTTATTGGCTTTTCAGGTGAGCGCTAGGGTTGGTAGAACATATCCGCCACGCTGGATACACCCCAGCAATTAATGCCGCAAAAATAGCGATACTCGGTGCCACTATCCACATAGTCAAATCCAGCTGGGTTAACGCAGCTTCCAAATCAAAGTGAGCAGACAACATCGACAGCGAGCCCCAAGCCCATAGCAGACCGAGTAAACCACCACCGAAACCAATCAAGCCTACTTCAACCATATGTTGAGAGAAAATCTGAGCACGGCTGGCACCAATGGCGCGGCGTACACCCACTTCAGGTGCGCGCTTAAGAAACTTAGCCAGTAGCAGACCTAACATATTAACCAGACAAACCAACAAAAAGAGCACACTGAGACCCACCAAAATTTTGTTATCTTCAGGCACCACTTCATTAATCTTCAGCCACTGCTCAACATTTGATACTTTGGCTGCCGCCTCTGGACTTTCAAAGCGACCAATAAGCTGTTGCTGCTCAACATAACGCGTTAACCATTCGGCGTATTCATCACGCTGTTTATCATCTTGCACTTCAACCCAATACTGAATCCAATGCATCTCTGAACTCAAACGTTGGCTGTAGTTATTAATCGGCTCTCGTTTCCAGCTTTGATTGTTGCCCCAGCTCTGATACTCCTCTATCGGCGCTAGCGAAAAGGGCACGAAGAGTTTCGCTGAATCTTTAAAAGCTCCAGTAGTCACATCGTAATAAAGTGGACTTGGGCTCCACGCTTTAGTGACGCCCACAATCTGATAAGGCTTACGATCCAGATATAAGGTTTTACCTATGCTGTTCTCACCGGAAAATAACTGTTTATTAAGATCTTCATTGATCACCACTTGATACATGGCCTCGGTATCAACGCCTTTATCCCAAGCTTTACCGTAGAGAAATGGCACCGAAAACATCTCGAAAAAATCACTATCCGTCACTCGAACAGACTCTAACAAAGGCGAAAAGTCTGGATCCTCGGTCTGCAAGGCTAACCCTGTGACAAACATCGCAGTTTGACGCACAGGTACATCACTTTTGCGCAGGTTATAGGCATCTTGATAGGTCACTTGACCATTAAACTCTTTCCACGCATCTTTACCTTGGCTCCAAAGCTGTACTCCATGGAGCTTATCGGAGCGATCACCCGCTGGGTTTTCTGACATGAGTTGATAAACGTTCAAGGTGGTGATGGTAATTCCAATCCCAATTGAGATAGCTAACACCATCAAAAGCGACAAAAGAGGCGTTTTTTTAATGCTGCGCCAAGCCAGATCTAGATAATAAAAAAACATAAATACTCTCCTTAGCTTGTCGCTTCTTCGGCTTCAACCGATGACGGCTCAACAGCTCGCTTATCACCGGCAACTAAGTGTGGTTTGTCTGCCACAGCGCCATGTTGATACATGGTAAAGTCACAGACTTGGCCATCCACGATTTGAATATTACGCTGAGCACGACGGGCCAATTCGGCATCATGGGTCACCATGATAATGGTCGTCCCCGCTCTATTGATCTCCTCTAGCAGTTCCATCACCTGACGTGCCATCATGCTGTCGAGGTTACCCGTGGGCTCATCGGCGAGCAGGAATCTTGGCTCACCAGCAAGCGCGCGGGCAATTGCCACTCTTTGTTGCTGGCCACCAGAAAGCTGTGATGGCAGATGCTTCATTCGTGCAGCCAGTCCCACTTGCTCAAGTGCATGTTGTACACGTCGCTTACGCTCCGCCGAATTAAAACCACGGTAGCGCAATGGCACTTCAACGTTCTCGGCCAAGTTAAGATCAGGAATTAAGTTAAACCCTTGGAAGATAAAGCCTATCTTCTCATTTCGAATTGTCGCGCTCTTGTTATCACTCAAATTAGAGATATTGACGCCATCGAGAAAGTAATCACCATGAGTAAACCCTTCTAGCAGTCCTGCGATATTAAGAAAGGTGGTTTTACCTGAGCCAGAGGGCCCTGTTACCGCGACAAACTCACCCTCTTTAACTTCTAGATTAAAATCTCGCAGCGCATGGGTCTCAACTAAATCTGTTTTAAATACCTTGCTGATATTCTTCATCGATAACATTTTATTATTCCCTTTTTTATCGTTTATTCTTGTAACCTCTTAACTGCTAGAGGTTAATCATTAATAGTTAGCAATGAACTCAATCAGTGCTATCACCAAGGTCCAAATCATGTCGCTTACGTGATGTAAGCCGCTAACAACACCCGTGCTAACAGTAGACATTTCACTAACAGGCACGTGGAGCGGAGCCGTGACCTCCAACACATTCAAACCAAATACAAACCAATCACTGGCATTCTGAGTCGACACTTGCACTGCGATAAGCAGTAATAAAAGTGCAGTAATCGTGATGATTTTTTGTGTGCTAAAGACTTTCTGTCCGCTCATTTCATCGTGTTGACTGTGAGTTAATCTGTTCATCTTGTTCTCCTTAGCGAACGAGCACTTGCGGCGCTTTGTTGAAATCTTGAATGCTGGATATCACCCAAACATCACCAATTTTTCCGCCCTGAAGCACTTCGATATGACTCATGCTGCGGGCACCTAACTGAATATTCTTTTGCTCGGCAATATCACCGTTCATGGCATACACCTCTTGACCACCACCGGTTGACACAAATGCACCGCGCTGTACCATCAACACATTAGGTCTGTTTTCCAGTAATACTCGAGCGGCTAAGCGCTGATTCTGACGTAACTTCAAACGATCATCTTGCTCAAATCGGACACGAGCCGTTACTTCACGATTTCTCACTTCCGGTGAAATCGATGACAGCTGGCCTATCAAGGTCAAATCACCGAAACGCAGCTCAACATCCATGCCCAGCCCCAACTCATCGGCATAAGACTCAGGCACTGCTAGTTCAGCTTCAAAGGCGCTTAAATCAACCACGGTTAATATCGGTTGGCTTTGCCCAATACGGGCTTTCTGCTCGGTTAACCAGTTGCCGATAATCCCGCCCACTGGAGCTTTAACGCTTAACGCGGCGACTTGACGTTCAAGCTCACTGACCACCAGCTTCTGACGATTAACCTCTGAGACCTTGTTCTTTACCTCAAACGTTAAGGTATCGCGCATTAAGTCTGCTTCTTGTAATGCGTGGGCGGACAATAACTTAGCCTTATACAGGTCATCCTTACCCTTCTCGAAATCAATTTTTGAAATCAACTTATTTTGAATAAGCTCATCACCACGGCGGCTCTCTCTGTCAGCAGCGGCAAGGTCGACTTTGGCCATATCCAGCGTCTGTTGCGCCTTCAGTTGTGCGCGGCGAGCATCAAGACGTGCTCGCTCCAGTGAACTCTGCATTCCCTCTAACAAGGCTTCTTGTTGCTTAAGGCTGTTGGTTAGTTTGTGACTTTCGATGGTAGCCACCACATCACCAAACTCCACTCTGTCACCCGGCTTGGCCAGTAACGTCACAGTGCCTTGGTCGGTGCTATAAAGGATCGGCGCATTGGCCGCGACAATTTTACCAGAGGTGGCGATATCACGAGTGAGTGTGCCTTGCTCTAAGGTGGCAAATCTCAACTCGCTACGTTTAATAGACTCACTGACTTGGCTACCACCGACACTTGACCAAACCAGACCCGAGATGAGTACTACCACAGCACCAGCGACCAAGGGCCACTTAAGCTTTTTTCCCATATTTGGTTGTACCACTGTGTCCTGTCCGCTCGTATCTTGAATCATCGTCTTGTTCCTGTCCGTGTGGTGAGTGCCAACCTAATAAGTGTCCAGCACCTGCAATTACAACTAAGTATTACAAGTTACATGCCAAAAACAATAAAACCTTTATTATCAGCACCTTAGTTAAATTCAAATAATGATAAAGAGGAGGAAGTGTCCGCGGACACACTGGAAAAGTGTCCGATTATTTGCAGAGACACAGAAAAGTGTCCGATATTGACTTATGTGTCCGCATTACATTCTCAAAGTACATACTCGCTGTGGAGCATAAAACACTAAAAAAATGACGATTATGCATAGTTAATCGTTTTTTCCTAATGGACTATTTACAAGCTAGCACCAAGTCCATTAGAATTTTCTTATGGATTATTTATTGGGTTTTACCATGACTAGCTCGACGCGCTTTTATCTCCGCTTAATGTTCATCACCTTAGTGCTACTAACAAGCTTCTCTTTACGTGCTGCTGATTCACATACTAAAACCATAAAAGTGTTACTCAGTGATCACACCAGATGGATTGAGCTTGATGCCAAACTTGAAGCCGTTAAAGCTGCCACCGTATCAGCTCAAACTTCAGGACGGGTGTTGTCCCTTCACTATGATGTCAACGATATCGTGCCTCACGGTGCCCCTCTGCTAGAAATCACCAGTAAAGAGCAAGGCGCAGCGCTCGCTGCCGCAGAGGCGGAATTGGCCAAAGCCATAGCCCAAGACACCCAAGCCCAACTCACCAGACAACGTTATGCCGCGTTATTTCCACAAGGGGCGATATCACAAGGGAATATGGATGAAGCCATCGCCCAAGCAAAGTCAGCCGAGCAAGCTGTTTCGGCGGCGAATGCTAATATTGTTCGCGCCAACGAATCACTCACCTACACCTCTGTTTCAGCGCCATTTTCAGGCATTGTTACCCACAGATATGTTGAAGAAGGCGAAACGGTCAGCCCAGGCCAAGCGCTGCTATCTGGTTTTTCCTTAAGCCAGATGCGCGCCGTCACTCAAGTGCCTCAGCGCTACATTGATGCCTTGAAACAGCAGCCTGAATTTGCAATAACCCTCAACGATGGACGCAACTTTCAATCAGACAAACTAACCATCTTCACCTTTGCCGATCCCCAAAGTCACAGCTACAAAGTGCGGATATTACTGCCTAAAGGTGAAGCCAATCTAATGCCTGGCATGTGGGCAAAAGCCAAATTCAAAGCAGGAGTCACCCGCAGTATCACACTGCCTAAGTCAGCCTTAATTGAGCGTGGGGAGCTAAGCGCAGTTTATCGACAACTTGGTGAGCGTTTCGTGTTGAATCAAGTGCGGGTTGGTAAAACTGACAGTCACAATGTTGAGATCTTGTCCGGTCTTGATGAAGGCGACACCGTGGCACTTGATGCTTACCAAGTGCTTCTCAGTCAGCAGTCGAAATAAGGGGGACGATATGAGCAATTCACTCACCCCTAAACCTACTGATGCAGCCAATAACCAGGCTAGAAAACAGCTTGGGATCTCAGGCAAGATAGCCGCTGCATTTCAGCTCAGTGCGATCACTCCCCTCTTGGCCATTCTCGGGCTGTTACTCGGCCTGTTTGCAGTGCTCGTCACTCCAAAAGAGGAGGAGCCGCAGATTGATGTCACTTTTGCTGATGTCTATATTCCCTTTCCTGGTGCAAGCCCTGCGGAAGTTGAAAGCTTAGTCACCCTGCCAGCAGAACAGATCATCTCAGAGATTAAGGGCATAGACACCTTGTACTCTTTCTCTCAACCAGACGGCGCGCTGATCATCGCCATTTTCGAAGTGGGGATCCCGCGCAGTGAAGCCATCGTAAAACTCTACAACCAGATCTATTCCAGTGCAGATAGATTCCCCAAAGGCTCTGGCATCGGCGAACCGCTTATTAAGCCTAGAGGCATAGATGATGTGCCGATTGTCAGCCTCACCTTATGGTCTAAAGATCCCAATGTCTCTGCAGAGGCATTAACCCATGTCGCAAATGGGTTAGAAACCGAACTTAAACGCATCCCTGGTACACGTGAAATCTCCACCGTCGGCGATCATGAGCTGGTACTGAATGTCCGTATCGACCCCGTAAAGATGAACTATTACGGCTTAAGTTTTGATGCCATTAGTCAATCCCTGTCGGCTAATAATCAGATATCCATGCCAAGTTCCTTGATTCAAGGCAATCAAGAGATAAAGGTTCAGGCGGGTCAATTTCTACAAAATATAGATGATGTTAAGCAGCTGGTTGTCTCTGTCTATCGTGGCAGTGATGGCCAAAGTGCGCCCGTTTATCTCAATGATATCGCCGAGCTGTCACTCAAAGCCGACATCCCCGTAAAGAGTGCTTGGCATGGTGACAAACAGGGAATGTATCCTGCGGTGACCTTGGCCATCGGCAAGCAAGCAGGCGAGAATGCGGTCGCGGTATCGAAGCAGATCTTAAGCCGTGTCGACAGGGTTAAAAACATCCTTATCCCCGACAATATCGAGGTCAGCATATCAAGGGATTATGGTAAAACCGCTGGCGATAAAGCCAATACTCTGATCGTTAAACTCATATTTGCGACCGCAGCCGTAGTGATCTTAGTGCTGTTAACGATGGGAGCAAGAGAAGCCGCAGTGGTTGGTGCCGCCATCATAATCACCTTGGCTATCACCCTGTTTGCCTCATGGGCATGGGGTTTCACCTTGAACCGAATATCGCTCTTCGCGCTTATCTTCTCGATCGGCATTTTGGTCGATGACGCCATCGTGGTGGTGGAGAACATTCACCGACATATGGCCATGGGGAAAAAGAGCCTGAGTGAGCTGATCCCAGCCGCCGTCGATGAAGTCGGCAGTCCCACCATCTTGGCAACGTTTACCGTTATCGCTGCCCTACTGCCGATGGCTTTTGTGTCTGGATTGATGGGGCCGTACATGGCACCAATTCCTATCAATGCCAGCATGGGCATGTTGATATCATTAGCGATTGCCTTCACCGTTACGCCTTGGCTCAGCCGTAAACTGCTGAAAAATAAGCATCACAACTTGGAACAGGATCAGGCTGACAACACGCATAATGTCGAAGAAAGCGGCTTTATGCTCAAGCTCTTTACTCGTCTCATCGGCCCATTTGTACAGGGCAAGCAAGCCAGAAAAGCCAGATTCGGACTCGCAGCCGCTATCTTTGTGTTAATCGGCATCGCTGTTGCTCTGCCTATCGGTCAGCAGGTTATTCTCAAAATGCTGCCTCTAGATAACAAATCCGAGTTTCAGGTGATGGTCGACATGCCGGAAGGTACGCCAGTTGAGCAGACACAGCGAGTACTGCAGGATCTTGGCCGTTATCTGTCGACGGTTGATGAAGTTGAAAACTACCAACTCTATGCCGGCACCAATGCGCCGATGAACTTCAACGGCTTGGTCAGACACTACTTTCTTCGAGAGAGCCAAGAGCTTGGCGATATTCAAGTCAATCTACTGGATAAAAGCGAGCGTGAACGCGACAGTCATAGCATCGCTCAATCGGTACGCGGGCCACTGCAAGAGATAGGTCAGCGTTATAACGCCAATATTAAGATTGTTGAAGTGCCGCCTGGCCCGCCGGTTTGGTCTCCCATTGTCGCTGAGGTTTATGGCCCCAACGAAGCGATCCGTGAGCTTGCAGCCAATGAGCTGCAAGCCCTGTTCAAGCAGACTCATGGTGTCGTCGATGTCGATATTTTCCTTCCCGCCGCACAGCAGAAATGGCAGGTGATCATAGACAGAAGCCGAGCCAGCTTGTTAGGCGTACCCTATCAGAATATTGTCGACCTTATTGCCACCTCCGTAGGCGGTAAAGATCTGAGTTACCTGCATGATAAACAGCAAAAAAAGCCCATTCCAATCCGCTTGCAACTCAAGGAATCAGCCAAGTTTAACCTAGATCAGGTACTCAACTTAAAACTCACGGCTAAGGATGGCAGTCGCGTGCCAATCTCAGAGTTGGTGACCATCAATAAAGGGGTGATTGATGCCCCTATCATCCACAAAAATATGATCCCGATGATCATGGTGGTTGCCGACATGGCAGGGAAAATCGACAGTCCGTTGTATGGCATGTTTGATATGGCTGCCAATATAGATAAAGCGGAAGGGCTTGGGTTCGAGCAACATTACATCAATCAACCATCAGGGCTGGATTCGGTCGCCGTACTCTGGGATGGGGAATGGAAGATCACCTACGAGACGTTTCGGGACATGGGAATTGCCTACGCCGTCGGAATGATAGCCATCTACCTGCTAGTCGTTGGACAATTTAGATCCTACATTGTGCCTCTGATTATTATGGCCCCCATCCCATTGACGATTATCGGTGTGATGCCGGGTCATGCGCTACTTGGGGCAAACTTCACCGCACCTTCGATGATAGGCATGATCGCCCTTGCAGGGATCATCGTTCGAAACTCCATATTATTGGTGGATTTCATCAATAAAGAGACCTCTGCAGGGGTGCCTTTCGAGCAAGCGGTCATTCACTCCGGCGCCGTTCGGGCAAAACCCATTATGCTGACAGCCCTTGCTGCCATGATTGGCGCGCTGTTTATTATCGACGATCCCATTTTTAACGGTCTAGCCATCAGTTTAATCTTCGGCATCTTAATCTCGACATTGCTCACCTTAGTGGTGATCCCTGTCCTTTACTATGCAGTGATGAAAAACAAATTCAGCTAAACTCATAGAAATTGAGCAAAGATAAAAACTGAAACTCTATGCACCATGACTAAAATGCTTTAACTTGATATTAATTCAAACAGTTAACCTAAAAGGAAGATAACTAACATGCTAAAGACAATAGCCGATCTCCTTGTCGAGACCAAGCTCACCATCCAGTGCATCAATGCAGAAGAAGCGGCGGTTAAGTGCAAAGAGATGCAGGGTGCATTGATCGATGTACGCGAACCTGTAGAAGCCGCACAACAGGCCGTTAATGGCGCGATACTTGTTCCCCGTGGGATATTAGAGATGAAAATGCTGACACTATATCCCGATGCAGATAAAGCCATCTTCGTTCACTGTGCTTCAGGGGTTAGGGCTTGTTTAGCGGCTGAGCAACTGGTCAGAATGGGTTATAACAATGTATGGGCCATCACCTGTAAATTAGACGCGATTTGCGCAGCAAATAGTTAGATTTCAAAACATG
This sequence comes from Shewanella hanedai, assembly GCF_007197645.1. Classification (GTDB taxonomy): domain Bacteria; phylum Pseudomonadota; class Gammaproteobacteria; order Enterobacterales; family Shewanellaceae; genus Shewanella; species Shewanella hanedai. The sequence goes on from NZ_VKGK01000004.1 coordinate 212,554, forward strand.
CAACGATTTGAACACTGTAATGCCAAAACATGTGCTGAAGAGTTGCTTGCCTTAGGGCAAGACAACACGAAGATGTGGTATCTTTTTAAGTGGTTAACTGAACATGATGAGTTACCACATGGCACACAAGCAGAGATGATTAAACTCTATGTAGATAACGAGTTAGTCGGATACAGTTTGTTTGAAAACTACACAGCACGTGCTGACAAAATAACGGATTATCAAGGGACGATTTATCAAGATTTAGGTGTGGTTCATTTTGTCACAATCAATGAACATCGTAATAAGGGGTATGCGACTCTACTCGCTGATGTAATGTATCTTGATATTATTAAGCCCCTATTAACGCGGTATACTGATATCCATGCCTATGTCACTGCAACGGGACGCGCAGCACCTTTGATGGAACGCACCGATATAAGCCCCATTAATTTGATTAAACAATTCTATTCTAATGTCACGTTTGAAGATAAAGTCGTCAACTACTTAAGGGAACAGGTATAGGGTTGTTACCCTGTGCTAAAAAGCCTGACAGAAAATAACGAAGGAGGAGATAATCGCCACAAACCAGCTCAGTGAACGTAATGTTCCTTTATCGATAAGGTATAAAACCTGATAAGCAATACGTGCAATAACATAGACTATCGCAAAGGTCACCGCAGTACTATTCACACTGTCGCTCGCAATAACCGTCACCACGGCAAGTCCAAAAATAAGAAGCGACTCAAACGCATTTTGATGCCCAGCAACAGCGCGCGCGCCGAAGCCCGTTAACTTAGCCTGTTGATCTCTTGGGTGCGCATTATCGTATCCCCCAGCTTTAGCCATCGCCACTGCAACAGGGCCTTTGGCAAGATAGGGCAGTAACATGGCGATAAACAGACAAATAAGTAACGTGGTCATAGATCAGAGTTCCTTTTTATTATTGGTTAAAAACAGTGGCGAGCTAAGGCTCATAAAACAGAGCTGCTAAGCTAACGCTTATCTCGCTTTATCCAACGCTTCGCAGAGCGCGTTAACTCCCAATAGTGCCCTAGGTGCAGCTCTATGTAAAAGATCCGCGTTTAACGGGTAGATATGTTTATGCTTTACTGCCGGTATCTCCTGCCACTGACTCCAATCAACCCCTAAAATATTGCCCTTATCCTGACTCTGTAATATCACCTCTGGCATCTTCAATAGCACCGCTTCCAAACTCACTTGAGGGTAATCACTCGCAGCATCAAAATAGACATTATCTCCATGACAAACCTCTATGATCTGTTGGATCCAACTATTCTTCGAGACGGTCATCAAGGGGGTAGACCAAAGCTGATAGAACACCTTCACTTCCGATTTTTCCAAATTTTGCTTACGCAGCTCAGCCAAATCAGCAAGGTACTCATCGGCAACCTTGTTCGCCTTATCTTCATAACCCGTGAGTTCACCCAATGCCCTTAACTCCGACGCAACCGCTTCTAAACTCTTGGGATCGCTGTTAAACACCTTAAAGCCTAACTCTGTTATCCGCTCAATATCTTCCGCTTTATTACCACTGCCCCACACCAACACAAGATCGGGATTGAGCTCAATCACACGTTCAATTTGAACCCCGTGATAACCACCAATTCGAGGAATATCCAGCGCCGCAGCAGGAAAGTCAGCATGATCTGTAGTCGCCAAAATGCTCGACCCCGCCCCTATCGCATACAGCATCTCCACCGAATGAGGCGACAAGGCAATAATACGTTTCGCAGGCGCAGCAACCGCCACAGAAACAGATAGAGAACAGACCATGGCCAGCAGCAGCCCTTTTACACTATGTTGCATCAACATCCCTTTCATATTTTTTAAGTTTAGGTTTTAGGACTCTAGAGCGTTCGCAAGCTCACTGCTAGGACGCTTCGCGGCTAGAGCGGACTTCGTCCTGCTATACAATCAAAAGCCAAAAGCAGCAGGTTCTGGGTTCTGCAGACTATACGTCACCACAAAGACCCCGAAGAAATGCAATTTCAAAGTGATCGCCTTCGTGGCTAAGCCGTCGATTTTTTGCTGTCCCTGAGCATATGCACTTTTCACCCAAAAGCCGCTGAGGGCTCATGTAATGGGAAGCAAAAACGCAGACAATACCGCCCTCATTCTGAGCAGGAAGATATTTCAAATCTGGATATTTCACAGCGCTCGAAGTTGTGACTAAGCCGTCAAGCTTTCTCAGCCCATGAGCATACGAGTAGTATGTAATTGGGTGAGAAAGCGCAGACAATAACGCCACGGTGGTGAGCACAAAGAAATTTAGTAATCGAAGCCAGGCTGGGCTTTGATTCCTGCATCAAATGCGTGTTTGAGGGGAACCACCTCGCTCACGGTATCAGCTAACTCAATGATTGCCCGGTGACATGCTCTGCCCGTCACTATCACATGCTGCATTTTCGGTCTGTTCTTCAGTGCTTCTATGACTCGCTCAACATCGAGGTAGTGGTAACTCACCATGTAGGTCAACTCATCGAGCATGAGACAATCTATGCTCTCATCTTTGAGTAAAGCTTCTGCGGCTTCCCACGCTTGTTCAGCGGCTTGAGTATCTTTTTCTCTGTCTTGGGTCTCCCAGGTAAAACCAGTGCCCATCACATGGAAATCAACGCCTGCACCTTCGAGTAAGGTGCGTTCGCCACATGCCCAGTTACCTTTAATAAATTGCACTACCGCAGCCTTTTGGCCGTGGCCAACAGCGCGAGCGATGGTGCCAAAACCAGAGGTGGACTTACCTTTACCGTTGCCAGTTAATACCAGCAGGATCCCTTTCTCCTCTTGAGCCGCTGCTATTTTAGCATCAACGGTCTCTTTGACTCTTTGCTGTCTCTCTTTATGACGAGCAGCTTTGCGCTCTTCCAGCGTCAGTTCGGTGTTATCTTTGGCGCCTGAAGTCTCATTATTATCAGTCATGGTATTTCCGTAAATTAATTAATCGTGTCGAGTGAAATCTAGCTCCAGAGATAAACTCAAGATGACCAGCTCCAACTCGAAGCTCCCTGCTTGTCGCTAAGATGCTGTTAAAATGTCTTCTATTTTCTCTATGTCTAAATCTTGTTCTAATTGATCAGCAAACCGGTTTAGCTGCTCTTCGCGAATGGCATCAATGTCCACCACTTCCGCATTATCTAGTCCCGCCCATTTGAGAATAAGCGTACACGCCTCAGGAGAATCAAATAAGCCATGCAGATAAGTACCAAATATCTGACCGTCAGCTGACAGCATGCCGTCGCTGAACGATTCATCCTCGGTCACGATTCTCATCGGTTGATTTGGCGTTGGATCGGCAGTTAATACGCGGGACTGTCCACAATGGATCTCACACCCCTTAACCTCAGCTTGTTCACCAAGTAGAGATAGCTGACCGCTAACTTGCCTTAACACCTTGTCAGGCTTAAGTTCGGTCACCAAAGAGAAGTAGCCTAGGCCGTCACAATCTCCCGCTTCGCCTTCAACGCCGCTAGGATCATCAATCAGTAAACCCAGCATCTGATAACCGCCACACAGCCCCACCACCTTACCACCATATCTAAGATGTTTAGCCACACCGATATCCCAGCCTTGCTCGTGCATAAAGGCCAAATCAGCCCTCACGTTTTTACTGCCGGGGAGGATAATAAGATCCGCTTGTGGAAGTTCAGTGCTATTGGCTTGGGATTGGGTCTGCATCGAGACGTAATTAAATTGTATCTGAGGATGCAATCGCAGCGGATCGAAATCCGTATGGTTACTGATCCGTGGGAAGACCAACACCAGCACTTTTAGCTTGCTCGCTTGTGACTTCGTTGGCGATTCAATCAGGGCATCTTCAGCATCAAGATGCAGGTCGTGCAAATAGGGCAACACTCCAAGTACCGGCTTATTCGTGTAAGCCTCAAGCCAATCTAAACCTGATTGGAGTAAGGCAATATCGCCACGAAAACGGTTAATGACAAAGCCTTTCACTCTTGCTTGCTCAGATTCAGAAAGCAGCGCTAGCGTGCCAACGAGATGAGCAAACACGCCGCCTTTATCAATGTCGGCAATGATAATCACCGGGCAATCCACCGCTTCGGCAAACCCCATATTGGCAATATCACCTTCACGCAGGTTTATCTCTGCCGGGCTGCCCGCTCCCTCCACAAAAATGGTGTCATATTGGGCTGATAAACGATTAAAAGAGTCGAGCACCGCCGACATCGCCTTAACTCTGTAGCCCTGTTTTTCTTTAACGCGCTCGCCATGCAGACCAAAAAAGGTTTTAGCCTCCATTTGATCCAATGCTTTGCCCTGCACAATTACCTGAGCCCCAGTATCAGAGCTGGGTTTAAGTAAGATGGGGTTGAAATCTGTGTGCAGTGGTAGCCCACAGGCGATCGCCTGCAACGCTTGCGCTCGACCAATTTCACCACCATCGGCGGTTACGGCTGAATTGAGCGCCATATTCTGTGGCTTAAAGGGGGCGACGTTAACACCACGGCGAGCAAACAGGCGACATAGCCCTGCCACTAACGTGCTCTTGCCCGCATCGGATGTTGTGCCTTGTACCATGAGTACCTTGGCAGCTTGACTCTCATCGCCTCTATTCTTAGATGGATGACTTGGTTTCATACTTGTCTCGCCTTGAGCTTATGCTCTGCTAACTTTTAGTTATTGTTGTTATTGCCCATATCATTTCAAGATACAGGATTTAGCCTTTCAATCTAATCGGTAATCCCGCGGTAACCAGCACAACCTCATCGGCAATGGTTGCGATATCCTGATGAAGCCAGCCTGCCTCATCGACAAAACGGCGGCTCAACTCCCCCAGCGGCACGATGCCACATCCCACCTCATTGCTGACGAGATAGATCTCCCCAGCAAGCGTAGGCAGTGCTTGTAATAGGCTATGTTTCGCGGCTTTCCAACGCTCATCAACCTCACTTTGGGGTTCGATAAGCAGATGGTTAGTTAACCAAAGCGTTAAGCAATCGATCACGATGACCCTATCGTCTCTGGCAATCTCTCTGAGTGTGTCGACTAAGGTAAACGGGGTTTCAAAGGACTGCCATTGCACCCTATCTTGCGCTCTATCAACTTGGTGTCTGGCAATTCTGTCACGCATTTCATCATCGAGCGCTTGAGCCGTCGCCAGATAAACACATTCATAGCCTTGAGCTGACAACTCAGTGGCAGCTTGGGTCGCAAAACGGGTTTTACCGCTTCTTGCGCCGCCTAATATCAAATGGATCACAGTAAAAATCCTAATAATATAAGATAACAAGTTAACTCAGACACTTGCTGAGCAGCTCCTAAAGTGTCTCCGGTATACCCGCCAATTTGACGATGAAAGAAACGGATAATCACCCAACGTAGTAGCACAAGACCAACGGCAATATACACAGCAGCACTTAGATTGCTAAACCAAAGTACGGCAACACCCGTGGCCAACAGGATCAACAATTCATTCAGCGTTTGGTTCTGAGCCAGAGGTTTACTCTTACTGCTTGCATCGTCACGAATATAGGCTTGAGAGAAGATAATACTCGCGGCCAGCACTCGGCTCAGACAATGGCCAACGAGCAGAGCCACAATCACCACTTCAGGGTTATAAAGCGCCAGCTCACTCAGCACAACAAACTTCAGCATGAGCGCCATCACCAGAGCTAAAGCCCCATAAGTGCCTATTGTCGAATCTTTCATGATCCTGAGTTTGTCAGCAACAGTCCAACCACCGCCTAAACCATCAGCAGTATCAGCTAAGCCATCTTCATGAAAACCGCCCGTCACCACTATTCCCGTCATCATGGCCAAAATGATACTCACCGAAGCTGGCAGAAATTGAGTACTGAGTCCATAAACCAGTGCACTAATCCCCCCAACTAAGAGCCCCACCAAGCCGAAGTAACGGTTGGCCTGATTAAGATTCTCGGCATCGACTTTGAGCCATCCGGGCATGGGGATCCGAGTAAAGAAGCCCATGGCAATCAAAAAAAGCGTCACTTGTTTACGACAAACGTCCATAAATACATCCATAAAAGGAACAACAGGCAGTGTAAAATTTTGGGCTAAAAACTGGGGAAATGAGCCTCAGATGACAAATTAAAGCCGGATCTTGAGATAAACTCAAAATCCGGCTTTAACGTGAACCTAACGACTCATCACTCACAGCCAGTAAGCTCTAGCTCGCAGCCCCTAACTAATGGGCGAAACCCGTAGTTAAATCTCAATTCCCGCATCACTGAAACTGGCCATCTCATTATAAAATGCGGCAGCGGCTTGGATAATCGGCAGCGAAAGCGCAGCCCCAGAGCCTTCACCCAGTCTCATATCAAGTTTTAACAGTGGACGCGCATGTAGATGCTCCATCATTAAACAGTGACCACGCTCATCGGATTGATGACCAAAAATCATATAATCACGCACATTCGGGTTAATCTTAACCGCAAGAAGCGCCGCGGCGGTGGCAATAAAACCGTCGATGATCACTAACATGTTTCTTTCTGCAGCGGCTAGCATAGCACCGGTCATCTGCACGATTTCAAACCCACCAAGACAGGCCAGAATATTGTAAGGGTCGGTCAACTCTGATTCATGAATATGCAGTGCTTGCTCCACCAGCGTTTGTTTATGTTTTAAGGTATCGGCGTCAATGCCGGTGCCGCGTCCCACACAATCTATGCAATCCATCTCCATAAGCGTCGCCATTATCGCCGCCGCAGATGAAGTATTACCGATGCCCATCTCTCCCAACGCGATTAAATTACAGCCTTGTTGGTGATGATACTCAACACGCTCTCGTGCCATCTCCATACCTTGCATCACACTCTTTAAAGGCATCGCAGCTTGACGATGAATAGGAGCTGTTCCCGCGCCCAGTCGCTGATCGATAATGCCATCAACGCCTTCCAACGGCTTCAAAATCCCACAATCAATCACTTCAAGATCAAAGCCTACCTGACGGCAAAAGACATTGATGGCAGCGCCACCATTAATGAAATTCACCACCATTTGAGTCGTCACTTCACTCGGTGCTATCGATACCCCAAAAGCGGAAATGCCATGATCTGCGGCAAAAACCAAAAGTTTTGGATTCGATATTTTAGGTTGATCCTTACCTAACACTCGCGCTATCTGCTTTGCTAGGTGTTCAAGCTCACCTAGTGCCCCTAATGGCTTGGTTTTATTATCAATGATGCTCTGTATCTCGTCATCGAATTCATGACTGACCGGCGTAATATCAAACCCAATAGCGAACATATTTAGTACCTTAAATTTAATTATTTTTAGTTTTAGCTTTAATTTTACTGTTAAAGAAATAAGTCATAAGTCGTAGCTAAAGACCCACCCAAGAAAGCATGAAAGCGAAAAGGTCGCAAGCCCTCCTCCTCATATTTACCTTAGAATTCAGTTTTTCCGTCCCAAAATAGCCAAGAAAAAGACACTGCCAATCACAGCTGTAATGATCCCAACGGGTAACTCTTGATGGCTTAAAAGACTGCGGGCCAGCACATCAACCCACACCATGAACAACCCACCAAACAGGGCGGTAGTCATCAAGGAAAAAGACCCTGGAAACAACATCCTAACCGTATGAGGGATCATTAAACCAACGAAGCCTATCCCACCACAGTTAGCCACCAAAATGGCGGTGATTAACGAGCACAGCAGCAACATCTGCAAACGCAGACGGCCGACATTCACGCCCAAGGTATGAGCCGTTTCATCTCCAGCTCGCATCGCCATTATCTGACGCTTAAATAACAGTATGATGACCGTTGCACCACTCACCACGATGGCAGGTAATATCAATCCTTCCCAACTGGCTTTAGCAAAGCTGCCCAAGCTCCAAAACAGTACAGAAGCCGCCGCTTGCGGGCTGGAAAAATAGAGCAACAAACTGGTTAACGCCCCAAACATGAATGAGATAGCAACACCAGAAAGCAGCATTCGCTCAATCTGACTGCTCATGGTTCGGCCACATAAACTCAGCACCATAAGCACTGATAATCCAGCCCCAATAAAGGCGCCCAGTGGCAGACTAAACCACTCCAGAGTGTCAAGCAGATCAGCCCCTGCAAACAGGCTTAAACCAGAAAAGAGCCCTGAACTTGCCAGCAGCCCTGAGCCACCAAACAAGGTCAGCACCATCACAGCCCCAAACGAAGCGCCGGAGGAAATGCCAAACAGATAGGGATCCGCCAAAGGATTACGGGTGACGGTTTGCAACACGCTGCCCGCAATAGACAGCCCCGCGCCAGCAATGAACGCCAGCAATACTCTCGGAAATCTAAGTTCGATGATAATCCGCTCGGCAATCCCCGACACCTTGCCGATATCTAACGTGTTATGCAGCAACACATTCACCACATCAGCAAATGACAGGTTAGCAGCACCAAAACTGGCAGCGGATATCAATGAGATAATACTGAGCACCAGCAGAGCACTAATCACCCAAGCATTATTGACACTAGCCTTCATGATCTTTATCCCCTGCACTAAGGTTATCGTAGCCGTAGAAATAACTGATCTGTGGGTTGCCGTGCTGGGGATGCACCTCCACCTTGCAACACACGCCGAATACCTCGCCAATTCGCTGCTCTGTTAACACCTCACTCGGGGTGCCATGGGAGATGGCTTTGCCGCTGTCCAGAAGCAATAGTTGATCGCACAATGCACTGGCAAGATTGAGATCATGAATAGAGGTGATAACCGAAATGCTCAGGCTACGCAGCAGTTCTAAAATCTGGATCTGGTAACGGATATCGAGATGATTCGTCGGCTCATCTAGAATCAGCAATTTAGGTCGCTGTACGATGGCTCTGGCAATAAGCGCACGCTGTTTTTCACCACCTGAAAGATGCTCATAAGCCTGCTTTGCCTTATGGCACAATCCCACCTTGGCCAAAGCATCGCTCACAATCTCTCGATCACTTGCATTCGTTACCTCAAAAGGCCCTTTGTGCGGCGTTAAACCAATGGCCACCAACTGCTCAGTGGTCAAATCAAAATGGTGCGGTGTATCTTGCAGCACCACAGCAACTTGCTTAGCAAACTCCTTGGCAGACAGGATTGAGATATCTTCGCCAAACAGGGTAATACTGCCAGAATGTGGCTTAATATAACGATACAAGCAACGCAGCAAGCTAGACTTTCCAGCGCCGTTAGGGCCAATAATGCCTAACATCTTTCCCTCAGGCAGAGAGAAATGAATGTCAGATAAGATCTCACGTCGATCCGCTAACCAGGTTAAGCCTTTAACCATTAGCACTGCGTTCTTAGAGGGGGTCACTTCAGGCATGTGAATCTGTCTCGCCATGGATTAAATCAATGAAAGCGCGTTTTGGGGGCAGCATGAAAATCGAGACACGACTGGTCTCGTAAGCTTGAGTATTGATGAGAAAAGTGCGGCACAGCGCTTTCGCACAGTGAAAAAAAATCATCTGAAATGCCCCCTCAAGTCACCCGCTTGAGTTCAATCGCGACAAAATTAGGCAGGTATCCTGACTCATGTTTTAAGGAAGGGATCAGATTCTAGGTTCTAAGCCCTAGATTTAGGTCCTCACAGCTTCTTTAAAGCACTCACAGTTGCGGGTACAGTTTGGGCTATCTCCGTTAATGATTAACATTTACGGTTCCCAATTCCCTTTTAAGATTGAGTTCGCTTTCAAGCGCTTTGTTGTACTCAGCACTTGCTCGCTCCCAACACCTAACTTTGCGGATCTGTCATTCTCTACGAGTAAATCTCGATAGCAGAGTCATCACAGATCCTAAGTGGCGCTATTATGCCGTGTTTAACACGCTAGGCAAACAGTAGCGATTGAATTGTCAGTCATTAATCTTTAAATCCCCCAACGTTAGGGGGACAACTCAGCCTCTTGCAGTGAGTTGAAATCAACCCCAATGCAACTTAGTGAAGTGTTCCCCTTGAGGTGAGCTATAAACGGTGATTTTAACAATCGATGCGTAAGCGAGTGCCAATTGAGTATAAAACCCTGCAACGCCAGTCGCGCCTAAAGCTTTGGACATCAGATGACGAATAACCCCGCCATGGGTGACAAGTAACAGTGTTTGCCCAGCATACTGACTCACGATACTGTCCCAACTCTTATTCACTCTTGACTCAAATGCCTGCATTGTCTCGCCATTAGGCGGAGTAAAAGCCCACGGATTTTTCCAGTACATCTCAATCACATCGGCACTGTTTTCATATAAGGTCTCTAAGGTTTCGCCATCCCAGTCACCAAAATCAATCTCCTTCAGGCCATCCTCCATCTTTAACGGGATCCCTTTTTCGAGATAAATTGACAGCGCAAACTCACTGCAGCGGCGTAATGGCGAACAGATCACCTGTTCAAAGCCGGTTTCTCGGTCAAATTCAGGGTCAAGGTCAAGCTGCTCAATCGCTTGCTTCATCCGTGTTTTACCAAGAGCACTTAAAGCCACATCGGTTTGACCTCGAAGTATCTGGCCTCCCTCACATTCACCATGGCGCATCAAATACAGATTTGTTGTTTTACCATTACTCCAATCCTGACTTTCACTCTTTACCATGCTAATCCCCTTAACCTTTCAACGTTCACTAAGCAGTATCGGTCTCTCATTTAGCACATCAAATACAGACTTGTTGTTTTACCATTACTTCACTCTACCTCAACCCTGACTTTCACTCTTTACCATGCTAATCCCCTTAACCTTTCAACGTTCACTAAGCAGTATCGATCTCTCATCTGGCGCATCAAATACAGACTTGTTGTTTTACCATTACTTCTCTCTACCCCAACCCTGAGTTTCACTCTTTACCATGCTAATCCCCTTAACCTTTCAACGTTCACTAAGCAGCGAGTATTTGCCCATCATCAACCACAATCACCATCGCGCATCAAATACCACTTATCTAACTCATCGTGCTTGCTTCACATAGCCTATAACGATAACACTCTAATACCAATCGATATCAAGATGCGATTGTTCGACAAAAATTTAGCGTATTTTTAATGCTTATTTTTAATGTTTATAAGGTATAAACAAGGGTACTCGACACTCATGGACGTCTGGTTTATTATGGACGTCTATACGTATAAACATCTAAAATATTTTTTGAACATGCTATTCATCACAACTGTCAAAAGAATCAGATAAATAGTTGAAAGTACGTAACTATAATAATAGACACATGCTTGAGCCTGAGCAATTAAGTCGTTAAAACAGGTAGAATCTATGACCACTGGCATCCTCAACACCACAGAATTTAAAACAAAAGGTCAACAGCTCGAACTCAAGCTGACTAAGCAACTGAGCGAAGGGATCCTCATTCTCGACGGCGCCATGGGCACCATGATCCAAGATCGTAAGTTTGAAGAGGAAGATTTTCGCGGCGAACGCTTTAAAGACTGGCCAAGCGATGTCAAAGGCAACAATGACCTGTTAGTGCTCACACAACCTGACGCCATCAAACGCATTCATAAAGATTACCTGCTTGCTGGTGCCGATATTATCGAGACCAACACCTTCAACGCCACCCGTATCGCCATGGCCGATTACGACATGCAAGACTTGTCGGCAGAAATCAACCTTCAAGGCGCACGCTTAGCGCGTGCTGCCTGTGATGAAGTCGAAGCTGAGACTGGCCGTTCATGTTATGTCGCTGGTGTGCTTGGCCCGACCAACCGTACCTGCTCAATCAGCCCAGATGTGAATGATCCTGGTTACCGTAACGTCAGCTTCGATGAACTGGTCGAAGCCTATGTTGAATCGATCAATGCCCTTATCGAAGGCGGCGCCGATCTCATCATGGTCGAAACCATCTTCGATACCTTGAACGCCAAGGCTGCGCTGTTTGCTATCGAAACCGTCTACGACACCTTAGGCGGACGTCTGCCAATTATGATCTCTGGCACCATTACCGATGCCTCTGGTCGTACACTCACAGGTCAAACAACCGAAGCATTTTACAACTCATTACGTCACGTTAAGCCCCTGTCTATCGGCCTTAACTGTGCCCTCGGTCCCAAAGAGCTGCGCCCTTACGTCGAAGAGCTGTCTAAGATTTCTGAATGTTTTGTCTCAGCTCACCCGAATGCGGGACTGCCAAATGAGTTTGGTGGCTATGATGAAACCCCTAAACAGATGGCCGATATTATTGGCGAGTGGGCCCAAGAGGGTTTCCTCAATATTATCGGTGGCTGTTGTGGTACCACGCCAGCTCATATCCGCGCGATCCGTGAAGCCGTCATTAAGCACCAAGCCCGTGTGTTACCCGATATTCCAGTGGCTTGCCGCCTATCAGGGCTTGAGCCGCTAACCATCGACAAAAATTCACTGTTTTTAAACGTCGGTGAACGCACCAACGTGACTGGCTCAGCCAAGTTCCTGCGGCTCATAAAAACCGGCGCCTATGAAGAAGCACTCAGTGTCGCCCGTGAGCAAGTTGAAAGTGGCGCACAGGTCATCGACATCAACATGGATGAAGGCATGCTTGATGGCGCAGAGGTGATGCACAAATTCCTCAACCTTATCGCCTCTGAACCTGATATCTCTCGTGTACCGATTATGATCGACTCCTCTAAATGGGAAGTGATTGAAGCGGGACTTAAGTGTATCCAAGGCAAAGGCATCGTTAACTCCATCTCCCTAAAAGAGGGCGAAGAGAAGTTTATCGAGCAAGCCACTTTAGTGAAACGCTATGGCGCGGCGGCGATTATCATGGCGTTCGATGAGCAAGGCCAAGCCGACACTAAAGCACGTAAAATCGAAATTTGTACCCGCGCTTATCGCGTGTTGGTCGACAAAGTGGGCTTCCCACCTGAAGATATCATCTTCGACCCAAACATCTTTGCCATCGCCACGGGTATCGAAGAGCACGACAACTACGCCGTTGACTTTATTGAAGCGACTGCCGAGATTAAACGTACCCTGCCACACGCCATGATATCCGGCGGTGTATCGAACGTGTCGTTCTCGTTCCGTGGTAATAACCCTGTACGAGAAGCCATTCACGCCGTGTTCCTCTACCATGCGATTCAAGCGGGAATGGACATGGGTATCGTCAACGCCGGACAGCTGGCGATTTATGATGATATCGACCCTGAGTTAAAGGAGCGAGTTGAGGCGATTGTGCAGAACTTGCCATGTACCGCTGTCGATAAAAACGGTGAGCCGACGAACAACACTGAGCTGCTATTAGAAGTCGCCGAGAAGTTCCGTGGTGACGGCAGCCAAGCTGCCAAGAAAGAAGATCTCGAATGGCGCACTAAGCCAGTCAATGAACGTCTCGCCCACGCACTGGTTAAAGGCATCACCGACTTTATTGACCTAGATACTGAAGAAGCCCGTGCTGCCGCAACACGACCACTGGATGTGATTGAGGGTCCGCTGATGGACGGCATGAATATCGTTGGCGATCTCTTTGGCTCAGGTAAAATGTTCCTACCGCAGGTGGTTAAATCAGCCCGCGTAATGAAAAAAGCCGTGGCGTACCTCAACCCTTATATCGAACTCGAAAAGACCCCAGGTCAATCGAACGGTAAGATCTTAATGGTCACGGTAAAAGGGGATGTCCACGATATCGGCAAGAACATTGTCGGCGTGGTACTGGCCTGTAACGGTTATGAAGTGATTGATTTAGGCGTGATGGTGCCCGTTGAGAAGATTATCGATGTGGCCGTTGCCGAAAACGTCGACATCATCGGCATGTCAGGGCTTATCACCCCAAGTCTCGATGAGATGGTTCACAACGTTAAAGCCTTCCATAAAGCAGGCCTAACAATCCCATCGATTATCGGCGGCGCGACCTGTTCAAAAATCCATACCGCAGTTAAGATTGCCCCCCATGCACCAACGGGCGCGATCTACATTGCCGACGCCTCACGCGCCGTGCCTATGGTATCGAAACTGATAAACAACGAAACTCGCCAAGCGACCATTGATGCTGCTTACCAAGAGTATGATGTAATGCGCGAAAAGCGTTTGTCACAGGCAAAACGCAAAGTGATCACCTCTATTGAAGCGGCGCGTGAAAATCGCTGCCAGCACGATTGGGAAAACTACACTCCGTTTGTGCCTAACCTACTGGGTCGTCAGGTGTTTGATGACTATCCACTCGAAGACTTAGTTGAGCGTATCGATTGGACGCCGTTTTTCCGCAGCTGGGAGCTACACGGGCACTTCCCACAAATCTTAACCGACAAAGTCGTCGGCGAAGAAGCCACTAAGCTGTTTGCCGATGGCAAAGCCATGCTTAAACAGATCATCGATGGAAAATGGCTCACCGCCAAAGCAGTGATCGGCCTGTTCCCAGCAAACACAGTGGGACATGATGACATCGAACTCTACTCTTCTGAGGGGACAGACGAAACACGCGACAAGCCTATAATGACCCTACATCACCTGCGCATGCAGATAGAACGTGTCGGTAACGACAACTTCTGTCTAGCCGATTTTGTTGCGCCAAAAGACTCTGGCGTCGCCGATTACATGGGCGGCTTCGCCGTCACCACAGGTCATGGCATCGACGAACACGTGGCACGTTTCGAAGCTGACCACGATGACTACAACGCCATCATGGTCAAGTGTCTCGCTGACCGTTTAGCCGAAGCCTTTGCCGAGCGTATGCATGAACGAGTCCGTAAAGAGTTCTGGGGTTATGCACCTGATGAAGTGCTCGATAACGAGTCACTGATCCGTGAAAAGTACAAAGGCATACGTCCAGCACCGGGTTACCCTGCGTGTCCTGATCACACCGAAAAAGGGCTGTTGTGGGACTTGCTAAAGCCTGATGAAACCATAGGTTTGAACATCACTGAAAGCTACGCCATGTTCCCAACGGCAGCTGTTTCTGGCTGGTATTTTGCCCATCCTAAATCACGTTACTTTGGCGTGACCAATATTGGGCGAGATCAGGTAGAGGATTATGCGATGAGGAAAGGGATGAGTATTGAGGATACAGAGCGCTGGTTGGCACCAGTTTTGGACTATGACCCTGAATAAAAAGGATGTTGAGTAGGCAGCCCTGAGCGGGATAGTAAGCGGGTTACTCTTTTTATGTTTGATCGTCATCCCGGCGATGCTTTTAGCCGGGATCTATTCTTGGCTTTAGAAGGTTAGTTTTTCCAAACTTCGTTTGGATTAAGGTCGTGGGTTTTCAACCCACACCCGACCAAAAGGGGGAAAGCGCCAGTCCCCCTTATTGGAAATCCCTCGGCGCCCCGGCGAAATCCTTCTGAAAAACGAAGGATTTCCAACGGGAAAATGTTGTAGCTTTAGGCGGCGTTTGGAATCAATTAAAGGTATGGCTGTCCTGTCTTTTTTCTTTAGCTATTGACGGGCGCCCCTTAGAAATATTCGTACACCCCATCTTTCTAGCATAAGCCTCAGCTTGAGAAGTTACTTCTTTTTTAGATTCACTGTAGAAAATACAGAACTCGAAATCAGTAACTGATTCCAAGAGACTTGCCCACAAAACATAAGGTGACGTAGGAGAAAGATTTTCAACATTAATTGCAATTTCATACATCTCATTCAGTGTTAAATCGGGCATACAATTATTGTTACCTGAAAGGTAAGCCATATTTTTCGATCTATTTAGTAAAACTGTAAATTTATACATATTAAAACCTCATTTGAACTTTAACGATTACACCATCATAAATAGTGATTAATAATCGCAATAATGTGAAGCGAAGAGAAACAAGTTAACTAAGGCATCCATAATTATTCTATCTAATCTAATCTAATCTAATCTCATTTCAGATAATTGACTAGAATTCAAGTATCAGAAGGCGGTCAGGTTATATCCGTAGCTAATGTAGATTTATTTGATATCAACTTATCAATAATACTCGTTAATTCCACAGCTCTATTGTAGCCACACATACACTGACGCTGAATAAAAGAGATCCTCTTACTGTTCAAGAGAATCTCTTTTTTCATCTTAATATTAAGAATCACATGCCCATGACTTAGATAAGACTCTATAAGTATATATTTAATCAGCTCAGCCTCTAATTTAGAGACTCCACTAGCAAATTTAACACTTTCTGCTTCGCCATTATATTTCAGATACCTTTGAACTAGTGGGCGATTATTTTTTTGATCTCTAGCCCATTTAAAACTTGCCTTTGCACTCTCAGGGCCCCTTATTTTTGACGAAAAGTATACTGAATCGTCAAAAAATGTGGTTATAAAAACCGAATATTTACGCTCGACCAACTTTGATTTAACAACTCTCATTTCAACTCCAATTTTTAAAATACTAGATATGTAACTAGTCGCTACATGAATGTATAGCAACAAAGTTGCGGTTTCTGAGCTAGAAAAAATAAAAGTCTTAAAATCATAACCTTAAAAACATAAAAAGCGTTAAGTATCACTGAGAGCTACGCATACTCCCAACGGCTGCTGTATCTGGCTGGTATTTTGCCCATCCTAAATCACGTTACTTTGGCGTGACCAACTATAGGCCGAGATCAGGTAGAGGATTATGCACAAAGGAATAGAGATGAGTATTGAGGATACAGAGCGCTGGCTTGCACCAGTGTTGGACTATGATGTTGAGTAATCATAGAGTTACTCTTTTTATGTCCAAACTTCGTTTGGATTAAGGTCGTGGAATTCCATTCCCTTCTTGTAATAAAAAGTAGGGCAAGAAGGGGATCAACAGCAATCCAAATGCTTCCATGCACAAAGGCCAGTTCGCCCTCCTTGGCTCTCGCTCATAAGCACAGTCACCAAAGGTGACTATTCGCCTTGCATCTCCCCTTGCCGCCCCGACGAAGTTACATGCATTGAGTTCGGGCCTTGTATTCCATTTCAAATAGCTAACGCTTCCAATGGTACATCCTGTACCTCGAAAGCTAAGCTCGCATCCATGCGAGCTTTACGCAATTTGAAACTCTATACTTCGGCAACTTCCAACGGGGGAGTCTTGTAACCTGCAGCGGCGTTTGGCTTCTCGTCATTTTAGGGTGATGGATGAATTGCTTGGCTAGAGGCCTTACCTTTGCACCATTTCCCGCTTTGGTGCTTCCTCTTAAATTCACACATGGTATCCCAACGACCACTAATTCCACTGTATTGACGGCGAAACTCTTGGGTTGAGGTTAACCAAGCATCTGATGAAATACCAAGTTCACAAAGTAGTTTAGGACGACTTGAATCAATGAAGCCTTTCTTATCATGCCTAATAGCTCTGCCTGTCCAATCAATGAGTTGTAGGTAATCAGAAAAGTGAAATGGAATACCGGATTGTGTTCCCTGGTGAGCTGCACCATCAAATTCAGCAAGGGCTTTTAATGGCATCACAGTGATAGTGACTGCCATATCTTTTGTTTTTAGCGCTTTTTCTTCAGTATTTCGTGTTGTATTTAACTCGGTAATACGCTCTTGAATAGAAGTGAAATCAGAAGTTTGCAGCGAGTCAGCAATCCCCGCTCTGATAGGGTTTAAATCCACATACATCATACATGCAAGGACTGCTTGTTCATCGAGCAAAGCTTGTGACTTGAAACGTCCCTCCCAGAAAGCACCTTTACACTCATCTTCACGATTAGCTTTGCGTGCAACCTCCTCATTGAGGCAGCGCATAAACCAGCTAATACTCGATAAGCGTTCCTGCCACTCTGCGATAAGGCCATCCAGCAGTATCTGCTCCCCCTCAATAAGCCCTTCACCTTTCATGTATTTAGAAGCCACTTCATTACCGTGGAATAACTGCTGCCAGCGACTAATCACATCTCGATGACTTAAGGCATTAGCTTCATTCAAGTCAATCTTGAGCACTAAATGATAGTGATTGCTCATCACCGCATAAGCACATATATCAATACAAAATATGGTAGAAAGCGCTTTGATTTTATCGACAATCCAGCCACGTCTATGCTCAAAACTCTTTCCCGTCAGTTTATCTTCACCGCAGAGGTAAGCCCTTCTAACACAACGATTAATCACATGATAAAATGGCGTTGTTTCTGCATCGATTAAAATCCGGCGAGCTGAAGTCATAGAAGCTACCTCATAGAAAACTAAAGCAAGATAACTTAAAGCCTAGTAAGAGATAGCTCAAAAGACAAAAGATATGGCTGTCCTATCTTTCTGAGGGTGATGGATGAATTGCTTGGCTAGAGGCCTTACCTTTGCACCATTTCCCGCTTTGGTGCTTCCTCTTAAATTCACACATGGTATCCCAACGACCACTAATTCCACTGTATTGACGGCG
>NZ_VKGK01000050.1 GCF_007197645.1 Shewanella hanedai
GTATGGTTACCGGGTAACATAGTACGCCTTAGTGGAGGCTTGAGCCGTATGCAGTGAAAGTTGCACGTACGGTTCTTAGGAGAGCGGCACTTGGTAACAGGTGCCGCTTATCCGACCAAAACTTGTTAGCAGATTTGCTTTACTAACTTGATCGTTTCGTAATTTAAGTTAGTTTTTATCATGCTAAATTATTATTCCTTACCTCGTATCTATATCTTGTTAACTCAAATACTGTCGTGTTATTTATTCTATTACTGTGAAGCCTTCAATTAGGTGCTCGTCCAATGTGTACGATTGTCATTTCGTTATCAACTTCCCAAAAACATTCCGCATCGATATGAGGGCACCGATACCTAACTTTGTAACTCCAATAGCCATAATCATTACATCCGGTAGAAACTAAAAACACCCCATTTTTATCACGTTCGATCTTACATACAGTTTGTTTTTTCAAGGTGCGAACATACATTCCTAAATTATAAGTTGGGAATCCTTGTTCGAAATTGCTTACTATCGCGTTTACTGCTTTTTCGCTAACGCCTTCTCCCACTTCAACCCCAACTTCTGAATGTACAATGGGGCTGAAAAAGAGAAATAGGGAACATAGGATTTTTAACATAATGTAATCAAATTCTCCTTTAAAGAAGCTACCTTGCGATTATGGCTCTCTATTGATTGACTGGAATAAGTGGAATCTGAATAAACTTTTCACTTTGTGCTTGTGTAGTTCGAATGAACTTAGCGTTCAAGCGAATGATTGGCTTCTTCTTCCCTAAAAGGCGTTATTTTATTGAATTAAGTGCTTTCCTGCGTTTATATTTTACTTATTATACATTACGCTTTTTTTTCTGTTTATTGCAATGATCTAGAGCAATATGTTTACCCATGATTTTTTAATTAACCTCATTTAAAAATAGCGAGTTATATTCTATTTCCATTCATTAGTGCTAATTTACGCTTACTGCTTGTTGGGCTCACTATTAATTGGACAATAGCATCTTTAGTGGGGAGTCATTATGTTTATTGAATATTAGATTGCCATACTTTCCCTAATGGCAATTATCACCTGCAGAGCTTTAATTCTAGCAAGCTTCTGTCCAGAAACGTTCTACAACCATAAATCTTACATCAAAGAGATAAACACTCAGGTGTAGATGCGGCAGTGAGCTTCGATGACATGGACGTCATCGTAGAGACTACAGGGATTGTACTTGCGTCGTCTCACTGAAGTATCTGCACATCGGCCTGCAGCAAGCAATTAACTGTGTTGAATTAGTGGCTTTCAGTTAGCGAACTAAATACCAATCTCGCCCAATGAAACCAACCACAAAGATATTTGAAACTTGCTATCAGGCAAGTCAGCAAGTTTTTGTCCTAAACCTTCCTAGAATCACTTAATCTCTGAGTGTGATCACCAAGGGACTTTGTCGTACAAAACCTAAATCGAAGAGATAAACAACCAAGTGTGAATGCGGCTATGACCTTCGACAGCAGGCTGTTCTATGACATCCATGTCACATTTGTGAATCCATTCACATCAGATGCCACCGTCGAGCGTATAGGGACATATTTATATCGTCCCACTGAAGTATTTACACATAAGGTCGCTCCTTGGCATCCTGCCATTGCGACATTGGTGCGTCCCTGCACGGCTCCTGCTGCAAGCAATAAACACCAATTCAGCTATGGTATTCAACAAATAAACTAAATACCAAACCAGCCCAATGAACCCAACCTAGAAATACTTTACACTTGTTATTCGACAAGAAGAAAAGAGGTGTTTGTAATGAACTCAACAACCGTACCAATAATCAGATATCAACATGCAAGAGAAGCGATGTCATGGCTATGTGATGTCATTGGTTTTGACATTTTCTTAGAAGTCTCTGGCAACGATAACAAGATTGAACATGCGAGACTGACACTAGGGTCGAGTATGGTCATGCTTGCATCTCTTGGACGTGATGGCCTGTTCGAGAGCAAGTTTAAGACTCCTCAGACTGTTAAGTGTAATACCCAATGTACATTTCATTTCGTCGAAGACCCGAGTGTTATTTATAATAGGGCTCTTGCTGCTGGTGCAAATATTATCCAAGAAATAGAAAGCTTTGAATTTGGTGGTGAAACTTTTATATTTGAAGATATAGAATCCCATATATGGGTTATTACAAGTCACGACCCATGGAAGGTCACATGGTGAAATATATCTATCAATTTGAAGGGAATAAGTATGATTGAAGTAGAAGCTGTCTCCTTTGTGGGTGACAACGAGGCTAAAATTCGTTTAATTCGTAGTACTGTATTTTCAGGTGAGCAAAACGTTGACCCAGCGATAGATTTTGATGGCAATGACTTAACGGCGTTTCATTCACTGGTTTTTGTTGATGGTCAGCCTGCTGGTACGGGTCGAATGTTAGCTGATGGACACCTTGGTCGTATTGCGATTTTAAATGAATATCGTGGTAGAGGTTTGGGCTCGAACATTATCGAGTCATTAATCCAAATTGCCGTTGCAAATGGTTATGGGCGCGTTTATCTGGGCTCACAAAAACATGCTATTGAGTTCTATGAAAAACTCGGGTTCACGCCATTTGGTGATGAGTATGTTGAGGCCAATATTGAACATATCTCAATGGAAAAAGCCTTAGTTTAATGCCTGACTCTATACATCAATGAGGTATTTAATTTAGCTAACAAGCTAAACTAAATACCTTTTCAATCAAATGAATCATTCACAACAATAAATGGCCTTAATTGATTAACTCCATCAACTCATGAATTGTCTTCACTGGGTTGATTTTAGCCCCTAGGCCTTCCATCGATTTATGGTAATTTCGGAACGGAATAAAGATCTCAGTAAAACCGTGTTGAACCGCTTCTTTCACTCGTGGGACACCGCTGTCGATAGGACGCACGTCACCGTTTAGGCTGAGTTCGCCCATGATGCAAGTCGTTCTTGGCACCACGAAATCATTTAAACTACTGAGTAACGCTGTGACTAAGGCTAAATCGATACAGGTTTCAGACTCATCGATTTTCAAACCACCAACGATGTTGAAATAGGTATCGTGAAAAATCTTAGTCTTAGTGTGTTTGCGCAGTATTCCTGTCAGCATTTTAATTCGGTTCATGTTCAGACCGACACACACTCGTTGTGGAAACTCCCCTTCTGTTTCTGTCGTTAAGCACTGGATCTCTAACAGTAAGTTACGATTACCTTTACGAATACAAGTAATCGTCGCCCCCGCTGATTCAGTGGTAGACCCCGAGAGAAAGATTTCACTTGGGTTATCGACACTGAGCATGCCCCGCTCGGTCATTCTGAAAATACCCACGGTATCAACATCACCGAAACGGTTTTTGTTGGCCCTCAGTGTTCGTATTTGCCCATCGTTACACTCTAAGTGAGTCAAACAGTCCACAATATGAATCAAGGTCTGTGGACCTGCTGTCTCATTATTTTTATTCACATGGGCCACCAAGAACATGGTGACGTTATTCTGCTTACAATATTGAGTCAGCGATTGAGCGCTGCTTTTTACTTGCGACGGAGATCCCGGACTGCCATTGGCTAGCTCCGTAACAACGGCTTGAATAGAGTCTATAACGGCAAACTTAACTTGCTTAGCATCAAGTTCGGCAATTATCGCTTCGACGCTGGTTTCTGCCATCAAGTAAAGATTATCTTCGTTGCAATCGAGTTTGAGACGATTGACCCGATTCTTAAACTGCGACAACGATTCTTCGGCGGTACAGTAGAGTGACGGCATAATCTGAGACATGCGTGAGACAAGATCCGATAACAAGGTGGTTTTACCCGCACCGGGATCACCTGAGATTATATTGACTGAGCCAGTGGTTAAGCCGCCACACAAGACGCGGTCTAACTCGCCGATCCCCGTCAGCATTTTTTCAGCTTCAAACTCTTTTATTTCACTCAGCTTTTTAGAGCCACCACCAACCGCCCCCGCATAGCCGCCCACAGATGAGCTTGATGACTTAGTCGCGCCTAAGCGGACTTCGGTAATGGTGTTCCACTCTTGGCATGCATTGCACTGTCCCTGCCAACGAGGGAAGTCTTGACCACATTCATTGCACACATATGCTGTTTTATTCTTCGCCATATCTCTTCATAATTGGTATAAAACGGTTTAATTAATAGTAACGAACACCCTGTAACCAAATGCTAAACTGCGGATAAATAGCAGTAGAAACTCACTTGGTTATTTTGCAATCAAATTATGAACATTTTCATGATAGTTAAGTCATAATAATGGCTTAGGGTCGAACTGATTGATATTTGGTATCAAGAAATCCCTGAAACTGCCGACATAAGGTTAGCTAACTACAAGGTTATCAGTCATAGATAGAATTATCACCTCATTAAAGGGATAATAAGACAAGTATAGATAAAGTCATTTATGCCCTAATATTAAGGCTACGGTTCCTGATTTGTCAGCGGCTGACTTCATCTCTTTACTTAATATAGCGTCAAAGAATAACAAGAACATTCCCCTACTAATTTATATGAGTGAGTAATGAGTTTAGACGAACACAGTGCCTTGATTGAACAGCTAAAACCCTTGCTAATGGAACCCGATTTCCAGTCGCTTTTCGACATGCTGACAAAAGATGAATCAAACTCAACCCGCTTTTTACTCAAAATGGAACTGAACCGTATTGCATCAGCTTGCACACGGATCATTGATTTAAGAGATAAGTCCGAACTCCCCTGTGAAGAGGTTATTCAAGGCAGCCGACACCACTACTTAGATGAACCTGCAAGAGAGTGCTTTATTGAGTCCATGGCTTTATACCGTGGCAATTATACTCTTGGGGTTTATGAGCATGTGATCGACACTCATCGACGTCGTAAAATTAAGCTTCAAGAACCTGAACGAGTCACTGACAATTCACTGTTAGAGCCTTTTCTAGCAAAAGGCGTGGTGCTGGGCAGTTACTTCAACCGCAGTGAAGAGAGGATGAATTACAGTATTCGGATCGCCGTATTACAACCTGGAATAATTGAGACTCTGGGAATAACGGTCGATCTCTCTGTCGGAGGCGCACGTATACGTTTGCCTTTAAATCATGGTCTTAACCTCGATAACCCCATCAAGGTAAAACTGCTGGAACTGAGTGAAGAGTATTACTACGAAGAGTTGCAAAAAGGAGTTGATTATCAAATCGTTGATACGCAACACAACTCTGAATACTGCTGGATGCGACTTAAGCGAATAGCAGGAAGTGACGCGCTCGTTGATATGCTATCTAACCTGATTCAGGGGCATAAGTTCAGATACAAAGTCGACATCAATGATATTTTAGTTGCAGCCATGGGGCTTGGATTTGAGCGCCATTACCTGCCTCACTTGCCCCATCTGCCTCTGTTTGTCGAATCTGAAACTCACGATGAGAATGAAGATAAGAAGTATAAAATCACCCACAAACTTCTCAGTCGGGACAATCAACAACTGCAGTATTATTTTCAGGACGAAAAGGATATCAGTCAGCTGCCGAACATGATCACCAGTGACAGAATTCACGCCCTGATAAACGAACCTGACAATAAAGATCACGGCCTATTTTTCAGCTTTACATTTCACACCAAAGGCCGTGTGTATTTTTATTCAGCAACGTTAGCTGAGTTGAAAAAAACCGACCTACTGGCACTATTTTTAAGTTTTGGTTCTCCTAAACCATCATGGAGAACGCTCAAGCTTACTCACCATGCTGTAGACCATAGTAAATCTTATAAATCGAGTTTATTACCTGGCGATGACAGCTGTTACTCAGCCCTTGCAGAGACCCAACTTAAGCGCTTCTCTCATGTACTACAGCTGATCGACTTAACCGATCCTAGTGCTACAGAGCATTACCAAGATTGGAATGACAAGAGCGATAAAAAGGTCAATGAACTCAAGATATTTGGTCAGCCCAAAAAGCTTAAAAACACCATAAAGTTATTGTCGCTACAGTTCAGTGAACGTCGAAATGAAGCCCGATTTTCATTTAAAACCCAAATCACAGTGACTCAGGGAAAGACCACGGTCACAGGCTTTACCCATGATATCTCGAGTAAAGGATTACAGATTTTATTGGAACACGCTGAAGAGTTCGATACCACGGCAGCACTGCAACTTAGCTTTCCAAAACTGCAAACCATTGCAGGTAAAACCCAACTCAGTCAGCTGCCTTATCGACTGATCCGAACTCGACAATCTGGTGTCAATTTACACCTAGCCGCTGTCATGGGTCACAACCCTCACATTGGTGTCGAGTTTATGAATAAGCTCATCACCAGTAATCGCGATAAACTGGAAAAATTAACCGAAGCCAATAGTGAGATGAAAGAGCTGGCAGACGGCTTGAAAAACTTGCTAATGCGACACTTAGACTCCGTGCCTTATTTTATCGAGAAAACCGTTAAAAGTGCCAAACTCAGTACCTTAGGTGTGGGGACTCATAAAAACGAAATTACTGATTTGTTTGCCGCCTCAGCGTCTCAATCTTTAGAGTACAATCTTGAGTCTCTATTAAAAGATGGCCGACTAAAACACGATTTTCTCGATCCCATTCGCACTAAGAATGCGCAGTCTGGTCTCGATTATTTCGAGCTTTATCTGCAAATATCCAGGCAATCTCTAGGGGAAGTAAAAGTACGATGTGCCACTCCTGATGAGATTGGTGATATCGGTGCCAGAGAACACTTTATCAATCAAAGTAATAATTTGGGTCGATTTATGGCATTAAGAGTCTATCGAGGCGTCACGGCAAAGCCAGATCTGGCCTATATCAGAAGAGAGCTAGAATATATTGCGATCCATGCGCATCATAAAGCGAAGCAGTTACAAGAGTTATTGAAAAAAATAGTGGCCGTAGGCGAATTTCTCGACATCACTGAAGAGGTGATACTTAGGTATCCCAACCTTTATCAGGAACTGAATAACGAAACCAGTAAAGCGAGCTAAGCTCAACCTCCTTCGCTTAATGTTCTGAGTTTACGCCTTTAACTTAGCCCTCTTAATTTAGCATCCTAGGCTTGGCAGTTTCACGCTGCCGAGCCGCATTTCCAATGCTTCACCCAACCTTCACTCCACTTTGCCGAACTATCACTAAGCTTCACCTAAGTTAACCCATCTTTAAAGTAAAAATAGGTAGGCTAATACCTTCACCTAACAAATAATACCAATCAGTATAAGGGTACCTAATGAAAAGAGTCCTAACTGCAATATTAATAACTGGCTTAACCCTGACTGGCACTCTTAACGTCAGTGCTAACACCTTAGATAAAAAGCCAATCATCGACGGCTATCAATACCAACATCATTCCAAGGTACTCGCTGAAAACAGACGCTATATGGTCTCACTTCCTGAACGATATCATGTTAACCAACGCCACTATCCAAGCCTTTACATTATTGATGCTGACTTTCAATTTCAGCATGTTTCATCTATCACTAAGCACCTCACTCGCATGGGGAGATTACCACCAATGATCGTCATCGGGATCGCAAACCAAGGGGATGCAGATTACTTGAAAAGTACCACTTGGCCAGATGGTAAAGATAATTCATTCGGTGGCGCGCTGCAGTTTCACTCCTACTTAATCCAAGAGTTATTACCGACCATAGACGCACAATTTCGAACCGATAACAGAAAAGCTCTTGCAGGCTACTCCCTCGGCGGCCTATTTACGCTGTACAGCATGATGCAGGAACACACTCCATTTAATGCTTTTTTGGCCATGAGCCCCAGTGCCTGGCATGACGAATACAGTCTGCCTAGCAAGATAGAACCCTTACTAAAACAGCAGAAGTTAACCGCCCCCGTATTTATCTCACTAGCCAATGAAGAGGGCATGGGAGTCGATAAACTCGTTGAAGTATTCGAGCAATCAGCTCCTAAAAAACTCAACTGGCAGTATAAGCATTACCCTAACGAAAACCATTTTACCACCGCCCTTCCTGCACTCTATGATGCACTGCAATTCCTCGCGCCTAACTACGCCATTGATGGCACCGACATGCTGGCCATAGGTGACTATAAACAGGTGTTAGCTCACTTTAGCCAACAACAGCAAAACTGGGCAGGGTTTCAGTTTGAGTGGCTTCAGGCTTATCAATTTGCCAAGTATCTGTTTTGGTCAAAGCAGCTAGATAAGGTCGATGATGTACTCAACGCCATCAAACTTCAATTTCCTGAATCCTTAACTAATGTCAGTATTCAACTGGCAAAAGGTTTCAATAAAAAAGGAGACGATGTACGGGTCGCACAATTGCTCAACAGTGTGCAAGCTGAAGGAAAATCGCTGCCCGGTTGGCATAAGCAGATGAGTATCTATCTAGCTAAGCTCGGTAAACCTGAACAGGCTGAAAAACATCAGCAGATGGCGATTCAATTAGCCAAAGATCTTCAACTTGAAAGCTGGGAGGTGTGGGAGCTTAAATAAAACAGCTCAAGATAAAACCATAAACCATAAAAAAATGCCCAAGGATTGACTTGGGCATGTTCATTTAACGTTAACAGATCTTAGCTGACTGACATTAACTGATGTAGCTTTGTCCGGCATAAACCACAAAGTGTCTCAGTGCGAGTACGCCAAGAATGGTGCTACACGATACCGTGATTAAAAAGCCTTTGCTGTGACGCCATGACTTAGGTGCTAACGTGCTAGCAAGTACGGGAACCACTAAGCCTAAACCAACAACACCAATCCAGAACACACTCGCCCACGTACCCGTTGTTATCGCCGCTGTCGCCGCTTGCGCTGCTGGGCCAGAGAAGTTAAGACCCACAAACAACAACACTAAACATAAGGCTTCGTTAAAAGCCACTGGATACTCGATGCGGTGAACCTGTTCGATACAGTCAGACTCTTTTTTACTGAAGAACAAGGTTGCCACCAAAATGTTACCCGCAGAGCCCACTGATAAGGCTGATGCTAAAAACAGAGCTGGTAATACTGCCGTGTTTAAAATTGGGTAGCTAATCAAGGCTGAAAGTAAGAAACCGGTATACACACCGACACCAAGCGCTAGGGCGAAAATAAGCTTATTAATGCTATTTTCCAACTGGCGACATACCTTCAATGTACCTGCAAGCCAAGGTGCATAATGAAGCACTTGTTTTTCAAATACGACTGCGGCAAAAACGAATACTAGCGGGATATAAACCAGCAGTGCAATCACACCCCACGCCATCACTGACGTCAGGTTGTAGTTGAGCAGGATGTGATAAAACTCAAAGGGTTTAGTCAAATCCAGCACCAGCAGTGCCATGCCTAAACTGATCGCTACAGGGCCTATGACCGCAGCAGCCTTAATCACAGGTAAACCTTCTGTCGGTTGACCACGGCTTTGTTTGTACCATTTAAGCCCAATAGCCACCAGCATAGAGCCTGCTGATAATCCCGCCATAAACAAGTAAACCGCAATGATCCAGTTCCACACTACCGGATCGTATTGTTCCATCGAACCCCAGATATTGTTCATGCTTTGATCCCTCCTTTACGGCTAGGAATGCGATAAACCCTTGGCTCAGTGCCTAGATTTACCTTTTGTTGGTAGTGCGGTTTAGTGTCTAACACTTTGCGTACTTCTGATGTCATATCATTGGCATCACCAAAGGTTAATGCCTGAGTTGGACATACCGTGACACATGCAGGCTCTTCACCGCGGGCTAAACGTGTCTCTTTACAGAAATCACACTTATCAGGTACCCGAGTTTCAGGGTTAATAAAACGCACTTTGTATGGACAAGCCGCAACACAGTAAAGACAACCAACACACTTCTTTTCGTTAATCGATACAATGCCGTCATCATTAACGTAAGCCGCACCCGTTGGGCATACTTTAACGCAAGGTGCATTTTCACACTGCTCGCACGAAACGCGATTATATTTAAAATGTAGGTGTGGAAAATTACCGTACGGTCCCTCAATTCTTACCTGAATTCGAGTCACCGAATCAGGTACATTGTTTTCACTACGGCAAGCCACGTTACACGCTTGGCAGCCAATGCACTTGTTTTCATCGTGCACGAGAACATAACGCTTAGTCATAATTAACTCCGATTAAATCTTGGCAATCTTGACACCGGTGGTATGCAGGTTCATACCTGTCACCGGAGACGTCACATGAGGAAGTAAGTTACCGCAATGCACACCTTTACCGGTTGCACGGGCAAGCTCTTTATTCTTTGAACCGCAGCCCATATAAGCGAAAACAGTATCAGGACGAATACCAGGTGTGACCAAGGCATGACCCTCTTCACTGCCGGTATCGTTATAGATCCGAATCTTGTCGCCACTTGAAATATTCAATAGACCCGCAGTGATCGGATGGATCCACAATGCGTTGTCAGACATTAAGTTGGCCAGCATCGGCACGTTCTGAGTAGCTGCATTGGTATGCACCGCCACTTTGCCTTGAATAAAGAACAACTCATCGGCTTTCTTCATGGTGACTTCGCGATAGCGTATAACCCCTCGGCCCGGCGCCATCTTTTCAACCTTGTCAGAACTCAACTCAATCTTGCCTGACGGGGTTTTAAAGCTTAACTGGCTTGCGTATGTGCCATCAGCATCGACCGCTTTTGCATTGGGGTATGTCGCAACAAAATCTCTTACCATACCGCGCTCACGCAGCATCAAAGGTTTACCAAAACTAACGAAACCTTCCTCTTTAATTTTTCTGAGTAAATTCACATCACGCTGTACTTGGAACAGCTGTAAGGTTTCCATATTTTCCCAAGGGAAAAACTGCCCCTCACCCATCTCAGTCGCAAGCTCTTTCCAGATAAGCCAGCTTGGCTTAGTGTCACCAATCGTTTCAACCACGCGTTGACGCACATAATAAGCAGGATTCTTGCTCGACTTATCGGCGATCTCTTCATCACGCTCAAGGTAAGTTGACTCAGGTAAAAAGATATCGGCATAAGCTGCTGATTCACTGATGTAGATGTCACACGCCACCACAAAATCGAGCTTCTGCATCGTTTTAACGACGCGTGCTCTGTCTGTCATGGTTTGCATTGGGTTGGTGCGGCTCATTACCCAGGCGCGCAGTTGGTATGGCGTCGCTTCTAAAGTCGCATCTAGAATCGATTGATAAATCCCGCCAGAGGACCATGTTAAGGCATACTGCTCATCGACCATATCAATGCGCTTTGCAGTGATTTTTGGCATACCTTCAACACCAGGTTTCGCTAAAGTGGGTGCGACTTTATCGCCAGCAAATTTGTTGTAACTTGCCGCCTTTTTGCCAAAGTACAACCCGCCTTTACGCTCAATGTTACCCACTAGCACGTTGGCAGCATATAGCGCACGGCGCATCTCAAACTCTTCAGTGGTAAACGATGAACGGTGTCCAAAATCCACGAGTGCATGGGGCGCTGCTGCGGCGTATTCGTGCGTAATGCGGCGAATATCTTCAGCTGGAACATCACTGACCGATTCAGCCCACTCAGGCGTGTAAGCCTTAACTTCTTTGGCAAAGTCTTCGAAACCAGACACATACTGCGCGACGAAGGCTTTGTCGTATAAATCATCAGCAATCAAGGTATGGCAAATGGCCAATGCAACCGCGACGTCAGTCCCCGGCTTAATTGCGTACCACTCATCGGCTTTATCAGCCACAATGGAGAAGCGTGGCTCAAATACCACCAGCTTAGCGCCCTTCTCCATTTGTGCATTCATCATGCCTCTGGTCTCAGACATATTAATACCTTCATAAAGGTTATGACCAAAGTTGATGATGTACTTAGAGTTACTTAAATCGCGCTTAATTTTACCGCCAAAAATGGCTTTAGCCGCGATGACATAACTGCCTGGACACGTTGATGCGTGCGTAAAGGTATTCGGGCTGCCAAAGGCTTTGGCTAGATGAAACAGATGGCCTGATAGTGAGCCTGATTTAGATGAGAATGCCACGGCTTCTGCGCCATGTTCTGCTTTAATCTTATTAAGATTTTTGGCAATGATGCTGTAGGCTTCATCCCACTCAATCTCTTGCCAGTTACCTTCACCACGCTCACCAACACGCTTTAACGGTTTCACAATTCGTTGCTTATCATAAAGCTGGCTGTGACCAGCACCGCCGCGAGCACATACAGCTCCGCCAAATGATTTGGCGTTCTTGTTACCCAAAATAGACACGTTCTTGCCGTTAACAACACGTGCAGAGATCGGACAGCGGGTAGAACACATTTCACAAATGCTTGCGACAGACTCTGCACTACCCTGTAGTTCAGAATGTCCAAGGGCAGCTAAAGAACCTGGCAGCGTTGCTAATGCGCAAGTCGCTGTGCCAGCTCCGGCCCCTTTGATGAAGGTTCGCCGATCTAATTTCATGATAAATCTCCAATGACGGTGGTGCTTAGGCATAACAGCTAGCGATATAGCGCCCCTTAATCACGGTAGGTAATCAAGGTCATTCCTAAGGTTTTCATCATTGTTATTGAGGCGAGTGAAAGTAGATATTGTGGTAAACCACATACTGATAAAGTGTTGTAGCCGTTTGTGAAGCAGTTCACAGTTCGATTTTCAACCAACACAGGTTTGAATATCTGTATATTGTGGTAAACCACATAACGAAGAAAATTGTCTCTTTTTGCTAGCTGCGGCATGTTTCTGCGTTATGAAAAAGTGAATTACGAATGCATCTTGAAGTGGTTTGGGTATACATTGTGCGCCTACGGAGGTGCACAATGTATAGAGGAAAATCCAATGGTGGTAATTGCTGAGGAATAATAATTATTGTATCGCTTGTTCACTGCCCCGCTTCTTTAAGCTCAATGAGGCAATGCATCCAGCTTCATTATCAGAGCGATTACTCAATGTAAATCGACCTTCATGCTCATTCATCACCTCATTGCATATTGCTAACCCCAAACCTAAACCATCTTCTTTGGTGGTATAGAAGGTGGCCATCAAAGTCTCAGCTCCTATAGCCAGACCGGGGCCATTGTCCTTAATGAGTATATTGACCTGATACTCTTTAAAATCTAACTCTATCTGGATTTTACCTGTACTGGCATTGGGCGAATCAGCAATCGCATCCAGGCTATTTTTAATCAAATTAATCAGCACCTGAAGTAAGCCGACACGATCAGCGCTGATGAAAAAGGGCTCGCCTTTAATCTGGGTACTGACTTGAATATCACGTCTGGCAAGCTCAAGCCTCAACAGCGCAAGGCTCTCCTCCACTAAGGTGAGAATATTCACATCAAGCATGACCGCTTCACGTCGTTTCAATAAACCCCTTATTCGATGAACCACCTCACCCGCTCGGGTCGACTGGTTATGAATTTTCTCAAGCAACTTTATACACGCGTCAACATCCGCTTCTGTTTTCCCCTGCAAGCGCATAATCCCCCCTTCGCTATAACTAGTGATAGCGGCGATGGGTTGATTTATTTCATGGGCAAGTCCAGCGCCAATCTCACCAATAATGGATGCACTTTGCAGACGCTCTAATGCAATGGCTTGTTGCTTTAACTGACGTTCGGTTGCGATTAACGATTCACTTTTTTGATGAAAGCGATATTCAATCCAAAGGTGATAAACCGTCGCCACTAAAAAGATGAATATCGATAAAATGCCCCAATGACGATTATCATCCAGCCAGTTCTTAACGATCTCCCAGCGGCTGCTATCGGGTGACGCAACATCCAGCTCATTAAACAGCTGAATAACAGCCAACTGGCTAATTGGCGAAGTCCACCCCATTAATTGCGCCGTAACGGCAGCGGGATCATCGACAGGCAGATCCATTAACGCTTGGCTAATCTCTTTACTCAGCTCTGAACTCACACTTTCTATCGCGGCAAAAGACCAATTCGGATAAAGGTTGGTACTGCACTGGCATTCGATATCTTCGGGACGGCTAGGGTTTAGCACTCGAAATTCAGCACGATTTAACACACCTCGGTCAACCATGTCCTCTAACGTACATAAGGGAGTAATTGCCGCATCAACATTGCCATCTCGCACTTGGTATAACAGTGGGTCTAAAGGAAAACCGAGAAACTTAACTTGGCCAAAATAGTTAACTGGATCCATGCCAAGTCGATGCATTAACCCCACCGTTGCTTGATATCCGCCAAGTGCATGGGGATCACTTGCTGCAACCACTTTACCTTTTAAATCATACAAGGTGCGATAGTCGCTATCAGCCTTCACAATTATCGCCGAACCTATGGCAGAGGTTGTACCATGATGGCGCTTTGAGCGCATTGTCGCTAGCCAAGACAAAGGATATTGATTCGATAAATACAGGTATTGTCCCGGATTAGTAATAATGAATTGAATTTGACCTAGCTCCATGGCCAAGTTCAATGCTTCAAAATCCCCTGGATAAACATGAAATTGAGCACTGGGTACATGTTTATTAAGATACTCCATCATGGGAGTCCAACGCTCAACCGCCTGTTGATGCCCCCAATTAGCTAGCACACCGACATAAAACTGTTGTGGCTTTGCCAACACTGCTGATGAGAAAAACAGCACGATGATGCACATTATAATCCGAGACAAGGTTGTTCCTAAAGGAGTGGTTGATCCGCATCAGCTTACGCTAGGTCCTTGTTATTACAGCGTGATGCAATTCATGCTTTACAGAAAATAGTTCGCTAAAATTAGCAAATTGAGATATTTATCATTTATCCCCTGCATCAATATGAGAAAACCCAGTGCAACAACAGATCAACGGCCCCGTTTATTTAGTCGATGACGATGACGCCATTATCGATGCGATCAGCTTTTTAATGGAGGGTTACGGCTACTCTCTAATCAGTTTTAATAATGGCGATAGTTTTCTAGCCGAGGTTGATTTGACCCAAGCGGGCTGTGTGATTTTAGATGCCAGAATGCCGGGCCTGACAGGACCTCAAGTGCAACAGCGACTCTGTGAAGCTAAGAGTCCATTGTCGGTTATTTTCCTCACTGGTCATGGCGATGTGCCTATGGCGGTTGATGCATTGAAAAATGGGGCATTCGACTTCTTTCAAAAGCCGGTTCAAGGTAGCTTGTTATCACAATCTATCGCGAAAGGGCTAGCGCATAGTCAGCATCAATTTCAACAGCTTGGTAATCAAGTGCTGATTAATAACTTATCTGACCGTGAAACCCAGATTTTCCAATTGATTATTGCCGGAAACACCAACAAACAGATGTCGAACCAATTGTGTGTGGCCATTAGAACCATTGAAGTGCATAGAGCCAAACTCATGACAAAGCTAGGTGTGAGTAACTTGGCGGAGTTAGTGAAGCTCGATCCGGCTCATTTCTCAAGTCACCCATAAATTAGCGACAGTGCAGTACAATTCTTGAGGACTAAGCTGAGAGCTATGCTTGAGGCCTGAAATTAAGATACCAATCTCTCACTCGCGGGAAATGGTCATCGACAGCATCTTTATGGATCAACATATCGGCATGACCATAATCATGTTTGTTGCCCTCGGATTTGGATAACAGGGTATATTCAACATCCGAAAACTGACACTCTTGGATCATCCTTTGCACATCGGCAGGGTTACCTAATACATCGTCCCCAAGACCCGCTATAAACCAAGAACTCGGCCATTTATCGCGACTCGCAACGCTCAATGCGGCCTGAGAGTAATCGAAACCATCATCATGATCTATCCAGTCTCCTCTTACCCAATCGACAGTTTGGGATAAGGAGCGGCGACTTTCATTATCCATCCCCATTCCCCAACGGTCAGCAGCGAGGTAACCATGGCCCCACGCGATCACTTTCGCCATCTTGTTCCAGCCAATGTCGACCATCATGTATTTCTTAAATGACTTAATCTTAATGGTGCGTTTTGTCCCAAAGGTCAGCAGGGAGGCAACACTCTCTTGGAAAAGAGGAAAACGTGAAATAGCGCTGGCCATTAAGACGCCGCCCCATGAATGAGCGCACCAGTGGACCGTCGATACTTGAGGATGCAGTCCCATAATATAGTGTTGCACTAAAGGAAGTTGCTCACGGATTACCTGCCCCTGTCCGCCATTAAAACCACGATGGATTTTTGGTGTACTTAAGCCACGACCTTGGGTGTCGAGCACATAAACAACAAAGCCTGCTTCTGCCAGAAAACAGGCAAGACCTCGCCCCGTTTCGCTGTAAAAAACTTTCCCATTCGACATGGCGCCATGGAGCATGAGGATTGGCGGTTTTTGCATATCAGCACGGGACGCTTTTATCTGCCTTAAGTGCAACTTACCTTCGAGGTAAGGGATAAAAATAGAGTGCTGTTCTATGTTCACATTGGGTAATACGTTAAGTGAGTAGAGGCAATAAGCTACTAACTTAAGATAAAATAACAAGAGTAAATACTCAGTTATTATCGATGTAAACGACCCAAGGTCAATAAGGCTATTGAGTTCATGCCCATATGTTTGCAATTTAAACGTAAATAAATTGAAACTAAACCAATTGCAACAAGTAAGGCAGTACTTTCAAATCCAGCTTGTTAATCGCCACATCTGCCGCCGCTTCAAGTTTAGGTTTAGCGTGGTATGCGATACCAAAATCTGCAATCTCAATCATAGGAATATCGTTGGCACCATCACCAATGGCCAACCTCTGACCTGGCGCTATCTCCCAAGCGTTAGCGCAGCGCACAACAGTGTCAGCTTTAAACTGAGCATCGACCACTTCCCCCGTGACTTGACCTGTAAGCAGACCGTTTTCGATAACAAGCTCATTAGCATAGGCGGCATCAAGCGCTAGTAACTGCTTCAAATGGCCCACAAACGGGGTAAAACCACCCGATGCGACCACGAGTCGCCAACCGTGCGACTGTAACTCTTTCACCATCTCAGTTAAGCCGGGCATTAATGGTAGCTTGTCACACAAGGTCTGAATAATTATCTGATCAGCACCCGCCAATTGAGCAACCCTCGCCCTGAGGCTTTCCTCAAAATCTAACTCCCCCTGCATAGCACGCTCTGTGACTTCAGCAACGGCGTCACCCACACCAGCCATAACAGCAAGCTCATCGATACACTCAATCTCAATCGCTGTCGAGTCCATGTCCATCACGAGCAAGCCGGGACGATTAAGCACAGCTTGAGTTTCACTGATAACAAACACTTCAAGTGCTTCGATTGAGGAGAGTTGGGTAAATTGGGCTATATCGAGCGGTGTATTCACACAAAGCTCAACACAATGTAATCCATTTTGTCTCACGATATGAGCGAGACTGATGGGCTGAGCACAGGCTTGAATAAACAAAGCTAACTCAGTTTCGGAGTGAATATTGGAATAAACACATCTGTACTTAGCCATGCCTTTAGGTGCATCTGACTCAAGATGTCGAGATATAGCAAGCGTTTGGGGATTAAAATGAAGGGTTTGTTCCTCTTTCAACCATGAAAAAAGTGGAACTTGGTTAAGACTTTCCATTTGCAATACTTCTCCAACTATCAGGCGCGGGCATAATCAATTATCATAGGGTAAACCCATATCAAATTCAGGTACAAAGTGTTTTTTCTTAAAGGACTGAAAAAGAGACAGAGAGTAAGCAGATTTCTGCAGATTGCAATCGCACTGGCATTAGCAGTGGGTCTCTTTCAGCTATGGGAAACTAGCCTACTACAAGGACAGCAGCTTCTAAAGTCCCAAACTGAAAAGATGGCCAGATTATTGGTGCAACAAACCGCTTATGGTGCAGCACCGGCTTTGCTACTGCAAAATGACGAACAGCTGCAGTGGTTAGCCACCGCGTTGGTATTAGATCCCAAAGTCATGTCAGCCAACATTTTCAGCGAAGATGGCCAGCGACTCTCTTTTGCTCAGAGCGTTACGTCCGAAGAGTTAGAACCAGACTCAGAGGAACTCAATGCCTTACTGGCGCCTTATCCTCCTTATGTTGAGGCCGTATCGCAAGATGGCAACAATCTAGGCTTTATCGAAGTGAGGTTAGAACCCCGTTTGTTTTTTAATGAGATAAAAGAAGCTCACCAAATAAACATGCAGCAACAGCAGGTGATGCTGATTATCGCTGGATTAATTGGTATGTTGTTATCACGGGCGCTCTCATTTAAACGTGCTGATTTCGATCGTAAAAAGCCAAGAAAGCAGAAGAAAGAAGATCTAGTGGAAGAGATCGCGGATAGTAAATAACAAACATAAAAAACGGGCTCACAATGAGCCCGTTTTTTTTAGCGCTTTCCCTGTAAAGAGAAACTCATTCAACCAAATAGATTAAAGAGTGATAGCTGCTTCTAGTGTCATTTCAATCATTTCGTTGAACGTAGTTTGACGCTCATCAGAAGATGTCTTTTCACCAGTACGGATGTGATCAGATACTGTCACAACACACAAAGCTTTAGCACCGAATTCAGCAGCAACACCATAAAGGCCTGCAGCTTCCATCTCGACACCTAGAATGTTCATCTTTTCCATTACGTCGAACATAGATGGATCTGGTGTGTAAAATAAGTCAGCAGAGAAAACGTTACCAACGCGGAACTTAGTTCCTTTAGCTTCAGCAGCTTTAACAACAGCGCTAAGTAGGCTGTAGTCAGCAATAGCTGCGAAGTCTTGGCCCTTGAAACGTAGACGGTTTACTTGAGAGTCAGTACAAGCACCCATTCCGATGATAACGTCACGTACTTTAACGTCAGTGCTGATTGCACCACAAGTACCAACACGGATAAGGTTCTTCACGCCGTAGTCTTTGATAAGTTCAGTCGCATAGATAGAAGCAGAAGGAATGCCCATACCTGAACCCATAACAGAGATACGAGTCCCTTT
Organism: Shewanella hanedai; assembly: GCF_007197645.1. Taxonomy (GTDB): domain Bacteria; phylum Pseudomonadota; class Gammaproteobacteria; order Enterobacterales; family Shewanellaceae; genus Shewanella; species Shewanella hanedai. The sequence continues at coordinate 18,768 of NZ_VKGK01000050.1, forward strand.
GTAAGTACCAGTGTAACCAAACATGTTACGTACATCAGTCACTTGCTCAACGTTCTCTAGGAAAGTTTCAGCAATGTACTTAGCACGTAGTGGATCGCCTGGAAAAAGTACTGTTTCAGCAAAAGCACCATCTGCTGCATTAATATGTGGTGTAGCCATCTATATAACCCCTTATATATGTGTAACTTAAATTCGTTGACTTAAGTCTTGTAACTAGCGGCTATCGCCGCCAAATTTAAAATTCGTTGCTCATCGCTGAACATTACTTGATGAACGATTCACCGTATTCCATTGGCTCAAGCTTAAAGTAGCTTGCAATGGACTGACCTATATCAGCAAAGCTGTTACGACGACCAAGAGAGCCAGCGGCTAACCCTCCGCCATACGCTAATACAGGCACTCGCTCACGGGTGTGATCACTGCCTTTCCAACTTGGGTCACAACCGTGATCCGCAGTCAAAATTAATAGATCGTCTTCACTCAACAACTCGAGCATTTCTGGTAAGCGTGAATCAAAATATTCAAGCGCTTTAGCGTAACCCGCGATATCACGGCGATGACCGTAGTGTGAGTCAAAATCAACAAAGTTAGTGAAGACAATCGTCTTATCACCCGCTAATTTGACCTGCTCAAGCGTCGCATCAAATAATGCCTCTAAACCCGTTGCTTTCACCTTTTGAGTGATACCACAATGGGCGTAAATGTCGGCGATTTTACCCACGCTGATCACTTCACCACCGGCTTCTTTCATCTTATCTAGCACAGTCTTAGCAGGTGGCTCGACGGCGTAATCACGACGATTACCAGTACGAGCAAAATCACTCGGGCCAGTACCAACAAACGCACGTGCAATCACGCGGCCTATATTATAATCCGCTAGCTCTTCACGGGCGATGATACATAAGTTGTAAAGGTTTTCTAAACCAAAACTCTCTTCATGACACGCTATTTGGAAAACCGAGTCCGCAGAAGTATAGAAGATGGGTTGGCCAGTGCGCATGTGCTCTTCGCCTAACTCTTCAAGAATCGTGGTGCCTGATGCATGACAGTTACCCAAGTAGCCGTCAAGACCCGCTCTTGCGAGAATCTTGTCAGTTAACTCTTTAGGAAAAGAGTTGGTTAGATCGCTGAAGTAACCCCATTCATAAAGAACCGGTACGCCTGCCATCTCCCAGTGACCACTAGGGGTATCTTTACCCGTACTGAGTTCGTCAGCATGACCATAAGCGCCAATCACTTCAACATTGTCACTAAAGCCAGGTGCGAAGGCACCAGTGCTCTCTTTCGCCGCTAAGGCTAAACCTAACTTTGCTAGGTTTGGCAGCTTAAGTGGGCCTTCACGACCGATATCAGCGCGTCCTTCAGCACAAGCTTTGGCAATGCTACCAAAAGTGTCAGAACCTACATCACCGAAAGATTCAGCGTCAGTCGCTGCTCCAACGCCAAATGAGTCCAACATCATTATGATTGTTCTTTTCATATAAACCTCTACTTCTTCGCGTTACAGATCTTCATTGCGGATATAACGATAAATTTCCGGTGTTTTCTCAGGCCGAGTTTCACCAATATGTATCGCTTTTTTCACCGCTATTTCAGCTTCTGCAAACGCAGTTTCTGTCTGAGCATGTATCATGGCAATGGGTTTATCTTTCGATATTTCATCGCCTAGCGCACAAACTTGAGTCAGACCAACACTATAATCGAGTGCATCACCAGGCTTGCGACGTCCACCACCTAAGGTCACGACAGCAAGGCCAAGTTCACGAGTGTCCATCGACGTAGCAAAACCTGTTTGCTCCGCGTATACAGGACGAATAATCTTTGATTCAGGTAGATATAAGCCTGGATTTTCAACAAAATCAGCTGGACCACCAAGACCTGAGATCATGCGTCCAAAAATTTCAGCTGCTTTTCCGTTATCCAATACTCTGTTTAACTTTTCACGCGCTTCGCTTTCGCTTGCGGCGATGCCACCTAATAGCAGCATCTCGGCACAAAGACCCATCGTCACTTCATACAGACGTGGATTACGGTATTTGCCCGTTAGAAAATCGATAGCCTCTTTCACTTCAACCGCATTGCCTGCACACGATGCAAGCACTTGGTTCATATCGGTCAGTAGTGCCGTAGTTTTAGTGCCAGCACCATTGGCGACAGCGGTAATACTGCGCGCTAGCTCTTCAGAAGCTGCATAAGTCGGCATAAATGCGCCGCTGCCCACTTTGACATCCATCGCTAATGCATCAAGCCCTGCAGCGAGTTTCTTAGAAAGTATAGAAGCGGTAATAAGGGAGATAGACTCAACCGTCGCGGTATTGTCTCGAATAGAGTAGAAACGCTTATCTGCAGGTATGAGATCCCCTGTCTGACCAATAATGGCGACACCAACCTCTTTCACAACCTTTCTAAAAAGAACACTGTCTGGCTCAGTTTGATAACCAGGAATGGCATCAAACTTATCTAATGTGCCACCAGTATGACCCAGTCCACGACCAGAGATCATCGGCACATAACCGCCACATGCTGCCGCCATAGGGCCAAGCATCAGGCTAATCACATCACCCACACCACCAGTACTGTGTTTGTCGATGATAGGACCATTTAAATTCAAACTCTGCCAGTCGAGTACTGTGCCAGAATCTCGCATGGATGTTGTTAACGCAATGCGCTCATCCATATTCATATCATTGAAGTAAACCGCCATGCCGAATGCAGCGATTTGACCTTCTGAAACAGTATTGTCTGTAATGCCTTTAACGAAGAATTGGATCTCCTCTTTCGATAAAGCCTCGGCGTTGCGTTTTTTACGAATTATCTCTTGCGCTAGAAACATGGTACAGCCTCCAAGTTTGTAACTGAAATTCAATCTTTAGCAACAAACTTTGCTGTAAAATAGCAAAAGCTCGCGCTTTAACCCTCAAAACATGTAACTTTATTACATTTCGATAGTAACTAAGTTTTGAAGATTTCAACTAGATTTAGATCACACTTAACTAAAAAAAAGCCCTATTTTCTAATAAAAAAGGGCTAATCATAAAGTGTTTAGTAGCCCTGTGGACCTTTAACTTCTTCACCTAGTTCTAAGGTGTGTAGCAAGTTAACCAACAAGCTTGAAGCACCGAAACGGAATGTCGCAGGCGTTGCCCACTCATCACCCAAAAGACGTGCAGCAACACCTAAAAACTCAGCCGCTGCAGCTGCATCTTTTACGCCGCCAGCAGGCTTAAAGCCGACTTTAGTGTTCTTTTCACTGATCACAGTCATCATGATTTCAGCCGCTTCAAGTGTCGCATTGACAGGCACTTTGCCGGTTGATGTTTTGATGAAATCAGCACCTGCATCGATACAAAGCTCTGATGCTTTACGAATAAGTGCTGGGTCTTGTAAGACACCTGACTCAATGATCACCTTAAGGATCGCATCTTCACCACAGGCTTCTTTACATGCCTTAACGAGTTCAAAACCTAAGGTTTCATTACCTTCCATCAATGAACGGTATGGGAAAACCACATCCACTTCATCGGCGCCATAGGCAACCGCTGCACGGGTTTCTAATACTGCGATAGCAATATCGTCATTACCGTGGGGAAAGTTAGTCACTGTGGCAATTTTAATATCTTCACAACCCATATCGTTTAGGGTTTTACGGGCTATCGGAATAAATCTTGGGTAGATACAGATAGCAGCAGTGTTACCCGCTGGAGTCTTCGCTTTGTGACAAAGCTCGATCACCTTTTGATCGGTATCGTCATCATTCAGCGTCGTAAGATCCATCAGCTCAATGGCTTTTTGTGCTGCTTTTTTTAAATCGCTCATAATATGTCTCCAAAACAAATTCAAATGTGTAAAAGTTCAAATAAATTAAAGTGAACTATAAATAGAAATCTAGGTGAGATAGCGTTTGGCTGGGCATTATTATGATTTTTGGGGCCGGGCCTTCGGGCATCGTCACAGAGCTCACTCAAAGTGAACTCAATAATTCAGGTATTCAATGCTACTACCACAAAGGCATTAGCTATCTGACACTAAGGTCACGACTTGAATCCTTGAAGACCGGGAAGGTGAACGCAACAATATGGGCTTCTACCTTTCCGCGAAAATTCCATTTTAGCGCGTGTATTTTATTCTGTAGGTACTGCTATAAGTTAAGCTAAATGTCTTACTCAATACTGAGTCAAACCTTTACGTAAATAGACTAAAAAGTAAAATGTATTTACGTAAAGGTTAAGCCGTTTTATATGTCATTAGTCAAAAAGTTGAGCCACGCCTAAGCGTGGCTCATACAGCGATTACAAAGTCTTAGAACTTGTAAGTTGCTGTGAAGTAATGTGCGAAACCAGTTGATTCTAGACCAACACTGCCGCCATCATCTTTAACTAGGTATACATCTTGGTATGCTTTCAAGCCATAACCCAGTGCATAGTTGTCTGAATGCCAATGTAGACCGAAGTAAGCTGCGCCACCACTTGAAGTTTTAGGTACAAAAGCATCATCAACTGCGTCAGCACCAAACTGGTAATCTACATAACCTTGGAAAGAGATAAAAGTACCGTTCTCGAAGTTCATCACTGGCTTGAACCAGTTCATAGAGAATTGGTAACCGTTCCACTCTTTAGCATTCAGGTCATAGTAACCGTAAAGGTTCATGCCAGTTTTACCCAACCATGGCACCATTACATCAGCACCTAAACCCCAGAATGTAGAGTTAACGCCTTCGCCAACACTGCCGTCCCAGTTGAATAGAGTCGAGAAGTAAACTTCTTGGATTGGACCAGCTGAAAGATCCCAACCTGTCATTGCATCAATAGAGAAACGTGGTGCGAATTTCATGAACAATTTGCTGCTTCCGCCGCCCGCTCCCTTATCGCCGTAGTCACGGTTAGTGATGTTGAATACATCAACATAACCATACAGGTCAACGATACCAGCACGGCCGCCGAATTCCATTTCCATGTAATCATGGCCGCCATCAGTTGAACCATCACGTGGAAGTTCATTTACAGCGTACATTGCGTTGAACTGCATCCAGCTGTAATCGCCAGAACGTAGATCTGAACGATCAGCAGCAAAAGTAGGTGCAGACATAGCTGCTACAGCTGTTGCTGCTAGTGCTAAAGTTTTAACGTTTTTCATCATCAACCCCATTTATTTTATGGTTTACTGCTCTTTTTAGAAAGAGTCAGCATTTCTTTTTTATGGCGCGCATTTTACTTATTTTGCGCCAAAGCACAACATTATTAATGTAAAATTGCGAACACTAAGTTTTAACATTCAAACAAACATCTATCTATTAACTGATTTCGTCAGAGAAACGAACGCAAAATCCATTAATAAATCGTGTTCATCCACACACCTCTACCATTCTTACGAATTTATTTAGTGATGCGATACAACGTAAAGCTGAAAAATGGTTAGGTTAACTTAGGCGCTACTCACATGAGCTGCGCCTGAGTTAAAGGGGGAGTCCCCCTTTAGAGTTTCTAAGCTTAAATTGCTAAGAATAGACCTGCTAGGGTCGCACTCATCAAGTTCGCTAGAGAACCTGCGATAACAGCACGAATACCAAGCTTTGCAAGATCATGGCGACGTGAAGGAGCCATAGCACCTAGTCCGCCAAGTAGAATCGCAATTGAAGATAGGTTAGCGAAACCACATAGTGCAAATGAGATGATAGCTTTAGTTCTATCAGACATAGCGACACCAGTTTCAGCAACAACCATACCGCCATCAGCAATATCTTTAAGGTAAGGAGCGAAGTTTAGGTAGGCAACGAATTCGTTAACAACAATCTTCTGACCGATGAAAGAACCAGCAACAAGTGCTTCATTCCAAGGTACACCGATAAGGAATGCAAGCGGCATGAAGACATAACCTAAGATAAGCTCAAGTGTTAGTCCTTCCATACCGATAAAGCCACCTAGGCCACCGATAATGCCGTTGATCATAGCGATAAGACCAACGAATGCGAGTAGCATTGCACCAACGTTAAGTGCTAAATGCATACCAGATGAAGCACCTGCAGCAGCAGCGTCAAGTACGTTTGCTGGCTTGTCAGGATCTTCTGGCAGATCGCTCATGTCGTTCTTAGCTTCTTCAGTCTCAGGATGCATCAGTTTAGCCATTAATAGACCACCTGGTGCTGCCATGAATGAAGCGGCAACGAGATATTCGATAGGTACACCCATCTGCGCATAACCAGCCATTACTGAACCAGCAATAGACGCTAAACCACCTACCATGATGGCAAATAGCTCAGAGTTAGTCATCGTTGCGATAAACGGACGAACCACAAGTGGTGCTTCAGTTTGACCAACAAAGATGTTTGCAGTTGCAGACATAGACTCAGTACGGCTAGTCCCTAATGCTTTTTGAAGTGCGCCACCGATGATACGGATAACCCACTGCATAATGCCAAGGTAGTAAAGTACTGCGATAAGAGAAGAGAAGAAGACAATGACTGGAAGTACATTGACTGCGAAAATGAAACCAACTTTAAAGTTAGCCAAATCGCCAAACAGGAAGCTAATACCGTTTTGAGCATAACCGATAACGCTTGATACGCCATCAGATACTGTTTTAAGGATATCTTTACCAACTGGTACATACAAAACGAAACCACCGAAAGCGGCTTGAATTGCTAGAGCACCGAACACAGTACGCTTATTAATTGCTTTTTTATTATTAGACAGCGCGAACGCTATCGATAGTAAGGTGACCACCCCTACTAAACTCATTAAAATATCCATTAACCATCACCCTATTGTTAATACTTTTTAATTATGTTGTTAACCAACCTTTTTCGGCTTCGATTATACCCGACCGCAAGGTTAAAATCGTGGTTTCGATCAATTTTTTGAAGTTTAATTTCAGCATCTTAGTGAAAAACTATGGTGCGACCAACACCTGTTTAAATAAAATAAATTAAAGGTCAAAGAGTTGCATTGCATTATCAAACATTCGTTCTGTAATCAGAACACTCGATTTTTTTTGTAATTTTGCGATTTCATCAATAATTAACGGTAGAATTAGTGGGGTATTACGTTTTACAAGGGAACTTTTAGGTGACATTGCAGGCGAATCTGTTTCAATTATGATCGAATTGGTGGGTATTTTTGTTATGCAATCTTTGAGTTTTCTCGCATCACTGTTTAAAATTAAACCACCAATTCCGAGTTTATAACCTAATTTAACATACTCTGTTGCCAACTCAATCGAACCGTAGAATCCATGTATCACACCTCCTCTGGCCAATTTATAACGCTTTAAAAGTGGCATAATTTCATTATGAGCCTTAACGACATGTAAAATCACCGGCAAATTTAACGACTCGGCCAGCATTAATTGATGCTCTAACACCAATATTTGTACTTCCCAATCACTCTTATGCAACTTGTCTAACCCACACTCTCCGATGGCAACAAAACGAGGGTCGTGAACGCTATCATTTATCCGTTTATCGAGTTCAGAAAGCGCATTTGGGAATTGCTTGTCGCTAAACCAAGGGTGAATACCCAACGCATAAGGACAAGAGTATTGAGTCGCTATTTGGTGTTGTTTATCCCAGTGTTCCGGAGACACTCCAGGAATAATGACGGTTTGAATACCGACTTTCTTCATGGATTGAAAGAGCACATCGCGATCAACATCAAACTCAGGAAAGTCCAAATGCGCGTGACTGTCTATTATCTTTGGAAGATAGTTAGGCTTAGTTATCTCAGACATATGATCTACTCTCCACTCTTGGAGGGTGAACGTTTATCTGAGTTATCTATAACTGGTCTTAGCTCTGGATCTTGTAATCTTGGCGCACAACTACGCCGATTCTCAGGCGTTAATCCCATACGGTCGCACCAAGCAATGTAACCTCGCCACCCCTTTACAATCCAATTCATATAGCCCCTAGGACAGGTAAATTTACCTGTCTATCATAACCCCAAATACCAATCAGTATAAAGATTTGAGCGCTCAGCGAGAGTTTAGCGCTTCTGAGGCAAGGATAAACACTTCTACTCTTTACGCTCTGGGATAAGCATTTCTGACCTCCATGGGCCAGTAATGCTCCAGGCTTTACTCTAGCACTTCCCATATCCCTATGGGGTAAGGAGGAAATGCCGAATAAATGTCTGGAACCTTGTTTATAAAGTAAACGGGGCCATGTGCAAATCCACTCTATCGCTGTCCCTACGATCGGGGATAAGCACATCCGTGTGCAAAAAAGCCCCAAACTTTCGTTTGAGGCTTCATCAGATTCATCACCTTGTAAGCGTTAAATATTAGTTTTCACGCGTCTTAGCAAATTGAATGTCTGGATAGCGTTCCATCGACAAATTCAGATTGACCATGGTTGGGGCGATATAGGTTAAGTTATCACCACCATCTAATGCCAAGTTACTGCTGCACTTACGACGGAACTCTTCAAGTTTACGCTCGTCATCACAATAGACCCAACGTGCTGTAGCTACGCTGATCCCTTCGTAAATAGCTTCAACTTTATATTCGCTCTTCAAGCGACCAACAACCACTTCGAACTGAAGCACACCGACTGCACCAACGATGAGATCGTTAGAATCTATCGGTCTGAATACCTGAACAGCGCCCTCTTCAGAGAGCTGAACTAAGCCTTTAAGTAATTGCTTTTGCTTTAATGGATCTTTTAAACGTATGCGACGGAACATCTCTGGCGCAAAGTTAGGAATACCGGTGAAACGGAACTTCTCACCTTGAGTAAACGTATCACCAATGCGCATTGTGCCGTGGTTATGCAAACCGATAATATCACCAGGGTAGGCAACTTCAGCACGATTACGATCGCCAGCCATAAAGGTCAAAGCATCGCTCACGTTGACATCTTTACCAAGACGCACGTGGTGCATCTTCATCCCCTGTTCATAACGACCCGAACAAACACGCATAAACGCGACTCTGTCTCTGTGCTTTGGATCCATATTCGCCTGGATTTTAAACACGAAACCACTGAACTTTTCATCTTCAGGCATCACTTCTCTAACCTCAGTCTCACGAGGTTGAGGTTTAGGTGCCCATTCAACGATACCATCCAGAATATGATCGACACCAAAGTTACCTAAGGCTGTACCGAAGAAAACAGGAGTCAATTCACCAGCAAGGAACATCTCAAGATCAAACTTGTTAGAGGCACCAAGAACAAGCTCTAGCTCTTCGCGAACTTCAGCAGCGTATGCGCCAATAGCTTCATCTAATTCTGGGTTATGCAGCCCTTTAATGACTCTGGAGTTCTGAATCGTATGACCTTGGCCACCTTGATACAGGATCACTTCATCACGCAGTAGATGATACACACCTTTGAACTCTTTACCTGAACTGATAGGCCAAGTGATAGGGGCACACGCAATATTAAGCACCTCTTCAACTTCATCCATCAACTCTACTGGATCACGAATGTCTCGATCCAACTTGTTCATAAAGGTCACAATAGGCGTGTCACGCAGACGGGTAACTTCCATCAATTTAATGGTACGTTGCTCAACACCTTTAGCCGAGTCAATCACCATTAAACAGGAATCAACCGCTGTCAGTGTACGATAAGTATCTTCGGAGAAGTCTTCGTGACCCGGTGTATCGAGTAGATTCACCAAAGCGCCGCCATAAGGAAATTGCATCACAGAGGTAGTGATCGAAATACCACGATCTTTTTCCATCTCCATCCAATCAGACTTAGCATGCTGCCCAGACTTCTTACCTTTTACTGTGCCCGCCTTTTGTAACGCGTTGCCAAATAAAAGTACCTTCTCGGTAATGGTGGTCTTACCCGCATCGGGGTGAGAGATAATGGCGAAAGTACGACGCTTGTCGACCTCAACTTTATAGCCTGACATGTTAACCTGCAGATTCATGGTGTTCGGAAAGGCGGCAATTATAGCGTCAAGGCAGCAAAATGGCTACCCAGTGGTCCAGAGATTAAGCATAAGCTTAAAAGAAATTCGAAAAGGCCAAAATTAGATAGCGTCAAGGCAGCAAAGTGGCTACCCAGAGCTCCAGAGATTAGGAATAAGCTTAAAAGAAATTCGAAAAGGCCAACATTAGATAGCGTCAAGGCAGCAAAATGGCTACCCAAAGCTCCAGAGATTAGAAATAAGCTTAAAAGAAATTCGAAAAGGCCAACATTAGATAGCGTCAAAGCAGCAAAATGGCTACCCAGTGGTCCAGAGATTAGGAATAAGCTTAAAAGAAATTCGAAAAGGCCAAAATTAGATAGCGTCATGGCAGCAAAATGGCTACCCAGAGCTCCAGAGATTAAGCATAAGCTTAAAAGAAATTCGAAAAGGCCAACATTAGATAGCGTCAAGGCAGCAAAATGGCTACCCAGTGGTCCAGAGATTAAGCATAAGCTTAAAAGAAATTCGAAAAGGCCAAAATTAGATAGCGTCAAGATGGTTAAAAGGGCTGGCGAGTATGAAAGGAGAACTGTCATCACCATGTCGACGGTTCAGCCTGCATGGTGAAAACAATGATAAAAGGGATAGAACCTTTAGTTAGTCATCTCACTGGATTGCGGTGCTGACATTGCTGCACTTATTTTTGCCAACTCCACTCTGGCATATCGATGTTCCACGAAATCATAAATATTCGTGGCGAGTGCGAGTCTGAAATAGTTCGCAGCATCAATATCCTGTCCTTGCTGCTGAGCTATTTTAGCAATGTAAAAGTACGCTTCACATAAACGCTCGGCATATTCGTTAGGATGAGACAGTCCCTCTTTCGCCGCAGCAAACACCTCATCTCGACTTTTTTTGCCTAAGTAGTAGTCAACCAACACACTAGACCATGCATTCCCTGCAAGGGTCACGCTATTGCTCATCAGATTGTTTTTAGCTTTTTCTACATCTACCGCACTTTCAATAATGTAAAGCCAAAGTGCTCGATAACCATCTTGCGGATCTAATGAGTAAAATGACTCCATATCGGATACAGCAAGCTCATTGCGGCTGCCATAATAGAGTGCAATGCCACGATTTAAAAAGGCATAGTCATAATCTGGAGATAGTTCAAGCACAGCATCAAATGCTTCGTAGGCGCTCTCGTATTCACCTTCTTGCGTATAGTAGATCCCAATAAAGTTATACGCATCGGCGATGTTCGGTTGTATCTTTAGTGCTTGATGAAAATCAATACGACTTAATATACGCAGCCCAACACTGTCGTAGATCACACCTCGGTCATAATGGAATCGAGCTCTTTGTGCATCCGTTAGTTCTGCCGATGACAAGATCTGATTTAATTTAGCTAAATTAATCTCAAGCTTGTAATCAGGCATAACGGGCTCAACCATGACTTTGCCTTGTTCGCTCCCCTCTGACTGAGTCGAAACACAACCTGTGAGAAAGATACTCACGCCAGTCAATACTACGACTGCAGCAGTCCGCACTTTTTGAATCATCCATTTACCCCTTTGGTTCACCTTTACCTGTAATCATAACAATCTACTATCACAACAGCTATCAAGGATTTATTTTATTTCAGTCATCGATACTGGTATTTATTATAAAAATTAGTATGACACTAACCATTTAGGCAATAAAAAAGGAGACCCTAAGGTCTAATGCCGATCATTTAGTGATAAATCGATCGGTTGACTGATCTTCTAGATGCTTCAGAATCCGAGTCCTACCTCTAGGTCTCGGATTTTTTTATGCAAGTATCTCAAGCTTTTGACATT
>NZ_VKGK01000051.1 GCF_007197645.1 Shewanella hanedai
AGGAAATTGAAGCTACTGAGGTCGCATTGGCGAACAGCCATTAAAACACTACAAGGCTTAATTCTGGAGCCACAAGCATGCTATTAAATTCGAGGGGATCCCTCAGACTCAGAGTGTTTTTGGCAAACTAATTCAAGGCGAATGGATGACATAATGGTTGTTCCCTTGTGAGTTCATTCAACGCAGAAATAGGCAGCTAAAAACGCTCCTTACAGGCGAGTTTTAGCGGTTCTGATCCTGTGTTAACGAGTTTAACCGTAGAATTACTATGCTCTTCACTCGTTGCCTTGCCTCAGCACCGCTAAACTCTCGCTGAGCGAGCAAATCTTTATACTGAATGGTATTAGCATGAGGTCCTAGGACCTCAACTTTTGTCATGCATCTCTTGGCAGGCCCTTTTCGACGCTGCGGATCACTCGTTGAGTTTTGCGGTTAGGCGCAAAAGTTTCCTGAACCAATCGCTCTCGTTGCTGGATCAACGCCCACTCTATATGTTCAATCACCAGCTCATTCACTTCATCTGATTGTTTTCTTAACTCTAGAGCATCGATGATGGCCTGTGAGGCTGGCGCATTTCCCAGTGCTACTGCGATATTTCTCAGCCAACGTTGATGGCCGATACGGCGAATTGGACTGCCTTCGGTGATCTTAAGGAACTCTGCTTCACCCCAGTTAAAGAGAGTGAGTAACTTAGGTTGTTTAAGCAGATCTCGGGTGTGGAAATCACTTTCAATTGTAAGTGGTGCTTTACTGTTTACCGGACACACTAGTTGGCAGTCATCACAGCCGTAGATACGATTTCCAATTAGGGAGCGAAACTCCTCAGGAATAGCGCCTTGAAGCTCGATTGTTAGATAGGAGATGCAACGTCTTCCGTCAACAATATAAGGCGCTACAATGGCATTAGTCGGGCAGGATTTTATGCAGGCGACACAGGTATTGCAGCCCTCTTTTACTGGGATGTCGACTGGCAAGGGGAGGTCGATTAATAACTCCCCGAGAAAGAACCAACTGCCAGCATCTTCATTGAGTAATAGGCTATGTTTACCAGTCCAACCCAAACCCGCTTTATCCGCAAGAGGGCGTTCTAAGATGGGCGCCGAGTCGACAAAGGGGCGGAAATTTGTCTTACCAGCATCTAAGGTATCCAGTTCTGCTTGGATTCTTTGTCCCAGATGTTTAAGGCGATTTCGAATCAGTTTATGGTAATCACGGCCTCCTGCGTAGCGGGAAATATAGGCGAGATTGGGATCTTGTAAGTTGGTTGCGAAACCTGCTTGTGGTGGCAAGTAATCCATTCGAGCTGATATGACTCTAATGGTACCCGGGTGCAGTTCATATGGTCGGGCACGCATCATGCCATGGGCTTCCATATACCCCATGTCACCGTGGTAGCCCTTATCTAACCACTGCTGCAGTTTAGGTTCCTCCTCGGTTAAATCAGTATCACAGATACCAATTTGAGCGAAGCCAAGTTCCTTTCCCCATTGCTTAATCTTTAAAGCCAGTTGAGAAAGTTCGCTTGGCGTGAGGGAACTTGAATTTGATAAGACTGATGCTGTTTCTGACATAGAGAAGCTAAGGTTTAAGGAATACCTGAATATGATAGCAGGAATTTAGATCAGGCTGTTATCTCGTTCAGCATCGTGTTACTGATAGCGCGGTTTCTGCCCGCTGTTTTAGCTTCATAAAGAGCGATATCAGCTCGTTGCAGCAGTTCTGAGAATGAACTGTCTTGCTCTTTTGCCACGACTCCAGCACTTATCGACATCGCTAACTCCTCAGCAAGGCCTGAAAGGTCTGTCATAGAGATAGATTCAACGAATCTTTTTGCAATTTTCATTGCTTGTTCCAATGTTGTGCCTGGTAGGAGAATAAGAAATTCTTCGCCACCAACACGTCCGACTAAATCGGTTTTCCTCATCATTAGATTACTGGCGTTAGCAAGCTCGACTAACACCTTGTCTCCGATATCATGACCAAATTTATCATTAATATTTTTAAAGTTATCGGCATCAAATAGAATGAGCGCTAAGCTGCTACTTTTATCAGAAAAAAACTTTTCACCTTCAGAGTATGTACGTCGACGATTCGCTAGCTTAGTGAGATGGTCGGTCAGAGCCAAAATGGTCAAAAGTTTAGACTTTTGTGCTTGCTTGATGGCTAATAAGGAGATAAAAAACAGCATAATAACGACTAAGGTCAGTACTGCAAATTGAAGGTATCTGTTTTGCTTAAGGATCTGAACCTCATGCTCTTTAGCCATCTGTAATTGAATGAGTTGTTTGTTTTCAGTTTCAATTTGTTCAGTATTAAAACGTGCGCGCATTTCTGCTGTGCGACTAGATTGCATTTTAGCGTCAAGCTCATTATGTAACTGCACATATTGCTCTAAGGAGTGAAATGCTTTGGGCCAGTTATTCAGTGCCGTGTATACCTGACTTTCAAACAGTGACAGTTCAGCTAATCCACGCTTATTTTGTACCCGCTTGAACGCTGCTCTGGCTTCAGAAAGATCAAGGAGTGCTTCATTATGTTCATTGTCGGTAAAGTGGACTTCCGCTTCAAATAGCTTCATAAAACTGTAAAAAGCTTCCTCGCTTGGGGTAATGGAGGCTTTTGCAATGGTTAAAAAAGTGTTGGCCTCAGCGACTTTATCAAGTTTTAGTAAGCTTCCTGATATATTGACCGCGATGGTTGCTGCACTGAAACTGTCGTCTTGTTCAAACCAATAGTCATATGCTTGGGTGTAATACTCTAAAGCTTGTTCATATTCACCGAGTTGCTCATAGGCTATCGCCATTTCGGTAATCATGAGAATTGCTGAATCGTTGTCGTTTAACTTGAGGTATTCAGTTTCGAGTTGTTTGTAATATTTAATCGCAGTTTGCGGATCCCCAAATCGTCGATAGCTAGTTGCCAAATCGGATAGGTTAATCTGGCTCCAATGGCTGAGGTTGAGATTGTCATATAGGTGTTGGGCTGTGATCAAATCTTCCAGTGCAATAGAGAAATTACCCTGAAACGAGTACATGGCACCACGTAAGCTACGGGCATCGGCGATCAGCTTAAGTGATTCTATTTGATAGGCTTGTTGTATGACTTCATTGTAACCATCGATTGCCTGTGCGACTTGACCGTTTAGTTCCTGAAACCAAGCTTTACACAGCTTAATGTCGAGCAGAGACTCTTTATATTGTTTTGTATAGGTTTTTTCAATTTGTTTGTTGGCAAATGCAATAGCCTGAGTTCTTTGATTTTCATTACTGGCATCATAATTCCAACAACGTAGTGCCTGTAATCTGAGGTAGTTTGCTTGATCTTGTTCTGGGATACTGGCTTTTAGGATTGCCAGTTTTTGGATTAATTGTTCATGTGAGAGTGTGATCCCACTTTCTAGTTCAGTAAAAATTGATTCAACGGACTGAGGTTCTTCGGCTTTGGCAGAGGACAAGCCAACTAAAGAGCTTAATAAGTAAAAGCTTAATATTAAGGGGATTATCTTTTTAAGCACTTTTGAGTCACTCTATGGTTCATTCATTATTTTTTGCTTGCTATTTAACCATAATTGCTCGGTTTAATCACTAGTAAAAATAAGGACTAATTAAAGGCATGACTGAATTATAGGGGATATGTGAGCGATTAAAAGTGGTGATGGACACTCATATCGAATTAGTTTTTTGCATTTAACTTTAGGGCTAGGTATAACTGCACGCCTTATTTATTCCCCTTTAGAAATACTGGTGAGATTTGTATTCGCCGTTGTATGACTTGTTGCTGCGAGTCAGTAATGGGGTGATCAAGATTACGTTGAAGGTGTCTTAATTGGGGGTGGTTATAGGTATCGAATTAGGTTTCTATTTTACAGACCCCAGCAAAAGGCATTACCATTGCACCCATAGCGGGTAATGGTAACTATGGCCTGTATATTAACGGCACTTTTTTGTGGCCCATTTTAATTAATCTTTAGAGCAAAATCATGATTGATATTACACCTGAGTACAAAGCTCGAGTTGAGCAAGTTTCACTAAATGTGTCTAACGTGGTTATTCCAATGGATAAGCTGCCTGATAATCTATTAGAAGCCTATGCAAACCTATGTAATGAACTGCTTGAAGACAGTGACGAGAAATTTGCTAAAGGATGGGAGGCGTTACCAAACAGCGCTAAAGCCCTATTACCTCAATCGGATTTTCATGGCTTTTATATCGCGAATGCTTGGTTGCAATTGAGTCGAGTCGCTCAGGATATCTCTGACATGGCTGATAGTGATGATGCGATTGCTGAAAATGAATACAGCAACATCTTTACAAAAATCTCTGATGAATCATTTAAAGAGAGCGCTAAGAAGCTAAAAAAATCGCGGACAAATAGAGCTCTGCTTAACAGTCTGCGCGCTGTTGTCGATGGTAAGTAATCTTTAAAGTGTTTAACTGTCATTCATTAATATGGATGACAGTTACTTTAAGTTCTATCTATCATAAAACTTCTACCATCTAAGCAGAAGTCAGTAAGACTGCAAAAAGTAATCGTTAATCCTATCTGTAAGCCTAACTTAAAGCCGTGACCAATTCTGTCGAAGATAATCTGCACCAATCCTTCCATGACAATACTACGCTAAATCCATTTCTGATTACTGCCAACTGATCGCATTTGGTTTTCTCAACATATATCCAATAGCAATTAATCAATCCATATCCTACATTTAATGGGTAAAGATAAAACCTCCCATCACTCTGAGCTATTAGAGGGAAATAGAGATGCGAAACGTTATTCACTTCTTTGGCATGAGCGATTCTACGTCACGAGGGGCTGCTCTTATGAGTTTGGGCGTTAATTCCACTCTTTGGCATGCTCTAGCCTTACTTTTTTTAGTTTTTATACATACAAGTGTCAACGCAAAAGCATTAGATCCTGTAAAAAAAGAGGCATTACTATTTGGCATGTCAACGGCATTGAGTGGACCTGCTGAACAGCTAGGTAAAAATATGCTGTTAGGCGTCAATATGAGGTTTGAGGAGGAGAATAATCAGGGCGGGGTTAATGGACACCCTCTAGAGTTGGTTGCACTCGATGATGGTTATGAGCCGATTAGAACAGCCCCCAATATGCGTGCTTTGATTGAGCAGGAGCAAGTTCTTGCAGTTATTGGCAATGTTGGTACTCCTACCGCTATCTCAGCCATTCCTATCGCTAATGAAAAGCAGACCTTACTTTTTGCGCCTTTTACAGGGGCTGGTGTTTTACGTAAATCTCCTCCTGATCGCTATATTATTAACTATCGTGCAAGCTATGCGGAAGAGACCTCAACCATGGTAGAGGCTCTGATTAAACATGCAGGTTTAAAGCCTGAAGAGATCGCTTTTTTTACTCAACGAGATGGCTATGGTGATGCTGGATATATTGGGGGGATAACAGCGTTACTCAAAAATGGTTTGAAATCTAAGTCGCTGGTTGTCCACGGTCGATATGAGCGTAACACTTTGTCAGTCGACAACGCCCTTGCCGATATTTTACTCGCTGAAACGCCGCCGAAGGCCATTATTATGGTTGGTGCATATGCCCCTTGTGCTCGCTTTATCAAACTGGCCCAAGAAGCGGGGATTAAAGCCTTATTTCTCAACGTCTCTTTTGTGGGTAGTGCTCCGCTAGCTCGGCAATTAGGGGAGCATTTTAGCGGTGTTATTGTCACTCAAGTGGTTCCTCACCCTAGTGATCTTTCTGTGCCAATCGTTAAACAATACCAAGATGCGTTGAAAACGATTACACCCGATACCCAAGCATCTTTTGGTAGCCTAGAAGGGTATATAGCAGCAACAATCATGATTAAGGCTTTAAAGACAATTGACGGTAAACCGACGAGAGAATCACTTATCGATGCAGTGGAAGGACTGGGACAATTTGATATCGGGATCGGGAAATCGCTCTTTTTTGATACCAAGAATCATCAAGCAAGTCATACCGTTTGGCCCACTAGGTTGCAAGGTGGCAAGTTTGTCCCTTTTGAGTGGGCTGATATAGCTTCATTTTTAGATTTATGATGGTCAATTTATGATAAAAGCGCCAGCAGAAGCAAAGCGAGTAGCCAAAATGCTATGGGCCATTATTGGCCTGACGATAGTGACCTCCATTGGGGTTAATTTGTCTATGGGTTGGGGGATTAAAAACCAACGAGATCAGTTAGCTAAATTATCCGGTGAAACCCTTAGATTTGCAGAGCAAGAGTCAAGAGTTCGTTATGAACTTGGTAAAGGGCGGTTGGCGTTGATCAAGCTGCTGAATATCGATGAACCTGTAGATGAAGAAGCTGGAAACTCATCGATAATTAACCTGGAAAGTAGCATTGAGTCCCTTGTAAATAGCGAGGTATTAACCTCTTCTCCCGAGAACCAACTTTTGTTGGCTCGTTGGAAAGGCTTGAAGGTTAGAGGGCAAAATTTCAGTCGTTTATTAGTTAAAATGCAACTGTGGCGCAGTCGACATGAGATGCTAAATCAGGATGTCAGAAATAAAATATCGCTAAATGAGGTGCGTGTTTGTCTACTGGAAATTCATGCCTTAATCAATGACTCTGCGGGGCGAGAGCGTATTCGAGGTTCTCTTCAAATTAGGCAATTTAAAAAAGCCCAAGGTGAAACAGCCAATTATCTTGCACGTGAAATTGTTGATACTTACTTAAAAAAACTCAGAGGAGGACGAGATAATCTTCAAATTGAGATTGCTGGTATTCAACAGCTTGTCGAAGTCTTAAGTGGGGTTAATCAATATGATCAGCTAGTCGATATTAAAGACAATCAGTTGAAGCCAGGATTAGAGCGTTTACAACAAGACATGGAAAAGGCGCTTATTACCAATGATATTAATGGCACGGCTGAACTGGAAGCACTAAGAGTTGCGTTGTTTGGCGATGACTATGTCATTGACGAAAAACATCAAACTATCCACGTAAGTCAGGGAGGGTTTTATACTCTTCGCCAAGATTTCCTATTGATGCAGCAGGAAAGGCAGCAGTTTAAGCAAGAGCTGGAAGCCTTGGTGCTGGATATGGAGCAAGAGTTAGGCAGCATTGTGATGCTTGAAAAAAACAGGCAAAAAGTGATAGACGAGAAGTCGGGAGATGAGCTGGCGTTGACATGGATGTGGGTGTTGATATTGAGTCTGGTTGGTGCACTTATCTTTTTAATTTTGATTCGTAGAGTGTTTAGTGCAATCGAGAAGCAAGTTGCGGCACTAGCTATTTTGAAGCAAAAAGCGGAGAAATCTAAGCACACAGCTGAAGCCGCATTGAGTAAATTAGACCTTGCTCAAGAGACGTTAATTCAGTCTGAACAAATGGCAGCTTTAGGGACTTTAGTCGCTGGTGTTGCTCACGAAGTCAATACTCCAATTGGGGTTTGTGTTACCGCTATCTCTACTTTGAAAGAGGAGATGGATAAGCTCGAAAATGACTATAAGAATGAGACTCTTGAACATGAAGGAATAGAGAGTTATTTCGACGTCAGTAGAGTTGCCGAATCACTCATTTCAAGCAACCTAGCAAGGGCAAGCGATCTTATTCGAAGCTTTAAACAGGTGGCTGTAGGCCAGCATGTTGACGATAGAGTTACCTTCGAATTAACCTCATTTATTGAGGAGTCCATGATTAGTCTTAAGCATGAATTGAAGATGGGGCAGCATAAATTGCACATTAAAGGTTCAGGTGCCATCTACGTCTATGTTACGCCGAACAAGATATGGCAAATTGTCAGTAATCTGGTACTGAACGCTGTTCGCCATGGTTTTAGTGATCGAACTTTAGGTACGATCAATATTGAGGTGGGGGAACTCTCTGATAATGTCTATTTTTCCGTAGAGGATGACGGACGTGGGATGAACGAAGAGACTATGAAAAAATGCTTTGACCCTTTTTATACCACGGCTAAAGTGACCGGAGGGAGCGGCTTGGGCCTGTCTATCGTGCATAATTTGATCACGCAGGGGTTAGGTGGAAGTATCGATGTCGAATATAAAAATAGAGAGAAAGGGGTGAAGTTTACCGTTATTTTCCCTAGAGGCCTCGACGGTGAGCAATCTGAACTTGAGAATGAAGCTGAAGAGATTGCACCAATAGAAGATCATTAAACCATTCTTCTTTGGTAAATCTTCATAAGTGTTCCTGACACAACGAAGATTTTTTACCATCCATGGCAAATCTTCATAAGTGTTCCAGACACAAAAAAGCCACCGGTTCTGGTGGCTTAGTTTATTTAGGCTTTAGATCATGAGTTCTAGGTACTTGATGTGTAGTAAGTCATTACTTAGCAAAAAGTCACAATTAGACAGCTACTTAACTGTTTTAACGCCATCTGGAGTACCGATTAACAGCACATCAGCTCCGCGATTAGCGAATAAGCCATTAGTGACCACACCGACTATCTTGTTGATCTGTTCTTCAAGCTCTTTTGGATTCATTATCTTCATGTTGTACACGTCGATGATAATATTACCGTTATCAGTTATAACGCCTTCACGGTAAACAGGATCTCCACCGAGTTTGACCAGTTGGCGAGCGACATATGAACGTGCCATTGGGATGACTTCAACAGGAAGCGGGAACTCACCCAAAATATCAACTTGTTTGGTGTTATCAACGATACAGATAAATTTCCCCGCAACCGCGGCAACAATTTTTTCACGAGTTAATGCGGCTCCACCGCCTTTGATCATGTCCATATGACCGTTGATCTCATCGGCGCCATCGACATACACAGAAAGCTCATCGACAGAATTAAGATCATATACTGGGATCCCAAGCGCTTTCATCTTTTGTGTCGATGCTTCAGAGCTCGATACAGCTCCCTCAATATCGGCCTTCATTGTCGCTAAGGCATCAATAAAGTGATTGACGGTAGAACCTGTGCCAACACCAACAATACTGTCTTTTTCTACGTATTCTAGTGCTGCCCAACCGGCGGCTTTCTTCATCTCATCTTGTGTCATACTGGCGTCCTGTAAGGAGTATTTCATAAAATTCTGTGCGTATTATACGCTTACGCAAGCGTCACTGTCAGTCTTAGTGTCCCATTTTTACGGATGATTTTTTATCACTTGTGTTTGTTTAACCTTTGAAAAAACTGGGTGGATTAATTTGGTACTCAGGAGTAGCTTATCGCTATGTGTTTTATCTTCTCTTTCTTATCAGTAGTTGAAGGAGTCAATTGGCTTTAGGGAGTTATTATGGCAGGAGCGAGTCTACTGACATTGTTAGATGATATTGCGGCAATCTTAGATGATGTGGCCTTGATGAGTAAGGTGGCTGCCAGAAAGACAGCTGGCGTACTAGGTGATGATTTAGCGCTTAATGCACAACAGGTATCGGGCGTTAGTGCTGATAGAGAGTTACCTGTGGTGTGGGCGGTAGCTCTAGGCTCATTGAAAAATAAATGCATTTTAGTGCCTGCTGCACTGCTTATCAGTGCTTTTATTCCACAGGCTATTACGCCTTTGTTGATGTTTGGTGGCCTGTTTCTTTGTTATGAGGGGTTTGAGAAGCTCTACCACAGCTATTTTCATAAGAAAGCTAAACAAGGTGAAGAGCACGAAATTGTGCCTGTCATAGAGGATTTAGCCGCTTATGAAAAAGATAAGATAAAAGGGGCGATTCGTACTGATTTTGTTTTATCAGCTGAGATCATCGCCATTACTTTAGGCGTTGTGGCAGAGGCAAGCTTCTTAACTCAAGTATTTACTCTGTCGACGATCGCTCTATTGATGACCATTGGCGTCTATGGATTAGTGGCAGGGATCGTCAAGCTCGATGATCTTGGTTTATATTTGAATCGAAGAGAAGGAAGTGGTGTCTTGACTCGCTTTGGGCGTTGGTTTGGTGGAGGCTTGGTCAATGCGGCCCCATACTTGATGAAAGGGCTAACCGTGGTGGGGACCATTGCCATGTTTATGGTGGGTGGCGGGATCTTAACTCACGGGCTGCATGTGGTGAGTGAGCAGTTTGCGCATATTGCGGCTCTACTGGGTGAGCTGGCTGTTGTTGGGTCAACACTCTCTTTTATCACTCCAAGTTTGCTTAATACCCTGTTTGGTGTCATTGCCGGCGCGTTGGCGTTGGCGTTAATCTCAGGAGTACAAAAGATCCGAGGCAAATAGTCCCGTGATGGCCGAGCAATTCGGCCCATCTTCTCTATAAAGTTTACTTTTTCACCCAACACTACGGGTAACATTTTGTATCTAGGATTGTTTCCAGGACAACTTAAAGATAACATCTCATCAACCTTTGGCAGTTATAGTGTCATCGTTTCTCCAAGGAGTTGGAAGGCGGGCGCTCAATAGGAAGTTAAATTGTGATGAAGAAGTTAATATTAAGCCTTGCCCTGAGCTCTACCTTGGTTGCCTGTGGTGGCAGCGACTCTGTTGAAGTAACCCCAACCCCACCGCCTACACTTGCTGCCGATGTTTGTTACTTGATGGAGACCAGTATGGGGGACGTTAAATTAGCTGTCGATCTGACTAACACTCCAATTACCGGTAAAAACTTTAAGCAGTATGTGGATGATGGCTTTTATGACGGAATGATATTTCATCGAGTTATTACACAATTTATGGCTCAAACCGGAGGCTTTACTCCTGGGTTAGTGAGTAAAGAAGGTCGCGGTCCGATAGTGAATGAATCTGATGTGGGCATTAAAAATATTCGCGGAACGTTAGCAATGGCTCGTACAAGCTCGCCTAATTCAGCGACATCTCAATTCTTTATCAACGCTGTTGATAATGATTTCTTAGACAAAGAGAACGCACAAGATGGTGTTGGTTATGCGGTCTTTGGTAAGGTTATTGAGGGAATGGAGGATGTGATGGATCAGATCGACATCGTTGTTACTGGTGTTGCAAAAGATCCTAAAGGGAATAATTATGGTGATGTTCCTGTTGAAGATATTGTGATTAATAAGATTGCAGAAACGGCTTGCCCAACGAGTTAAACGTTATTTGGCCATCGTTGATCTACTCCAATAAAGCTAGGATGATGTTCCTAGCTTTTTTGTTTTAAAGATAGCGACCTAGGCCATTTGGATAAGCAGGGCTTTATTGGCTTTTAAGTAACTGAGCGCACAGCTTTACAAAATCTGATGAGGTTACGATCCCCTCAATCTTACCTTCTGAGTCAACAACAGGCAGACAGCCAAGCTTGTTCTCTATGAAATATTCAGCAACGCTGGCAAGGGACTCATCTCTATTCAATTGTTGAAAGTCCGACTCCATTAATGATTGGATCCTTTGATTACGCTCTTTTCTCTCCAACGCATCAGCCCCATATTTATAGATCATTGACATCACGGTGCTGATCATCTTCTTATGAGTGAGTATGCCCACTAACATCCCGTTAGATTCTGAAACCACTGGCAGATGGCGAACACCGCGACTTTGCATCAAGTCGTGTGCATCTTTTAAGCTGGCTTCGTGACTGAGACAGACTAGCTTAGTCGTCATAATATCGCTGACTTTCATAAAAATTCCTTTTAATGCACTAACTTATTCGAACAATTATACCGACTAACAGAGTTCACTTTCTGAAACATTGATCAAACTTATGGATTTTTGTCATATGAATGTCATAGTGGTGTTGCAAATTAGATACTCGTTAGACCTCTTACCACTATGAGATGATAAAAATAAAGGAATAATAATAATGAATCGGTCTTTTACACGTCGAGATTTTTTAGCCATGTCAGCTAAAGGTGTGGGTGCTGCAGTTGTTTCTTACGGCTTGATGGGCTGTAGCAGCAGTGATGATGACAACAATACAAATCAAGCTAGTTTTATGCATGGAGTTGCCAGTGGCGACCCTAGCCATAGTGCGGTGATTTTATGGACTCGAGCTACCCCAACCAGTGAAGGTGAAGTCAAGGTCAGTTGGGAAGTGGCAACAGATGCTGCTTTTACCGATCTGGTGACCAATGGTGAAATGACCACGACAGCTGATCGTGATTATACCGTGAAGATTGACGCTATCGGCTTAACCTCTGGCACAGCTTATTACTATCGCTTTACATCAGGCGATACAGTGTCTGAAATCGGAATGACACGTACTTTACCTGAAGGAGCTGTTGATTCGGTAAAGCTTGCAGTGATGTCATGCGCTAACTTCCCTGCGGGCTACTTTAATGTGTATGAGCTTGCGGCTCAACAAGAGGAACTGGATGCGGTTGTTCACCTCGGTGATTATATCTATGAGTATGCTCGTGGAGAGTATGCCAGTGAAAATGCTGCTGAGTATGATCGTGAAGTCTTGCCAGCTGGCGAGCTGTTCTCATTAACCGATTATCGAACCCGATACGGACAATATCGCGGTGATGCCAGTTTGCAAAAACTGCATGCAAAGGTGCCATTTATTACCGTATGGGATGACCACGAAGTCGCGAATGACACCTGGTCTGATGGCGCAGAAAACCATAATGAAGGCGAAGGGGACTTTGAAGCTAGAAAGGCCGGTGCCTTGCAAGCCTATTTCGAGTGGCTGCCTATCCGTCCGTGGCGTGAAGGTAATCATGAGGAGATCTACCGCTCCTTTAGTTTCGGTGATCTTGTCGACTTACACATGATGGATACACGCGTATTAGCCCGTGATAAGCCGCTGGATTATGTTGATTATATCGACCCTGCTACTCAAGCTATCGATAGTGCAAAATTTATGGCCGATGTCACCAGTACTGATCGCACCCTGTTAGGTCAAGATCAGTTGCAGTGGTTGCAGCAGACCTTGCTAACTGCGACGGGTAAGTGGCAGGTGTTAGGTCAGCAAGTATTAATGGGCAGAATGCTACTGCCTGCGGCTATTGCGACTCAACAGTTGAGTATTGCTCAGTTTGCTGAATTAGGTGCAATCGCTCAACTTGCAGCGCGTGCTCAGGCAAATGATCCGACTTTAACTGCTAGCGAATATAGTTTCCTTATCGGTAACCAACATAAGCTAACACCTGAGGTGATGGCCCTATTACAGATGCCGAGTATTCCGTACAACTTAGATGCTTGGGATGGGTACGCCTATGAAAGAGAGGTTATCTTAGGGACGGCAAAATCAAAGGGAAGCAACTTGGTCGTGATTGCTGGTGACACGCACAATGCGTGGGCAAATGAGCTTAGCGATGCGGGTGGTGATGCTGTCGGTGTCGAGTTTGCGACCAGTTCGGTATCTTCTCCGGGTCTGGAATTTTATTTAGGGATCCCTGAAGACCAGCAGAGCGCAACAGAGGCGGGAGTGGCTCAGATGGTAGCGGGTCTTGAGTATACTAACCTGCGAGATCGCGGTTTTATGGTACTCACATTTACTGCAGAGCAAGTACGTAGTGACTGGCATTTTGTCGATACTATTGCCTCGACAGAGTTTAGTGAGAATATGGATAAGCGTTACAGTGCGGTTACCCAACTTGGTTCTACAAAAATAATACCTGCTGGATAACACTCTACTTTAGATACAAAAGCCATCTCTGCGGAGGTGGCTTTTTAATATTTAGAGAAAAGAAAATCGGTGTTAAGTTTCAAGTTACAACTTTAAATAGAGCATAAAATCGTTTTTTAGTTTAAAATTTTGCTCCAAAATCTGGTAGGCGCCGACTATCCTATTCTATAAAGAATTAAGGGGTCGTCTATTTTCATCTTTTGGATGGCTGCCTCACCGAATAAATTGACCTTATTATATGAATAACAAGATGGGGACGGTCCGATGTCAGAAAAACAATTTATCACAGCTCAGGAGTTACTTGAGGATTCATTCCGCTTAGCAGCACAAGTATATGAGAGCGGTTTTCGTCCACAATTTATTGTAGGCATTTGGCGCGGTGGTGCTCCTATCGGTATCGCAGTTCAAGAATATTTTGATTTTAAAGAAGTCGAAACCGATCATATCGCGGTTCGTACATCTTCTTACTATGGCATAGGTACAGACAAGCAAAGTAAGCAGATTAAGGTTCATGGTCTTCATTATATTGTTGAAAACGCTAATGCTGGTGATGGTCTTTTAATTGTTGATGATGTGTTCGATTCTGGCCGAAGTATCCATGCCCTTATGGAAAACTTAAGTGACTTGATGCGTTTGAACATGCCTAAAGATGTACGTATCGCTTGTCCTTACTATAAACCTAAGAATACAGCTGTGCCGCTAAAGCCTGATTACTTTATTCATGAATCTGAAGAGTGGTTAGTGTTCCCCCATGAAGTCTCTGGTTTGACACCGCAAGAGATTGCCGAAGGTAAGGGCGATCTTAAAAATATCAAAGAGCTTTTCATCTAACTGGGTTTTGTTAGATTAAAATAGCCAGCAACGATGCTGGCTTTTTTATGCGTATAGATTAGAGGTTATCTATCTGCTCACTAAGTTGGTATGACTTATCGGTTACTAAGCTTTCTAAAGTCGCCACTCTTCCCTGTAGTTTCACGAGTTCTGCTTTCAGCTCATCCACTTCACTGGAGTCCACACTTCCTTTGCGTTTATTGTATTCTTTATATGCACTTACTGAGAAAGCGCCAATGATAGCGATTGCTGCAATTTCGAAAGGTCCCATAACCTAAACTCCTTTTTACTATTTGGCTTAATAGTGCCAATTGTGTATTAAAATGTATCAAGTTGGGCATAGTAATACAAACGCCATGCCAAAAATAAAAATCACTATTTATCATGGCGTTAAACATTAAGACTTGTTGGTGCTAGCTCACAACACTCATTAAGTGGCGATTATGACTCACTTTTAGTTAGCAACCTCTCCTTGATGACTACGCAACGAACCTCTTCTTGATGGGCTTTGAGAAGGGAATTATATGTGACGCTGGATAATGCGGGTTTATCTGCTGCTTGAACCCTTGAGATTGAGTATTGATCCAATGCCTTTTCTAGATTAGCAATGCCGCTATAATCACACTGTGTTGGAATTAAGTAATGTGCGTAGCGCTGCATAAATGCAGCGGCTTTGCGATTATCCAACTCACTTAAGCTTTCCATCCTCAACTCTGAGGTCGCTGCACTCAATTGTTTCTGCTCCTCTGGATAGAGGTGAGAGATGACAGTATCGAGTGTTAAGTCATCAAGGCGTTCATCGCTTTGAATTCGGGTTAACCAGCGGCGCTTGATGTTGGCTTCAGGGCGAGAGACTAATGCTGCCGTTGAGGAGTTTACTCCGCTTTTTGAATCATCTTTTTTCTGCTCGGCCAAGAGCAAATTTTTACTCTTGATATGATCATAACGGTTAATTTGACGGATAATGTTCCAGCGAGAGTTTTGATCTAATGCGAGTCCGTTAATTTTAGTCGACCCTTCAATCAACTGAATTAAATGGTCGAGAGCTTGCGGATTATTGGAAAACTGAATGTAAGCATTAAACCACAACTGTTGAAGTGCTGAGTTACCTTGGTAAAACATGGTTTTTCTTAGGCTCATTTGTGCCAAGCCTTTAAGTGCTCTATTAGCGTAACTTATGTGCGTCGGCTGCATCAGCTCTAGATAAGATTTACTTTGAATCAGTGTTTGCAGCACTTGCGCTAACACATCTTTATCTTGTTCTTGTGGCAGGTTAATAAATACAGTCCCTAAATACGTGTCCAGTGGAAGCTCACCCTTTAAGACACTTTCCCAGAGAGTTTGCCACAACATAGATTTGAGAAAGGGATCCTGTACTTTATTGAGTTCAAGCTTTGCAGTATTGGCAGACTTCTCATCGAGTACCACTTTTACATAACCCCAGTCATGTTCGTTAGGAAAAACAAGATCTGGGCACCGCACTCCGATAAGCCGATTAATATCGGTTTTAGCCCCTTGATAAGTGACGGCGACATCTAGGTTACGATGTAATTGGTTTCGCCCCTTAGTGTATAAACCCAATGTCACTTTTTGCTGCTTAAATTGAGCGTGTGTATTGTTGCTCGGTGACTGTAGCAAGCTAAAAGAGGTGATGCGGTTATCAGTGCAACTAAAGCTGGCTTTAATGCTGTTAACCTCAACTTTGGTTGCCCAACTAGCTTTTATGTCGCTGAGATCGCGCTTAGTACCTGCCTCTAACGTTGTAATAAAGTGAGAGAGTGTGATCGGATGCTGTGCTTGTGATTGTAGCAATGAAGTCAGGGCCTTTTTGAAGGCTTGATTGCCAAACTGATGGGCTAACTGTTTTAGCATTGCGGCGCCCTTGATAGGATCTGATAACGCTTTGTTCTCCACATTTTTGTAAGAGTTTAAGAGGCTATCTGGCTCGTAAGCGAGGCGTGTTTTATCCTGATAGAATTGACGCCAAACTTGAGGAAACTCCCCCGTAGCGGCCAATGATTGTGCCGTCATGTAGATAGCTAAACTATCGAGTATCGGTTCTTGTGTTAATACACCATTCTGAGACCCGTAATCACGTGTTAAACCGTTTAACCATTGCCAAGCTATGCCATAGCTAATATCAGAAAGTAAGTCTTTCTTAGCAGTCTCAGTGACTGTTGAGCTGTCTGGAATGGCTATTTCATTAAAGCTAGTGACTCCGGCGCTAACGATTATCTGATTAGGAGTAGAGCTGTTGAAAGGAGTGATAATCTGATCGTACTTCTGATAAGGGTAATCAGCGCCAAAACGCTCGGTAAAATCAGTCAGCTGACTTTGGGTTACAGAGAGCCACTGTGCGGCATCAATCGTCTCTTTCATCGATTGACGGCTAATGAGTCGTAGGTTGAGTGCTGGTGTTTCATCTTGCCAAACTTGGAAGGCGCCAGCATAGAGAGGCAGTTGGTGGGCATTGAGCTCAGGGCTTGTGGGAAACGACCAAAGGTTAAATTCACCTTTCTCAACGATCTCTGTTTCTCTCATGGTGGTCATAACGGTCCAGCTTTTTGGTGCACTGACACTTAGTTGATAACTGGCTTTGAGAGAGGGTTGAGCAAACTGGGGCAAAACTTGATTGGCATTGCTGTCATTAAAATCTGAATATAAGTAAACTTGGTTGTCACTCGGGTCTACAAAGCGGTTTAAACCACCATTTTTAGTTGCAAGAGTGCCAGAGTAGCTTATTTCAATGGTGTTACTGCCGCTACTTAGTAAACGTGGATTAAGTTTGAAATGCGTACCATCATAATTTGGATAGATCTTATGGCCATTGATATTAAAGGAGTGAACTTGTGCCTGTTCCAGAGCTAAATTGAGTGGATGTTGGGTATCCGCAAGGTCGAACTCTATTTTACTGACAGCGCTAAATTCTGGTTTATCACTCAAAGATAGCGTGAGCTGATAGCTGAGCCCAGAGATCCGCTGGGGTTGTGAGTCAGCTAAAGCTTCTCTAGTTTCTGCCTGTGCAAAGGCAGTTGTGCTGAAAGAGGTAACCAAAAAGAGAAAAGAGGTAAGGCAGGCACGCAGCAGATCCAAAGCTAACTTCCTATATGATGATGATTTGGGCTAAGGTTACCCGATTTAGTGAGGCTAGACTATCAATGAGCGCTATTTTCTAGCTGGGATAAAGTTAACAGTAATTTTGCTGTAATAGGCGTATTATATCGCTCCCATTTTTATCACAGTGTAGCCCTATGAAACTATTTTTTGCTTCAGATATCCACGGCTGTTTCGAGAGTACACAGAGAATGATCTCGGCCTTTGAACAGAGTGGTGCTCAACACTTATTGCTATTGGGGGATATCCTCAATCATGGCCCGAGAAATGCTATTCCTAACGGTTATGCCCCCATGAAAGTGGTTGAGTTACTCAATACTTATGGGGATAAGATCATTGCCGTGCGTGGTAATTGCGACAGTGAAGTGGATCAGATGCTGTTGAATTTTCCGATGATGGCGGATTATAACTGGGTGCTACTTCCTGATGGTCGCAGGCTTTTTCTTACCCATGGGCACGTTTATCGCGGCGATAACTTACCCCACCTTGGCGCGGGTGATGTGATGGCATCAGGGCATACCCACCTACCCGTTGCCGAGAAACAGGGCGAAGTCATCCTCTTTAATCCAGGTTCTGTGACCATTCCTAGAGGTGAGCATAAGGCAAGTTATGGTCTGTTTGATGGTAATCGATTGAGTGTCGTGACGTTCGACGGCGATGAGCTAAGCAGTTACGTATTAGATAGATACCAATCAGTATAAAGATGTGATCGCTCAGCGAGAGTTTAGCGCTTCTGAGGTAAGGTAATTAATTGCTCCTGCATTAATGACATTCACCACATCCATGTGGCTTGCAACGAGTGACAAACATAGTTGTTCTACGTTTAAGCTCGTTAACACAGCATCAGAAGCACTAAAACTCGCCTGTAAGGAGTATTTTTGGCTGCCTACTTCTGCGTTGAATAAATTCACAAGGGAATAACCATTCTGTCATCCATTCGCCTTGAATTAGTTTCCCAAAAATCCTCTGAGTAGATCACTTTCTTATACTGATTGGTATGAAAATGCCAATCAGAAAACCAATTGGCATTTTGTTTAAGGCGTTGTTTACGTTTCCCGGTTAAGGGAGCTTTATAAACCGAGGAACGACTTAGATTTTACTTTGCGGATCTCTTTCTCATCAGACCATTCAATTAGGCCCGTTTCCAAATCCATCAGACGCATGGTCATCTTGTAGTAAACGTCTTTAGTGCTGCCGTCCTGCTTAACGATGCTAGAAAGGTTGCCATAAAGCATGTACTGAGCACCAATTTGACGACCAAAGCTGATAGCGGTTGATGGGTCAACCATGCCAGCATTGTTCTGGTAATCCAGCTGCTTACGAACTGAATCAACCTTAGTCATGTCGATAAAGCGGAACTTACCCGATCTTAGTAGCTTGTTGCTAATAGAGTCAGTCACAGACTCAGTATCGATATGTTCAGAAGTTTTGTTTTTGATTTTATCGACAAAGATGATTGGGCGATCGTTAGCCGTTAATACCATTATTGGTGGGAAAGTCAGCATGCTATCAACCATCTTAGCGGTGATAGCTTGAAGATCCGTCGAACCAAAGTTTTCATTGACGGTTTCAACTTCAGTCGCGTCCCCGTACTGCACTTTAGATTGACAGCCAGCAAGCCCAATAGCTGCTGCTAGTATAAAAATAAGTTTAAAATGTTTCATAATAAGTTCCATTAGATGTTGATTATATGATTATTGAATAAAAACGGGTGTAATTACCAGTGTCGATCACCCAAACCAGTGTTGTTCTTCCACTTTTTACCTCTATTGTGTTTGGGGCGGAGTTGTCTAATTGGATTGAGTACTCTCCTTGGTTGAGGTAAGTACGAGCAATTTGAGCCTGTTTTGGTAGGGTTAACCAACTACGGCGATCGGCTTGTTCTGTGATCACATTGAATATCTGCATGGCGATTGAGCCAAAATCAGTTTCATTATTACGAGATTTAGATTCGCTACGGACACTCTTGGCCATCTCCGCTTTAGCATAAGCTCTTGCAGCCTGACGAACTAAGGCGGCGGGTAACTCCTCTTTAAGTGCAGTCATAGCCAGTGCGTCGATATTGGCAATCGGTGCGGCGGTTAATGTCTTACCTAGCCCTTTTATCTTGCCTTTTGGGACTGGGTGGGAGTTTAAAGGGTAGGTTGCCAGTGAAACAGTTTGCCAGCTACCGTCAACACGAAATGGTACGGTAAGACTCTGCTTTTCATCAACAAAGCCTCGTTCGAGTAGCATGATCACTTGCCCTTGACCTTTTTTAGCCACTTGCGCTTTTCCCCAACGCTTTTCAAATTCATCGGCTTGAGGCATAGAGAGCTGTTTGGCTAACCTGACCAGGTCTTTTTGTATGTAGGGATTGTTCGGCGATATTTGAGCTGCTTTACGGTAATCGATAAAGGCATCATTTGGCTCGCCTAACACCTCATGAAGCACACCTGTTATGTAGTAGCTATAAGCATTTAAAAACGAACTTGTGACACTACCAGCGGCTTCACCAAGCTTATTCATTTCCGTGTCGATAGTGCCATTGGCGATAGCTTGTACCGACTCGTTAGATTTTTGATATTTGGCTTGTTCAGAACTTTGTAAATCGTTGCTGCGCCTGACTTCAACTAAAGCCCCCTCTTTATCACCACTGAAGATATAATTGAGAGCCTGATATTGGTGCAACATGATGCGTTCATAGCCTGGGCCGCGGTAAGGGATGACATTATCATTAATAAACAGGCTGCTGGCGGTAGCCCCAATCTCGGAGGCGCTGAGCGTCGCTTGATCATCAAAGGCTAAATAATCGTCGGCGGCATCTTGGTAAAAGAGTTTACTTGCTTCGAAGTCCCCGGCAATTTGGGCCACTCTACCTGCTTCTTGAGCATAAAGAAGACCATCGGCTCCTGAGATATTATCGACTATCTCATCAATACCTTTGATGGGTTCACTCGTATTGAGCTGGGCTTTTACGGGGGCGATTTGAGAAGGATAGTTAATAAAAATACTATTAAATGCGCAGCCGCTCAGCAATAAGCTGAACAATGGGATGAGTAGCCACTTTTTCATGAAGCTGTCCCGACTTGACTTACTTGCTGCATATTTGTCCCTATATTCTGGATTGTATTGAACAGTATATCCTTTAACATCCATATTACACATGTAAGCTAAACATCAGATTTAAACACAATAAAGCTGAATAAACACTGACTCATTTTCGCGGTGGTTAGCGAGCTGAGTCAGTGAGCTTTTACTGATTGGTATTAATAATGTGGCGGTGGCGCCTCTTCTGATGGAGATGCCATATTGCTTGGCTCTACACTCTGCAGCTTACTGACAAGTAAACGCAGTTGCTGCTGCTGAAATGCAAGTAGATCGTTCAATTTGATCATTTGCTGGTCAAGCTCTTCGATGGTGCTCTCTTGGAAGGCGAGTTTCATCTCAAGATCTTCGACTCTTTGGGCTAATTGTTCCATTTTTTCCTCTAATGGACAGGCTGTGGCTTAATGACGCGGCCGTTACTGCTGACACTGAAGATCTGCTTTAGATCCTTATTTGCGATAGAGTATACAACGGCTCCATTAATTTGGACAATGTTGGTGCTGCGGGCAGCAAAAACTATGTGCCGTTTGTGTTTTATCATGAGGATATTAATTTAACTTTGTATTGATGGTGATTTAAGCGAGATTGAATCATTGATGGTTTGGTCACTATGTCTTGCGGCGAGTAAGCAGGTAAAAACAAAGTATAAAAAACAATCGAAAGAATTTATTTGATGAACTTGCACGTAAAGATGTTGTCTTTAGCCCTAGTGGCAGTACATTTTATGTTGAAAATGAAACTTCAGTAATGTAATTGGAATATCGTATTTAACTAGTATAAAGTGGTTCGCCTAATAGAGTAAGGTTATTGTAACTACAAGAAGATGCTGAGGAAGCTTTAATGAAATCAATTTATAAAATCTCACTGGTTGCGTTGGCCGTCATAGGTCTGTCAGCTTGTAATCAAGAGCAAAAAACAACTGATACTGCTGCTAATGTTGAATTGAAAACAGAAGCACAGAAACAAGCCTACAGCGTTGGCGCATCGATTGGTAAGTATATGTCAGGCCATATCAAAGAGCAGGAAGAGCTAGGCTTGCCTGTTGACCGTAGCCTGATAATTACAGGATTCAGCAACGGCCTGAACGATGATCTAAAGCTGACAGAAGAAGAGATGCAGACTGTATTACAAACTCTTGATGAGACGCTAAATGAGAAGCGTCAGACTCAAGCTGCTGCTTTAGCAGAAAAAGCATTAACAGAAAGCGCTGCTTTTCTAGAAACAAACAAGGCTAAAGAAGGCGTTGTTACGACTGAATCAGGTCTTCAATATGAAGTATTAACTCCAGGCACAGGCGAAAAGCCAGTAGCTGAAGACACTGTTGAAGTTCACTACGTTGGTACATTAACTGACGGCACTGAATTTGATAGTTCAGTTGCTCGTGGTGAGCCAGCTAAGTTCCCACTAAACCGTGTTATTCCTGGTTGGACCGAAGGTGTACAGTTGATGCCAGTTGGCGCTAAGTACAAGTTCGTTATCCCTGCAGAACTTGCTTACGGTGAGCGTGATACAGGTACTATCCCTGCAAACTCAACGCTAGTATTTGAAGTTGAACTTCTTTCTATCGAGAAAGCCGCTGAAGCACCTACTGCTGAAGCTGCTTCTGAAACACACGCTCACTAATCTGAGTTTAGTTGTGTTAAAAGGACGCTTAGGCGTCCTTTTTTTATCTCTATTTTTAACGCGTTAGCTTTTATCACATCAGTTGATTCATCTTGCCTTCCTTTTTAGTTACCTATCTCACCCTTCATTGGGGTAAAATTAGCGTAGATATGTTTTAAGGTTCAAATTTATGGAATATGAATTTCGACGTAATACCTTAACGGGCACAGTGATGGCCAGCTTTAGTATGGACCATGAAGCGTTAGGCTTTTGGTTTGTAGAGGAGCTTGGAGAGAGTGCTGAGAAGTATGCCGAGATCTGTCAGGTAGTGGCTAAATTGCAATCCAATCAGCTGATAAATTGGCGTTTGGTGGGCAAGGCTTTATCTATCGAGTTGGATTCAGAACAAGCTAGGGTTTTTGCTAATGAGCTGGAAAATGGCGAAGAGTTTGAACTTGAATATGCCATGTCTCTTTATGATGGTGAATCAGAAGCGTATTGTGGCCTAGAAGATTTTCAGTCTGTGCTTGAAAACTGGCATCTGTTTTTGACAGAAAAGCACTAGATAGTGATTGAAATAGGCAGCCATTTAGCTGCCTATTTTATACCTAAGTCACTCGTTATCTTAACCGCTTAGCGCAGGCTATTTATTCAGATAACGCACGGCCATTTCGGTTCTCGATTTGGCATGACCCTTTCTCAGTAGGTTTTTGACATGAACCTTTACCGTCCCTTCGCTGATGTGTAATAGCTCGGAGATCACGCGGTTACTCTTTCCTTCAGCAACCTGTTCTAATATCTGTAACTCTCTTGGAGTCAAATTACTGAGCCAGTCTTCTTCATCGACGGCATCTTTGAGCTCATAGAGATAATCCTCAACGGAGTCACTAATGACTCGGTGGCCTTGCATGGCACTTTTTAGCTTTTCCAGCAGTAGATCAGGCTCTGTATCTTTTAATAGATACCCGTCAGCGCCTGCTCGGATGATACGGATAACATCCTGTTTAGCATCAGACACGGTTAATATGACGATACGTGAAGTCACCCCTTCCTGTCGAAGCGCATTGAGTGTGTCTAATCCCGTCATCCCTTTCATATTGAGGTCTAATAAGACGATGTCCGGCTCATTTTCTTCTATAGCAGATAATGCATCTAACCCGCTACTGGCCTCACCAAAAAGGGTAAAATCTGAATCTGAAGTAATTAACTGGCAGATCCCACGGCGTAATAATGGATGATCATCGACAACCAAAACTGAATATGGCTTCCCCATTTTTGTAGTGACTCCTTGAGCTGTAAATATCTTAAACTTTACGCTTATACCATTGATTAGGCTGGTTTCTGTTGAGGGGGGAAAGTGAGTGTCACTGTTGTTCCTCCTTCATCATTACTGCCGAACTCTACTATACCCGATAAGCGGCTCGCGCGCTCATGCATAATGCCGATCCCAAAGTGCTGATCGCGTTCTTTGAGTTTTTCAATTCCGACCCCATCATCGCTAATACTAATGGTGACATCGCTTTCTGAGCTTTTAAAACACACGATTTTTATGTGTTTAGCTTGGGAATGCTTAATGGCATTCAGTGTCGCTTCTCGGGTCAGTTGTAAAACGTGTATGTGTTGATGCGCGCCTAAGAGCTGCAATGGTAATGTGTAATCCAGTGATATAGACAGCTTAGATTGGCTTCTGAGCTGCTCTAGCATGACTTCGAGTGCATGGCTGAGGTTGGGATCACTCATGGTAAGCCTGAACGTTGACAGTAGCTCTCTTAATTGCACGTAGGCTGTGTTAACGCCCTCATTGATCTCCGCTATTTGTCCTTCAACCCGCGGGCTTCGACACGCACTGTCTAATCCTTTAGACAGTAAATTTACCTGAATTTTTAAAAATGACAGTATCTGACCTAAAGAATCATGTAACTCTCTGGCAATTACGCCGCGTTCTTCCATTAACGCCAGTTGCTGTTTCTGTTCTCCAGCGTTGAATATGACAATGGATCGGGCAATCATAATGGCAAAATTACCAAAAAGAGGGTGATTCGGCGCTTCTGAGATCACCTCTAGGTAACCCAGTTTATAGTCCTCAAATATTAGTGGGTATTGAATCTGGTTGCTGGGTGTGTGTGGCCAGCCAATATCCGTTTCAATGACCTGTTTGTCTTCTTTATCTTGGGCGATGACAAGACGTAAAAAGGTATTAGGCTCGTGTTTGCTTAGTTGATTCAACACCTTTTTCAGTGTCTTAATATCTAGAATGCCAGAGTGTAGGATGACCAAGTTATCGTAAAGTAAGGTGAGTTCATTGTTCGCCCGCGTTAAGGCAAGGGTCTTATCTTCAACTTGAGATTCTAGATCGCAATAAAGGGCTGATAGCTCTTTTGCGGTACTTTCTAAAGCGTGGCTTAACGAGGTCAGTTCGACATACTCAGTTCTAGGCATCTGAATATCGAAGTTACCTTTAGAGATAGTGTTAGCGGAATCCATCATTTGTTTGAGTGGCTTAACGACTTTATTTTTAGTGAATCGAACCGCCAGAAATGCAATAAACAGCATTAATCCTAAGCCGAAAATTTGGCTTGCTGCCAACATTTTTAACTTAAATGCGGCATGCTGCTCCGTTTCCAGCACGAGCAAGTCAATGGTGTCGACAAAGTCTTTTAATGAGGCGGCGTAGAGCCGTGAGTTCTCGTCTTGAATATATGACTTCATTAGCTGCCATTTATCGATGACAAGTTGATATTGCTCCGCCAATGCATTGGGGCTATACCAGACAGTGGAGCGCTTTAATGCCTCAGAATATAAGGTTTTTTCAAACTCTTCTATTTTTTGTTCAGCTTCATCACTGCCAGAGTTAGCATAGAACATCAGCCGGTAACTTTGCATCCGTAGTGAGCCCGATGCATTGATGGCACGGGCATCGCCTAAGCTGTAGGACAGGTTGATGATGGCAAAGGTGGCCAAGCCACTTGATAATAAAATTAACGTTAACATTAACCCTAAGATGGTGGATGTTAGACTTCCGTTTTTCATTATATAAAACTCACTAAATTAGAATTATTAAGCAGTTAGTTGATGTTGCTTAATTAGTTAAATCTTTATCTGATTAACAAAATGTTAAAAGTGTGACCAACAACACGTTCACAAGTTGATCTACCGCAAACTTTAATCCGGATACCTCATTAGTGGTATATTCATCGTCAAATTAAGGGGCTAACTTTGGCCTTG
Organism: Shewanella hanedai; assembly: GCF_007197645.1. GTDB lineage: Bacteria > Pseudomonadota > Gammaproteobacteria > Enterobacterales > Shewanellaceae > Shewanella > Shewanella hanedai. Next base: position 25,310 of record NZ_VKGK01000051.1, read on the forward strand.
GAGATGTTGTGGTTATTAAGATTACTATAAAGTAACACGGAGATGAGATGGTGAGAATATTATCTAAAAAATCCTTTGCACTAAGTGCAATGGTGGCAGCAAGCTTAATGGCTTCTGGCGTAATGGCGAGTGATGAAACTGAGCCTCGCAATGAGCAATATAAAGACAAATTTTCTAAGCAATACAACAGCTGGCATGAGACTTCAGAAAGTGTTGAAATTATCGATGCGCTTGAACAAGATCCTAATCTAGTGGTTTTGTGGGCAGGTTATGGTTTCGCTAAAGATTATAACAAGGCTCGTGGCCATATGTACGCTGTTACGGATCTGCGTAACACACTGCGTAGCGGTGCACCAAAGCAAGATAGCGATGGCCCAATGCCAATGGCATGTTGGTCTTGTAAGAGTCCAGACGTACCTCGCATGATCGAAGAGCAAGGTGAAGACGGTTACTTTTCTGGTAAGTGGTATAAAGGTGGTGCTGAAATAGTCAATACTATCGGTTGTAGTGATTGTCACGAGAAGGGTAAATCTAAACTACGTATCTCTCGTCCATTTGCTGAACGTGGCATGGAAACATTGGGTACGCCATTTGATAAAGCATCACGCAAAGACAAGCAGTCTATGGTGTGTGGTCAGTGTCACGTCGAATACTACTTCGAGAAGACAGCTGACAAAAAAGGTTTTGTGAAGTTCCCATGGGATAAAGGCACCACTGTTGAAGATATGGAAGCATATTACGACGGTATTGAATTCTCTGATTGGACTCACAAACTGTCTAAAACACCTATGTTGAAAGCGCAGCATCCAGGTTATGAAACTTGGCAGCTAGGTATGCACGGTAAGAACAACGTAAGCTGTACAGACTGTCATATGCCTAAGGTGAAGAATGCTGAAGGTCGTAAGTTTACCGATCATAAAGTGGGTAACCCATTTGATCGTTTCGAAGATACCTGTGGTTCTTGTCATGAGCAAAGCAAAGAGTTCATGGTTAACCTTGATAATGAGCGTAAAGCTAAGGTTAAAGAGATCCAACTTAGAGCTGAAAACCAGCTAGTTAAAGCTCACTTCGAAGCTGCAGCAGCATGGGAAGCCGGTGCGACTGAAGCAGAGATGAAGCCAATCCTTACTGATATTCGTCATGGTCAATGGCGTTGGGATTATGCAATCGCCTCTCATGGTGTTGCATCACACGCACCAGATGAAGCACTACGTGTTCTAGGTACAGCGGTAGATAAAGCAGCTGACGCTCGTGTTAAGTTAGCTCAACTGCTTGCTAAGAAAGGCGTTAAGCAACCGATTGCTTACCCTGATATCTCTACTAAAGCTAAAGCACAAGCAGCGATGGGTATGGATATGAAGAAGATGAATGCTGACAAGGCTGAGTTCAAGAAAACTGAACTGCCTAAGTGGGATGCTGAAGCTAAAAAGCGTGAAGCAACTTACTAAGCCGCTAAGCTTTCTATAGTGTAAGTTAGTTATGCTGATATAACAGAAGCCCTCCATATGGAGGGCTTTTTGTTGTCTTTAAACCTAAACTCGCAGCTGCATTACACTGGATTATTCCTCATTGCTGTCGATTAGATTGTTAATAGCCTTTGATATCAGGTCTTTTTTCATTCTAGTGCGTGTCACGGGTTGGTTAAACCAGAAGCTCATTGGCTGATCAAAGCCGATACCGTGCATATAGTTGTAGATCGCTTTACGAAGGCCTTCGCCGAGCATTTCATGATCTGTACCCGTTGGGTCAGTAAAATCGACATCGTTTTCTGCGAATAAGATCTCAGGGCGTTCAGCAAGCGTGATACCAAATTTTTCAGGGTTTATGCCAATAGGACTGTGAATAGTGGCCACAAAACGGTGCCAGTAGGCGGATTGGAAACAGCCTTGACTCATCATCTGGCGCACCATTTCCAGGGAATCTACGGTTTCTTGCTCGGTTTGTGTGGGAAAGCCATACATCAAATAGGCGTGAACCAATATACCTGCATCACTGAAGGCTTTGGTTACTTGGGCGACTCGCTCAACACTCACGCCTTTTTTCATCAGTTTTAATAGACGATCAGACGCCACTTCAAGGCCGCCGCTAACTGCGATACAACCAGAATCTGCCAGTAATTGGCAACGTGCTTGGCTAAACGTTCTCTCAAAACGGATATTACCCCACCAACTGATCACTACGTTACGCTCAATCAAGCGTTTTGCTAGAGTAAACAAAAGCTTTGGCGGTAAGGCTTCATCAACGAAATGGAAACCCGTCTCGCCGGTTTCTTCGATGAGTTGCTCGATTCTATCCACCAGAACATCGGCGCCAGCGGCATCAAAACGGTCGATATAATCCAAACTGACATCGCAAAAGCTGCACTTTCGCCAGTAACAACCATGAGCAATGGTCAGCTTATTCCAGCGTCCATCGCTCCAAATGCGGTGCATCGGGTTGAGCATTTCACATAACGACAGGTATTCGCCCAATGGCAGACCATCGTATACCGGTGCGCCAACATCGGCTTGTGGAATATCGTGAAGCTCGGCATTTTCATTGAAGTGTACACAGGGCTGGCCATTTTCATCTTCTGCGAGAAAATAGGTTCGCACCAAATCGTCTATCTCACGCTTGCCTTCGAAATATTCCAGCAGCGTGATAAAAGGGCGTTCGCCGTCATCGAGACAGATAAAATCGACAAACTCAAATACTCGCGGGTCTTTCAGCGCGCGCAGCTCGGTATTGATAAAGCCGCCCCCCATCACAATAGGAATATCAGGATTGATGGCTTTACAGGTTTGTGCAATACGCAGGGCGCCGAGCATGTTACCGGGAAAAGGCACGGTTAACGCTACGACGCTAGGCTGAGTCTCTTCCAGATACTGCTCAACTAATTGTTCTAAGATTTCAGAGCTAAAACTCGGCTCATCCATCAATGTATCGTAGAGGTTGTCAAAGCTTGGGTTGGCGGCGGCTAATTGCTCGCCATAACGGCTGACTTCAAAGTAGGGATCAACCCCTTGAGTAATGACGTTCGACAGGTCGTTAATAAACAGCGTGGCTAGATATTTGGCTTTATCTTGCACGCCAAGATTGCCAAAGGCTGCCTGTAGCACATCGCCAGATACCGCTTCCATCTGAGCAATGGCGTCAAACGCAGGGCCTTCAGGTAAAAAACGACGTGAATTAATGCGCAGTGCAAGGCTTGGATCTTTGCCCTGCAAAAAGCGAATAGCAGGCTCAACAGTTAGGTGGTAACGGTCAAACTCGGCCAAAAAGTTAAAGATCACATCAGGCAACTCATCATCTTCAAAGTGCTCGAAGTTTGCTTCCACATGCTGTCGAATAATCTCCAGCGCAGGTGCTGTCATCATCTCTAGAAAAAGTTCAATAGCAGGATCTCGCTGAACCGCATCGACGCCACGAGAGCGTAAAAAACCCGTTAAATATGCTGTTGCCGGATAAGGCGTATTCAGCTGGGTCATAGGTGGAGTCATTAGAAGAACGGTCATAGCCTGCCTTTAAATTTGAAACTTTGTGCGTAACAGAGTGTGGCAGCAAATACAGCAGCCATAAAATAGGAATGGATTCTAACAAATGAACGATACCCGTTCTACTTCAAAGTGCTGTTTCAGAGTTGGTTGAGGGGGATTGTCTTTGAATTAAGCTTGATTACACTTTTGGGTTTAGTTTTTGTCTGGTTTGATATTTGGAGGTGTGTTTGAAAGCCTTACCTTAATTGTTATTTATCGCTTCCCAGCGGGGAATGTGCAGTGACTTCTGTGACACTACACAAGTATATCCTTATAGTCTAGGCCGTGACGTCTGATGTGAATGGATTCACAAATGCCGTGATGACATGGATGTCATAGAACGGCCATGTCACGGACGGTCACAGCCGCATCTGCACTTGGTTATTTTTCTTTTCGATTTAGCTTTACTTAGTAGAGTTTAGTAACTCGTTTCTGCCCGTGCGACGTGAAGTCGTATGAAGCGCTGTTCACCGCTTTGAGTGAACCATCTGTATCACCAGATGACCCTATGGCTCTGAATAAAGTAGCGAGCCAGACAATGTAACGAAA
>NZ_VKGK01000052.1 GCF_007197645.1 Shewanella hanedai
CAGAAAGCCTAATTTTAGAGCCTCGACGAACGAGGTCATTTCCTAGGACGGTTAAACGAAGACCTCAGAGATACGCCAGGAATAAAAAATGCCAGTAAGCTTAACTTACCGGCATTAGAGCATACGCTCTCTTTTTATATCGCTATATGATTACAGGATCTTAAACAGATGCGTCTTTAATTGGCTAAAATCTGCCGCTAACGTCACTGATAAAATATCCTTGTTCTCTACAGCAGCAAGTTCTGCTGGCAAAGGAAGTGCTATCGCTAATTCTCTGTCTACGACATCCTTAAATTTGGCCGGATGCGCCGTGCCTAGAAATATACCTTTCTCTTCATCAGATAACGTTAGGTTTAATGCTTGTGCCGCAATCGCAGCATGTGGCTCAGACAGGTAACCTTGACTGTAAAGTGACTTCAACGCTTCCGACGTATCCTCTTCCGACAAAGCAACACCTGTAATTTCAGACAGAGACCACCCCATCTTCTCAGTAATTGCTTCAACTCTTGGCCAGTTACTCGGCTCTGCCACATCCATTGCATTAGACATTGTCGCTACCGTTGCGTGCGGAAGCCAATCACCCTTGTCTAAATAACGCGGCACGGTATCATTGCTGTTGGTTGCGGCGACAAAACGTGCAACAGGCAGTCCCATTGCTTTAGCAAACAAACCTGCAGTGAGATTGCCAAAATTACCACTTGGAACGGCAATCACAGGATCTTGTTGATGTTGAGCTTTAAACTGTGCTACCGCCTCGAAGTAATAACAGATTTGTGCCAGTAAACGGCTGATATTGATTGAGTTAGCAGAATTAAGATGTAAACCGTCACGCACATCACTGTCTTCAAATGCACGCTTGACTAGATCTTGGCAGGCATCAAAATCTGACTCCACTGACACAGTATGAATATTGTCACCTAAGGTAGTGAACATCTTCTCCTGTAAGACACTTATCTTCCCTTTCGGATAAAGCACGACAACCTGAATTTTGTCGAGCCCAAAAAAAGCATCGGCTACAGCTGCACCAGTGTCACCAGATGTAGCCGTTAAAATATTGATTTTGTCGCCACCCGCTAGCTCATTGAGACATTGCGCCATAAAGCGGGCACCAAAGTCTTTAAACGCTAAAGTAGGACCGTGAAACAGCTCTAAGCAGTATCTATTTTCATCAGCTTTCGCTAATTTAAGATCAAAGTTAAAGGCCTTCTCAACCAGAGAATCAACCGTCTCTTGACCTATTTCAGATGCAAGCCAGGCGCCGAGTACCTTTTTACTGCGTTCAACAAATGGCAGCGCCAGCAGAGCGTCCATATCCTGTAATACAGGGATCTCCTTCGGAAAAAACAAACCTCTATCTTTACCTAGCCCAAGTTTCAGTGCCTCGGTAAAGCTAACCACTTGAGATGGATGTTTTAAGTTATACAGTTCCATGAATTCCAATACCTTCTATCAATCAATTCTGCGAGTGCCTAAGGCATCTAGCTTACAAATATGAGAAAAACCAACCCCATGCTCTACGTAGTTTGAATCTAACCAAGCTTGCGCTGCTTCAGCAGTCTCTAAGCTGTCAGTGACAGAGAAGAGTGTGGGACCACTACCTGAGATCCCTGTCGACAGCATGCCAAGTTTATCTAAGGCTTCTCTCGCTAATTCATATCCCGGTATGGACGATGCACGGTAAGGTTCAGCCATGACATCTTTTAATACAGAGATAGCCAACTCAGCATCTTGTCGATAAGAAGCATGAACAAATGCACTCAGATTCCGCGCAAATTCGATAGCCACTGATTTATCATATTCAGCAGGTAACAGTTTGCGCATCTTAGCCGTAGAAAGCGATATTCCCGGATAAGCGACGACCCAGTACCAATTTTCAAATGATGGAATGCTGCCACACACTTTATGCTCTGTGTCCAACATCAACTGCATCCCACCTAAATAACAGGGAGCCACATTATCATAATGAACAGAACCGCTAATCTGACCTTCAAACTTCCCCATTAAGCGTAACAACGCTTGTTCATCATAGGGCGTGTCGAAATATTCATTAAGGGCATAAAGGGCGGCGACCACAGAGCTGGCACTAGAGCCTAAGCCGCTACCTACGGGTAAGTTTTTCTCTAAAGTAAGCGCTATGCCCTGTTGTATGTTCAGTTGTTCCATAAAAAATAGCGCACATTGATAAACAATGTTTTCTTCAGGATTAGGGGGTAATTTGTCAGCCCACTTGCCTTCAACGTCTAATGAAACACCGGCTGGCGAAGAGACAATAGAGACTCTATCGCCCAATAGACTGCCATCAATAGGCGCAAGTGCAGCACCGAGCAGATCATAACCGACACCGACATTTCCCATCGATGCGGGAGCGTAAACAGTTAGGCTCATAGCAAACCTCCCATTTGATATCTCATTGTCTCGACTTGAACCACACCACTTGTCATAGAAGCAGCTGCATTAAACAAATTCAGGCTCATACACTCATCTCCCGAGTCCAGTTCAAGGTTCTAAGAAGATCGGCAAATACACCAGCAGCGGTCACATCAGTACCAGCACCGTAGCCACGCAGTACAAATGGAATTGGCTGATAATAACGGCTATAAAATGCCAGCGCATTTTCGCCCCCTTTTACACTGTACAGAGGATCTGTAGCGTCCACTTCAGCTATTTTGACACGACAACCGTCATCATCGATTTGGCCTAAATAGCGCAATACTTTCCCTTCTGAACGCGCTTTTTCAACTCTCAGGGAAATCTCCCTATCGAGTTTAGGCAGATTGTTCATAAAGGTGTCAACATCACCACTAGCATCGAAGTCATCAGGCAAAACAGACTCAATGGTTATATCATTAAGTTCAAGTTCCAGGCCGACTTCACGGGCAAGAATAAGCACTTTACGCGCAACATCCATACCACTTAAATCTTCTCGAGGATCAGGCTCTGTAAAGCATTTATCACGCGCAATACCAGTGGCTTCAGACAAGGTCATCCCTTCATCTAACATGCCAAAAATATAGGAGAGTGAACCAGATAATATGCCATTAAACTTAAGTAATTTATCCCCTGCAAAGAGCAATTTTTTAAGGTTATCAATAACAGGTAAACCCGCACCTACCGTTGTTTCATAGAGAAACTGCCTACGTTGCTTAAGGGCCGTGTGGCGTAGTGCACGATAATATTCGTTATCTCGGGTATTGGATTTTTTGTTTGGCGTTACAACGTGCAAACCTGCATTCATCACGTCCAGATACTTATCAGATACATGTTCACTTGAGGTGCAATCAACTAACACAGGATTGAGTAGCTGCTGCTCCTTCGCCCATGCCAGCATGAAGTCTAAATCACATTCTGTTTGGCAATCTGACAGTAAACTCTGCCAACCATTAAGGTCGACCCCTTCAGCATCAAGTAACATATGACGAGAGTTAGCAATACCGCACACTCGAATGGTGATGTGCTCTTGCTTTAATATCTGAGCTTGCTGCTTTATCTGCTCAAGTAAGCCTGCACCGACATTGCCACAACCCACTAAGAAAACATCAAGGTAGTGTTGTACATCAAAAAAGCTCTGATGACAGGCTGAGATGGCATGTTTAATTTTACGCTGTTCAATCACCGTAGAGATTGAACGCTCAGAAGACCCCTGCGCAATGGCAATAATATTCACTGACGCTTGAGCTAAGGCTTGAAAGAACTTTCCAGCAACGCCTTTGTGAGTTCGCATACCGTCACCAATCAGTGAAACAATCGCTAAATTGTCTCTCATCTCGATAGGCTCTAAGATCTCATTCTTTAGTTCAAGTTCAAATTCAAGCTCCAATGACGTTTTCGCTTTATCTGCATCTTGAGTCGCAATACAAAAACTGATGCTGTATTCAGATGAACTCTGAGTGATAAGCGAAATAGACACACCAGCACGGGATATAGCCCCCAAAGTACGGCTAGCCATTCCGACCATGCCTTTCATACCAGGGCCAGAGATATCAAACATGGTTTGACTATCTAGGTTAGAGATAGCTTTAACATTTAAACCGCTCTTATCAGCTTCATTTGACACTAACGTCCCAACTGCTGCAGGGTTAAAGCTATTACGGATATAACAAGGGATATGGTAACGGGCAATAGGAGAGATGGTTTTAGGATGAAGCACTTTAGCACCAAAATAGGACAGTTCCATCGCCTCTTGGTAACTCAATTGCGAAAGCAGTTTTGCATCGGCAACAACGCGAGGATCCGTATTATACACACCATCGACATCAGTCCAGATCTCGCAGCAACTAGCACCTAAACAAGCCGACAATACCGCAGCTGAATAATCAGAGCCATTGCGCCCTAAAATCACAGTACGTCCTTTGCTGTCTCCGGCAGTAAAACCAGGCATAACCCAAACACGCTTGCTGTCTAAAGGAACGCTTTCGAACTTGGCCTTACTTAACTCAATATCAACCACTGACTCTAATGGCTCACCTGTTGCAACAAACAAACGCTGAGACTCAAGCAAGTCTGAACTGAGCTCTTTGGCTATCATCAGCTGTATCATCAACGCAGATGATAATTTCTCTCCACCAACTAACACTTCCGCACGAACAAAGTCTGGACACTCGTTAAGTAAACTAATTCCCAGCGACTTCTTTTCCCAGAAGTTCAGCTGCTCAGTTAGCTTTGACATTAGCAGCGATAACTGCGATGCCGTTAACGTCGAACTAGCACCTTGGTATAAGTCGGTAAAAACACGCTCTATGTCGGCCAACACAGTCTTAAAATCGCCACCTTGAGTTGCACGTTCAAGCATTTCCAACAAACCATTGGTCACGGTTGCTGGTGCTGACAATACAACTGCGACAGACTCATCCTGTGCCGTATCGGCAACGATTGCTGCTGCTGCACTAAATCGTTGCCAGTTCGCTAGCGAGGTACCGCCAAACTTCATTACTTTCATACTTTCTCCTTGATACCGCGCTACTTTAATTCCCAAGCCACTTCAAAATGCTGAATCTTGCATATTGAGTTCCTTTGGGTATAAAAACAAAAAAGCCCGCTTCTTGGTGTGGAAGCGGGCTTGTCATATTCAAAAAATCTTAAGTACGTTTAGCCTGCCCCCACGAAAATAATCGTGGTGGTTGTAATAATGGTGGTTACAACTCTATTCAGGCAATGCATCGGAATTAATTCATCCAAATAAACGTGAAAATCTATGAGTACAGAATTGCTTTTTTCTTATGCAGATGTCAAGTCCCTAATAACAATTTGTATAGAAAAAACCATTATGTCTCTATTTTTCCTTATAAGGATTGTAAGAGTAAGCTAGTGAACACTTAAGGTCACTAATAGGCTAACTAAATAGCATATATTACGTTTACGGAAAGGTAAGAAATATCGCAGAGCACTGAAAATTAATAGCTTTAATTTCGCATACAATCTAAACATGTCTAAAAATAGCAAAATAACGCCCTGTAAGCGCTAAACGACACTAACAAACATGAGTAACAATCCCCTCTATAAAAATCAACTTTTACACAATGAATTTATTTTTAAAAAAAATGCTTAACTACGCAAAAAATACATTTTTCAACGTAAGTTGATGCAAATCAGACAACTTCTACTCGGCAATATATGTGCAAGAAACCTGAGCTAACCGACATTACCGAATGCAAATCATCGCCAACAAATAGAAAGCAAGCTAAAATGCGCGCACATTCTGAATTGGAGGCGATATGAAAATCACCCAACACTGTGCAGTAAGCATCCACTACCGTTTATCTGATGAGCAAGGCCGCGTTATCGAAGATTCTTTTGAAGGTGAGCCAATGCTTTATCTTCATGGAACAGAAAACATGATCCCAGGTCTTGAAACTGAACTAGAAGGCAAAGTTGCCGGTGATAAGCTTGATGTCACTGTTGATGCCGCTAACGGTTATGGTCCATACCATGATGGTTTACGTCAGGAAGTACCACTCAGTGCTTTTGGTGATGTTGAAGATATCGTTCCAGGTATGCGCTTTATCGCTGAAACTGAAATGGGACAACGTCCTGTTCAGGTTATCGAAGTAAAAGATGATGTTGTTGTTGTCGATGGCAACCACCCATTAGCAGGACAGGCCTTGAACTTTGTTGTTGAAGTCAAGGAAGTTCGTGAAGCGACTGCCGAAGAGATAGCACACGGCCACATTCATGCTCACGGCAGCAGCTGTGGTTCTGATCATGGACATGAGCATAGCCATGAAGGTGGTTGTTGCAGCCAGAAAGAAGATGAACCCGCTAAAGAAGGTTGCGATGGCAACGGTGGATGCGGCTGTAGATAATCATTAACGATAGAATAAGTGCTAATGCATATTAGCTCATGACTATTCAATATAAGCCCATCACATTTTATCAATGTTATGGGTTTTTTTTCGACTATAATTATTGTTCAGCAAGAGAACAGGTATCCAAACTTGTTCCAAAAACAAAGGATTGTTTATGCTTAGCAAACCCCTCTACGAAATTCTGCCATTAGGCTACATTGTTATAGGTTCAACCAGCATGTTGTTATTAGAGGAGGGCTGGGCGATGGTCGCAGCCTTTACCGTTTTCTATCTCGGCACCAAAGTCTATAATATGCGCTCTCAAAACCGCCGCACTGATCCTATGAGAAAACGAAAAAAAGGCAAAGTTCCCGTATCACTTTATAACACCCTTCCTTTCGTTTACCTGTTCATTGCCGTCATTGTCTTAAAGTCGTCAGCAACGGGATTAGCAACGGTGATCAGTCTTAGTTTAATGAGTTACTCTGTGTATGTCTTAATGAGACGGGCTGCTTATCGTCGTCACCAGCTCCCTATCCAACAAAGCATGTTTTAGTCGCTAGCTTAATATAAGTTGTTTGATCTTCTCTCTTTGATCTTGCGACATATGCTTAAGGTAATTAGAGCAGCGGGTAATGGTTGCAATGCTTATTTTGCACTCAGCAGCTATCTGGCGTTGACTCATCTCACCGAGAAGAAGTGCCTGAAATACTTTGAGCCTACCAGCAACAGCGCTACGCTCCTCTTCTGTCAATAGCAGTTCGAATAACTCAAGCAACGCATTATGATCTTGATGACTCACAACTTTTTCTAATACAGAATCCCACTCAGCTCTCATCTCCTCCCCCTCCTCTGCTCTATTTCCGACAATTTACTCAATTTTTTACTCTCACACCTTATACCAATTAGCCGCGTTCGATGTACTGCTACTCCATTACAATTGTACCAATAAGCCAATAGAATCAAAAGTAATCATCACACTTTTACTTAAGCTTTTCATACTATTAACCTTAATGAACCCGCAGTTACAAATCGTTGCATCTTTACATGTAAACTATTGAATATTTGGATAGTATCAGTTGGTAAAAAAAGAATACAATAACAGAGTGATGTCACAAAACTACAAAAAACGTGAGAGCAATATAATGAACAAGAAAGCAAAAATGGCCATTTTGGCAATAGTAAGCAGCACTGTATTAGCTACAAGCGTACAAGCAGACAACTTTAAAAAAACTGATGATGCTATCGAGTATCGCCAATCGGCATTCAGCTTAATGGCCTACAACTTCGGTGATATGGGTGCGATGTTGAAAGGTAAGAAGCCATTCGATGCACAAGTTTTTGCTATGCGTGCAGAAAACGTCGCCGCACTTTCAAAACTTCCTTTAGAAGGTTTTACGCCAGGTTCAGATAAGGGCGATACAGAAGCCCTAGCTAAGGTTTGGACTGAGAAGTCAGATTTCGATGCCAAGATGGTGCAACTACAAAAAGATGCAGCGGCACTCTCTATTGCAGCACAAGCAGATGATAAAAAAGCGTTAAAGCAAGCTTTCTTGAAAACAGCTAAGAACTGTAAAGGCTGTCATGACGTATACAAGAAAGACTAAGTAATACCAATCCCACTAATAATGTGATCTTTCAGCGGGAATTCAAAGCCCTATAGGCAAGACAGATGATTGACGCTAATAGTTATTCTATTTCTAGAGCATCTAACGCCGAATAAAGGGCTTTGAAACCCGCACTACGTGAGCCTTTCAGGCATTCCACTTCTGCTTTGCATTGACTTAAAAGGGAGTAACCATTTCCTCATCAATGCGCCTTGAATTGAAAAACCTGAGTGGCTCTGAATTGATCACTTATTTAATGGGATTGGTATAAATCGCAAATAAAAAGCCTGACAACTCCATGGGTCGTCAGGCTTTTTATTGTTTGTTTTTGGCATTCCTTTGAATTACAGCATTTCCAACACAGGGAGGATCAAATAGTTCCCCACAAGTCCCGCGACCACAGCCAGCAGTAATAGCGCCAATAGTGCAGGCTTAAACTTTAGATCTAATTGAGTGGTGTCTGGCACTTGCTTATAGCCTGTGATCATGGGGACTATTAACTTATCGCCTTTAATTCGGTGGTATATAACTGCCAACACGTGAATAGAAGCAAAACCTAACATGACATAGAACACCTTCCTATGTAGCCAAGTCATCAAAGAGCTAGTATCACTTGATACGTAAGAGTAAAGAGGTCCCTCAGTAAAAATCTCATCGGTAGCGAATAAGCCACTCACTAACTGCATTGAAACTAATAGCATTAGGACTATCACCATATACCCACCTAAAGGGTTGTGGCCAACACTCGAAGTCACACCTTGATGCTTAGTCAGCTTCATATAATCTAATACTGTTTTAGGGTGCTTAATAAAGTGACTAAAACGAGCAGTGTCACTCCCAATCACGCCCCAAATAAGTCTAAAAATGATAAGAACCATCAAAGAATAAGCGCATACCTGATGCCAATCCATCTCTCCATCATCGGCTGTCCACCACAAAGAGGCCAATAAGAAAATCATGCCCCAGTGAAAAATCCGAGTAGGAAGATCCCAGACTTTAATTTTATTGTTCATTTTATTACCAGATATAAGTGAGAGAAAAAGGATATTGGATTAACCGTTAGGGTGATATTTTCGCAGGTTTGGGAGGTATTATAAAAAAAGCACTTGAACTTATCCATTCAAATATGAGCCTCTTCTGCTCCCTTTACAAGCAATTTACACTAGATATTTTCAAGAATTGTCTAAGTGATCAAAAAAAAAACGAACAACACAAAATAGCGATAAAAGTGTGATTAAGATCACGACTTTCGTCGTCAAGATTGGTAATCTAAATCCAAGGCAATAAGAGAAGGTTCAACATATGACAAAGATCACTAGCAAGAATTTTGAAGTTACTCCCCTTATTCGTGAACGCATTCAGGCCCGTTTAGAAAAGCTATCTAGACATGATGTTCAACTTATTAATCCACATGTCATCATAGTGCAAGAGAAGCAATTATTTAAAATTGAAACCTCAGTCGGGATCCCTAATCACAAGCTTTTTGCTCAAGCAAAACATGAAGACCTTTACTCAGCTATTAACGCGATGGGACAAAAATTAGAGAAACAACTCAATCGCCTAACCCATAAGCCAGAAGCTCAGCGCCATGAATCATTAAAAAGACAAGAGGAAGCGGTTGATACGAGTAATCAGTTCGATGAAGAATTTGACGAAGAGTTTGCCGCTTAAACGTCGAATGATACAGGCCTTTCAACGTGAGTTTATGGCCTTAATTGAAAGAAAGTATTCAGGCTCCAATCGCCTATAAAAGGTCCTAAACTCATTACTGTTTAGGTAACCTTAGGCAGATAAGCTTTTATAGCTAATGAGCCTGATAGTGTGGCAAGTGGTAAAACGAAATCAGAAACTTACTTCCCTTAATTAAGAAGCGTGACGTAAGAAGCCAGATTTCAACTAACAGAGGAGCGATATCAGAATCACTAAAATTATCGTAAGACCTGTAAAAAAGAACTCAGGCGAATAGTAGCCTTAAGGCCCTCAACTCATTCAGTTAGGCAGCCCTAGGCAGATGAGCTTTTAAAGCCGATATGCCTGATAGTACCTAAGTAGAAAACAGATCTGACTCTTGTCTCCCTTAATTGAGAAGCGTGATGCAACCAGTCAGATTTTAACTAAGAAAGAAAGGAACATTAGCAAAATCCAGCTAGATGTTAACTAAATCATAAGGAGCGATAGTAAAAATTTACAACGGCAAATTGGTCATACAAATAGCGATACAACTAATGGAGAATCTTAAACGTTAGGCAGATTTATTAGGTTCGTGATCACACAGACTAAGCAGCCAGAAGGTTTAACAAGTACAAGGTTAACAGCGAAAGTCTGAATATTAATGTTAGGTTAGGTCAATCTATTAACGCTTTCATTTAGAATAGAGGGCGAAGTTAACACAATAGGTTTTCATCATATAAAGGAGGAACTCTGAGTTTGATTTTTTATAATTTTATCCAAAGCGCACCTCAAGGTGCGCTTTTTTATGTCTGGAACATTTATGCCATATTCCATGGATGGAAAAATATGGTAGTTATGTCTGGAACATTTATGCCACATTCCATGGATGGAAAAATGTGGTAGTTATGTCTGAAACATTTATGACACAGCCTTAAGGATGGAACATCCATAGTTCAATAGAGACGATATCTCTCCACGCTTAAATATAAAACAAGTTTTAATTGACACTAAAGGGTTCGAGCTTTACTTTTATAGACATGAAACAACTTACAGCCCCCTTTTTTACTTTCTTTTTTATTCCACCCATACAGGGAGGCGGAATTTCGGTGTAAAAACGAAAGTGAAAATTCCAAAGCCTCCCACTAGGGGGGCTTTTTTGTGTCAGGAACACTTATGTAAATTTACCATGGATGGATATAAATTTACTTTGTGTCAGGAACATTGATACCAATTTACCCGGAATGGGAGAATTGGCTTTGTATTAGAATTCGGTCAAAACATAGAGGACTACATGAGCAAACCACAGCCTTTGAATCATACCCGTGAACAGATCACTTCGCTTGATAAAGATCTACTGGCACTATTGGCTAAAAGACGTGAGCTCAGTCTGGATGTTGCTCGAAGTAAAGAGGTCGACATCCGTCCGATTCGAGATACACAAAGAGAAAAAGAATTGCTTTCTCGACTCGTCAAACAAGGTCGTGAACAAGGGCTAGATGCCCATTATGTTATCTCTTTATACCAAAGCATCATTGAAGACTCCGTTCTCAACCAGCAGGCTTACCTACAAAGCCGAGCCAACCCCGAAATTCAAAAGCAACAATACAATGTGGCCTATCTTGGCGCGAGAGGTTCATACTCCTACTTAGCCGCTAATCGATATTGCGACCGTCGACAGGTCAATATGCAAGACTTAGGTTGCAAAAGTTTTGATGAAATCGTTCAGGCCGTTGAATCCGGTCATGCTGATTATGGGTTTCTTCCAATAGAAAACACCTCATCAGGCTCTATTAATGAAGTCTACGATGTTCTGCAACATACGAGTTTAGCTATCGTTGGTGAAACGACAATAGAAGTCGGCCACTGCCTTCTCGCTAAAAACGGCAGTAAGTTAACACAAATAAAGACCGTCTACGCGCATCCTCAGCCTATCAGTCAATGCAGTCGATACCTGAGCCTTCACCCTGACTATAAACTTGAGTATTGCTCAAGCAGTGCTGAAGCCATGCAAAAAATCGTCGACAATGACGATCCCACTGTCGCCGCCATAGGGAGTGCAGAAGGTGGAGCTCTCTATCAGCTTGAAGCGATAGACCAAGATTTAGCCAATCAAAAAATCAATCAAAGCCGTTTTATTGTGGTCGCTAGAAAAGCCATTGCAGTTCCAGAACAGTTGCCAGCTAAAACAACCTTGATCATGGCAACAGGGCAAAAGCCTGGTGCGCTAGTAGAAGCCCTCTTAGTACTAAAAGCCCATGACCTGAATATGAGTAAGCTCGAATCACGTCCTATTCCAGGCACACCTTGGGAGGAGATGTTTTATCTGGATCTCGATGCAAATCTCGCCAGTGATGCGATGCAGTCTGCACTCAAAGAGCTTGAACGTATCACACGCTTTATTAAAGTATTGGGTTGTTACCCTTGCGAAACCGTCAATCCAACGCAGCTGACCAATAGCCAGTTAATGATAGAGCCCGACACCAGTCGTGCTGAGCACTCAAGTAAAACAACAGTGCAAAATGCCTCTATTAACAACGAGCTATTAAGGTATTGCAAAGCTCATAAAGCAGATGCAACAGAGGTCACTATAGGGCAGCTACAAGTCGGTGATGGGCAATTTGGTGCCATCGCACTTATCTCCCTACCACAAGATAGTGGGCGCTATAGTCATAAAGCAAAATTACTCAAGGAAGCGGGATTTCAGGCAGTCATTTTAGAGGGCTTATCGCATCAGGTTGATGTGAACTCAAATGTGCTTGAGTTCAAAAAAGCACTACATCAGTTTGATCTTGAATGCATTATTTCAGTCGAACATGAATCAGAGCTCAAATTTGCTACTGAGCATGCCAGCATTTTGCTGATAACCGGTAAGCAGATGCACAATAAAACCTTACTGAAGCAAGTTGGATCGTTACATATCCCTGTGATATTGGAGCGAAATACCATGGCAAGTGTTGAGGAGTTGCTGACGGCTGCAGAGACCATACTGACCCAAGGCAATCAACAACTGATCCTTTGTGAGTCTGGTATAAGAACTTTCAGTGATTCCATCATGCCTTCACTCGATCTAGCCGCTTTAGTGGATATCAAGACAATCACTCACCTACCCGTCTTAATTAATCCAAGTTACGCATCAAATAAGCAAACGCTGATGCCTCATTCGGTAGCGGGTAAGCAACTCAATGCCGACGGATTAATATTGAATTTCACCTCTGACAATAATGATTTTGACGCTGAGCTTGCCAGTCACAGTGAGCTTTTAAGAGAATTATATAAATAGAACCATTTAGTTCACCCACAAAAAAGAGGACCTAGGTCCTCTTTGTTAATCTTCATTTTGTACCACACAAGATATTCTTAGACTGCAGTACCTTCAGTCAGGCTTAACCAACCCTTGATAATTCGATGACAAAACCAAAGTGTCGCGACCACATAAATACTCACACTCACCCACAAAGGTGAGAGAAGAAAGCCAACAATGCTTAATATCGTAAAGCCGATAATGGAGTGACGTTGCCAGCGCAGGTGTGATTGGATAACAGGGCTTTCACTTAACGGTTTATGAGCAAGGTTGATGACTAAGCCTAATAACGTTGGCAGAAAAAACAGCGGGAACGCGGTCATCAAACCATACAGGAGATGCGCTAAGCTCGGATCGTCCATGGATACTCTCGCTGAGGCTGTCGATATCATAGATACGCTCCAATAATGACAAGAAGAAGATAACACTCACTCCTTAACAATACTGTGTCACAGGCTATTGCGCAAATTCATCTTTATCCACACCCTATCCAACTTGCCCTCTAATAATACCAATCAGTATAAAGATTTGATCGCTCAGCGAGAATTTAGCGGTCCTGAGGCAAGGTCATTAATTGCTCCTGCATTAACGACATTCAGAACATCCATGTTCTTTGCAACGAGTGAAGAGCATAGTTATTCTACGATTAAGCACGTTAACACAGCATCAGAACCGCTAAAACTCGCCTGTAAGGAGTGTTTTTGGCTGCCTATTTCTGCGTTGAATGAACTCACAAGGGAACAACCATTATGTCATCCATTCGTCTTGAATTAGTTTGCCAAAAAACACTCTGAGTAGATCAACATCTTATATTGATTGGTATAAACTCATACTCAAGGCTCTAAAAGATAGCGTTAATCTCTAGAGTACTAAAGTGACATCGGATCTTAACTTTGTAGAGCAAGCGAGCACAAAACCTTGTGCTATTTCATCAGGGGTTAAGCTCATCTGACTAGAAGATTCAGTCTCTCCTTTAATCACCTGACATTTACAAGCGCCACATACACCAGAACGGCACGCTGCAATGATTGGTAAACCTTCCGCTTCTATACCTTCAAGCAAGCTTTGATCTGATGTCAGCACACGTTGACGATCATCAATGCTCAGCATAAAGCCGTCCTCTTCACTCAGTTCAACTGATGGGAGTGCTACATTCCCAGTACCACCAACAATACTGTCACCAAAACTCTCTTGATGATACTGAGACATATCAAAGCCTAATTCGCTCAATAAAGCCTGAACACCAGACATAAACGGAGCAGGCCCACAGACAAATACCGTTCTATCTTTAAAGTCACTGACAAGCTCGGCTAGGTTATCCCCATTAACACGCCCTTCTCTGCACACTTGTCCTACGGGTAAACGCTCAATACCAGACTCTAGAATATAACGTAAAGACAGCTTGGGATTATTTTGATTTATCTTGTCTAAATCATTCTTAAAAATACAATCTTCAGGGCTCTTGGCGCAATGAAGAAAAGCAATATCAGCGCCCACTTTGGTATCTGTTAACCAGCGCGTCATTGAGTACATTGGCGTAATCCCACTACCTGCACTTAAGAAAAGGAATTTTCTAGCAGTAATATCAACAAGATTAAATACGCCATCAGGCCCTGTCGCCAAGATGGTGTCACCAATCTTCAAGGACTCAGCAAGGTAATTGGAGACGAGGCCACCTTCGATACGTTTAATGGTCACCACAATTGAATATGGACGTGAAGGGGATGAAGAGATGGTATAACTTCGGTGAGTAAGTGCACCGTTAATCTCAAGCATAAACGTTAAAAACTGGCCGGGTTTAAACTGAAACTTAACTGGACTCTTTCCCTGAAAACGAAAACTAATCACATCATGGGTTTCATGCCACTTCTCTACACACAAAAGCTCAACCTCACCACGCTGCCAACTCGGCGAAGTCAGTTGTAATTCATCGGTATCAGGGTTAGAAAGAGTATCAGTGCTCATCTTGTTTTCACTCATTTTAGAAAAGAGATTTAAATTAAGGGTTAAAACTCAAACGGACCAAGGCCCCCATAAAGAAGGCTAGGTCTATATGAACGAATCTTTATGCGACGTTTAAGATGGTTTTGAGATCGGCTTCTGCAGTCGTAGTGCCGCGAAGACCAAACTTATCCTCTAACACCTTAAGTAGGTTATCGGTTAAGAATGCCGGCGCACTTGGGCCGGTGCGAATATCTTTCACACCCAATGACAATAGCGTTAGCAGCACCACGATTGCCTTTTGTTCAAACCATGAAAGTACGATGCTCAATGGCAACTCATTAATCTCACAACCGAAGGCTTCTGAAAGCGCAATGGCAAGCTGGATAGCAGAGTAAGCATCATTACACTGACCAATATCAAGTAAACGTGGAATGCCATTAATGTCGCCAAATTCAAGTTTATTAAACTTGTACTTGCCACAACCCAAGGTCAAAATCACAGAGTCTTTTGGCGCCGCTGTCGCGATGTCAGTGAAGTAACTGCGCTCCGCCTTATCACCGTCACAACCACCAACGAGGAAGAAGTGTTTAATGGAGCCGTTCTTCACATTCTCAACCACGGCAGGGGCTGCAGCCATGAGTGCATTTCGAGCAAAACCTATGGTGATTAGATGGGGGATCTCATCATAGATAAAACCTTCAAGCTCAAGCGCCTTCTCGATAACAGCAGAAAAGTCATCACCTAAAAGATGGGTAACTCCAGGCCAGCCAACAATGCTACGGGTAAAAATGCGGTCAGAATAGTCACCAACATTAGGATCAATAATACAGTTAGAGGTCATCACTACCGCACCTGGGAAGTTAGCGAACTCTTTCTGTTGATTTTGCCAAGCGCTGCCATAGTTTCCAACAAGATGTGGGTACTTTTTCAACTCAGGGTAAGCGAGTGCCGGTAGCATCTCACCATGGGTAAAGACATTAATTCCCTTACCTTCTGTTTGCTTGAGGATAAGCTCTAAATCAACCATATCGTGGCCAGAGACTAAGATAGCCTTACCTTTCACTGCAACGGTATTCACCTGAGTTGGCTCTGGGTGACCAAATGCAAACGTCTCGCCTTTGTCCAGCATGGCCATAATGCGATAGTTCAGTTGACCGATTTCCATGGCAACGGAAAAGAGCTTCTCCCCATCAACAGAATCTTCACCTAAGAAAGACATCAATTCATGAAAACGAGCAGCCACTTCAACATCAGTCTGACTCAACACGCGAGCATGCTCCATATAAGCAGCAGCACCTTTTAAGCCATAAAGACAAAGCAGACGTAAGCCAAGGATATCTTCATGAATATCCGCTTTGCCACGGTTTGGAGCCGCTAATGCCGCTTGCGCTAACATCTCAGGTTTAGTAGCACCTAAAATTAATTGCGACGGAGCACTTAACTGTTCAGGCGTCTTCCCAGCAGCTTCACATGCCTCTTCATAAGCTGTTTTCAAACGATTACGGCACACATCGGCTTGTTTAACGTAATCAAGCAGTCGGTCATCATCGAAGTTTACATTGGTTAAAGTCGCAAAAAAGGCTTTTGGCACGAAGGCATCAATTTCGCTATCGACAATATCAAACTCACGAGCTTTAACAGCGTAAGCTGACACCCCTTGCAACAAGTAGATAAGCAAATCTTGTAGATCTGAAGTATCAGCAAGCTTGCCGCACATACCTTGGGAATAACTACAGCCGTTTCCTGCAGGGGTTCTAATTGTCTGTTCACACTGAATACAAAACATTGCTACTGCTCCTAAATTTTTAATCATGCTTTTTATTTGCATCTTTAAATCTAGTCTAAAGGTAAGCATTGCCTGTTAGATAGCAGAATTTTATTTAATGGCAGAAACATTGAGGCAGATCAAATTCATCAATGATGAGTCAGTCATAAGTATTACTAAAGAAGAAAGGGAAAAGATTATCAACAAGGGTAGAAAATAACTAAAACAACAAAGGGAGCCTAAGCTCCCTGTTGTTTGGTCAATTTATTACTGATTAACCGGTTTTCATGTCATTGACAGACTGCAGCATGGCGCGACTCTCACGCTGAAATTGAGGGGCAAAGTCACCAAACCACTGTGCCACTTCTTTAAACTCAGCCACAAACGCCTCTCTATCGCCAGCTTGTAACAGTGACAATGCGTGAGAATAGTTATCCAGATAATCACCGATCGCTTGCATACTCTCTTTTTGAGCAAAGATTATGTCAGCATAGAGATCTGGGCTTTGAGCAAACAAACGACCCACCATGGCAAGCTCCAAGCGATAGATAGGTGAGCTAAATTGCAGCAAGCTCTCTATATCTGCTTCCTCTTTGTAGAGGTTAAAACCATAAACAAAAGAGGAGAAGTGTCGCATTGCCTGTACCAGTTGCATCGCTTTATCATGTTTTTCAGGCTCAGCTTCGACGATTCGTGCGCCCCATATTTCAATCTGCTCAAGCAGCCACTGATACTTATCGCTGTCTCGGCCATGACACACCACTACAACCTGTTTTGCCAAACTGCCCACATCAGGGCCAAACATCGGGTGTAAACCAACAACTGGGCCGCTATGCGCCGCTAACATGGCTTCAACTGGCTCACCTTTAATTGAGGTTAAATCAGCCAATATGCAGTTAGCAGGCAAGCTGGTCAGTTTATCCTTAATCAATTCACATGTGATCCCGATCGGCACAGTCACAATGACGAGACCTGCACCATCAAAAATCTCATCAGCTCTGGCCCAATCATCCTTATCGATAACTTTTACTTGATAGCCAGATAGCACTAGCATCTGTGAGAACAAACCACCCAGTTTGCCACTGCCGCCCACAATAACCACATGACCTAAATTTGGGTTGACCTGCTTAAAACCAATATCTTTCTCGTTAAGATAAGACTCGCGCATTAAGCGTCGTAGAATATCTTCTATAAGTTGCGGTGATACGTTCATCTTCTCTGCTTCATCACGACGCTTGGACAACATTGCCGCTTCTCGCTGAGGAGCATAAATAGGCAAGCCAGCCCCGTGTTTTACAGCACCCACTTGAGCAACCAGATCTAAACGTTTTCTCAGTAGATGAATCAATTGCTGATCTACACCGTCTATCAGGCCTCTTAAATTTTCAAGTTCGGCCGTCGTTCTCTCATTCATTGTTTATCTTTCCATCAAAGAAGGTGTACAAAAACTCAGTGAAACCCGACAGTCAAAATGTTAACCATTGACCACTTTATTTGGTATATCGAATCGGCTTGTCAGTACAGAAGATAATGATGCTGCACCTTCACGTAATAATCGCTCTGTCGTTGCCCAATCGATACAGGCATCGGTTACCGATACACCGTAAGCGAGTTCACTCATTGGTTTATTGCTACTTTGGTTACCTTCATTGAGGTGACTCTCAAGCATCACCCCAATAATAGATTGATTACCAGATAAAATCTGCTTAAAAACATCTTCACAGACACCTTTTTGCTTACGGTGATCTTTTGAAGAGTTTCCATGGCTACAATCGACAATTAAACGCGCATTCAGGTTTGCATTGTGTAGCTGTTGCTCACAATCTTCTACGCTTTTAGCATCATAGTTTGGTGTTTTACCGCCACGTAAAATCACATGACCGTCAGGGTTTCCAGCCGTTTGCAGTAAGGCAACCTGCCCCTTCTGATTAATCCCCATGAACCGGTGACTGCTAGCCGCGGATTCAAGCGCATTAATTGCAACACCTAACTTGCCGTCGGTGCCATTTTTAAAACCAACTGGCATAGACAGACCTGACGCCATCTCTCTGTGGGTTTGCGATTCGGTCGTTCTCGCACCAATCGCTGACCAAGTCACCAACTCTGACATGTACTGAGGGCTAATAGGGTCTAACGCTTCAGTTGCGACAGGTAAACCGAGTTCAGCCAACCAAATCATCAACTCGCGCGCTTTACGCAATCCCTTCTCGACATCAAATGATTCATCCATATTTGGGTCATTGATCATTCCCTTCCAACCCACGGTAGTTCTTGGCTTCTCGAAGTAAACTCGCATCAAGATGAAGAAATCATCACTAAGCTCATCGTGCAGCTTCTTAAGCTTTAACGCGTATTCTTTGGCTGAGTCGATATCATGGATTGAGCAAGGACCGGTTACGATTAAGACACGGTTGTCGCGTTTATGTACGATATCAGCGACAGTTTTGCGAGCATTTAGCACGTAATGGTATGCATGGTCAGATAAAGGCAACTCAAGCTTTAGCTCCTGTGGCGTCACTAACACTTTCTCTGAACTGATATGAACATTATTTATCGTATCTTGCTGCATACTAACCACCTGATAATTCCTAAAATTGCCTGAATGTCGCGACACTACGAACCGTGATACCGCTTGGTATTATTTGCTTTATCTATATAAACCGTAAAGCTGTAATGCTACACCATTACAAGTTAAAGTAACTATGCCTATACTTAACGCTAAGATCAAGCAAGATTTACCACTAAAACAAAATTCGGGAACTGAGGGCTTGGGGCTTTCGCTTTCCCCAAGATCACAAAAACCCGCCTATTGGCGGGTTATTGTGCGAACACTGCGTCTTTTTTTTACTTTAAAGCAATAGCGACTAATTACTTAGTAGCTAGCTTCTCACGGATACGTGCAGACTTACCTGAACGATCACGTAGATAGTAAAGCTTAGCACGACGAACACGGCCACGACGCTTAACTTCGATATCAGAGATGATTGGGCTATGCGTTTGGAATGCACGCTCAACACCTTCACCATTAGAGATTTTACGTACAGTGAATGCAGAGTGAACGCCGCGGTTACGCTTAGCGATTACAACGCCTTCAAACGCCTGTAGACGCTCTTTACCACCTTCAACAACACGTACTTTAACAACTACTGTGTCGCCTGCACCAAAATCTGGTACATCTTTCTTCATTTGCTCTTCGTTGAGCATTTTAATGATGTTATTCATGAAATAAACTCCATACTAGTAATAACTGATCGTAACTATCCACACTCATTTGTTGAATCAACAAACTGAGCTAAAAGCTTCGTTTGTTCGTCAGTCAGAGCTAGATTTTCTAATAATTCTGGTCGTCTTAACAAAGTTCTTCCGAGACTTTGTTGCAAACGCCAGCGTCTAATATGTTCGTGGTTGCCACTTAACAAAACTGCTGGTACAGCTAAACCATCCAAGCTTTCAGGGCGAGTATAGTGGGGACAATCCAATAAACCATCAGAGAAGGAATCCTGCTCTGCCGAGGCTTGTTTACCGAGTACACCCGGAACTAACCTAGATACTGAATCAATCAGAGCCATCGCTGGAAGTTCACCGCCCGAAAGCACGTAATCTCCAATTGACCACTCTTCATCCACTTCAGTTTGTATAATGCGTTCGTCAACACCTTCGTATCGACCACACACTAAAATCAAACTGTCCGATTTAGCTAACTCTTCGACGCCTTGCTGAGTCAGCTTGCGTCCTTGAGGAGATAGATAAATCACCTTCGCTCTGTCGCCAGCCGCAGCTTTCGCTGCATGAATAGCGTCGCGTAAGGGTTGCACCATCATCAACATTCCAGGACCACCACCATAAGGGCGATCATCCACAGTGTTATGTTTATCATGGGTGAAATCTCTTGGATTCCACGTTTGCAACTCAAGCAGGCCTTTGTTAACGGCCCGACCCGTTACTCCAAAGTCTGTTACGGCACGAAACATCTCTGGAAACAGGGTTACTACCCCTAACCACATATGTCCTACCTCGACTTAAAAGTCCGGATCCCAATCCACTAAGATCTGTTTCTCTGCAAGATTCACCTCTACGATGAACTGCTCGGTGACAAAGGGGATCATTCGTTCCGCTTTGCCGAAGCCATCTTTTGCGTTAGCTTTAACAAGAAGGACGTCATTTGATCCTGTTTCCACGATCTCCTGAACTTTACCCATCTTGTAGCCTTTAGTATTCGTTACTTCACAACCGATGAGATCACGCCAGTAGAATTCATCTTCCGGTAGATCTTGCATCTGTTCTGCAGACACAGCTATCTCACAATTTGTGAGCATCTGAGCCTGATCCCGTGTCTCTATGCCTTCAAGAGAAGCCACTACAGCTTTTCCCTGACAACGCCACTGGATAACTTTTACTTCGCGCCACTCACCCTGCTCTTTAATCAACCAAGGTGAATAATTAAAAATGCCTTCAACAGAATCGGTATAGGTAGTGATCTTCAACCAACCCTTAATGCCATGACTGGAGCCTATTTTACCCAGTACGACAGGTTCTTGTTTACTACTCATCAAACTATACCTTAACGCTATTAAGCAGCAGCTTTACGTGCGTCTTTGATCAACTTTGCTACGCGATCAGATGTTCCAGCACCGTTAGTTACCCAGTGCTCAACACGGTCTAGGTCTAAACGTAAAGTTTCTTCCTGTCCGCGAGCCATTGGGTTAAAGAAACCAACACGCTCAATGAAACGACCATCACGGGCATTACGGCTGTCAGCAACAACGATGTTATAAAATGGACGCTTTTTTGCGCCGCCACGAGCTAAACGAATGGTAACCATGCGTCTTCAATCCTCTAATGGTTTGCTTCTTCGAAGCAAAATAAATACTGGGACTCCGTGTTCGCGAAGTGTCCCAGTGTAGAAAGCCGGACGAGTTTACCTCACTCGCCGACGAATGCAATGTTTTTTGACCACTAATAAACAAGCAAAGAAGCCTGAGTCAGGTAAATCCCCAACTCAGGCTTCTCTATTTGAATTTATATTAGCGGCCTGGCATCTTCATGCCTGGTGGCAACATACCACTCATGCCGCGCATCATCTTTTTCATGCCGCCTTTCGCCGACATTTTTTTCATCATCTTCTGCATCTGAGTAAACTGCTTTAGCAGACGATTGACGTCTTGAATTTGTGTACCAGAACCTTGGGCAATACGACGCTTACGAGAACCTTTAATGATATCAGGACGCGCGCGCTCACCTTTAGTCATGGAGTTAATAATCGCCTCCATCTGGTTTGTCATCTTGCCATCTTGAACTTGAGCGAGCGCCTCTGGTGGCAATTGACCCACACCAGGTAGTTTCTCAATCATGTTCATCATGCCGCCCATGTTCTTCATCTGCTGAAGTTGTTCGCGGAAATCTTCAAGATCGAAATTACCGCCTTTCTTCACTTTAGCAGCAAGCTTCATCGCTTTGTCTTTATCGACACCGCGCTCAACTTCTTCAATCAGTGACAGTACATCGCCCATGCCTAAGATGCGTGATGCAATGCGGTCTGGATAGAAAGGCTCTAAGGCATCGGTTTTTTCACCCACACCTAAAAATTTAATTGGCTTACCAGTAATATGACGGATAGATAAAGCAGCACCACCACGGGCATCACCATCAACCTTCGTCAATATCACGCCGGTTAACGGCAAAGCTTCATTGAAGGCTTTTGCTGTCGTCGCAGCATCTTGACCTGTCATCGCATCGACAACAAACAAGGTTTCTACTGGATTAACCGCAGCGTGAAGCGCTTTGATCTCATCCATCATGCTTTCATCGACATGCAAACGACCTGCAGTATCGACAATAACCACATCAATAAACTTAAGCTTGGCATGCGCCATCGCCGCATTGACGATATCGATAGGCTTTTGGCTTACATCTGATGGGAAAAACTCAACTTCGACCTCAGTTGCCAAGGTTTCTAGCTGCTTGATTGCTGCTGGACGATATACGTCGGCACTTACAACCAGAACGGACTTCTTCTCACGCTCACGCAGGAACTTAGCAAGCTTGGCGACACTGGTCGTTTTACCTGCGCCTTGAAGACCCGCCATCATGATCACTGCCGGCGGTTGAGCCGATAGGTCTAGGGCTTCATTCGCTGCGCCCATGGCGTTTTCTAGTTCACTCTGAACTATCTTAATAAAGGCTTGGCCCGGACTGAGACTCTTAGAAACTTCCTGTCCTACGGCACGCTCTTTTACACTATTAACGAAGTCACGTACTACCGGTAAGGCCACATCAGCTTCGAGTAGCGCCATACGCACTTCGCGCAAGGTTTCCTTAACATTGTCTTCTGTTAAGCGACCACGACCACTAATATTTTTCAGTGTACGTGACAGTCTGTCCGTTAAGTTCTCAAACATTATCGTGTTCTTACCATTTAGAGGTTACGTTGATAGGGCTGCATTATATACTCAAGCTCACCAAAGAAGCTAGTTGCTCCCCTTACGGTGATCAGTGTAAATACAGCGCAGTGTTATTTCTGACAAACTGGATCAAGCTGCTGGAATCGATGTCTAAGTGATTCGTTCATCCGTCACTTAAAGGCGAAGTAAATAGTCATAGCAAAACTTCCCGGCAGCATTTTACATCTAATTGAACAACAAATGTTCGAAACTTAGGCCTAACGCTCAGAAAGCACTAATTTTTGTGCTTAAACCTACTGCACAATTAGTCGCGGCTCGTGTTATTCTAACTGTAGGTTTTCATATAGTCTTTGCTTGTTCTTAACCTAAACTCTCATTGAGTTCAGCTCAAGAACGAGACACTAGCATCGCAAACAAAAACGATAGGTTAATACTCGATGGTTATATTTTCTGCTTCAGCCATGTTTTTTTACTGCATCGCCTTAGTGCTAGTCGTCAGCCGATTGTTTCATACTGACGGTCCGAATCGCCGCCTAGTCGCTGGTGTCGCAGCCATCGCTGTTATCTTACACGCAGCAGCACTTTCACAAGCCATGTTCACCGGTGACGGACAGAATTTCAGCCTCACTAATGTGATCTCTTTAGTTAACTGGATCATTGCATTTAGTTTTACGGTACTGCTATTCAGACTCAAAATGATTGTGGTTGTCCCCGTTGTTTATGCCTGCTCTATCATCTCTGTAGCCCTGCTCTGGTTAGTGCCACCAGAATATATCACCCACTTTGAGATCCACCCTGACATTCTTGTTCATGTGGTCCTCTCGCTAATGGCCTACAGTGCGCTTATGATTGCCGCTTTATATGCCATACAGCTCGCCATGATTCAAAACAAGCTTAAGAGTAAAAAGCTGATCATGAATCCAGCCATGCCTCCTTTGATGACTGTCGAGAAACAACTTTACCACTTAGTGATTGTGGGAGTTATCTTACTCAGTTTATCGCTGGCCACAGGTTTCATCTTCCTCGATGACATGTTTGAAGAGGGTAAAGGGCATAAAGCCATACTTTCTATCCTCGCCTGGTTTACCTATATCGCCATGTTGGCTCAGCAATATTGGGTGGGCTGTAAGATCAGAACGGCGGTTATCTATACTCTGTCGGGAGCCACCCTATTATCACTGGCTTATTTTGGTGCCCGAATCGTTAAAGAGCTTATTTTAACGTAAATCAAACTCTGTTGATCAGCCCTTTTCTTTCAAATGTTTATGACATTTTTATGAAAGAGATAAAAGGGCTGACTTGACACATTAATAAAATCGCTGTAATTACTAGTTTCTATTGCTTGTTTGCCCGTTTCACAAATTTATAACCAGACTAATGGAGCTCCTTTTTGGACACCATATCAACCAGCACACTTCTTATTATTCTTGTCTTCCTGCTCATTCTCTCAGCCTACTTCTCAGGGTCTGAAACCGCCATGATGTCCCTTAACCGCTATCGGTTAAAGCACTTAGCCTCTAAAGGGCATAAAGGTGCAAAGCGGGCTATGCAGATGCTCGAGCGACCAGACAGACTGATAGGCTTGATTCTTATTGGTAATAATCTGGTGAATATTCTGGCCTCTGCCATCGCAACCATCATTGGAATAAGATTGTTTGGCGACGTGGGGGTCGCCATTGCCACAGGTGCCTTAACGTTAGTCGTGTTAGTTTTCTCTGAAGTCACGCCAAAAACCATCGCCGCATTGCATCCTGAACGTGTCGCTTTTCCTTCAAGCTTTATTCTCAAATGGTTACTAGTCGTACTATCACCTTTAGTCAAAATCGTTAACTTTATCACCTCAGGTGTACTGCGCCTCTTAGGCATCCGCTCTGTTAGATCATCTGATGCGCTAAGCAAAGAGGAGCTCAGAACCGTCGTACATGAAGCAGGCGCACTTATTCCAACACGTCACCAGGAGATGTTGTTGTCGATTATGGATCTTGAAAAAGTAACCGTAGAAGACATCATGATCCCACGTTCAGATCTGTTCGCCATCAATATCAATGACGATTTTAAAAGCATCACCAAGCAAGTGATCCAAAGTCCTCATACCCGGGTTCTGCTTTATCGCGATAATATCGATGACGCAGTCGGCTTTGTCCATCTAAGAGATGCGCTGCGCCTGCAATCTAAAAATCAGTTCAGTAAGTCTTCGCTACTTCGTGCAGTAAAAGAGCTCTACTTTATCCCCGAAGGTACGCCACTCAATGTGCAGCTAGGTAATTTCCAGCAAAATAAAGAGCGCATAGGATTGGTGGTCGATGAGTACGGTGATATTCAAGGCCTAGTGACCTTAGAGGATATTCTCGAAGAGATAGTGGGAGACTTCACCACCTCACCAGAGCCCACGCCAAGTGAAGAGATAAACAAACAACAAGATGGTAGTTACCTTATCGAAGCCACCATCAACATCCGTGAACTCAATAAAGAGATGTTGTGGCACTTCCCTATCGATGGCCCTAAAACCATCAACGGCCTCGTTGTCGAGTACTTCGAAGAGATCCCCCCTCCCAATACCAGTATGCGCATCGCGGGTTACCCGATTGAGATAGTGGAAGTGGAAGAGAATAAAGTCAAAATGGTGAGGGTTATGCCGGAATACTATTTAAAATCTAAAAAAGCCAAGTAGACACAATCGATTACAACAGCTTAGAGATGAGTCACCTTCAAGGTAAATTTGCCAGATTTGCTAGATTTAATGTATAAAAAGTCAGGCAAATTTACTCCTAAATGCAAAATAAACAGCACCAACTAAACATTAAAATAGAAAAATAATCCCTACTTTTTATGAACTCATAGCTCGTCGTTCTGCTTCAAGTGCACGACGTTTTTCAACCGCCATCGGCGTTATCTGTTTATCCAACTCTGGCTCCAAGCCCAGAAAAAAGTAGACCTCTGCCATCAGAAAAAATGGACCAATCAAAAGTTGGTTTAAATCGTCGATAAAAGCGGGCTTCGCTTTCTCATATTGATGCCCTATCAATTGAATAATCCAACCAACCACAAACACAGAGAGCGCTATCCATAAGCCGCCTGACTGCTGCGCCACAAGACTTGATGTATAAAGTACAGGAATAATAAACATCACCAAACCAATGGCAATACGGGCATGCAGCTTGATGTAATAGATTGAAATGCCGATAGCAAATACCGAGGCAAGATTAATATTGAGCCCTAAACTATCCAGAGTAAAAAAATTAATCGGAATAAGATTGAGCAGTAAAAACAGTGACCAGATAATCAGCGGCACGCCTATAAAATGCGTATTAATGTTCTTTGGATTTAAGTGGACACTTTTATAGGTCGACAACTGTTCTTCGGCGGATTTCATCTGCTCTTCTCCATTCTAGGTATGGTTTTAATGTCTTGATAAAGCACGACACCTACTGGCTAACGATTCTGTTAGTTGCAGCTTCTAGGTTCGCATTAGCAATTAAGTGTACGTACGTCTCATTTAAACCTAATGGATTTTAAGCGCTTTGAATAGAGTAAAAGGTCAAAAAAACATCTTAAGTCGATATTGTTTCCATAAAGACAGCAGACTCACACTGATAGCGACCCAAGCGCAGCCAATCAAGGTATCAAACAAACGCCATAATATGAGGGTTCTATCACCCCCTTGCTGTAATACTGCTAAATCAAACACCAGCAAAATAACCAGGGTAATTAACAGGCTAAAAACAAGGTAGTTTTGTCGTAATGCACTTGGTAAAAAAAGCGCCGTAAGCATCACAAGCAAAGGAAAACTCCAAGTAGGCATGAACACCACCGCAACATAGGCCAAGCTCACTCCCAGCATGGTGCCGGCAACTCGTTTCCAAACCTTCTTCAATGCACTTGCACCATCAATGTGCATGACAAAAAGCACGGTTAGGCCGACCCACACCCCATGCTCAGCATGCAGGTAATGTGCGGTTAATGTCGCAATTAAAATAGTGATGGCTAACGTAAAGCCATAAAGCGGGCCATTGATCTCCCCTTCACAAAGGCGGCGCCATTCAAGGTCTGGAGACCAGGCCTGTGCTTGTGAAGGAAAAAAGCGTGTTTGCGCAATACTAAGTCCCGCTCCCAATAAAGCCCCAATAAAATACGCCAACGCCGTATAAATAGTGGCGGGGATCCCCATCTCTTCAAGCAATAATGCCGCAGCCACAAATTTACCTAGCAGCGTAAAGTAGGTTTGATCAGGCTTAGGCTGCCCAGCTAAAAAACTAATGATAACCATGGCCAAAATAGCCAGTTCTATGTGTCCCACCAATAGTGAGCCAAACATGCCAGACAAGATCACCAATATCATGCCACCGACCATGGCAATAGTGCGATATGTTTTAGATTCACTACGGGGATCAAGTCTTAGACTAAACAGGGCTCCAAGGGCGACAAAGGCCGAAATTTCTCTTCCCATCCCTAGGCCGATGAGCAACGGAATGCCCATCGATATGGCGTACAAACTGCCACGGGTCCAATCATCTTTGGTCGGTATTGTTAGCACAACCTCCCCCTCCCAATAACCTTAACTTATACCAGTTCCATTAAATAAGTGATCAATTCAGAGCCACTCAGGCTTTTCAATTCAAGGCACATTGATGAAGAAATGGTTATTCCCTTTTAAGTTAATGTAAAGCAGAAGTGGAATGCCTGAGAGGCTCACGTAGTGCGGGTTTCAAAGCCCTTTATGCTACGTTAGAGGCTTTTGATATAGAATAACTATTAGCTTCAAGCCTCCGTCTTGCCTACAGGGCTTTGAACTCCCGCTGAAAGATCACATTATTAATGGAATTGGTATTATAACAAGTATCCTGACACACGGCACAAGTAAGGCCTACGTATATTTAGGCCCATAATCTAAAAAACCACCTAAGCGGTGGTTTTTTATTGGGTATGATTAAAATCAGTTAACTAGAGTGAGTCCATTTGATTTGAAACTCTATCTCCTCTTCATCCCCTTCACGCTCATGCTCTATATTGTACTGCGCTCTCACCGGCACATAGATACGTTCACCCGCGATTTGAATCTCAAATTTACTGCCACTTTCAAGGGAATCAGCCAGTCTTCGCAACTTGGCCACAAAATCCGCCGTTGGGTAGTCTTTTTCAATATCTCTATCTTCTTTCTTCGCCATGACCATATTCCTTTATAGGTTGTGATAATTCAATCACTGAAGATTGATACCAATCAGTATTAGATTACGTTATTTGAACCTAAATTATCAAAGCTTACTTGGATAAATTTCAGCTCATTGGTTACGACTTGTCTAATAACAGATCTTTTTAGGTTTGGTTCACTGAGCCAGTTTGGTGTTTGGTTAGTTTGATGAATACCATAGCTAAACTGGTACTTATTGCTTGCAGCTGCTGCTGTGTAGGGATGCACCAATGTCGCAGTGGCAGGTCAACGATGTTCCCTACATCATAATGACATTTCCCATATCCCTATGGGTCAGATGTGAGTGAACCACCTGATGTGCTGAAACTTCTGTGACACAACTCCCTCTCTATTAACTGAATGGGTCCCTATAGCCTCTACAATGACATTTGATGTGAACAAATACCGTGGTGACATGGATGTCATTAAACGGCCATTTAATCTAAGCTGATTGCCGCATCTACATCCGAGAGTTTATCTCTTCGATTTTAAATTTACTTGTGCACGGTTTTGGACAAAAACGTGCTGACTTGCCTGATAGCAAGTTTCAAATATCTTTTCCGGAATTGGTTTCATTGGGCTGGATTGGTACTTGGCAATTGAACTAATATCATTGCCAAGTTGGTGTTTATTGCTTGCAGCAGGCCGATGTGTAAATACTTCTGCGGGACGCTGCAAGTACAATCCCTGTAAGCTCGACGGTGGCATCCTTGCCACCAACGCCCTCAGCCGCATTCACACCTGATTGTTTATCTCTTCGATTTAGGTTCTTCGAGTAGCTAACTCATTTTTGTCGGATAGGCGGCACTTGTTACCAAGTACCGCCCTCCTAAGAACCGTACATGCAACTTTCACTGCATACGGCTCAAGCCTCCACTAAGGCGTATTCTGTTACCCAGCACCC
>NZ_VKGK01000053.1 GCF_007197645.1 Shewanella hanedai
AGAGACAATTTCGAATAACTCAACACCTGTGAGTGTCCACACAGATTTCTTGTTTTGAATTGTTAAAGAGCGTTAGCATCAATCTTTCAGATGCTGCCGTTAGACGCTAGGTCGTTGGCTTAGGGAGGTGTATTCTACACCTTCCGATGTCGGCGTCAAGCGCTTATTTTATCAAGCTTTCCGAGTGATGATTTCTTATGCAGAAGTTAAACTCTAAACTCGTAAAGCGGTTGTCACCTGAATCGAATCTCCGAGAAGTTTCAATTCTCTAACACCGCTGCAAGTCCCGTGTTATCTAAGCTTTCGTTTAGGTAAATGGCCTGCTGTGCTGTGTCAGTGGATGCGCATTATAGGGATATCGGCTAAGTACACAAGGGCTTTTTACGAGAAAATGAAATTAGACGTACTGAGTGCATCTTTTTTATTCGATACGCCTAATATAGAGTCAAAACAGAAGATTAATACTTAAATATTACTCATAGTGACAAGACAATGCACTTCCTTCACAAATCAATATCAGTCTCCAATCACCATATTGTCGCTAATAACCGCTTTGGTATCTGGATGTTTCGATCTTAAAGGAGCATTAATTGAAACTAAAAGTCGACTTATTATAGGAAGGTTAGGCAAGAGGGAGGGATTTTTCTTCTTGCTGTCTCTTTACCCTAGCGTCACATATGATTAAATTATTAGTATATTGCGTGAAAAACAGACTTATTACATCAATACTAACTCTAACAATCAGATTCAATTGAGCCTTGATATAGGTATGTTTCCATTCAGCTATTTTTACCAGTTAAGCTATACGAGTAAGTACTATGTTCAGAAAACTAATCTTGATCACTTTAGCATTGACGATTATCACCCCATTATCGGCTAATGTAATCCATAAATGGGTAGATGAAGACGGGGTGACTCATTACAGTCAACAACCCCCAAAAGATGCTGGTGCAATCTCAAGTAAATTATACAGTGAGGATTTAGAACAAAAACCTATCGGCTTTATCCAACCCAAAGTCAGAGAAAATAACGCGCCAGTTCTAAGTGAAGATGAGAAGAACGCTAACGCCATCAAAAAACAAAATAGTGAACAGGCGAGTGCCATATGTGAAAGTGCAAAACAGAATTTACATATTCTGAAATCTAATTCCAGAATAAGAAGTAAAAATGAGGAAACTGGGGAGCTTGTCTCGATGAAAGAGGAAGATAGACAACAAGAGATCAACACACAACAAGAACGAGTCAAACTCTTCTGTGATAAGTAACTTCATCTGGTCAACGACTAAACAAAAAACAGACTCAAATGAGTCTGTTTTTATTCTGAACCAACCTATTTATTGGCTAAAAACAAGTTTACCTTCCGAGCAACTTACATTAATCGGCTTACCCGGCACCAAGCTTTGACTTAGAATTCGCTGTGCCAAGGGATTCTCTACCTCTTGTTGTAGTGCTCGTTTCAATGGTCTCGCACCATAGATAGGGTCGAATCCAGCTCGAGCAATGAAGGCTAATGCTTCATCACTTAAGTTCAGCTCATATTCTTTATCTTCAAGTCGCTTCTTTAGCGATTCAATCTGAATTGAAGCAATATGTTCGATATGCTTCTCATCCAATGGATGGAACACGACCATCTCATCAACTCGGTTCAGAAATTCAGGCCTAAAACTATGAACAACCACATTCATCACTTCTGACTTCATCTCATCATAAGATAAGTGGGTAAATCGTTCCTGAATAATATCAGAGCCTAAGTTAGAGGTCATAATCACAACAGTATTTCTAAAATCGACTGTTCTGCCTTGACCATCAGTTAAACGGCCATCATCAAGTACCTGCAATAGGATATTAAAAACATCTGGGTGCGCTTTCTCAACCTCATCTAGTAAGATCACTGAGTAGGGTTTTCTTCTCACCGCTTCAGTTAAATACCCGCCCTCTTCGTACCCGACATAACCCGGAGGCGCACCAAGCAGACGCGCAACAGAATGCTTCTCCATAAACTCAGACATGTCGATACGCACTAATGCAGCTTCGGTATCAAAAAGGAATTTAGCCAACGATTTACATAACTCTGTTTTACCAACTCCTGTTGGGCCTAAAAACAAAAATGAACCGATTGGACGATCAGGATCTGACAAACCAGCACGACTACGTCTAATGGCATTTGATACTGCATCAACAGCCTCGTTCTGACCTATCACTTGCGCATGAAGTGCATCTTCCATGTGTAAAAGCTTCTCTCTCTCGCCTTCAAGCATTTTAGATACAGGGATCCCCGTTGCACGAGATAAAACTTCTGCAATCTCAACTTCGGTGACTTTATTTCTAAGCAACGTCATATCTTGCATTTCTGCCTGTGATGCCAAATCCAACTGTTTTTCTAACTCTGGAATACGACCATACTGAAGTTCAGACATATGCGTTAAGTCACTTGCTCGTCGAGCAACTTCAAGATCTAATCGAGCTTGTTCCAGATCAGACTTTATATGCTGAGTTCCTGCCAACGCTGCTTTTTCTGTTCGCCAAATCTCATTTAACTCTAGTGCTTTAATCTCTACGTCTTTTAACTCTTTTCGTATGGTTAAAAGTCGACGAAGACTCGCTTCATCCGTTTCTTTACCCAGTGCTTGCTCTTCAAGTTTAAGCTGAATAGCACGGCGATCTAACTTATCTAATAGCTCTGGTTTTGAGTCCATTTGAATGCGAATGCTCGATGCTGCTTCATCAATGAGATCGATTGCTTTATCGGGCAACTTTCGATCTGATACATAACGATTTGACATACTGGCAGCGGCAACAATCGCAGGGTCAGTGATCTCTACATGATGATGAAGTTCATAGCGCTCTTTAAGCCCACGTAAGATGGCAATCGTGTCTTCAACATTAGGCTCCTCGACCAACACCTTTTGGAAACGTCGCTCCAACGCGGCATCTTTCTCAATATATTGTCGGTATTCATCTAAGGTCGTTGCACCAACACAGTGAAGATCACCTCTGGCTAATGCAGGCTTAAGCATATTCCCTGCATCCATGGCGCCATCACCTTTGCCAGCACCAACCATAGTGTGTAACTCATCAATAAAGAGGATCACTTGTCCCTCTTCTTGAGAGAGCTCATTAAGTACCGCTTTTAAGCGCTCCTCAAACTCACCGCGATATTTGGCACCGGCAACCAGTGCGCCCATGTCTAATGAAAGTACACGTTTATTCTTTATCCCCTCAGGAACCTCACCATTAATAATCCTTTGCGCTAGCCCCTCAACAATCGCCGTTTTACCCACACCAGGTTCACCGATCAATACGGGGTTATTCTTACTTCTGCGCTGTAACACTTGAATCGTTCGACGAATTTCGTCATCACGACCAATAACAGGGTCAAGTTTTCCTTGCTCTGCACGTTCGGTAAGATCCACTGTGAATTTTTTAAGGGCCTGCCGTTGATCTTCTGCATTAGGATCATCAATATTTTTGCCAGCACGTATCTGTTTGATCGTTTGTTCCATTAAGTCTTTAGTGGCACCTGACTTTTTCAAGCTCTGAGCAAGCGTGTCATTCCCTTCGAGAGCCGCGAGTATAAAGAGCTCACTGGAGATATATTTATCTTTACGCTTCTGGGAAAGTTTGTCACATAGATTCAATAAACGGATCAGAGACTGAGATAATTGAATATCGCCACCTGTTCCCTCTACCTTAGGTAAGCGTTCCAATTCTTGGCTAACGAAGGAGCGTAGTGAGCTAACATTAATTCCCGCTTGCGTTAATAGCGGGTGGATCGAACCATTATCTTGATTTAATAAGGCCATCATTAAATGAATGGGTTCAATAAACTGATGATCACGGCCTAGCGCTAATGATTGTGCGTCGGAAATTGCCGTTTGAAATTTATTGGTCATACGATCGAGTCGCATATTGCCTCCACAAACAAATGATACATACCTGAATAACTAAAAGATGGGGGGTTTTAAGGATTTTTCAAGGTGTGAGAAGATTTTTATCCAGAGGAAATAACAGTATTTATGTCAACCAGATATATGAAGCCATGCGGCCAGTAACATGTTCTCTGCGGTATGAGAAATAATCAGGGTGGTTGTAAGTGCAAATATCAGATCGATAGATCTCGTTCACACCCGCTAACCTTAAGCGCAATATGGCAAGTCCTTGAAGATCCGCTAAATACTTATCCTCACTAGATACATTATTTTGTTTAGAAGAGTTAATAGGTGGTTTTTTAATAAAATATTGATCAGCCTCTGCATGTCGAGCTAGAAACAATGCTCTCACCTCAGCACCGACTTCAAACCGCTCTGGACCTATTGCAGGACCGAGGTAAGCGATCAGTTTATCGCTTCCGATATCAAACTTGCCTAAAGCCACTTCGATAATGCCATCACACAGACCTTTCCATCCAGCATGTACTGCACTAACTTGTGTGCCAGCATGATCGCACAATAAGATAGGTAAACAATCTGCGGTCATCACCACACACACCTGATCATGGGAGTAAGTATAACTACCGTCAGCATTTTGAACCGAGCGGTTATCAGCTTTGACAACATCAGTGCTATGGATTTGGTTTAGCCAGGCGGCTGATACTGGGAGTTGTAAGCGCTCTTGAACAAGCACTCGATTTGCCAACACATCATCAATGACATCTCCCACATGCAAACCTAAGTTTAAACTTGCATAGGGAGCGCAACTTACACCATCAAGGCGGGTAGTAAATGCGATATTAACGCCATCGGGAATGTGCCAGCCTTTATCTTTCATTACGTTTCTCTTAAGTATAAACCTTGATCACTCACTAAAAACCTTAAAAGATAAAACCAAACATTTAAACAACGATAGGATTATCTTCAGTGTCTTTTCTCAAGGCTCTGGTCAAAGTCACCATATCCTCAGGAACAGGCGCCTGCCAACTCATTATTTCAAATGTGTACGGGTGTGCTAATTCAAGTCTGATAGCATGCAGTGCCTGACGTTTAAAGCCCATGTAGACTTCAAAAAATTCAGGCGTCACACCTTTAGGCGGACGAGGACGACCACCGTATACAGGATCACCCACTAAAGTGTGACCAATGTGAGCCATGTGCACACGAATTTGGTGAGTACGACCTGATTCAAGACGTAATCTTAAGCGGGTATGTGCTCTGAACTTTTCAGCAACGCGGTAATGCGTCATCGCAGGCTTACCGTTATGCACGACAGCCATATGTGTACGCTTAGTCGGATGGCGATCGATAGGTTCATCAATTGTGCCACCTGAAATGATAGAGCCTAAAACAACAGCCTCATATTCACGCGTTATCTCACGAGCTTGCAGTGCAGACACTAAATGAGTCTGTGCTTCTACCGTTTTAGCCACAACCATTAGACCAGTCGTGTCTTTATCCAAACGATGCACGATACCTGCACGTGGGACTAACTCGATTCCAGGGCTGTGATGCAACAAGGCATTCATTAGCGTGCCATCTTGGTTACCAGCACCAGGGTGGACAACTAAACCGGCTTGCTTATTTATGACGATGATATGGTCATCTTCGTAAACGATATCTAAGTCGATCGCCTGAGCTTTAGCTGCAGTTTCCTCTTGGAGTGTTGCTTCAACAGCAATTAATTGCCCTTCAAGCACTTTTTCTCTTGGCTTAGTTGAAGCAATACCGTCAATGTAAACCCAACCTGATTGGATCCACTCTTTGATGCGTGTGCGCGAATAATCAGGGTACAAATCAGCCAAAGTTTGATCCAATCTTTGGCCTGTTTGTGTTGCTGTTATCTCGCTTTTTAGATTAATCTCTAGTGTCATAGGAACCGTACCCGCTTTTCGGGGTCATAAAAAGTGTGTAATCTGTTACAATCGAATTGTTTCTATTTTATCTTGAAATGAAAAAATTCCTAACTATAACTTTAAAAGAATCGAATTTAAGTATGCATAATTTTGTTAAAGGTGCCTTAATAGGGCTGTTTTCACTGGCTATAACCGCCTGTAGTAGTAACCAAGAAGATCAGCTGAAGACTAGCAAAACCTCTCCAGACGTACTGTATTCACAAGCAAGAACCTCTATGGAGCTAGGTAATTACAGTAAAGCAGTGCGATCTTTAGAAGCTTTAGACTCACGCTATCCGTTTGGTCCACATAAAACTCAAGTGCAACTCGATCTTATCTACGCCTATTATAAGCTAGATGACCCTGCTTCGGGTATAGCTAATATAGATCGTTTTATCAGACTCAATCCTACGCATAAAAATATCGACTATGTTTACTATATGCGAGGCTTAGTTAACATGCAGTCTGATAACTATATGTTCCACGATATGTTAAATATTGATAGAACCGATCGTGATCCCAAAGTAGCCCAAGACGCATTTAAAGACTTTGACCGTTTAATTAAGTCATACCCTAATAGTAAATATGCTCCAGATGCTGCTAAGCGTATGCAACATCTGAAAAATCGCTTGGCTAAATATTCAATTACAGTAGCTGAATACTACATTAAGATGAATGCTTGGAGTGCTGCCGCTACTCGAGCACAGTCAGTAATGGAGACATTCCCTGGTACACCGTCAACAGAACGTGCATTAGAGATCATGTCTGAAGCTTATGCTGAATTAGGGCAAACTAAGCTTCAAGAAAATGTCTTGTCTGTAATGAAAGCCAATTTTCCAGATAACTCAACACTCTCAAACTAAACCGTTTGCAGATTGATTTAAAGCTCCGGTTTCGGAGCTTTTTTATTTATGCCTTAAAAATGCCTTATTTAACACCGCTTAGAGTGAAAGATGTGCAGTTGGTAGGTAAATAACGATTTTTCAAAAAAAAATATTGACTCAAAAGCGCAAAACCTTTTTAATGCACCCCGTTGCCCGAATAGCTCAGTCGGTAGAGCAGAGGATTGAAAATCCTCGTGTCCCTGGTTCGATTCCGGGTTCGGGCACCAATTTTCTCCTTTAATCAATATCTGATTAACACTCCGAACAAACTCTTCTGTTACACCACTAAACTCACGATTTTAAAATCATAAACAAGTTTTCACTCAATCAGTTTTAATTTCTCATTCTTAGTGTATCCCAGCTTAATCTGATTTCGCCCTGATGTTTTAGCCTCGTAAAGTTGTTTATCAGCTTGGCCTATCATCATCTCCCAAGTGATGTCAGAAAATGACACCAAAAGTAAGGCTAAGCCTAGGACGTTTAAAAAACGGTTTAATTTCATCAATCATA
Organism: Shewanella hanedai; assembly: GCF_007197645.1. GTDB lineage: Bacteria > Pseudomonadota > Gammaproteobacteria > Enterobacterales > Shewanellaceae > Shewanella > Shewanella hanedai. Next base: position 7,219 of record NZ_VKGK01000053.1, read on the forward strand.
CCCATTTATGCACCTCCTTAAGCTTAGCTTACTCATACAAGTTAGATCTTAAATAGACTCACTGCACGGTGCAGTAAATCAGCACGTGACTTAACCTCTTCAGAAGAGCGGGCATTCTCATCGGCTGTTGTTGCTGACTCTTGAGCAATATCACGAATGATAACTACATTTTTATTAACCTCTGAAGCTACCATGCTTTGCTCCTCGATTGCCGTCGCTATCTGTGTGCTCATATCCATAATATTGGTCACATCTAAGTTAATCTGCTGCAATAAGCTTCCCGCTGAAGCCGCTTGCTCAGCACTCTCTCCTCCCTGTTTCTCTGTGGCTGTCATTAACTCTACAATGGATCGCGTTCTAGCTTGCAAGGTTTCGATTATACGGGCTATCTCTTCTGTTGATTCTTGCGTTCTCATTGCTAAACTTCGCACTTCATCAGCAACAACCGCAAAACCTCTTCCCTGTTCTCCTGCTCGAGCAGCTTCAATCGCTGCATTAAGAGCAAGTAGATTTGTTTGCTCAGCAATACCACGAATGACATCTAAAACAGTGCCAATCGTCTTACTGTCTTTTTCTAATTCACCAACAACTTTTGAAGAACTATTAAGTTGCTGCACTAAACACTGAATCTTATCAATCGTCTGCTCAACACCACTTTGGCCTTTAAGCGCATTATTATAAGTATTACCTGCACGTTCAGCTGCCAATTCAGTATTCTTTGCGATCTCATCGATCGTCGCCCCCATCTCTGTCACTGCAGTTGCGACCATATCGGTTTCATTCAGCTGTTGACCAACACCTTCGGACGCTTTTATTGCATTCAAAGACAACTCAGAACAGGAGTGGGTCATGCTCTCAACAGACTCAATAACCTCTTCTATTAATCGTTGGAAACTATCGAGCATGGTATTGAAATGTTTTGCAACTTGACTAATTTCATCATCAGCATTGGCATCACAACGGATCGTCAGATCTTTATTTCGCTCTATCTGCGAGATGACCATAGTAAGGCGAGTTACCGGCTCCATAATGCTACGGATAATGAAGACAGTAAAACCGATCAAAATGATTGTTATAATACTGAAAAGCACAAAACTTAACGTGATTGAAGACTGCTCAGAATCAGCAATTGCTGTTAGTGATTGTTTTTTTAATGTGACTAAACTCGAATTCGCTGATGCTATGGCCCCACGAAGTTTCCCCATTTGACCGTCATTATGAGTTAAGCCTAAGGTTTGATCCTTAGACACCAACAAGGCGAAGTTCTTCTGGTAACTGGACACTAATACTGATAATTCATTTTTAGCTGAACTATCAATCTCTGAATTAATTAAATCCTGCTTAAACTTCTCAATATTGCCATTAAACTTATCGACATAGCTCATGTTACGTCGCAGCATAAAGTCTTTCTCATTACGCCTCAGCTGCAGCATTATCACCATTAAATCGGGCTGTTTGTATTCTTTAACTAAGGTTTCAACGTTATGAACCGCTTTTCTTAACGCGCCATACAAACCCGTTTTAGGCGTTAACCCTATCTCTTTTTGAAGTGCAACAACATTCTCAAATGAATCCAGATAAAACTGTACCCCTTGTTCAAAACCATCAAGTTCATAAACAGGAATAGCATTCGATTCAAAGGTGCCTCTTAAAGATTTAACCTCATTTAGCATCTCATTAGCATGCTTTTGATGCTTATTAAGATAAGCAATATCTAAGCGGGAAAAGAAATCCTTTTCATCCTTTCTCAGACTCAATACCTGTTTTTCCAGTTTAATAAGCCCTTGTGCCACAAGTGATAATTCTTGCTGAACTCCACTTGAGTATCGCTGTAGCGAGAACATCGCCACTAGCGCGACAATCGACACTACAGCGCTAAGTGTTAATTTATGACGGATGAGCATTTTAAGATCCCTAAAATTAAAACATATAATAAATAATAGTTAAAAAAACAAAGAATGGACATGCCTACATTAAATGCAGGTTATTTATATTGGTTATCGGCCACCTCGTCAGCACCATTAACTTATTTTAACGTAAACAAGGGAGTAAATACCACAATACTCAGAGTTAACTGCATCTTTTAACTACTGACAACATCGCTTTATGAGAGGTGTTTATAAAAATAGATGGATAGAATACAATATCCTAAAAAGGAGTAGGTATGATAATCATCGATGCTGTAGCTGTACATAACGCACTTAACTTTCCGGCGCTAATATCTGAACTTAGGGATACTTTTTCAAAGCCTGCAGGGATGCCACAAAGACAAGTATTTAGTCTAGATGAAGATAATTCACACAGTGATGCGTTTGCTGTATTACCTTCATGGAATGATAAAACCATCGCAGTAAAAGCATTTACCTACTTCCCTGAAAATCCAAAGAAAAATTCTGAATTAGCAAGTCTATATTCTAAAATCATGATTTTTGACCGTAAAACAGGTGTTCCTCAAGCTTTAGTCGATGGAACCAGTGTCACTTACTGGCGTACTGCTGCTATATCAGCCTTAGGAAGTGATTACCTTGCCAGAAAAGATGCGAGCACTCTTTTAGTTTGCGGTACAGGCAGGCTTGCTTCATATATGGCACTGGCACACGCCAGCATTCGCCCTATAACCAAGATTTTTATTTGGGGACGTGATATTGAAAAAGCGCAGAAAACAGTTGAGGTAATAAAAAAAGCTCGCTCAGACATTCAAGTCTCTAGCTGTCAAAGCCTGAAAGAGATTGTGCCAATTGCCGATATCATAAGTTGCGCCACTGGCTCTCCTGAGCCTTTATTTAACAGTGATTGGGTCAAACCCGGCACACACACTGACTTTGTCGGTAACCATAACCATGACAGACGTGAATGTGATAGCCAGCTCATCTTGAAGTCGTCTGTGTATGTGGATTCGAAAATCAATGTTTTCGCTGAAGCCGGAGAGATCTTAATCCCAATCTCAGAAGGGCTTTATCAATTAGATTCAGTGAAAGGCGAGCTAGCACAACTCTGTAAAGGAGAGATAACTGGACGAACCAACAATCAAGAGATCACCGTATTTAAAACCGTAGGCACCGCACTGGCAGATTTGCTCGGCGCACAACTCGTCTATTCTCATATTCAATCAACCCGCTAAATATCCCTAAATTATAGAGAGGGAGCTTCTCCCTCTATTTCATCTAACCCTTTCCTTCACTTCCACACTTCAGTGTTATACCTTTGTTATTTTTTAATAACCATTCAAACCTTTTTGCCTCTTGGCTATGTCTAATAGTTATCTAATAAAAATAAACACAAGGAACTGAGTGTGAGCGCACAAGTTGAGTTAATTAAACCTTGTGAGATCCCTGAACCGGAACTGATAGAGCGTGCTAAGCGAGGGGACAGAGATGCCTTCAAACAGCTTTATCTTATCCACCACAAACGAGTATATGGGATCTGTTATAGGCTCTGTGGACAAGCCTTTTTAGCTGAAGAAGCGACACAAGATACGTTTGTTCGCTTATGGCAAAAGTTGCCTCTATTTCGGGGAGACAGTCAATTTTCAACTTGGTTACACAGCATGACTGTCAATCAAGCCTTAAGCAGCATAAAGAAACATAAGAGTTTTTGGTCACGATTTATCTCCTTACCTGAACATACTGAAATTGGTGAGGTAGAGATGCAATACACAGAGTTAGACAAACTATTAGTTAAACTGCCAGAACGCACCAGAATTGTTTTTGTTTTGTTTGCGATTGAAGGTTACCAACATAATGAAATTGCACTGCAGTTGAACATAGCGCAAGGCACCAGCAAGGCTCAATATCATAGAGCAAGAAAATTACTGCGGGAGATGATGTCATGAATAATCACGAGAAACGACTTGATAATATGATATCGGACTTACCTAAAACGCTAGCACCAGAGTCTGATCTGTGGGAAGCAATAGAAAGACAGCTCGATGCTCCACAGACCAAGCCTAAAAACCATTGGCGTACCTTAGCCGTCGCAAGTGTTATCGCACTTTGCTTACTTATCGGGCAGCAAGTGCTTTATCCCGAACACGACACTCCAGACACCAATCAATTTCTGCTGGCGAGCATTGAAGATATTCAGATGCAACATGCCAATCAAGTTGCTGAACTGCATCTACTGGCACAAAAAACGAATTGGCAATCGAATCCGTTTAGCTCGCCGGTAGAAACAGGTATAAAGCAGCTCAGAGAAGCCGCAACATTGATCTACCAATCATTGAAACTCAACCCAACCGATCAACAACTCTGGCAGTTGTGGTTATGGACACATTCCAGAGAGATTGAACTACTGACACAAGCTCAATTTCTACACGTAATACCGGATCAAAATGGAGCAATAATATGAACATCAAAACCTTAACACAATGCCTGCTACTGCCGCTTATCTTGGTAAGTCAATTTGCACTTGCCGCCGAGTCTATCGATAAACAGTTCAAGGTAGATGATAATCTTAAACTCCATATCAAAGTATTAAGAGGCGATGTCACAATCCAAAGTTGGGATAAACAAGAAGTCAGCATTCGTGGCACATTAGATGAACTCAGCGAAGGCTTTGTCGTCGATCACCAAGGTAATAAATTAACCCTAGAAGATAAAATGCCCCGCCAGTTTAACGGCAAAAACAAGGAAGGTTCATCATTAACTTTTATGGTTCCAAAATCACTAAACTTAACCGTAAAAGGTCTATCGGCTGAGTATCATGTGAGTCAACTTCAAGGTGATACCGTTATCAAGTCCATCAGCGGGGATATTAACCTTGATGAGTTAAACAAGCAGGTACACATCAAAACCATCTCGGGCGATATTAATGCCTCTGCACTCAATGGCAAAATCAAATTAGAAACCGTGTCAGGGACAATAAAAGACAATAAAAGCAAAGGACAGATAGGCTACAAGCTTGTCAGTGGTGAATTAAACGCTAACTCATCCGCACAAAATGTATCTATTGAGCTCGTGTCCGGTGATGCTGAAGTAACACTCGCCAGTCTACATTCGCTTCAGGTTAGCACTGTCAGCGGCGATATTGAACTCTCTGTAGATTCTCTATCTTCTGAAGCCAATCTAAACAGTGTCAGCGGTGATATAGAATTAACGTTAAAGCAGGATATCAATGCCAGCTTCAAAATCAATGGTGGGCCAGGCGGAAAAATAGTTAACCAGTTAACGTCAGATAAACCCAGTAAAGAGAAATACTCTCCCACTTCATATCTTAAACTTAATGTCGGTGATGCCAGTGCTGATATCGATATCTCGACGATTAGCGGCACGATTAAGTTGTCTAGATAAACCTTAAGAAGCGCCTTATAAAAACGGCCCTCAAAAATGAGAGCCGTTGTTATTTAGCACGAAGATATCTTGGTTTTATTTAACCGATTTAATCTCTGCTTCAGTCAGGTGACGCCATTCCCCAGGCGCTAGGGCTGGGTCTAACTCAATTTTACCGACACTTTCACGGTGCAATTTAGTGACGCAATTTCCTACCGCTGCCAGCATACGCTTTACTTGATGATACTTACCTTCGGTGATCGTTAAACGCGCTTGATGAGTGCCTAAAATCTCCAATATGGCTGGTTTAGTTAGCCCATCTTCATTATTCAATTGAAGACCTGTTGCAAACTCTTCGACTAACGAAGGACTCAAGGCTTCAGCCGTCTCTAGTAGATAACGCTTACCGCACTCTTTCTTTGGCGAAGTGATCTTATGTGACCACTGTCCATCCGTTGTAATGAGCACTAAACCGGTCGTATCGACATCAAGTCTACCTGCGATATGCAGATCTTCTGCACGGATAACATCAACCAAACCAATCACTGAAGGATGCACTTCATCAATGGTTGAACAGATTGTGTCTACTGGCTTATTGAGCATGATAAAGCGCGGGCCAATAATCGACAGTTGTTCGCCATCGAGGCATATTACTAGCCCGTCTGTCACTTTAAAACCAGAGGTTTTAACGATCTCGCCATTGCAGGTAACGCCACCACGATGTAATGCTTTTTTGGCTGATACTCGAGAAAGCGATGTTGACTCGCAAATATATTTATCTAAACGCACAGTAAAACTCAGCTATAGGAACATTATGGGCGCCATTATGAGGCTCATGCGACCAAAGGGCAAAGTTTTGCTGGGCCCCCTTGTCAAGTTAACCCCCATCTAACGGCCACCAGCATCATTAAAACACTTATGGCACTGTAACTTAGCCGTAGCGAACATGAATAAGGAAACCTTTTCTTACACATGAAACTGATTGAAAGCCTGTCAACTAGGCCCCTCCCCTTGTTTACATTCCCCCAATAGCCTTAACATGTGTACCACTATGCAAAGTTGCGATTGATATATAACAACAATGACCCAAAATGGGCAAACTGTAGATTAAAGGAAGAAAAATGAATAAAGCACTCGTTGGGGGACTTTGTGCCTCACTCATAGTAGGCCTTACTGCCTGCAATAATGAAAAAGCTGAAATCACCACTCCCGATACCAGTAAAACAGAAACCGCTGCAGCCGTATCAAAAGTCTTAGGATCAGGCATCGATTTCGCAAACTTCGACAAGTCTATTCGTCCTCAAGATGACTTTTATAACTATGTAAATGGTGCTTGGCTAAAAGAAACCGAGATCCCAAGTGACAGAACTAGTACTGGAGCGTTTTACGATCTTCGTGAAAAATCTCGTGATGATGTAAAAGCCATCATTGAAGAGGTTGCAGCTACGACAGACTTAGTTGCTGGCAGCGATGAACAAAAAGTTGCTGACCTTTATCGCTCATTCATGGATACAGACACATTAAACAAATTAGGCACAACGCCAATCCAGGCTGAATTAGATAAAATTTCCGCCCTAAAAACCAAAGCTGAGCTGGTGAACTACTTTGCCCACAGCCAAATTATCGGCGGCGGAACACCACTGGCATTTTATATTGATGTTGATGCAAAAGACTCAAGCCGCTACGCCACTCACCTCTGGCAATATGGCCTGAGCCTGCCGGAGAAGGATTATTACTTCAATGAAGGCGAGCGCTTCGTCAATATCCGTAAAGCTTATGTTGAGCACATTGAAAAGATGTTCACCCTAGCAGGCTTTAGCGATCCAAAAGCCAGTGCAGAGCAAATATTAGCGCTAGAAACAGCCATCGCCAGCAAACACTGGGATGTGGTTGAAACTCGTGATAGCACTAAAACGTATAACAAGATGACAATGAAAGAGCTGGCAACATTAGCACCAGATATCGACTGGACAAGTTACCTAACCACTCTAGACGTTGAGACACAGCCAGATATCATCGTCAATCAACCTAGCTTTGTTGAAGGATTCAACCAAGTTTTAAAAGACAACGAACTCGCTACGTGGCAGACCTACATGAAATGGCAACTGCTAACGCACTTTGCCGGTGAAATGACTGCTGCACTTGATAATGAGAATTTCGAGTTTTTCTCTAAAACACTCAATGGACAACAAGAGCAACAACCTCGCTGGAAACGTGGCGTCAGTACAGTCAATGGCGTGTTAGGTGAAGTTGTAGGCAAGGTCTACGTTAAGCGTCATTTCACACCTGAAGCCAAAGAACGTATGCAGATTTTGGTTGAGAACTTACGTGGCGCTTACGGTGAAAGCATTGACGGTCTGAGCTGGATGAGCGCAGACACGAAAGTTGCCGCCAGAGACAAATTAGCTAAATTCGATCCAAAAATCGGTTACCCAGATAGATGGGAAGATTACGATAAACTCACCATCAAAGCCGATGATTTAATTGGTAACAATATTCGTGCTAATCAACTTGGTCACGTTAAGGAGCTGGAAAAACTTGCCGGTTCTATTCGTAAGTGGGAGTGGCATATGACGCCACAAACCGTCAACGCTTACTACAACCCAACCATGAACGAGATCGTTTTCCCTGCTGCTATTTTACAACCGCCTTTCTTCAACATGGAAGCGGATGATGCTGTCAACTATGGCGGTATTGGTGCAGTGATCGGACATGAAATGGGTCATGGTTTTGACGACCAAGGCGCGAAGTTTGACGGCGAAGGCAACATGCGTGATTGGTGGACTGAAAACGACCTATCTGAATTCGCAGCTCGTGGTAAAGCACTTGTTGAGCAGTACAATGGCTACGCTGTGTTTGACGACCTTAACGTAAATGGCGAGCTTACTCTGGGCGAAAACATTGGTGATCTATCAGGGGTTACTATCGCTTACAAGGCTTATAAGAAGTCACTTAACGGCAAAGAAGCACCGGTTATTGATGGTTTAACGGGTGATGAGCGTTTCTTCATTGGTTTCACTCAGATTTGGCGCGCCAAGATCAAAGAAGAATCAATGCGTAACCGCGTGGCAACGGATCCACATTCACCAGCCAAATTCCGCTCACTGGGTGCCCTGTCTAACATGCCTCAGTTCTATACAACATTTGATGTTAAAGAGGGTGATGCAATGTACATTGCTCCTGAAAAACGCGTCAAAATTTGGTAACACATTTTTCTTTTAAAAGAGCGCTATAGGCGCTCTTTTTTTATTTAAAACAGGAGTAATCTTTACTGCAGACAAACTTCAATTGGTCATTCAGTATCCATTAAGGAAAACACGTATACATTGTTACTTGAAACATTCGCATTCCTAACAAGTTTTGAGGTCCGTAATATGTTTATGAACAGTATGAATAAGTTATTCAGAACATTTTTCATCTTTCTGCTGCTCCTTTCTACCCGCACCGGTTTTGCTGCAACCCATGAATTTCAAAACCAAGTAAAAGATCAAAGTGACAACTATGCCGCGAGGCAATCATTACCCAAAAACCTCACGGGTCTGTATTCCATTTCAAATCTCCATCACCAAGCTCCCAGACAAACAAGCAGTGATCTCGACACCCTATATTCTCAAGCTCAACCGGCACAGGATGAACTCAACCTCCTCATAGAACAGATGATAAACAACACCTCTCTCACAGCATCACTCCCCCCGATAAAAACCTATGCACGAGCCAAAAACAAGATATCGACTAAGTTCAATGGCGATGCGAGTCAGATAACCGACTTGGCCAGAGCAAGCATTGTCGCAAATAATATCCATGACCTTATGCAGGTGTATCAGACCCTCAGTGAGCAAACCACGGTATTACAAGTTAAGAACCGTTTTGCCTCACCTAAAGAGTCTGGCTACCGAGACCTTAATGCGTTAATCAAACTACCCAAAACAGAAATGGTCGTCGAAGTTCAGCTCCACCTCAATGAGATAGCCAAAATCAAAAGCGGCGCAGAGCATGAGACCTACCAGGAGGTACAGGGAATTGAAGCATTAGCCAACAGTGAAAACAGAAGGCTGCTTGATACTGAAACCGCAAGGATAGTGCAATTGCGTCAGGATTCTCACAAGCAATACCATAAAGCCTGGTTGAACTATAAGCGCATCGATAATGCAGGCGTGATTCAAGTCGCCGCATAAACATCGTGTACATGCAAAATACGCTTATGTTGCAGCTTCAACATAAGCGCTAATAGCAGTAGGTTTTAGGTTAACAGCCCAACTAACAAATCTCACCGATTCGAGATATACTCCCCCTTTATTGACAGTTAACTAGCGAAGAGACAATGCACGACATCATTGAGCAACTACAGGAAATGAGTGAAACCGTTCCTATTCCTTTAGAACTCCCTACTTTCGATCAGCTCGTCATGGCCGAAGAGGAGATTTTAATGCCTTTTCCCGGAGAGCTAAAACAGTATCTACTCTACGCCAGTGATGTCATCTACGGTTCGTTAGAACCTGTTACTGTCAGCGATCCAAACTCCCATACTTTCCTGCCTGAAGTGACGGCATATGCTTGGTCTATTGGGCTGTCCCGTGAGTACGTTCCCATTTGTCAGCAGGGCAACAATTTCTACTGTATCGATCAAGAGGGTCAAGTTCTGCTATGGAACGAGAATGGCACTGAAAGTGAGTACTGGGAATCATTGTGGGATTGGGTTGAACAAGTTTGGATGAAAAGCTAGGTTAATACGTTAAGAGCTTAATCTTTAGATTCAAGCTAGCTAAAAATAATTATTTTGGAAATACAATGTCAAAGAATTCTGGCTTAAACGCCATTGAAATAAAATACCTACGTTTATCTCTGGGTCTCACCACCGCACAAGTTGGCGAACTGAGCAAAGCCACTGAAGAAGATGTCATCGCGTGGGAAGCTGGCGAAAAGCCAGTATCTGGTTTGGCAGAGAAAAAGCTAATCGAAATCGATGAAACCATCGAGATGCAGGTACTAAATACCTGTGATGGTATCGAAGAGCTATTCAAGAAGGAGCCAAAGCGTACACTAAGCTTCGTGGTTTACCCAACCCAAGCACTTTATGCTCAATATAATCCTGAATATTTAGGCTCATTACCCCTTGCTGAGCTTTATAACACTTCAGCATGGCGCATCAAAAAAGAGTGCCAACTCATCTTAGAAGTTGACGTTAAGTTAGTGGCATTAGAGGCTGAAAGTTATAAAGCCTACCGTGAAAAAGAAGACTTAAAAGAGAGCCGTGAAAGCCGTGCTAAATGGGCCGCTGCTCAGCTTTAATCTCTAACTCCACAAAGTACAAACGAAAAGCATCTATTACAGATGCTTTTTTCATTTTGGCGCGAGCCTATTATTCTCAACCAGCGACCTCTTTTTCAAGTGCTCTTGCCATGGCTGGTCTAGATGTCACACGGTCGCGATAAGCGGTTAACTTAGGCGGAATATCTTGCTCAAACCGAGTTGCCCATAATAGGGTGTGCCCTAATAAAATGTCCGCTGCAGACAAGTTATCACCAAGTAAAAACTCACTGTCAGGCAACCATTTTTCAGCAATCGCAGCCGCCTTATCAAACTCCCATTTAGCGACCGCAAACATCCCCTGCTGACGTAACACTTCGGGCAGAGCAAATTTGTGCTTACCTATAGTCCAGAGCGGTTGTTCTAGTTCACTAATAATAAAGCTCACCCATTGATGATGTAATGCACTTGCATCGCTTCCTGTTTGAGGAAGCAAGTTTCCATCGCCATATTTTTCAGCAAGATACAGTACAATCGCAGCCGACTCAGTGATCACTAAATCATTTTCAACCAAAGCCGGTACCTTGCCACAAGGATTCACCGCAAGAAAAGCGTCGCTGCGGCTATCGCCCTTAGCAAAATCGATAAAATGATACTGCCAATCGAGTCCTAACTCTTCAAGCGCCCAAGATACACGCAGTGAACGGCTACGAGGAACGCCATATAACTTAATCATTCTCACTCCTTCAACAATTTACGAATTGATATCCATTAAAGCAAAAAAAACGACCCAAGTGGGGCCGTTTAGTATTTAGTTACAGTTTAAATTATCAACAGACGAGCCAATATTTTTTTCTAATAAAGGCCTGCCTATGTAACTTAAAAGTTTAATGTCACTTTGGTATAAACGTAGCTGCCTCTTGGGTTATGAACCGAAAGAACGTAACCATAAAGATCATCATCTCCGTTACCAATAGCGAAAGGTGGCTTTTCATCGAATAGATTGTTTACACCTACAGACCATCTCAGCGTCTCGCTGAAACGATAAGCACCTTGGATATCAACAATAAATTGAGACTCGACCGTCCGTGATTGATATAGGTCAAAATCAAGTTCTCCATCAAAGTTAATATCAGGAGTATCTTCAAACTCACCAATGTAACTGACGTTCAAGTTGGCAGAGAAGTTATCAAGCTGCCAGTTAGTCGTTGCTAACCAACGATACTGTGGATATTTATACTCCCCGGTATAATCCAAGTTGTCCTTATCAAATTCATATAAATAGCTCCACTCAAGGCCAAACTTTACATCACCATAGCTATCTAGCTCTAACCCGTAGTGTGCAGAGATATCCAACCCTTTAGCTTTTTGAGATGACAAGTTCACAAATGTATTATGTACGACATCTAACACACCAAGAGTATCAGCGCCAACAGGTGGGAGTCGCACACAAACAGTACTGTTTTGATCATTACAGTTAGCATTATAAATATCACCGAAGGGAGCAGCATCAATCTTATTATCTTGGGTTATGCTCCAGATATCGAAACCTATATCTATCTTCTCATTGGGCGCCCAAAACATACCTAGATTCCAAGATTCGGACTCTTCAGGCTCAAGATCCTTATTCCCCGAAAACTCAGTGTTGTAGTCCAAAACTTCACATTTATCAGCTGCAATACCATTAGCCTCACATGCATAGGTATCTTTAAAGAAAGTACTTGTCTCAGATGGACCTAAGCCTATTTGTGCCAGGGATGGTGCTCTAAAGCCTGTAGCCCAAGATGCACGCGCAGTAATATCTTCAGTTATGCCCCATTTAAAGGCTACTTTAGGGTTAGTCGTCGAGCCGAAGTCGCTGTAATGATCGTATCGACCTGCAAGTTGCAGTTCAAAGTTATCAGCCACTGGAATAGAAAACTCAACATATCCAGCATATTGATCGCGAGCCGCAGCAGCTGAAACAGCTTCAGTACCAAAAATCAAACCACGTTGAAACTGGTCATCAGGGATATCACTGACATCCTCTTCACGGTACTCGATACCCGCTGCCATCATAATGTCACGATCGGCGAGTGTAAAAGCATGCCCTGTAATATTGGCATCATAGGCTGTGACATGTGAGACACCTTGGCGCACTAGACTTGTCGTAATGGCATCAATAACCTCAGGAGAGTTAATCGTTCCACCAAAAGGGTTATAACGGCCTGCATCAATTTCTGCCTGTAAAAAATCTGTTCTAACCCAACCTTGAGAACGATTACCAGTCTGAGTCGATTCACTGCGACCTTTCTGAGCTGACATTTCCCAATCCCAATCGTTAATGACACCACGAAGCCCCATCACTAAACGCATCGAGTCAGATTCGATGTCCCAGCGACGTGGTCCCGCATCTACAGTACGGTAACGGCCAATAGCGATATCTTTTCCAAAAGGGTTATTCGGATGAGAGCCCGGTACCGTCAATCCAGCTTTTTCATCTAGTGGCGTAGCAGCTCCACCCGCTTCTGAAGTATTATGCTGAGCAGCAATTTCAAGGAAAGCGGTCAAGTCTTCGTTAAGAAAGTACTCGAATTGGCCTATAGCCCCGACTCGTTCTGCTGGAGGAACCGTTAAATTATATGGTCCATAATCAAACAAACAACTACCTGATGAGGTTGCATTCTCAGGAGGACAATCAGGATCAATTGTTTTCACACCGTCGACATAGAAATATCCAGGAAAACCACGAGATGAACGGAAATCCTCACCACCATAAGGAGATTGATTAGCGGTTCCAAACTGCCCCATCTCATCAGCACCTAATGTACTATTGCTGAAGTAGTCGAGGATAATGGACGCATTGCCTTTTTCGCCCGTAGACCCCCAAACAACACTCGCCGTTTTCTCATTATAATTAGGCCCAGTTGTTTCACCAAAACCAAGGTTGACTTCAATACCCTCGATGTTTTTACGTAATACAATATTGACCACACCAGCGATAGCATCAGAACCATAGATAGCTGATGCGCCATCTTTAAGAATATCAACACGCTCAATCGCTGAAACTGGAATACTATTAATATCAACAAAGGAGTTACTTACGCCTTCGGCAAAGGCACTAATTGAAACTCGACGTCCATTAATCAGAACTAAAGTCGCATCAGGCCCCATACCGCGCAAACTAATTGCTGCTGCACCATTGGCTGTAGAGTCCTGACTATTGCCTCGTGTTGAAAAAGTTCCTGCTCCTGCTGCTGGCATACGCTCAAGCAACTGCTGCAGATTATCAAACCCCATATTCGCAATATCATCTTTACTAATTGATTGAATAGGCGACGGACCTTCAACATCTGTACGTTTAATTCGTGAGCCAGTGACCTCAATGCGCTCAACAGATTCATCGGCGGCCATTATATTGGGTGCATAAACCGCTGTTACTGCCGCAGCGCAGAGGCTAGGCAAAGCTTGTAGTAATTTCATAATCATCCTCTGATTTAAATATTATATTTTTAGATTTATTATTTTGGTGTGATTCGACTACTACAAACTTCAGTCACGTTACTCAAACAATCACAAAGTCCAACCTAATGGTTAAATTAGTAAAGTCAAATAAATAGAAGGGATTAAAATGTAAAAATTAATGAATAACAGTATAAACACCCCAATAGCACTTAGATGTTTTAACCATTTAAAATCAATAACTCAGCGTCTTTAACTATGGTTATGTTTTATATACTTGAGGAAGTAAACATTATTAATGACGGGGTGAAACAGCTAAGTGAAAAATACTCCTTTTAAACTAGTCCATAAGCATGGCATATTCTATCGAACAGATTGAATATATAATTAGAATTTAAAAATGGAAAAGCTGTACCCGCAAAATAATAATATTAATACCTCATTATTAACTCGAACCCAATATTTTTTAGCGGCATTAGGGCCAGGAATATTAATGGCTGCAGCCGCTATTGGTGCTTCTCACTTAGTCTCTTCGACTCGAGCTGGTGCCGAATTTGGCTGGCAACTCGCTTGGGTCATTCTTGCCGTCAACTTACTCAAATACCCTTTTTTTGCCGCTGGTGCTCGCTATACCGCTGCAACTGGTGAAAGCTTACTCCACGGCTACCTAAAGCATGGCCGAGGTTATCTGCTACTTTTTAGTGGACTAAACACCATTGCCGCTATCGCTAGCACAGCAGGAGTGACTATGCTCACCGCGGCTATGTTAACGTTGTTTATACCACTATCCATCGATCTACTCGCCTTAATCGTGTTGCTTTCCAGTATTGCTTTACTAATTTTTGGCCACTATACCTTGCTTGATAAGCTGACTAAGGTGATCATGCTCTGCCTTACTATCAGCACATTAGTTGCTGTCGCGTTAGCGTTTAATATCCCGCCGGTCATGACGCCAGGCTTTATCTCTCAGTCTCCTTGGCAGTGGGCCAATATAGGCTTCTTAGTCGCCATGATGGGTTGGATGCCAGCACCCATCGAAGTCAGCTCTTGGAACTCATTATGGTTACTTGAGAAACAGAAAAGCCAACCTATATCTAAGCAACAGGCCATTTTGGACTTTAACTTCGGCTATTTGATCACAGCACTGCTAGCCATTGTCTTTCTAGCCTTAGGCTCACTGGTTATGCATGGCAGTGGTGAGCAGTTCTCTGCATCAGGGGTCAAGTTCGCCAGTCAGCTGATCACCTTGTATAGCCAAGTGCTCGGCAATGAAACTCGCTACCTTATCGGCACCGTCGCTCTACTCTGCATTTTTAGCACCACTGTCACTGTGATTGATGGGTATAGCCGGACCTTAAACATGGGCTGGCAACTTTTAACTGAAAAACAGAACTCAGATAAACGTCTGACAGGCATCATGCTTACCGTCTGTGCACTAGGGTTAGCCATCATCCTTTTCTTCAAAGGGGCTCTGCTTCCCTTACTGGAATTTGTGATGGTCCTCGCTTTCATGACTACGGTGATTTTTGCCTGGCTCAACTACAAACTGATGACCAGTGATGCCTTACCAAAGGAAGATAGATATGGCACTAAGATGAAAGTGTTATCTATGCTGGGAATGATTTATCTACTCGGCTTTGCAGGCCTGTTTATCTACTGGATAGTAACTAAGTAAAGTAACCCTGTAACCAAGCCCTTAGGTAGGAATATAATTCAATGAGATATATCAAAACAGCCACCATGTCTGTGACGCTGCTTTTGTGCATGGCACAGTCTGCTTATAGCCACCCAGCAGAAATAGAGACCAGTAATTATCAAGCCCTTATCGAATCAATACTTGATAAAGCTGCAGTACCTTTCAGTGGATCACTCAAGGATAGAAAACGCACTTTTTCACTGGATGATGAGATGCGCACCGCCATGAGAACACTTGTAAAGCAGACAGGTTCAGCGGATAAAAATAAATCAGAGAACCAGCTCTAAACTCAGTTATAATATCGCACAATGATGATTGCGCAGCCGCGCAATCGCGCAGATGAAAGAATGAAGACTTATGATAAACAATGATATTTTACGCCGTGTACGTTTCGTGTTTGATTACCAAAATGCAAAAATGATCAAGATTTTCGCTAAGGTTAAGCATGAAATGACGCAAGAGCTTCTACTCGACATGCTAAAGAAAGAGTCAGAAGAGGGCTATCAACCGTGTAATGACAAGACCATGTGTCTTTTCTTAGATGGTTTAATCATTGAAAAGCGCGGCCTTAAAGAAGGTGCGGAAATTCCTGAGCCAGTATCTCAAATGAACAACAACCTTATCTTTAAAAAGTTAAGAGTGGCACTTGAAATGCGTGAAGACGACATCATAAGCACTTTGGCATTAGCCGAGTTCAATATGTCTAAGTCTGAATTAGGTGCACTGTTTAGAAAACCTGGTCATAAACACTTTAAAGAGTGTGGCGATCAAGTATTACGTAACTTCCTAACGGGTTTATCGCTTAAAATTCGCGGTAAATAAACCGTTTCGAGACCCCCATTAAAACACAGTTTAGGCTGTGTTTTTTTATCTCCATTAATACGTATGTTTAAAACAATTACTCCAATAAAAACATAAATAAATCACATGCGAAAGGAGAACAAAGCTCACATTTCATGCTAATCTTGCTATACAAACAACATCCTAGATAACTAAAACATTATAAAGGTCACCAATGGACGATCATAAACGCCCGCTCTACCTCCCATTCGCTGGTCCCGCGATTCTCGAAGCTCCTCTCATCAATAAGGGAAGTGCATTTACCGATGAAGAGCGCGTATTTTTCAACCTCGAAGGCCTGCTTCCCCATGTGATTGAAACCATCGAAGAGCAAGCCTCTCGCGCCTATGATCAATACACCAATTTCACCAATGATCTGGATAGACATATCTACCTGAGAAACATTCAGGATACCAACGAGACCCTCTATTACCGATTAGTGCAAAACCACATTACCGAGATGATGCCTATCATCTACACCCCAACGGTCGGTATGGCTTGTGAGCGTTTTTCTAAAAACTACCGTCGTAACCGTGGCCTGTTTCTCTCTTATCCACATAAAGACCGTATTGACGATATTCTCAACAACTCAACGCGTCAGAAAGTAAAAATTATCGTGGTCACCGACGGCGAGCGAATTCTAGGTCTTGGCGACCAAGGTATTGGCGGCATGGGGATCCCAATTGGTAAGCTTTCTCTTTATACCAGTTGTGGCGGAATTAGCCCTGCTTACACACTGCCAATCACATTAGATGTGGGCACGGATAACCCGCACCTACTCGAAGATCCTATGTACATGGGTTGGCGTAACCAGCGCATTGGCGGCGAAGAGTACAAAGAGTTTGTCGAAGCCTTTATGCAGGCTGTCAGTCGTCGCTGGCCTGATGCCCTTATCCAGTTTGAAGACTTCGCACAGAAAAATGCGATGCCGCTACTTGAGCGCTATAAAGATCAATATTGCTGCTTTAACGATGACATTCAAGGTACTGCAGCTGTCACAGTCGGTTCACTCCTTGCTGCCTGTAAAGCTGCAAAAAGCAAACTTTGTGAACAACGCGTCGCCTTTCTCGGCGCAGGTTCTGCGGGTTGTGGTATTGCAGAAGCAATCGTGGCTCAAATGGTGTCTGAAGGTATCACTGATAACCAAGCTCGCCAGCAGGTCTTTATGGTCGATCGCTGGGGTATGCTGCAGGACAACATGCCTAACCTGTTACCTTTCCAACAGAAATTAGCGCAAAAGTGTGATGATGTGAAAAGCTGGAGTAACAGCAGCGAGAACATCTCACTACTCGATGTGATGAACAATGGTAAGCCAACCGTACTAATCGGTGTATCCGGGGCACCAGGATTGTTTAGCGAAGAGATCATCAAGGCGATGTATAAGCATTGCGCTCGCCCTATCGTCTTCCCGTTATCTAATCCAACTAGCCGTGTTGAAGCCACACCGAAAGATGTACTTCACTGGACCAATGGTCAAGCGCTCGTAGCAACAGGAAGCCCGTTCGAACCTGTCACCATAAACGGTGAGACCTTCGAAATTGCTCAGTGTAACAACAGCTACATCTTCCCAGGCATCGGCCTAGGCGTGCTGTCTGCCGGAGCCAAGCGAGTCAGTGACGAAATGCTAATGGCATCAAGCCGCGCATTAGCCGAATGTTCACCGCTGGCAATAAATGGTGAAGGTCCACTACTGCCACCACTTGAAGAGATCCATAAGGTCAGTAAGCATATCGCCTTCGCTGTTGCCAAAGTGGCAGTAGAGCAAGGACATGCTCTCCCCTGTACTGATGAGCTACTTGAACAGTCAATCGAAAACAACTTCTGGACTGCCGAGTATCGACGTTACAAGAGAACTTCTTTCTAACTCTTAAGTAAGAGTTAGTGTTCAGAACTTAAGTTCAAGCTCATTTAACTCGTCGAAATTGATTGAAAGCTACCACTTAATAATTGGTAGCTTTTTTTTTCCTTCAAATGAAGGTGGCTACATTTTTTGATTTAGCTTCTAGCTGGTGTGTTTGAAGGTCGTATCTTCATGGTTGTTTATTGCCTCCAGCAGGTGCCGTGCATGGAGGCACCAATGCCGTGTTGACATGGATGTCATTGAACGGCCATGTCACGGACGGTCACTGCCGCATCTACACCTGTTCATCTATCTCTTCGATTTGGCTTTACTTGGTAGGGGCTAACTTGTTTCTGCCCGTGCGACGTGAAGTCGTATGAAGC
>NZ_VKGK01000054.1 GCF_007197645.1 Shewanella hanedai
ATGGCAGAAAGCCTAATTTTAGAGCCTCGACGAACGAGGTCATTTCCTAGGACGGTTAAACGAAGACCTCAGAGATACGCCAGGAATAAAAAATGCCAGTAAGCTTAACTTACCGGCATTACACAAATAAGCCTCCTTTTTTATTATGTCTAAATATGACACGTTGACTTAAACCAAGCTGTCGACCACATCGAAAGCTTCAAGATAATTATCGCCAGGTTTAACGTCAAATTCAAAATTTAAAACTTTCAAACAAGTATCAAAGGTCTTTTCACCGAACCACGCTTTATCAAATGAGTTTAATGCCTGAATAATTCCCGCTTGTCCTCCGTCACCTTGCAAAGTGATAGGGGCTAGAGTGGCAATAAAACTGGCAACCAAACCATAAAGGTCTTTTTCAGCCTCGCCCTCTGCCGCCCACAACAATGGATCAGCATACTGGCTAGCATAGTGACTGGTAGCAATATCCAAGCCTATGCCAAAATTGACAAGTATCGCCTTTTCCTTGTTACATATAATATTTTTAGGGCAGATGGCTCCGTGATGAATATCCATCTGATGCATATATTGTAAAGCCGACAACAACTGAGTAAACCACATCACAGGCTGTCCTAGCTCAATAGCCGATAGTTCATCGAGTGAAGCACCGTATTCCCATGATCTGGCGATAAACAATTCATCGCTTTGAGGCAACTGACCGAAGCCCAACACCTTTTCAACATGAGGATGATACAGTTTTGACAAGCTACGGTATAAGCTACTTAACGTGGGCCACTTAGCCTCCACTTTACTGTAAATAGAGACTCCACAGTTAAATTGGCCTTGAATATGAGTCGCTCGCCAAAATTGGCTGGTACGGGTCGCTGCAATAAACTGCTCGAGTCGATAGTGATGATCGATGATGGCACCAACATTCACAGTTAACTTTTCCGGCATAGTGTCACATACACCATTATCAATCAGGGCTGACAGATCGCACCGGAGTCCATCAACATCAAGCGTTTCGCCCTTCGCCGCTTGTTGGTACCACTGATAGATACGAGGCTGTTTTGTTTGGATAGCTAGATGTAAGAAGCCTTGGGCATAGGCTTTAATGTCTTCATTCGATGTCAGGCTGTCTTTTATATCAATAAACTCCACATCGCCAAGACTAGAGACAAAAACACAATTACTGGTCCAGCCGCCCACGGTATAACCGCGACGGTGGATCTGTTGCAGTCCAGAGACCGACCTGCGTAAGATTTCCAGCAATTGATAGGTCGTTAAACTTTCAAGATCAAGTATATTCAGAGGCACACCACGGGGCATACGAATAGGAAGTACTAACTGCTCGCCATCATGAATAAGTGGTGCGCAATAAGGAACGCCACTGCATCCGGTTAGTGCCTGAAGTCGTTTAAACTCCTCTCTCAATTGTTGTTCGTGAGTAACTGATTGCTCATGATCGGCAAATTGATTAGCAATAAGTATCTTAAGCAACCAAGGCGCAGTCCAATCACCTGGATTATATTCTGCTTGCCACACCTCAAGGCCACTCTGAATGAACAAGCATTTGAGTTTGGTAAAATCTTGTATCTTGTTATTACGCTGTTCAACGAGTGCAACCTGACCTATCGTCTTGAGTACTAACTCTTTCTGTTCATCGGTCACTAGGTGACTGTGAGGCGCTGTCAGGCCCCATTCTTTCGTTAATGCATCGACTATCAGCTTTGGAGTGTAGATGCTTAATGAACCTTGATGTTTTTCTAGCTCAATCTCTTCACCTTTTCTGCCAGTCACAAATACCATGCCCTGACACCAAGGCGCATAAACACCAACTGGAATGGTGTGCTTGACGTTTCCGGCCAGTACCCGAGCCACATAATTCGCCTTCGCCAGACTGTTATCGACTTCACGACCATCAAGGGACCAAGCATGTAAGCCTGCATCTAATCGTCCGATGTAACCTTTAACATCGACAACATACACGCCCCACTCACCTATCACGAGAGCATCAACCTCCATTGCTTGCCCTGATTTGGTAGGGATCTCTACGTTGGTCAGTAGAATATAGTTTTCTGGGAGCTCATCGGCCAATAAGGAAAACGCCCATCGTTCGGCATCGTTAACCGGGGTTCCGAAACTTATCTGCTTTGCCATTCTTTTCTCCCTTTGTGGCAATTATTTTATGTGAAACAAACACCTAAAATATTGAATTCGTTATTTTCTGGTTTCATCAATGGTGATTTCATAACGTCCAATAATGGATCACAGGCATAAAAAAAGCCACCTAAATGGTGGCTTAATGCTAAATATATAACACTTTGAAGATGCGCTATCTAGCAACCCAATTTACACGTCACAAAAGTTATAAATAGAGATGTATATTAATGCTTACAGGTGTCGCTGCATTCATGGTCATCATCGGCATAATCATCATCGCCTTCTTGATGCTGCATTACACCCCAACCATCAGTTGCACCGCCAAACTCTTCGGCAAACTGATTTAGATTTAACTCTTGATCTAC
Source organism: Shewanella hanedai (assembly GCF_007197645.1). Taxonomy (GTDB): domain Bacteria; phylum Pseudomonadota; class Gammaproteobacteria; order Enterobacterales; family Shewanellaceae; genus Shewanella; species Shewanella hanedai. The sequence continues at coordinate 2,508 of NZ_VKGK01000054.1, forward strand.
GATAGCCTGATATTCTGGAATCATCTTGATGCAAACAATCAGTTCCCACTTACCCACTTCATCATTCAAATGAAGTTCCATCTCGCCTTCAAGGTCAGAGTTAGAAAGCTCTTCTGTCGCAGATTCTGCGTCTCTTTGATCATCAAAAACAAGAAAAAAATCAATATCTAGCTGCTTGGAAAGGTCAATGCCTGCTTCGCTCATTGCTGCAAGCATTTTACCGTTATCATCATCAGGGAATTGCATGTTAATCCTCTCTAAATCACTTATTCAGCAATAATCTTAACGCTTTCGCCATTAAAACTAACGACTTCACCAGCAACCACTTTCTTACGTTTACGGGTTTCAACTTCGCCATTAACGGTCACTTGCCCTTCAGAAATAACGTGCTTGGCTTCGCCACCAGCACTCATCATTCCTTGGACTTTCAATACTTTGTATAACTCAATATGTACTTCGCCTGACTTTAATGTCAACGTTGGAGTATCTGAACTCACGGTATTTCGCCTTAAATAATCAAAACTGGCGGCATTATAGCACCCAATTGAGATGCCTATACATGCTTTCGAGTGTCGCTAAACTCTTTCTGCAGCTAAGAGCCCATAAACGCAATCGTCAAACCATTGATCGCCTATTTTACAATTCTCTCGCAACAGGCCTTCACGCTTGAAACCGCACTTTTCCAGCACCTTAGTTGAAGCTATATTCAGCTCTACACAATAGGCTATAAACTTATGAGGCGCATAGGATAAGCATGCCCAATCGACAATGGCCTTTAAGCTCTCACTGGCATAACCACGCCCTTGAACACCTGGATGCATCATATATCCGACCTCTATTTGTCCCATTTCTGCATTGCTATTATGCAGCCCGATGAAACCAATAAAATCATGTGTATGCGCATCTTCGATAATAGTGAGCAGCCACTCGCCTGCCTCAAAGTCATTTACTTTTAAAACATGCTCGAACTTATCTCGTATCACAGCTTCAGCCTGAGGTTGACGAACATACACATTCAGTTGTTCACTTGAATGTGTATGTAGAAAATTGTCCCAATCGCTTGAAATAACAGTTCTTAACCTGAGCCTATCGGTATACAGTTCGAGCATGATAATGTCTCTAAAACAAGCTAAGCAGGGCTTAGCCTCTGCTTGTAACTTCTAGAAGATGATAACCAAATTGAGTTTTAACTGGACCTTGAACTTCGTTCAATGGCGCACTGAAAACAACTTCATCAAATTCTTTAACCATCATTCCTGGACCAAAAGAACCAAGATCCCCACCTTGAGCACCAGATGGACAAGATGAATTTGCTTTAGCTACATCACCAAAATCTGCACCACCAAGGATCTCTTGCTTAAGTGCTTCACATTTTTCTTCGCTGCTAACTAACAGATGTCTTGCTGTAGCTTGTGCCATGGTAAAAACTCCTTACGTTAAATATTTGCTCTACAAAGGTAGTAAAGCAGATCGGATTCTAAAAAATACCCAGCTAGTATATTGATAAAAGCTGGGTTTAAAAAGCAATAATAAATGAAAGTATGTATAAGTTAATTTAAACTAACTTCACTTTTGAGTTTCAATCCATTGATGAATTTTCGACTCCATAACCGCCATTGGTAGTGAACCAGATACGAGAATTTGATCATGGAAGCCTTTTAGGTCAAACTTATCGCCTAAGGCATTTTCAGCTTCAGCACGTAAAGATAAGATTTTTAATTGACCCACTTTGTAGGACAAAGCTTGGCCAGGAATCGCCATATAGCGCTCAACTTCAGCGACAATATCTGATTCTGCCATCGGTGAATTATCTTTCATATATTGGATAGCTTGCTCACGAGTCCACCCTTTAGAGTGCAATCCAGTATCGACAACCAGTCGCATTGCTCTAAGCATTTCGTCTGATAGCTTGCCAAAATATTGGTAAGGATCGTCAAATAGTCCCATCTCAATACCTAGGTTTTCAGCATACAGTGCCCAGCCCTCTTCAAACGCAGTATAACCACCAAATCGTTGAAATTCTGGCACGCCAACTAACTCCTGTTTGATGGCAATTTGAAAGTGATGACCTGGAGCAGCTTCATGCAATGAAAGCGTCGTCATTCCCCATTTCGGCTGAGCTTTCAAATTATAGGTATTGATATAAAATACCCCAGGACGAGATCCGTCAACCGCAGGTGATTCATAAGATGCGCCAGCAGCTGATTGCTCACGGAAGCTTTCAACAGGCTTAACCACGTAATCAGCTTTGGGTGTCACATTAAAGTATTTAGGCAGTTCAAGATTGATTTTATCCTTAATCACCATGTAACCATCAATTAATCCCTGACGGTCAGTAAAGAAGTACTGTGGCTCTGAAGAAAGTGAAGCAAAAAATGCGGTTAAATCGCCTTCGAACTTTACTTGCTGTCGTACTTTATCCATCTCTGACAATATACGTGTTACTTCACTTAAGCCTATCTGATGAATCTCATCAACAGACATTGTCGTAGTGGTATGTGAGTTCGCTAGATGCTGATACCAAACCTTACCATTAGGGAGCCCCCACCAACCATCAGTGCCTCTGGCAACAGGCAGATATGTGATTGCGAAATAATCTTTTAATGAAGTCAGAGCAGGTAATAATTCATCTTTGATTAACTGAGTATACTGTGCTGTTAGCTCATCTTTTTGAGCTTGAGTGAAGTCCTCAGGTAAATTATTAATCGGTGCATAGAAAAGACTATCAGATGGATTTTCGACTATCTGCGCTTCTAACTGAGGAATAATCCGCTCAACTAACACTCGTGGTAAAACAACTTTACTCCTGATCCCTTCGTCCATTCGCAACTGAGCAAGCTTAGTCCAAGCTATGAAACCTGAAAGACGCGACACCCAGTTCTGATAATCTTTTATTGTGTTGAACGGCTGTGCGCTTTCACCAGTACCGAGTTGAACCATACTGATTACCGTACTGTAAAACTGATTCATCGGCATAAAACGAGCAGGGAATGTTTCATCAACTAGCGCAACATTTCTGTTATAGGCAAACATGTCGTAGCTAAGTTGAAGTTCAGAAGACAACTTACTTCGATCGATAGCTTCTACTTGAGCAAGGTAACTTGTATTGAGCTCGTGACGTGCTTTTAGATATTCTTCGGTGAGATCACCACCAAACTGGTCGTTGTAATCATTTACACCAACAAAAGTGGCATAGACAGGCTCTAACTTTAAATTATCATTAAAAAACTGATCGACCAAAGCCAAATATGCTTGATTTTCCTTCTGATCTCCGAGGTTTTTAGATGAATTATCTACTGAATTTTGACCAGAATCAGTTACTGTCACTTGTGGTGTATTTGTATTTTTTTCCTTATCGTAACAGGCGGTTAGACTGAAAACTAGGCCTATTGAAATAGCAACTACCGTTTTGTTCATGGATCTCATCTCCCTCTTATTCTGTGCAAATGCTTGTTATTTTCTATACTTATTAGCAAAAGATACCATTTTACATTCGATTTACCCCAATATATGCGTAAGTATGGGAAAGGAGTCATCCAATGATCTATTCATTTCGCAACTCAGGTTTCAGAGATCCTGAAACCGGTGTTTATAACCAGACTTACTTTATGGAAGTATTTAACCGAGAGTGGCATCGTCATATACGAGAGCATCAAAGCTTATCCTTATTGTATCTGTGCCCGCACATACATGAAACAGTTAAGCAACCTCATTTACTTGAATTATTTATGAAACAAGTGCAAGAAGCGATTCTAAGAACTTCTGATCTTGTTGCTAGGCTCGATGATAATAAATTCGCACTCGGTCTGTTTAATATTGATGAAGAAGGCACAAAAGTCGTACTCGGGCGTATAGAGAAACAAATTGAACAGTTTAATTTAGACTATGGTAAGCAATTCACTAGCCATGTAGATTATGATTTAGCCGCTTGTATTTGCATGCCTGAGCGGGATCTGAACATTGAATTGTTATTTGAAGATGTAGAAAAGCTCAGCCATGAATTAGAGCTGGAAAGTACAAAACATATCGAACTCAGAACATTACACCAATAGCTATTTATACAGTAATCAGATCATCACTTCTGACACCTCTCCAATTCAGAGTTATCTCAGATAAGAATGGCATCAATGTTCCAGACATAAAGCCAATTTATATCCAGCCATGGCAAATTGGCATAAATGTTCCAGACATAAAAAAGCCCCTTTCGGGGCTTTTTTAAACAATACACCAGATTATAGTGTCACGTTATGTACACGAGCTTTCTCTTTAATATAAGAGAGATAGCTTTTTGCAGAACGTGCTGTCTTCTTATCATTTGCCGCCAATTTAGCACGGGAATAAGCAGACTTATATTGCTTCAAACCTAGGTAAGATAAAGCAAGCTCAAATTGAGCCTCACCTGGATTATCGATACCCGCAACAAGCGCTTTTTTCAGTGCAGCAATAGCGGGTTTATATTTACCGTCCAAAGACAAAATACGTCCTTGTCTTAAGTAATATTTACCATTATCGCCAGCTTCAGCAGCCTTACCATAGTAAAGTGCTGCTTCTTTAAGCTCTTTAGAGTTGTGGTAGAAACCCGCTAAAATCGCAAGTGTCTTCTCGTCTTCAACGATCAGACCCGATTTCATGTGTTTCTCATAGATTTTAGCTGCACGGTAAGCCGAACCATTTTGTGCAAGTAACTGAGTCAGACGAGTAATATTAGCCGACGTCTCTAAAAACCCATTCATATAAGCTAGATCATAAGTAGCCAATGACTTGGTATACTTCTCAGTCATTAGATAAAACTGGGCTAATTGCACCCAAAGTCTTTTATCATCCTGAAAAAGAGGCACCATTGTCTCTAATACTCCGACAGCCTCAGGGTACTTTTTCTGGTTAAAGTATGCTGTCAATTTCATCTGATAAAGCCCTTTATCAGGTTTATCAGAAAGAGACAGGCCTTTATCAGCCACTTCTAGAACTTTATTCCAGTTTTTCTGCTCAGAATAAGCGATACCAATACGACGATAAACTTGCGCTTCTTGCTTACAAGTAAACTCCATCCATTTGTAATATTGAGGGATCGACTCTTTGAACTTCTTTTCCTGGATTAACAAGTCAGCGTAAAGACGTAAAGTTGCAGCATGATCGACACCGCCGAGGATATCAGCTTCTACAGCTTTCTTCAGGTACTTAATTGCGGTGCCCATCTGAGATTTTTCGGCGTAAAAATTACCCAACATGCGGTCAATGTACGCTTTATCAAACTCATTCTTTGCATTCGCTTCAAGTAAGATGGCGATAGCTTCATCGACATTCCCTTCCTGATACGCTTCAAAAGATTTACCAACCTTCTTTGCTGCGCTCTGGCCAACGGCTTTAGATTTTCTCAGCTCAATAGGACACTTTTCAGCAGCATTGACGGTAGGTACTAAAGCTAAGCTACCTCCGACAGAGAGTAATAAAGCTGCAGCTATACTAGTCGTTTTAAAACTAATCTTAGTCATCTCTACTTGCCTCCCTTATCTAAAGTGAAATCTAGTTGTACTGTTTGACCTGGAACTTTCAACGCTTTGCCATCAATGATTTTAGGCTTGTACTTCCACTTCTTCAGAGCTCGTTTTGCTTCTCTGTCAAAGACACGTTTTGGCTCTGCCTTGATAACTTTAACATCCTCAACACCACCAAGTTCGTTAATCGTAAAGCTGAGTTGTACCCACCCTTCTTTACCATCACGTGCTGCAGCGATTGGATACTGAGGCTCGATTCGTACGATAGGTGTAGCATCACCATCACGTGTCATCATGTTGCCCAGTTTAAAGCCAGTATTTGCGCTACCCGCGGCGACACCACCCATGTTAAATGACATATTAGTATCAATGTCAGATGAACTATCTGGCGGAGTCGTATCCGGCTTAGGTGGTTGCTCTGGTGGCGTTGGTGGCTTAGGTTTTACCCTAGGCTTTTTCTGTGCTGATGCATCATCTTTGTTCATGGTAATTTCAATGACAGGACTTTCTGTCGAGGCATCGTGGCGGGTTGGACCGCCACCTACCAAAAAGGCCATGAAAACAAACAGAGCAAAAGTCACAGCAGCACCAACTATCAGTGATACTATTCCTCTTAGCATATTACTCGTTCCCCGCCGATACTGAAATTTTGTCGATACCAGCCGCTTTCACATTATCCAAAACCTTTACTACTAAGCCATGTCTAGCTTCTTGGTCTGCTTGAATAAGGACAGCTGCTTCCGGTGCTTCTGCTAGCATACGCTCAACGTTTGCAGTTACACGTTCGATATCAACCTGACGATTTTCCATCATGATGACGCCAGTCTTGCTTACACCAATAAAGATGTTAGCTGAAGGCTTCTTCGTCGCTTGTGACGCTTCTGGCTTGTTATAGTCAAGACCAGATGGTTTAACAAACGATGTCGTTACAATAAAGAAGATAAGCATAATAAACACGATGTCGAGCATCGGTGTCATATCAATCTCAGCTTCCTCGTCTACGCTTGAATGCTTTCTACGTGCCATATTAATTTCTCTCTAGTGGTGCGGCAGGCTGTCTTTTAGCTTTTCTAAACTGATTTTCATCTTAGCGTCTAAGCGAGTACTAAAAAATACTCCCGATAACGCAGCAACCATTCCCGCCATTGTCGGCATGGTCGCCATTGAAATACCAGCTGCCATCATACGAGCATTACTCGTGCCATGAACTGCCATCACATCGAACACTGATATCATACCGGTTACGGTTCCTAGCAGTCCTATCATAGGACAAATAGCAACTAAGGTTTTGATAAGCAGCATACGTGCCGTTAAATCTTGCTTCGCTTGGGATAACCAAGCTTCACGGATGCGGTGTGCATACCAAGAGGTTGAATCCTCTCGAGCTTCCCATGCTGTAATGATTGCTTTGTGCTCTTTAGGTGATACCCAATTGAGATACCAATAGCGCTCAAGCATCAATACCCACATAGCAAACAACACAGCAGCAACTAGCCAGAGGATGTCTCCCCCGGCGGCCATGAAGCCCCTGACGGAATCCCAGATATCCATCAGGAATAACATTAGGCGTTCCTCTTCTCAGCGTGTGAAGCAACGATGCCAGCACTTTGCTCTTCAAGTACTTGTACAATTGACTTGCTACGTGCAATAACAACTGCGTGCATCAACATTAACGGTAGCGCGGCAACTAGACCTTGTACTGTGGTCATTAGCGCCATAGAGATACCACCAGCCATTAGCTTAGGATCACCTGTACCAAACAACTGGATACTTTGAAAGGTTGCAATCATACCAGTTACGGTACCAAGTAGACCCATCATAGGAGCAATAGCGGCTAAGACCTTGATGATTGAGATACGAGTCTCAAGTGCAGGCGTTTCTTTCAAAATAGCTTCATCAAGCTTTAACTCTAGCGTTTCAACATCAACATCTTTGTTGTCTTGATATGCTTGTAATACACGACCCAATGGGTTGTTACCTGGGTTATCTAGATTCTTACGCTGAGCCTTAACTTTAGCACCAACAATACCTAACGTAACGAGGCGTTCAATAGAGATCAGCGCACCAAGTGCTAACAACACCATAATGATGTAACCAATCGTTCCACCCGCTTCGATACGCTCTTCAATCGTCGCTTTTTGAGTAAAGATGTTAAGTAACACACCCTTAACTGGGTCAATATAAAGCTTAGCAGCACCAGAAGTTGTATCTTCGAATGCACCAACAGTCTTTACTTGGTAACCATCAGGTTGTTGAGACAATTGCTGAATAAGACCAAGATCGGCGTTATATACAACATATTGACCATCAGCCATCTCAAATAGCTGCTCTTCCCAGAAACGCTCTAACTCATCGATTTTTGGTAATTGCTTTCGTGCACCAAGATCGGCGATAAACACATCACGTCCTGGGTACTGAGCAGAGACGTTAGAACCCGCTAATTTACCTGCGAAGTCACCAGCATCTCCTTTAACAACTCCAAACATCTCACCCAAGTCACCTTGAGCTGTTTTTAAGTCTTCTTCTAGCTGACCGATTTTACGTTCGTTATCCAAAAATGCTTGGTTTAGATCTTTACCGCGTTGTCTTTCAGCAGCAAGTGCATTTTTTTCATTTTTTAACAGTTGAGCTTTATCACCGCGTTCATTTCTGAACTCTTGCTCTCTTTTCTTATTCGTTTTAGACGCGTTAGCACGCTCTGTTTGAACTTGCTTAAGTAACTGGTCAATAGACTTAGGTGCATCTGCTGCACTGGCAATACCTGCTGAAAGCGACAGGGTTGCAGCAACGATTGCTGTAGTAATTAACTTCTTCATTATTGTGCAGCCTCCGCAGCAGGAATTGGTAACGAGAATAGATCCGGAGCACCCTGTTTACGTGCGATACGAATACCTTTAGTGATCTCACGAAGATAGCTATCTTCTAATTGATCCCATTCCTTAGTTTCGTCGTTATACATCCAAGCTGACTTACCATCTAAGCTTTGAGCATAAAGTGCGACACGACCTAAGTTAAAGAAGTCAACTAACACCTCTTTCCCATCCAACTGTAATTGGCCTGTTTTAACCGCAATAAATCCACCGTATTCACGCTCAATACTGTATGCGTCTAAGATAAGACGATACTTTTCAGCAAGCGTAACTTCTGCACTGTTCAACAGATCTTTAAGATTGTTAACACGTGCAACACGAGTTTCGGTGTTAAATGGAAGATCAAGCGCAATAAACTGCTCTAAAGCATCAACCATCTTAAACATTAGTGGTACAACACCTTGGCGGAGTGTATCTACGCCATTGATGTCATCTTGAATTAATTTCATTGTAGCTTCTTGGTCTGCAACCAGCCCCGCTACATAATCGTTATAAGATTTCAGTGATTCACGTTCATCTGCAACAGAACCATACTCGAACACCATGTCCTGAGCTTGGTCGAAGTACTTATCTACTTTCTTTTGAGATGTTGCTGCTTCAGCGTGAATTTTGCTGTCAGCCTTCTGAACATCAGAAAGGGGATCGGCAATCACTAAGTTACTGCCGGCTAAGGCTAATGCGCCTACGAGCGCTGTAGCGATTTTTGTTTTATTGCTTACCTTGGACATAGTTCCCAACCAATTTGAAGTAAAATTAAAAAGCTTAACTTATTGACAACATAGGTTTCTGCTTATCGTTGCAAGAATCCCTAGCTTCTAAGTACGTCTTTCTCTTGTGATTGTTAATTATTATCTTATTTTTCTACGCCGTATAAGGCGTAGCACCGACGGCATCATTTCACAAATTGTTGACCTATGTCAACAATTGGAAGGGTCAAAAACTAGTAGAAAAAGAGCTTTAGGGATAGAAAAGAACCAAAAGGGAAGTTTTAGGAGATTTATCATATTTCCTCATTAACATAACAGTCTCCTAGGCACCAGCCGTTCTGATTAACCAACTGATAAATAGCACTAAAGCACAATCAGCACGAATCGAAAAACACCACACATGCGCAACAAATAATTAACACAAGATGATGTAAAATATTTCTATTGCATCGAAAGCATTAGTAACAATAAAAACTATACCACCAAAAAATCACCCTCACACATGGTAAATAATCTTTTAGAAACATTATTATTTATTTAGAAAATAACAAATGCCAAGCAAGAACATCATTATTCTCACTGTACAAGGTTCTCACATGCTCCAAATAGCCATCGTGAATAGAGACACTAGATATTATTTTTGATATATTCATCTGAGTTTGAGCGGCGAAAAGCAATTCTTCGAGTCTATCTTTAAGTTTGGATATTTGTAGTTTTGAAAATTCAATATATTCAATTTTCTTTTCTAACTTCCAAAATATTCCTTGCTGAAATAGAGTGGAAAGGTAAGTCAGTAGTTCGCTATCTTTTAGTGCACTTTCATCTAGTTTAATTAGTGTATCGATTGTTTTGTTCAGAACCTTCCGTAACTGCTCACACTCTTTATCACTCTTTACTTTGTCTAAATCATTCTGCGTATTAATGTCTCCCATTTTACTCACAAGATTTAAAATATTCTCAAAAAAATGATTTACTTCTAGAGCATTCAAAAGAGTATAGATTCTTCTGTTTCTCAATATAACCATCGAATGTTCATGATGTATTACAATAGAAAAACTTCCATTTACTTTCAAAACTCTTAAAGATTCAGGTATTGCTATATCTAGATCCGCATATTCAATACCAAACTGCGAGACGACTAAATCAAATTCATTGTCATTAAAAGGAAGATGAGTACAGTCAACTTCTGACTTTAACGATATCGTCAAATTTTCTGCTATTTCATTTTCAGATAAGTCTGTCGTTATTATAGCTAAATCAATACCAATGCCCTCCCCTCTAATGCTGTCTCCTTTTACATATTCTGAAGCTAGTAAAGCTAATGCTCCGTTACCTGTCGCAATATCTAAAAATTTAAAATTATTTGGTAAATTTTTAAATATAGGTTTCCAAACGTCCTTTAAAACTCCGGTATAGTTCCCTGTAAAACTATCGCCAAATGATGTTAGATGCCCTTGTTCCCAATAGTCTGACCAGTGGTTACTCATATTGTTCTCTCACAAAATACGATAGATAAAGATAACTTAAATTCAATGAAAAAAAAAAGGCCCTTTAGGGCCTTTTTTTATTTTTAATTAGCAGCTTAGAACTTCAAAGTATAAACAGCGCGGTACTCACGACCATAGTTGTTATACAAGCTAGGATCTTCATACTTTCCGTCAGAACTAAGTACTGGATCTTCATCAGTCAAGTTGTTGACACTGACCCTAACTAAACCGAAACTACCTACATCATAACTATATGAGATGTTATGAATTAACCAGCTATCAAGTTTACCTTCATCTTTAGTCTCATAAGTAGAGCTAATGTAGTTAGAGTTCCAGCTAAAGCTACTATCTCCAATTGAATAGATTGCAGTTAAGTTAGAGCGGAAATCAGGTTGTCCAGCCCAACCAGCTTTATCTATGGCTTCAGTACCAGCAGCATCTTCTTCAACATATTTAGTAATAAAGCTGTTAGCCCAGTTAACTCTGAACTCACCAATACTAGTTTCAAAAGATGTATTTAATGCAACATCAATACCTTCAATTTCCAGCTTATCGCCGTTAGCATAACCAGTACCAACTTTTAATGCTTTACCAAGTTTACCATTAGTCGTAGCCGCTCGTTCTACATAGAAAGTAGAATCCGCAGTTAAAGTACCATCAGCAATACCTTCTAATACACTAGTGTTTGTACGTTGGTTAATTACATTATCGATGTCCAAGTTGAAATAATCAAGTTTAACACTTAGCTCTTCAGTAATATCCCATGCTAAACCTAAGTTAGTGTACTTAGAGGTTTCAGGCCCCAAGGTATCGTTAGCTGAAATATAAGTGTCAATTTGTCCTGATTTACAGTCTCCTCTCGAAATACCATTTGATTCACAGAAAGGATAATCCGTACCCGTTTCAGCGCTGAAGCTCGTTGCTGCATATAACTGATCTAACGCTGGAGCTCGGAAAGCCTCAGAGTATGATGCACGCACAACTAAAGTATCAAGAGCCTGCCAACGGACTGAAGCCTTAGGCGAAGTATTACCACCAAAATCACTATAGTTATCATAACGAACTGCCAAGTTCACTTCAACGTCATCTATAACTGGTAATGCAACTTCATAGAAGGCTGCCCATACTTGACGATCACCGCCTGCAGAGTTACCAGCACTACCACCTACAAGACCAGCTTCCGACTGCGCATCATAGACTTCACTAAAGTCTTGTTCAAAATACTCCATTCCAACATAGTGACCAGCTTCGCCACCCGGAAGTTCGAATGCATCAAAGTTAATACCTGCATTGTATTGATTAAAAATGGCTTTACCCTGAGTTAGAGTTGTAGCCTTCATGTTGTTGATGCCTTCTTCTGAACCTAAATCAATTCCATTAGCCTCATTATAAGCAAGTCCAGCATAACTTAGGTAGTACTCACCAATCGACTTGTTATCAGCTTGATTGTAATGATAATACATTTCCCAACTCGCATCATTCCATGCGCTAATTGTTCCACGAAGACCGGTTAGATAATCTTGGTTATAATCATCTACATTTCCGTCACGAGTACCGATACCAACCCAACGGAAATAACCTGTAGTCTCTTCACCGTATGGGTTATTCGGGTTATCAGCAGACATTTTATTCCAAGTAGCCGCTGGTGGAGCATAACGACCAAATGATCTGTTTTGAGTAACCATTACGCGACCAAACCATTCAACATCTTCTGCTACTTCATAATTTGCATCAACATAAACAGTGTTACGGTCTATAGAAGCCTTGTTATAAGAAACATTACCGTATGCATACATACAATAGGTAGAACCAGGAGACCAATCTGTATCAGCTTTCACTTTACGGAACGTATCTGAACCATACTCAGCAACCAAATCATCACACAAAAGTGATGCTTGAGCTTGAGAGAAATCAGGAGAAGCAACTGTTGCTCCGTAGATTGACCATCCATCAGTATCTACATATGCTTGAGCTGTATCGTAGTCGCCATTAATTTTTGCTTTAGTGTATTCACGATCAGCATCAGAGATACCTTTGCGGTCTTGGTGATCAAATGCAAAGGTAATATTACCTTTATCCATTTCATAACCTGCAACAACAGAAAACTCTTTACTTGTCAGTCCGCCATCACGCTCACGAGTACCACCACCAACATTGAACTCTAGTCCTTGGAAGTTTTTCTTCATGATGATGTTAACAACACCAGCAATAGCATCCGAGCCATAGGTAGAAGATGCACCATCAGTCAAAATTTCGATACGTTCTACTGCTGCCATCGGGATAGCATTGAGGTTTGCTGAAGCACCACCAAGCGTAGGAGAACCAGGGAAACGTTTTCCATCAATAAGAACTAATGTACGCTCTGAACCTGCACCACGTAGATCAATCGTAGCTTGAGATTGTGCAGAACTACCAGAACGCTCTGAAAATGAACCAAAAGAGTTCAAGTTACTATTACGCAGTGCATCAGCAACAGTAAAGTTACCCTCAACCTTCATGTCTTCTGCTGTAATAGTTGTAATTGGTGAAGCACCTTCAAGATCACTACGTTTAATTCGTGATCCTGTAACTTCAATACGCTCAACTTCTGCTGAATCTTCATCAGCTGCAAATACTGTTGGTGCAGCGAATGCTGTTGCTGCTGCACCGCTAATTAGTGCGAAACGCACTGAATTAGCTAGAAAGCTATTTTTGTACATATTGTTTCTCCCTGGACTTATATTTTTATTTTATTGAAATGAATCTAGTCAAACGCTTACAAAGCGTTACAAGTAGATTCACCTACACACAAATAAGACCACAATAGAAACATTTAATCAACAAACAGTAATAGATTTTTACAGTCGTATCTTTTACTGTGCAGTATGTATACAACTTTATGTCTATCACAGAGGGGATTTGAGGCAAAATTGAGCAGGCACTGCTTTCATTGTATGACCGACAGACGAAGGTTTGAATTAAAAGCATTCAAAAATAATAACTTAAATAAAAATCTATTTGATTTTATTACACATAACTTTACTAAATATCACTGTTATCACACTGACTATTGAAGGAACAATACTCATTATTATGTTGTACTCATGTGACAAGATAGTAATTTGTAAATAATTTAATACAGATTAGGCATTTTTAGTGGTGAATTGGGTCTGGTAAGGATAAATGCGATAAAGAGCTAGAGATTAGTTTACCCAGCCCTTAAACAAAAAACGCCCTAATAAGGGCGTTTTCAATTCTATGTTCGAATCAGGTTAAAGCGTATATCTGATACCGATAGCAACGCCATCTTCTTCAGAGATAGACATTCTAGCTTCTTGACCTTTGTCAGCACTTGTAAAGTCACTGAAATCTTTACGTGCTTCTACATATAGTACAGTGTTTGAATCCCATACATAGTGAAGGCCTGCAACAACAAACTGACGCTTGAATACATCGTTAGGATCAACGTTGTTTGGCTGAATAACATAATCACTGCCAGCGTCTAAGATGTTATAAGAAACAAATGGACGGAAACCATTTTCAAACTTGTATGAAAACAGAGACTCGATACCGAAAGAATCTTTGATCAAACGACCTAAGTTATCAGTGTCGTGGTTTTCATTCTTGTTGAAGTTAGCAGCAGCATAGAGGCCATCTTTATCGAAGCTGCCCCAAGTTGCACCAACACCATAAATAAGATCAGTAGCAGTGATCTGTTCACCTGTGTTGTAAGTCACATCAAACTCACCGCGGTTAACACCAGCTGTTAAAGTCAGCATATCGGTTGCTTGATAAGTCACCGCACCACCGTATGTGTAGCCGTACTTAACTTCTTGTGACTCTTGATTAGCACCCCAACGACTTTCACAATCAGTACTCAAACCAACAGTTTCTTCACAAGTATAGAAGGTGTTGTTTTTAAGCTGTGCTTGAACAGCAAAGCTAACATCACCGAAAGAGTTACGGTATTGAACCGTCTTATCACCACGACCCACGCCATTTATAGCGCCGTCAGCTTTGTTATAAGTATAAGTACCTGATGCATTACCATCCCATACAAAACCATAGTTAGTGTTGTAAACAACATCGTACCAAGCGCCCCATTGCTTACCAACAGTCAAACTACCGTAAGTATCATGCGCAATACCAACATAACCCAGACGATTATTTAAGAAGTCACCACTTTGAGATTCAAAGTTACTCTCACTGTTATAAACGATTTCGCTGTTACCAAATGGGTTTACGCCCCACTCAAGTTTGGTAAATGCTTTCCAGCCGTCACTCATTTCACGAGTGAAACCAAAATTAATGCGTGATGCACCATTAACGACTTCTGTTTCACCTTGTGTATTGATGATACGTGCATCGATAAAACCACCGATCTCAACAGCATTCTTATCATCTTTATAGATTTCGATTGCTGAAGCGGTTGGGACGAATATAACGGCTGCTAAAGCCGATGCTACTAACGTTTTTTTCATCTGTTATCTAACCTTAATGTTACCAGTCTGCTTGGTTTTATTGTTTTAAACATTCCGTTGTTTTATTTCTATCCTACTTCTTGCCAAGATTAACAAACGATCATCTTTCTCTCAAAGCAGAAAATCACAAAAGTAGGGCATTATTTGCGATAATTATCTAAAAAAACCAACCAGTAACAATGAATCAACCGGACTGCAACACAGTTAACACAAATGTGTAGGAATCATCTCCTTTATATTAACGGAAGCTGTTTCGATCTCATGTTTGAGAAACTTTCTCCCAAAATCGTAAGAATAGGATCAGCTATCGGCCCAAGTTGCTTATCGATGTAGTATTGATAATCGATGTTTGCTTGCCTATATTTCACCGGCTCCGCTCCATTTGTCGTCATGAGGTATTCAATACGGGTCCCCTTCTTTGACAAACTTTCCAAGCCCGATAACGAATATTGAATTTGTGCAGCTTTAACGTGAGGTGATGATTTAGCGGTATAGTCACAGATGTCTCTGCGCAGTTTCTTAGAAAAAACCAGTTCACTATCCAATTTTCCCGCCAGAAGCTCAGCTATGACATCCAATAGGAAAACCGTTACATCTTGTTTGGAGAACAGTCGATAATACAGTGCTTCTTGGATCCTTCTCGCCAATGGACTCCAATCGCTTCGTACTTGCTCCATCCCTTTAAAGATTAACTTCAGTTCACCATCAGGTTTAGTAAAGGCGCCAACGTAACGCTTTTTAGACCCTTCAATAGATCCCCGTAAGGTCGGCATAAAAAACTGCTCATAATGTGACTCATATTCAAGCTCCAAAAAACACGCTATGTTCATCGTTTCTGCTAGCTTTTGTTGCCATTGCTTATTGATCATTTCAACCAGTCCCTTCGCAACGGTATCGACATTGAAATCAAGCGGGTCCGACCCTAGCCATACAAACGTTGAGTCTGTGTCACCATAGATAACTTGATAACCACACTCCTCTATCCAAACCTTGGTTTGTTTCATGATTTCATGCCCTCTTAAGGTAATAGAGCTGGCGAGCCTTGCATCATGAAACACACAACCTCTTGAACCTAACACTCCGTACAATGAATTCATTATGATTTTGATTGCATGTGAAAGCGGTTCATTCTTCTCAAGCTTTGCCTTCTCTCGGTGCTCTGACAATGTTTTGATAAGCTCTGGGAGAATGGGATTTTCTCGACTAAAGCACCCTCCGAGAAATCCTTCAACAGTTTCTAACTCCGGCATGGACAGCCCTTGAACTAGACCTTTAGGGTCAATCAAAAAGGTTCGAATAATAGAGGGATACAAACTTTTAAAATCAAGTACTACGATGTTTTGATATAAGCCAGGGAGTGAGTCCATCACATATCCACCTGGACTCTCCAATCCTTGACTGGTTGCCATAGCCGGCGCAACAAACCCAGCCCGGTGTAAATGTGGGAGATAGAGGTTATTAAATGCGGCCACAGAGCCACCTACACGTCCCAGCTCTAACCCCGTCAGTCTTGAGCGCTCTAAGGCAAACTCAAACAACTGAGTATGATTGAACACATCCCACACTAAGCGGCTATCGGTCAGATTATAGTGAGCGAGTGCTAACTTATCATGGTGAAAAAGATCGGCAATTTCATCGACTCTATTTTCAACACTGTGGATCGCTTTTCCCTCCTCCAATAAAGCACGCGAAACGAACTCTAACGAGAAACTATCGAAGCGATAAAAGGCAGCCTTAAGCCAATCAATCCCATCTAACACCACTCGACCAGCTAGCGAGAGAGACTCAGGTCTGAATTTATCAGCCACTTTCCAACCCAGTTCAGCGCCCCCTCGGCCAATAGGTAAGCTAATCCCTAGCTTTTTTGCCCTGCGATATAGCAAAGCAAGATCAAAAGTGACCACTGCCCAGCCAATAATAATGTCAGGATCATAATCGGCAAACCACGCCACTAACTGTAAAATAAGTGACTTTTCATCCGCCACCCATTCGATATAGTCTCTGGCCCTCTGCTTATCATAGTCTTCAACTTCAGGCATAAGGTTATCGACAGGTTCACCAACCATGATCACCTTCTCGTAAGGTATCTCCCCATCTTTACCGTATAAGCCGACTGAATAGAGTTCGCCATCAAAGCTACATTCAAAATCGAGCGAGATGGCTTTGAGTGAGATATCAAGATCAAGCTTACGGGCTCGTTCACCGATAAACACGGGCAAAGTGTCATTGCTTTTACTTGTTGAGAACTCACCTGTAAATTCAACATCAAGTGCAATAAAGCGCTCTATCAGGTACCTGTGCTCAGGGCGAATGTCCGACTCATATAAAGGAATGCCGAGATCGACACTCGCTCTCGTTAAATTTCTAAAACTTTGTCGAGACTGGCAGTACAAAGCGGTAACACTGCCAAGTTCAAAATTTTGTAGAGCTAAAGCCTTGGTTCTAATAGGGCCTAAACCAGGTGATGAAAGCAGAGTATCAAGCGCAGAGGTCGCACAAAAACACAAATAATCAGCATTAGGTATTTGCACTAACACTGGGCCTTCTGCTGTTTTGACATAATAATGCAGCAACAGAGACCCCGACTGCTGGACTAAATGCCGCGTAAGCACTCTGCCTTTTACACTCGTTGTTGGTAACACATCTCTATCCATTACTATTACTCACTGCAATACTGCCCTTGATAAATTCAATTAATTGAAAATTGAGTAGGTAAGGCTAAGCAATCACTGTTATTATGTACAGCTCTATTTCTCTTCTATGTATGCGCATGCTATCTGCTGATGTAAAAACTCAAATTCGCACAATATATAAAGGTATTGCTGCAGCTTTACCCCACTTTCGTTCTAGACGAGAGCAAAACTATATCGTCGCTGAGATTTCAAAAACACTGGCAGGCGAATACGATAAACAAAGAAGAATCGCCGTAGTTGAGGCTGGCACCGGGATCGGTAAATCATTAGCCTATCTGTTGGGCGCTATTCCTTTGGCACTTGCCAATAAGAAAAAGGTTTGTATTGCCACGGCAACCGTTGCCTTACAAGAGCAATTGTTGCATAAAGATCTGCCCTTCTTTCTTGCTCAATCGGAGTTGAATTTTACTTTTGGTTTAGTTAAAGGTCGTCAAAGGTATGTCTGTCTTTCAAAATTGCAGATGCTCATCGGCGCCGACGATGGCACCCAAATGGCAATGTGGCAGACAAAACCTGATACAAGCCAGATAGCACAGTTGCAAACTTTGTATAAACAATACCACGAAGGTAAATGGAACGGTGAGCGCGACACATTACCTGAACAACTGCCAGATCATCTTTGGCAGCAAATGGCCTGCGATAAACACAGTTGCCATAAGCAGCTTGCCAGCCATAGAAACTGTCCGTTCCATAAAGCCCGTGAAGATATCGACACTTGGGATGTATTAATTGCTAACCACAGTTTGCTTTTTGCCGATCTTGAATTGGGCGGAGGCGTGATACTGCCAGATCCCGAAGATGTTTATTATATTATCGATGAAGCCCATCACTTACCCAAAGTGGCAAGGGACTTTTCCAGTGCTCAATCTACCTTGAGAGGCGCCATCGATTGGCTTGAAAAAATTGATAAAACCAGCACCAAGCTGCAAACTCAAATAAAAAGTAATCATATCATCGCACCAGTCCAGTCGATGCATGACCATATTACCGACTTAACGGGCCAATTAAACTTAATCGCCCATTACTGTGATACTCAAACCGCTCGATTCGATAATCCAGAAAACCGTTTTCGCTTCGAACATGGAAAACTCCCTGATGGCTTATTAAGTCAGGCAGAGAGTCTTTCCACCACCTCGTCTAAAGCACTCAAACAATTTAATAAGATGCAAACCTTATTAGCTGAAGCGATAAAAGATGGTGAAATTCCCAAGCACCAAGCTGAACAGTTATTATCAGAAACAGGTTTTATGGTGCAAAGGCTTGAAAACCTGCAGAAGCTGTGGAAGATGATGGCTAAAGTCGACAACGCGAAAGGTGCGCCAATGGCACGCTGGATTGAGTTGATCACCGGTAAACAGTTAGATTATCTGTTTAATGCTTCTCCCATCGAAGTCGGCTACATGCTTGAAAAATTGCTGTGGGATAAAGCCGCTGGTGTCGTGTTATGCAGTGCCACTTTGCGAGCACTAAACAATTTCGATCACTTTACCCGCCAAGTTGGCCTCTCAGTTAATGATGGTAGCCGCTTCTTAGCGTTAGACTCGCCTTTTGACTTCGAACAAAATGCGACGCTTTATCTGCCGAAAATGAAAACAGAACCGACTGATGATAAATATACTGAAGAGTTAGCTGAGCAGATAATCACGCTGATTGATGGTGAACAAGCCACCTTAGTCCTATTTGCATCTTATTGGCAGATGGAGAAAGTAGCTGATCTCGTTGAAAGCAAAATTAAAACAGGCCTACAGATCCAAGGCACGGCTTCACGACAAGAGATTCTGACTAAGCATAAGCAGCGGTGTGACAATAACGAGCCCAGTATCATTTTCGGTACAGGCAGTTTCTCAGAAGGACTTGATCTGCCAGGGGACTACCTAACTAACTTAATTATTACTAAGCTTCCCTTTGCTGTACCCACCTCTCCGGTAGAGCAAGCGCATGCTGAATACATAAAAATTAAAGGCGGTAACCCGTTCCTGCAGCTTACAATTCCAGATGCATCACGCAAATTGATACAAAGCTGTGGTAGATTACTGCGTAAAGAGCAAGATTATGGTCGTATCACCATTTTAGACAGGCGACTCGTGAGTAAGAGATATGGAAAATCGTTACTTGATGCTCTTCCCCCTTTTCGCCGTGTAATAGAGTAGGAATACTTTTGGATCTACTGTTAGAGCCCAGTACTTGGGCTATTCTCGCTGGAATAGGCTTAATTGCAGGATTTATTGATGCCGTGGCCGGTGGCGGCGGATTACTCTCAATCCCTGCTCTGCTCACCTTAGGGATCTCTCCACATTTAGCCTTAGGCACAAACAAACTTGCTGCTTGTTTTGGCTCATCCATGGCAGCTTTTACCTATTATAAGCAACACCTTTTCTCGCCCAAGCTTTGGTACCACACTTTTATCGCAACCTTTTTAGGCGCGATTACGGGTACATTTTTAGTCCATTACATAGATAAAGCGTGGCTTGAAAAAGCATTACCACTGATCATTATTGCAATAGCTCTTTATACCTTGGTCAAACCTAATGCGATGGGTTGTAAAGACTACGTCCCTCTCAAAGCCTCCGCCACAAGATTTAAACAATGGATACTGGCTTTTCCATTAGGGTTTTATGATGGTTTTGCGGGTCCTGGTACCGGGGCTTTTTGGACCATAACCAGTACAAATTATTATCGTCAACCCCTCTTATATAGCTGTGGGCTCGCAAGAGCGATGACATTTGTGAGTAATCTTACCTCTTTAGTGATCTTTTTTGCGCTGGGTCAAGTTAACGTGATTTTAGGCTTATCTATGGGAGTGTGTATGATGTTAGGCTCATACATTGGCGCACGCTCAGCAATAAAATTTGGTGCTCAATTTATTCGACCTGTATTTATTGTTATTGTCCTTCTTATCGCGATTAAATTAGCTTGGAGTGCCTGGTGACAACAAGTGAACTACTCAAACGATTACGAGTCCAACATAAGCAGTTAGAGCAAGAAGTGTTGCAGCATGACGCTAAACTGGCTAAAGGGCAGAGACGTTTAATGCAAGACACTGAACGCTTTAACGATAGCCTGTTTATACAAACAGGCGCAGAGTTAGGGCCTTGTATCAATCAAATTCAAAAAAGCATTCAACAGTTAGAAAAGTTGATAATAGGCAAAATGTCACTGAGCACAATCCTATTAAGTTGCGAACGTATTCAAGATAGGTTTACCGCAGTAAAACGCGCCTTAGCAACGACATCCTTGGATGTTAAATCTGCCGAACAACAGAAAAAAAATCGCATAGCAAAAGCGCAACAACGCCGACGTCAATCCCACAGCAACAGTGGCTTTGACTGGATAGCGGCTGGCGTCATGCAGAACAGCCATCAACTTTATGAAGAGCTAAACAAACACTTAAACTGGGTAAAGTCATTTGAGCAAAAAATCCAGAATTTGCAATCAGAACTCGAATACTGTCATAGTGCTGACAAAATTAAGATGCAAAATGAAATCTTGCTTGTGCATCGCCGTTTAGGCAAGTGTCGACAGGCTATTAGCTACATTGAAGAACGTATTCAGGCGTTTGAACGTCCACAAACACATACGTATAGAAGTTTTAATCGTTAAGGAGCTATAAACATGAAATCAGTTATGCCAATCACCGCTATCATCGCTCTGCTTGGTTCCTCCACAGCTCTTGCTGCAAACCTGAATATCCCCATGGCATTCGAGTACCTTGCAGTTGACGGAACAGAAATAAAATCTAGCATGTTTAACCATAAATCTGACATCGAGTTGGAAAATGGGACTCATAAAATAGCGATTCGTTATCATGACATGGTGCAGGATGATTTTAGTGACGGTGAAAGTTTTATTAAATCATCTCCTTTCATCATTACGTTAGCTGTTGATGGCGATCACCAATACAGCTTAACGCCTACTGACGGCGGCATGGTTAAAAATCCAGAGTCTTTTGCTAAATCTCCCCAAGTGGTGATCACCAGAAGTGACTCCGGCACTGTTGATTACACAGTCAAGCAAACTGACTTTACCGAAGACTCATTTGTCAGCAGTATTTTGGGTGGCGGAAACAGTCAAGACATAACCAGTGTGGCAAAAGATGCAACGGGCGGCGTAGCTATCGCAGCATCAATCACAGCACCAGTGAGTAAACCCGCTCCGGTTGATGCGATTAGCGGTAAAAAAGTTAATGATGCCGAACATGCTGAACAAATGCTGCAGTACTGGTGGTTACATGCCGATCCTGACACAAGAAAAGAATTTATGAGCTGGGCAATTAAACAACTGTAAATTCAACACAGTATAAAAAATCTAAAAATGCCAGCAACTCTAGCTGGCATTTAACTCTCTGAACATCCCCTCAATAACACCGTCACATCAATCAGCGCCTCTACCTCTCACTAAATACCTATTTAAAATAGCCTTTTTTGTTAGTAAGGAAGACGTTATACCAAACAAGCACTAGAATGATTACATGGTGTGCTGAATATTTCCTATTGCTGAAAATCAATTTTAGTAGCAAACTAAATTCCGACATGATGTCACTCCATAGAAAGCAGCAATAGATTACCAACATCAGGGAGCATAGCTATGCAACTAGAGCTTAGAAATTATTACGAAGTTCTGCTAATGGAACTCATATCAGATGAAGGACTTATCGATGAGCTGCCTGAAGAGTACCTAGCAGATCTCTGTTGCGTCACCCTCAATCAACTTCCCGTCAGGTATATTCGCCACTTAGTCGACACACATTTTTTTGAAGACTATAACGAACTCCAACAGATGAAAACAGAGATTCAAGTCGCACTCGAAAAATCCCGCGCTTTTCTCAAAGCAAACCTCAATAAAGACAAAGATTAAATATTTCACAATCTAAAGTGGTTAGTACGTAACATGAATGAAAAGCAGAGCGTCCATCATCCCAATGTAGACGCCTTTAAATGAAGACTGATTACATTTTTTTAGTGTAAATCTGAGAGTTGATTAAACTTTCGCTGCAAATTGCTTCTTTGACCGTCATCCTGAACTAGTTTCAGGATCCAGCTTGAAGATTTTGGATTAGTTGGTATTTGCAGGTGTGCTTGAAGCTCGTAGCTTCATGGTTGTTTATTGCCTCCAACAGGGGAATGTGTAGTTACTTCTGCGAGACGCTGTGAATATATCCCTATACACTCTACGACTTCATCCCTGAAGTCTAAGCTCGCAGCCGCACCGACACCTGTTCATGAATCTCTTCGATTTGGCTTTACTTGGTAGAATTTTTGTAAGTCATTTCTGCCCGTGCGACGTGAAGTCGTATGAAGCGCTGTTCACCGCGTTGAGTGAACCATCTGTATCACCAGATGACCCTAAGACTCTGAATAAAGTAGCGAGTCTGACAATGTAACGAAGTCCATTGGACGGGAACAGAATCGTGAGAGGACGTTCTTCCTGATAACCACAAGTCGGGTAAGTGCTAGGGAGTCAGTATGATGAACATATGTGAATCCATGTAAGG
>NZ_VKGK01000055.1 GCF_007197645.1 Shewanella hanedai
CAAATTTCGTTACATTGTCTGGCTCGCTACTTTATTCAGAGCCATAGGGTCATCTGGTGATACAGATGGTTCACTCAAAGCGGTGAACAGCGCTTCATACGACTTCACGTCGCACGGGCATAAACAAGTTAGCGCCTACCAAGCAAAGCCAAATCGAAGAGACTGATGAACAGGTGTAGATACTGCTGCGAGCTTCGACTTCAGGGCGAAGTTACACGAAGTGGAACTCTTTGAGCGAGAGATAGGGATATCGAACTGGCCGTTAAACATGGACGTTGTTTGAAATCGTAGAGCGCCCAGGGACGGGTCTACAGCGTGCCGAGAGATTACTTGCACGTAAGCACGCTGCAAGCGATAGATAACAATGAAGGTATGACCTTCAAATACACCACTAAATATCAATCCTGCCAGAAGCTAAAATAAAAAATGTAACCACCTTCATTTGAAGACTAACAAACTAGATCCTGAAACTAGTTCAGGATGACAGCTAATGTATAGAAAATGTAATCAATCTTCATTAGAAGGTTAGCGAACTTTGGGGCAAAAATCAGTTTCAAATCCCAACAAGTAAAGCCAAATCGAAGAGACTTATGAACAGGTGTAGATACGGCTGCGAGCTTCGACTTCAGGGCGAAGTTACACGAAGTGGAACTCTTTGAGCGAGAGATAGGGATATCGAACTGGCCGTTAAACATGGACGTTGTTTGAAACCGTAGAGCGGCCAGGGATGACTCTTATTAAATCAAGAGCCAGCGTACCGAGAGATTACTTGCACATAAGTACGCTGCAAGCGATCAATAACCATGAAGGTACAACCTTCAACAGCCTAGCCAATATCAGCTCAGATGGAAACTAAACCAGAAAATGTATTCAGCCTTCATTCGAACACGACTAAAAGTTTAGTTAAACCTATCAATCCGATAATCAGCCAAATCAACGTCTGGTTGTTTGCCTGACATCTGTTGAGCCACTAACTTGGCAGTTATCGCTGACCAGGTCAGTCCTAAATGTTGATGCCCAAATGAGAAAAACACATTGGTGTGATTAGAACAGCCTCCTAATACGGGCAAACTGTCTGGCATAGAAGGTCTGAATCCTAGCCATCGCTCACCGTCACTCGCGTTAGCATCACTGAACAGTTCAGGCAGTAGCGCTTTACCATGGGGAAATAAACAATCAGCGCGGGCGTCAATTAAAGGTGCTTTTAAACCGCCAAATTCAACGGTTCCGGCTAATCGAGTTCCTTCACTCATGGGCGTAATAATGAATTTTCTGTTATAGGAAGCAACGGGCCTCGACAAACTACTTTTTTGCGGCATCATCAAATGGTAACCCCGCTCACATTCAAGCGGCACATTATGACCCAACTGTTTAGCAAAAGGTTTTGACCAAGCACCAGATGCTATAAGCAACTTATCTGCTTTTAATACCTCCCCTGACACCAGATGTAAACTGACCGCTTTGTGTTGGAGCTGATCCGATCCAATTGATTGCAGTTCATCGGTGATCAATTTCCCACCTAATGCCACAAATTTTTTGGCAAATGCATGACACAATTGATAAGGATCGCTTGTATGTCCGACATGGGTAAAGTACAAACCGTGAGTAATAGTGTCACTCAAACTAGGTTCAAGCTCCCTGACCTCTTTGCCATTAAGCATTCTGACTTTAACCCCTGCTTCGCGATAATGTTGAAAGGTCTTTTCAACCTCTGCGACATCTGTTCCTTCAAATACCAGCAGACTACCGTTAAACAGCAGTAAATCTTCGCAACCACAGAAAGTAGCAAGCTCACTGATGGCGGCAATAGAGTGTTGATTAAGTCGCTTAATCGCTTGGCTATTATGGGCTCTTTTAGTCCGTAGCATATTAAACAGGAAACGAATAAACCAAGGAACGGCTTTAACAAAATAGCGAGGTTGAATACGAAATGGCCCTAGCGGGTCGAGTAACATGCCCGGTAATTTAGGTAATAAGCTCGGATCTGCCAGCGGAAATACCTGCTCAGTCGCGAAGTGACCTGCATTCCCCCTAGAGGCGCCCGCAGCCACGCCCTCTTTATCTATAATCTCGACTTGAAAACCCGCTCTTTGCAATTCGATCCCCGCAGTAAGACCCACAATACCGGCACCGATAACGGTTACCCTTTCTTTTACCTTCTGTGGTTGTTCACAACCTTTACTGTCTGTCAGTGTCATCACTCTGTTTGCCTTTCGTTTTATCTCTATGTCGAAATTAATGCTTTAACTCAAGTTCAAGACATTAACGCAGCATAAAGCCTGTTTGAAACTGATCATCAGGATCCATAATAAATTGATGCTGCCCGGTAATGTATGAACGACCCGAGACTTCTGGAATAACGGCTTGTTTGCCGTGAAACTCACTCTTCCTTAAAGCGCTAACAATCATCCTTCCGTCGACAATACTCTCAATCATTAAAGGTTGATTTAACTCGACCTCTCCCTTGGCATGCAACAAGGCAATTCGCGCGGCAACCCCTGTTCCCGTTGGCGATCTATCCACCTCGCCATCAGCAAAAACGCACACATGACGTGAATGTGCTTGTGGATTAGTCACCATGTTTGAGGTGAAAATGATGCCATAGAGAAAACTTAACTCTTTTTCTAACGGATGAATCAATACATGAGACTCCATCACCGCATGTTTAATACGTCTGCCCATATCGATCAGCTGCGATACGTTCTCTCGACCACAACTGATGTCCAATAGGTCAGCATCGACATAGGCATAGTAAGCACCGCCAAAACCAATGTCGTAGTTCACTTCACCAAAACCCTCGACCATGACAGAACAATCTAATGACTCCGCCCATGAGTCTACATTCTCAAAGCTTGCTTTAATCTTACCATCAGCGTCACGCGATGCTTTGGCGGTAATGAGCCCTGCCGGAGTATCGATTTTTATCACTCTAGGCTCATTCTCTAAGCTAATGGTGCCTGTTTCACACATCACTTTAACGAGTGCCAAAATACCATGACCACACATACTGCTATAGCCTTCATTATGCAAAAACAGCACGCCACAATCCGCTCCTGGGGTGACAGCTCTAGTAATGATTGCCCCATACATGTCAGCATGACCTCTAGGTTCATGCATCAACAAGGTGCGATAGTCATCTAAATGTTCCATCAGGTATTGGCGCATCTCCAATATGGTTCGCCCCATAATCTCCGGATAACCAGACATGATGCTCCTTAAGGGTTCCCCTTCTGTGTGGGCATCGAGTGTTATGAATTGTTGACGCTTACTGACAACTTCTGAAGGTAGATTGTTAAGCTTCATGGTGCATCCTTCCATATTTTTTGCATGCAATATATAGTATTTGACATCGACAGATATAACCAATACTAAAAACAGGGTTTTATTTTTTGAATTATTGTATACAATATACTATAGGTTTTTGGGATAATCCAAAATTCGACATAATTCAATCTGTTTATATCTGTATCAAAAGTGAAAGAGGTCTTTAAGATGAAAGTAAATTGGCAAGGTGTTTTCCCAGCAATCTCGACACAGTTTAATGATGACGGTTCGATTAACTACGAATCGAATGCCCGTATGCTGGAGGATCTCATCAATGACGGTATAGACGGTATTATTGCTCTAGGCACCATAGGCGAGAATGCTTCACTGAGCCCGGCAGAAAAGCGCGAGTTTATTAAGCACACGGTCGATACTGTTAAAGGCCGTATTTTAGTCTTGTCTGGTTGTACTGAAAATACTGCCGAGCAAGCAGCCCAGTACGCCCAAGATATCGAAGAGATTGGTGTTGATGGCTTAATGTTACTGCCTGCTATGGTGTATCGCGGCACCGATCGAGAGGTGGTTGCTCACTTCCAGACTGTCGCACGTTCAACTAAGTTGCCTATCATGATCTACAACAACCCTGTTGGTTATGGCATCGATATCAACTTGGAAATGACGGCAACGCTTGCTGAAGAAGACAACATTGTCGCGATTAAAGAGTCCACCACCGATACTCGTCGTTTGACTGAACTACAGTCACGCTTTGGCGATCGTTTCAATATTCTGTGTGGTGTTGATGATATCGCGCTTGAGAGTATCTTCTTAGGGGCAACAGGTTGGATATCTGGTCTCACAAATGTGTTTCCACGTGAATCCGTCACGCTATTCAAGCTAGCCCGTGCGGGTCGTATCGAAGAAGCCCGCGAGATCTACCGTTGGTTTATGCCTTTACTACGCCTAGACACTATCCCGACTTTGGTTCAATGCATTAAGTTTGCTGAACAAATCCTGGGCCGTGGAAGCGAAAATGTCCGTATGCCGCGCATGACGTTAATCGGTGAAGAGCGAGCTTATGTCGAAAACGTCATTCAAGAAGCAATGGCGACACGTATCGATCTTGATAAGTACAACTTAGATTAAGGGTTAACTGCCTGCTTCCTCTTTGAAATAATGGGTGAATGAGTTGAGTCTCTATCACCCATATTCACTGTTTGCCCTACCCAAGAGGAACGGGAAAAATGGAGTAAGATTGAGATGTTAAAAGGAACCTTTTTTTGCGTCGATGCTCACACCTGTGGCAATCCGGTTCGTTTGGTCACCAGTGGCCACCCGGATCTTAAAGGCCGCACCATGAGTGAGAAACGACAAGATTTTCTCAATCAATATGATTGGATCCGCAAAGCATTGATGTTTGAGCCCAGAGGCCACGACATGATGTCGGGGGCATTTTTGTATCCCCCTTGCAGTGACTCTGCTGATGCCTCAATTTTGTTTATCGAAACAAGTGGCTGCCTGCCTATGTGTGGTCACGGCACTATCGGCACCATTACCGCGGCAATTGAGTCAGGTCTACTCACAACCAAAACGCCTGGAAAACTCATTATCGATGTACCAGCAGGTCAGATTAATATCGATTTCCAGCAAACGGATTCCAAAGTTGACTGGGTCAAAATTTACAATGTGCCCGCTTACTTAGCTCACCGTGATGTGATCCTCGATATTCCAGAACTAGGTCCATTAAAAATCGATGTTTCCTACGGCGGCAACTACTACGTCATCGTAGAACCTCAAGCTAACTTCCCAGGATTAAGACATTGGACTGCAGCAGACATTCTGCGCTGGAGCCCTATTGTGCGCCAAATAGCCCATGAGCAGTTAACGTGCGTACACCCTGATGACTCCACGGTTTCAGGGATTTCACATGTGTTATGGACTGGCGACACCATCAGTGAAGGTTCTGACGGAGCTAATGCCGTTTTTTATGGTGACAAGGCTATCGATCGCTCTCCATGTGGCACAGGGACAAGTGCCCGTCTGGCACAACTCTATGCCAAAGGATTGCTTAATGTCGGCGATCAGTACACTCATGAAAGTATTATCGGCAGCCAATTTGTCGGCCGCATAGAGTCGGCAACCACGGTAGGTGAATACCCCGCCATTATGCCAAGCATTCAAGGTTGGGCGCGCATTACCGGTCACAACACCATTATCGTTGATGACAGCGATCCCTACGCCTTTGGCTTTCAAGTGGTATAGCACCTTCACTAATAACTCATTAATTGACACCCTTATTCAGGAATTATTATGACAGACACAATAAAGACAGCAATAACCGGACAACACTTTATCAAGGGTGAATGGATCGGTGAAAAAGGTGCTTTTTCAAGCTTTAATCCAGTAGAAAATGTGCCCTTGAATTGGCAATTTGCCAGTGCATCAAGCCAAGATATCCAGTCAGCAGCAAACGCGGCCAAACAGGCATTCAATCAATACCGCTCAACAACTCCTGAACAACGCGCCAAATTTTTAGAGGCGATAGCCGATGAGATCCAAGCTGACATAGACACCATTACCACAACCGCTCACTTAGAAACGGGTCTGCCTATGGCCAGACTTCAAGGTGAAACAGGCAGAACATGTGGCCAGTTAAGATTATTTGCCAGTACGTTGCGTCAGCCACTTGATCCTAAATTTGTTGATTTGGCTAATCCTGAGCGAGCTCCACTGCCAAAAGCCGACACCCGACTTAGCGTATTGCCATTAGGTCCCGTCGCCGTGTTTGGCGCCTCTAACTTTCCGCTGGCGTTCTCAACAGCAGGCGGTGATACAGCCTCTGCATTAGCGGCAGGTTGCAGTGTTATCGTTAAAGGGCATCCAGCCCATGCAGCCACAAGTGAGTTGGTCACCCGCGCAATCGAAAAAGCCATCACCCGTTGTAATATGCCTGCTGGCGTATTTAGCTTAGTGCAAGGCGCTGCGCCGCAGGTATCAGTTGATCTTGTCAATCAAAGTGCAATTAAAGCGGTGGGTTTCACCGGTTCACTCAAGGTCGGTCGACTCTTAGCTGACTTATGCGCAGCCAGAGCTGAGCCTATTCCTTTTTACGGCGAGCTAGGCTCAACCAATCCACAATTCCTATTAAGCCAGATTTTGTCAGACAAGGCCGAGCAGCTTGCCAGCACCCAAGTACAATCAATGTTGATGGGCCACGGTCAATTCTGTACCAGTCCCGGTGTCATTGTGGCTCAAACAGGCGATGCGTTAAATCGTTACATCGCGACCGTGACGGAAGATATTTCATCTTTAGCCGCATCGGCAATGTTAACGCCAGGCATAGCTGCGACCTATCAAGCACAAATTGATGCGCTATTGAAAAACCCACAGGTTAATTTAATTGCACAGGGACAAGCTGCTAGCGCAAGCCACCAAACCCGCCCCATTGCATTAAGAGTCTCAGCTGAAGCGTATTTAGCCTCACAAGCGCTACAGCAAGAGGTATTTGGTCCATGCGCAATCTTGGTTGAATGTGACACTCAAGCACAGATGCAACAAGTGGCTGATGATTTAGAAGGTCAATTGACCGCGACCATTCATGGAACCGACGCTGAATTGTCACAACATTCGGACTTGATTGAAGCGGTGGCCTACAATGTTGGCCGTCTGATTTTCAACCAAATGCCGACTGGAGTAGAAGTGTGTCATTCAATGAATCATGGCGGCCCATATCCAGCCAGCACGAATAGCCGCAGCACCTCAGTGGGCAGTCAGGCAATGAAGCGCTTTGAGCGCCCTATTTGCTATCAAAATATGCCTGAATCAATTTTACCAAGTGAATTATCACTGTCAGACCCAAAAGTGATGACATTTTAAACTCTGCTTGATTTACCATAAATAAATAGAGGGAAGATAGTTTCCCTTTATTTATATTGACAATAACGGTAATCTTACAAGGATAAAATATAATAACGAATAGCCAAAATTGAAACTATGAGCCGATCAACACCTATTATCCATAAAACTCGCACCCAAGTTGTCGTTGAAGTGCTTAGAGAAAAAATCCTTTCTGGTGATATCGCAGCTGGTGAACCACTTCGTCAAAGTGCATTAGCCGAAGAGTTAAATGTCAGTCGTATTCCTGTTAGAGAAGCCTTACTTCAGTTAGAAGCTGAAGGTTTAGTCAAATTTGAAGCCCACAAGGGCGCGACAGCAACCGTGCTGTCAGTCGAGCAAGTGACTGAGCTGTTCGAGCTCAGAGCCATGATTGAAACAGATCTACTCGCCAAAGCCATACCCAATTTAACCGACGATGATTTTCTTCAAGCTGAAAAAGTGCTTGATGAATTAGAGTCTGCATTTAAGCATGAAGATGCTGTCGCCACTTGGAGTGAGCTAAATACTCGCTTCCATACGAGTTTATATCAGCCAGCAAACCGCCCACACACCTTAGAGGTTGTGCATGGTTTAAATACCAATTGTGATCGTTATATTCGTTTACAGTTACTGCTTGCAGGTGGAATACCTAGAGCTGAACAAGATCACCGTGATCTGCTCAGGTTCTGCAAGAATAAAGAGATAGACAAGGCTGTTGAGCTATTACATGCTCATATTCTGCATGCTGCTAGCGAGATCCGCGATCTTGTCGCTCAACAAGTGGTATAGATCACAGTTGCAGAGCAGACGACTTGTTAAGCTAAATTTACGTTTGATAAGGCAGAGCCAAGGTTCTGCCTTTTTTATTTGAGAGAAAACTAGATGCAGTACGCCACAATTACCGGTTGGGGAAAATGTGTTCCTCCAGCAACACTAACAAACCATGACCTTTCAACTTTCATTGAAACTTCTGACGAATGGATTAAATCACGTACAGGCATCAGTCAGCGTCATATCAGTCATGTAAATACTTCTGAACTTGCCTCTGTGGCCGCGCAGCATGCGCTTGCCGCCGCCGGTATCGAAGGCAGCGACTTAGATATGATCATTTTAGCGACAGCCAGTCCTGATACCTTGATCCCGAATATCGCGTCTACCGTTCAAGCCAACGTTGGCGCTACGTGTGCAGCATTTGATATTAATGCTGCCTGCAGTGGTTTTCTCTACGGTGTCGGCCTTGCAAGTTCACAGATTAAAAGTGGCCAATGCAAGAAAGTACTGGTTATTGGTGCTGAGCGTTTATCTTTCTACTTAGACTGGTCACGTCGTGACACAGCCGTATTATTCGGTGATGGCGCTGGTGCTGTTGTACTTGAAGCCACAGATCAGGAAATTGGTGTACTTGGCTATGAGCTTAACAACGATCCTGCTGGCCGTGATATTCTAAAAGCGGGCTTCGGTACCGCCATGGACAGATTCAGTACTGAATCACTTGAATTCTATATTGAGTTTAACGGTCAAGAGATCTTTAAACGTGCCATCGCAGGCATGGGCAAGCTAAGCAATAAAGTGCTCGATAAGTGCGAGATCAGTAAAGACGATGTTGATTGGGTTATTCCTCATCAAGCCAACGAGCGCATTATTGATACGCTTATCAGCCGTATGAAGATCCCAAAAGAGAAAGCGATCGTCAATATTGCTAACTATGGTAATACCTCTGCTGCCACTATCCCTATTGCTATCTGCGATGCACTAGAGCAAGGGAAGATTAAAGCGGGTCAAACGATTCTGTCTTGTGCTTTCGGTGCGGGTCTCACCTCTGCTGCAGCCTTGATTAAGTGGGGCGACAGAGTTACGCCAATTAATACCAGCGATGCACAGCTACCACCTTGTGATCAAACAGGTGTTGAATTGGTCAGTAAAGCCGTTAAACATTTTTGTGGCTAATCGCTAAGAATGATACCAATCAAAACACCAGCCATTGTGCTGGTGTTTTTGTATCTGCTTTATGATTTGTAATGCGTTGTCGATATCGCGGAGTGAGAACAGTTTAAGAGCTGTAATCTTCAAGGGATGAGCACATAAAACAATGAATGTTACCGCTAATGCACCTTTTTTTGGTTATACATTCTACTATCGGCATTATGCAGAAGGTCTCGTAAACTGTTACCGTCTTTGGGAAACATAGCAACACCAACACTGGCCCTTAATTCAAGCCGCTTACCTTCAATCTCAATATCTTCGTTGAGTGTCGCGCGAATGCTATCGATTAAATCTGCTTTAACCACATCTAAACTGTAATTTTCAAGCACGACCACAAATTCATCACCACCAAACCTAGCCACCAGATCAGAATGGCGGATTTTCTGTTGAATCCTGTTTGCAGCTTCGATTAACACTTGATCGCCCACTTCATGGCCAAAACTGTCGTTAATCGTTTTAAAATTATTGAGATCAATGTAAAGCAGAGCGATAGATTGCTTATTGGCTTTAGCACGTTCAAGAGAGTCTTCGGCGCTGTCTTCAAATAAATGCCGATTGGCCACTTTGGTCAAGCTATCAAATAACGCCATCTCCTTCAGCTTCTCTCTGGTTATCACATGCTCAGCCACTTCGGCCTTTAACCTGAGATTCACTGTGATTGAACGAATATCTTTTTTAGAGACTTTAAGCCCTTTACTGATGAATACCGATGAGCACGACACTAAAAAGAAAATAACCAAGTTTCCAAAAGTGCTATTAATCATAATGAAATACAGCATCACAGGCATCAATACACTCAACACAAACATCATGTAATAAGCGGGTATCATGGAATATTGAAAAATGGCCACACCTATCACAGAGAGATAGATACATAGCAGAAATAACACGGCTGCTTCTTCAACGGGTTTGGGTAGCAGAAAAATAGCCACACCATAAAGTAGACCAATCAGACAACCTAAGACAACTCTATAAATAAGGAATCTGACTAGCGCTTGTCTCTCAGGTTTATGTTTATCGACATGTTTAGAGATGAACATAACGACCATAGCAACAAGCACAGTCGCAAAGAATAGGACATAGGTATCCCTTGTATTACTACCGTAGTAGGAAAGCACAACCGAAATGACAAAGGCACCAAATACCAATACAAGCATGTTTGATATTGAGTAACTGAAAAAACGGTGAACTCGCTCCAGATAGTTCTGTTCATTTTCAGGGCTTGTTGGGTAGTACAGGGACAATATATCTGTATAGGTCAATTCTGCTCACCCTTATAACTGACTCATTCATTTACACAAAGTCAGTTTCTTCTTACCTAAAAATGACTCTCCTTCAATGTACAAAGCTTAGTAGAGGCCACTTTATATTGCCATTACAGAAATATAGCGACTTACAATCAAGAGACAGAGTCATACACGGAAATGGGGGAACAGAGATAATAACAGGAGAAGTGATGAATAACCCAGCCAAGTTACAGTTCCAGACTGGGAATACTCATCAGTACTAGTTGTAGCCGCGAATGTAGGTTGGAGTGACATCATCAGTATTGAATGCTTCACATAAGGAGTTAAAGAGTTCAGTGTTGGTCTTTTTCACCAAAGGTGGAAAAGTATCAAACTGCTCAATTTGATCATTGAGATGATTATTCTGATCATTTTTCAATAAAACTTTCGTACTTTCCATAAATAATGCCCTTGATATCGAGTAAGTGAGTCCGCAAAAATAGCGTGGTTCATCAGATCAACACTTCCAACAATAAAACCAACATCAATTAGGTTTTGAGGAGAGTAAGCTCATGACTCATTGAATACCATAAGCTTAATGACCAGTATGAAACTAAACTCATTTAACAATACTTA
The DNA here is from genome assembly GCF_007197645.1 of Shewanella hanedai. Lineage (GTDB taxonomy): Bacteria > Pseudomonadota > Gammaproteobacteria > Enterobacterales > Shewanellaceae > Shewanella > Shewanella hanedai. Next base: position 10,983 of record NZ_VKGK01000055.1, read on the forward strand.
ACGATCTCAATAAATATAAAACATTCAAACTTAAGTTTTATAATGGTAAAACATAATCACATTTCTTAAAATAGAGTGCTATTTAACCTGAATGCTCTCAAGCTCCTTCGCCAACATCACCTTACCAGTAAAATCTGCTTTTATTATCGCAAGTGACTCATCCAATGTCTTTGTACTACGCAACATAAAATGCGCCAACATCAATTGATTAACCTTTGCCTGCTGCGCTATTTCGCCGATGGTTTGAGGTGTCATATGCAAGCTTTTTTCAACCCGCCCAGCCTCTTGACCAATGGCATTATTTGCCACTAACAGCTGTGTTCCTTCAGCTAAAACAGGCAAATTGCCACTACGACCATTCATATCCCCACTGAAGGTTACTGAGCATTCACCTAAACTCACTCGCCAAGCTAAAGCGGGCACAGGTCCATGAAGTACATTAATGGCTGCAATTGAGAGTTCATCTGTTAATGCTTGTTGCCAGACTTTATTATCAGGCACAATATTATGAGGCTGTATCAAGTAATCAGTCGAAGCTTGCTGCCTAACATTGTCAGATAGATAAGGAAAAGCACTCTTTTGTCTATCATCGAACAGCGCTGAAACAAACTCAGTCGTCGATGGGAAGTTTGCTGCTGAATTGGGGCCAAAAATCCCCAAAGGCTGATCTCTTCCAGTGAAGAAGCCCGCCTTAATATAGACGGGAAGCGCCGCGCTATGGTCCACATGTAAATGCGTCAATAAGATGGCCTGCAAATCATTAAAGTTCGCTGTTGATTGCTCAAAATTCAGTGAGCTACCTCCACCAGCATCGACCATGACACTTCCTTTGCCGTTTATCCAAACCAGAAATGATGTCGATGCCAAGCCATCGTTAATTTCAGGCCCTCCGGCCCCTAATGTTTGTACCTGCATTCCTGCACATTGCTCAATTGGCTGCTGTGATGCAGATAGGTTTGCACTCCACAACATTGCCGTTAGCGCGATAAAACTCAACCCAGCCTTGTTCATAACACTTCCTTTACTGATTGCTATTCGTAAGAATACAGACCTCGTTAACGCTCTTTTTTATTCAATCATAAAAAAATGCCAGTCATTGCTGACTGGCATTTTTCACTTGTACTCGCGGTGAAGAACTTTAGATATTCGCTAAGATTTTATTAACGCTTTCTTTTGCATCACCAAACAGCATCTCAGAGTTCTCTTTAAAGAAGAGTGGATTCTGTACACCAGCATAACCGGTTGCCATCGAACGTTTAAACACCACTACGTTCTCAGCATTCCAGACTTCAAGCACTGGCATACCCGAAATTGGGCTACCAGGCTCTTTCGCTGCTGGGTTAACGGTATCGTTCGCACCGATAACAAGCACGACATCAGTGTTGGCGAAATCATCATTGATCTCATCCATCTCCATCACGATATCGTAAGGAAGTTTAGCTTCAGCCAAAAGCACGTTCATATGGCCAGGCAAACGTCCCGCAACAGGATGAATAGCAAAGCGCACATTAATGCCACGTTTACGCAGCTTTTGAGTCAGTTCAGCAACCGGATATTGAGCTTGAGCAACCGCCATACCATAACCAGGGGCTATGATAACGTTACGTGCATTTTTCAGCATCTCAGCCACATCTGCCGCTTGGGTTTCACGATACTCACCTTGATCTGCATCACTGGCTACCGCAGTGCCACTTTCGGTGCCAAAACCACCTAAGATCACCGAGATAAATGAGCGATTCATCGCTTTACACATAATGTATGAAAGAATCGCACCAGAACTACCGACTAACGCACCGGTAATAATCAATAGATCGTTACCTAGCATGAAACCAGCAGCCGCTGCAGCCCAACCTGAATAAGAGTTAAGCATAGAGACAACCACAGGCATATCTGCGCCGCCAATGGCCGATACCAAGTTGTAACCAAAGACGAAAGCAATTAACGTCATTAGCACTAATGCACTCGTCGCATCTGTTTGCATGTAGTAGATGCCAAGAATAACAGAAGCAACCAGCATACCTAGGTTCAACCAATGTGCACCAGGCAGTGCCTTTGGTGAACTGCTCACTAGTCCACGTAACTTAGCGAACGCCACAACAGAACCTGTAAAGGTCACGCCACCGATAAAGATACCTAAGAAGACTTCGACATCATGAATACCTTTAGCCACAGGATCGATATGCCCCGTCACTGCATCCATTAACGCGCCGTGATCTAATGTGCTTGAGAAACCCACAAGCACTGCAGCCATACCCACAAAACTGTGAAGAATAGCCACTAGCTCAGGCATTTCGGTCATCTCGACTTTCAGTGCTAAACGCACACCGATCGCAGCACCAATCGCCATTGCACCAGTAACAATCCAGCTGTTACCATCAATTTGAGTACTGGCTAGGGTTGCAACAATCGCAATCACCATACCGATAATACCCAAGATATTTCCGCGTTGAGCGGTTTCCTGTTTACTTAAGCCAGCAAGACTGAAGATAAACAGGACTGCGGCAACCAAATAAGCCGCACTTAATAATCCTATAGACATATTCGTCAATCCCCTTAGTCTTTACGGAACATTTTCAGCATACGCTGAGTGACGGTGAAACCACCGGCAATGTTAATAGAGGCGATAAGTATCGCGATACCAGACAAGATCAACACAGCCGTGCTGTCGCTATTCATCTGTACCAGTGCACCAACAACAATAATGCCACTGATGGCATTCGTGACACTCATCAATGGTGTATGCAGTGAATGACTCACGTTCCAAACCACGTAGTAACCAACGACACATGACAGTACAAACACGCTAAAGTGTTGTAGGAAGTCAGCGGGCGCCGAGTTAGCGATAAGCCCAAACAAGCTTGCAGCAACGGCAACCAATACAGGTTTAATCCAAGGATTCTTTTTCTTCTCAACAACCTCAGCAACAGCCTCAGCAGCTTTTGCTTGAGGTTGAGCACTGACCTGTATGACAGGCGGCGGGAATGTGATCTCACCATCTTTAACCGCTGCAACACCACGGATCACTTCATCATCAAAGTTAATCTCATAGTTACCATCTTTCTCAGGTACCATCAGCTTAAGCAGATTAACTAAGTTTGTGCCGTACAACTGACTTGCTTGAGTAGGTAGACGACGTGAAAGCTCGGTATAACCGATAATCGTCACATCGTTAACCACAGCCACTTCACCAGGCACTGTTAGTTCACAGTTACCGCCATTCGCTGCCGCAAGATCAACAATCACGCTGCCAGGTTTCATCAAGCCGACCATGTCAGCTAAAATTAATTTTGGTGCAGGCTTACCCGGAATAAGTGCCGTGGTAATAATAATATCAACGTCTTTGGCTTGTTCACGGAACAAGGCCATCTCTGCGTCAATAAACTCTTTACTCATGACTTTGGCATAACCATCACCAGCGCCTGATTCCTCTTCGAAGTCGACTTCTAAGAATTCAGCGCCCATGGAGTTGATCTGCTCTTTCACTTCAGGTCGAGTATCGAAAGCGCGAACAATAGCACCTAAGCTACCAGCGGCGCCTAAAGCAGAAAGACCTGCAACACCAGCGCCAATGATCAACACTTTCGCTGGCGGTACTTTACCTGCAGCCGTAATTTGACCAGTAAAGAAACGACCAAAATGATTAGCCGCTTCAATCACTGCGCGGTAACCATCTACGTTAGCTAATGAGCTACGAGCGTCGAGTGATTGGGCACGTGAAATACGCGGCACCATGTCCATAGCGAGTAGGTTTATGCCTTTCGCTTTAAACTTCTCTAACAGTTCAGGATTTTGAGCTGGCCATACAAAACTTGCGACTGTCGCACCGGCTTTCATTAGATCGGTTTCGTCAACGCCAGTGTCAGCATTAATAGTGGGCGCATTGACTTTCAATATGAGATCAGCTTGAAACGCTTCTTCGAGGCTAACAATCTCAGCACCCGCTTCTTGATACGCTTCATCTTTGAACTTTGCAGCCTCTCCGGCACCGCGTTGCACAACAACACTGAAACCTAATTTCTTAAGCTGAATCACAGTGGCTGGGGTCGCGGCTACCCGGCTCTCCTGATTAAGGATCTCCCTTGGTATTCCGATTTGCATAGTGTTTTCCTGGTGTCGATAGTGATGTTCTCTACTGCGATTAACACGAGTTTTACTCGGTAATGCATTAGCAATTTTTTATAATCGTCTATGACAAAGCAATAGATAGGGTCATTGCCGCCGTAAATATTATTCAGGCGCGCCATAGAGCTTATCAACAATACCAAGATATTAAGGTTATGGCTCAATAATTTTTAATAATTGAGTATAAGGTCAATTATTTTCAGGAAGATGTTTGATAGTGGCTGGCTGTCAATCTTATTATGCTATTAGTTATTCACTATTGTTATCAGATTCATCCACATAGATAGGGAAAATAGAGGCCCAGTAGTCAGTAGATGTCGATGAGGTTATGCGGATTAAATGTCCAGCTCAGCTTCGTCCCAATATAAGCTTTGATTAAAATGAATCGCAAGCCGTTTGTTTAAGTCATTAAAGCTGGGCAACGATTCCTCCTTACCACTTAAGCAAGACCAAACAAATCGATGACAATTATTATCGAAGAGATCGTATTCACGGTAGGTAAAAATAGCCTGCTCCGCTTTTGCCAACATAGCGGGTTCAACCAACACCTGATGATCATGACTACAAGCCACGAATATTTTGCTCCCAGTACGACCAGCTAGAAAACGTTTAGTTGAAACTGCTCTGACCAAGCCACTGCCATGCAGCTCTATTAAGGTATGCTCATCCAACCAAATCCCAGTGTGCTCTATCAATCCATAAACAAAACAACAGACAATGGATCCTGGTTGTGGCTTCACTTTACTATTCCCTGTCTGCCACGCACTGGGCGAAAGTGCAGCAGTCTCACACTCCTCAAGTGTTTTTGGTGCAACCCCACGGCGTCGATTTAAGGTTAATTGGTGACGTTTTTCGCGCTCATCAGCCAAAAGAATAGCGCCCAATGCAGCACTGCCGAGCCAAAGTAAAGGTAATGCCATAAGCCTGCTCCCGAATATGTAGCTAAAAAATGAGGATTAATACCAATCTAGGAAATATTACTTAGGAATGACATACAACAAATGTAACTAAATCTACCAAGATAACCAATCTCGCTAAAGTGCCCGGCTCAACAAGCGTATTCACCACATCGTTTCCCGCCGACTTCGCGTTAAATTGCTAAAAGCTTAAGTGTCCACTAGCTTTAATTAAAAGAACCTAACAACATCATTTAAAAGTTTAATAATATTCAATTATTTAAGGATGAGTCGTTGGATTTAAAAGGCAAACATGACCCTATGACAAGCCAAGATCCTGATTTGTTGAAAACCATTGAAGTGCTTACCCGCAAAGCGCACAGAGAGCGTTGTGCACGAATAGAAGCTGAAAAACTACTTAATGAAAAAAGTCGGGAACTCTATGTTGCAAAACAAGAGGTCGAAGCCTCTCTATTCAGTGTTCAACAACAATCCAACCAAGATACCGCCCTAATCAAATTAAAAAGTTACCTAGAATCTATCCTACTGGCGTTTAACCAAACTTTTTTGCAACACCCTCTCTCAGATAAATTATTACAACGATTAATGGAGGAACTCTCAGGAATAAACCACATAGAGTCAAGCAAGCTGATCTTTAATACAGAATTGGAAACTGGGCATCAAAGCCGCTTTTCAGCAGGCCTCATCCAAGATCAAAGCACTGAGTCAGTAAGCTCGAATAGACAACTCGTGGTTAATCTAGGAGCTGACAAGCACACTTTGGGTGCACTTTACATCACCTTGAGTGTTCCATTGACTTGGCTTGACGCCATTGAAAAACAGCTACTCCTATTTGCAGATATGATATTTGCAGCCCATCAAAGACAAGCCTTGTTAGATAAAACGCTGGCGCAAAAACGCAGAGCTGAACAATCTGAGCGTTCAACCAAAGATTTTGTGGCCATGATCAATCATGAATTGAGAACACCTCTGAATGGTTTATTGGGTAATACTGAACTCTTGATTGAGACACCGATGAGTGACTATCAAGAAAAACTCGTCAACAACATGTTCCAATCTGGGGAGCTGCTTAAGGTCATCATCAATGACCTACTCGATATCAGTAAAATCAATGCAGGAATGCTGGAATTACACGAAGTGATATTTTCACCGGTGCAATTATGTAAAGTTATCCAAGATACATTTTCAGCACAGGCCAGTGAAAAAAAATTAGATTTCGATTTTACTATTGACCCCGATACACCTCATTACCTCATCGGCGATTCCGATAGAATTAAGCAGCTGTTTGTTAACCTCATCGGCAATGCCATCAAATTTACCGAGAAGGGAAAGATCTCAGTCAAGCTTGATTGGCACCAATCTTCATTTAGGTTTGTGGTGTCCGATACTGGATGTGGTATTCCCGAAGAAAATTTAACCACGCTTTTCGACCCTTTTACTCAAGTCAACAACCGCAGTAATCGTCTCTATGAAGGCACAGGTTTAGGATTAACCATCTGCAAACTGCTGGTTAATGAGATGCACGGACAGGTAGATATTGAAAGTAAACTGAATGCCGGGAGTAGTTTCACCGTCGCTTTACCGCTGAAGATCTCGGCTCCTCAGAAGGCCATTTTGCAACCCGAATTTAACTACACCACTTTCGACTCGTTAAAAATCTTAGTGGTTGAAGATAGCCACATCAATCAAGTACTCATAAAGATGATGCTAGCCAAACTAAATATTCCTCCCTACATTGTTGATAATGGGCAAGAAGCAATCGACTTTTTGAGCAACACTCAGGTTGACATTGTCTTTATGGACTGCCGAATGCCCATTGTTGACGGTTATCAAGCCACAAGAGAGTTACGCAAACAAAATTACACCAAACCTATCATCGCCCTCACAGCAGGGACGACATCAACAGAAATTGAGCAATGTAAGCAGTGTGGAATGGATGATATTGTCCGTAAGCCCTATAAAATAGACGACTTAAAAGTCGTCTTGATGAAATGGAATCCCCTTAATACGCTCAACGAGCCCGTTTAGTTAAGAGAGTACTTCAGCAACACTGACTTTGTCTCCCTGACCTATTGCACTTATCTGTGCAAGTAACAGCTCTCCACAAGCGATGGCATCGATCAGCGCATTGTGGGCTGCATATACAGGTAAACCATAACGTTCGCGGCTCGCACCAAGCCGTAATGCCCCCTCTTTAAGCACTTCATGTTGACGCATTAATCTGCGTTTCTCTAATCCCAAGGTATCAATGGCCATCAATTTCACTGTTTGATGAAAATGCACTGACAACCCTTTTTGTAAAAAAGCCAAATCTAACGGAGAGTGATGTGCGACCAATATCTGTCCATGGCATTTGTCGGCAAACCACGCCATTGCGACTTCTGGAGAAACCGCCCCATCAAGATGATGATCTAAGATGCCGTGAATCGCCGCACTTTGTCCGACGCTCCCTTCAATTTTAACCAGCTTATGCTCAGCTTTTGACAAGATAAGCCGACCATTTTCTATGGGCACAATACCAATGCTCAGTATCTGATCAAACTGAGCATCTAACCCCGTCATCTCAAGATCGATCGCCAACAAAGGCGCCTCCATAACATTGGTGGCTAATATCGCTTTTTGAGCAAGGTAATAAGCCTTAAGACGTTCACTCTTCGCTCTCAATGCACGCCAGAAAAGTCTAACCTTTAGCAGATTCAGAGACAGCAATTCAGAAACTCCGGGTAAATTTAAGCTTTATGCCGGACTGAGCATCATGTACCACCTTAAAGGCATCCCTTAATTGATGCCGCACCAAAGACGACAGGTGTTTTGGTTGAAGGTAATTAGAGATAGGTAAGGCATGAGTGTATTGATAGCCCTGATTTGATAATCGCATATGGGCAATAAACTCGTGGGCATCAACAAGGTTAAGTGCATCTTTACGATTAATAATATCTTGCTCCATCAAAGCACGGATCCGTTTAGCCGTATTGACCTCTTTAATCCCAGCCGATAATGCATAAACTCGGGCGATATCATTAATTAACGCGTTGCCTTTATGCTTCAGATCGATCCCCTTCACTTCAGAACCATCGCGTTCAAGCACAAACTTTTTAAAAAAGCCCAAAGGCGGTGACTCTACCAGTGAGTTATTGGCCATCCCCGCGAGAAAAATATCGTTACCTTTGGTATTGGCTAACACCTTATCTTGCAAACTGTCGAACAGGGAACTTGGGCCAAAAACAGATCGCATATCGAAAAAGATACTGGCATGCATCAAGGCTTTTGGCTCGGGAGTATCAACCCATCTGGCAAACTTACTTTGCCACTGAGACAAACTCATTCGCCACTTAGGATTTTGCGCCATGATATCCCCTGGGCAATAGATGTACCCGCACTGATCTAAGCCACTACATACCGCCTTGGTTAATGCCTCAAAATAGCCAGACGCTGCTTCATCAGGTTCATGTGCCAAGAGTAATCCATTATCTTGATCTGAACATGCAGCCTGATCTTGGCGTCCTTGAGAGCCAAACGCTAACCAGCAAAACGCCATTGGCGCTTCTCCCAGTAACGCTTGGTTCAATATGATCAATCTACGCGTCAGCGCATCTGTCACCGACGTTAACACGCGGCCTATCTCTTCCGCTCTGGCATCTGCGCTGATTAAGTTCTGCAAAAGCAAAGGGATCTGTTTACTGACTGAAATAAGACTATCTAAGTTACTCTGGCGCTCTATTTCACCAATCAAGAGTAAAGGTTGAGAACTTTGTCCTCGTAAAATGTCGGTACTGGTCAGCACCCCCACCGCTCTCTCATCATCGACAATGGGCAGATGATGAATACCGTGCTCACTCATCAAAAGCATGGCTTCAAACACCAATGCATTAGAGCTGAGTACTTTGGGTTGTGTTGTCATGGCTTGATGCACAGGTAAGCTGCCATCTTGTCCTTCGGCCAACACGCGATTACGCAGATCTCTGTCGGTTAAAATACCGCACAACTTGTGGTTATCGATCACCAATACTGAAGACACTCTGCGCTCTCGCATCTTTCTCGCCGCCTCACAGACAGAAGCATTTACATCGATAATCAAAGGATTATTAGACATTAATGCACTGACTCGGCTGGTTGTGGTTAACTCTTTGGCTTTAAACCTAGCCTGATGACGAAGCCGTTTTGCAAAAGCACGATTAAAAAACCGATCAAACTGCCGACTCTCAACACGCAAATAATCGAAAGTATCTGGATCCAGGTGATAGACCAACCCATCTTCTAAAATGCGCACCCGGTTACTGACTTTCTCTCCGGATAAAAGTGAAGGAAAACCAAAATAATCCCCCTCACCTAAACGATCCAGTAACTCGCCATCATCACTTCTCACCTCAAAAGCGCCACTGCGAACAATATAAAGCTGTGGGTCAGTTTCATCTAAGGGGACAAATGTTGAAGCTTTACTGTAATAGCCGACACTTAAGCTTTTACAGCATCGTGCCAATGTTGAATGAGACAAGCTATCAAAGGGCACGAGTCCCTGAATAAAATCGGTAATGGGTTGAAGCTCACTTGTATCCATAGATCGACTACCACAATGTTAAGTAATAAAACCATACCAAATTCAAGCTGATGCAGATATTCGACTAATGGCTTAAGAGATTGTATCGAAAAAAAGAGCGCCGAAGCGCTCTTTTTGTAAAGTGAATACAATCACTAACTAGTGGTCGTGTGCTTCGCCAGACCCTTTAGGGAAACGAATCGACTCAACCATAGCAACAACATCATCAGGAACTGCAGTGGTGAATTTACTAACCGAAAATGCAACACCAAAGTTCACTAACATACCTAACATACCGATACCTTCTGGTGAAATACCCATGAACCAGTGATCCGCATTGTTAATCTCTGGGTTCATGAACTTAAAGAACACAATGTACGAAGCGGTAAACAGCAGGCCAATAACCATACCGGAGATAGCGCCCTCTTTATTCATGGTCTTAGAGAAGATACCCATGATAATCGCAGGGAACAGTGATGATGCCGCTAAGCCGAAGGCTATGGCCACCACTGCCGCAACAAAGCCTGGCGGATTAATCCCGAAGTACCCCGCCATCACAATTCCCAGAGCCGCAGCAATACGTGCAAACATCAGCTCTTTCTTATCGGAGATATCTGGCATTAAGTTTTTCTTCAACAAGTCATGAGATACCGACGTTGAGATAACCAAGAGCAGACCCGCAGATGTTGATAGTGCCGCCGCTAAGCCACCCGCTGCAACCAGTGCAATAACCCAAGCTGGAAGATTGGCAATTTCAGGCGTAGCCAATACCATGATATCGCGGTCAATCTTCATCTCATTGGTAGGGCCTTTAGCATAATAAATCTTGCCATCGTCATTCTTATCATCCCAAGTAATAAGCCCTGTTTTCTCCCAGTTCTTAATCCATTCAGGCGCGGTTTCATACGCGACACCTGTCGACTCAGGACCATTAATGGTTTCAATCATGTTCACACGAGAGAAAGCAGCCAATGCAGGAATAGTGGTGTACATAATCGCGATAAAAACTAATGCCCAACCTGCAGAGATACGTGCATCTTTCACACGAGGAACAGTGAAGAAACGAACAATAACGTGTGGCAGACCCGCAGTACCAAACATTAATGCACCTGTGATAAAGAACACATCAATCATGCTCTTAGAGCCTTCAGTGTACTGAGAGAAACCCAGCTCCGCAGATAGACCATCTAGCTTATCGAGCAGATAAACCCCGGTACCATTACCCGCAGCATCAATCAGTTCTGCACCAAAACCAATTTGTGGTAACACGTGACCCGTCATCATCACAGAGATGAAAATAGCGGGCACCATGAAAGCAAAAATAAGCACACAATATTGAGCAACCTGAGTGTAAGTGATCCCTTTCATGCCACCAAGAACCGCATAAAAGAAGACCACAGCCATGCCTATATACACCCCGGTTTCGACATCCACCTCAAGGAAACGAGAGAACACCACGCCGACACCACGCATCTGCCCTGCAATATAAGTGAAACAGATAAAGATGGCGCAAATAACGGCCACTGTACGTGCCGCCTGAGAGTAATAACGGTCACCAATAAAGTCTGGTACCGTAAACTTGCCAAATTTACGTAGGTAAGGAGCCATACACAGTGCAAGCAGTACGTAACCGCCCGTCCAGCCCATCAGATAAACCGAACCATCATAGCCGGTAAATGACACAATACCCGCAAGCGAGATAAATGATGCAGCAGACATCCAATCGGCCGCTGTTGCCATACCGTTCATCACAGGATGGACACCGCCACCTGCAACATAAAATTCTTTCGTCGAGCCCGCTCTGGACCAGATCGCAATGCCGATATATAGGGCAAACGTTACGCCCACAATTAAATACGTTAGAGTTTGTACATCCATCTCACCGCTCCTTATCTAGGTTAAATGTTAGTCTTCGTGAACATTGTATTTTTTGTCTAATGCATTCGCTTTAACGACATAGACAAAAATCAGTGCCACAAACACGTACATTGCACCCTGTTGTGCAAACCAGAATCCTAATTTGAAGCCCATGAAATGAAACTCATTGAGCACATCTACTAATAAAACACCGCAGCCAAATGATACCGCTGCCCATATGACCAATAAACCAAGCACTAAGCGTAAATTCTCGCGCCAATACCCTTCTGCTTTGTCGTTGCTTTCAAAACTCATAGCGACTCCTCTGTGATAATTTTTTTATTTAAGTCATCGTTAATCTATCAAGCAAAAATACAACAACAATCGCGACCTTAGTCTAACGCCAACGGTAACTTTAGTATTAACCCATAAGTTAAACATTATTTAACAACCACTTATAGGCTTACGTACACGTCAACACGTTGCTAATTTAGTCATCAATCTTAGACTAAGGTAGAAGAGAAATTATGTGTGGCTGTTTGTAGCGCGTCGCTTGGTTTGGGAATTCGTTTCGGATGGTTTGGGAAATGAAGTCAGCTTAAAATCAAATAAACCCACAAAATCTAGCAATTTATCAGTTCGGATGGTTTGGGAAAATGTTTGAGCTACGGCACGTAGCTAGATTTTTAGAGGATATTGATTACTTTTCACATGCCCTACTCGCGTTCAAATCTAGTTTTTGAATCGATTTAAACCCTCTTTAAACGGAGTTTAATCCTTCTTGTTTATTCTGCTATAAGTGATCACTCTAAGCCATTTCTGCCCCAAAGTTTGTTAGAAGTATCATTTTGCTAAATACGCATTGGCCTATTTGCATTACTTTATCTCATCAGTTGGAAAGAGCTGATAAACAGTGTTTATACAGTATTATTTAGCTTTTGTGTCACATATCAGAGGACACTCCAGCTATGTTCACTAATGTCTATTGAGTAAAAGTGCTAAGTACCGTAAATTCAATAGAATAAAAGAAATTATGCACGCTTTTTTAGACTGTATGAGTCAAGAAAAAACGTGTATTCTCGTTTTGACTGGTCTAACCCGTGAAACAGCGTAACGCATAAATATTATGACTTTAGATTAATTATTGTGACTACAAATTAGCAGAGACAACATGGATATATTAACGGCATATAAGATTTCTGTATCTAATCGTGTATTAAAATCTTTTTTAGATCATACCTACGTTGAAAGCAGCAAAGGTCAAAAATGGGAATGTTTTGGTGCGGCAAAAGGTGGTTCGCCTTGTGCTGAGGGGATGGGTGATTCTGATATTTCAGAATGTATTTCTCAGGGAAATGTAGGTATACGTTATGGAGTGACAGGTGTATGCCACCAAGCAACCAATCGGCTTTTATCTCCTTCTAATGTGAGATTAGACAGTAATGTACGTGGTTATTTCCTATCATATGCTACTTATGGTGAGTTTGGCCTTGATCATAATGAATGGATAGAGAGACAAAGTAAGTGTGAGGTAGCTGACCATAGATTAAATAATTATCCTCTGCTTGAAGCACTACTACTTCAAAAGGCTTCTGTACTTCATTCCAGCCCTAACGTTGCATTTGACCCTAACTTAAACTTAAGCCAAGTTCATAAGTCAGAAGTGATTTCGCTAACTAAGCACTGGAAACTAAAATTCTTAGATCATGCTATAGACTTTGTTAAGTCAAATTTGTTAGCGCAGCACTATGTCTATAAAGTAAACCAAGATGCGAATACTTATGTTCACAAAATTGCAAATAATATTGGGTATACAAATTGCGCTGCTTTAATGGGGCAACGACTTACTCCTTTAACAATCGTGCAGTTACTGGAGAACGACAAAATCGAGTAATTAGTTGTTTAAGAGTGGGCAGCAATACGTTGTGCATAGTGGTTAAGGTTGTTACCTGAGGTTTCAGTATTGCGTTGCCGTACCTTAATGGGTACTACTTCATATCCAGTTAACATGCATTTACCAATGCCCCAAATCCCTGATTACCCTATAGCTCGTTGGAAAAGGAAGTGGTATAACGGATTTGCTCGAAATTGAGATAATTATGGCGTCAAAGGATGCGTAAAATGAGCTTTCTACGCATCGACAATTTTGTGATAAGATATAAAATCCTTATATATCAACCCACTAAAAGATATTGAAAAGTGTGTGTATACCTCGTAAACAAAGACGCATTCTTTCTCCGGCAGTATTTTAGCACGTTTACCTATTAATAATAAATATTCGATTTACAACAATGACTTAGCAATGGTATCTTTGGTATGTGAATTGAGCAGCCTGGAACGTTATCGTGCTGCTATTGAATAAGCTGTTAAGTTTTAAATATGAATGAATTCGAGTCTTGGAATAAAAAGAATGGTGTGTTTGGTCTCCAATTACCGGATGGGTGGTTTGGTCGCCCCTTTGATAATCAGCACCGAACTACGCTCACCGTAGATCGAGATAATAAGTTGATTCTAGAATTAGATAATCAATTGTATCTTGTTTTTACTAAGCCTCTGAAAGTTGAGGTGTCGGGTAATGATTTTATTATATCTTCTTTCAAACAGCTTGTTTTTGACTATCAAGGCTATGGCGATATGAAAGCACATAGTAAAGTATACAACTCAGGGGTAGTAACACTTGCTTCTTACTCTTGGTAAAAACATAATCGGGTAGCCGGAGGTATCTAACCTCCAGCCCCCACACCACCCTGCATGCGGCTCCGCACAGGGCGGTTCATTTAGAACACCTAATTCATTTTCTGATTAGGATATTGAACTG